>CAWGCJ010000027.1:0-24528 GCA_963821095.1 uncultured Acidimicrobiia bacterium | reverse complement strand
ACCGGGCCCGCAGGTGCTGTCCCGCCCTGCGCACCAACGGCAGCCCCCGGCGCCATCACCCCCACAAGCAGTGCGACTGTCATCAATAGAGCGCGTCGGCGTGCCTTGGTCATTGTGTTCCTTCCCCTGGCCCCAACCCAGAGTCGGCGACTCGGTGCGAATTCAGCGTGACCCTCTCGCACTGCCCCGGCCAGGGTCAAAGGTCCCCCGTTTGGACTTGGGTCGACCGACGATTCAAGAGATTCGATCTCGACGGACCGAGGTCGGCCGCTCGCGCGAGCCGCAGCGGCCTATGGCTGGAGTGCTGCCAGGAAGTCGCCCAGCGTCGTTTCGTAGCGAGCCCGGTCCGTGTTCCAACTGCGCACGTGATCGGCGCCGGGGAAGACAACGAGCTCCACCCACTCAGGATTTGCGGTCGCAAAGTCCTCGGAGACCGAGAGGGGCACGGTTCCGTCTTCGTCTCCGTGGATCACGAGCGTTGGGACGGTCAGAGTTGCTCCGTCGTCGACGTAGTTGATTTCCTCCCAGCCGACGTCGAACCGGAGATCGGCAATCGCCATCGCGGTAGCCGTCAGCGAGTTCGGAACGGTGAGCGGAAGCCCCGGGATCAGAGCCGTATCTGAGGCCTCGACCTTCACTGCACGCCCGAAGTCAAGGTTCGGCGAGTCGAAGAAGACGGCTACCACGTTGTCGGCGAGGTCGGACTCGTCCAGGAAGGCCATCTCGCCGGTAGCGCCGGTGCTGTAGCCGGCAAGGATCACGTTTTTGGCGCCGTGGTCCATGGCGTAACCGACCGCACCCTCGATCTCCTGCCACTCGGTGCGCCCGAACCGATAGAGACCACTCGGGTCGGCGGGCGCCTCAGGATCGTTGCGTAGTTCGATCACCAGAGAGTCGATACCTGCGTCGAAGAAGGAGGCGAGGGGTCGGATCGCTTCGCGTCGGTCGGTTCGCCAACCGTGGGCATGAATCGCCCATGTTGCGGCGGGCTCGTCGGCTACGGGAACGTACCACGCGCCAAAATCGCCGAGCGGGCTCTGGTACTGAACGTTCTCGAAGACGAGGCCGGCGTCGGCCGGATCCGTCGGGTAGTACCAGGAGTCGAAGTCGACCTCTTTGGGGCTCAGCGGCGGAGTCGCCCCGGTTGCGCTTTCGAAGGGTCGCCGAACACCGTCTGCGGTGATGGCCTCGACATCGCCGACGTGGCCGTAGCCACTATCCCAGAACAGCGCGTAGGTACCGGGGTCGTCGATGGCGTCGTCGCCGCCGGCCAACACCACGGCTTCGCCGTCGATCTGTTCGATGGTGACGTCGTAGTTGCGCTCCGGTGCCTTCGGATCGAGACCCCCGGCCTTGATTCGCCCCGAGAAGTACCAGCCGCCACCGAGATAGAACAGGGCCAGGAGCACCGCCAGTGTGATGAGAGACCATCGCAGCCAGTGGCGCTTCTTTGGGCTTGGTGCGTTCAACTCCATGGCGGCCCCTCCTCGGTCTCGCCTACGAGCGCGGTGTCGGTGTCTCCCCAACATACGACCCCAGACCGAAGAGGGGTATGGGGGATGTCCCCCTATCCCTCAATGGAGGCCGCACGCTGTGGCGCAGGTGATGTGCTCATCTGCCGGGTGTCAGCTCTCGATCGAGTTCTGGTTGGCCCGGTCCTGTTCTTCGGTGAGGTACTCGTGATACCGCCGGTTCTGGCGGCCGTCCGTGTCGAGCAGGTACGCCGCGATGTGAAAGGCAAGAGCCATGCCCCAGAAGAGTGTGATCCAGAAGGCCCAGTCGGCGCCTCCCTGCATGAGGTCGATCACCCACAGGAACCCGTTCACGATGACGAAGGTTGCGATGTGCCACATCAGATCGGTGTAGCTCTTGACCCTCTTATCGGCCCTCTCTTGCGCTGTCGTGGTGCTTGCCTTCGTCATGTCCGGCTCCTTCTTCCTCGTTTGCCCCGCCATCGTCTGCCTTCAGGGCGCCCTTGCCTAGTCGGCCAAAGGTCTGCTTCTGGCCATCAACCGAACGGTTGATGGTGAAAGGGCCGGCCGGACGATGCACTCCCGGCGGCCATACTCCATGCTGGAGGGACCGACAGCGAAGGAGTAGTGATGGCAGTCATCGAGGTCAACGGCCTCACTAAGGCGTACGACAACACCACCGTGGTTGACGACGTCTCCTTCAGCGTCGAGGCGGGCGAGATCTTTGGGATCGTCGGCCCCAACGGGGCCGGCAAGACCACGACCGTTGAGTCGATCGAGGGCCTACGTCGTCCCGATGGTGGAACGATCAAGGTGCTCGGCCTCGACCCGGTCAGGGACCGGTACGAGGTCACCCAGCGGGTGGGAGCCCAACTCCAGGAGAGCCGGCTTCAAGACAAGATCAAGGTGGGCGAGGTCCTCGATCTCTACGCCTCCTTCTACCGCGATCCGGCCGATTGGCACGACCTGCTCGACCGCCTCGGTCTCCAGGGCAAGGTCGACTCGAGGTACTCCAATCTGTCCGGTGGGCAGAAGCAGCGGCTGGCCGTCGCCCTGGCGCTGGTTGGGTCCCCCGAAATCGCAATCCTCGACGAGCTCACCACCGGCCTCGACCCGGCGGCTCGCCGTTCGGTGTGGGAAACGATCGAGGAGATCAGAGCATCGGGCGTCACCGTGGTCTTGGTGACGCACTTCATGGAGGAGGCCGAACGCCTGTGTGACCGGATCATGGTCATCGACCAGGGACGCGTCGTCGCCATCGACACGCCTTCGGGCCTGATTGGGAGGATCGGGTCGGAGCAACAGTTGCGTTTCCGGCCTTCGGTTCCGATCGCCGACGAGGACCTCGCGGCGCTGCCCGAGGTAGTGGCCGTGGCCCACGAGGGATCGCAGACCATCGTCACCGGCACCGGCAACGTGGTGCATGCGGTGACCTCGTTGCTGGCGCAGCGGCGAATCATCGCCGAGGAGCTTCGCATCGAACAGAACAACCTCGAAGATGCCTACCTCGCACTCACCCACCAGGACGGCGGATCGCTCGAGACAGAGGGGGAGGGCAACTGATGGCGGCGACGATGAAGCTGACCAAGACCGAGAGCAAGCTGTTCGTCCGTGACCCCATCGCGCTCTTCTTTGGGCTCGTGTTCCCCGGGTTGTTGCTGTTGGCGCTGGGGCTGTTCTATCCCGGTTTCGACGAGCCATCGGCCGATCTCGATGGGGCCCGCTACATCGACGTCTATGCGCCGATCGTGCTTGTTCTGGGCTTGGCGACGCTCGGTCTGGTGACGCTCCCGCCGATTCTGGGCACGTATCGCCAGTTCGGGATTCTGCGTCGGCTGCGCACCACGCCGGTGCACCCTGCCCGGCTGCTGATGGCCCAGCTCGCAGTGCACCTCGGTGTGGCGATTGTCGCCGCCGCCATCACGATCCTGATCGCCGTGATCGCCTTCGATGTGCCGTTCCCGCAGAGCCCGGTGTGGTTCGCCGTCTCGTTCCTCCTCGCTGCGGCCTCCATCTTCTCGATCGGGCTGCTCGTCGGAGCTGTCGCCCGCACCACAGTGGCCGCCCAGGCGATCGGCATGGGGATCTACTTCCCGATGCTGTTCTTCGCCGGCGTGTGGATTCCGCGTTCGGTGATGTCCGACGGGCTGCTGACCGTCAGCGACCTCACCCCGCTGGGTTCGGCGGTCCAGGCCCTCGAAGACTCCTGGTTTGGATTGACTCCCAGCGTTTCCAACCTGCTGGTGATGCTTGCCTACGCCGTGGTGGTCGGGTTCATTGCGGTGCGAGCCTTCCGTTGGGAGTGAACGCAGCCGCAAGGACGCGTCCAAACGCTCCCTGTAGGCTGATCGGGAGATCGGAGTAGGCATGGACGGTTCGCCGCCGACGACAGAGCAGCCAGAGTCGTTGTCTGAGTGGACCTCCTGGGAGAGGTGGGTCAACTCCTTCTTCGTCTGGATCCCGTACGTCACGCTCGTCGCGTCGGTCATCCTGGCTCAGGTGAGGGACGGGAGCGCCTCGAATCGCCTTGTGGCGGTTGGCCTGACCCTGGTTGCCGCCGTCTGGACTTGGCTCACGTTCACTCGGCTGGGGCCACCCACCCGGGTCGCACAACCGTACGCGCGCGCCTCTACTTCGCCGGATTCCTCGTCCTCGCCGCGATGTTGGTGTTCCGTGAACCCATCTACCTCATCTACGGCATCACCGGCTTCTTCCACGGTGCGCTGCTGCGGCCCTGGCCGCTGGCCTTCGCCGGCATCGGTGCAACCGGGTTCGTGATTCACTCGCACATCGTTGTCACCGAGTCCACCCCCGTCACTTGGGCCATCTACCTCGGCGTGGTCGCCATCCAAACGCTCGCCGTCGGATTTGGTTTGTACGCGGGCGAGAAGATCACCGAGATCGCCGAGGAGCGACGCAAGACCCTCGGGGAGCTCGAGCTGGCGATGGCTGAGAATGCCGGACTCCATGACCAACTCGTCGCCCAGGCCCGCGAGGCGGGTGTCCTCGACGAACGTCAGCGCATGGCCCGTGAGATTCACGACACCATTGCCCAAGGACTCACCGGTGTCATCACCCAGATCGAATCGGTTATCCAATCGTGGAACGACGAGGACGAGATGCGGCGCCACCTCGACACCGCCTCCGACCTCGCTCGGGAGAGCCTTGCCGAGGCACGGCGATCGGTTCAGGCGATGCGGCCGGCGCCGCTCGAGGACAGCCGGTTGCCTGCCGCCCTCGGCGACGTCGCCGCACGCTGGTCGGCGGTGACCGATGTATCCGTTCAGGTCACCACCGTGGGGGACCTGCACTCACTGCGGCCCGAAGTCGAGGTGACGCTGCTGCGCGCTGCTCAGGAGGGTCTCGCCAACATCGCCAAGCATGCGGCCGCATCGCGCGCCGGAATCACCCTGACCTTCATGGACGATTCGGTGAGCCTCGACGTGCGCGACGACGGCGCCGGGTTTGACCCCTGCATCGCGAAGAACGAACAGAGCTTTGGCCTCGCTGCGATGCGGCAACGTGTTGCCGACCTCCACGGGGAGATGGAAGTCGAGTCTGCGCCGGGCGAGGGCACTGCGATTTCGGTGCGCATTCCCACCGCCGGGGTTGGGGCGTCTCATGGCCGATGACGCTCTGACCATTGGTGGCCCGATCCGGCTGCTGATCGTTGATGACCATCCCGTGGTGCGCGATGGCATCCGTGGCATGTTTGCCGGCGATCCCGACTTCGAAGTGGTCGGCGAAGCGACCAACGGTCGAGAGGCGGTCGCTCGTGCCGCAGTCCTGCTTCCTGACGTCATCCTGATGGATCTTCGTATGCCGGAACTCGACGGCGTCAGTGCTACCAAGCAGATCGTCGATGGGGACTCCGGGGCGCGGGTGCTCATCCTGACTACGTACGACACCGAAACCGACGTGCTGCCTGCCATCGAGGCAGGCGCCACGGGCTACCTGCTCAAAGACACGCCTCGCGACGAGCTCAGGCGTGCGGTGCGATCCGCCGCAGCGGGTGAGTCGGTGCTCTCACCGCCGGTGGCCGGTCAACTGCTCGGCCGGGTCCGCCAACCCAGTCGGGGCACGCTCAGCGATCGGGAGTTGCAGATACTGGTCATCGTGGCGCACGGGGCGACCAACAAGGCGGTGGCGTCGCAGCTCTTCATCAGTGAGGCCACCGTCAAGACCCACCTGCTCCACATTTACGACAAACTCGGCGTCAACGACCGTGCGGCCGCGGTGGCGGCAGCCTACGAGCGAGGCCTGATCACTCCCGGCGACACCGCGAGGTGACGGCGGATCTCCGGCGAGGAGTCTCAGGCGGTTGGGCGGAGTCGGTCGAGACCGTCGAGGATGAGATCGAGGGCGAAGGTGAACTCGACGTTGGCGTCGCAGCCTTGGCCGTCGACCGTGTCGTCCCCGTGGCTGATCTTCTGCATCATGGCGGACATGCTGGGGAAATCCGCCGGGTTGACGGAACTGGGAGTGCCGCGCCCAGCGCTTGGAGTGGACGCTCGATCAGGCGATGAGGTAACCGCGCCGCCTGAGTCTCGAGTTTCCAGCGTCACTTGCCAGTCTGTCGAGGTCGGCAGGGCCGTCGTCGCGTCGGCAGGAGTGAGACCAGGCGAAGTTGGGATTATCCTCGAGGTAGGCGGAGATCGGGTAGAAGCCGGTGGCTCGGATCACCTCGCCGTTTCCACCGTCGGGCCACCGAAATCGCAGCGACATGGTTACTTCGCCGTCTTCCAGCATCGAGACGGTTGCCATCTGCCGGTGCTCGGTGCAGTGGCGGCACAACACGGGGCCAGCCCAAGCGGTGGTCTGGGCAACCGGCAATCTGATCAGGACGGCGGTGGAGTTCACGGGCGGCATCTTACCCCCGTGTAGTTACAAACGTGCGACTCTTTGGTGGCTCGCCATTCCGGCCAACCGGAAACGCTGAGCACCCGCAGGCCGAACGAATGGCCGCACCCCGAGACCCTTGACGCGTCCTTGACACCAGCGTGGTCTTCTCAGATTCCTCCGCCGGCAGGCTGGAGCCTTCGATATTCTCGATAAGCGAGGGAGCGCTAAGACGAACAAAGCGGCGGCGCCGCCCGCGGGCAGCGTGAACGTGCGATTTGCGGTTTTTGGGCACCGTCGAAGCTGAGGTCTCTGGCACAGCCGTGCCGTTGGGCGGCCCAAAACAACGAGCCGTGCTCGCCGTGCTCGTTGCCCGGGTGGGTCAGCGGGTTTCGACCGAATACATCGTGGACGCGCTGTATGGAGGCCTGCCCACGGACGGGGCTCGCAGGTCGGTGCAGATCCACGTGTCGAACCTGAGACGAGAGTTCAGCGACGTGATCCGACCGAAGCCGGACGGCTACGTGCTCGACGTTTCGCGCCGAGCCGTTGACGCCACCAGCTTCGAGGACTGTTGGAAAACGCGATCGACAAGGTTGGCGGCGGAGATCAGCCGACTGATCGATCGGCGGCTCGTCGCTGTCGAGGCCCGAATCGAACAGAGGTCGGGACGGACTCGCTTTCGGGCGAGTCCGCGTGGGCCCCGTGGGACTCGAACCCACAACCAACGGATTAAGAGTCCGCACCGGCCCACTTCGCTGACCTGGCGAAACGTGCAGAAACCGCCCCTGAGCAGGCTTTTTATGTTTCACTGGTTGTCGTCGTTGTGCAGCGTTTTGCGATACCTCACGGACAGGAGACGGACAGGAATCGCTCAGCGGCACCCCTCACATTGCGTCCGTCGTAACACCCGGCAGCGGTCCGGCGCCCGGGGCGACGTGGGCGATTTCAGTGGCGAACCCGGCGATGAGCGCGCTGCGAGCCAGAAGCGGCATCGTCGGCCGCTAAGCGAGCCCTGCGCCCGCCCGGGTTGTCGACTCGCCGCCCGGTGAACTACAGCGGACTCTGGCGCCCCAACAAGGACGACAACGACGACGAGAGCGAGTGGACGTGGGTCGGGAACGGACGGTCGGCCGAGCACATCGCAAAAGCGGTCGTGCGCATCAACAGCGCCGCCGAGGATGGCGAGACCACCGCAGAGGTTGCCGACTCGATTCGTGGCGGAGCCGAGGGTCTCCACGCGGTCGTCAACCGCCGAAAAACCAGATAAGGGCAATAAAGGCGACAAAGGCGATCACGACGATAACCGCGGAGATGATGATGAGCGCCTTGGCGGACGTTGGTAGAGGAACATCTACCGGATTGGCCACCAGTGCAAGAACGAGGAACACGACTGCCAGTGCGAGAACGAGGATCGCGACTATCCATGCCATGCGGCACCTCCGCTCCTCGCTCTATCCGAACGGGGCGGTACCCGCCCGCAGTATTCCGATCCCTGTCACACCTCCACCATCAATCATGATCCCAAGTGAAGCGGTCCGCTATGGGAGAAGTGCCCCATTCGGCGCATTCATACGCACGGGGTCCGGGTCGGCCGCACTTGCATGGGGTCAAGTACTTGCATGGGGTGTCCATGGGGTTCCATGGCGTATAGGCCGGGGGGGGTCCATGGGTCTCATGGGTCATCGCCGCCGGGGTGCCCGCCGTGGTTGCACGACGAGACGATCGCCACCATCACCTCGGGGATACGTCGCCAAGGGCCGTCCGCCTCTAAGAGCCGAGCCTGGTCATTGCCTACGTTGGCCCCAGTGGGAGAACGACAGGACGGTGGCCCCAAGATGCGAACAGCACTCGCCGTGCTGGCCGCCGTTGCGCTAATGCTGGGTGGTTGTGGCGGTGACTCTGGCAATCCGATCGACTCTATCGGCGGGAGCCGTCATGGGGATTCTTGAGCGATTGCGTGCATTCGATCGGCTGCCGATTGTCATGGCGATGCTCGTGTTGCTGACTCCGTTGGTGTGGTTGATCTGGGTGTGGAAGTTGATCTCAGCAGCCGTGGGGCCCGGACCGTCATTACAGGTTCCAAACGACGTGGACGAGATGCTCGGTCTTGACACCCTCTTCCATCTCTTCGCCCTTTTCGTGGCGGTCAAGTACGGGTTGAAGAACCGGCGTTGGGCCGGAGTTGTGTTGGCCGTCCTGTCGCCGCTTGTGTTCGTCTTCCTCTTCATGTCCTTCATATTTGGACCGTCTGAGCCATGCGACTTCTGGGGGACCTGTCCGACGACTACCACGCTCGTTGTCGCGTCCGTTGTCGCGTCCGTGACAGCGAACGTCGCTCTCGCATCGGGTCTCATCCTGACGGCCCGGAGAGAATGAGGCTTGGTGCAAGTTCCCGCTCCTCATCGAGGATGTCCCGCCCGGTTACGACTTCGACGAGGTCGAGGTCGGAAGCCATGGCGCCCTGACCGCCAGCGCCGAGGACCTTGCTGCGCAGGACTGGGAAGTTGTCCTCACCCTCGGCTGACCGGTTCGGGGTGCCCGTCGTCAGCGTACGCCGATGCTGCGCCCGTATGCCCTGGTGAGCGCGGCCGCTGCCATGAGCCGGTCAGTGACCGCTATGGGGAGGCGGCATGGCGAGGCGATGCGTTCGGCCACTTCGGGGCTCGGGAAGCGGTGGCCGCGCTCGAAGCGCGACAGGTGACCGAGGTCAAAGAGCAACCGCGCCAGGACGAGCGATTGGAGCCTGTCGGGAGCTGCTTGGCTTGGTCATCCAAGCGTGCGGAATTAGCGGGTTGGAGGGCGCAGGTGGGTGCACAACGTCGCCGAAAGCACCTGCAGCCCTGCGGCGTCAATTTCGATTGTGGCGACTGGCAGTTGCGGCCGGATCCCGGCTCGACTTCGAGCAATTTCTGGGCCTCAGATGTCCCATTCCCGGCGTTGCATCACCTCGACGACCTGTATCGGTGCCAAATGATCCAAGTAGCGTTGGGTGGTAGCCAACGAGGCGTGCCCGAGTTGGGCCTGGATGATCGGCACCGGGACGCCCTCCCACATCAACTCGAACGCCATTGAGTGTCGAAGAGCATGAGGATGAACGCGCTTATCGATCGCAGCTTTGGCGGCCAGGCGGGGCAACAGGGTCCGCACATACGAGCCGTACAGTGGGTTGCCGTCGAGGGTGCAGAAGAGCGGCTTGCGGTTTGAGATGCCCAGATTGTGCCGTTTCTCGACCCAGCGCAGCACAAGCGCCATGGCCCCGGGGTCCAGCCCCACGGTGCGACGCCTATCGTCTTCGCCGTGCAGGATCGTGATGGTGCCACGATCCGGGTCGACATCTTTCGGCTTCAATGCGAGGGCTTCAGCGAGCCGGAGACCGGCCCGGTACATGACCGCGATCAACGCTCGGTTGCGGATACCGGTCGGCGCCCGATTCGAGCAAGCCTCCAGGAGACCCCGTACGACGTGGGTACGGGTCGGTGTGGGCTGGCACTTTTGCCCATGGGGGTCTTCACCCATAGACGAGGACGGCGACGGGAGGCATGATGGATGGTGGAGGTCCATGGAGATGTACAACCCCGACCCCGTCGAGATGATTCTGGGCCTCGTGGGGTTCCTGGCCCTGGTTGTCTTCCTCGTCGCTTGGGGCATGGTGGTTGTGGTTCGTTCTCTGCGGCGAAGACGGCAATGGCGAGAGCAGTCTCCGTACGCATGGAGACACAACAATCCGCCACCAGCAGGCACGCACCGCGCCACTCGAAGCCCCCAAGATGATGGCGACGGGACCCTTGATGCCAACGGCCAGCCAGCCCGACCTATGAGGGTGCCGCCAGAGTATTCTCGGTGAGGACCTGGCGGGCTTGTCGAATCCGCGACGGCGGCGGGACCCCATGCAACCCCGTCGTGGACGTGACGTTGAGGGGGCGGTTGGCCCTAGCGATCCCTCCGATGATCTTGCCGCTGTTCAGCTACATCCGGTTGATGAAGTGGCATTGCGCGCCGCGATAGCGATGAGGGTGCTTTTCGGCCGTAAGCCTCTGGAGGCATGACCCCTTCGGACGTTGCGTGGAGAAGGCCGAGAATCGATCATGAGCCGCCTCAACGACCGGTTCGATTCTCGATCAGATGTGGGGCTGGTGTGGGGTTCGAAGGATGTAGCTGCTGGTGGAGTGTGATTGAGGCGGCCAAACCCCAGGTCACAACGGTGGGCCCCGTGGGACTCGAACCCACAACCAACGGATTAAAAGTCCGCTGCTCTGCCAAATTGAGCTAGGGGCCCGGTGAGATTGTAGGGGCGGCCCGATGCCGTGGCTACGGCCCAAGCCCGCGCCCACGCGACACAGCCGCCCCGAGGGGCGGCTGATCGGTTGGGGACGGACTCGGTTGGTTAGCTCTCGACTGGGGCGTCGGCCGCGGTCTCGAGCTCCACGATCCGTGCGGACACGTCGGCGAGTTCCTGTTCCAGGTCTCGCCGGTACTCCTCCATCAAGCGGAGACGATCCTCACGGGAGGGTGCGGCGTCATCGCGGCAAGGGCCGTGATGGTGGCTCCGCATCATCCTGCGAGCCATGCGTTTCCGCATCATTCGAGGTGGGGGTCCATATCTCATTTCATTGATTCCCTTCTTCATAACGCTCCAAAAACGTGGAGATTCGTTCGTTGATGCCTCGCAGCGACGTCGCCCAGCCTGCGAGCAGGTGCCGGCCGGCTTCTGTCAGCTCGTACGTGCGCTTCGAGCGTCCCGGCAACTCGTCGTTCCATTCGGAAGTGACGATGCCCTCCTGCTCGAGCCCGCGCAGCAGGCGGTAGAGGTTGCCGTAGTCGATGCGCTCCGTCCCGGTGACGGCGGCGAGTTGCTCGGCTAGGTCGTAGCCGTGGGACGGTCCCTCGCTCAGGGTGAGCAGTAGAGCGGGCTCGATGAACCGCTCGACCCTGGCGGAGACTTCCCATTGGTCCGGAGCGACAAGTCGTCGATTCCGGGCCCGCGGTCCGCCGCGTCTACGTCGGTGGTGGGGGTGTGGTCCTGGAGGCATGTCAGTAACATATATGTAAACAACATATATGTCAAGTACTAATATGGAACGCCAGGTAGAACGCGGGACTCTGCGGAAGTCGTGGCTCCGGCTCGACTTCTTCGCCGGGCTGAAGGTGTGGGCGATGGTGGTGCCCCAGGCCCTCGGCTACTCATCGCTCGCCGAGATGCCGACCGTCAACGGCCTCTACGCCGCCGTCGCCGCCATGTTGATCTACTGGCCGAACAGCTGGTTGTGCAACTCGTCCTGGATACCGAGGTCATGTACGACATCGACTCGACCGGGGCCCAGACGTTTGTGGAAATGGTCGACGACTTGGCCGAGGGCGGTATCTCCGTCTCGCTCGCCCGGGTGCGGACCGAGATACGAGATGAGATGGTCTCTTCCGGGATCGAAGAGCGTCTCGGCCTCTCCGGGATCTGGCTCGAGGCCGATGACTGCGTCGCCGACTACCTGAGTCGGCATCCCGAAGCCGACTCAAACAAGTGAGTTCAACCTTCGTTGCCGCCACTGGCCAGAATGGGTAGATGCTCACCTTCGGCATCTCGCAGCTCCCGCCCGAAGGCGTCGACGACGCCGCGTATCTCGACGGACTCGTCGGCCGCGGCCATGGGGCGCTCGAGCTTCCCTTCGTTCACGGGTTCCCGTGGAAGGAACGGCGCTGCGAACAGTTCGGCGAGCTCGCCGCCGACCGCGGGGTCGCCCTGTCGGTGCACGCCCCCTACTTCGCGGTGCTGACCGTCGACGACGAAGAGCGGCGCGCCAAGACGTTGTCGGCGCTCGAGCACACCATGAAGCTCGGCCGGGCGCTGGGGGCGCACACGATCGTTGCCCACACCGGGTACGTAAAGGACCGCACCGCAGATCAACTCCACGAGTTGGTGACTGAAGGCCTGCAACGGATCGAGCCGAAGGTCCGTCACCTCGGGGTTGCCCTCGGGTTGGAGACGACCGGGACCGATCGTTCTTTTGGTTCGCTCGGCGATATTGCCCTGATCGCCCAGCAGTTCGCCTTCGTGCGGCCGGTGATCGACTGGGCGCACGTCCATGCCAAGTCCGGCGGCGGACTCACCACTGCGGCAGCGTTTGTGTCGGTGATCACGTTCCTCCGCGAGCAGTTTCCGGGCTGGGCGATCGATCCGCTCCACACCCAGTTCACCGACAATGCCTTTGGCCCCAAGGGGGAGATCAAGCACGTTCCGTACGGTGTCGGAACGCTGCGCTCGGGCCCGCTCGCCGAGGCGGCCGTCGCCACCGGGCTGCGCATGATCGTCATCTCCGAAGCCAAGGAAGAGGAGAGTCACGACGCCATCCTGGCCGACCTGAGCGCCGCAGCGGCATCAGCACAGCCGGAGCCGAGCGGTGAGGGGCGCCGCCTGGCCACCGCCGCAATCGACTTCCCTGATCCGATCGGGCTCGAAGCCGACGGCGATGGTTGGGCCACCGTCGGGCTCGATCGGAGGGTACGGCTCACCAACCCCGACAAGGACTTCTTTCCCGCCGACGGCTACACCAAGGGTGATCTCGTGCAGTACTACGCCTCGATCGCCCCACTACTGCTGCCCCACCTCTCCGGGCGAGCTTTGTCGCTGGCGAGGTACCCCAATGGGGCCGAGGGCGACTACTTCTACGAGAAGCAATGCCCGTCACATGCCCCCGATTGGATCGTGCGTGCTCCGCTGCATTCGAGTCATCGGGGTGAGCCGATCGAGTTCTGCACCGCACCGGACCTCGAGTCTCTGCTGTGGGTCGCCAACCTCGGGTGTATCGAAATGCATCCCTGGCTCTCTCGCGTCGAGCGATCGACCGAACCGGACTTTGCGGTGTTCGACCTTGATCCGCAGGAAGGGGTCACCTGGGACCAGGTGGTCTACGTGGCGGGCTTGGTCAACGTTCTTCTCGAGCGGCTTGGCCTCGCCGGCTACCCGAAGACCTCGGGCGCCAGCGGCATCCACATCTACGTCCCTATCGAACCTCGCTACGACTACCGGAGGGTGAGGCGATTCGTCGAGACGCTGGGGCGGATGATCGCCAGCGCCGACCCCGATGCGGCGACGATGGAGTGGGACATCCCGAAACGGGGCGCTCGGGTCTTCATCGACCACAACCAGAACGTCGGCGGCAAGACGATCGCCTCGGTCTATTCGGTGCGGCCGGTTCCCGGAGCCCAAGTGTCGACGCCGATCACGTGGGCCGAACTCGCCACGGCCCATCCGGGCGACTTCACGATCGCCACGATGTGGGAGCGGCTCCGCCAGTACGGGGACTTGTTCGCACCAGTCCTGCGCGGCGATCAGGCGCTCGAAGGGGCCGAGGCCGCGCTCGGTCTCTGAGTCCCCTCAGCCGTAGAGCGCGAAAACCTTTCTTGTCGCCGTCAGAGTTGGTCATGTACCGTTTGGATCACCGACCTAGTCGGAAACCCGAGGGGGAACGGGGGGTACCCAACCGGGAGTAGGACGGCGGCGCATGGAGAAGAGGGAGGCCCTTGCCGGGGTGATGTCTTCGCCGTCCTACCCGGTTTGGGCTTCGTTTCGATTCTCGTAGCCATGTGACGTCTACGAGCGGCCCATCACCGCTTTCTCACGGAGTTGCCTCGGGGTATGCCTGCGGCCCCATCTTCCGTCGTTCCCCGGTGGGTTTCCGTACCGGTACCAGTCCGTGTGGCTCGGCGGCTGCCTCCCACGGGCGGGCGATGACATGCCAGGCGAGGAGGACCGCCGACATGGGGACGGCCACCATGGAGCTGCCGCGCACGTTGTTGTAGGAGACGAGCGAGCCGCGGAACGTGGCCACGGGGGACCCGCCAATCGAGATGGTCCACGCCCGTGGTCTTCGATCGGAGACGAGTTCGTAGTGGTAGATCATCGAGGTGAGGTCCCAGCGCCGCCCGGCCCAGGAGCGCCGCGTGACCCGGGCAAACTCGTCGCCGTTGGCATCGACGACGCGGACGACACCCTGCCCATGGGGCGCCAGCGCCCAGCGACTGCCGTCCGGCAACGTGACCATGCTCACGTAGACCCGGCCCAACCGCTCGATCTGGGCGAGCTGGTTGCCCTGTTGGACCAGCTGCCATTGGTTCGAGAACCACGGGCTCGTGAGCTCAAAATCCCCGACCAACATTTGACGCTGCACACGATCCATCTAGGGCAACGGTAGCGGGCGAACAGGGGATATGGCCCGCCGCCTCGCTGGAATTTGTTTACTCTTGTTGGTGGGGAATCCGTCCGATGAGATAGACCATGGCCGTTCAGGAGCGAAAGTCAAAGGTCGTGAAGGTCGTCAAGTGGCTGATGGTCGGCGGCCTGTTGCTGTTTGCCGTGCTCCAGATACTGCCGCTGGGCCGTGACCACACGAACCCGCCGATCACGGGTGAGGCGGTGTGGATCACGCGAAATGCCGAGGTAATTGCCCGTGCTTCTTGCTTCGACTGTCACAGCAACGAGACGCGCTGGGCCTGGTACACCGACGTCATCCCGTGGTCGTGGCTGACGGAGAATGATGTTGAGAAGGGGAGAGCCCAGCTCAACTTCTCCGAGTGGGACAAGCCACAGCCGGGCTTGGCGACCGCCGACGACACGATCGAGGACGACAGCATGCCGCCGTGGCGGTACCTGCTCATCCATCCCGATGCGCGGCTCGACGACGACGAGAAAGCCCAACTGGTCAGGGCGTTGCGCTTCATGCAGATCGTCGCCGCCTCCGAAGAGGGCTAGTTCCCGGTCCGAGTGTCCGGTTCTGCTGGGGGGCACCTGAGAGCACGGCTCGTGGCTATACGTGCCCTCCCTCGTCCGGAGGACGGGGGAGGGTGGCGCCGCCGAAGGCGGCGACGGAGGGGGCAGCTCTTGCGAGGCGCGTCGCCGCGGCCGGTCGGTAGGCTCGCCTCATGAAGCTCTATCTGATCGACGGGACGTACGAGCTGTTTCGGTCCTACTTTGGGGCGCCGCCGCGATCTGCTCCGGACGGGCGTGAGGTGGGGGCGACGCTCGGGATCACGGCGAGCACCTTGGCGCTGCTCGCCGATGAGGGGGTGACCCATGTCGCCGCTGCGTTCGATACGGTTATCGAGTCGTTCCGGAACGAGGTCTACGCCGGCTACAAATCGGGCGAAGGTATCGAGGAAGCCCTGCTGTCACAGTTCCTGCTGGCGGAGCGAGCGCTGCGAGCCATCGGGGTGACGGTGTGGTCGATGTACGACTTCGAGACCGACGATGCACTTGCGACCGCAGCGGTCCGCTGGGCCGACGACGTCGACCAAACGGTCGTGCTGTCTCCCGACAAGGACATGGCCCAGCTCTATGGGCACCCCAAGATCGTCGGCTACGACCGGCGCAAGGGTCAATTCATTGACCGGAAAGCGGTCGTCGAGAAGTTCGGCGTCGAGCCCGAATCGATCCCCGACTACCTCGCCCTGGTGGGCGACGCTGCCGATGGCTTCCCCGGGTTGTCCGGCTGGGGAGCCAAGTCCTCGGCCACGGTGCTGTCTCGGTACGGGCACCTCGAGAATATCCCACTGCATCCCTCCCAGTGGGACGTCACGGTCCGCGGCGGTGAGAAGTTGGGCACAACCCTGAGGCTTCAGATGGGCGAAGCGCTCCTCTATCGGTTCCTCGCCCAATTGCGGAGGGACGTCCCACTTCCCGACTCTTTGCAGGATCTCGAATGGCACGGCGTGCCCCGGGCAACGTTCGAGACGTTCTGTGACGAATTGGGGTTTGACCGCCTCAAGACCCGTCCCGAGCGCTGGCAGGACTGAGCAAGAAGCCCGTCCGGCTTTGTCAGTCGCTCGCGGCATCCTCGAGCGCTGCCCGGGCGGCGTGGAAGCCGCACATGCCGTGAACGCCGGCTCCGGGGGGTGTCGCCGACGAGCACAGGTAGACCTGATCGCCGATCCGATACGGATTGGCGCTGAGGCGGGGTCGAGCCAGGAGTTGGCCGACGTTGAGCGCCCCACCGCCGATGTCGCCCCCGACGTAGTTGGCGTTGTAGGCGGCGAAGTCGGCCGGGTTCATCGTGTGACGAGCGATGATCGTGTCGCGGAAGCCCGGGGCGAAACGTTCGATCTGGGTTTCGATCGCCAGGGTCATGTCCGCCCCCGACCCGTTGGGGACATGGCAGTAGGCCCATCCAACGTGTTTGCCTTCGGGGGCGCGAGTGTGGTCGATCAGGGTCGGTTGGGAGACGAGGACGAACGGCGTGTCCGTGAGTCGGCCCTCAGCGGCAGCGGCTTCGGCCGCAACGATTTCGTCCATCGTGCCTCCAATATGAACCGTCCCCGCCCGCGTGCTCGACGGGTCGCTCCAGGGGATGGCCGCGTCGAGTGCCCAGTCGACCTTGAATACGCCGGGACCGTGCGTCCACGATTCGAGGCGGCCGCGCGATCGCCCCACCCGGTCGCCGGCGATGGCTACCGCAGCGGCGGGCATCACGTCGAGCAGGTACACATCGGCGGTAGGTACCGAGTCGAGACTCTCCACCGGGCGGTCGGTGACGATCTCACCACCCAGGTCGGCGAGATAGGCGGCCAGGGCCCGGCTGATGGCCGCAGACCCGCCCTTGGCGATGGGCCAACCGTGGGCGTGGCCGGCGGCGGCGAGCACGATGCCGATGGCTGCAGTGAAAGGCCGATCGAGCGGAGCCACCGAGTGGGCGGCGAGGCCCGCAATGAGCGCCTTGGCTTGGTGGGTCGAGAAGCGTTTGGCGAGCAGCGTTGCCGGCAGCATGGCCGCGACCCCAAACCGCGAGAGGCGGATCGGGTGCTGGGGCACCGACACCAAGGGTCCGAGCACGTCGTCGAGGAGCTCTGGAAAGTGTTCGACGACAGGTGCCATCAGTTTCTCGTAGCGGCCCTCGTCCGGCCCAAGGTCGACGGCCGTCTCCGCCAACGAGTGGTGCAGCACCGCTGCGGTTTCGCCGGGCAGGGGGTGGCTGAGGGGGATATCGAAGTGCAGCCACTCCAGGCCGTGGTCCTCGAGCGGGAGCGAGCGGAAGAATGGTGAGGCGACACCGAGCGGGTGCACCGCGGCGCAGACGTCGTGGAGGAAACCCGGCTCGGTGAGTTCCTGGGTGCGGGTACCGCCGCCGATCTCGGCCGCAGCCTCGTAGACGACGACGCGTCCACCGCGGCGAGCTATCTCGACGGCGGCGGCAAGTCCGTTCGGGCCGGACCCGACGACTACGGCTTCGTACTGGTTGATCACCCCATCATTCTGGGCGTGTGGCCGGCGCAATCACAACAGGAGAGCGGGCACCCCCCTGGGTGCCCGCTCTCCTCGTCGCTCGGTCAGCTGGGTGTGCTGCTCAGTGACCGTTGGAGCCGACTGGATCGAGCAGCTCCGGAGCGGCGACCTGCTCCTGGAACACGAACTCGGGATACGCCTCACCGCCGTGCTCGGACCGGTCGAGGCCGGCGATCTCCTCCTCGGGGCTGACCCTGATGCCGACAAGGAGGTCGACCAGCTTGAACACGAGGAATGAGGTGATGAACGCCCATGTCGCAATGGCCAGGGCCCCGACCGCCTGATCGACGAAACTGCCCCCTCCGAAGATGGCAACTGCCATGACACCCCAGAGTCCGGCGGTGCCGTGCACCGAGATGGCGCCGACGGGATCGTCGATCTTGATCCGTTCGAACCCGATCACCGAGAACGTCATCAGGACGCCACCGATGGCACCGACGATGATCGAACCCCCGAAGCCAATGACGTCGGCTCCCGCAGTGATGGCCACCAAGCCGGCGAGCACCCCGTTGAGGGTGAAGCCCACATCGGGTTTCCCAACGACGAACCACGAGGTGAACATCGCCCCGACGGCTCCGGCGCAGGCGGCCAGCGTCGTGGTGACGGCCGGGGTCGCGATGTCGGCACCCACCGACTGCAGGGTGGATCCGGCGTTGAACCCGTACCAGCCGAACCACAGGATGAACACACCGAGTGCACCGAGCGTGAGCGAGTGGCCGGGGATGGCCCGTGGTGTGCCGTCGGGCCCATAGCGCCCAATTCGGGGGCCGATGACCAGCACCCCGGCGAGGGCGGCAACCCCTCCGAGCATGTGGACGATCCCGGAACCGGCGAAGTCGTAGTAGCCGAGTTCGGCCAGCCAGCCGCCGCCCCAGGTCCAGTGGGTGACGATCGGGTAGATGATGGCCGTGATGAACGGGGTGTAGATCAGGTAGGAGGAGAACTTGACCCGGCCGGCAACAGCGCCCGAGATGATCGTGGCCGCCGTTGCCGCAAACACCACCTGGAAGAACCACTCGGAGGCGTGGGCGGTGTCGTCGAAGAAGAAGCCGCTAGAACCGAGGAATCCCCCGATCGAGGAGCCTCCGTAGGCGAGTCCGAACCCGATGGCCCAGTAGGCGATGCCACCGACGGAGAAGTCCATGACGTTCTTCATGATGATGTTGCCTGCGTTCTTGGCCCGGGTGAACCCAGCCTCGACCAGTGTGAATCCGGCCTGCATGAAGAACACCAGTACGGCGGCGATCACCAACCACATTTCATTGGCAGCGGTGGCGACCTCCTCGGTCGTTTGCGCCCCCGCCAAACCGGCCAACGGCCCGAATAGGAGCAGCGCGGTCAGCGCACTTGCTGTGAAGATTCTCCGCTTCATTGGGTTTCCTCCTAGTTCTCCGCAGTGTCTTGGCGGGAACGTAGGGGAGCAAAATGTCGCCGCGGTTACTCGGGTGTTACGGATTGCGCAAAGAAACGTTTCGGGGACGTTTCGAGCCGCCGAATGGCGACCCGGGTGGGGCGGCGCCCCGGGGGAAGGGCGCCGCCCTGGGGGTGGCTACTCCATGAGCCGCAGGGTGCCGGGGATGTCCATGCGGCGCATCCGCCGGGCGGTCAAGAGGGGAGCGAGAGCCACGGCAACCACTCCGAGCAGCACGACGGCGAGGATGGTGGTGCCGTTGAGGGTCACCTCCATGCCGAACTCGGGCAGCGTCGAGGCGATCAGTTCACCGGTGATGTAGTGGAGCATGGCGATGCCGCCCACCAGTCCGACGGCGCTGGCGACGATGCCGATCACCAAGCTCTCGGTCATCGCCATCCGCAGCGCGGTCCGCACCTTGATCCCGTAGGCGAACATCGTGGCGTGATCCCGCGATCGAGCATCGAGGTTGATGCTGGCGGTGTTGAAGGCGATCAGAAGCGCCAAGACCAGTACGCCGATTGCCATCACGCCGATGATCCCGACGAGAGCTCCCATCTGCTCTTCCATGGCGTCGGTCGCCGCCGTTGCCGACTGCACCGATGTGACCGCATCGAGGGTGAACAGTTCGCGCTGGACGTCGCCGGTGGTCGCCCCGGTCGCCGGCGTCACCTGCACCTGGTTGACGATGCCGTCGAGGCCCATCAGGGAGGCGTGCCCGATGTCGAGGTAGGCGAAGGAACGGATCGGGTTCGGGTGGAGGCCGAGGACGGGCAGTTCGGTTTCGACCAGTTCGACCGTGAGCGGTCCGGTCCGTTGCGGATGCCGCAGCACGACAGTGTCGCCCACCGCGACCCCGAGGTCACGGGCAGCTTCTTCTGCCAGCAGCAGGCCGGGTACGGTGTCGGTTGAACCTGCGGTGATGGTCGGGGTCCACAGCCCTTCTTGGGTGTCGATCAGGTCGATCAGAATGTCGAAGCTCTCGGTCTCCGAAGTCACGGTGCCGCCGAGGCGCAAGGTGGCTTCGACCTCATCGACCGAACTGGCGGCCGCGATGGCTTGCACCTGCGTGGCGTCGGCGGGATAGAAGTCGTCAAGCCCGACCACGATCCGGGTCGGGGCATCACCGCTCGCCTCGTCGGCCGCACGATCAAAGGACGCCATCAGCGAATCGACGACGCCGAGGAAGGCGACCAGCACCATGACGATGGCGCCGATGCCGATCACCGTCAGCGTGGTGCGCCGCAGTGAACGCCGCAGATTGCGGAAGGGGAGCACGGTGAAGGTGTTACCCGGGAGGCGGCGGGCGACCCGGCCGCCCTTGGTTGGCTTGGCCGTCAGGTGCATCGGCCGGATTGCCGCGACGGGTCGGACCCGAACGGCCCGCCACACAGGAACTGCGGTGGCGACAAAGGGAATGAGGAACCCGATGGCGGCAACGCCGGCGAATACTCCCCACTGGAAGTCGGTTTGCCATATCGGCAGCGGCACGAACTCCTCCATGACACCCTGCATGGCCGACCCGATCCACAAGCCGACGATGACGCCGAAGATGATGCCGAGCAGTGCGATCTGAGCGCTCACCAAGAGGGGTCGGAGTGCGATTCGCCACGGCGGAACCCCGAGTGCCATCTGGATGCCGAACTCGCGGCGTTGCTGCTCAGCGAGACGGTGGATCAGATTGAATGCGGCGCCGACGGCACCGATGAACAACAGGCCTGCCAGCAAGTTGAACATCTGCTGGTCGTTCTCGACATCGTTGGTGAGAGTGCTGTAGGAGAGGTTGTCATCTCGGGTCAGCACCGTCGTGCCGACGGGCAGGTGCTCCATGGCTGATTCGAGTTCGGCAACCACCAGGTCGCGGTCCGCCCCATCGTCAAGCGTCAGGACCAGATCGTTGACTTGCTCCGGCATCTCGGCCAGCGCCTGGGCGGTCGCCAGGGAGGTGAACATGGCTGCGAACGTTGCCTCGGACATCAAGATGTCGCCATCGGGCGCTACCGAGAAGAATTCGGGGGTGAGCGCCTGGCCGACGTACTCGAGTGAACGGTTTCCGGCGATCGTGATCGTGCCGGCGTCGGGGAGGTCGTAGAAGGTGCCGAAGTGACGTTCCAGCATCACGACGGCGGCGCCGCCGTCGGCCGCGCCGAGAAGACGTCCTGTGGAGGCGTGGAACCGGTTCACCGTCGGACCGCCATCCGTGAAGCTGGTCCCGGTGATTTCGCCGCGGACGAGGATCGTCTCGTTGTCGCGGGAGGCATCGACCTGGGTGGCAATGATGAGCCGCTCCTCGGCGGCTTTGATCCAGTCGACGTGTTCGATGGTGCCGACCGCCGCCACGAGCATGCCCTGTTCGATTGCGCTGCCGGTGGCGAGTTTCACTCGCACGTCGTGCATGGCGAGGTGTTCGTAGCTGGCTTCGTATGAGGCGCGCCGCCAGTTGGCCTGGCTGGTGAGCCCGGCGTAGCCGCCGGTGCCGATGGCGATGACGAGGGCGATGGCGGCGACCTTGGCCCAGTTGGCTCGCAGGTCGCGCCATGACCAGCGGAATTGGAGGGAGAGGTTCTTCATGTCCGCCTCCTACCAGTGGAGATCCGCGACGTCGGCCTTCCCACCGCGGGTGGCCCGTCGCTCACGATCTGCCCGCTGCTCAACTCGACGACGCGGTCGGCGATGCGGGAGATCTCTCGATTGTGGGTGACAACGAGTACGGCGCGGCCTTTGCCGGCGTGCTCTTGAAGCAGCTCGAGGATCTGAACTCCAGTCTGAAAGTCGAGTTCGCCGGTCGGTTCGTCGGCGAGGAGGATCGGGCTGTCGGTCGCCAAGGCGCGGGCGATGGCAATACGTTGCTGCTCGCCGCCCGAGAGTTCGTGAGGGAAGCGGTCGAGTTTGTCGCCGAGCCCAACGCTGGCGAGTACCGCGGCCGCGTCTCGGTTCGAATCCCCGGCATCGATGCCGAACCGCACGTTCTCGCGGGCGGTGAGGGCGGGGAAGAGGTTGAACGCCTGGAAGACAAAGCTCACGGAGTGGCGCCGAAAATTGAAGAGGCTGCGGCGGCCGGCTTCCGAGATGTCGACACCGTTGACGCGGACCGTTCCGCTGGTCGCGGTGTCGAGCGCTCCGACGATGTTGAGCAACGTGGTCTTGCCGCTGCCCGATGGGCCGAGCACGACCACGAATTCGCCTTCATGTATGAAGAGTTCGACGTCGCCGAGCGCAGTGACGGCTACTTCACCGCTACCAAAACGCTTTGTGACATCCTTGAGCTCGATGATCATGTCGGCATCCTTTCCTCAGTGGCTGGTCTTGAAGCGGTTGTGGAGTTCGACCAGCTCGCTCATGTACCAGTGATAGACCTCGTTGAACGCTTCGAGTCGGGGGCGTGCGTCGTCGCTTGTTCCGAATTGCTCGATGCCGGCCTCGGCGAGGTCCGAGGCCGCGGCCAGCTGATCGAGTTGCAGCCGGAGAAACACCAGGACGGCTCCGGGCCGCATCGCGAAGTAGTCACGTCGCTCTCCGGGGATCCACTTGCGGTCGACCAGGGCGAGGCGGATGAGATCGCGGGTGGCCATCGAGATGGACCCGGCGCTGGCCCCGAGGCGCTCCTGGAGTTCCATCGCCGTCACCTCGGGATCGTCGGTGATGAGGAGGTACCCCCAGATTCGGCCCGCCATGCGGGTGACACCGACGGCTTCGAAGAGCTGTCCCATCGACTCGGCGAACTGGAGTTCCTCGGCCTGGATTTCGTAGCTCACGTATTCACCTCTTGAGGGTCAGGAGTTTTCGGAACTTTCAATAGTTTCTGAAATATCTGAGTAAACGAGTAGGGCCGGAAGTCCCTGATCGTCTTCTGGAGCGTTGTCGGTTGGCATACGCTCCCGGCCGAGATCCCCCCAATCGGCCCTGGCACGAGGGCGTCAGACCGGCAACCATGGCCCCGTCGATGGCGAGGAGGTACCCATGGAGAGCGACACCAACCCGGTCACGGACTTCGTCGATGAGTTCCAAATCAAGGGCGAGGAGGTCCTGACCAAGGTCCGAGAATTGGTCCACGAAGGCAACGTGCGTCGCATCATCATCCAAAATGCCGACGGCAAGACGGTGCTCGAGGTTCCGCTGACGGTCGGGGTGGTCGGCGCCCTCCTGCTGCCGACGGCGGCGGCGATCGGTGCGGTGGCTGCGCTGGTCACCGACTGCACGATCAAGGTGATCCGCGAGGAGCAGGCGTCGAGCGACGTCCCGGAGGTTGTCGAGGACGAGGCACCCGCCGACTCGGCGCCTACAGCCGATGACCACTACGCCGGGGCCGATGACGCAACGGCAAGCCCGGACGGCGAGGGCTGATGGTCAAGATCTCGGACCTCATCGTCTCGATCGATGGACCGGTGGGTCGCCTTGCGATCAACCGTCCCACCAGGCTCAATGCCATGTCGCTCGAGACCCAGCACGAGATCATCGCGGCGGCGACATGGTTCGATGAGCACCAAGAGGTGAAGGTGGTCGTGATCTCGGGCGCCGGCGGCACCTTCAGCGCCGGGGTCGACACCTCAGTACTGGTCGACGTCGACGCCGGCCTCGAGGCCGAAGCGCGTGATGACGCCGACCTTGGGCGCCGGATGGCGGAGTCCGTCGAGCAGATGGACGCCATCACGGTGGCGGCGATCGAGGGCCATTGTGTCGGTGGCGGGCTGATCCTCGCCGCGGCGTGCGACCTGAGGATCGCGGTCGACTCCACGTACTTTGCGATCCCTGAGCTCGACGCCGGGATTCCGCTCGTCTGGGGCGGCATCCCCCGGTTGGTTCGGGAGCTGGGTCCTGCCCTGACCAAGGAGTTGGTGCTGACTTGTCGCCCCTTCACCGCCGAGGAAGCCAACATGGCCGGGTTCATCAATGACGTCGTTGGTGCGGGTCAACTCGATGCGGCCGTCGACCACCTGGTGGCGAGCCTGGCGGCTCGCCCCAAGCAACTGCTCGAATCCACCAAGAAGGCAGTGCACGAGGCGGCCGAGGACCTCACCTGTACCGCGGGCTCCGTGGCCGACGTCGATCTGCTGCTGGCAGCTCTGGCCGATCCGGAGTCCGCCGGGCTACCGCCGCCTATCTGGAACGGTTCAGCCCGCAGGTGTAGTGGTTCGGTCGAGCACGCCGCGTTCGAGAAGCCGCAGGCGTCGCTTCGTTGCGAATCGGTAGAGGGCGAGGTCCTTGGGGTGGTCGGCGTAGATTCGCTCTCGCAGCTCATCGTCGAGGGTCAATTGGCGGGTCAGGACGCGATCGGCGTCGTGGTGGTCGAGTCCGATCATCGAGCTGGCGCCTGAGCCGGTAACGCGGCGATTCTCCCAGGTGGTTGCCACCCCCATGGCTGCAAACACGCCGGGAAGGTCGTCGTCGAGGCCTCCTCCGTGCCCCGAGGAACCAAAACTCTCGCAGTGTGTCCTTCAAGTCCGCCATCGTGGTGACGTTGAGTCGGCGGCGTAGCCAGCGGAACATGGAGTTGGGCCGAGCAGAATTTCGTGATCCACTCATCGAAGCTGAGATCG
>CAWGCJ010000026.1:0-24316 GCA_963821095.1 uncultured Acidimicrobiia bacterium | reverse complement strand
CCCCATGAGACCTTGCGCTGAAAATGCTCCTCCGCATCGGCCGCCATCGCGATCCGCTGCTGACGGGTTTCCTCGCGGAACTGTGTGATTTGGCCGACACAGGCCGTTTCGCCCTCGCCGGCATCGACCAGCGTGCCGACCACGAGGACCTCATCCCGATCGGATGTGATCGTCACCGCGCTGAACCATTCGACGGGGAATAGTGTGGTGAACCACTCTTCGATTTCGGCGAGGTCGATGAGGTCGGCCCCACGTCGCGACTTGGGTGACATGCTTACATCATTACAACTTGATGTTGAGCCGTCAAGCCACGCCTTCGATCACCTCTCGGGCCGCCGCGGCGAGAATCGGCGCCAGCGGTTCGAAGGCGGCAAAACGGGGATCCGTCGTCTGCCCCGCTTGGTAGCGAGCGAAGATCTGCTCGATGATGACGGCAATCCGAAACAGGGCAAGCCCCTCGTAGAAGCGGATGCCGGACACGTCGAAACCGGTAGCCGTTGCGTAGATCTCGAGGATCTCGTCGTGACTGAGATAGGGCCCCACCGCCACGGCACGCTCGCCAAAGATCGGAAAGGTCGGGCTGTCGGGATCGGCCCAATAGGCGAGGAAGGTTCCGAGGTCGACGAGCGGGTCCCCTCGGGTCGACATGTCCCAGTCGAAAACGGCAACGATGTCACCGCGATCGTCCACCATCGTGTTGTCGAGCTTGTAGTCGTTGTGGAGAATCGCTGCGGCCTGCGGCGCCGGGATCTGCTCGTGAAGCAACCTCGTCACCGCCTCCATGTCGGGAACCGGCCTGGTCCGCGCCGCCTCCCACCGCCGGGACCATCCGTCGACCTGTCGACTCACGAACCCGTCGGGGTGCCCCAGATCTGCCAGATCGACCGCCGCCGGATCAACGGAATGCAGCCGCGCCAGGCTGGAGGTGAGCTCGATTCCGAGATGGTGGCGAATGGCAGGGTCGTCGCCCCACGTTGGCGGCCACTCGTTGCGGATCACGTAGCCGCGACGGCGTTCCATGACGAAGAACGGCTTACCCATCACACCGGCGTCTTCGCAGAAGTAGTAGGCCCGAGGTGCCGGTGGGAACGCTTGCCAGAGCCGTGACAGGACTCGGTACTCCCGAGCCATATCGTGCCCACCACGAGCGACCTCGCCGAGCGGGGCGCGCCGCAGCACCAACTCGGTGTCGCCGGCGACGACGCGATAGGTCAGATTGGCGGCCCCACCCGGGAACTGATCGAAGACAAGATCGTGATCGCCGACGAGATCAGGGAGCGCGGCCCGCAGGCGCGCTGCTACGGCGGCCTCGTCAAAGCGCTCTTCGTCGCGAATCGGTGCTGTGTCGCCGGGCACCGCGTCACCCTACCAATCGGCTCCAGGCGACCACGGCCACGGCCGGCTCACACGTAGTCGGACCACACCCACGCCACCAGCAGGGCGGCCCCGACGACGGGAAGCAGGACTTCGACGACATCGCGCCCGCGACTGGGGACACGTCGTTGGGTCTGGGAGGTGAGCTCGCGCCACATGACCGCGATCATCCCAAGCACAACGACGACGGTGGCGAAGATGAGAACAATCGTTGCAGGCGCTTCCACGGATCGTCCAGGTTACCGGAGCCGGAGAAGGCGTCGTCAGACGAGGACGTCGACGATCATGGCCAAGCTCAACAGAGCGAGGTAGAGGTTGGAGAAACCGAAGAACCTCATGGCTTCGCCGGTGCGCCGCTGCAGCCGGTACGCCGCGGCGAGGAGCCACGCACCGAGCACGAGCGCCGCAACCAGGTAGATCAAACCGACGGCCCCGGTTGGGTACAGCAGCAGGGAAACCCCCACCAGCACCCACGTATAGACTTCGATGTGCTCGATGGTTCGCCGAGGGCCGACAACCACGGGGAGCATGGGTATCCCGGCGACGGCGTAATCGTCCTGGTAGCGCAACGCCAGCGCCCAGAAGTGCGGCGGCGTCCAGAAGAACACGATGGCGAACATGATCCAAGCCGGCAGCGCCAGGCTCCCGGTCACGGCCGCCCACCCGACGAGAGCCGGAACCGCGCCCGCGGCACCGCCAACCACGATGTTCTGGGTCGAAGAGCGCTTGAGATACATCGTGTAGACAAACACGTAGAAGAGCAGACCGGCCGTGCTCAGCAGCGCGGCGAGGAGGTTCGAGGTGGCCCACAGGACCACAAACCCGGCGATGCCCAGGGCAATCCCGAACACCAAGGCCGATCCGGGCTGCACCCGGGATGACGGCAGCGGACGACTCTTGGTGCGGCGCATCACGACATCGATGTCGCGGTCGATGACATTGTTGATGGCGTTGGCGCCGCCGGCCGACAGCGTCCCACCGAGCAACGTTGCCACCATGAGCCAGGGGTCGGGCCAGCCCTGTTCGGCGACGATCATGGCGGGGATCGTCGTGATGAGCAGCAACTCGATGATCCTGGGCTTCGTCAGTTCGACATACGCCTTGATGGTGGCGCCCGTCGATGGTGGAACCTGGCGAGGATCCGTAATCCGGACCTGGGGACCGCTCACGTAGTGCTCCCGCCGACCGCCGGGCTATCTGCCGCTACAACCGCGGCCGGTTCGGCCAGCAGGTCGGCAACGAAGTACAGGTACGAGATCCACAGCACGTCGGCGAGCAGCAGGTGGACCACCTGCGACTCCATCGGGGTGAGCAAGACGATGTTGAGCATCCCGACGATGAACTGAACCCACACAGTGCCTTGCACCACCATCGCAAGCTTGCGGGACGTGCCGGTTGCGCCGACGGAGAGATACCGAACGATGAGGAACACCGCGATCCCGCCCCCGATGGCGAGTGCGGGATGAATGCCGCGAATGTTGACGAGGATCGAGGCGATCGGCGTCTCCTCGACGACCACGGCATCATCGAAGTACAGGGTGTCGGCGAGCGAGTTGATGGCGCCGCTGATGCCGATGAACAGGATCACCACGAAGCCGGTGATTGCTAGCTGGTCGATACGACCCCGCTTCAAGTCGAGACGGAACGGCCTGCCCCCCGAAGCGAACCAGGAGACCAGGGCGGTGGCGCCTACGAGCAGGAACGTGTTGACCAAGTGAATGCCGTCGACGATGACCCGGCCGATGGAGGCGTCGTGCTCGACCCAGCCGAAGACAACGAGCAGGGCGCCGAGGATGATCTCGAGCACCAGCAACCCGGTTGCCCACGCCACCGCCCTGCGGACCACGTGTCCTCGGGGGTACCAGCGCAACGCGCCGACCACGAGCGCCACGAACCCAAGGCTGAGCAAGAAGGTCATCACTCGATGGCTGAACTCGATACGAGTCTCCCAGTCGCCGAGGATCGGCAACATCGACCCATCACATCGGGGCCACGTCTCGCCGCAACCGGCGCCCGAACCAGTGGCCTGGACGATGTCACCGTTGAGCACGAGCAGCACCAGGAACGCCAGCACCAACCAGGTCAAGGTGCGATAGCCGCGCTGCGCTCGCGAGAGGGTGGAGGATTCATCAACCATGGAGAGATAGGGTACCCAACTCCCTGCAGTGCAAGAACTCCGAGGGCTGCCGATCGCCTTGACGTGGTTGTGGATGCCCGGCCCGGACCACGTCCCGATTCAACGCAGGCGGATTTGGCGTAGCATGACAGTGATCTTGCGACGAAGGAGTCCTATGAAGAAGCTATTCCTCCTGCTGGTGCTGGTTGGTGTCGGATTCGCCATCTACAAGGCGATGAACACCGAAACGGCCGCGCCGGCCATCCCAACCAACAGCTAGGGAGTCTGCCGACCGGTCGGCTGACCTGAGCCGACGTTTCTCAGCGGACGACCGGCTCACGCCTCAGCAGAGCCAACGAACCTGAACACTGCCGCCGCGTATTCTTCGGCGCGGTTGATGATGGACTCGTGCCGGGCTCCCGCCAGTTCAACCACAATCGGATCCTCCAGTCGCGCCGCCAAGTCGTATTGGGTGGCGGGGAACACGACCTGGTCGCGCGTCGGAATGACCACCATCGTCGGCACCCGTACCTTCTTGATCCACGGCCGTGAATCGAAGCGCCATGCGGCGTGCCCCGCCTCGTAGTAGAGGGTGGGGTCGCGCCGCAGCAGGCTCCCCCGCAGCCAACGGAGGTGCTCGGGCGCAATGGCACCACTGCGCCTCATCACCCTGGTCGTCGCCAAAGCGAACTCCACCCGGCTCAGCCGCATCGCCGCTCGGCCCACCCAGAAGACAAACCTGGCCGGAAACCGAAAGCGTTGGATCGGGAATGCGGCGGTGCCGGCGAGGATGAGGCGGTCGACATGGCGGGGGTGGCGATGGGCCAGCTCCTGGGCGACCATGCCCCCCAGCGAGTAGCCGAAAATCGTCGCCCGCTCGATCCCGACGGCATCGAGCACCCCGGCGAGGTCATCTGCCAGGTCGCTGATCTCGTACCGTCCGCGCGGCCAGTCGGACTTCCCGAAGGTACGGTGGTCGGGGATCACGACGCGGAAACGATCGGCCAGAAGTGGGGCGAGCCGGTGGTAGGTCATCTCGCCGTCGAACCCCATCCCGTGGATGAGCACAACGGCGGGAGCGTCGGGTGGACCCATCTCGCGGACGAATAGCTCGCGCTCGCCCACCAGAACGGTCCGGCCCGGCACCGCCATCGGCCTGCGCTGAATGCCGCTCACGCGGGGCTGGAGCTCGGGCCCAAACACCCTCCACACCAACCACCCGAGGGCAACCCTTCGAGCCCAGCGAAACGCCGCACCGCGAACCGAGTTTTGGCGGACGCCGGCGTCACATATGTCGCTCATGTCCGCCAAAACCCTCTCATTGCAGCGGATCGGTGGCGAAGGCGTATTCGGTGACGGGGTGGCCGCCGATCAGGTGCTCCGTGATGATGCGTTCCATCACGGCCTCGTCAACTGAGTGGTACCAAACGCCGTCCGGGTATACAACGGCGATCGGGCCTTGTTCGCACACCCGGAAACAATCGACCTTGCTGCGCGCCACCGTCCCGGTGCCGGGTGGTGTTGGGGGCGGTGGCCCGTAGCCTTCG
Organism: uncultured Acidimicrobiia bacterium; assembly: GCA_963821095.1. Taxonomy (GTDB): domain Bacteria; phylum Actinomycetota; class Acidimicrobiia; order Spongiisociales; family UBA5794; genus CAVPHV01. The sequence continues at coordinate 19,279 of CAWGCJ010000026.1, read as the reverse complement.
CCTCGCCATCGCGGAGGGGCCGAGGCCAGATCGAGATCCTTGAGGCGGCCCTTCAAATAGCGCCACACCCTGGCACTCTCCTCGGACGTGGAGCAACGGGGCGTGCTCTGCATCGCACACAGGAAGATGTGGCGCTCGAGACGCCCGATGCTCAAGGCATCGGCAATGGTCTCGAGTCGCTGTGCGGCGCTGTTCTGATCCATGGCACCACCCATCATCGCACCGAGATTCTGCCCGTCGGACCGTCGGCGAATGCCTTCTCCGTCAGGCGGCCAATGGTCACCGCCGTCACCTGCTCATCCGCCAACGCTTGGTGGAGCGCCTTCTCCAGAGGCCTATCGACGGCGATCAGCAAGCCACCGGAGGTCTGGGCGTCGGCCAAGATCACCCGGTCGACTTGATCCGTGTCGTCGAACGTCGTGATGCGCCCCGCCGTCTCCAGGTTGCGGTTCGTTCCACCGGGAATCACGCCGTCAGATGCGAATTCTCGCGCCCCCGGCAGAACGGGAACCGCGCCTACCTCGATCTCGGCGCTGGTTCCACTGGCTCGGATCAGTTCGGACAGGTGGCCCAACAGCCCGAACCCGGTGACATCCGTGGCCGCCGTCACGCCGACTCGGCGCATCGCCCGAGCGGCTGCTGCGTTGAGCTCGACCATACTGGTCACCGCAGCGTCGCGCGACTCGTCGGTGGCAATCCCGCGCTTGATGGCGGTGGCGATCAGCCCGGTGCCCAGCGGTTTGGTGAGGACAAGCACGTCGCCGGGGCGACCGCCTCCGTTGGTGATGAGGTCGTCGGGGTGGACGACGCCGGTGATTGCCAACCCGTACTTGGGCTCAGGATCGTCGATGGTGTGACCACCCACCAGCGTGCACCCCGCCTCGGCGAGAACGGTGGCGCCGCCCTCGAGGACGTCGCCGAGCAGGTCGAGCGGGAGCGTGTCGCGCGGCCAGCCAACCGTCTGCAAAGCAGTCAGCGGGGTAGCTCCCATGGCATAGATGTCGGACAGCGAATTGGCCGCGGCAATGCGGCCCCAGTCGAAGGCCTCATCGACGATTGGGGTGAAGAAGTCGACGCTCTGCACGATGGCGAGGTCGTCGGTGAGCCGATAAACACCGGCGTCGTCGGACCCATCGATCCCGACCAAGAGGTCTGGGTGCCGTGCGGGGCTCAGGTTGTGTAGACGGCGCAGCACGTGCGCCAACTCATCGGAGCTGAGCTTGCATGCTCAACCAGCTCCGTGCGAGAACGACGTCAGTCGAGGCTCCACGACACCTCCTTTCCGTCGGAAGTCTACGGAGCGAGATGGACCTATGAATCAGCAGCACATGCCCTTCATCCCTACTCGCCTGTAGCCAACCACTGGTCATTGTGGGACTTTCCAGCTGGATGTCGGGTCATTGTGGGGTTTTCCGACTGGATGTCGAGTCACCCACCGTTACCATCCCGGTCCGCGGAGACTTCAGTCTCTGGAGTTCAGGCCCCCTCGTCCCCCCTGGGGGGCCTGTTCTTTTGCCGAGGCCTACTGGCCGCGTCCGTGTTCTCGATCTCCGCCGGCATAGGGGCGACCGGTATCCTCTGCCGGCACTACGTTCGGCGATAGGCTCAGCCGCCATGAGGTTTCGTTTCCCCCGGCCCCGTTTGATTGCAACCAGTCTGCGTGATCTGGCGCGCCGCAAGCCGGACGAAGCCGAGCAGTACCTCGACTCCCACCACGACGAGTGGGGAGAGCTGGCCGAGGGCAGCCCCCACAACGCGGCGGACATCCTCGAGGCGCTCGACGAGGAAGGCGCCGCCGACCTGCTCGCTGAGCTCACGCTCGAGGAAGCGGCCGACGTCCTCGACGAGATGCGGGCCGAAGCTGCGGCCGACGTTCTCGAGCAGATGAGTCCCCGCGCCGCCGCCGTCCTGATCGGAGCGATGGAGACCGACCAGGCCGCCGACATTCTGGGCGTCCTCGAAACCGACCAGCGTGACGCCATCATCGATGTCCTGCCTGCCGACGCCAAGGCGGAGATCTTGCGACTCCTCGCCTACCCGCCCGATACGGCCGGTGGAATGATGACCGTCGACGTCGCTTCGCTCCCAATTGGCATGACCTCCGGAGAGGCTGTCGAGGATCTCCGTCGGCTCCACGAGGAACTTGGGTCAAATCTCGCCTATGTGTACGTCGTCGACGACGACAACCTATTGCGCGGCGTTGTGTCATTCCGCGACCTGTTCTTCGCCCGCCCCCACACCGGGATGGAAGACGTGATGACACACGATCCAGTCGCGGTGCGGCCCAACAGCGACCGCGAGGTGGTGGCCGAACTCATCGAGCGGTACCGGCTGATGGCCATCCCGGTCACCGACGAGGCGGGACACCTCAAAGGGATGGTTCGCTTCGACGAAGCGATGGAGGCCGTACGCGAGGAGATCGGCGAAGACCTCACCCAGATGGTCGGTGCCGGTGCCGAGGAAACGGTGTTCACCCCCATCCCCGTTTCGGTTCGGCGCCGTCTGCCGTGGATCACCTTCAACTTATTGATCGGCTTGATGATCGCATTCGCCATCGAACCGTTCCGAGACACCATCAAGGAGTTCCCCATCCTCGCTGCGCTCATGCCCATGGTGGCACTGCTCGGTGGCAACTCAGGGGCGCAGAGTCAGGCCGTGATCATCCGCGCCATGGCGATCGGCGATCTGCCTCCGGGCCGGGCCTGGCGGGCGGTGCGCCGCGAGTTCGCCGTCGGCGCCATCAACGGAACCGCCATGAGCGTCATGGCGGGTCTCGTTGTCGCACTGATTTCACCGGATCCCGAAGTCGGCGTCGTCGTCGCCGTCGCCGTCTTTGTCAGCCTCCTCGTCGCCGGTCTAGCCGGCGCAGGAATTCCGGTGATCATGCGCCGCCTCGGCCTCGACCCGGCGCTGGCGTCAAACATCTTCCTCACGATGATCACCGACCTCGTCGGCTTCATCGGATTCCTCCTCACCGCCACCCTGCTGCTGTAGACAGAGGGTCAGCTGGCGATGATGGTGACGGGGAAGTCGCTGAAGGGGCCGACGTAGACGATGGTGAACGCCTCTTCGAGACGCACCAGATAGTGCTCGTCGAGAATGTCCTGCTGGGCCGGCTGCACCCCATCGGCCAGAACAAGATCAGCAGCAGAGATGTCGTCCACCACGTGGACCTCGTACACGGGCGGGAACCGATCGATCACGTCCTCGATGACATTCTGGAGGTCAACGTCGGTCAACGCGGTGTAGGAGTCCGTGTCGAGCAAGACCACAACGGTCGCCCCTTTGTCGCCTTCGACCCGGTTCACAACCAAGTAGGCCGGAATGGAGAACGACACTTCCTCGTCAACGGCAACCGTCGTCGTTGTGGCGCCGTCCGACTCGCCGCTGGGGGCAGTCGTTCCGCCCGATCCCGTCGCGGTCGTTGGCGTCACGACCGTTGTGGTCGTGGTGTCGTCGGCATCATCACCGGAGCAAGCAGCACCGAGAAGAGCGACGACCAGAAGAACGCTGACATAAGTGACGATGGGCCTCATGGCTCACACTTTACTCCCCGTCCCATTTAGCGTGGCAACTGTTCCTCGAGCCAGCTTTCGTAGTCGATACCGTCCATCCACATCTCTGAGTACACCTCGCGAAACCGAGCCTTCACCTCTGCAAATAGCTCCTCGGACGGAGCTTGCTCGAGCCCGATCTGAGCGATGGCCAACGCCGGGCGCCAGGCTGAGATGCCAAGCCCGATGTCCACCCGAGTGCGCCAGTCCCCGGCGTCGGGCGGCCGGGTGACACCATCGACCGCCCAGAAGGCTTGCAGTTTGCCGGCCGCTCGTAGACAGCGGCGCACCTCTCGTGCCACCTCCTTGTCGATGCCGTCGGCCGTCGCCAAGATCTCATCGGCCCAGTCGACAAACGCCGCGTCGCCCCACAACTGCGGCTCGGTGACCACGGACTCGTACAGATCGTCCATACGTCGCAGCAGGCTGAGATAGTCCACAATCAGTCGAGCGCCAATTCCTGCCGCACCACGGCCCTGAACCCCGTGGAGAGCTGAGTCGAGTATTCCCCGATGGCGAACTGCCGGTCGCCGACCGCGGACACCGGCATCACCTCTTTCAGCGTCGACATCGCCACCACCTCGTCGGCGGCAAGCACACGTTCGAGCGGGAACGAGCCTTCACTCACCTCGAGGCCAAATGACGGCGCCACCTGCAACGTGACGCTGCGAGTGATCGACGCCAGAATCCCGAGGTCGATGCCGGGCGTTTCGAGCCGATCACCGGCGATCCAGGCGATCGAGTAGGTGGGACCTTCGAGCACCGAGCCATCTCGCCCGGTGAGGAGTGCGTCGTCGGCGCCGGAACGGCGGGCGGCAAGCGACGCGGCCAGATTGGGACCATACGACAGCGTCTTGGCTCCGGTGAGTTCGGAAATGGAGCCACCGGGGTGCCAGGGCGCCGGCAGCGGAGCGATCTCCAAAGACTCTTTGGGCGCCGGCAGCGACTCGGCGATGACGATGACGCTGTTGTCGGTGCCGGGGTGGAACGGGTCGATGCCGCCGGTCACGATCATGCGGACGACACAATCGCCGCCGGCCTCCGCTCGGTCTGCGGCCCATCGCTCGAGGTCGGGACGTGGCGGAAGAGCGATGGCGAGACGCGCCGCACTTGCCTCCAGACGATCGAGGTGGGGACCGAGCCGAAAGATCCTGCCCCGGTATGCCCGGAACGCCTCAAAACACCCGTACCCGCGCTGAAGACCAACGTCGAAGACCGACAATCGGGCTTCGCCGGGTGGAAATGCTGTTCCGTTGATGAGGACGTCGCCGACTGCTGCCATCACTACAAAGACTAACGCCGCGCAGTGACGGCAATTCAGCCGAAGCGATTCGTGATGGGGAGCCTGCGGTCCTTGCCAAACGCCTTGCGGGTGATTCGCACCCCGGGGGCAGCCTGGCGCCGCTTGTACTCGTTGCGATCGACCATGCGGGCGACCTGCTCGACGGTGGCAGCGTCCAACCCGTCGCCGACGATGAGATCCACGGCCTCGTCCAGCTCGACGTAGCGGCGCAGGATTTCATCGAGCAATCCGTAATCGGGCAGAGAGTCGCTGTCCTTCTGGTCGGGACGCAGCTCGGCGGACGGCGCTTTGTCGATGATGGATCGTGGAATGACCTCGCCCTCACGATTTCGCCATTCGGCCAGGCGATATACGAGTGTCTTGAACACGTCCTTGAGCACCGAATAGCCGCCGGCCATGTCGCCGTAGAGCGTGGCGTAGCCAACGGCCATCTCCGACTTGTTGCCGGTGGCCACGACCATCCCTCCGAACTTGTTCGACAGCGCCATCAGGATCGCCCCACGGATCCGAGCCTGCAGATTCTCCTCGGCTACCCCCGGCTCCGTCCCGGCGAAGGCAGGAGCAAGTGCGTCGAGAAACGAAGCGAAGATGTCGTCGATCTCGATGACATCGAAGCGACATCCAAGACGATGGGCCAGGTCGGCGGAGTCATCGACGGACCCTGTCGAGCTGTAGCGAGCCGGCATGGTCACCCCCCAGACGGCGTCAGGCCCAAGGGCGTCCACTGCGATCGCGGCGGTGAGCGCCGAGTCGATCCCGCCGGAGAGTCCGATGACCACCTCTCGAAACCCGTTCTTCTCGACGTAGTCCCGCAGGCCGGTGACCAAGGCGGCGTACACCTCGGCGTCTTCACTCAAGCGCGGGACGGCGACCAACGGGTGCAGTGCGGTCCGTTCGACGCCGTGGAACCCACCGCCGGGAGAAGCGAGCGGGCCATCGGGAATGGGGACATCGAGGACGAAGCGTTCCTCATCGAACTGCGCGGCGCGGTAGACGAGACCACCGGTGGCATCAAACACCATCGAGTCACCGTCGAAGACCAGTTCGTCCTGACCGCCGACCATGTTGACGTACACGACCGGCACCGCCGAGCGCCGCGCTTGGTTGGCGAGCAGCGCGGCGCGTTCGGCACCCTTGCCGAGGTGATAGGGCGAGCCGTTGATGTTGAGCAGCAACCGCGCTCCCGCTGCCGCCTGGAGCGAAGGTGGCCCGGTCTCGGACCAGATGTCCTCACACACGGAAACGCCGACCGGCACGCCTGCGATGTCGACCACCAAATCCGGGCGGCCTCCGGCTGCGAAGTAGCGGGCCTCATCAAATACGCCGTAGTTAGGGAGCAGACACTTGTGATAGACCTCGCGCACTTCACCACCAGTGAGGATGGCGGCGGCATTGGCGAGATTCCGGGCTACGGCGTCATCTTGGTGATCCCCCGGATCCGCCCGATCGACAAATCCCACGATCGTGACCGTCCGACCGGCCCGCTGCGCCAGTGCCTCGAGGCACTCGAGGTTGCGCTCCACAAACGCATCACGCAGCAACAAATCCTCGGGTGGGTATCCGGTGATCGCCAGTTCCGGCAACAGCAGCAGATCCGCCCGTGCCTCCTCGGCCCACGCCATCGCGTCTGCGATACGTTCGGTGTTGCCGTCGAGGTCGCCCACCGTCAGGTTGATCTGGGCACCGGCGATTCGTAGCTCATTCATGGCTGCAAGAGTAGGAAACTATCCGGCGGTGCGAGCCGTGCGGCTCAGACGTTGACCGTCTCGGCAATGAGCCAGTCGACCACGGCGTGGAGCGCCTTCTCTTCGCTGGCCCCTTGCGCCAGCGCCAGGTGATAGACCTCGAGTTGGCGATCGGCGCTGGTGCCGCGGCCCACGATCTCGGATGCGTGTTCGACCTGAGGAACGCAGCCGAGCACCTCGGCGGCAGGTCGTACCAACTCGATCATCTCATCCACGAGTTCTCGATACGGAACCAGCTTGCCCCTTCCGAAGTCGATCAGCGACTCGGAGGTGCCGTAGCGCTGCGCCCGCCACAGGTTCTCATTGATCAGCATCCGCGAGTAGATCCGCCAGCGCTGATTGTCGAGGCGGCGCTCGTACAACATCGCCAGCAGGCTCAGGTAGAACGCCGCAATCGTCATGGCGTCGTCGATCGTGGTGCAGATGTCGGATGCCCGCATCTCGAGCGTCGGGTACCGGGCACTGGGACGAAGATCCCACCAGAGCTTGGTGGCATCCTCGATCACGCCGGCCTCGGTGAGGACTTTGACGTGGCGTTGGTAGTCCGCCCATCCCTGGAACTCGTCCGGCATCCCGGTGCGGGGTACGGCTCGGAACACCGACGTCCGGTAGCTCTTCAGCCCCGTGTCCATCCCCTGCCAGAACGGTGATGACGTACTGAGCGCCAAGAGGTGAGGCAGGAAGTACAGCACCTGGTTCATCAGGTCGATCCGCATGTCCTCGTCCTCGATAGCGACATGCACATGCATCCCGCAGATCAGAAGGCGACGAATCACACCTCCGAGGGCGCGGGCCAGGGCGTTGTAGCGCTCCTTGTCCGTGTGCTGCTGCCGGAACCAATTGGCGAATGGGTGGGTTGAGGCCGCAATCGGGGCCAATCCGTACTTGCCTGAGACCTCTGCGACGGCGAGACGCAGCCTGGCCAGATCGGCGCGAGCTTCAGTGACGTTGGCGCAGACCTTGGTCCCGATCTCGATCTGAGATCGCAGGAACTCGGGGCTCACCTGACCGCCGATGATCTCCTCGCAGTCCTTCATCAACCCCTTGGGCATGTCCTTGACGAGGTCACGAGTGTCGGGGTCGACAATCAGGTATTCCTCTTCGATCCCGATCGTGAATGTCGGCCGTTCCATGACGTGACCACCCCTTCGAGCCTGGGGGACAACATACCGTGCTGTGCCGCCGCGTGCGTATCAGCACCTCGCTGCAGCCCAAGTGGTGTCCGACGCGGCTCACTACACTCCGTTCCCATGTCCGACCGAACCTCTCGCTTGGCGCGTCTTGCCGCCGACCTCACCCCCGCAATGATCGACCTGCGCCGCGACCTGCATCGCAACCCCGAGGTGGCCTGGACCGAATACCGCACCACCCGCCGTGTGGCCGAGGTACTTGCCGCGCAAGGCCTATCCCCCCAGGTCAGGCCGGACGGGACGGGCCTCACCGTCGAGATCGGTTCGGGTGAGCCCATTGTCGGATTCCGCGCCGACATGGACGCCCTACCCATTCAGGAGGAAGCAACCCCCGAATATCGGTCCGAGCGTGACGGCGTGATGCATGCCTGCGGGCACGACGTCCACACCGCCGTCGGCGTCGGAGTAGCAAGTGCGCTGGCGGGACTCGGCGACATTCCGGGCACCGTGCGGGTCATCTTCCAGCCCGCCGAGGAGCAGATCCCCGGCGGTGCCGTCACTCTGTGCGCCGAGGGCGTGCATGAAGGGCTCGCCGCGCTCATCGCCTTCCACGTCGACCCGTCCCTCGAGGCGGGACACGTCGGCATCCGCCGTGGCGGAATCACCGGTGCGTCCGACCGGGTGGTGATTCGGCTTCATGGTCCGGGCGGCCATACCTCCCGGCCCCACCAGACGGTCGACCTCATCTACGTCGCCGGCAGGGTGATCGCCAATCTCCCTCTGCTGATTCGTCACGGCATCGATCCGCGAGAGACCGTGTTGGTCGTCTTCGGTCGCGTCGAGGGCGGTTCCGCCGAGAACGTCATCCCAACCACGGTCGAGTTGGGTGGCACGGTTCGCCTCTTCGATCTCGACCTTTGGCGAACCATGCCGGAGATTCTCGAGGGAGTTGTGACCGACCTCATCCGACCGCTCGGCGCCACCACCGAAATCGAGTATCACCGTGGTTCGCCGCCCGTCGTCAACAATGATGTGGTCACCGGCATTGTCTCCCGGGCCGCGACGGCCGCCCTCGGCGACGACGGGGTCAAGCCCACCCACCAGAGCCTCGGCTCGGAGGACTTCGCCTGGTACCTCGAGCAGGTGCCGGGTGCGCTACTCCGACTTGGGAGCGCCCTCCCCGACCGGAAAGTCGACTTGCATTCCGCCACCTTCGACGTCGATGAACGAGCGATCGAAACCGGCATCCTCGTCGGCGCTGAATCCATGCTCCAACTGCTCGAACACGCCCGCTGAGGACGCGCCAATGCGAGCCAAGGGGCCCGCCGTCATGGCGGGCCCCGTCAGGCAATGGCACTCGATGTTCAGTAACCAATCGTTCCGCTCCATACCCAGCGTGCGGCCCACTCCGGGTCATCGAAGCCTTCGAACACGATGAAGCCAGTCATCTCTCCCCCGCCGCGAGCGCCGTCGAACCGACCGTTGCCGCCAACGATCTCGAACGCCACATCAGCGATCACGATGCCTTCCTCGTTGGGCGGCCCGGCGAAGCCGTAGTACGTGATGTAGACCTCATCACCGTTGGCCGCTACCAACGTCATGGTCCCGCCCTCGATCGTTCCGGCGCCGGGCGTGCAGTGCGCACTCGTCATGGTGGTCCGACCGAGATGCGACACATTTCCGGTCGCCTGCGAGTCGGTCCTCCTCGACGTTGGGCATGTCTCGTCGAGAGGGAAAGTGACCGACCCTTTCATCGAACCCTTGAAAGGCCGGGTATCGGGGCGAGCGCCGGCCCCGGGAGCCGCCGCCACAAGCAGCGCCAGGACCATTGCCAGCATGAGTAGCTTGCGCATCATTCCTCCTTCGGTTGGTGACGCCCTGTTGAGCGTCAGCACTTCGAGCGCCCCGGCTCCGGGGCGCTCATGGTCACGTTTCTGCGTTCAGGACCGTCTCCACGACAACTGCGGTCCCTGCCTCGCCCCACGAGGCATGCCTGGCCCCAGGCATCAGGACGAGGGATCCGTCGTAGCCGGCCTCGGTCAAGATCTGATGGGCGTACTCACCGGACTCCCGCAAGCTGAGCTCGCCGTCGTCCAGGAACCCCCGAGCTGTGAGGTCGGCAACAAGGTCAATGTCGGGGTGCCGGTAGGAAAGCCATGAGGCTGCGGCGTCCGGTTCCACGCGGCGCGTGTACTGCCCAACGATCTCAGTGACCATGACGTGGATCGGGATGTCCTGCGACCCGTCGAGTGCACGCCACGGGGTCATCGAGTAGAAGGCCTCCGGGTTCTCGCTGAGGACCGAGTCCCAGCTGCCCCCGAGGAGCCAATCTGCGTCGATCGGGACCAGCGCCTGCACCGCAACCGAAGGTCCCGGGGCCGCGCAGGTCTCAAGCGGCTCAGCGTCGGCCAGGCCTGCCATCAACACGGCGTTTCCACCCGCAGAAAGGCCATAGAGCGTGATGTGGTCGGGATCGCCTCCGAAGTCTGCGGTGCGGGCCTTGGCGAAGGCGACCGCGCACTTCAGCTCGGCAACACTCAGATCCCACGCCGCCTGCCTGCCCATCTCTGTGACGGCGGCCGGTTCGAGGTGTCCCCAGCCGGGAAGAAACACGACCCGCCCCTGCTCGGCGATCAGCTGAGCATCAGACCGATGCCATTCTCTGCCGGCGCTGCGGGGGTCACCGTGAAATACGACGACGGTCGGCCAGGGCCCTCCCTCAGTCGGAGCAATCACGTCAACCGCACCGGCCTTGGTCGCGAACGCTTCGCCGCCGGGGTGATAGATGAGCCGCTCTTCGATCGTCGTCGGCATCACATCCGGCGCGGTCATGGCGACTTGTGCCGAGGCCGCGGTAGTTGGCGTCGCCGCGCCGTCAGCCGTTGTTGCCGGCGGCGCTGCCTCACTTCCGCACCCCGCCACCAACGCCCCGACCAGCGTCAAGACTGCAAGCTTCTTCATGTCTGCGTCCCTTCTCTTCGTTCGTGGCCCTTTGCCACTGTGTCCAGATGTAGGGACCGACCGTGAGAAGGCCGCTCCTGCAACGTGAAACCACCGTGAAATCTCGGAGGCCGTCCCGCATAATGGTTCTAGACGAGGCGGTCGATACCGCCGGAGGAGGGCACCGTGGCCCGTCTGTCTATCCGACTGCTGGGCGTCCTCAACGTCTCGCGAGACGAAGATCCGGTAGGCGACTTCGCCACCGACAAGGTGCGGGCGCTGCTCGCCTATCTCGCCGTCGAACGCGACACAGCTCACCGTCGGGAACGCCTGGCCGGGCTGCTGTGGGCGGAGCACTCCGAGCGCTCGGCCCGTACCAACCTGCGACGGGCGCTCGCCGATCTGCGGAAAGCCGTTGGAGACCAGGGCGCCGACCCTCCGTTCTTCGTCGCCGACCGCAACACCATTCAGCTCAACCCGGCTGCCGACATCTGGACCGATACGGCGGAGTTCGCCGACCGTCTCGGAGCCGCAACCATCGAGGACCTCGAAGCCGCGGTGCGGTTGTACCGAGGGAGCTTCCTCGAAGGCTTCTCGGTTGGCGACAGCCCAGCATTCGAAGAGTGGGTCTTGCTCGAACGCGAAAGCTCGAAGCGTGAAGCCGTGAGCGCTCTGGAAGCGTTGGCAGATCACTACGAACCCTCCGGCGATGGACAGGCCATGATCTACAGTCGCCGACTGATCGAGCTCGACCCGTGGCGCGAGACGGCGCACCGACGGATGATGCGGCTGCTGGCTTCATCCGGGGGCCGGGCCGCCGCCGTCGCCCACTACGAATCGATGCGGCGCTCCCTTGCGAACGAACTCCACGTCGAGCCGGAGCCAGAGAGTACGAGGCTCCTCGAATCCATCAAGGCCGGCGAGTATTCCTCAGCGTCGCCGCCCGAAGAGGCCCCGGCCGCACCACGACCAGTTGGCGTGTGTCCGTATCGGGGCTTGGGGGCGTTTCGGGAGCTCGATGCGGACTTCTACTGCGGGCGTGAGGACTTTGTGGAGCGTGTCCTCCTATCCGTCAAGCGACAACCGGTGGTTGCCGTTATCGTTGGTTCTTCCGGCTCCGGGAAGTCCTCCGCCGTCTTTGCGGGCCTGATCCCGCGGCTGCGCCGCACGGGTGATTGGCTGATTGCTCCATTTCGACCGGGGCCGCGCCCTTTCGCCGCACTCGCCGGTGCCATGGTCGGGCTCCTCGAACCCGAGCTCAGCGAAACCGACCGACTGGTGCAAGCACAGAAGCTGGCAACCGCTCTCGAACTTGGCGAACTACCCCTCGGCAACGCCGCCCGGCGGGCATTGGAGAAGGATCCGCCCACGACCCATCTGCTGCTGGTTGTTGATCAAGCCGAGGAGCTGTACACGCTCTGCCCCGATCCCGAGATGCAGCGGCGTTTTCTCGATGTGCTGCTCGACGCGGTTGCCGGCGATGCCCCGCACGCCAATCACGACGTCGTACTCCTCGTGGCACTTCGAGCCGATTTCATGGGACTCGCTCTCGCCTACCGGCCGTTCGCCGACACGCTGCAGAACTCGTCTCTTCTCATGGGGCCGATGAGCCGCGCCGAGCTGCGCACCGCCATCGAGCAACCCGCGGCGCGGCAGGGAGCGGCGTTCGAGCCAGGTCTTGTTGAGCGGTTGCTCGACGACGTGGGACATGAGCCCGGCAATCTGCCGATGTTGGAGTTCGCCCTGACGCTCCTGTGGGGCGAGCAGGTCAACGGTGTACTCACCCACGACGGCTACGAACAGATCGGCCGCGTCGATGGCGCTCTTGCCCGGTATGCCGACAACGTCATCGCCGACCTGGACCAGGCAGAAAAGGCGCGAGCGCGCCACGTGTTCACTCAATTGGTGCGACCGGGCGAGGGAACCGAGGACACCCGCCGAGTAGCGAGCCGGACGGAGTTGAGCGCCGCAGACTGGCAGCTGGTCCAGTTCCTGGCCGACAAGCGGCTCGTCGTCACCGGGCACGGTGTGGCCGGCGAGGAGGTCGTGGAGGTGGTGCACGAGGCACTGATCCAGCACTGGGATCAACTCCGAGCGTGGCTCGAGACCGACCGGGCGTTTCGCACGTGGCAGGAGGGACTCCGGGTTGCCCTCCGTGAGTGGGAGGCCGCCAACCGAGACGAGGGTGCCCTGTTGCACGGTTCACCGCTCACCCGGGCCGAGCAGTGGCAACAGGAGCGGCCCGGCGAACTCAGCGACTCTGAGCGGGACTACATCGCCGCCGGCGTCGCGCTGCGCGATCGTGTCTCAGCCGACCGAGAGCGAAGAAGGAACCGGGTGACCGCCGCGCTCGCCGCCGGATTGATCGTGGCGGTGGCTCTGGTCGCCGTCGCGCTCATCTCACGAGCCGACGCCCAACGCGAAGCTGCCGTGAACCGGAGCCTGGTCCTCGCCTCCGCCGCAGCCGACGCCTTCCAAGGCGGCGACGGCGATCTGGCGTTGGCGCTCGCCTTGGAATCCGTCGCGATCGAGGATCCCCCCAGCGAGGCGCCGCGCACACTGGCCGAAATCGGCCTTGGAATAGGTACCCGGGCGGTGCTCGTGGGCCATTCGCACTCCGTGCGTGGGGCCGCCCTCTCCCCCGAAGGCGACCGGGCGCTGTCGGGCAGCTGCGGAGAGGTCGCGCCCGACGGCACATGCTCGAGCGGTGAGCTGATCCTCTGGGACGTGAGCACGGGTGCCGAGATTGCCCGGCTCGAAGGTCACGCGGGATGGGTGCACGACGTTGCGTTCGGTCGCTCCGGCGACATTGCACTCTCGGCGTCGGACGACGGCACCCTGCTGGTTTGGGACATCACAACCCTGGAACCGATCCGGCAGCTCACCGCCGGTCGGACGGGAATCCGGACCGTGGCAATCAGCGGCGACGGAACAACTGCTCTTTCGGGCTCGGACCAGGGCTCATTGACGGTGTGGGACCTTGCAACGGGCGAACCGATTCGGGACATCACGGGGCACGATGGACCGATCACGCAAGCGATCTTCGGTCCCGTCGACGTCGCCGGTAGCGCCGGCCCCACGGCACTCACCGCCTCTGCCGACTCCACCATTGTCTTGTGGAGTCTCGAATCCGGAGCACCGCTTCGTACCTTCACCGGACACGCCGGTGAGGTGACCGACGTCGCCGCCCACCCCGACGGTACCCGCATCCTGTCGACCGGCGAGGATCTGACGGTGCGGATGTGGGACATCGAAACCGGGATGCAGACCCACGAACAGGGGTTTGGTTTCGACCTCGCCAGCATCGCGATAACCCCGGACGGCCGTATCGCCGTCTTCAGCGCAAAGACGAGTATCTACCTGTGGGACATCGGGCGCTTCCAGGAGATCGGCCAGCTGGCCGGGCATGCGGTCGACGAGACCCAACAGAGCAGCGTCAACGCCATTGCGATCAGCCGCGACGGACGGCTGGCCCTCTCAGCTGGGTCGGATGGCAGCGTGCGGATCTGGAACCTCTCGGGACAGCTCGTGTCCCGGTACTTCGCCACCGGCGGCGACGACATCGACGCCATCGCGCTGAGCCCCGACGGCACCCTTCTGATCGCCGGGATGGGCAAAGGCGAGCTGACAAACGGTGGGCTCGTGGTGTGGGATGTGCAACGGGCCGAGGCACTCCGCCGCTTCGGAGGCGCCGAGATCGGCGTCAATCCCGGTTGCGTCGCATTCCATCCCACCGCCACCCGCGCCCTGGCCTGTTCGGCAGACCCCAGCGGGGCTACCGGTGATACCAGCCTCGTCCTTTGGGACGTCGCAGCCGGAAAGGAAATCCGCCGCTACGAGGGACATGCCAGTCTGGTCCGGGCCGTGGCCTTCCTCCCCGGCGGTGACACTGCGCTCGCCGGATCCCAGAGTGTGGGGGGCAACCTTCTCGGCGATCTGATCCTGTGGGACCTCGAGACCGGCGAGAAGATCCGCACGTATGACATCACCCACGACGTCGCCGATATCGCCGTCACGAGCGATGGCAGCCGTGCCCTGACCGGCTCGGTGACCGGATCCGCCGTGATCCTCTGGGACCTCGAGTCGGGAGAGGAAATCCGCCGCTTCACCGGTCACAACGTACCGGTGCTCAACGTCGCGTTCGGCCCCGATGACGAACTTGCCTTCGCCAGCGCGGTCGACGGCAGCGTGCTTGCCTGGGACGTTGCGACGGGCGAGATCGTCCGACGATTCGAATCGAACGAGGCAGGGGGCTTCGCCCTGGATGTCAGCCCCGACGGACGATTCGTCATGTACGGATCGGCCGGCGGAACTGTGACGCTGTGGGATTTCGAGACGGAAGAGATTCTCCATAGGTTCATTGCCCACAGTGACTTTGTCTTTGATGTCGTCTTCCACCCCAACGAACAACGGGCATACACCGCAGGGGTTGACGGCAAGTTGATCGAGTGGAGCAGCTTCGATCTCGCCTTGGACGAGTTGCTGCTCTGGGTCGAGGCCAATCGCTACGTGCGGGAACTCACCTGCGACGAGCGGACCCAGTACCACCTCGACGAGCAAGACTGCTCCCAGAGCTGAGGTCCGGCGCGGCTCGCGGGATTGCCCCCTCCAAGCAGAAGGGCGCGGCGGCGCGGCTCGGAGGGCGCAGCTCGCGGTGCTCCCGCTCCAGATGCCGACCCGCTCCGCATCATTAGTCGCCGTCCCCGGTCGCTCACCCCGGTGAATCTCGCACTGCCTCACCCGGAGATGCAATGACTCGACACCGCAACTGAGCTGCTGCGCGACCCGCGTGATCCCACCCTGCCGCTAGCCCGGTTTTTGTCGTAGGTGGTTGATAGCATCGAACGTATGTTCGACATGCTGCCACCAGGCGAAGCCGCCGCAGACCCTAACGATGCTGAGGACTTCGAGGAGTTTGAGGCGTTTGAGGCGTTTGAGGCGTCGGAGCGGCTCGCTGAGATCATCCAATTCACCCAACTCACTGCCCCGGCAACGCCCCGTGACCCGATGCGATTCGCCACGGAGCTCGATGCGGTGCCCCCAGGGGTGCACCTCGCCGCAATGGTGGACCAGATCAACCTCTCCACCATCTCGGGTCATGAACAGATCGCGGTGCTACGAGCCCACCAACGGCAAGCATCACACCACCAAGCCATGGTGTACCGGGCCATAGCCGCGATCGTGACCACCATGGAAGACGAGTTCGACGACCCCGACTCCCAGACCCACGCCGCCACCGCCGAAATCCGGGCCGCACTACGCCTCACCCGCCGCGCCGCGGAAACCGAACTCGCCGTGGCGCTCGAACTGGTCCGACGGGTCCCCGCCATCCTCGACGCGTTGGAGGCCGGGTTGATCGACAACCGACGAGCCCGAGCGATGGTGCATGGCACCACCCATCTCGACGACGACACCGCCCGGGCCGTTGTTGACGCTGTGATTGATGACGCCCCGAGGTTCACCACTGGACAGTTGATGCACCGGTTGCGGAAACTCTGCATCGACGTCGACCCCGACCAAGCAGCGCGACGGTATCAACAGGCCGTGGAACAACGGGCCATCCGTAGCCAAGCCACCGAAGCCGGCACCGTGGACTTGTTCGCCACCGACCTGGCACCAGATCAGGTCGCCGCTGTCATGGCGCACCTCAACCACACCGCCCGCACCCTCCGCAACCAAGGCGACACCCGCACCATGGATCAACTCCGCGCCGACGTGTTCATCGATCTCCTCGAAGGCACCCACACCGGCTGCACCAGCCGTGGCGGGGTGAACCTCACCGCCGACCTCGAAACGCTCACCTACCTCGCCGAGCATCCCGGTGAGTTGGCCGGGTACGGGCCCGTCATTGCCGACATTGCACGCCAAGTCACCGAACACCAAACCCACTCCCAATGGACTTACACCATCACCGACCCACATACCGGGATGCTGATCGACGCCGGCACCACCAAACGACGACCAGACGCGGCGCAACGCCGATGGGTCCAAGCCAGAGACCAGGTCTGTGTGTTCCCCGGATGCCGCATGCCCGCCACCGACTGCGACCTCGACCACATCGAACCCCACTCCCACGGCGGGATCACCTCCGTAGGGAACCTCGCACCCGGCTGCCGCCACGACCACACCACCCACACCACACTCGGATGGACCTATCGCAGACTCCCCAACGGCGACTACCGATGGACCACCAAACTCGGCTGGATCCACACCACCAGCGGCAAGCCCTATCCGCGCTCCACGAACCCGCCCCGAACAACCTCCCCCACAGCTCGACAAGGGCCGAGAAGGAAACAAGCAACCCGAGGCGGTAGGGGTCGTCGAGACCGAACAGGACTCGACGACCACGGCGAACCACCACACAACCACAACAACCCCACCAACCACACGCCCCCCTAGCCCCAACAAGATGCATGCCGATGCCTTGTGTCGACCCCTTGCACAAAATCGGGAACCGATAGGGTCGTGGCGGCAACAGAGGTGCGATGAAGGACTCCCGAGACCGCCGCAGCCTGAAACGAATCGCCGCCGGTGACCCAGCCGCGCTCGGCGACCTCTACGACCGGCACGCCGCACTCATCGCGGTGAGGCTGCGCCAGGCAGGCGCCTCGCCGTCCGAAACAGAGGATGTCCTCCAAGAGACCTTCTTGGATGTGTGGCGCTGCGCCGGGTCCTTCCGAGGTGATGGTGCGGTCGCCGCCTGGATGTGGGGAATCGCCAAGAGGAAGTTCGCGATGGTGGAGCGAAGCGAGGTCCGCAGCCGAGCCCGCGAACTGGCTGCCTCCCCAAACCCATCCGGCCCGACCGCAGAAGAGGGCAACTGGTCGCAACCGTCGACGCGGAACGTGCGCTGGAGAAGCTCACACCAGATCTTCGTTCAGCTTTCGAGGTGGTGGTGCTCGATGGTGCGTCCATGGAGCAGGCGGCAGATCGCCTTGGAATTCCGGAAGGCACCGTCAAGAGCCGAGTCCTCCGAGCCCGCCGCGCTCTCAAGGAGGAGATGCAGTAAACCACGTCACATCGAACGACCTCATCGACGCCGACCACGACGTCATTGCGCACCTCGAGACCTGCAACCGTTGCCGATCGCTGATCAACGTCGATGTGGACCTCGCTGCCGTACGTAGCTCCATCCTCGACGATCTTGCCTCCACGCCGCCCGCCCACCACGCCCCGAACCCCATCAAGACCTGGTGGCGAGACCGGCCCTGGGCAGTTGCCGTGGGCACGGCCGCGCTGATCGTTGCACTGTTCGTCCCGATCGCCTGGCTGGGCCGATCCGGGGACGACCCGACCGGCACAGGGCCCGCCGCCGGCGACCCGCTCACCACGACGAGTGTCGTGCCCTCCGTCGACTTGCCGACGCCACCTCCCGAGCCGACTCCCGCAGAGGCCGCCCCGCCCGCTCCCACAGCGACCACTGAGATCCCTACGTTCGAGATGACTTTCGTGGTCGGCGACGCCATTGCCGGCCGGCTGATCTGGGTCACCCCGACCTTCTACGAAGGTCTACGCGGCAACCTCACGGATAGCGGAGCCGTGTTCGACTACGGGATGCACCGGGCCGGGACTGAACAGGGCTTCGCCGACCCAGACAACTCAGTCGCCACCATCGACGGCCTGGCACCCGGCGAACTGCCGCAGGATCCAGCCGTGCCATGGGACCTGTTGATCAACCGGTACTCGGACGAAACCCTGTGGCAGGAAATGGCCGGGACCGGTGTTGAACCAACGGCCGTCGTGCCATCCCACCCGGCCGCAACGCGGGCCTGGGCATCCGGTGAGGCCCGCCTCGAGGTTACCGAGAACGGCGTTCCCGTCGTGATCGGGCGCCCCGGCCACGATCTCTTCGAGGTGACCGACTTCACCGAGCGCACCGTCCGCGCCGGTGAGATCGGCAACAACACCGACCTAGGATTCGAATACGCCGTATTCCTTTCGGCGACAGCCGCCGCGGAGCAACTGCCTGTGCTTGCCGACGGCATCGTCACGTTCTCGGACTACGTGGCCGGTGCCGAGGCTGCCGCCCATTGTGCCGGCGTTGAGCCGCGCTTCGACGGCTCATCCGGCCTCTTCGAGTTCCCGCAGGACCCTGCCACCGTGGAGTGTGTGGAGCGCCATGTAGCCGCCATTGCCGCAGTGTGGCGGGTTGACAGCCAATGGCTCGACGATGACGACTTCACGACGATCTAGTACACGGTTCACGGAAATCCCGAGGCGGTCGCGATGTACGAGGTGGAACCGGGCCCCGAACTCGCTCTTGCCAGCGGCGGCGGCTGGGCAATCTCGATCAGCGAGCGCGGCCCCGGCTACTGCACCCGCACCAGCAGCGCCGACAGTTTCGGCGAAGGCTGTTTTGTGCCCTCTCAAATGACGATCGTCGACACCCTCGGTTTCCAGGGACGCCTCGCATATGAGGACGACCAGCCCACAGGCGGCGACGTCATGGGCATCGTCACCGAAGATGCCGACCGTGTCGTCGTCCGCTTCACGACAGAGGCCGAACGAGAGATCACGCCCGGCAGCATCGCCGAGTTTGGCTTCCGCGGCTTCGGTCTCGTTTTTGAAGCCGCCGAACTTGGCGTGCCGACAGAGGTCGAGGTGTTC
>CAWGCJ010000025.1:0-16046 GCA_963821095.1 uncultured Acidimicrobiia bacterium | reverse complement strand
ACGCCAGCAGTGGGCCACGACGGGAACGTTGGCCTGGTGGTTTTGGCGGCAGGGTTGGGAGCTCGATATCTGGTTGTTGTGGGTGACCATGACTGGCACCTACCTCTCCGCATACCGTCGGCTCAGTCTGCTGGGGCCGCTATCCAGACGGCTGGGGCGCCCTCACCCGCGCCGACGGCGACAACGCCGGAGCCACCTGCCGTCACGCTGGTGATCTCGTACCCGGAGAAGACCGCCGCGTCGCTGGTGACGCGTCGCCACGTCAAACCGTCGGTCGAAGTCCACGCCGTGGATCCGACGGCGACGAGACCGTCCCCGACGGCGGCGACACTCTTCATTCCTGAGTCACCGAAGATGGCGTCGTCGCGACCTCGCTCTTGGCCTCTGGTGCAACACACAGAGGGCGAACCACAAGGAGGGCAACATGACCGCGGAACGGGTTGACGCGCTCGAAGCAGTTGAAGGGTGGGAGTGGGACTTGCGGGCATGGAGATGGAACGAATACTGGTTCGCCAGGCTGCTGAGGTTCGTCAAGCGTGAATGACGTAGCGCAGTTCCAAACGAGCACGTCGAAGACGATGCCAACCTGGGAGCATGGGTCGAGAAGCAGCGCTCGTTCAAGCGTGCCGGGAAACTGCCACGAGATAGAGAACAACTCCTGAGCAGACTCCCCGACTGGACCTGGGACGGACGACGACACGGGAGTCTTCCCGACGTCGTTCCAGAGTGGTGCACCCTCGGAGAATGCATCGACGGCAAGCCGTGTGGACGGCCCGTCTACGCCCGAGGTGCCATCTCAGGGGAGTTCCTATGTCACACCGCGTACATGCGAGAGTGGCGGCAAGCTAACCGCGCCCGCGAGTCCATCGAATAGGCACTGCAGCATCTCGATACCGACTTAGGGAAACGACTCGGGGCGTGGCCGCACCCCAGGGGTAACTGGAGATGATGCGGCGACCGGAACCGTAGAACCCGCCCGACGTCGCCGGCAGGCCTCTGATGAGGGCGATTGCCGGAATGGCAACCTGCGAGTTGGGCACTTGTTCCCTACCCCGGTTGATGCCTGTTCCCCCAGACTGGTTGCTGAGGCGTCACTAGGGGACGCCCAGGCGTGGTTGGTCAATCGGAGGGGATGACCATGAAGACCTTCACCCTTGCCTTCCTTGTCATTGTGCTCGCACTCGCCGCCTGCGGCGACGACGACACCGCAGTGGCCACAACCACCTCACCGACCACCACCGCAGCGCCAGCAGTCACGACCACCACGACTGCAGTTCCTGCGGAGGAACGCTTCGTGTGCGATCAACCGCTCGGAGCCGGGTTCAGCCAGATCCAATGCGAGGACATGACGTTTGACATCGCCCTTCCCGAGGAGTGCCTGAAAGGCTCATGCGGGGTGATCGTCGACGTCCACGGCGACAGCATGAGTGGAGCCTTGGCGGAGGGCCACACCGGAATGCAAGGCCTGGGCAACGCCGCCGGCTACGTCGTCGTGCAACCCAACAGCACCAGCACGCAGTGGACGTACGCGGACGATTCTGGCCGGATCCGCTCGTTCCTCGACCAGCTCATCGAGGCGCTCGACGTGGACAGGAATCGGGTCCACATCGGGGGCGCCTCCGCAGGTGGATTCATGACATGGGTCTTCGTGTGCGACCACGCCGATCTAATCGCCTCGGCCGCTCCACTCGCGGCCGGCGCCACCACGGGGCGACATGATTCGTGCGACTTCGACGCCCTCGGCTCACCCTCACAAGAAGTCGATATTCTCCTGGTCCACGGCCGAAATGATTCCCTCGTGCCCTTCGACACCGCGCTCGCCCAGCGGGACCTGGTGGTGACGAACTGGGAGATGACCGAGAGCGAGATCCTCGCCGACGAGCCCACCTACCACTGGACGCGATGGATCAGCACCCAGGGCACCGTGTTCGAGTTCCTCGAATTCGACTGGGAGGGCGGCCAGTTTGCCGGCCACTGCTACCCGGGGGCCACCGCCGACTTCGGGTGCGGCGCCGATACCCCCGTCCACTACGGCGAAGCCGCCCTCGCGTTCTACATCGCCCACCCCAAGGACGAGTAGCCGATTTGGTTCGCCGGTGGATAAATGCACGTCACCACAAGCCTTTGCCCCGACCACGACGACCACGTCCTATCGATCCGCTCGGCCTGGACCAACGAAGACCCGTAACTCAGTAATTCACCCGCATCCGCCCCGGCAACGCCTCCAACCGCTGTGCCCGATCCGCAGGCAGCCGCCCCTTCCGCTGTAGCGTCTCATCTTCCTCGCCCAATACCCCAACCGTTCACCTTCGAACACTTAGGGAGTCCGGCGGAGCCGCATCCCCAGCCTGCTCGACCCGACGCTCCAACACCCGAATCATGTACTCGAAGCTCCCAGGCGGACCGAACGGCTCCTCGCCAGGTAGATGCCCCGCGGGTTCTCGGTCCGTCCCGGTCCACACCAGGTGACCTCGTCTCACGGCGATCATCACCCTCGACCGCGCCGTCGACCAATCCGCCCCCAGCCGGCCGCCGAGCCGTTTCTAGACGCCACGCTGGCCGCGGTGCAGCTCGTCGACGAACAGGGCGGCAACCTCTTGGATGAACTCGTCCATGTGCCCGGTCTCGGTCTCGTACTTGGCTTTGAAGGGGCACGCATCCGCTCCGGCGGCGTCCTCTTCAATTGGTGCTCGGCTCGCCATTCCGAGTTGGCTTGCTCCGCTCGGCGCTGCTCAGTGTCATCGTCTTGACCTGTTGACAGCGGGGCGACTCCACGGTGCGGAGATGCTCAGCGGCCTTCTCGCTCCGCATCGCCAACCACGCCGGGCCACCGAGCTTGGTCTTGCGCATCAGCCCGAACCGGCGCCGCTATGCATCGGCGGTGAGGCCGTGAGCGTGGAAGGTGTAGGCACCGAGATGCAGGAACCACTCCCCGCAGGCGTGGCATTGGACGCGCTCGCCGTCGTCGCGGAGGACACCGAGTTCGCTGTAGAGCGGTTGTGCGCCACTGGCGTCAGGATTCATGCGTCAGAACGTACCTGAACGAACACGGCGCCGCCAACGTTCGACGAGGTGTTGCAGCACCAGCCGAGCAGTATTGCTCGCTTGCCTAGTGCATCCTGCGGGCCGGTCAATCTCTTGGTGATTCCCGCGGAACCTCGGGCTTCAGTCTCCAGGCGTTGCTGTCCAAAAGGTGATCAGGTCGTCGACTTCGCCAACGGCAACCAGACCGTGGTGCCCGGCGGCCACGCTCCACATCCCAATTCGTTCGGCCCCGACGACGGCCGGATCGTGGAACGTGCGTGTCCAGGTGATCCCATCGGGAGAAGTCCACACGCTGCTTCCGACGGCAACAAGGTGGGAACCGACGGCAGTTACGGAACGCATCATCTGCTTGTCATCTCCGCCGCCAAACACGGCCTGATCGTATGGGACCGGAGTCCATGTGATGCCATCGACGGAGGTCCACGCAGCCGCGTAGCATTCTCCCGTGGCGCTGGCGTGGCATCCGGTGGGTTCATCTTCATATCCACCTACTGCGACTAGACCGGGCCCTCCGACCGTTACCGCATTGATATACCTGCCCTCGATTTCGGCCCGAGACCACGATGTACCGTCGGGAGAGGTCCATATCCCTGAGCTTGAGTATCCGCTATCGAAGCCTGCTGCAATCAGTCCGGGGCCTCCTGCGGTCACGCTTGTCATCTCGGAGTGACCGAATATCTCAGGGTCGTGCGGGACGCGGGTCCAGGTGATCCCGTCGGGGGAGGTCCACACAGCTGCAGACCGGGCGTCGGTCCCGACTGCGACGAGTCCGGAACCTCCTTCGGTCACGTCCCTCATCCACGTCGAACTCTCGCCGGGTTCGTCGCGGATTTTGGACCCGAATGCAGCTTCGCTGTACGGGGTCTTGGACCAGTTGATTCCGTCTTCCGACGTCCACACGGTCGCTGCCCTGCCCACCACGTCGGGTCCATCGAAGGAGCCACCTACCGCGACTAGGCCGGGGCCGCCAGCGGTGACATCCTCCATGATTTGGACACCGGGGTTGCGAACGGTGACATCCCCCGTGTGTTGGACACCGGGTCCACCGAATACCTCTGCGGAAGGGGGCAATCGAGTCCAGTCGGTACCGTCGGGGGATGTCCACACGGCTGCGTCCTCGGCCTGGCTGCTCGTACCGACGCGGACCGAGTCGCCGACGGCGACGAAGCCTGGGCCGCCGGCCGCGATGCTGGCGATCTCGAAGCCGCTGTCGGCGCTTGTCATATCCCTATCGCGGCGAACGCCTACCACGTCCTGTCCGAGAGGAACACGAGACCAGATCAACGACTCAACATCGAATGGCGCGGTCGTCTCTTCCGCCACGGTGGTTGTCGGAGCCGGCTCGTCGGTGACCTGCGCGTCATCACTGCGCAGCACCAGGGCGGCGCCGCCGACGACCACCAAAATGGCGACGAACGCGATTGCGAACGCCCACACACTGCGACGCCGCTTGTGCGGCACAGGGTCCGTGGCTTTGGCTTTGGTTGGGTGTTCGGCTGGGGCCTGCATAACGGCTTCCCTCCTCGCCTTCGTAGCAGCAACGAAGTGAGCGAGTTCGTCGGTGTCGACGTTCTCGACGTGCGGGATCGGGTTGGCGTCCCGGATGTGGTTCTGCATCACGTCGGCGTTGATCATCATTGCTCACCTCCTCGTAGCTGCCGCGGCGCCCCGGTCACGGTGTGCCCGCGTTCGAGACGCTCGTATTCTTTGGCGGCCCGTCGGGTGGCTCGATAGATCCGCTGGGTGATGGCCTGGGTGGAGCACCCCAACATCTCTGCGATCTGGGCATGGGGCACCTGCTCCCACAACGCCAAGAGGAGCAGCTCTTGATCCTGCGGGCGGAGCCGGCTCAAGGCAGTCACCACCTCACCGTCCTGCTCCCGGCGCACCAGCACCGTCTCGGGTGTCGGCTCGATCTCGGGTTCGCGGCGACGCAAGCGCACGAGCAGCCCCCGGCGTCTCCGCCCGCTACGGAACTCGTTGGCCAACACCCGACGCGCCACCCCATACAGCCACCCCAAGCCAGCGTCACCATCAGGCACATCATCCAACCGGCGCCACGCCACCAGAAACGTCTCCGCGGCGCAGTCCGCCGCAGTCTGCGCATCGGTACGGCGCCGACAGTACGCATACACCTCACGATGATGCCGATCGAACAAGCATCGGTACCGCTGTTCTGATCCATCGGTGCCAGCCACGAGCCACCTCGCTCGGGTCCTTCACCTACACAAGTGTCCGGAATCCATCATCCATAACGCACGACTTCCCCACCAGAGGCCAACCACCCAATCCCCCCGAACCGATCAAGCGATACCGACGGATAGATGCCACGTAGAGGTCAAATGTTCTGATCCACCGACTCCTCAGCGAAACTGCCCACCATCTCACGCAGCAAGTCGTTGGCCGTCGGCCTCGAGCTGCTTGCGCAGCCACACCAACGCGTCCATGCTCATGTTGATCACCGCGTTCTCCTCACGGTCGCTGTAACACGTACCTGTGAGGCTGACGCGGTGATCACCTATCGGGAAGCACCCTCGAACGGGACCCGCATACACCACGTCCGTGGACGCAACCACGAGAAGCGCCATGTTCTGCCAACGTTGAGTCGTCTGTTTGAGAGGCCACTTCCATGTTTGGTGCAGCAAAGAGAACAAACCACGCCACCGATGAATACGCCCGACTGGCTGGGGTTTCATTTCAGGAAGCAACTCGGCAGGTGACTGAGATCAAGTCGGTTGCGGGTACGTCCTCGTCTGATGTGATTGTTATCGGGAACGACTTGTTGAGGAGCCTCGATGCCCGACCTTCAGTCGTTGGCGAGTTCGGCATCGTAGCCCAGTGCCACACCACGCTCGGGGTCCCAGCGGCGGTACCAGGTGCGCGCGTCCGGCGGCCTGTCCAGCGCCATCACGGCCTCAATGAACGGCTCAGGCGGTCGATACCCGTGCACCGCTACATAGTGAATGATGAGGTTCGGAGCCGCATACACCATGCCATCCTCAGCCTCAACCCTGATCTCAGCACTACCCAGACCAGGGTGGTCGCCCCACGACACCGGGTATTCCCGACACGAGGGCGCAGAGGGGTCGAGCCTGCATCCTTGGTACCCCCGTGTCGCACGAACGCAAAGGTGGTCGAGCCAACCGAGACGCTCCACAAATCCATCGGGAACCGGTCCAGTCGGGTACTCGCACTGGCCTTCAAGCCACCCGACATTGACCGCGCCTTGGTCTTCCTTGAAGGAGCCCCAGTATGTATAGGGCGATAGGTCGTTGAAGTAACTCATGGCGCCTACCTCCTCCTGTTGTCATGCTGCCACCAAGGTTGACAACAACAAGGTCGAACGTTCACGGACCCGTCCACTCCTTCGCATCGGTGGGGACCGATTCGGGGGGCGTGGCCGCACCGGGGGAGCCGTTCAGCGTTCGCCGATGCTGCGCCCGTATTCCTTGGTGAGCGCAGCCGCCGCCATGAGCCTGTCGCTAACGGCGATCGGGAGGCGGTACGGCTCGGCGATGCGGTCCGCTACTTCGGGGGTGGGGCATCGGTGGCCGCGTTCGATGCGGGACAGGTGGCCACGGTCGATTCCGATGCGTTCGGCGGCTTCCCGTATCCTGTGCCCGGTGGCGCGGCGGTGGATGCGGCAACAGGTGAGCGAAGCCGGCGGGGAGAGTGCGCCGTGGTGGATATTTGCGGTTGTCCATGGGGTTACGTCGGGGCTCGGGAAGCGAGCATGAGGATCACGGCTGTGGCAGGGTCCGGACCGTTCGCAAAGCCACCGATCGAGGACGGGAGAAGGCCAGCGGCGAGGGAGAACCAGTAGACGCCTTCGTGGGGTTCCTCCTCGAGGCGTACGCATCCGTCGGCCTCATATGGATCACAGTCGTTCATCTCGAACTTTTCCATGAACTCCTCAACCGTTGACCCCGGAGCGATGCCCCCAAGCCTGAGGCCGGCGCTGTCGCCCTCAATCTCCCAACCCATGAAGTGGAGGTACTCGTCGGCCTCGCCCATGATGCAGAGGGACCACTCGGAGAACATGGCGAGGAAACCACCCTCAGACCACGACCACTCGGCATTCACCGTTCCACGCTGCCGATAGGCGTCTATCGGCGGGTCCATATCGATTTGCGATGGCTCGCCGAGGAGGTCGGTGAGTTCCAGAATCGCATCTTCGTAGGGAGTCCCACACCGGGCACGGTCGATCCCGCCTATTGTCAGGTCGATATCCGGCTCGTAGCGAAGTTGAATCCTCACGCTCGTCGAGAGCTGAGAAGTGGGATCGGTGGCCGTCACGGTGGTGGCAGACGAGCCGGGAGGCACGATGAGGTCGAGCCGCCACTCGCCGGTATCGTCCACGTCGGCGTTGCTTTTGCCAACCGCCACCACGGCACCCGGAACTGTCTCACCCCGGAACGTGTACACCCGCGTAGTGATGATCTGCCCCGCGGCGGGGTCGGTCACCTGCAGCGAGGGCGGCTGCGGCGGGACTGTCGTGGTCGTTGAAGGTGTCGCCGTCGACGAGGTCGTCGGTGAAGCGGTGTGAGTGGTCACGCCGGACGCTGTCGATGATGACATCGCCCTCGGCGCGCTCGACACACTGGTGGCGCTGAGGTCGGTTGTGATCGAGGCAGAGTCACCGGCGCCGACGCTGCACCCGAACAGCACCACCGTGCCAACCACCAAAGCTGCCACCTTTTGTACCCGTGCCACCCAACCATCATTGACTCGTGATCGACGCAGTCGGCAGAGTCGGACGTCACCTCGTGGGAAACGCCCTACGGTCCTATGCCGCAGGGTGCCGGTTGTGCCGGGGAGGATATTGGGGGTTGTCCATGGGGTAATAACGGTTGTCCGTGGGGTAACGGTTGTCCATGGGGTCGGCCATCACTTCGCTACGTCGTCGGTGTAGCCGGGTTCGGCTTCGAGGCGCTCGATCTCCGCGTCGATCATCTTGGTTGATGATCATGTCTAGGAAGACGGGGGCGAACCCGATGAGCCGACCCTATGGGCCTTCCTACGCTGCGGATGAGGTAGAAGAACGGTCGGTTGATTTCCACGGTCGGGCCATGCGAGAGGGCGACCACCACGGCCGTGCCAAGCCGATCAGCGGCGATAGCGCTCCAGCCAGGCATCGGCGACGACCAACAGCCGAGTTCCGGGCGACCAATCGGGTGCCCCGGCCAAGGCGGCTTGTGGCATCGGCGCTCCCAGGGCGACCACTGCCTCGCAAGCGAAGATGACCTCGCCGTCGATGCAGTCGTCGAAACCGGGGCCGCCGTTCAAGGTGTCGTAGCCGGCATCGCCGAACAGGAAGTCGCGCCTACCGTGACCCGAGATCGAGTCGTCACCCTCGAGACCGATCATCAGGTTCGACTTGCCGTTTCCAAGCAGCACATCGTCGTACACCGATCCTTCAGCATCCTCGATCGTCACCAAGGTGTTCGTGCCGTGCCCGGTCGCCGTCCCGGCTGCAATATCGACCCGCACCGGACCGGCTGCGTCCGCCAACGACACGGCGTCAAAGCCACCCCCGCCGAACAGGGCGTCGTTGCCGGTGCCCGGAATCAGGACGTCCGGCCCTTCGCCGCCCTTGAGCGTGTCGTTGCCGGCAAAACCGCTGACGACATTGGGACTGCCGTTGCCGGTGAGCGTGTCGTTCCAGACCGACCCTTCAACCCACTCGAGACCTGCCAGCATGTCGGTTCCCTGCCCGGTGGCCTTTCCCTTGGCAAGATTGGCCGTGATCGGCCCGGAGGCGTTGTAGTAGGAGAGCAGGTCGGTACCCCCGCCGCCGAAGACCTCGTCCGCCCCCGGCCCGGGAATGAGTGCATCATTGTCGGCGCCACCGTCGAGGAAGTCGTTGCCCTTCTCACCGAACAGGCGGTCGAAACCACTGTCGCCCGTCATGGTGTCTCCCCCGTCGCCGCCGTACACGTCGTCGAAGCCGGACCCTCCAATCAGCGTGTCGGAACCGGCATCCCCGTCGAGTTGATCGGCGCCCTCATTGCCTTGGATGACATCGTCGCCGTCGCCCCCGATCAGGACATCGCCGCTGAAACCACCCAGCACCAGATCAGCCCCGCCCAACGCCTCGATGACGTCGGCGCCGCCCAATCCAACCAGCCGGTTGTCGGCGTGATTGCCGGTGATGTCGTCGGCATGATTGGTTCCCTCAACATTGACGACGCCAACCAGTGTGTCACTGCCAAGTCCGGTGGCCGTACCGGCCTGCAGGTCGACGGTGACGCCCCCCGATGAGGTCCGATAGGAGACGGTGTCGGCGCCAATGCCGCCCTTGATGGCGTCGTTGCCACCCCCGGGAGAGATCGTGTCGTTGCCGGGTCCGCCGCGCAGCGTGTCGCCGCCACCGCGGCCTTCCAGCTTGTCGTTGCCATCGTTGCCGTCGATGACATCGTCACCGGTGCCACCGTCGAGGTTGTCGTTGCCCCCGCCACCGGCGAGAACGTCGTCGCCTCCTGCTCCGGCGATGGTGTCTTTCCCACCGTTGCCACGCAAGTCGTTGGGACCGTCGCTTCCGTCGATCCGGTCGTTGAAGGGTCCACCGGCGGCGTTTTCGATCGACCTCAAGGTATCGGCGCCATTGCCGGTTGCCGTCCCGGCCGCGAGATCGACAACGACCGCACCGGACGCGTCTCCGTACGCGGCGGTATCAAGTCCAAATCCTCCAAGGAGCATGTCGTCACCCGGTCCGCCAACCAAGGCGTCGTCGCCCATGCCACCGCAGATGACGTCGTCGCCGCCCTTGCCCTTGATGATGTCGTCGCCGTCGAGACCAACGATGACGTCGTCGCCGGGCGTTCCGATGATGGTGTTGGCCGCATCGGTCCCAACAAGCGTGGCTGCGAGGCCGTTACACGTTGGCAAGGCGGCCACTGCCGGCACTGCAGCAGTGAGAGGAAACAGCAGGGCAACGCAGATCAGCAGCATCTTGGCTCGGCCCATGAAGGGTCTCCTCGATTCAGGCTACGACGACAGGCACCACACGCACCACCAAAGCGTAGACAGGAATGGGCTGTTTGCGACCGACTACCCCGCCAACTCACTGGTGCTGGAGGCTTGACCGGCACCCACAACGCCGGCTGCTCCACACCCCGGCCCCTGCCGACCTGCCTGTGCAACCGCGCCTTCCTGAAACTCAGGGGAGGTCGCGCCAACGGCGATCAACTCAGTTCGACGGCCACCAGGCAGTGTCGGGGAAGGCGCCGTACCAGGCGAACCAGAACGACTGGCCGCTGACCAACCGCTCGAGTCGAGTGCCATCGGCCAGCACCAGGAACGCCTCATCGGACTCCGCAACGAGTAGGTCGGACTCGGCCGGGGCGGTGTTCCCGGCCGAGTAGAACCGAGCACCGCCCGCGGTCGGCACCACAGCAACGGTCGCCTCGCCAACCTGAAGAACCTGCGGGCCCTGCTCGCCGAGTGTCGACACTACGACCGCGAGGCGGGCGCCGTTCCAGTCGAGCGTCGCCACCTCTGCCTTCTCTCGAATGGCATCGGGCACGGAATAGGTGGGGAACCACAGATCATCGGACCCGTAATAGTCGGCGTACGCATCGCCCGGTTGGTAGGAGTATCGACCGTCGGCGGGAATCGCCACCACGTCGGTGTCGGGATGCTCCGCTGTCCAATTCTCATAGAGGGTCACGGTCAGCGGGAACCGATCCAACACCGTCCCCGCATAGTCGCCGGCGAATGCCTCACCGGTGAGTTGCTCCCACAGACTGCCGGTCTGGCGATCCATCATCACCTTGTTGGAGTTCCACAGCAGCCCTGAGGTTTGGAAGTCGAGCACTGCATCACCCACTCGGCGGCTGTAGAGGATCCCGGTGCGGCACAGGGTGCAATTCACCAAGGCCACCGGCTCACCTCCGAGCGTGTCGTTGGCAAGCTCGTGGTGATCGAGGATGCGATGGGGATAGGACCGTGCGACGCCGTCAACGACGGCACCAAAGGTGAGTTCATCCGACTCCATGTAGTCGGCGGCTGCGACAGAGATTGCTTCCGGGTCGTTCAATTCGGGAATCCCGCCGACCAGGACGCCACCCCATTGCAGCTGGGCGACGAGCCCGGGATCATCGATCTGACGCAACAGCGCCCCAAACCGATCGTCGATGGCCGTGTACAGGGTGGCCTTGAAGTCGATGTATTCGGCCCCGGGGTCAACGGCGTTGTCGTACATCCACCTGCCGAAGTAGCGGTGGGTGTCCACGAGGTCTTCCGGACCGGGGTCTCCGGTGATTTGCTGCAGGGCGTGATGTCCGGCCAAGAAGACTTCGGCCGTGGCATAGACCCGCAGATCGAGGATGTAGGAAACCCAGCGGAGATCGCCCGTCTCGCCCATCGCGGCAAGCAGGGGCATCAATACGGCTGGATCGGGAGCCGCCAGGAAATCCATCGCCGCATCGTGCAGCTCCCCTGGGTCAACCTCCAGTGCCGTTGCCGTGGTCGCTGTGGTTTGCGGCGCTGCGGGTGCCGTGGTCGGCGTCACCGGGAGCGCTTCGACCGCGGCCTGCTGCTCGGCGTCGCGCGGGAGCACTTCGACTGCCGGATCGATGACTTCACTGGGGCCGAGAAGGAGGAGCAACACCACCGCAGCAACGCCAACGGCCGCCAATCCGAACCAGGACGCTCGATTCATGATGCCCTCAACCCGGCCACCCGCGGTTACGTTCCCGGCGATCCAACCGTCAGCGGCCCTCGAAGCGGGGAGGCTCTTTGGCCAGAAACGCCCGAACTCCCTCGACGAAGTCCTCCGAGGCGAGGAGGACGGCTTGGGCTTGATTCTCGAATTGAATGGCCTGCTCGAATGTCATCGTCGTCGACCGGTCGAGGCCAACCTTGATGAAGCGCTGAGCCAACGGTGCTCCCGCGACGAGTTCGCCTGCCAACGTGGTGGCCGTCTCGAGCAGGCGTTCCGGCGGCACGACCCGGGCGACCAGTCCGATCTCGAGCGCCTCGGCAGCACCCACAATGCGACCGGTCAACGCAAGTTCTCGAGCCTTCGCCAGTCCCACCAAACGGGGCAAGAGCCAGGTCCCCCCGAAGTCGAGTGCCAAGCCGCGCTGCACGAAGATCTCCGAGAAGCGGGCCTGCTCGCTGGCCACGACAATGTCGCATCCCAAGGCGAGGTTCATCCCGGCGCCGACCGCAACTCCGTCGACTGCAGCAATTGTCGGCTTGGAGAGACGATGGAGCGCGGTCGCCGCGCCTCCGGGCGCTGCCATCGCGGCGAGATTGTCCGCAGCACTCGGAACAGTTCCTCCCCCGAACATGGCCTCGGGGCTGAGGTCGGCCCCGGCGCAGAAGTCGTTTCCGGACCCGGTCAGGACCAAGACTCGCTGGTCCGAGTGCTCGAAGTCGGAGAAGGCTGCGGCCAGCACATCCCACTGATCACTCGGGACCGCATTCTTTCGGTCAGGACTGTTGAGCGTGAGCGTGCGGATCGGCCCATTGTCGGCAACGAGAAGGAATCCGTCGGCAGTCATAGCCGGAAAGCTTACGGGTTCGCGCCGCTGAGGGCCTACCATCGACGGAGTGGGTCTCAATCCGTTCCGCCAACAGCGCAATTCGCCGCTCGACACGGCTCTCGTCGCCGGTTTCATCGTCATTGTGACGGTGCTGGTCATCTGGGGCTTCTTTGGGTGAGGCGCGGGCAGATGTCATCCTCGCTCGACCCTGAGGTCGTAAACGTCATCCAGCCGTATCAGGCTCGCAAGACCTACACCTGTCCGGGTTGTGTCCTTGCCATCACGCCGGGGACCGGCCACCTGGTCGTCGTCCCCGAGTGGACCCCGGAGCTGCGCCGCCATTGGCACCGTGGCTGCTGGTACAAGGAGCAACGGCGCCGGCCGTAGCCCAGTGTTGCTGCATCATGCCGCCGCGGTCAACAGGCGTACGGCAGCCACCGGATGTCGACACCGTCAGCCCGCACCGTGACCCCGATGACGTCGACACGGTTCACCGCAGGTTGGAGGGATCTGGCCAACGTCCTCACCTGGCGAGCCTTGGCCGGGGTGAAGTGATCGAGCGGATCATCGCTCGGCACACTGGGAACAATGGTCTTGACCTCGACGGCGGCAATCGTCCGCCCGAAACGAACCAGGAGGTCGATTTCGCCACGGCCAACAACCTCATTGCGGGCGAGGATCACTCCGCCGCGAGTCACCAGGAATCGTGCCGCGACGTGCTCACCGAATCTGCCGAGACGTCGCCGATGTTCGGCCGGCGTCAGAGCTGGTTGGCTTGTTCCAGCTCTTCGATGTTGACGTCGCGGAACGTCATGACCTTCACCCGTTTCACGAAACGGGCCGGGCGATACATGTCCCATACCCAGGCATCATCCAGTTCGAGTTCGAAATACACGGAACCGTCGACCCGGCGGGTATTGAGCTCGACACCGTTGGCGAGGTAGAAACGCCGCTCCGTCTCGATGACGTAGCGGAACATGGGGAGCACATCGCGGTACTCCTTGTAGATCTTCAGCTCTACGTCGGTCTCGTATCTCTCGAGATCCTCTTCAGCCATCGGCCTTCTCCATCGATCGGTGCGAAGTGGCCAGAAGGCTAGCTCTGAAACCTACCGGGTCAAGGCTTCGCCCCCAGTGATACCACTGGCGTGTGACAGTTCGCTGGCTCCTTTGCGCAGAACTGGTCATCACAAACCTCCCCAGCGGGAAGGTGGCCAGATGATCACAAAGGCACGGCCGACGACGTCATCGACCGGAATGGGTCCAAACACGCGACTGTCAGAACTCGATCCACGGTTGTCGCCCATGACAAAGACATAGCCCTCTGGTATCAGTTCGGGCCCAAAGTCCGACGTCTGCGCCCCTGGTGCCAGGTACGGCTCCTCGATCGGTGTGCCGTCGATCATGACCACCCCGCTGCGGATGCTGATCGACTCGCCCGGCAGCGCAATAACCCGCTTGATGAACTCCGATCGGGGCGCCGAGAGCCCAACCGATTCCGCGACATTCCGCAACGCCGAGCCCAGCAGCGACTCGCCGTCGGATCCCTCGTCGTTGGGGTCGTCAAACACGACGACCTGGCCGCGCTTGATGTCGCCAAACCGGTACGACAGCTTGTTGACCATGATCCGATCATTGATCTGGAGCGTCTCGACCATCGATTCGGAGGGAATGTAGAAGGACTGGAGCACGAAGGTCTTCAGCAAGACCGCTGCGACGAGGGCAACCAGGAGCAGCAGCGGCAGTTCCCTCCAGAACGAGCGCTCGGCCGCCACCTGATCCGCCTCGTCACGCGCCGTTGCGCGCATCTCGTCAACGGCCTCATGGGCGCCGGAGAAGAGATCCGAGGATTCGGAGGGCAACGGATCGAGCATTGAGGTGGTCACCGGCGCCGACCATACCCCAGCGGGGGGTCAATCCATCGTCATGGAGCGATGGCGTCTGGCCCACCCAGGTAGTCGTGCCACAGCAGGCGGGCGGCCACCGATCGCCAGGGACGCCACACCTCAGCCATCTCGACGCCGACTTGTGAGGTGGGGACGGGGTCGAGGCCCTTGGCTCGACCCAATGAGACCAGCAATGCCCGGTCACCCGGCGGCCACGCATCGATCCGGCCGAGCGCAAACATGAGGTACACGTCTGCCGTCCACGGGCCGATCCCCCGGATTGCGACGAGCCGTCGGCGTGCCTCGTCATCGTCGAGCAATCCGATGTGGTCGAGGTCGATGGAACCGTCGAGGACCCCGGCGGCAAGTCCGCGGCAGTACCCGGCCTTCTGCGCACTGAATCCGATAGCTCCTAGCTGAGCGTCATCGAGGGACAGGAATGCCGCCGGCTCGACATCACCCAAGGCTGCCTGCAAACGGTCGAAGGCTGCCCGCGCCGAAGCCAACGACACCTGCTGTTCGAGGATGATCAGGACGACAGTGGAAAAGCTCGCCTCGCGTCGCCACAGCGGCGGGACACCATTGCAAGCGACGAGACGCTCCAGATCGGCATCCTGGGCCGCCAACCATTCAGTGCCGGCTCGCAGGAGGCCGGGCGTGATGACGTCGATCATCAGGCACCGTACCGAATCGGGCCGTGCGGTGGCGGAGACCCTACAACCCGCTCCACCGACTGGGGGGCCAGATGATCACAAACGCCCGGCCGACGATGCGATCCCCATGGATCGGCCCGGTGCTGCGACTGTCGAGCGACGACCCGCGGTTGTCACCCATCACGAAGAAGTGGTCCTGGGGGATCAACTCTGGTCCAAACTTGCGCATGGAGACATCGTCCGCCAGGTACGGCTCGTCAATTGCCGTCCCGTCGATGAAGACCTTGTTGTTGCGGATTTCCAACGTCTCGCCGGGCAGGCCGATGACTCGCTTGATCAGGTCGGAGTCGGGGGTGGAGAGCCCGATCGATTCTCCGATGTTGCGCAAGACGACCGTCGGCAGCGATTCCTCCTGCGCCGACTCCGGCTCGAACACAACAACCTGTCCACGAGCAACATCTCCGAAGCGGTAGGACAGCTTGTTCACCAGGACCCGGTCGTTGATCTCAAGCGTGTCGACCATCGACTCCGAGGGGATGAAGAAGGCCTGGACAAGAAACGTCTTGATGACGACGGCAAGAACAAGAGCGATGAGCACCAAGACCGGCAACTCGCGCCAGAACGAGCGTTCCTTCTTCTTGGTCTTTTTGTCGGCCTCTGCCGACTCTTCCGGGACCACGGTGTCAACCCCGGCTGGGTCGAGCGGATCAGGGGTCGCCTGATCGAAGGGTGTCGGAGGAACCGCCAAACCGCAGCGTTGCCGCTAGTCGCGCTTCTCTTTGATGCGGGTGGCCTTACCGACCCGATCGCGCAGGTAGTAGAGCTTGGCGCGCCGCACGTCGCCGCGGCGCAGCACCTCGATCGATTGGATGATCGGGGCATGCACCGGGAAGATGCGCTCGACGCCGACGCCGAAACTCACCTTGCGTACGGTGAACGATTCGCGGGCTCCGCCACCGTTGCGGGCAATGA
>CAWGCJ010000024.1:0-22281 GCA_963821095.1 uncultured Acidimicrobiia bacterium | reverse complement strand
GACAGCGATCAAGGCGTTTGACGAACAGGCCGCCGCCGCGTCGTAGCGCAGGGTGCGTCAGCCCACCTTTGACCGCGCGGTGCGGATCGCCTGGATCTGGCCGCGGTGCTCGGCTTCGTGCTGCCGGAGGTGATGGAGCACTCCTTCGGGGGTGACATTCAAGCTCGCCGCAGTCCGTACTCGACCGAAGTCGGCGTCGTCGACGATGACAATGTCCTCGAGCACGTGGGCCTGGGTGGTCGCCAGCCGCGTCACGTGCTCGGTCACTCTCATTGCCGGGACCGGAGACGACACGCCACTCTCCTCCCGCACGTCAAAGGGAAACAACTCCACCATCCACCCGGGATAGTCCTGCTCCAGGATCTCGGTGTAGACCCAGTCGGCCTCGATGGCCGCGATGTGATAGACCTTGTGCCAACAAAGCCAGAACGTGTAGGCGGCACACAACCTGCCATGGGTCGGGACGGTGGGGTCATGCCAGATGGCCCTGGTCGAGCGAAGGCAATGTGGAAGACAATTGGGCCTAGCGGCACTTGGGCCGGAACCGACAGCGAAGCGTGCGGGTGGAGGAATGATGCACGTTTCCGCTGCGACCACTCGCATGAGTGGGCCCCATGATGAGGTTCCACAGCTCCTCCGCTCGCGCTCTCCCCTCGTCGCCGTCGCCGCGGGGGTGACCCCGAAGGCCGCCGTCGTGGTGGTGACAGCCCAACCCGACGAAATGGCCGGCATGTCGACCATTCGCCAAAGAGCTCCGATCCCGACGATATCGACGTAGGAGGTTGCATGATCGCGCTCCGTCTTTTTGATCGCCTGACCGGGGAACGCCGTCTCCGCTGGTCGCCGGAGAGATCACCCGTGCCGCGCCATTCGCGTGGCCGAGCCATTGCAGTGGTTGTTGCGCTGGCTGCGTCGTTGCTGGCGAACTCCAGCACACCGGCCCTCGGCCAGGAGGGTGGTTCCGAGGTTCCCGCCGGTGAGCAATCGGTATCGGTCGAGATCATCCCATCCCACGATCTTCTCAGACCGGGCGAGCAGTTCACGGCCACAGTGAAGTTGTCGAATGACGGTCCGGACGCGCTCGACGGTTTGACGCTGGGTCTGTCATTGTCGGCCGCAGCCGTTGACCTAAACACGGCGACGTCGACAACCCAAGCAACAGGACCCACGATCAGCGCCGGGAAGGTCTCCTGGCCGGAGATCGGACTGTTGCCGTTGGAGGAGATCGTCGTCACCGCAACGGGAACGGTCACCGCCTCCGTGGTGAGCCTGAACGAGGTCCCGATCGAGGTGTCCGTCTCACAGGGCGGCATCGTCGTGGCAAACAATGACGCTTTGGTCCGCCCACTATTGATGGTATCCCGAATCGCGCCCGAGTCCACCCCTGCAAGCACCGGTCAGGGCGAAGTCGTCGTGATGAAGATGACCATCACGCCGAATGGGCCCCTGACCGACCTGATCGTCACCGAAACCTTGGCGCATCGCGATGGGAGCGAGAGTGTGGTGCCGGTCGCAACCCGACGAGCCGACGAAGCGCGAGCGAGCGCAGGGAGAATCGAATGGCCGATCGGATCGGTTGAGCCGGGTGGGCAGATCAACCTCGAATACCTCGCCACCTATCCGGCAAGTCTCAACATCGGTACGGTTTCGGCGACCGCCGAAAGCCGGGTGCGGGATGCCGTCTCCGAATTGTTCCGAGCGGAGGACGATCTCGAGCTCAACACTCCACTCCTCGAGATGACCAGCTTCGAACTCGCCGGGCAGACTCCGGGTGATCCCATCAATCCCGGTGATACGGTGCGGGCTTCCATCGTGGTGCAGAACAGCGGCGTGACGGCAGAAGATGTCACGGTCGAGGTCACGCTGGGCGGAACAGCACTGGTGATCTCGAACGAGTCGCCACGCGGACAGACGACCGACGCCGGCGTCGCCTGGAGTGGCCTCGAGATACCCGCAACCGATCCCGGCGCCGGGGGGACTGTGCTCTCCTTCGACATCCAGGTAAGCAATACCGTTCGAGAGGACACAGCTGTTGAGCAGACCGCGACGCTGGTCGTTCAGGGAAAGAAGATTGATCAGCAGAGTGCGGGCTTCCCGATTGAAACCGGGCGTCGCGAGGGGTCAGACACTCGGCTTTGGTTCACGCTGATTCTGCTCTTCATGCTCCTGGCTTTCGGTGGCCTCCTCTTCGTAGTGACCCGAGTGAATCGAGACGCCTTCTCGAAGCGGGCGGCCACTTTTGCCGTCGTGACGGCCATCATCGCCGCGATCTTGATCCTGGCGTTCGGTCTTGATGTCGAGACCGAGACCACGCTCACGCTGCTGGGAACCATCGCAGGCTACGTCTTGGGTCAGCGCCTATTCGAAGAGGATGCGAAGCCGCCCACCGGCGGACAGGACGGCCAGGGGTCAGACGGCCCATCGACGGACGACACCTCGGCGGACGGCGAGCCGCCAACCGGAGACCTGGTAGTCGCCGGCGGCAGTCGCGAACCTTCCGAGCCAGAGAACGGATAGGCAAAATGGTCAAACCAGATGCGACGCCGGGCAACGGGCGCACCGGCGCGGCGGGGGCGGACCGGAAGAAGAGCAACGGAACCGGGGTGAGTAACTGGGAGCTCGGACATCCGCATCACAATCGAACTCCTCCCCGCCGGTGGCGATCCATCCGGCTCGTGCTTGCGGCGATCAGCGTGGGCGTGATCGCCTTGGCGACGCTCGGGATAACGGGGGTGGCCTTTGGGTTCGAGTGGACACTTCAGCGCGCCGTTGCGGTCGTACTGTTGGCCCTGATCACGGTTGCGGCCGTCGGCCTTCTGCTGAGAGGAGGAACCGAAGGAACCGCTTCCGCGCCCCAAGCCGGTATCGACGCAGCCGTCTACCTCCTGCTGCTCATGGCAGCCGCTTTCCTCATCGTTCTGCTGGCAACAGGGCTCGTCGATGGTCTCACCTTCGCAGCGGTCGGTTGGCTCCTTGTGGCCATCGGGGCGATTGCGGCCCTCCTCTGGGTCGTGTCGAGATGGCGCGGGGCGATCTGACGGTCAGGCCGGCGAGGACACCGCTCGTTGGACCTCCGTGGGCGGATGGTTGTTCTTCCGCTGTTGTGAGATCCCCGATTTCTGTCGGCCGCGACGAACGGCGAGTGACGGGTCGACAGTGTCTGCGGCGAGAGCGATCGCCAAGTACCGATCTCCTTCCCGAAGCGCCAAGCCGGCCCGTTCGAACTCGACGAGAACCCCCTGAACCGCAGGTTCCGATCCTTCGGTGTCAGAGCGCTCAGCAACGACCCGGACGATTCGATGCAGGGGTGTCGGGGCATCGATGGCCGCATACACTGCCGCTTCGAATGGATCGAGTTGCCACGATCCCCGGTCGGATCTACGCGTATCTTCGATGTCAATCCCACCATCGTGGCGCGGCTGGATCCTGAGCTGAGGGAGCTCCGGTGCCTCCCTCCAGATACGGACCCACTCGAGGGTCGTATCCACCATCTGTTGATAGGCGGAGCCCTCGAGAGTGTCTTTCCAATCGGCCTCGAAATAGTACGCCAGGCGATCGAGGTCAAACACTTCTGACGGGAAGAGATCCGAGTACCAGGGCTGGGGCCGGATCGCGGACGTCCACCGTGGCGCCTGATCGTGATAGGGGCTGAATCGATGACACTCGATCTTCGGCGCCCCGCCGTAGGGCGGACGCAGATGCACGATTTGGGGGATCCACTCGGCCATCTGCACGTACGACAATGTCGATTCGTCGGGAAGCCGAATGAGGTTGTTCCAATAGACAACAATTCCGTACTCGCGGCTGGCCTTCAGCAGGAACACGTTCTGCAACGCGCTAACGCCCTTGTTCATGAGACGAAGGACATCGGAGGAGAGGCTCTCAATACCGGGCTGGATGTACCAGATCCCGGCTTCGGCCAGGGCTCTGAGTTGGCGACGTGTCAGATTGGACTTGACCGAATAGAACAACTCGACTTCGAGCGGCTTCTCCTTCAACTGGGGAATGAGGTCCTTGAAGTAGGTGGGAGAGAGGATGTTGTCGGACGCTTGGAAGCGGGTCGCCAGCGGATACCGGCGGGACAGCCGACACAGCATTCCGTAGACGTCGGCTCCCGGTTTCTTGCGGTAGGCCATACCTTCACCGTTCAGCCCGCAGAAGCTGCAATGGCGCTTCTGGCCCCACCAGCAACCTCGCGAACTCTCGAACGGAAGAAGGAGGCGCTCCAGCCACTCATCCGACTGATCGAGTCCAAAGCGGGCCGCATCGACAAAGAAGCTGTCGTAGTCGGGGTCCGGCAACCTGACGATGACCTCCTCAGGGACGGGCACGTGAGGACGATCGCACCGGACGCCACCGACGCCATCCCGATAGAGAACACCCTGGAGGCCGGACGGTTGTCGCCCTGAAGACAACGCAGTGAAGAGGGGAACGATCACATCGTCGGCTTCGCCGACCGACATTGCATCGATCCACGGAACCTTCCGCATGATCTCATCGCCCATGGGGCCGTGGAGACACGATCCGCCGTAGACCAGTTTGACCTCTGGATACCGCTCCTTGATTCGGCGGCCCAGCGCAAGTGAGGAAATCGTCTGGAAGAATGTGCAACTGAACGCAACGACCCTGAGTGGACCAGCTCCCTCGAGTTGCGCGACGCAGGCATCGAGGTACTCGTCGACAGTCTCCTCGCGGATGGTCCGCAGCCAGGCCGGCCTGTCTGCGACCTTGGGGATGTTCTCCAACTCCTCGCCACACGCCTCGAGAAAGCTCTCGGTGTCTCGGCCGAAGTCACGTCTCCACGCGGCTCGAGCAAAGAGCCACTCGCCCACCTGGGTCTCGACGCCTTTGAAGAGGGCGATGGCCTCGTAGCCGCCAACCCCAATGCGGTGGGCGAAGTCGAAGTTGAGGTTGAACACCTCACTCTCGATGCCGGCATCGGCAAGCTGGGCCTTGAACAGGCCAAGCGGGAGACTTGGCCGTATCAACGAGGCAAACGGCATGTTGACGAGATGGATCATCAAACCAACTCCCGCCCGAGGCCACGCGAAGCCCGCATCGAGCTCACTAGATGCCCGGGATAATGGGTATGAGGTCGATGAAGCATGCGTCTGCGCCGCACGCATCGATCGGACATAAGTTGATCCCGCACACGTTGGCCCCACATGCGTCGATCGGGCAAGTGTCAATCAGGGCCGCTTCGAACGAACACACCTCCGCAGCCGTCGCCTCGACAACGCAAGCGTCGGAGAAGCAGGCCGCAAGACCGCACGCCGCGGCGGGGCAAGCGGCTGCTCCGCACACATCGGCGGCACACGCGGCGGCGGCACACGCGTCCGCTCCACAAACTCCAACGCCTTCGGCAACGATCCCGCAGATCGCGACAGCCGCGATATCCGCCCCGCATGCGGCAAGGCCGGCGATGTCCGCTCCGCACACCGCTATCGCGGCTGCTGCGGCTCCGCAGGCACCGATCAATGAGAAGGCAGTCGAGCACGTTGCCTCGTCACACGCATCCGCGCCGCACACCTCTAGACCGCAAAACGCCACACCAGCGGCCTGCGCACCGCAGTAGGAGATGCCCTCGGCCTCACCGCACGTCTGTAGTCCGCAGGCACCAACAGTCCCGGAGTCGAAGGTTGGGGTTTCGATTCGCCAGCGTTCCCAACCACCGACCTTCTCCCGATTGGCATTGGCCCGTCCGTCGGACTCGGCCACGAGGAAGCGGCCGTGATACGACTCCAGACTGATGGTGTCACCGATCGTCACGAAGCTGCCGTGCAAGGAGTCGCCGGTCCGCCAGACTCTGAATCGCTCCCAGCCGCCGATCTTCTCACGGTTGGCGTTGGCGCTCCCATCGGACTCGGCGACCAGATACCGGCCGTGGTGCGACTCTAAACTCACGAGGTCGCCATAGCTCACGTAGTTCGCCAGTGTGCTCGGCCCAGACCTCACGATCCGGAACTGCTCCCATGGCCCCAAGGCCGCACGATCGGCATTGGCCCGACCATCGGCTTCGGCGACGAGGT
Source organism: uncultured Acidimicrobiia bacterium (assembly GCA_963821095.1). Lineage (GTDB taxonomy): Bacteria > Actinomycetota > Acidimicrobiia > Spongiisociales > UBA5794 > CAVPHV01. The sequence continues at coordinate 16,252 of CAWGCJ010000024.1, read as the reverse complement.
AGGTGCCGTGGTAGGACTTCAACGCGACGGTGTCACCGTATTTGATGGCTCCGTTGGGGATCACCAGTCCAGTCGCCTTGACCACGACGCTCGAGGCCATGTCGTTGAAATCATCGCCGACCCAGGGCACACTTTCGGTGAACGTCCGCACTCTGCCGACGAAGCCGGCATGCTCATAGAGGCTCACCATCATCCCTTGCGGCACCTTGACGGAACTCACGGTGTCGTTGCCGACCCCGGCTCTGAGTTCGTCGATGTCGTAGACACCGACCCCGAGCTTCTGACTCCGTCCGGCGTAGACCCCGTTCTCGAACAGCGTGACGACCATCTCCACGGAGACAGAAGACACCACATCGTTGAAATCATCACCAACCCAGGACGCATCAGAGGTGAACGACCGGGACCGCCCGCGAAAGCCGGCGTCCTCGAAGAGATTGACCCGAAGTCCATCGGGCACCCGCACCGAACTCAGGGTGTCGTTGCCGATGCTGAGCTCTCCCATTTCGTAGGAACCCACGCCCAACGTCTGCTCCCGGCCTTCATAGTTGCCGTGCTCGTAGATGGTGGCCCGGGCGTCGTACCCTTGGTTGATCCTGAGGTCGGTCGCGATCGACAGGAGCCACTGCTGACCGAGTTCGTAACTCCAAGGCAGTTGCACCAACTGGGCGCCAGCCTCAGTGGAGTCATCTGCGATGCTCAGGACTTTCCCGCTGTGGCGAGCCGTGAACTTGATCCGGCTCTGCCCGATATGCTCAACGGACCATTGCTGATTGTGGCTCCCCCGCCAGTGTGTCTGGGTAATTGGTGCGCCGTCAGCGAGCGCGTCTCCCCGCACACCCATGACCTTGTCGCTCGCGGTCGATCGGATCCGGAAGTAGCCGTCGTCTACCGCTTCGATCTTCCACAGTTGTCGCCGCTTCTGACGCCAGTCGCTCTGCTCGATCTTGATCCCCTTGCCGCGCACGGTGGCGGTCTTTCCGCTATGGGCGGCGACGATCGTGTAGACCTTGTTTGGGGTGACGCCCGGCATGTTGGCCGAACTCGGTATCACTGGCTGAACGATGTACCTCACGATGGCCTCGCTTCTTCTGGTTGGTACGCAATAGCTGGCAGAGGTGAAGTTGAACCACCGACCGAAGACACCCTCGAGAATGGGTGAGGAATCTCCTCCTGAGGTGCCGCAGCGTGGTCGTCACCGGTGATGATGCCCCGGTGCTCCGCATGGAGGAGCAACCGGTCGGCGATGTTGTATCGCCAGCTTGGGCAAGGCAACATCGCTGCCTCGCCGCGGGTGTCATCGGCGTGGATGAACTTGTAGGCGCAGGCACCCGCACAGACGGGGAGGATCTCGCAGTTGCGGCATGCCTGGACTTCGAATGGCGACCAACGCAACCAGCGCAGAACCGTTTCATCCCGATTGAGTGCATCGACGTCGAAGATCGTCCCGACCCGTTTCTCCGGCCACGACACCGTGTCCCAGCACTTGTGGATGTCGCCGTTGGGGACGATGACGAAACCCTTGGGGCGCACGGCTGCGCATGAGCCGCGGAACCGTGGTGGGTACGGAACTGGGGCAAGACCGGCCTCGAGGGCATGGCGATTGAGGCCGGCCTCGAGGCGAGCATATTCAGCCTTGCCCATCGCCACGTCGGCGATGGCAAAACACCCCTCGGTGATCGCCTCAATCGGGGCGAAATACACGCTGAGCCGCTCTTTGCCTCCAAGGCCGAGCTCGGTGAGGAGGTCGATGAGTTCGTGGATGCGACCGCCGTTTCGTTCATCCACGTTGACCCGCAGACTGACCGCAATGGGAACCTCGTCGATCCACGACAAGAGGTTGGCGATGATTCTGTCGAACGTGCCCTTGCCGGAGAGCAACGCTCGGCGCTGGTCGTGGTCGTGGGGCAGGCCGTCGAGAGTCACCTGGATCTGGCGGATCCGCCGCACGTTTAGGGATCGGGCCGCGCCGTGGTCGAGCCGGTACCCGTTGGTCACCATCATGGCGTCGTAGTGGGTTCGGGTTCGATCACATAGAGCGATCAAGCGGTCGGAAAGGGATTCGATGATGCTCCGCTTCAACAAGGGCTCGCCGCCATACCAGGCGATATGAAGGCGCTTGATACGCGGTGCGACCCGCTCGACCATCGCGATGACAGCGTCTTGTACCTCTCGATTCATGGGAGGTGGAGATTTTGACTGACCTTGGAAGCAGTAGTCGCAACCGAAGTTGCACGCCAGCGTGGGGGCAATGGTCAGAATCATGGCGTGCGGGTCATACCGATGGGCCCGATACTGCTCCTCGAGGATGCGTACCTCATCAGTACCCTCCGGAACGATATAGCCACCGTGGACCAACTCGGCGGTCACAGGATCGGCAGGTTCGAGGTCGGTGGCACCATCTACCTGCTCGAAGCGATCACCGTCGGTAGCGTCCCACAGAGCGAACGCTCCGGTCATCGAGTTGTAGACAAGCGAGCGATTGCCTGAGAGGGGGATGCGAACTGAGAACCGAGACTTCACGTAGCGAGGCATCACGACCTTGTCGCCACTAATGCCTCAAGTCGTTTGGATGCCGCCGTGCGCACTCACCCAAACGGCCATTAGCCACTTCGGTTACGAACCCTCCGCACCAGCGTCCACCGATGCGCGACCTACCCCATACTCGCCTACATCTGCTGCACCGACTATGGACGTCCGGCCCTATTGGCCGCACTCGAGTTGGGGACGCCGCGAGATACCGCCCCGGTCCCGAGGACGGTTGCAGGAACCGAGTCGCCTTTGCAACCCGACAGTCGCTTCCATCGGACACTGGCGTCCGGACCGCCCGGCCGGCCGGGCCATCACTACCCTGCCGGACAATGAAGAACGACCCGGTCTCGGTGGTGTGCTGCGGTCTCACCACCCTGGATGTGGTCCAGGTGGTCGACCGACTGCCGGGGCCCGACGAGAAACTGACCGCGGTCGCCTTCTTCGATGACGCCGGAGGCCCGGCGGCCAATGCGGCGGCGACGGCGCGTGCCCTGGGGGCCGACGCGACACTGGTGACAAGCCTCGGCACCGAGGCGATCGGACGCCTGGCGCTCGAGCTGCTCGACAACGCCGACGTCGGAGTCGTCGACCTTGGCGGTGCCGGGGCGACGGTCTCCACCGTCCTCGTCAACCGCCACACCGGCCAACGCGCCGTCGTGTCGACGAAGGTGCAGTACACCAGCCCGGACTTCCGGCTCAAGGGCGACGAACTCGACGGCGCCGACGTCCTGCTGGTCGACGGCCACCACATGGATGTGGCACTGGCACTGGCTCAGGCAGCGTCGAAGACGGGGGTGCCCGTCGTGCTCGACGGCGGCAGTTGGAAGCCACGAACCGAGGACCTCATCGAGTACGTGGACTACGCCGCCATTTCGAGTGCCTTCTCGGTGCCGTCGGGTGACGAGCCGCTGCGGGAACTGGCTGCGATGGGCTGTCGGTTCGTCGCCCAGACCCAGGGCTCCGATTCGATCCTCGTGCTGGCCGACGGAGTCCGCCGCGAGGTCCCCGTTGCGGCCATGACCCCACCCCGGGTGGTCGACACGCTCGGAGCGGGGGATGTGCTGCATGGGGCGCTTGCCACCCTGGTGGCCCATCACGGCGACTCGCTCCCCTTCACCGAAATGATGCGCCGCGCCGCAGCGATCGCCACCGAATCGTGCCGACATCGCGGTGCCCGAGGCTGGTCGCACTTCCCCACGATCACCGCCCGACTGCAAGATCTCGTGATCAACGGCTGAACCTCCATCGCCACCCTCCCAGTCCGATCCCGCTTGGGTCCTTGTCCCCTAGCGGCACGTTGAACAGTTGTATAGCTTATTAAACATGAGTTCAACACCCCTGCCGGCCGACGATACGACCCTCGCCGACGACCGCACGACCAAAGCGCGTATCCGTGACGCGGCCATCGCCTGCTTCGCCGAGAACGGCATCGCCGACACCACCGTCCGCAAGGTCGCCGAGTCTGCAGGAGTATCACCCGGATCGGTGATCCACCACTTTGGTTCGATGGAGGGGCTGCGCGCCGGCTGCGACGAGTACGTCGCCGCCACTATCCGCGGGTACAAGCGAGACGCCATGACCAGCGGCCCCAGCATTGACGTCCTCGCCGCCCTGCGCGACACCAGCATGGGCCCCCTCGTCGGCTACCTGGCGGCGGTGTTGGCCGACGACTCCCCTGCCGTAGCCAAGTTGGTCGACGATCTCGTCACCGACGCCGAGGGCTACCTACAGGAAGGCGTCGACGCCGGGATGCTGCAGCCGTCGGCCGATCCCCGCAGCCGCGCCGTTGTTCTCACCCTGTGGAACCTCGGTGCCCTGGTGCTTCACCAACATCTCGAACGGCTGCTTGGGGTTGATTTGACCGATCCGCAGCTGGGAAGCAACCCCGATATCGCCGCCTATGCCCTCCCCGTCTACGAGATCTACGGCGAGGGCGTCATGAGCGAAGCCTTCGCCGCCAACCTTCAACAAGTATTTCGACAAGGCCCCGAGGCCAACGAGCCTGCAGACGGCTCGCAAGATCCAGGAAGCAAAGGAACCCCATGACCGACAACATCGCCATCCACACCGCGGGTCTCACCAAGCACTACGGGGACGTCCAGGCCCTCGTTGACTTGAACCTCGACGTGAAGGCCGGCGAGGTCTTCGGATTCCTCGGACCCAACGGTGCCGGCAAGACAACCATGATCAGAACCATCCTCGACGAGATCCATCCGACGGCCGGTACGGCCACCATCGTCGGCTTGGACAGCCACCGAGACTCAGTCGAGATTCGCAACCACATCGGGTATCTGCCCGGAGACCTCTCCATGTACCCCAACTTGACCGGGCGAGACACGATCACCTATTTCGGCAACCTGCGCGGCGGAGTCGACTGGGGCTACGTCGATGAGTTGGCGGACCGCCTCGACGCCGACCTGTCCAAGAAGGTCGGCGACTTGTCGTCAGGCAATCGGCAGAAGATCGGGCTGATCCAGGCATTCATGAACCGCCCCGCCGTGCTCATCATGGACGAGCCGAGCTCAGGTCTCGACCCGCTCGTGCAGCGCGAGTTCCAGGCCATGATGCGAGGGGTCGCCGCCGAGGGGCGAACCGTGTTCCTCTCCAGCCACACACTCTCAGAGGTGCAGCGCGTTGCCGACCGGGTTGGCATCATCCGCCACGGCCATCTGATCGCCGTCGAGAGCGTCGCCAGCCTGCGGTCGAAAGCCATTCGCAGAGTTGACCTCTACTTCGACGGCCCGGTGGATCCTGCCGTATTCGCCTCGGTCAACGGCGTGCGCGACCTCGTGGTCGAGAACCATCACGCCACCATGTCGTTTGACGGGAAGATGGAGTCGCTGCTCGGAGCGGCCACGGGGCGCTACACGCTGGTCGACATCAACACCCAGGAAGCCGACCTCGAAGAGATCTTCCTCACCTACTACCGCGATGAGGAGGTGAGCGCCTGATGCTGGCCAACGTCTTCACCAAGACCGTTCGCGACCGCTGGAAGGGCGAAGCGATTGCCGCCGTCATGATGGCGGCGATGCTCCTGTTCGGGATGGCGGTCTACAAGGACATCGACCTGTCGGTGTACACCGACCTGCCTGCGGGGTTGCGATCGCTGATGGGTATCTCTGATACCGCCGACGCCGCCAGCCTGGCCTACGCCGCTATCTACGGGTCGTACGGCGCCCTCGTGCTGGCCGGCCTGGCGATCTTCATGGGGTCAGGCTCGATCGCCGGCGAGGAGCAGAAGGGAACCCTGGGCCTGCTGCTCGGTAACCCCAAGAGCCGTACCACGGTGCTCGTCTCGAAAGCCGGAGCGATGGTGCTCCTCATCGGCGCGGGCACGCTCGTGCTCTGGGGGGCCGGGGTCGTCGTGCCCGACCTGCTGAACGTCGACGTGACCGGGATGATGGTCGGCCCGTTCATGTTCCACATGTTCGTCAATGCGCTGTTCTACGGCTTCCTGGCCCTGGCCGTCGGTGCCTGGAGTGGTAGCAGCAAACTGGCTGGCGGTGTCTCGACGGGAATCATGGTCCTGTCCTTCTTCGCCGTTGGGCTCCTCCCCCTGGTCGAAGGTTGGGGGAACGCCGCCAAGGCGTTCCCTTGGCACTACTACAACACGAGCACCCCCATCATCAACGGCGTCGACTGGGGCCACATGGCGGTGCTGCTCGGAGGCATCGCCCTGTTTGCCGTCGCCGCGCTCGTCGGCGTCAACCGGCGTGATCTCAAGGACAAGCCGGCCGGCGACAGCCTGGCTGACCGGCTCCGCAGCAACCCCGTGACCGAGAAGGCCATGGACCGACTGGCCGGCGGAACCCGGGTTTCGAGAATCTGGGTCAAGACCGCATCCGAACACCAGGGATTGCTCTTCGTCACCGCGTCGCTGATGTTCTTCATGATGGGTCTGCTGATCGGCCCGACCTACGTCCTGATCGATGACGCCCTCAAGAACGCGGCGGACCAGTTCCCCGAAGTCCTGCTCGCCTTCTTCGGTGGCGGTGACATGGGCACCCCTGAGGGGTTCTACCAAGTCGAGTCGTTCGGGATGATGGCCCCCATCGCGGTGATGGTCGCCACCGTGGCAATCGGCGCCCGCGCCGTGGCCGGCGAAGAAGCCAACAACACCATGGGGCTCCTGTTGGCCAACCCGGTCAAGCGCTCAACCGTTGTGCTGCAGAAGACGATTGCGATGGTGCTCTACGGGTTCGTGGTGGGATTGGCCACATTCGCCGGTGTCGCCGGGGGGTCGCTGCTCGGCGGGTTGGGCATGGACATCGGCAACATCGCCGCCGCCTCGCTGCTGGTGACGCTGCTCGGGATCGCCTTCGGGGCGCTCTCGCTGGCGCTTGGGGCGGGAACCGGCCGGACCAGAGTCGCCGTGTACGGCACCGTCGGGGCCGCCCTCGGATTCCACATCCTCAACGCATTCGCTCCCTACAGCGACAGCCTGGCCGGCTTGGCCGAGTGGTCGCCGTTCTACTACTACCTCGGCAGCGACCCGCTGAACAACGGGATGCATTGGGGTCACGCCGCGGTCCTCACCGGGCTGACGGTGCTGTTGATCGGCCTGGCCGTGGTGTTGTTCCAGCGCCGCGATCTCCGGCAGAATGGCTGACGACGGAGGGAGAACGCGCTGTGCACAAGATGACTGAGGCCGAGATCCGTACCTTCATGGGCACCGGATCGAAGACGGGCAAGCTCGCCACGGTGCGAGCCGACGGCAGCCCGCACGTGACGCCGATCTGGTTTGCGTTTGATCCGGAAACCGGTGATCTGATGTTCATGACATGGCACAAGTCGCTGAAGGCGAGGAACATGCAACGCGACCCCCGGGTATCGATCTGCGTCGACGACGAGACCTTCCCCTTCTCCTGGGCGCGCATCGACGGCACGGTCACCTTCAGCGAGGACAACCTGGTCTACTGGTCAACCGCTACCTGCCGGCGCTACGTCGGCGACGACCAGGCCGCCGAGTTCGGTGCGCGCAACGGGGTCGAAGGAGAGCTCGTGGTCAGGGTCACCCCAACTCGCATTGTCGGTGAAACCGGCGTCGCCGGTTAGCTGAACTAGCCCTCGGGGCTGCATGTAGGCGCGCCAACTGGACGGATCAGCCTTCGGGACCACACGATGGCGCGCCAACTGGACGGATCAGCCTTCGGGACCACACGATGGCGCGCCAACTGGACGGATCAGCCTTCGGGACCACACGTTGGCGTCGCCTTGGCCTCATAGGGTGGTGCCAAGGGTTCTTCGTGGCGGGCGGCACAGGCGATTTCCCACTCGAGCGGCCACGAGTTGGCGAGACAGGTTCCGACCCCCGACGACTGTTGCGCCATCACCGCGGCGGGCTCCCCATCCTCGGTGCAGAAGGCTGCCGGGTGGTGCTGGCCGAGGAGGTGCCCGACTTCGTGGTTGACCAGCATGATCTGATACTCGAGCAGCGAACCCGGCCAACTTTCTACGGCGCCGCGCCAGCGGTCGGCGTTGAGCGCAACGATCGGGCCGATCTGGCACGAGAAGCGACTCCGGGTCGTGTACGGATCGCACAGCGCGTCAACTTCGGGGCCTTCCGCCAGGATGACCGTGTACTCGGCGTCGTCGCCGAACGAGAACTCGAAGCCGCCCTGCTCCCAGCCGCGCGGGTCGGTCAGGGCCCCCCGGGCCACCTCGGCGAAGGTCTCGGTCGCCGCATCATCGACCCGGCGCTCTAACCGAATCCGGATTGGGACCGGCGGCGACTCAGTTGTGGTCGTGGTCGCGGTCGTGGTCGCGGTCGCGGTCGTCTCGGCCACCGTGGTCGTGGTCGGCGGAGTAGTGGTCGATGTCGTCGTTGGCGCCGTCGTTGTGGTGATCAGTGTTGACGCAGGCGGCTCCGTTGTGGTCGATGACGGCGCGGCAACGTCGGCGGCAGGCGGAGCGGGGTCACCACCACACGCCGCAAAGACGACCATGAGCATGATCACCGGAGCGACGCGGGTCGACATCAGAGTGAGAAACCCCAGAAGTGTGCCTCGGAAATGATGGTGTCGTCGTCCTTGCCGTGTCGATCGGTTTCGAGAATGGTGATGGTGACCGAACTGGTGACCGTGTCGACGCCAATCGTCTGCATCTCACCACGGTCCTCGAATCGTTGTTCCACCACCGATCCATCGTCAAAGGCATACCGGACCCCGACGACAAATCGATTGTACGGATAGGCGAACACGTCTTGGCAGTCTGCATCCGAACGCGGGCCGACCTTGGTGTAGCCCGGGGTCATCCCCACCTCGGTGAGACGGACGTCACGGTCGAAGGAGATCGTGATCGACTCGCCTGCGCCGTCGGTGTTCGAGGCTCCCCACCCGGTGTCGGCGTCACCGTCGATCAGGTTGCCCGCCACGTAGTCGACAAAGGCTCCGCCGCAACGCAGGTTGACGGCATTGCGCTCCGCGGTTGCCTCCGCCCGAGTCGGAAAGAGCCGCTCCGGCGTACCGGTGACGGTGGCCACCTCGCCGCCGACGGCCGCCGTTCCCGGCGCCTCAGGTGAGACGGTCGTGGCCCGGGTCACGGTGGTGAAGGAGCCGGCATCGTCGGCCGCCGAGTTCGACCCGCCGATCCAGCCTGCCGCCACCGCAACAACCAGGCCGACCAGAGCCAGGCCGAAGATCAACCCAATCCAGCGCCACGGCCCCGACCGGCTAGGAGCGGGCGCGGGCTGGGGAGGCACGACCCCGGCGCGGGAGGCAGGAGCGGCGGTTGGCGCCGGTGTGGGAGCTTCGACAGGAGGCGGGCCGGCAGCAGTTGCGGCAGCGGCCACCGGAAGCACCACCGTCGTGTCGTCGGCGGTAGACCATGTGGTCGTGGTAGTTGACGTCTCGACAACCGGTGGCGGCTCATCGACGGTCGGAGGTGCCTCGCTCGGCGGAGGCAGCGGCACGTCAGCCTCGATGATGGCAGCGACCCTCCGTTGCACCTCTGCGGCGTGGGCGTCGAACCCGCCGGGGAACGCATCCATCCATTGGGCAAGCGCCAGCAGGTATTGCAGGGCGCCGGCCGGAACGACGTCCTCGAGTCGAATCGGCAGCACCGCCTTGCCGTGTTCGATGGCGATGTCGACCTCTTTGGAGACGTGGCCGGACTCGTTCGCCACCGACGAGATCAGCACCAGCATCACCCTGCAGGCGTCGATCGATTCGACGATCTGCTCCGCCCACGACTTGGGCCCACTCACATCGTCTGGAGCCATCCAACAGCGGTAGCCGCCGGCTTCGAGGTGACGGCGGAGTTCCCGAGCAAGCAGGACGTCACCGCTGGCGTGGCTGATGAAGACGTCGATCCCCGCCTTCGGCGCTACCCCGCCGTTCCGATTCAGCTCCGGCCGAGATTGTGGTCCCGTGGCCATCTAGACCTCCTCGCTGCCACCCCATCCTGCGCGGTCGACGGCAACGGCGGCAGAGGCGGACGGCCCTAGAGACCCCCGGCTCGGGAATGGCGCACACCGCCGCCGGGTTCATCGGACACATGGGCCCAACCGACTCCGCCATCCACCGGACGGCCGAACCATCACCCCGCCCTCCTGTCGGGGAAGTACGTCGCGACCTGGCGTTCGTGCCCGCAGACCCTCGACATCGGTTGCGCACCCGTCTCGGCGCGTGGCTGCTGGTGACCGCGGCGCCACGATTGATGAGCCACCTCTCTCGAGTGGTCGGCCCCGCGATGACCCGCCGACTCGAGCGGCGCTGGGCTGACGCCATCACCAGACTCCTCCGAGTCGATGTCGACATCTCCGGCCTTGGCAACGTCGATCCGGCAGCCCAGTACCTCGTCATGCCACTCCACGAAGGGTTCGGCGACATCCCGGCGCTGCTGCGACTGCCCCTTGACCTGCGCTTCACGGTGCGAGATGAGTTGCTCGACCTGCCCGGCATCGGACGCTACCTGGCGACAACCGGCCAGATTCCTGTGGTCGAATCACCCAGCCGCGCCGACCTTCGTGCCCTCTACGCCGACGTCGAGCGGGCGCTGGCCGCGGGTGACAGCGTGGTCTTGTTTCCCCAGGGATCGATCCTGGGCATCGAGATCGCGTTTCGGCAGGGGATCTTCAGGCTGGCAAAACGGTTTGGCATCCCGGTACTCCCCGTGGTGATTGCGGGCACCCACCGGGTGTGGGAACACCCCTACGCGCCGACCGTGCGACTGGATCAGGCGGTGTCGATAGATGTGCTCGCCCCGATCCCGCCGACCCAGCTGTCAGCCGAGCGGATCCGCCAGACGGAACGCACCATGAAGTCACAGGCCCTGGTGAACCCGGACACCCCGGCCCGCCGGTTTGATCCCGAGCGGGACGGCTGGTGGGACGACTATCGCTATGAGATCGACCCCGACTTCACCGAGCTCCACGAGAGGGTCGCCCGCCACCGGTCGGCAATGGGCCTCCGCTGATTCCGAACTGCCACCCGACATCCCCGCACGGTCGAGGCGTCGCACCTGGTGCACCTCGGAGCGGTGCTGGTGTCGTACGCTCTGGTCCGCCACGGCATCCTCGGCGAGAACGCACCGCGCATGAACTTCATCTGGAAGTAGCGCCTCAGCGCCCCGCCTTCCAATAGCCGCGTACCGTGACGTCGGAGCGAGCTAGCCCGCGCTCTTCGAAGCAATGCCGCCTGATGCGGTGCATCGCCGCCGCCTCTCCGGCAGCCCACACCTTGGCCCCGGACACGAGTTCGACCGCACCGACCCCGCCAACCAGCGCATCACCAGCAGGCGCGCCGGCGGGCAGCTCCACCCACCGGGCGTTCACGTTGTCGCCTTCATGGAGATCGAGCGTGGCGGCCGGGTTGGTGATCTCGACGATGACTTCGACGGGAACCGACTCCGGCAGTGCCTCGAGGAGTTGGCAGATCGCCGGAATGGCGGTCTCGTCACCGGCGAGAAGGAACTGCGGAGCATCGTCGTCGATGGCGTATCCCCGTCCGGGCCCAGACACTGCGGCCGGATCACCCGGATGAGCTCGGTCGATCCAGGCCGACACCGCTCCCCCGTCGTGGATCACCACGTCCAGCGCGAGCTCGAGGCGATCGGCGTCGAAGAAACGCGGCGTGAAGGTGCGGATGATGGGGCGGGTGCCGTCCGCCAAGAGGAACTCGTTGCCGTTCCAGGTCGGCATGACCAGCTCGTCCGATCCCAGCGATGGAATCAGCAGCCGCACACTCGCAGCAGGCAGATCGACCGCAAACCCTTCCAGCGTCGGCCCCCCAAGCCTGACCCGAGTCATGAATGGTGACAGCACCTCGAGCTCCCGCACCGCAAGAACCCGAAACGCCGGCGGCTCCCGCCGTACCCGCACAGCTTCATCTGAAGACATGAGCAGATCGTAAGCGGAAGGAGATACCTACTCGACCGCGGCCCCTCCCACCCGGCGCCCCCGGCGGCCCAAACCCTCGCCACGCTGCAAGGGAGGGCACATGAAACCCGTCTCGACGAGAGCTGCCCCCTCCGACCCGGCGCCCATGGGGCGCTGGCCCACCTCCCCCGCTTCGCGAGGGAGGGCACAGAAAGACCGAGCCCCCAAGTCGCGAGCCGCGCCCACTCTCTCTCCTCCTCCAAGAAGACCGCGCCCTCCACAACCACCGCAACCCAAGTGCCCTCCCTCGGCCAAAGGACGGGGGAGGTGCCTGAGGAGTCCTCGGACGGCGCTTCGCCGCGAAGCCGGAGGGGGCAGCGAACCCCGACGTAAGAAGTGCCTACGCACCGGCCATTGCGGGGTCCCACTGGTGTTCGGCGGGCACCGAGTTGGCGCCTTCCCAGACGACGCGGCGGAAGTAGTCGGGGTCGGTGTTGCCCTCAGAGTTGATGAGCAGCACCTGCGAGTCGGAGTCGAGCCCGAGGTAGTCCTTGAGCTCGGCGTACTCGGGATGCTCGGTGATGTACATCAGGGCGCCGAGCGTCACCGCTCCCGATTCGCCGGACACCACAAACGGGTCGCCGGCGAGTGGGACCGCATAGACACGCATCCCTTTGGCCGCCACGTAGTCGGGGCACGCCACGAAGGCGTCGACACAATCCCACAGCACGTCCCAGGCGAGCGGACTGGGCTCACCGCAGGCGAGGCCCGCCATGATCGTGTCGAGCTCACCGCCGACGTCGTGCGGCTGACCGTCGCCGATCCGCGCCGACACGAGCAGACACTGAGCCTCGGCCGGCTCCACCACAACGTTGACGGGTCGCTCGGCTCCGAACCGACGGGCATAGAAACCGGTGGTCGCCGCCGCCAAGGCGCCGACCCCGGCCTGCACAAAGACGTGGGTTGGCTTGGTGATGCCCTGGCCGGCAAGCTGCTCCTGGGCCTCGGACAGCATCGTGGTGTAGCCCTGCATGACCCATGTCGGCACGTCCTCGTAGCCCTCCCAGGACGTGTCGGAGATGACCTGCCAACCGTTGGCATCAGCGTCGCTGCTGGCCTGACGAACCGCGTCGTCGTAGGTGCCGTCGACGATGTGGACTTCGGCCCCGTACCCGGCAATGGCGTCGATCCGGGCCTGCGACGTGTCCTTGTGGACGTACACGACGGCGCGGAATCGCAGCTTGGACGCCGCCCAGGCGACGCCGCGCCCGTGGTTGCCGTCGGTGGCCGTTGCGAAGGTGAGCTCGCCGAGCTTCTCCCGCGTTTCCTCAGAGACGAGTTCATCAAAGGTGAGGGCGCCCACCTCGAGACCTAGCTTGTCCAGGATGAACCGGTAGATGGCGAACGAGCCACCGAGGACCTTGAACGAGTTGAGGTTGAGCCGCACCGACTCGTCCTTGACCCAGATGCCGCCCACTCCGATCATCGCGGCAAGGTTGGGCAGCGAGCGCAGCGGACTCGGCTGGTACCCGGGGATCTGGCGGTGGAATTCCCGTGACTGGGCGAAGACGCCGTCAGGGAACGTGGCTCGGGCTGCGGCCGAATCGACTTCGGCGGCGCGTGGATTGGTGACCCATTCAATGGGCGTCTGGGTGCTCATGTCCGTGACTGTATCGCTACTCACGCGACTCCCTCCGGAACGTCGAGACGCTCTACCTCGGCTTCGATGCCTGCTTCGGCGATTTGCTGGTAGGCGGCCGGGACCCGGTACCGCTCGAAATCGAACAGTGTGCCCTTGTAGAACCGGGTCTGATCCAGGTCGATACGAGCGACGATGACTTCGTCACCGGTGGTGATGGCTTGCCGGATCATCTGGCCCGATGGCGCAATGATCGCCGACTGGGCGAGGGACTCGACGCCTTCCTCGACCCCGCCCTTGGCGACCCCGATGACGTAGGTTCCGTTTTGGTAGGCGCCGGCCTGCATGACGAGGTGATTGTGGAATGATTGGAGTGGCGTCTGGGTCGGGTCCGGGGCGTAGTGCAGCGGCGTGTTGTAGCCGATGATGATCAGCTCGACCCCGCGCAGGCCCATGACGCGGTAGGTCTCCGACCAGCGGCGGTCGTTACAGATCGCCATGCCGACCACGGCATCAAAGGCGTTCCACACCGGAAAGTCGTCTCCCGCCTCGAAGTAGCGCCGCTCGGCATGCTGGAACTCGCGCCACGGCTCGAACTCCTGATGGCCAGGAATATGGACCTTGCGGTAGACCCCAACGGTGCGGCCGGACTTGTCGACCATGTGGTAGATGTTGTAGCGGTGATTGTCCTCGGTCTTGAGGGCGTACCCAAGCGTGAACCCGACGCCGAGGCGGGCGGCCTCGTCCCACAACGGCTGGGTGTAGTCGTTGGGCATCTCGGTCTCGTAGAACTCGTCGGCGTCTTCGATCGGCATCACCCACCGCGGGAAGAAGGTCGTGAGGGCCAACTCGGGGAACGCCACCAGTTCGGCGTTCTGCGCCGCAGCATCACGCAGCAGGTAGATCAGGCGCTCAACGACGTCGTTGCGATTGTCGGAACGTTGGATCGGCCCCATCTGGGCGGCAGAAACGGTGAGGTAGCGCGGCACGAGTCATCCTCTCTTGGGCGGGGCAAACCCCGTAGGGCGCTTGCTTCCGGGTTGGCGCTCCGTATGATCCTCACGATCACGATTTCGTCAGGAGCCAACCCCATGAGCCGAATCATAAGCGGAGCACTCGTCCAGTCCGAGTGGACGGGCGACAAGGAGTCGATGCTCGACAAGAACATCGCCTATGCCCGCGACGCTGCGAGCCAAGGGGCCAAGGTGCTGTGCTTCCAGGAGATCTTCACGTCGTCGTATTTCTGCAACGTCCAGGACCCCAAGTACTACGACGAGGCGGAGGAGATTCCGTCGGGTCCGACGGTGCAGAAGATGATGGCGCTGGCGAAAGAGACCGAGATGGTCATCGTCGTCCCGATCTACGAAAAGGTCGACGAAGGCACGTTCTACAACACGTCGGCCGTCATCGATGCCGACGGTTCGTTCCTCGGGATCTACCGCAAGACCCACATCCCTCAGGTCGAGGGATTCTGGGAGAAGTTCTACTTCAAGCCGGGCAACCTCGGCTACCCCGTGTTCGACACCGCCGTCGGGCGGATCGGGGTCTACATCTGTTACGACCGCCACTTCCCCGAGGGTTGGCGGGTGCTGGGGCTCAAGGGGGCCAAGATCGTCTTCAACCCGTCGGCCACCACCCGGGGCCATTCCCGCTACCTGTGGGAACTCGAGCAGCCCGCCGCTGCAGTCGCCAACGAGTACTTTGTCGGCGCCATCAACCGGGTGGGCTCCGAGGGTTTGACCGACACGGACTACTACGGGTCCTCCTACTTCGCCAGCCCCCGTGGGCAGCTCATCGGCGGGGGCGCCTCAGACACCGAAGACGAAGTCTTGGTGCGCGACCTCGACATGGGCCTCATCGAAGAAGTCCGCCGCCACTGGGCCTTCTACCGCGACCGCCGCCCCGACATGTACGGCGACATCTCCCAGACGTGAAGCGCCCTCGGCAGGCGGCGTCCAACGCGGCCACCGACAACTGAAACTCAGGGAGCGCGAGGAACAGCAAGAACAATCCGCACCTGGTAGCGATCGTCGAGGCCGAACAGGACGCGACGATCGCGACGGATCACGACCCAGCGGGGTCTGCACCGATCCCCTTTCCCGGTGCGGACCTCGCGATTTCTGCGACCTCCCCCGCCGACAGGTGTAGGAGGTGTCTCCGGCCGAGCCGGAGATGGAGGGGGCCGCCAGCCCCATCGCCACGCTTCTACCGCTCAACCTGCCTCGCGGTCGAGGCGCACAACGGCGTCAACCTCCGCAGCAAACCGGGCCATTTCGTTGTAGGCCTCGTCGAAGCCATCAAGCTCGCGCTCGCGCGGCGGGCATTCGAAGAAGGTGGTTTCTGCGATCTTGACCCAATCCCGAACCGCATCGTCAAGCGCCGGATCAGGGGTGGGAATCAACCCTCGCGATTCCTCTCGGATGGCGACGTGGATCTGGTTGCACAGGTCTCGATCTGGTTCGTCGCCGAGGTCACCCTGACTCGGAACCAGCGCCTGAACCTCGACCCACCTCGGTTGCCATTCCTCCAGGGACGGACGCGACACGCCACACGCCGATGCCGATAGAGCCACCAACACGACGGAAAGTCCTACCGCAGATGCGGAGCGGAGCCTCATTGGCTGAACTGTACTGCTCCGCGGCGAAGCTTCGACGCGATGCCCGATGGAAGCCGCGGAGGCCGGGCTCGCCATTGCGCGAGGGAGCACACCCGCGGCGTGTCCGCGCTCCGTGGCCGTCGGCCGGCTCCGAGCACGGCTGGTGCCCGAT
>CAWGCJ010000023.1:0-474700 GCA_963821095.1 uncultured Acidimicrobiia bacterium | reverse complement strand
GCTTGCGCCACGGCCGCCAAGTCGTCAGATGCGGGGCGGGGCAATCGGTACGGCACGAACCCTTCGGTCGATGTGTTCATGATCCCGAGCCTACCGAAACGTAGTGCAGGCGATCCGGCGGGACATCGTCGGCGAAACGACATTCTCTCAACGCGACCTTGGGTCGGTGTCGTTGTCCGTAGCAACACCCCACGACCTTCACATCACCACAAGGACCCTCAGATGTCTGTCTCCGCCACCACCCGCCTCCGCCTCCTTGGCGCCGTCGCCGCCCTCGCTCTTATCGCAGCCGCCTGCAGCCCCGGATCTCCCGCGCCTCCCTCTGGAGCTGCGAACGCCACAGCGCAGGCTCCTTCGGGTTCCGCGGCACCCTCCACATCGTTCACGACGTTCGAAGGAGCGACCGCAAGCCTCACCGACTTCCGAGGTGAGCCAGTCGTGCTCAACTTCTGGGCTTCGTGGTGTCCCTCCTGTGTCGCCGAGATGTCTGCCGCCTTTCGGCCCGTCCACCAAGCCTTGGGGGGCACCATCACCTTCCTGGGCATCAACATTCAGGACGAGAGGGCCCTCGCTCTCGAACTTATCGAGGAAACCGGAGTCGGCTGGATCAACGCCGAAGACCCCGATGGCACCCTCTATGCCGAACTCGGCGGTCTCGGCATGCCGTTCACCGTTGTGATATCCGCGGAGGGCAGCGTCCTGGAGACTCACAATGGTCCGCTCGATGAAGGACAGCTCCGCACCCTGATCACAGAGACGCTGGGATGAGCGCCGCCCTCACACTCGCCTTTGCCGCCGGCATGGTGGCCACACTGAACCCATGCGGGTTTGCGATGTTGCCGGCCTACCTGTCCTACTTCATGGGCATCGATGCCCCGGACAAGACAAGGGCCGGATCGCTCCGTTCGGGTCTCATGGTCGGCGGTGTCGTCTCTGTCGGCTTTGTCGTCGTCTTTGGCCTCGCCGGCGTGGTCATCAGTGCGGGTTTTCGCAGCGTCACCACCTGGATTCCATGGCTTGCGGTGGGCGTCGGGGTGCTCGTGATCGGGCTCGGGATCGCAGTGCTTGCCGGGTGGCAAATGACGGTGGGCATGCCGAAGGTGCAGCGCCGGGGCAACCGCAACGGCTATGCGGGCGTCTTTGGGTTCGGTGTCTCGTATGCCGTAGCCTCGCTGTCGTGCACGCTGCCGGTGTTTCTGTCCGTAGTGGCCACCCAGCTAACCGCCCGCAGCTTCTTCGAGGGCATCGCCGTCTTTCTCGCCTACGGCCTCGGTATGTCGGTCGTGTTGGTTGGCATCACCATCGTGCTCGCCCTCGGGAAGCAGTCACTGGTCCACCGGCTCCGCAGCAGCGCTCGCTACCTCAACCGACTGGCCGGGGCCATCCTGATCGCGGCCGGAGGGTTCATCGTCTGGTTCTGGACCACCGAGATCCGCTCGGGCGCCACGGCGCTCGCGAGCTCCCGCGTCTTCCGATGGGTCGAGAACCTCTCCCAGACGGCCCTGAACTTCGTCGCCGACAACACCATTGTCGTGGCCACCAGCTTCGGAGCGTTGATCGTGTTGGCCGTCCTGTATACATGGTGGATGCGAACAGGGCGCAGCCAACCCAGCGAACTCGAGGGACCCGTTGCGTCCGCGTCCGGCGAACTCGCATCCGTGACATCCGATGGTCGCTGACACGAGGGCGAACACGACTGAGCCGTCGCCTCCGATCTTGCGCCAACAGCGCCGGGCTCTTGGAGCGATTGCCGGCAGCCAGCTGCTCGTGCTCACCCTCTGGTTCTCCGCATCCGCAGTGACACCACAACTCGAAAGCGACTGGGGCCTGACTAGTGGAGAGGCTGTGGGACTCACGATCGCCGTCCAAATCGGGTTCGTTGTTGGCGCGCTTGCGTCAGCACTGCTCAGCATCGCCGACGTCGTACCGGCGCGTCGCCTCTTTGTCTTCTCCGCCATCGCAGGGGCCGGCGTGAATGTGCTCTTGCTGACGCTTGGGCCCGGCGACACGGTCCAGGCGTTTGGACTTCGGTTCGCGACGGGCCTTGCGCTCGCCGGCGTCTATCCAAGTGGCCTCAAGGTGATGGCGGGCTGGTTCCGGCGGGGGAGAGGCATGGCTTTGGGCGTGCTGGTCGGAGCGCTCACCGTTGGGAGCGCCGCTCCCCACCTGATTCGGAGCGTAGGGCTCGGTTGGCGGGGCGTCTTGTTCACCGCGTCGCTGCTTGCGGTCGGCGGTGCGGTCGTGATGCTGCTCCTGGTGGGCGACGGACCATACGAAACCGCGCCGTCACAGTTCAGTTGGCGCCATGTTGGGTCGGTCGTGCACAATCGAGGAGTCAGACTCTCCACTTACGGCTATCTCGGGCACATGTGGGAGCTCTACGCGATGTGGGCCTGGACGGCGGCCTTTCTCACGGCATCAGCCGTCGCCGGTGGCTACAGCACCGGGTGGGTCCCGACGGCCACCTTCATGATCATCGCCATCGGGGGCGCAGGGGCTTGGCTTGCCGGTATCGCAGCCGACCGGCGTGGTCGCACCCTGGTCGCCGGTGCTTCGATGGCGGTTTCCGGCACGTGTGCTCTCCTCACTCCGTTGGTCTTCGGCCTCAACCCGGTGCTCGTCGTTCCGCTCTTCCTGGTCTGGGGCTTCTCAGTAGTTGCCGACTCAGCCCAGTTCTCGACCATGGTGACGGAGACTGCTGATGCGACCACCCGCGGAACCGCGCTGACGCTCCAGACTGCACTGGGCTTTCTCCTCACCCTCGTCACCATCCGAGGCATTCCATGGCTCGCCGAGGATTGGGGCTGGCAGTGGGCATTCCCGATCCTCGCCTTGGGCCCCGCCGTTGGAATCGCAGCAATGGTCGCTCTGAAGCGATCCCCCCAGACCGCGCAACTCGCCGGAGGTGCCGGCTAGGGCGTCGGTCTGCCCGGCACACTCGTGGGAACAGTCGGCCCGGCGACGGTGTTGCAGCTCCAGGAGGCCGACATGGACAATGCCGATCAGCAGCACTTCGCATGGCTCGCCCGATCATTCGGACGCACCGACTATCTCCCACTGACGCCGGCCGATCTCGATGCCCTTGCCGGTGCCGGCGAGTACATCGAGAAGTACCCCGGGACCCATCTCTTCAAGGAAGGCACCGACGCCGCCGCCGCCTTTGTCATCCAGAGGGGCCAAGTCGAGCTCTACCGGACGAGGGCTGCAGGGCGCCGGGTGGTGGGAAGAGTTGGCGAAGGCGCCGTCATCGGCGACATCGCCATGTTCCAGAACCAGCCGTACATCTCGTCGGCCCAGGCGCTCGATCCGGTAACGGCGTTCAGGTTGGATCGGGCCAGGTTGCTGCCGATGTTGATGGAGCACCCCCGCATCGCAATGCGATGGCTGGTCGCCGGCCTCAGCCAGCTCGAGGCCACACAGCGCCGTGTCCTCAAGTTGATGCACCGTACGGTGAAGGAGCAGGTCGCGGAGATGCTCCTCGATGAGGCCGACGGCTACGGCGAAGTCCATCTCTCGCAGAGCAGCCTTGCCACCTTGCTGGGCGCCAGCCGGCAATCGGTCAATGAGGCGCTCTCAGAGCTTCGCCGCGAGGGGATGGCAGAGACGGGCTATCGGTTGATGAGAGTGCTCGATCGTGACGGACTCGCCCAAGTCGCCGGGCGAGACGAATGACCAGCGAGGGTGATCTTGGCGAGCCGACTCAATCGTTGACGCTGCTCGACTACCGGCGCCGCGTGGCGGACCTCTATCGACAGGTACGTGACATGGGCGGGGGCGAAGATGCTTGGGCTCATTGGACGAACGGTCGAGACGACCTGCTTCGCAGGCACCCGCAAAGCCCCATTCCGTCCGAAGAACGAACCAAGTTCAACGGCTTGACCTACTTTCCATACGATCCGACGCTGCGATTTGAGCTCCCCCTCCAGCCGCTCGCGGGGGAAGGCTCAGCTCAACTGGGTCACAGCGGCGCGGGTTCCACCGGGTTTCGTGTGGTCGGCTTCGTGTCGGTGCCGCTCGGAGACGGCGACGAACGGCTCTCGGTCCACTGGCTGGACGGGTATGGCGGCGGGCTCTTCCTCGCGTTTCGAGACGGAACCAGCGGCAGCGAGACGTACGGGGGCGGCCGCTACCTGCTCGACTCGACCAAGGGTGCCGATCTCGGCAGCACCAACCAGCATCTGGTCGTCGACTTCAACTTCGCCTACCACCCGTCGTGTGTGCACAGCCCACGGTGGTCGTGCCCCCTCCCGCCGGCGGACAATCGTCTAGGGATGCCCATCCGCGGCGGCGAGAGGTTGCGTTGAGCTATCGGCGCCACACGGCGGCGAGGAGAAACCCAGCCACAGCCCCAAATGCGGCGCCGGCCATCGATTCGCCCCCGGCAGTCGCGAAGGGTCCGAGGGTTGTTCCCTCCAGCCAACCGGCTGCGGCGAGCAAGGCCGCCGCGGCTACAGCTATCAGGAACCCGACTCCTGATGCAGGAGCAAGCACCTTCATCCCGGGTGCCCGGTCGCGGTCGAGCACCATCACAACCGGAAGCGATCCCGCCACCAGGATCGGAGCAAGGTGGTACGTCAGCTCCGGACGGATGGCGGCCGCGATCAGCCACACGGCGGCGAGGCCGGCGGTGTACAGCAGCCCGCGTTGGACACGGCGGCGAACAATGGGAATGGTGTCTGTGGTCATGTGGCAACTGAACCTTCTGCGCCGACGCCGTGTTCCCTCCATCGTCTGGCTCTGTCGAAAAGGCGACATTTGGCCGACGGGTAACGATCGGTTCGTCGTTGATATAGCGATACCCCCGAACCAATGAGCACCATCATGAAGACCCATCAGATGATCATCCGCTTCGGCGGCCTCGGAGCCGCCTTCGCCCTTGTCGTCGCCGCCTGCGGCACTCCTGACGACGCCGATGGCGATGACCCGACGCCCAGCACTGCCGACGCCGCAGCTTCGACCACGACCTCCGATTCTCCGGAAGTCACCGCTGCGGTCGGAGTGCTGCCGGATGGTCCATCGGCACTACAGACCCGCAGCGCGGACGAGTTCCCCGAACCCCTGGTTGATCCCAGCGAGATCATCTCGGGTGGACCTCCGCCGGATGGGATTCCACCGATCGAGGACCCCACCTTCCTGAACGTGGCGGATGCCCTGGACCTCCTACCGGCGGCAGAGCCGATTGTGGCGTTGGAGATCAACGGTGACGCCCGGGCCTACCCGGTGAGAGTCCTGATCTGGCACGAGATCGTCAATGACACCGTGGGCGACGTGCCTGTTTCTGTGACCTACTGCCCGCTGTGCAACTCGGCTGTGTCCTATCGGCGAGAAGTGCGGGGTGTCGAAACCACCTTCGGTACTTCTGGTTCGCTGTTTGCCTCTGCTTTGGTGATGTACGACCGCGCCACCGAGTCGCTGTGGACCCACTTCGACGGCCGTGCCGTTGTCGGTTTGTTGGCCGGTGACCAACTAGAGGCGATTTCGTCGCCATTGCTGGCGTGGGAGGACTTTCGGACGACGTATCCGGATGGTCTCGTTCTCGACCCAGACGCAACGGGCTTCAGTCGCCGCTACGGATCAAATCCCTACCAGGGGTATGACGATCCGCAAACGGATCCCTTCCTCTTCAGGGGTGCTCCCGACGGACGTGCCCTGGCGAAGCAGCGTGTTGTTGGTGTGACCCACAATGACGAAGGTGCGGCGTACTCCATCGAGTTCGTGTCGGGCGGCGCCGCCAAGGCGACCAACGTGCAGTTGGGTGGAGACGATTTGGTCATCTTCTGGAAGGCAGGTCAAGCAACCGCCCTGGAGAGTAACGAGATCGCCGCGGGGCGAGACGTTGGATCAGTTGGCGTGTTTCGCGCCGAGGTCGACGGTGAGACCCTCACGTTCGTGACGGAAGACGATCGGTTCCTCGACGAGCAGACGGGCTCGCAGTGGCTGCTGAGCGGCGAGGCCGTCGACGGACCACTCGCCGGCAGCAAACTCGAGCGGATCAACCACCTCGACACCTTCTGGTTTGCCTGGGCGACGTATCAGCCCGGTACCGCCCTCATCGAGACGTCGTAGGAGGTTCAAGCCGGCGCTTCTGCCTTGGCCAGCAGGTAGCCACGGGCTCGTTCCGCCTTCGGGAAGCGATCGACCAGCGCCCAGAACGCTTTGCTGTGGTTTGGCTCCGTCAGGTGGGCGAGTTCGTGAACGATCACGTAGTCGAGCACCCAGTCGGGCGCAGAGGCGATTCGAGTCGAGATGCGGATCCTGGCGGTGTCGACCGTGCACGACCCCCAGCGGGTCCGCTGCCGATCGGACCATACGACTTCGGCGGCGTGGCTGAGCCCGAACCGTCGACTCAAGGCAGCGGCTCTGGCGGTCAGGTCGACCCGATCAGCCGCCCGGCGCCGGTCGAACCGTTGCTGCATGGTGTCGACCCAGTGGGCCTCCTCGTCGGCACTGAGATGAGCCGGGATTGAAACCCGCAAGACACCATCGATGACCTGGGCGGACACGGTCTTGCGACGCCGCGGGCTGCGGATGACTTCAACATTCATGATGAGAGCGATCGTAGCGAGGTGGAATGACACGAACGTGTTTCGCCTGGTTCCAGCGACTTGACAGGTGAGATACCTTGACGTCAGAAGGTGCCGATGGCGCAGTCGGAGGAGGTAAGGATGCCCTGGGTTTGGACCGACGAGCTTGCCGAATTGATGGATCACGACGATGCCGTCAACGTTGCGGATCTCCGCAAATGGAAAGCTCAACCAATCGGTCTGGCCGTACCTCCGGAGTGCGATCTTGCCACCTTCGGTCGCCAACTGCTTGGTTCGGCACATCCTGCCAAGGCGACTCACGCCAACCCGCCGGTCTGTGCCTGCCGTCGACAAGACCAGACCTCCGCCACGGAAGAGGCATCGGCGTAGCAGCCGCTGCCTCTAACATCACAGTGATGGAAATCACTTTGCACTGTGCGTGGTGTGGCGATGCGATGCCGACCCAACGGGGGAGAGGGCGGCCCCGCCGGTACTGCCGCCCGAGCCACCGACAACGCGCCTACGAAGCTCGTCGCGAAGCGCAACGGCGCGGGCTTGGCCCCGACGAGATACTCCTCACGCGGCATTCTTGGCTGGCATTGCGCGACGCACTCGCTCAGCTCCAGGAGGTCGGCGGCCGGGTGGCGAAGGATGTGGCCGCCGGTGAGATGCCTCAGGCCGACTACGTGCAAGCGGTCGGTCGACTCAACGCGGCCGTGAGCGAACTCCAGGCGGTTGCCGTCGAGCCAGAAGCAGCTTGGTAGCCACCCTGCCCTGGATCAGGCCTCATCCATTGCCAAGAACTCGCTGCAACGGATGAGCCTCAGCACCAGTTGGACGGGTCGGTTTGTGAGGCTGAATCCTTCGGCGGCAGGAATGAGTCTCGGATTCGACAGCGAGTGGACGACGCCACCTCGGACGATCTGGCACTCACCGGCGGCCAAGACATTTTGGACCCAATCAGCCCCAGATCCGTAGGTGAGGGCGAACACGAACCCGCCGTCGACCCGAAACGCTGCGAGCGGTACGTCGTAGTTGTGGCCGCTGCTTCGCCCGCGATGGTGCATGATCACCCACGGCGGGAGTCGGCCGGCGAACAACCGGAAGACTCGGTTCGTGAAGCGACGATTGAACCGGGCGAGCCAACGGGGGAGCGCCATCGCGTCAGGCTACCAACGGGACCGGGAGAGCAGAGTCACCTCGGATCAGAAGGCGAAACGCCCTAGTTGCATCCGCTGGGCTTCCATCGACTCAAGTTCCCGAGCCCCGGAGATCACGACATCGGGGTCGGGGGTGAAATCGAGGTCGGGGTTGCGATCGGCGTAGGGCACCGCATTGAGGATGACCTTCATCGCGTTGAGTCGAGCTCGCTGCTTGTTCTGGGACCTGATGATCGTCCACGGGGCATCAATCGTCGATGTTCGCTTCAGCATGCGGTACTTCATCTCGGTGAACTCGTCCCAGCGGTCCTGAGCCTGGACATCGACCTCGCTCAGCTTCCATTGCCGCAGCGGATCATTGATCCTTCGCTCGAAGCGACGGGCTTGCTCCTCCTTGGTCACGCTGAAGTACAGCTTGACGAGGACGGTGCCGTGACGAACGAGGTCCTTCTCGAAGCCGGTTACGCCCCGCAGGAACGCCTGGTACTCCTCTTCGGTGCAGAAGGCGAAGACGGGCTCGACCATTGCTCGGTTGTACCAGGAGCGGTCGAAGAGAACCATCTCGCCCCCACTCGGGAAGTGACGGATGTAGCGCTGGAAGTACCACTGGGTCCTCTGCTCCTCCGTCGGCTTACCGAGGGCCACGACCTGATAGTGCTTCTCGTTCATGTAGCGGGTGACCCGGCGGATAGTCCCGCCCTTGCCGGCGGCGTCACGGCCCTCAAAGAGCACGATCATGCGCCTTGATTGCTCTTCGAGGTAGCGCTGGAGCTTGAGCAGCTCGACCTGATAGGGGCGGAGCTGACTCTCCTTGTTCTGGGTCTTCGCCGCCTTTTCCAGCTTGGCCTCAACCTCAGCGAGACGAGTCCGAAGCTCTTCCTCGGTCTCCGGCACCGCAGACTCAGCGATACGTAGATCCGGTGCGCCGGTCGTATCTTTGGAGCCGGGCGTCGTCATGGGGAAGTCCTCCTCGATCGAGTGACCAGAGCTTACGTTGACTACCCGGAGTTCCTCAAGCCGCATATTTACATCACTGTGACGTTGTAGGACTTGTTGCGGATCGCCTCAGCAGGGGAGCAGGTTCGCCACACTGCACCGCTCGAAACCAGGCACACAGCTCCACCAGCGGTCCTCGCGCCGTCGCGACGACCTGCGACGACGCATTCGTGGTGGTCATCCCGGAACTCTGCGTTCGGCGCGTCCGGTGTGGTCCGAGATCGCCGCGACCCATTGGGACATTGGCTGAATCGCCGCGCCCGGGGTCCTTGGCGCCGGCCAGCCACACCCGTAAGATTACGTCACTGTGACGCAACAAACCCGGACCAAGAGATGCGAGTGGTGTGGGACCGAGTTCACCATTGGGGGTCGCACCGGTCGGCCACCCAAGTACTGCCGACGCAGCCACCGCCAACGCCACTACGAAGCCAAGCGTCTCGGAAGCGGCCGAGGACTATCCAGCGACGAGGTTCTGTTGGCCATCGGCGACTACCAACGGCTTCGCGACGCGGTGTATGTGCTCGAGGCGGCCCTGGAGGACGTCGCCACCGATCTCCGGGGGGCGCCAACCAGGGCGGACTACGCGGCAGCAGTCATGCACTTGCGTCTGGCCTCCGTGGAAGTGGTCGAAGCGACGCCAGAACCGACCGCAATTGGTGATTGAGGGTTTGGCCCAACAAGTCTGTGTCCCATAATCCACGTTATGTAAAGTTCGACCGCCGAGTGAAGGCGAGGGTCTCCCCTCGTTGTCGCCAACACCAGATGCCTGAGCCGAACGCGGCGCCACTCCCCTCGCCGACTGGCTCAGCCTCGAAGCCGCCGGTCTCGAAGCCCGGCTATTCAACGAGAAGTAGGGCATGGATGGGGGCGAGCGCAACGAGGTTGTCTGCTTTGGCTGGCAAGTCGGGATCGATTGTGACCAGCGCGTCGGCCTGGAGCCGGGCGATGGCCAGGCATTCGAGCGCCGAGTGCAAAACACGATGATCTGGCTCGAGGTCTTCATTGAGCCAGTCTTCTCTCACTCCCCTCTCGCCGAAAGCGGATAGCATTCGGGCATGGCCCACGACGAGGTGTTTGATCGCGATGATCCCATGCTGGCCCGCATTCGCGAGACTGCGCTGAGCTTCCCCGGCCGCTCCCGCCCGCCTGATCACCGAACTCGACAGCGAGCCGAACAGGTTGGAGTCGAGCGCGATCAGCAGCATCGGTCCGATCTGGGTGGAGTACCAGCGTCCCGGCATACCGAGCGTGTCGACCTGGCCGGCGGCGTGTCCGTCTTGGATGTCGTGGTTGCCGCGTACCGGCAGCAGCGAGGTTCCCTGGTCCAGGATGGTGGCGAAGGGTTCGAAGACGGTGGCGTCGAGACGTTCGGGGTCACCGTTGGGGTAGACGTTGTCCCCAAGCAGGACCAGACCGTCGAAGAGTTGCGATGCGGCGGCTTCGGTGACCAGGTCGGCAGTGGCCCACACGCACATCCGGTTGGTTTTCGGCTGCGAACGCCTGGATCGGGATGGTGACTTCGGGGGCGCCGATTCTGCCCGGGGCTGCTCCCCACACGATGTCCCAGCGGAGCGCTGCAAGCGCGGTGATGGCCAGCAGGGTAACAAGCGTTACGAGCGTGACGCGACGAAGCCGGCGACGCTTGAAACGTCGTACGTGTCCGGAAGTGCTCACGGCCTGGCCCTACTCAGAGGTTTGGGTCGCGCTAGGCGACCCAAACCTCTGGTAGTAGCGGGGGGACCGGTTCTAGTCTTCGTGACCCTCATCGGGATCGTTCTCGCCCTCGTGTTCGTTCTCGTGCTGGACGTCATCGTCGTCCGCTTCATCAGCCTCATCGGCTTCGTCAGCCTCGTCGGTGTCGTCGTCGTCGGCTTGCTGGTCGAGGATGCTGCCGTCACCGGCATCGATCTTGACATCGACCTCGCCGCCGGTGGCGTCGGTTACCTCAACTGAGTAGACGACGGTTCCGTTCTCGTTGTCGAGTTCGACCTGTGCCACGTCACCGGGAACCGCCGCCGTGGCGGCCGCGGCTGCGTCATCGGCGGTGATGGTGGCGAGTCCCTCGAGTTGTGCGGTCTCCTCCGCCTCGGTCAGGGACTCATCTTCGGCCGGGGCCTGGACCGAGCCGGTATAGACGGGCTCTTGAAGTTCACTGGCTTCATCAGGATTGGCAGCGGGTGGGCTGCTGTCGCTGGTGGCGGCCGCGGCAATACCGACCGACCCCACCGCTAGCCCGAGGGCTACCACCGATGTGTAGAGACGTTTCTTGAACCGGGACTCGCCATTCATATGTGTTCCTTTCGCACAAGTGTTCCTGGCAGCTCCACTATCGGTTCTGGGGGCTGAATGCCCGCTGAAACAACCTGAAAACGCCGGGACACAGGATGAGGCCGGACTTGATGTCCGGCCTCATCCCGTTGGCGATGGTGGGATTATCCCTCGTTGTCGCCGTCGTCGGCATCCTGGTGAACCACCGTGCCGTTGCCGGCATCGACCTTGACATCGATATGGCTACCGGAGGCGTCCGTGATTTCGACGCTGTACACCACGGCACCGTTCTCGTTGTCGAGTTCGACCTTGTCGACTGTGCCCGGGACCACAGCGAGGGCAGCGTCGCGTGCCTGATCGGGCGTGATCGAAGCGAGACCCTCAAGAGCGATCGCCTCATCGGCTTCACTCAGCCCCTCATCTTGGGGGGCGGTGATCGACGCTGCGTATGAGGGCTCCTGCTCCTCGACCGCTTCGTCGACCTCGCTTGCCTCAGTGGCCTCGTTCAACTCGGGCGCCTCAGTGGCATCGGTGCCTAGCTGGGTGGCGTCTTGGCCGGTGGCCGCCTGACTCACCTGGGCGATCGGTTGGGGTGGAGGTGCGGTGGTTGGGCTCATCGCCCATCCAATCCCCACCGACCCCAAGGTCAGCCCTAGTGCGGCGGCACCGGTGAAGATCACCGTTCGTGCCTTTCCTGTCTTGTTGCGCATCTTGACTCCTTTCATCGTGTGACGCGTCCCGACCCCAAAGCCGGGGCCGGTGCGGCTGTCGTATTGAGCAGCCACCACCACGATGCAACATGGACTACGAAGCCCCGCTGAACCACGCTGAAGACCCTTTCAGAATCGGTCAGCCATCGAGACAAGGGCGCCGTGCGCCGCAGACAAACCGTCGATTGGACACGCCTTAGCGTCGATAGCGTTCCGGCGAGAGGTGCCCGGCAAGGTGGCACACTGGTTTCAGCTGGCATTCAGCTCAGGTTCCGGAAACTGTATCTATCGCCAGTACGAGAGGCTGTGCCCGGATGAGGGTGTTGGTTGTCGAAGATGAGAAGAGGGTCGCTGCGGCGGTTCGCCGTGGTCTAGAGGCAGAAGGTTTCGCCGTCGATGTGGCGCTCACCGGAACCGACGGCAATTGGCTGGCGCAAGAGAACAACTATGACGTCATCGTGCTCGACATCATGTTGCCCGGCATCAACGGATACAAACTGTGTGCCAACCTGCGGGATCGGGGCGACTGGACCCCGGTGTTGATGCTCACCGCCAAAGACGGCGAACTCGACGAAGCCGAAGCACTCGATACCGGCGCCGATGACTATCTGACCAAACCCTTCTCATATCTGGTCCTAGTGGCGCGAATCCGGGCGTTACTCCGACGGTCATCGAAAGAACAGAACCTCGTCTACGAGGCCGGTGACCTCAGCGTCGACCCGGCAGCACATCAATGCTGGCGCGGAGAGACACCGGTCACCCTGACCGCTCGAGAGTTCTCGGTGCTCGAATTCCTGATTCGCCGCAAAGGTGAGGTGGTCCCCAAAGCCGAGATTCTCGAAAACGTCTGGGACTTTGCGTTCGATGGTGACCCCAACATCGTCGAGGTCTACATCCGGCACCTCCGCAAGAAGATCGACGAACCGTTCGAGAAGGCGTCGATCCAGACGATTCGCGGTGCCGGCTACCGATTGGCGGCCAACGGTGGCTAAATGGCCCAACTGGCTCCGAACTGCCAGGGCCCGATCCACCTTCGCCGCCACCGGCATCGTGGCCACAGCGTTGATCATCGCCGGATTCGCTGCGTTGACGCTGCAACGCCGAGCGCTAGTCGACGGCATTGACACTGCACTAAACGCTCGAGTCGACGACCTAAGCGCTCTCATCGTCGACGGTGTGGTACCGGCCCAGCTGACAGTCCCCGGCGACGACGAAGCGCTCGTCCAGATCGTCGATAACACCGGCACCGTGATCGCCGCAAGCGCCAACATCGAGGGTGAAGACCCCATCACGAACGTCCAACCAGCAGCAAACACGACAACGCTGACAAGCCAAGTGCTACCCATTGGAGAAGACGAGTTCCGGCTGGTAGCTCGAACCGTCGACGCCCACGATCAGCTATTCACCGTGTACGCCGCCTCCAGTCTTGAGTCGGTAGCCGACGTTGTCGCCACCCTCCGCGGCTTACTCCTAGTCGGGATCCCGATGCTGATCGGTTTCGTCGGTGTCACCGTATGGATCATCATCGGCAAGACACTCCACCCCGTCGAAGCAATCCGCTCCCAAGTCGCCTCCATCGGCGACCGCCACCTCGACCGACGGGTCCCCGTCCCCGACACCGACGACGAAATCGGACGTCTCGCCGACACCATGAACGAAATGCTCAACCGCCTCGAACAAGCGTCCAACCAACAGCGACGCTTCGTCGCCGACGCCTCCCACGAACTCCGCAACCCGCTCGCTGCCATCCGCTCCCAACTCGAGGTCGACCTCGTCCACCCAGAACAAGCCGACTGGCCCACCGCCAACCGAGAAGTCCTCGATGAAACGCTACGCATGCAACGTCTCGTCGACGACCTACTCCTCCTCGCCCGAAGCGACACCGGCACCCTCCCCAACATACGCCGCGCGGTTGATCTCGACGATATCGTCTTTATCGAGACCGAGCGCCTGAAGACACCGTCAAACATCACGATCAATACCAGCCACGTCTCCGGAGCCCAAGTCATCGGCAACCCCGAGGCCCTCGGCCGCCTCATCCGAAACCTGCTCGAGAACGCTGTCCGCTACGCGACCAGCCGCATCAACATCACACTCGCCGAAACGGACGGAACAGCCACCCTCACCATCGCCGACGACGGGCCCGGGATCCCGCCCGTCGACCGCACCAGGATCTTTGACCAATTCACCCGACTCGACGAAGCACGCGACCGCGACCACGGCGGCGCCGGCCTCGGACTCGCCATCGCCAAAGAGATCACCCAACACCACACCGGAACCATCAACGTCGACACGAGCACGCTCGGCGGCACCCGCATCACCGTGACAATCCCCACCAAATCCCGCTGACGGCACGAGCACCGACCAGCAAGGCCCCCTCCCGCCAACCCGGCCCCCTCGACGAGGTGTGAACGTGTCCCTTGGCCCAAACCGTTGTGTTTCGTCCATTTGATACGGAGACCCCGAACAGCCCGACGTAGAGCGGAAGGAACCGTTCGCTGTTGCCCGGCTAGCGGGTCACGTCGCCGCCGACGGCGAGCTGAGCGCACAGGTAGAGCGCATAGGCGGCGGGGCCCAGGGCCAGGATCTGGCCTCCTCCGGACCCTCGCCACACGAGGATTCCGGCGATCACGCTGAGTGGCGCCATCAGGGCAAGACCGGCCACGTCACCACCCCTGATCTGGTTCATCGCTGCTTCGGAGAAGTGGTACCGGATCACGCCGGTCACAAGGGGACCGAGGATGGCTATTGCGGCGGAACCCAAGCCGAGGACGATGAGTCCTATTGCCAACCAGGTATTGCGGTGAGCGTGCTGAAGTTGAATTGCCTGAGTCCCCTTCGGTCGTACCGCTGATCTGGAGTAGACAATTACGGTCGGCCGAGCCGGACGTGGCTTCCGACTTGACACAGGTTCGAGGGTTTGGTTGGTCATGGTCGTTTGCCTCTCTCAGCTTGCCGGTGGGGTCTGGGCGAGGACGGTGTCGACCATGAACTCGATGAACTCGTCTGGTTGCTCGAAGAGCGGACGGTGGCCGGAGGTCTCGAGGACGACGAGTTCCTTGATGGGTGCGCTCACCATCGGGTACCACTCGTCGAACAGCTCGGCTCGCCCGCCAGCTTCGTGGGCCCCCTGGACGAAGAACACCGGGATCTGGAAGTCGGTAGCGGTGTTTCGGAAATCAATGTCCTGAAGCTGGGGGTAGAGCATCGAGAAGGTGTCAACGAAAGCGCCGAGGAGATGCACCTGTTCGAGCAGGGTGTACTCGGAGACAATGAAGTTCTCTGAGAATCCGCCCTCCCCCTCCGAGTTGGCGCTGTGGTCGTAGGGGTAGACGTCGTGTTCGTGCGACAGTGCCGTCTCGTAGGGGAACATCGCGTCGTACGGCGGTGGCCCGATGGTGGTGAGTTCGCCAACGAGCCCCTCTTGGCCGGTGGCTTCGGCCCACGCAAGTGTGTCCTGGTAGAAGATGCGGTCGGTTCCGAGCTGGCTGACCATCTGGCCGGCGCCGATGAACGCCCGGTACAGCTCGGGGTCTTCCTGGATGGCGAGCACGCCGAGGGTGCTGCCCCAGGATTGGCCGAGCAGGTAGATCTGGTCCTGATTGAACCGGTCGCGGAGATAGTTGGTGACCGCGATCGTGTCGTCAACGTAGCCGTCAAGGGTGAGCGTGCCGGTCGGGTCGAGTTCGGGATAGGACTTTCCTGCACCGCGCTGGTCCCAGGTGACGACGGTGAAGTGTTCCTCGAGTCCGGGGAGGTGATTGCGCATTGCTCCCAGCTCGGAGCCGCCCGGCCCGCCCGCCAGGAACAACAGCACCGGGTTGTTGATGCTGTGGCCGCGGATCATCATCGCGAGGTCGTGGCCGTTGATGTCGACGTTGAGAAGCTCGGCGATGGATCCGCGAACCTCGTTGTCGGCGGCGTCGACGATCGGGGCGGTGGTGGCGGGTCGGGCTAGACCGGCTGCGAGGGCGACCAGGCCCGTCGCCGTCAGGATCGCAATAGTGCGGCCCGCGTATCGGCGAGCACCCCGGGTGCCTGGGACCATCCGCGATAGCGAGCGCGCCGCACCGGTGCCCAACGCCGCTCCCAGCATCATCGGAACCAGCGACACGAACGACTGGAAGCCACGGCCGACAACGAAGCCGAGCACACCGTAGGTGCTGGCGTGGATGGCGTCGACGGTCGGGCCGGGGGTGCCGATGCGGGCCAGTTCGAAGGCGACCACGAACAGGGTAGGTGCGACGGCAATCACCCAGCGGGACTTCGCGATCAGGCCACCGATCCCGCCGACGGCGAGGCTGATGGCGATCGACCACAGCGCTTGACCGGAGGTGAGCGGTCCCCGTGGTGTCCACCAACCCGCAACCATCCCCCATCCAGCGGCAACACCCGCAGCTGCCCCGATACCGGCTCGCCAATCGGTCCACAGGGGTTGCAGAACCGTGCGCAAGCGAGTGGTGGCGTGGCCAACTCGGCGCCGCCATGACGATCGCGGCGGTCTCGGGACCAGTGGTCCATCGGGTTGGTATACGTCTCGGTTCGGCAACGCGTCGAGTGTCGAGGCTTCGCGGTCAGTGTTCGTCCTCATGGTGGGCTACTCCCTTCTGACGTCGGCAGTGGTGGCCCCAGAGCTCACTGTGGGACATAGCGGTCGTCGGCGTCGTCCCCCCTGACGGCGGTCTTGCCCAACGTCCTGTGGGAGGACAAGCCGTCCCCCCACAGGGTGACGACGGCACCTGGCACGACAGTTACTGTTGACCGGAGATGCTTGAAGCGTTGCGTCCCGATCGACAACAGAACCGCGCAACGGTGTGGTTCGTCGCTGACGCGTTCGTCGCCCTGATGTTTGTTTGGATCACCGTCGAGTCGTTGCGTAGCAGCGCCTACGTGGACGAGTACGGACCGGTCGAGGGGTTCGGGTGGTTATTGGCGATCAGCCCGACCCTCCTGCTCCCCTTCCGCCGACTGGCGCCAGCCACCACGCTGGCTTTGGCCACCCTCCTGTACATGGTGGCCAGCGCATTCCAAGGGGACAGCAACGCGCCGCTCGCCATCCCGTTCTTCGCCTACTCGGTTGGACTCACCCGGCCTATGCGGGTCTCAGGGTCGATGGTCGCCGCGGCAGCCGCGGCAATGTCGACCACGGTGTTCTACGGGCCCGGCGAACCGGTCGTGCTCTCAGTGCCGGTCATCATCATGCTGTTCGGCATTGGCTGGCTCGTCGCTGTCAGCATTCGTCACAACCAGACCACCGCCAGCGACCTCGCTGACGAAGCCCAAAGACTGCGCGTCCAGTCGTCACAGGTAGCGCAACGTGCTGTCGCCGACGAACGCGCCCGTATCGCCAGAGAACTCCACGACGCCGTCGGTCACGCCGTGAACGTCATCGTATTGCAGGCTGGTGCCGCCCGTCTCGCCACGCACGACGAGCGCGCCAACGACACCCTCCGCGAGATCGAACGGGTGGGTAGGTCCGCCCTCACCGACCTCGACCACATGCTCGGCCTCCTCCACGACCAAGACGGCAACCCTGCCCCATTGCAGCCCACCCGCAGCACCGCCGACATCATCCGCCTTGTCGATGAGATGCGAACCGCCGGCGCCGATATTCACCTCCACAACCAATGCGGTTCCGATCTCGAGGACACCATGGGACGCCCAGTCGGCGCCGCCGCGTACCGGATCGTCCAAGAATCACTCACCAACGCAATCAAGCACGCCGAGGCCACCCGCATTGATGTCACCCTCTCTTGCACCGATCGAGATCTCACCATTGCGGTCGTCGACGACGGACTCGGAGCGGCCGCTCCAACCCGTCCCGAAGGGGGTCGAGGCATCGTTGGAATGACCGAACGAGCCAGCGTGCTCGGCGGCGACCTCACGGCGCACCCCCTAGAGGGAGGCGGATTCCGGGTCGAGGCCCGGATCCCCCGCACCAACAACCCCGTCGCACCATCGGATCGGGTGGCCACATGAGCGTCGAAGTGCTGATCGTTGACGATGACACCCTGGTGAGGGCCGGCCTACGCCTGATGATCGAGACCCAAGACGACCTCGCCGTCGTCGGAGAAGCCGATGACGGCGAAACAGCGATCAAGTTGGCAGCAGAGCTTCAGCCCGATGTTGTGCTGATGGATATCCGCATGCCTGGAGTCGACGGCATCGAGGCCACCCGACAGATCACCGGGGCAGTCAACCTCGACGACCGCACCGACGCTCCACGGGTATTGATCCTCACTACGTTCGAGGTAGATGAGTACGTCTACGAGGCGGTTCGCGCCGGGGCGAGCGGCTTTCTCCTGAAACGCACGCCACCTGAAGACCTCCTCGATGGGCTCCGAGTCGTCGCCGGCGGCGACGCACTGCTCGGTCCGTCGGTCACCCGGCGACTCATGAACGAGTTCGCCAACGCCACCGCCCGCGGCCCCCAACCCACCGACGTCCGTAGCCGAGAACTCGACCGGCTCACCGAACGCGAGCGAGAGGTGCTCGTGCTCGTCGCCCACGGACTCGCCAACCGCGAAATCGCCGCACAGCTCTACGTCGGTGAAAGCACCGTCAAAACCCACGTCAAGCGGATCCTCATGAAGCTCTCCCTCCGAGACCGGATCCACGCCGTCGTATTTGCCTACGAAACCGGACTGATCAAACCACAAGGCCACCGATAGGAACGGGCCCACCAGCGCCGAACCTCGGTAGACCTCGTCTCTGTAGCGAGGGGCCGCCCTGTTGGAGGGATCGGAACCTCAACTTGGCCAACGCTGATTCGTCGAGTCCGCTTCCGGTGGCTTCGGCACAAGCCGGGAGTCTGTGGCCAACCTCGATGGATGGCATTCGCGGTTGGGTTGTCACCCATCGGGTCCCTGCCAGTCGACCGGGATTTGCACCTCGTTGCGCCGCATCACCGGTGGCGTGAATGGGCCGTCGTATGCAGCGCTGACAGGTGAACCCGATACCTCGACACCGTCGCTCTGAAGTGCCGCCAGCAGCTCAGCCTCGGCACGACGATATCGACCTTCGTTGCGGCGACCCCGATAACGCATCGATGCGTAGTAGCCAGCCGGCACCCGAACCAGTGACACCAAATCATCCAGAGGGCGCGGAAGCTCTTCCTCGGAATATGCCCGCTCCATGACAAACCGATAGCGATAGCCGTCGGTGTCGGTCTGCTGCCGGGTGACTGGGACTGTCATGTTCATCTTCGCACCTTGGGAGTTACTGCCGAAGATGAAGCCCGCCAGCCGTCGAAACGCGGTATTCCCGGTCGAGTCGAAGTCGCCATCAACCGTGGTCTCGGCGGCGAGGTAGGAGTCGTAGTGCCGAATCTCGTACCGGTCGGACGTAGCGACAACGGCGTATTCAGGTTCCTCGTAGCGGCTCATGGCAGTGATACGTGTCTGGAGGTAGTCGTGGATGGCGTCACGCTGCGCAAGGTGGTGTCCAAGCGGAGTTGGCGACATGCCGCGGACTAGCCGCGGGTTTATCCAGTTGGCGGCTCTGGATCGACCAGTCTGAGATAGATGGACCGAGGGGGGACACTTCAGAGGTCGTGATCGAGTGCGTTGCGTTGCGCCATCAGATACTTCCGCTCGACCTCGTTGCTGCAACGGTCAATGGCCTGATCGTACGAGGCTCGAGCCAGATCGATGTTGCCCGCCCGCCGTGCCAGCTCGGCCCGAACCGCCGGCAGCCGGTGGTTGCGTGGAAGTGCCTCGTCGAGTCCGCTTAGGACGGCGAGGCCGGCATGGGCACCTTCGCTCTCGGCCACTGCTACTGCACGGTTGAGCCTGACGACGGGTGATCCGGTCAACGCCTCCAGACTGAGGTAGTGGGAGGCGATCAGGGACCAATCGGTGTCGTCCGCGGTTCGTGCGCGAGCGTGCTCAAAGGCGATCAGGCCCTGGAGTCGAAGTTCCCCGGCGTAGCCATCAGTTGGAGGGAGGTCGGCAACGAGATCCATCCCGGAGTTCATTTCGTCACCGACCCACAGAGAGCGATCTTGATCGACAAGCGTGACCAAGCGGCCGTCGCTCAGACGCGCATGACGGCGAGCGTGTTGCAGGACCAGGAGGGCGTACAGGGCGCGAGCCTGGGGTGCGTCGGGTACCAGCCGGTGAAGGACTGCAGCCAGCCCGACTGCTTCGCCAGCCAGATCTTCGCGCAGTAAGTCCACGCCGCGGGCGGGGGCGTACCCGGCGGTGAAGGCTAAGTAGATCGTCCGGCAGACCTCGTCAAGCCGTATCCGCAGCTCGTCATCAACCGGTGAGGCAAGCGGGATGCCCGCCGCAACGATCTTCTTCTTCGCTCTGGTGATGCGAGCTGCCATGGTGGCAACCGAGACGAGGTGCAGGCGCGCGATCTCCTCTGTGGTGGTGCCAACCACCAGTCGAAGCGCAAGCGGCGCCCTCGCCTCGGGATGCACCGCTGGATGGCAGCAGAGCAGGATCAGCGCCAGCCGCTCGTCGTCGAGCGAATCCAGCTCGTCCACGCTTGCCGGCGGCACCCACCCGGCGTCGACGGACAGAAGCCGGACCTTGCGGCCATGGATGGCTTCGGCCCGCAGCCCAGCAACGATCAACCTCGATGCGGTCGTGTAGAGCCAACCAGCAGGGTTCGCCGGCACCCCCCTGGTCGGCCACCGATCGCTAGCCCGGGCGAAAGCTTCGCTAAGCGCATCCTCGGCGAGATCGAGTCGTCGGGTGCGAGCCACCAGCACGGACAGCAGCCGCCCCCAGTCGGCCCGATACGTCTCGGCAATCGCCCGATCAGCCGAAGTCGACGACAGGTCGGATCTCGATGTCATATGCGGGGAGAACGCGACAGAGTTCGATCATCGTGTCCAGCTCGGGCGCATCGACGAGATAGAAGCCGCCGATCTGTTCGGTCGCCTCGGTGTAGGGGCCATCGGTGACGGTCAACTCACCGTTGCGAGTCCGCACTGTCGTGGACATCGAGGCTTCTTCGAGCGCCTCACCGCCAAGCAGTTCGACGCCGCTTCGCTTCTCGCAGGCCTCATCGAACGCTGCGAACTGGCCCATCACGGCTTGCTGTTGCTCTGGACTCAACTTGTTCCACGATCCGACATCGCCGTCGCCGGCGAGCATGACGAAGTACTTCATTCTGCTCCTCCTCCACTCGGTGTCGGCGGACTTCGCCGACACCCTTTATACGCGGAAAGTGACCGAAAATCGACAGGTTCGGCGAGGTTTCTCGCGTCCACCTCGAGGAATTCTGCGCAACAGCTGACCGCAATGGCATGGGCTCGATCCGGACGAGCGGGCCGCCCCCGACATTCTGTGCACTGACGTGCACCCCGGCAACGTCGGCTGGGTTGTTCAGGTAGACCTCTGTGTGCGGACCGAGCCGGGCGCATCGATTTCCTGGATCGAGCCTGAGGCGGCTTGAGCGGGTCTACGGCGTCTCTGCATCCGAGTTCCGGGGCGACGACGGTACGGCACCGCCCGGTTCTGATCGGGGGTGTGCCACTCGAACCGCGGAACCCTTGCCCCTGGTTTGGGGATTCGACTTCTCGTTCGTAGCCGAGGGGAGCAGAATGGTTTTGAGGAGGAGTCATGGCCACAAGCACACACTCCCCCGGCGTTGGGGTTCTCGCTGCTCTCGAAGGGGCCGGCCTTATTGCTCACTCGTCGCCGCAGCGACTACTCCTCGGGTTTGGCAACCAGGCTCGCTTTCGGACGCTTTCCCATCGAATCCATCACATTCGTGATGAGCCGCAAGATGCTGCTGGAGATCAAGCGGCTGGCAGAGACGGGACGCTAGATGCGGTCGCGGGCGTTAGAAGAACCTGCTTGATTCCTGACAGATGTGGTGCGTCGTCTACTGAGACCAGACGAGGCCCGTCCCAATCAGGTGGCGAACTTCCGATGCATGCGCGCCACCGTGCCGAGCGTCCGCATCGTCATCGGCCCGACCACATCCTCGACGGCTGCGACCGGCAGCACTGAGCCGCTGATCCGACCCGTCGGCAACCAAAGCCAATGTGCGTCGACGAATGCGATTCGGTCATCAGGCGGTACAAGACGATGCACCTCCGCGAGAGTCGTCTCATCTGGCGCTGTGCGCAGGAACGACACTTGGATCCGGCCCTCCGTCCGGCTCATCTCGTGCGCTGTGAATGGCTGGGCCTCGAGGACGGAACGAAGGTCACCGGCTTCGCGCAGGAACGCCGGAGCGTCGAACCCAAACGCTTCGCTGAGGGCGGCTTCGATTCGAGAGACTTGTGCCTCATCAGGGTCTTCAGCAAGGAAGCAGACGTTCCCGGCCGCCTGGTAGGCGACAACATCTCTGAATCCGAGTCCGACGAACGGTCCAATGATCTGCTCATTGGTGAGCCTGCGGCCGCCAGTGTTGATGGCACGCAGGAATGCGAAGTAGCGCTGGGCGGTCATCGCTGGCGACCGTAGCACCACCAACAACCGGAGTCAGACGTGCCGGTGCGCCATCGTCGACCACCAAGGCGTCGCCCATCGGGAAGCCAGACCTCACATCATGTATGCCGTGGCCTAGGACTCAAGGGCATTCGGTCGCTCCCCTAGCGCAAATCCACGCAGGTGTATTGTCTCGTTGGTGTCGGCCGACGGTGCCACACCGGCACGTTGCTGATCGGAGTGATGGTGACCCCCGAGGTAGATGCATACATCGAACGGTCGGAGAAGTGGCCGGAGGAGATGGCCGGCCTGCGCCAAATCTTGCTGAGCTGTGGCTTGACCGAACAGATCAAGTGGGGCAAGCCGTGCTACAGCCATGGCGGCCAGAACATCGTCATCCTCCAGGAGATGAAGGAGTTCCTCGCACTCATGTTCTTCAAGGGTGCCTTGTTGAACGATCCTGACGGCGTTCTCGAGGATCAGGGGCCGAACTCACGATCGGCTCGCCGCATTCGGTTCACCTCCGTTGACGAGGTGGCCCAGCTGGGCGACACCGTCAAGGCCTACATCGGCGAGGCTATCGATGTAGAGGAATCGGGCCTCGAGGTCGGCCCAGCACCCGAGCCCGTCTTGATCGAGGAG
This sequence comes from uncultured Acidimicrobiia bacterium, assembly GCA_963821095.1. Classification (GTDB taxonomy): domain Bacteria; phylum Actinomycetota; class Acidimicrobiia; order Spongiisociales; family UBA5794; genus CAVPHV01. The sequence goes on along the minus strand of CAWGCJ010000023.1, from coordinate 452,009 downwards.
CTCCAGAATCGCCTTGACCAAGACCCGGCCTTCAAGATTGCATTCGAGTCTCTGACCCCTGGACGGCAGCGGGAATACAACCTCTTCATCTCTAGCGCCAAGCAAGCGAAGACTCGCCAGGCGCGAGTCGAGAAGTACGCCGACAAGATCCTGGACGGCAAAGGCTTCCGCGACATCTGATCCCACCAGACGAGCACCCGAAGGGCACGGAGGGTGTTCCAGCCTGCCATTGAGCGCATTGTGAGCGAACGTTGAGCTGGTGGGCCGACAACTGACCTACCAGGCCGGAGTCGAGGATCTTGCCCTTGAGGCGTGAGCTACGCCAATCTTGGCTGTCAGCTTGACCGCTTCCTCGTCGACCCGGCCCCAGGCCGACGAGGAAGCGAGCGATGACCCCGCAGCCCGTTTATGCCACTACTTGGGAGCCGACTGAGGTCCACCTTGCGGAAGCCTCCTTCATGAACCTCCCTGGAGCACCAGTGCCCATGCAAGGAACCCGAACGCAACGGTGGCGGCGCCTGCCCGCACGGCATTCCAGCGGGCCCACTTCGCCTCGCTGAACCGCTCTCGGACGGCGGCAACGTCAATCTCGTTTGGATCTCCGGCCGCCTTGATTGCGTCGTTGAGCGGGACGTTGACCCCCAAGGTGATGCCGAGCATCACGAGTTGGACAACGATCGCACCGGCAATCAAGACCAACCCAGACCGGTCGTCACCACCGAGATGGAGCGCCGCGGCGAGAGCGGCGGAAACCAGCGGAGCGATGAAGAAGACGATCAGGAACGGTCCGACGATCGCCGTGTCGATTTGCTGGAATGCGCCGACGAAGGTCCTGTCGTCGGTCTTGGCCAGACCAGGCATGATGGCGAAGGAGTAGAGCATGTAGACCCCCGCTCCGATCCCCATCGTGATCGTCGCCACCATCAACAGATTTCCTTGAAGTACATCCATCGTCCGTCCTCCCCTACTTGTCCCAGGCGCCGGCAGCTGCCGCGTCCCTCGCGAAGACCCTGAAGTCCCGGGGTTCGCGCCCCAGCGCGCGTTGCACACCGTCGGTGAGGTGAGCATTGCGGCCGTCAAGAACCTCGCCAAACAAGAAGCTGAAGATCTCGATCGCCTCCGGTGGCACGTTCTGGGCTGCCATTGCGCCGGCAAACTCGTCCACCGATACAGGCTCATATCGGATGTCCCGGCCGGTCGCCGTCGCGATCTCGCCAATCGCCTCACCGAACGACAGCAGTCTCGGTCCGGTCAACACATACAACTCGCCAACGTGTCCGTCCTCGGTCAGCGCAGCCACGGCAACGTCGGCGATGTCGTCGGCGTCGACAAACGGTTCGACCATGTCGCCGGCGGGCAGTGTGACCTCACCGCTCAGGACCGGGGCGAGGAAGTCGCCTTCACTGAAGTTCTGCATGAACCAGGTGGAACGGACGATCGTCAGGTCTGCGCCGGACTCGGCCACGGCCTGCTCGGCGCGCTCGGCCTCAGCCTCGCCACGTCCGGCCAACAGCACCAGTCGCCGAATCCCCTTTTCGACGGCCAGATTGGCGAACTTGCTCGTGGCCTCGACTGCGCCGGGAACCGCAAGGTCCGGCCAGTACGAGATGTAGGCCGCGGCCACACCGTCGAGAGCGAGGTCCCACGTGGATGGGTCATACCAGTCGAACGGCGGCTCGGCGGTCCGGGACCCGGCACGGACTGGCAGTCCGGCCGAGGTGAGCCGCTCGACGATGCGGCGACCGGTCTTGCCGGTAGCGCCCGTCACCAGGATTGGCTTGGCGTGGGTGGTGGTCATGATTGTTCCCATTCGTCTCTGGTCCGTTTCTCGGACTCACTGCTCGGAACGGTATTGACCCAAGGTGAGATGGTCCATAGCTGAAACGCTCACATCCATGTGTTAGCGTCTACGCCATGGATGCTCTTGCCAGCCTGCTCGACGGACCACGCGCCCGCGGCGCCTTCCTGCTGCGGTCGATCATGAGTCCGCCGTGGTCCCTGCAGGTCCTCGCCGAGGCGCCGATCACGTTGATCGCCATGGCGGAAGGTGAGGCTTGGATCATCCCCGACGAGGGAGAACGGGTTCGGCTCGGTCCCGGCGACGTAGCCGTCACCCGCGGGCCCGATCACTACATCGTCGCCGACGACCCCGACACACCGCCCGACATCGTGATCCATCCCGGCCAGCGTTGCACCACCGTCGACGGCGTGGACCTGTTCGAGGAATTGGACCTCGGCGTACGGACCTGGGGCAACGACCCCAATGGGTCGACGGTGATGCTCGTTGGTGCTTACGAGGCAATGGGGGACGTCAGTGAGCGCCTACTGCGAGCCCTCCCGCCGGTGTTGTCTCTAGAGAGTCATCAGTGGGACAGCCCACTCATTCCGCTACTCGTCGCCGAAGTCGTGAAGGATGATCCCGGCCAGTCGGCAGTGCTCGATCGCTTGCTCGATCTGCTGCTCATCGCCTTTCTGCGGGAGTGGCTGGCTCGTCCCGAGGCCGAAGCACCGGCCTGGTACCGAGCACAGGGTGACCCGATCGTCGGTGAGGCGCTGCGGATGATGTATGACCGACCCGACCACTCGTGGACCGTGGCGAGCCTCGCCGCGGAGGCCGGGGCGTCACGTGCCGCACTGGCCCGGCGGTTTCACGATCTTGTCGGCGAACCGCCGATGACCTTCCTCACCGGCTGGCGAGTGGCGCTGGCCGCCGATCTGCTGCGCGAACCGGACGCGACCGTTGGCTCGGTGGCCAGAAGGGTTGGCTACAGCAGTCCGTTCGCCCTCAGCACAGCGTTCAAGCGGATTCGCGGGGTCAGCCCGAAGGAACACAGGGTTCGTGCCCTGTCATCCGTCTGAGGGTTCACGACATCGGAGTCGTTCGCCAGGACTGACGGCATCGCAACGCAGGTCCGCAGGGAATGGCGACGGCCCGACCGTGCGACCCTGCCGGCCTTGTCCGGTGCGCGGAAAAGGCCTGACCCGGCTCAACCAATCTCGTCTTCCTGCCGATAGAAGGTTGTTGTGGTGCCGCGAGAAGGCGACTGATGCGATCGAACTGGTTCAGCCGACTATCACCAGCGGTCACGGTCGCCTTGACGGTCGGCGTCTATCTCGCCATGGTGCCCGTGTTCTGGCATACCAAGGGCACGTATGGCATCTTCGCTCTGCTGCCGGTGACGACGATCGGTCTCCTCTACGGCAGCAAGCGCGGGGCTGAAGCCGGGGTGGCAGCGTTCCTGTTGAATGTGATCCTGGAATACATCGCCCATGGGTATTCGCTCATGCTCACCACTGCCAGTGGCGTAGTCGGAAACCTCGGCATGATCGGCTTGGGCTGGCTGGTCGGCTACCTGCGCGACCTCTCCCAGAGCCGTCTACGCCAGGTCGTCGAAGAGAAGGATCGACTCATCGGGACGATCTCCCACGAGCTGAGAACCCCCCTGAGCACCGTGGTAGGGCTGTCGCACGAGCTAACAGATCGAGCCGCGTCCTTCACCACCGATGAGGTGGCAGAGTTCTGTGGTCTCATCGCACAGCAGAGCTCTGAGCTAGAGGCCCTCATCGAGGACCTGCTGGTGGCAGCACGTGCGGACATAGAGAGGATCAAGGTGCTGAAAGCCGCCGTCGATCTCGGCGCCTGCGTAGCCAGCGCGGTTGCCATGGCCACCGAGGGCTGGCCCTCATCAAACGTGAGGGTGACTGACGACGGTGACGCCACGAGGACGGCTTGCGCGGACAGCCTTCGGGTTCGTCAGATCGTTCGCAACCTCCTGCAGAACGCCCATCGGTACGGTGGCGATGACATCGAAATCCGTATCCACCGTGCGGCCAAAGACTGTGTCATCACGGTCAGTGATGACGGGGTGGGTGTTCCGAACGGACGCGCAACCTCCATGTTCGAGCCTCATGTGCGGGTTCACCCCTCGAACGGGAATACCGACTCGCTTGGTCTCGGACTCTATGTGTCGCGCACCCTGGCCGGTCTCATGGACGGCACTCTCGACTATCGCAGAAACGGCGAGCGAACCTGTTTTGATCTTGTCCTACCGGCCGTCGAGATCAAGGCGGCGGCCCTGTCCGCCTAGTGCCGACGAACCTCACTGTGCCCTGAGCAGCGGCGCCGTCCAACCCCCTCTATCTCAAGTGAGCCACCACCGGAGGCGCATGGCCCGGCGCCAGACCCCATTGCCGGTTCTTTATGAGTGACAAACGACCCTCGTGGCCCGCTGCCGGCGACATAGGCTGGTCCTGAGGAGGTGTGGTCACATGATCAATGCTGGAACCCACGGCGCAGTCACCTGGATCGACTTGTCGACCCCCGACGTCAAGGCGGCGGTCGCGTTCTATCAGGAGCTTCTGGGATGGAGTGATGTCGAAGTGTCACCGACCCCAAGGGGCGACTACTACATCGGCAAAGTTGACGACCGTCAGGTCGGCGGAATGATGGGCCAGGGACCTGAGTTGGCTGGGACCCCACCCATGTGGACGGTGTTCGTCTACGTAGATGACGTCGACGCCACTGCCGCGAGGGTGGCGGATTCCGGCGGCACCGTCCTCACGCAGCCGTTTGACATTCCCGAGGCACGGGTCGCCGTCATCGCCGACCCGCAGGGCGCGGTGTTCGGGCTCTTTGGCGGCCCGCAGATCCAGGGCGAGTTCTACTCCGAGGACGTCGGCCGGGTCTGTTGGGTCGAGCTGATGACCCGGAACCCGAACCAAGTACAGAGCTTCTACGGAGACCTGTTCGGCTGGAATCCTCTCACCGAGTCGGCCGCCGGAAACCCGTACACGACCTTCAAGCTGGGTGACGAAATGGTGGCGGGCATGATGTTGATGCCGGCCGGGGTGCCCGCCGAGGTACCGGCGTACTGGTCGGCATACTTCACCGTCGCCGACTGTGTCGACACCGAGCGGAGGGTCGCCGAAATGGGCGGCGAGGTCTACGTCCCAACGATGACGCTCGAAATGGGCAAGTTCGCCTCATTCGCCGACCCGCAGGGAGCGACCTTCAACATCATGGAGTACAGCGCGTAGGGGTCGGTTTCACTCTCGAGCCACCGCGTGCCCCAGCCATCGACCGAGCAGGAGACTGAGATCTGAGCAAATCCCGGGCGCTCAGCTCAGTCGGTGTCGGAGCGGTCCCGGAAGAGCAAAACGGCGTACAGCGCAGCCACTCCCGCGTTCTCGGCGGCGGAGGCATATCGCAGCCGATGGAACGCGTCGGTTGGGCCCGAGCCTTGGCTGAGAGCCTTGGCCGCTATCCCAGCTGCAAATGCCAACGATGCGCCGGAGACCGCTCTCACCGCCTGTCGATCCGAGACGCGCCACATGCCGATCTGGGTGAGCCCAAGAGCGGCGTACGCGATACCAATGACGTGGACGACATCCACCGCGCTCTTTGGCGCGTCCGCATCGACGTACCACGACGTCGGCTTGCAGAAGTTGGTGCCGGCTCGGACCAGAGACACAACGCCGTTGAGCGCCAGTACAGTTGTGAGTGGCTTCACCGTGGAACCCTCCTCCCGCCGAACTGCGTCAGCCGCGAGGGTACCAAGGACGGCTACCCCCAAGGCCGAGACCCACGCTATCGCTCCCCGTCGACCTCGACCTGGATGGTGACGCGGGCCTCATCACCAACGTCGATCCCCTCAGATACTCGCACCGCTCGTTTCACCGGCAGGACGTACGACCCGAGTTCTTTGGATGGGAACAGCGACGTGGACCATTCGGTCGCACCGATGGTCGCGATCACCCTGACCGAGCCAAAACCCGGCCGGCGCGGCACCTCGTCGAGGATCTCATCGGAATCGGCTTCGGGCAGCGTCGCAAAGACCCACGATGCCTCCCCGGTGGGCTCCCAGAGGGTGGCGGAGAAGGTGTAGCTCAACCTCATGCCGCTCAATCTAGGAGAACGACCCGCCCGGCCGTCGCTCTGATCACGCCCGTGAGGAAACTCCATTGTTCCCGTCTGGCGGGCACAACCCAGCGGAGCGACCTCTGATCTGGACAGCCCCGTTGCCTCCATCTTCACCCGACTTGGTGAGCCAAGCTGCCAGACTCGGGCCTGGACCAACGCCACACACGCCGCGCCTGCCCCCGGGAATCAGACCAAGCCCCATGCCTCGACCCCACCCAGAACGTCGGCAGCTGTCGACCGCGGTCCTGATCCGAGCCACGATCCTTGCCGCTGTTGCCGGCTTGCTCCTCATGCCGACGCCGGCGTCGGCACAGGCAGATCCCGCGGCAGACAACGGGATACTGGACGGGCCGGATGAGATCCACACCGGTGAGTGCAGCCCAGAATCGGTCGGAGTCGAAGAGCTTGTGACCTGCCGATTCGCCCTCGCCCATCCCGGGGACGTCATTCCCGAGTGGGGGGTGCGGGCCATCCTCTCCGCTCAGGAGTTCCCCGACTGGAACGACGACTACCGACGCACCGTCTGTCATATCGCACGAGATTGGCTGGTCTGCCCCGATCTTGCCCCCGACTGGGACGAAGGCACCCAGCGCGTCTTCGTTGACCTCGATTTCGACGTTCCGCACGGTGAGGTCGTGATGAACCAAAGCCATGACGGTGTGCTCGGTCTCATCGGCGTGGCCGGCCGCCTCCCAGTGGCGTTCGCGGGCCATCCGCGCACCTTCAACGTCTACCGCTCCTATCAGCTCGCCTCCGATGAGGAGGCGAGCCTCCTCGTGCGTAGGGCCGGGTCGGACGACGTCCACACCGAAGTGCCTGCGCTCGCCGGCGGCGAGGAGGAAGCCTTCGTCGAAGTCACGTTTCCATCGGCAGGACGTTGGACCATCACCGCATGCAATATCGCGGCCGAAAGCGGCTGCGTCCGAGAGGGATTCCGCCGAGAAGTGCAGGTCATCGAGCCACGGCCAGTCGAACTGGTCCCGGGCCACAACCTGCCGGGTGCAGACCGAATCAACCTCCTATTCGTCGGAGCCGGTTGGCGTGGGGAACTGCAGGCGCTAACGGATGCGGCCGCCCTGATTCTCTCGCTGGACGGCGAACCAATCCGCCAAGGCGCCTCTGGGAATGTTGCCGCGCCAGACGAAGAGGCGATCTACCTCGAGTGGGGTCCCTTCTCGATCGATCCCCTCCGCGGTAACGCGCACAAGTTCAACTTCTGGTACCTCGGCACGGATGTGCCTTCGCAGGCGTTCCAGCGGAGCCCGACCACGGTCGGGATTGAGGGAATCGATTTGGCGCCGCTCGGGCTCGGGCCCAACGTCGCCGTCGTCATCATGAGTCGGGCGGATGCAGCGTCCGGTACCACTGCGTCTGCTGAGCTTCCTTCATTCCAAGACGATCCCGCCGTCGGAGCCACTCCCGAGGTTGTCTTCGGCTCTACGATCTTGCCCTTCACCTTCGCCGCTGGGAATGGTGCGACGACCTTCTCTCACGAAATCGGCCATCTGCTGTTTGCCCTGGCCGATGAATACTCGGTCTACGAAGCAGACAATCCCAGGTTCGGCTACCCGAACTGTGCGCGCAACGTGGCCGAGGCGGAGGCGTGGTGGGGCGACCTCATCGGTGAGCTCGATCCGATGTTCCAGCGCTGGGTAGCGACCGAGTCGAAGGAAGGAACCTGGTGGAACGAGGACGACCTCACGGCCGACTTCACCGTCGGGTTCGTCGCGGGTGGGTGCTACTCGGACGCCACCGAGGCAGTCCGACCCACGTCCGAGAGCCTGATGAACATGGAATCGCCGGTCTTTGGCGCGGTGAACCGGCGGCGTGCCGAAGAGGTACTCGCCCTCTGGTCGGGGCGGGCGGCGTTCGACGCAACGGTGCACGCCGACCACATCGTGGCCTCCTGCCGGGTCGATGGCGAGCTGCCGAACACACGTGCCGTGTGCCGCGCCGACGTCGACCCATACCTCGATGCCCCCGGCCCGGTCACGTTGTCGCTGGGCGGCCCCGGCGACTCCTCCGTGGAGTGCTCATGGACCGTGATGTCGGCTGGAGCCGTGATCCTTTGCCCGCCAGTTCCCATCTCGGCTGGGCCAACCCGTACACCAGTCTTGCGGCTCGGCGGGCAAGCGATGAATCTCGATCCCATCGTCGCACCCGCTCCGACGACGGCCACCGCAACGACCACTACGCCGTCAGCTCAATCGACGGCACCGCCGGCTGAGGCTCCAGGCTTTCCTTGGCCAACCGCTCTCCTGGCGGGCGGCATGCTTGCGTTTGGCGCCGGAGCCGGCGTGCTCCTGATCCGTCGTCGCAACCGGCACGCAGCGGCGCCTGGTCAAACGGATTGATTGCCCTCGGCACGAGAGGCGACCCCTCGACTAGTCCGCCGCTCCGTTGTTCAGACGTGTTGATCGAAGAGGATCACGTTGCCGTCGGGGTCGGCAATCGTGAAGCTTGCCGGCCCGCTCGGAGCTTCCGCCGTTGTGTCAGAGCTCAGCTCTATCCCTGCCGCTACCAGGTGCTCTCGCAACTCTCGCACGTCGGTGAACGACTCGGCGGGCTCGCCAAGACCCTCCCAGCCGGGGTTGAAGGTCAGGATGTTGGCGTCGAACATCCCTTGGAACAGGCCAATCACACTCACTCCATTGGCCACAATGGTCCACGTTTCACCATCTCCGGCGACCATCTCGAAGCCGAGCTCTTCGTAGAAGGCTCGGGAGGCCGCCATATCCTTGACGGCGAGGCTGACTGAAAACGTCCCTAGTTGCACGCGAACCCTCCGTGGTTGGGCTTGGTTGGACTCTACAGATCGAAGTGCCGGCTCTACGGGTCACGGTCTCCATGCCGGGATGCCGTTGAGCGAAGCGGACTCGGTGAGTTGCTGCACCGTGCCATCAACAACACGGAGCGAGTAGATCTCCCGGTTGCCGTCTCGGTCTGACGTGAAGGCGATCAACCGGCCGGCCGGGACCCCAGACAGACGGCTGACCCGCCACGATCCGCGAGGCCCAACCTGCGGGCACCTCGTCGACCGCGACGACCACGGTCCACCCCTGCACCCGCAGCGTCCCCGTGCGCCTCACACCGGACAGGAGGAGGCGACCCCGGCAGAAGTTGATCAAACCGCCGTCAGGGACGTCAGGCCCTACCCGCAGCGCAGCGTCCCAGGCAGACTCGGCACGTGGGCGACCAACCACCGTTGGAGGCGAGCACCAAATCGGACTCTGTTGAAGGGCGGCCGCGCCGGACCCCACTCGGCAGACGAGCCATACCGTGGATAGTGGTGGCTGGGTTCGTCGCCGTCGGGTTCTACTCGGTCCTACCCCCGAACGCGGTTCCGGCCGACGCCCCGAATAGCGACTTCTCGGCTGCCCGCGCCTTTGATCACGTCGAGGCCATCGCCGTCGCTCCTCACCCGATGGGATCGGACGCCATCGTCGAGGTCCGCAGGTATCTCCATTCCGAGCTCGAAGCGCTTGGGCTCGAACCAGACTCGCAGGTGATTTCCGCCCCCGACTACTTCGCCGGCAGCGGCAGCGTCGACGTCGTCAACCTGGTTGCCACAATCCCCGGAACGGACAGCACCGGCGCCATCGCCCTCGTGGCCCACTACGACACCGACCCAGCCACTCCAGGCGCCAATGACAACAGCACCGCCATTGCAGCACTCCTCGAAACGGCGCGGGCCCTAGGTGCCGGTCCGCCACTTCAGAACGATGTGATCCTCCTGTTCACGGATAGCGAGGAACCTGCCCCCCGCTACGGCTCCACGGCCTTTGTGAACGACAATCCGATCGCGCACGAAATTGCACTGGTGATGAATCTCGAGGCGCTGGGCAATTCGGGGCCCTCGATGGTGGTCGAGACCAGCGGCTACGAAACCTGGATCGTCAGGCAATTCGCCACCGCAGTGTCCAACCCCACTGCGTTTTCGTTCGTCGGCGAAACCGTCGCTCTCATCGGCGATGTCGGCACGGACTTCGATCCCTTTCACAACGCCGGCGTTCCCGGCGTCCATGTCGTATACCTCCGCGGCTCCCCGATCTACCACCTTCCTGCCGACAACGTCGAGTCGGTGAACTGGAACTCACTCCAGCACCACGGTTCGAACGCTCTCGGCCTCGCTCGCCACTTCGGAAACCTCGACCTGGCCGCCATGCCGGACGCAGGCGATTCGGTGTACTTCACGTTTCGCCCTGTCTTCATCCAGTATGCGAGCGGGTGGTCGATCGCAGTTGCGGTCGGGGCTGCGGCTCTCCTCGTTCTCGCCGTGGCTAGGGGCCGGCGAGCCGGCGCCGTTTCGGTCGGTTCGCTCGCCCGAAACGCCGGTGTTGCCTTCGTAACCGCCCTGGCCGCGACGTTTGGTGCGACGTTCGCCTGGCTCCTCATCACATCGCTGCGATCGACCCCGTCCGTCCTCGAGGGCTACCTCTACCTGCTGTGCCTGCTCGGAGTTGGTGCAGCATTGGGAGTGTGGCTCAACGGTCTCCTGTCCGGCACGAGATCGGCTGACCCATTTGGATTCGTGTTCGCCTGGGTTGTGCTCGGTCTCCTGACGGCGCTCACCGTTCCCGGGTTCAGCTACCTATTCACCCTGCCGGCCCTCGCCGGCGCTGTTGCGCTCAACTGGGATCCGGGCAGCGGCAACAGGCTTGCCGGCATCCGCTTCGCCCTGGTCGCGGCGCCCACCGTCGTTCTCCTGACGCCTGCCGTCGACTTCTTTTTCCAACTGGGCCAGCCCCGACCCGGGAACCCCGACTCCAGCATCCCGGCAACTGCCTCCGTTGCGCTGCTGCTGGCCTTCCTGGCGGGCGGCCTTCTCGCCTCAGTCTGGGGCGGTCGATCTGCCACCCCCGGGGGATCGCGGCGCCACACTCCTGCGTAACCAGCCAACGCATCGGGCTCCGCTACTGACATCTTGCACCGCGAACCCCGTGTACGGTTGCGGCCGTGAACCTCCAAGCCGACGCCATTCTCTTCGACAACGACGGAGTCCTCGTTGACTCGCACGAACAGGTCGAGCGTGCCTGGCGCCAACTCACGGCCGAGTTCGGGCTCGACTACGACATGCTGGCAGGAGAGTTGGTCGGGGCCCGGGCCGTCGACACGCTCGAGCGGTACCTGTCGGCTAGCGAAGCGGCTCGGGCAGTAACTCGGCTGGAGGATCTCGAGGTTGAACTCGCCGCGGCAGTCCGTCCACTGGCAGGCGCAATTGAGTTGATCGGCCGGCTTCCGGCGGACTCATGGACCATCGTGACGTCGGCCAGTCTTCGACTCGCCGGTGCACGCTGGACGGCCGCAGGCATCACGATCCCATCCCGGATCGTCACCGCAGAGGACGTATCTCACGGCAAACCCAACCCCGAGCCGTTCCTGACGGCCGCTCACCTGCTCGGGGTCAGTCCAAGCCGCTGTCTGGTCTTCGAGGACTCGTCGCCGGGCGGCGCCGCGGCGTATGCAGCGGGAGCGCGAGTCGTGGCGGTAGGGTCGCAGCCGTGGAGCACACAGCCGGTCGCAAGGATCAGCGATCTCACTCAGGTGACCGCGAGCTATGGCGGCGACCTCGGCAGGATCGCCGTCAAACTGACACCCCAGTAGAAATCGACGCCCCACCCGCCGGCTTCGATCAATCGGTACGCTGTGATCACGGTTGCCGGCACACGGAGGGACAGCATGGATCGAGTGGTCGACGGGGTCTACCAAGTGAAGAAGGGCTTCCGGGCATTCGTCATCGACGGTGACCAGGGCCTGACGCTGATCGACACCGGCTTGCCGAAGCGGGCGTCGGCGTTCATGGAGGGGATTCAGTCGATCGGTCGCTCCACCTCCGACGTTCGGGCGATTCTCCTCACCCACAGCCACGCCGACCATGCGGGAAGCGCTGCTCAGCTCAAGAGCGACTCTGGGGCCGAACTCTACTGCTCGGCCGCTGACACCCCCGCCGTTCAAGGTGCCGAGAAAGCACCGACGCCACCGTTCCTGGACCGGACACCCCTTCAGATCCTCAAGCCGCTGTTGGGGCTGATGCCGAGTCCGGAGCCCGCCACAGTCGACCATCAGATCCAGGTCGGACAAGAGCAAGCGCTGCCCGAGGACCTGGTTGCCTACGCTTCGCCGGGTCACACCCCGGGTCATACGAGCTATCGACTCGAGCGCGCCGGCGGGATCCTCTTCGTCGGCGACGCGGTGCTGCACAAGGGCGGAACGGTCAACCGAGGCTGGTTCAATCGATCAACACCGGACATCGATCAATCGGCACGCGACCTTGCCGGACTCGACTTCGAGGTCGCCTGCTTCGGCCATGCAGACCCGATCACGAAGGGAGCGAGCGCCGCATTCAAGGCCTACGCGGCAACGCTCTGAGGTCTGGCTGCGCCGAGTTGGCGATCTAACCCCCGGCGATTCTCCTGTTGAGATCGGCCGCCACCTGTTCCACCGGGGGCCACTCTTTGGCGAGGTAGAACCCGGCCGTGAGTGGCTCGCCATCACGAACGAAGCCCACCTTGAGGATGGGTCTGCCGTTCGCCCATCGTCCGGCATGCCACCTGCCGATCGTTGCCTCCGTCATCTCGTCCCACGCTATCGATAGCGGAGCCTTCGTCATGAGTCTGAGGAAGTGCAGACCGTCATCATCGAACCAAAACTCACCATTGCCACGTGCGAAGAAGCCTGAGGCGCGATACCGTTTCCACCAGGAGCCGTCGATCTCCGTACCGAAGTAGTTGCCCTTCTTCATTCTGGAGAGCCTAGGAGTCGTGGGGCGGTCCGGGTCATTCTGAATACATGGGCAAGGGCTGGCGGCGGGACACTATCGATCGTGCTGATCCAACTCCCTACCACCGGGACACCAACTCGATTCTCGCCGCCGGCGCGGTTCATGTGATCGACCAGATCCTCAGCGAGACCTCGCCCTAGTCGTTGCCCATCTCGGCGGCCGCCGCGGTCATTTCCTCGGGCGAGACATCGCGGATGTGGGTGTGCAGCGACCACTGATGACCAAAGGGATCAACGATGACGGCGGCTCTGTCACCGTAGAACTGATCGGTCGGCTCTCGCAGCACGGTTGCACCTGCCTCAACGGCGCGAGCGACAAGCCCATCGACATCGTCGACATACTGATGCAGGAGCACGCTCGTTCCGCCGAGCTTCGCCGGGTTCGCAGCGTCACCTTCCATATCGTCGGGGGCATCGGCCAGGTAGACCACCGCGCCATTGATCATCAGGTCGGCGTGTCCGATGACACCGCCGGGCATCTCTAGGCGATATCTCTCGACAGCATCGAATGCCGCCTGGTAGAAGTCGATGGCTGCCGAGGCTCCGTCGACCATCAGATACGGGACGATACGGTCCTCGAGACCGGTAGGGATGGCGTCAACCACGGCACTCACTCCTCTCGTCAGACTCGCGTTTCACCCTACTCAGCAGAAGAGCCCGTTCGTGCGTAGATTCCGGCCACTATTGGCCGAGATCTACGCAAGTTCGCAGGTCAATCCCAGAGCGTGGGGTGCAGCGCCACCGTTTGGGGAATCGGGATCTCCCCCGGTGGCGCAGGGCCGACGAGGCGCTCGAGCAACGCCCCCCAATCGAACGCCTCGGTCACGTCTGAGGCGCGGATGACCACCAATCGATCCTCCGGTACGTAGGTAGGCAAGATGGCGTTGAGAATGGTCTCGATCTCGTCACGGAACCGATCGTTGGTACTGCGCACCCCGTCCGCCCGCAGTGGCACGTCGGGCTGGAGCCTGACGAACAGGTCGTAGGTATCGCACCACGTTGCGATCAGGGGCCTCACATCAAACGGATCTGTGCCACCGGTCACCCGCAAGAAGTAGGCAAAGTTGTCGATCACGGCACGGTCGGTGACCAGCACCTCGGCGCGGTTACGCAGCTCCAGCTCCTGCTGGATCTGCGCCATGATCGTCCACAGCTGAGCCTCGGGGGTGGCGCCCTCGTTGAGACCGAGCGGGTTAAAACGGATGACCTCACGCCCAACCTCGACGCTGCGGCCGCTGCGGCCTACCGCCCCGGCAAAGGAATGCACCGCGTTGGTCTTCCTCACGGAGTGGGATCCGATGAAGGCGATCTTGAGAGATGCGGACATGGTGAGGTGGCGTCCCGTGGCTGGTTGTCCGCACGGTACCCGCTCTCCGCAAGAACGCCTGGGACCTCAGCGACGTTCGTTGCCTCGCTTGTAGTCGCCGGTCGCTTTCGCCATCAACTCCTGCTCATCACCGGCGTTGAGCTTGGCGAGGAACCGCTCCGCTGCTCGACCTCGCAGGACGGCAGCTTGCCGGCCGTGATGGAAGATCACGACCTCGCCGTTCTTGTGCTGCACGTAGCTGAATCCGGTTGCCCTGGCCATGACACCGAGTCTCCCACACCGGTCGCGGCCCGGCGCGGCGTGCGGCAAACGTGTATCAGAACCGCGTTCCGGCGGTCATGTCCCGTAGAGGTCACAAGGGTGTGGTGCCTAGACCGGTTTCTTGCCTGCGCGTGGTCTGCGCGGTTCGCCCTTTGCCTCTGCCCTCGGCAACCGCCGAGTGGGGGAACGAACCGGGCCGTGACGGCCCGGAGGAACGAAGGGAGCTGCCACATGGCAGACACCAAGAAAGCAGCGGCAGCCATCCGCGTTGAGAAGACGCGGAGCGGTTTCCGGGGGCTGGTCGCAGGCAACCCGAACTACTTCGGCAACCTTCCGGCCAGCGGTTTCAAGGCCGTCAAGAAGTTGGCCTCCAATACGAACTACGAAGAGCTCACCAGCGTGGGCTACAACCCGCTCCAGCGGCGCCTCTATGCCACGTTCGACATCAAGAAGTCGGGCGGATACAGCGGCGATCTCTGCGACGACGGCTCGACAGAGTACGTGCGATTCTTCGTCGACTTTGGGTCGGGATGGTTGGATGCCGGATTGGCTGCGACGGATGTGCACGACATTCCTGCAGCCATGGACTGCGCCAACAAGGACACCCATCCGCTCGCCTACTCGCTCGAGGTGCCTTACGCACCGCGGCGCAAATGGTGCCTGACACCACAACTACCCAAGGTCCGCGCCATTCTGTCGTGGAACGCCGAGCCCCCGGCAGGGGATCCCAACTTCAAGCCGGTCTACGGCAACGTACGGGATTGCGCGATCCAGATCGACAAGGGTTGGCTGCTGTCGGATTTCGTCGACGACCTGGTCACGAAGGTCGAGGTGCCACTCGATCTGCTCGAATCGCTGAAGCCGGTGCTTCCGCCGATCGACCCGCAGTTCCCCGACATCCCGGATCTTCCGGAACCGCCATATCCGGGACCGGACCCGGGGCCGATCTTGGCCGCCAAGCAACTTACGGTCGACGAGCTGGTCGAGAAGTACTCGACGCCATCTCGGTCACGACGGGTCAAGTTGTCGGTCGAGCCGCACCGGCTCGCCTTCGCAGAAGTGCAGGCGATCAAGGCGCAACCGAACATGATGGCGGGCGCAAGCCTCGCCGCAACCCTCGACAAGTACGGTGTCAATCTCTCCGACTTGATCGCCGCCGAAGAAGACACGACAGGCAACATCTCGTACGAGGAGCTCACCGATCTTGGTCTTGACGGCAACCGTGAGAGGCTCGTTGCTACCTACAAGGTCAAGAAGCAGACCGGGTTCTCGGGAGGCTTCTGTTCCGCCGGAAGTACCGAGTACGTGGCGTTCTGGGCCGACTGGAATGACACCTGCGAGTGGGAGTATCTCGACACCGTTGAGGTCAAGGCCTACGACTTCACAGTGCTGCCCGACGGCGGCCTTTGCTACACGGCTGCGCTACCGGTTGATCTCGAGGACTTCAAAGAGAAATGCACCGATCCGAAGGTTGCCAGGGTGCGAGCCGTTCTGTCATGGAACACGCCACCGTCGACGACCGATGCCGATTTGGTTCCCACCTGGGGCAATCGCCTGGACGCCCATGTCCTGGTGCCACGCCTCGAGGGATCGCCAGGGACGCTGAAACTCATCGGTGGCATCAGCACCGAGTTCATCAGCGACATCACCGGTTTGGCATCCGCCACGGCCAAGTTCGCCGATACCGGCGTACCGGTATATTCGCCGCTTGGGCTCGGATGCCCCTTCGGTGGGCTGATCGTTGTACGCGGGCCTGCAGTGAGCGGCAAGCGGTACCGCATCCAGGTCATCGACAGCGGCGGCGCCAGCCAGACGCTGACCGAGAAGGTCTGGGTCACGCCTGTCCTTGGTGCATCGCACTATCACACCGGGACGCCCGATGGGTGGTTCAACTATCTCGACTACAACGCCAACTTCACCCAGGTACTCGGGTACTACCGGTCGTCGGGTGACGACAAGGTCACCATCCAGCTCGAGATCGAAGGAGAAGGTGTGGTTGATTCCCAGGTGGTGCAACTGGACAACACTCGGCCGGACGTGGCGATCTCGATCACCGAACCGGGCACTGATTGTGGTCTGTTTGGCTCCGGAGTCCTGTTGAAGGGCAACGTGATCGCCACCGACACGAACATGGGTGCGTGGAGCGTCGTGATCGATGGCGGACCGGCAGGCTTTGGCCCCGTCCCCGCCACCACCGGCGGCTCCGGGAACGTCAATACCCCGCTCGCCGGATCAGAGTGGACGTTCGACACCACCGGACTCGAACAATGTGGCTACGTGGTCCGGGTGCATGCCAACGACCGGACGATCGTCAACAGCGGCAACCACCACTACCAACGATCGGAGGACGTCGGCTTCTGCATCCTCGAGTAGGAGACTGTTGGACCATCGGCGTGAGCGCTCGCCCAGCCGGCGAACGCCCGGTCTGCACGATCGGGGCGAGCGCGAACCGACATTGTCCAACAGGCGAGTAGCAGACTGTTGGACCATCGGAAACGCGGGGGTGGCACAGCTTGTGTCACCCCCGCATCGCGCTCGGATTCGGCCATCAAGGACGACGCGCCCGCTTGCCTCCTCAAGATTCGGACGACTGTGGCCGAGACCTACCAGGAGAGCTACGAACGCGCCGCGGGTCCTATTCCATCGGCACCAGACACGTTCAATCGCTCTGACACTGATTCTGCACGAGCGCCAGGAGCGCAGGAGGGATGCCGGTTCCATGACCGACCGGAAGGGCCACGCTGCCCCGCCGGTATCCCGCGCCCCCGGCCGCGACGCAGGCCTGCGGATCCCAACCGTCGCCGAGCGAGCCCTCGCCGTCGCCCTCTTCGCTGTGGCTGCCGCGGCGGCATTGCGCTTCTCCCATGGCGTCTATTGGTACGGGGCCGTAGCCTTGGGAATGGTCGGGATCAAGCTCGGCGCAGCCGTCTTCTACCGAACGGTGCCTCGTCCCCCAATCCCCTCCGCCACCGTTGCCGCTGTCGTGCCCTTCTTCAACGAGGACCCTGTTGCGCTTCTGCGGTGTATCGACTCGCTGCGCAAGCAGACCAAGCCGCTCGATGAGATCTGGGTCATCGACGACGGCTCGGCCGACACGTCCGCCTTCTACATTGCGCGAGCGGCTCTGGCCGATCTTCCCGAGGCAGAAGTGATTCGCTACGAGAACAACCGGGGAAAACGCCACGCGCAGGCACATGCCTTTCGTCGCACCAAATGTGAACTCATCCTCACCGTCGATTCGGACACCGTGCTCGAGCCTCGAGCAATGGCTGAACTCGCTCGGGACTTCTCCGACCGAACCGTTCAAGCAGCCACCGGCTCGGTACGGGCGCTCAACCCCGACACGAACCTCCTGACCCGGCTTACCGATCTTCGATACGCCAACGCCTTCCTGTACGAACGGGCTGCGTACTCGCGGGTCGGCTCCGTCCTCTGCTGCTGTGGATCCTTGTCGATGTACCGCACCGAGGTGATCACCGACAATCTCGAGGACTTCGTCACCCAGACATTCCTCGGCGTCGAGGTGCAGTTCGGAGATGATCGCCGCCTGACCAACTACGCGCTGTTGCGCGGCCCGGTCAAGTTCGTCGAGAGTTCAGTCGGCTATACCGTCGTCCCGGAACGTATCTCGCACTACGTGCGTCAGCAGATTCGTTGGAACAAGTCGTTCTTCCGCGAGTCGCTCTGGGTCCTCCGCTTCATGTCGCCGCGGACCTGGCCCTGGAAACTGTCGCTGGTGGAACTCGCCTCCTGGGTGCTGCTCACCCTCGGATTGGCTTCGGCGGTCCTGATTCGACCGTTTGTCGCCGGAGGGGTTGCGTTTGCCTACTACGCGGCCCACCTGACCTTCTCGGCGTACGCACGCTCAGTCCGGTTCCTCCCGACGCCTTCGCTGTCCCGTCATCACGCAGTTGCGACGTTTCTGCTCGCGCCGCTCTACGCAGTCTTCCATGTGCTCCTCCTCGTGCCGCTGCGCTTGTGGTCCCTCATCACTATCCGCTCAGGCAACTGGGGCACTCGCCAGGACGGCGTGGAGGTTGCCGTCGATTCCACCCGGGTCGCCACTGTTCTCAAGGCAGCACCCGTCGTCCAACAAGCTGGCTCTCACGCGTTTGCAGGCCGCAACCCGTGAGACGCAGAATCTCGTCGCCATCGCGACAAACCCACGCCGACGTTGTTCGACAGCCCCCTAGCGGCGGCCCTCCAGCTTGTGTTCGGAGACTACGTTCCCCAACGCTCCGCCGGTCGGGTCGTACTCGGTGTAGGTGACCTTGATCTCTTCGAAGCTGTTGGCGACGGCGACGATCGGCGGCCCGTCGTCCTCGCTCCCCGAGGCGTTGACCTGATACGACGTGATCATCACGTTCTTCAGCTCGTACTTGAGGTAAGTGGCTCGGGCACCTCCGTAGGTGGCGGTGAGCTCAACCTCGAGCTTCGGGAACACCTTCCCTTTGAGAAAGCCCTCCTGCAGCTTGACCGCCGCCTTCTCATAGGCGATGACGATGTTGAAGTCGTCGATGTGGGGAGCCGAACGGCGCCGCGACGACCCATCCGAATCCCCGCTCGTGCCTGCCCAATCGAACGCCAGGATATCCACCCACCCCTGATGGTTGGCGTCGAATGACTCGCCGTCAACACCTTCGTACTTTGCGAATCCAGCCATTGATCGTCCTCCCCTTTGAACACTCGCACGCACCGGCTCGTTTCAACTATGCCACAGCCACCGGCCCGATGACGGTGGCTCAGCGCCTCAGGAACTCGCTGAGTCGGGCCTTCGTCGGTGTCGACCGAGCCCCCGCCTCGCCGATCGACAAGGCTGCGACTGCATTCCCCCAACGCAGCGCGTCGGCGATCGTCCCTCCGGCCAGCCGAGACGCGATGAACCCGGCGTTGAAGGCGTCGCCGGCGCCGACTGTGTCGACTACTGCAACCTCAAAACCGGCCTCCGCCACCACCGAACCTGCAGAGCAGGCGACCGCACCTGCGGCACCGATCCGGGCAACCACCGTCCGTTGTGTGCCGGCGAGTGCGGTTGCGGCTGCGATCGGATCCTCAACGCCGGCCAAGGCACCGACTTCGTCCCCCGCCGCTCCGAGCACCACGTCCGAGCGTTCGACCGCTGCCATCACCACCTCACGGAAGCCATCGTCCCAGCCCCAGTTCTCCAACCGAAGATTCAGATCGAACGACACCACGACGCCCTCGGCGCGAGCCTGGGCCATTGCCGCCAGGAGCGCGTCGCGTGCGGGCCGCACTCTCAGGCAGATGCCTGAAACGTGGAGCCAGTCCACGCCTGAGACCGCAGCGGTGGTTGCTTCCACCTCGAGTGCGGAGTGGGCGCCGCCCGAGGGTGGCCACACATAGATGAGGCGTTCACCGTCGGGTTGCTTGACGGTGATGACTGTGACAGTCGGGAGGTCGGGGGTCGCCGTCACCCACGCGGTATCGACGCCGGCACCTTCCAGGCTGGCAACGGCGAATCGCCCGAAGCTGTCGTCGCCGACTGTGCCGGAGAATCTGCAGTTGAGCCCCAATCGGGCCAATGCGGCCGCGGTGTTTGCCGCGGAGCCGCCGCCAAAGAGCTGCGGGTCGGGGTTGGCGTGCTCGCTCGCTCGTGGCTGCTGGGGAAGACGGATTTCGAGATCGACGTTGGCGTCGCCAACCACGAGCACGGTCATGAGGCGGCCTCACCCTTGGCGGCTTGGGCGAATCGCCACACCAGGTCGAGATCCTTCTCGAACCCGCCGCTGAGCAGCGGCCGATTGGTGCACGTGAGCGAATCGACGGCCCACGGGTGCACGACCGCGATGGCGTTGGCCACGTTGTCGGGAGACAGCCCGCCCGCCAACACGACGGGTACGTCCACCGCTGCCACGATGGCGGCGCTGACCGCCCAATCATGGACGGTCCCGGCCGCGCCGACACCGGGCACGTCAGGCGTGACCGAGTCGAGGATCAGGAAGTCAACTGCGGCTTCGTACGACAGAGCCGTCTCAACCGCTTCAGGTCCGGTGACGGCGATGGCTTGCATGATGCCGATCCCTGGCAGGGCGCGGCGCAGATCGGCAACGGCTGGCGGGGTGATCTCGCCGGGCGGGCCGCAGAGGTGCAGGATGTCGGGCTGCACCCTCGCCACCATCCGCACAAGGTCTTCGGCTTCGGTCTCGACGCTGAGGGCCACCGACCTCGCCAGGCCGGTCAGGGCGGCGCAGATGTCGGAGGCCGTTGCCTCGTCAACCTCCCCTGGCAGCCCTCGATGCGACGGGGTGACTCCCACATGGTCGACCCCGAGAGCGGCGACCGCTTCAGCCTCGGCCACTGACTGCATCGTGTAGATCTGAACTTGGGTGTTCGACTCCATCCGGCGAGACGCTAGTCACACCGCAGCGGCGACTATCCCTCGATGGTGACGAAGTCGATGAGTTGCTCAACTGCGTTGACCAGCGGTGTCTCGACGTCACGGTAGGTCGAGACGGCGCTGAGCACCTTCCCCCAGAAGGCTCCAGCCTCCACGTCCATCCCCAACCCCGCTACCACGCCCTCTTTCCAGGGTTGCCCGTGCGGCACTACCGGCCATGCCTCGATGCCGATGGTGCCCGGCTTGATCGCCTGCCAGATGTCGACATAGGGGTGGCCGCGAACCAGGACGTGCTCCTGCGCCACCCGCCCCGCAATCCGCGATTCCTTCGATCCATCGACCAGGTGATCCAACAGAACGCCGAGCCTGCGACTCGAGGCGGGCCCGAACTCCGAGACCGCTGTCTCCAAATTGTCTGCACCGTGGAGCGGCTCGACGACAACGCCGGCCACCCTGAGGTCGTCGCCCCAGATCTTCTCGATCAACTCGGCGTCGTGAATACCCTCGACCCAGATGCGGCTGGCGGCGGCCACTCGAGCACGAACGTCGCCGACTTCAATCGAACCCGAGGCGGTGAGCCGACGCGGCTTGTCCACCGGGTTCGCCGGCGCCCGCAACGCAACGCGGATCCCCTTGTGGGTAAAGGCTCCGTCGTGGGCCTTGAAGAGTTGCCGGTCCCCGGAATCACCGACCAGGAGCACCTGGTCTCGTTCGGAGAACCCGGCGACCACGCCGGTGAAGCGTGACCCGGTGTGGGTCAGCGTCATCCCGTGCGCGACTTCGAGTTCAACGTAGGTCGGCTTGCGGAACGTCTCGAGGACGTCGTCGCTTGCCCACCGATCTTGCTTGGCCATGGCCGACGAGCGTAGCCCCAACGCTGTCGCCAGCCGTTGATCTGATGGCCCAGGCTTTCGGGTGTGGCTCTACGCGGCCGTCGCAGAGACGGCGAACAACCCAATGGCCACTCCGGCCACAATTCCGATGCCAAGGGCAATGGCCCATCGTCGCCGGGTCGGCCGTTTCAGGTAGTACGGCATTGCCACGGCGAGAGCTCCACCGAATGCCGCCATTCGAAACACGTCATCGGGGAAGCCGTCCTGCCGAGGGCAGGTGCCACCGAAAGCAGAACAGTCCCCCATAGCCATGGTGACCAGGACAATGCCAAGGCCAACGACGATGGCGAATCCGGAGGCAAGGACGCGGAGCACGGTCATCCAGGTCGCCCGGTACCACCGGGAGTTGACCTCGCTGGACTTATCGATCTGTGGGGCTGGTTGGCTCATGCATCAGACTGTGCCAACTTCTCGCCACCGCGGCCATAGGGCTCATCCCCCAATTCCACCTGGGGAACTCCCACCCGACTGACATCAGGCCGCCTAGTCCACGATGCCGCGACGCTGGAGAACCCAGACGCTGATGCCCACACAATCGCCCCGTGATCAGCACCAGCACCACCATGGCATGCGCTGCCGGTCGGGCCGCCGTTCTCTCGGCGCTTCATGGCCCAGCGAACCGTCACCGATGACCTGATCCGGCTTGTCGCCGACGGGTACGTCGCGTCCCGGAGGGAATCCGTCGAGACCTGAGCAGGCCGTGAGCGACTACTCGCACACCTCGCCGGCAATGTCGAGCCTCACGGTGTCGCCGTCGAACACGTCCGTCTGCTGCCACTGTGGGTCCGACTGCGCCTGGTAGAAGCAGAGCCCGTCGTCGCTGCTGGGCGCCTCCGCCCAGAACATGTAGGCGCCTTCCCCTGGCAGGGACACGTTCAGGCTCGATCCCCTTGCCTCCCACGCCAGGCGTGCGGTTGGGAAGTCGTCCGACCGTCCCTGGACCACCGCTTCGCCCCAGTCCGAAGGCAGCTGTAGAGCGACGTCGATGGCACCCTCGGCAACCGTCGTCGCCGGGCTCTCTGCCACGGTCGTCGTCGTTTCCCGACCGTTGGTATCCGACGATGTGGTCGACGTCGAAGTCGAAGCCGGCAGCGCACCACACGAAGCGAGCACCACACCAAGAATCCCCACGACGAGCGAGTTGATGGTCCGAGATGACATACCCAGGAGAATCGTCGCCATTGGCCACACCCTTGAGGCGAGGTTCGCAGTCGGCGGTGCGGCGATTCGGTCTTGCCATACTCTCGGTGAGAGCAACCCGCGCCTAAAGGAAGCCGCCCGCATGACCCCAGCACCGCCGCTCGACGAAATCGCACAGCGCATCCTGTGGACCTCGTCCAACATGCACCTCTTGGGAGCCATCGCCGACGAGTTCGATACGACCCAACCCTTCGCCGAGCTGCGGATCGGGGTCTCGCTTCACCTCGAAGTCAAGACCGCCGTACTGCTGCTGGCGCTGCAGCGAGGCGGCGCCGACGTCGTGGCCGTCGGCAACTACGGCACCACCCAGGATGACGTCGTGGGTTACCTCATCGAACGCGGCATCGACGCCCGGGGCCGCCATACCGACAGGTTGGAGACCCATCTCGGCCATGTTCGATCCATCGTGGAAGCCAAACCCGACGTCATCCTCGACAACGGTGCCGACCTGGCCGCATTCGCCATCGAGCAGGGCGTTGCCGTGCTGGGCGGAACCGAGGAGACAACATCAGGTCACAATCGCCTCACCGGCGAACTGGCGGCGAGTGTTGACTTCCCGATGATCGTGATCAACGACTCGCCGCTCAAGGCCATCGCCGAGAACAAGCACGCAGTCGGGCAATCCATCTACGAGTCGTTTCTGCGCCACACGAACCTGATGCCACAGGGCAAGCGCACGCTCGTTGTCGGCTACGGCTGGTGCGGTCGCGGCATCGCCCAGTACTTCCGGGCCAACGGGAGCGCCGTCATGGTCGCGGAACCCGACGAGATCAAGGCGTTGGAGGCCGCACTCGATGGCTTCCAAGTTGGCGACATCATCAACCTCATTCCGCGTGCTGATGTCGTCATCACGGCCACGGGGGTAGATCACGTGGTCGGCGAAGCCGCCCTGGCGGCCGCCGCCGACGGAGTGCTGCTCGGGAATGCCGGCCACTTCGATCGGGAGATCGATGTCCCGGCATTGGACGCGGCAACCGCCGAGCGCATCCCGCTTGGCGAGGCCCTCGATCGTCATATTCTCCGGGACGGCCGCACCGTCGACCTGATCTCGCGAGGCCGCATGCTGAACCTCGCTGGAAGTCAGCCGAAGGGCAACAGCATCGAATCGATGGACCTGGGCTTCGCCATGCAGGCCCGCTCCCTCGAACGGGTCGCCACCCGCCACGGCGACCTATCGCCCGGCGCTCAGCCGGTTCCCGACGACATCAACCGAAGCCTGGCCCGCGCCTTTGTCGCCAGCATGCCGCTCAACTCGGACTAGGCCGTCGCGGACCTCAGGTCGCGGCCTCATCAGCCGCCTCCTCCTTGCCGGTCTTGTACCGGATATCGGGCAGGCGGGTCGATAGCAGGAACCCTCCCGAGACGAACAGCACCGCGACCAATCCGGTGGTGCGCGCCGCCGATGCAAAGGCATCCGACACCGCAGCCACCACCAACTCTGAACCCGGCTCTTCGCCGAGCGCCGGGAGCACCTGCCCGGCTGATCCGGCGACGGCGTCGACGATGCCCTCCTGCGCGACGGCCGGCAAGCCGGGAATCTCGGAGAGGTTGTCCACGGTCCCAGTCCGCAGTCCCGCTGCCAGCACGGTGCCGAGAAGGGCAATGCCAATCGCGGCACCAACCTGACGGAAGGTCGATTGCATCCCCGACGCTTGACCGGATTCAGCGGGCGGGATCTCGACAAGGACCACGCTCGTCAACTGGGCACTGGCGAGACCAACCCCGATCCCGTAGACGAACAGACCGGGCACAAAGGCCCAACCGCTGCGTTCGGGAGAGATGAGAAGCGCCACGGTCAGGATGGCGACCGCTTCGAGGGCCATCCCGGTACTCACGACCAGACGTGGGCCGATCCGCGATGCAAGCACCCCCGCGGTTGGACCGCCGATGAAGGCGCCAATCGCCAGAGCCAGCAACAGCAGCCCAGTCTGAAAGGCCGTGTAGCCCAATACGGCCTGGAGAAACAGCGGCAGCACAAAGATCAGACCAAATTCGCCGAGGCTCAGTACCGCAACGGTGGCGTTGCCAATCGAGAACGACCGGAAGCGGAACAGCGTCAGATCGAACAACACTGGCTTGCCGGCCGCTGCTCGATGTCGTTCGACCAGCACAAAGGCAACCAACAGGAGCGCCCCGACGACGAAGGTGACGGCGACGGGTGAGATCCACTCGAGGGGCCAGGTGAACGACCCCAACGTGAACTCTTCGGTGGGCGAAACGAAGCCGTAGGAAGGGCCCTCGATGAGCGCGAACACCACCCCGGCCATCCCAAGACCAGAGAGGAACACGCCGGCAACGTCAAACCCGCGACCTTGCGCGAGATCGCGGGTCTCCCTGACCCAGAGCAACGCACCCACAAACGCGATGATCCCAATGGGGACGTTGATGTAGAAGGCCCAACGCCACGAGTGCTCAGTGGTCAGCCAGCCGCCCAGCAGTGGGCCGAGTGCCGCCATGCCGCCGATGACCGACCCCCAGATCCCGAAGGCAATCCCCCTTTCCCGGCCCTGGAAGGTCGCATTGACGGTCGACAGGGTGGCGGGAAGGATCGTGGCGGCGCCAAACCCCTGCAGCAAACGTGCGAGGATCAGCGTGCTACCACTGGTGGCACGGCCGGCGAGGACGCTGGCGACCACGAAGACGACGAGACCGACCAGGAACAGACGTCGCCGACCGAGCATGTCCCCGACCTTGCCGAGCGTGATGAGAAACGCAGCGAACACGAGGGAGTAGATCGAGTTGATCCACTCCGCATCGGACAAGCCAATTTCGAATTCCCTGATGATCGAGGGAAGCGCAACGTTGACGATGGTGGCGTCGACGATGATCATCGAAACACCCAGGCTGAGCACCGCCAGTCCAAGCCAGCGGGAGCGATCGTTGCTGCTCATCAGGTCCTTCTACTGATGCGGGCGCCTCACTCTACGGCTCCAGCACTGGGGCCTCGCCGGCGAGGACTTGGGCCCGCTCGGTGAGCTCCAGCCACCGAGTTTCAGCGACGTCCACCGCTTCGATCGCCGTCGCCAGTTCCATGGCCAGTGCGGCATAGTGCTCGTAGTCCCCCGCCGCTTCGTGGAGGGCAACGGATAGCTCGTCCCGTTTCCGCTCGAGGTCGGGGACGGCCGCGGTGAGATCATCGAGTTCGCGTTGGTCCTTGTAGGTGAGCTTGCGCGGCGCCTGCTTGGAGCGGCGGTCAGTGCGCCGCCGTTTGGGCGTATCCGTCGTCGCCGTCGTCGTTGCCCGGTAGGCGGCCCACCCGCCGGGGTGATGAATCACCGAGGCGTCGGCCTCGATCGAGAAGATGTCGGTACACGTTCTCTCCAGGAAGTAGCGGTCATGGCTGGCAACCACGAGGGCGCCGTCCCAGGCGTCCAGGTACTCCTCCAGAATATTGAGCGTATCGATGTCGAGGTCGTTCGTCGGTTCGTCCAACAGGAGGAGATTTGGCGCCTCCATCAGGCTCAACAGGAGTTCCAATCGGCGACGCTCTCCCCCCGAGAGGTCGCCCACCTCGGCCTGTTGCTGGTCCTTGGTGAATTGGAAACGTTCGAGAAGCTGTGACCCCGAGACCCTGATACCACTCTCGAGGAGCACTTCATCGCGATGTTCGCGTACCGCGGCATGGACCCGGATCGTGGGCGGAATGGGGCGAGGGTCCTGGCCGTACCAGCCGGCAACGACCGTTGACCCTACGGCGACCCGGCCTTCATCCGGCTCGATCCGACCGGCGATGAGGCTGAGCAGTGTGCTCTTGCCGGCGGCGTTGGGCCCAACAATCCCGATCCTGGCATCGGGCTGCAGCTTGTACTCGACGTGACGTACGACCCATTGCTCGCCGTATCTCTTGCCCGCGTCGTGCAGTTCCACGACCTTGGAACCTATCCGACGAGCGGGGAGATCGATGGTGAGTTCCTGACGGGCCCGTTGTCGTTGCTGGGCCATCAAGTCGTACGTCTGGTTCACCCTCGCCCGCGACTTGGAGGTGCGGGCCTTGGGAGACCGTCGCAACCAGGCCAGTTCAGTCTTGATTCGCTGCTGCAGGCGGTGTTCGGTGGCGGCGGCGTGGGCGTCACGCTTGGCTGCCGACTCCAGATATGCCTCGTACGTTCCCTGATGGGAGTACAAGCCCTGATCGTGTACCTCGACGATCCGGGTCGCCACCCGGTCGAGAAGGAAGCGATCGTGGGTCACCAGTAGCAGTGCCTCCGACCGCGCCCGCAGGTGCTCTTCGAGCCAGTCGATCAGATCGACGTCGAGATGGTTGGTCGGCTCATCGAGGATGAGCAGATCGCAATCGGTGCTCAGGGTGACTGCCAGTGCGAGCCGTTTGCGCTGCCCACCAGACAGTTTGGAACAGAGCGCGCCATGATCCAGGAGGCCGAGACGGTCGGCGAGAGCAATGGCGCCACGGTCCTCGCCGACCATGTCGCCAACCGTCGCGCCTTCTGCGAACGCGGGATCTTGCTCCAGGACTGCGATCCTCAGGCCGCGACTGCGCACGATGGAGCCGGCGTCAGGCTCCTCAGTTCCGGCGATGATGGCCAGCAAGGTCGTCTTGCCGGAGCCGTTGCGACCGATGACACCGATATGGTCCCCTGCTGAGATCCCCATTGAAACGTCAGACAGCACCGGATTCTCCGGGTACGACTTCGAGACGCCTTCGAGACTCAACAGATGCATGGGACGAGGCTAGGTGATGGGGTGACGTCCCCGGGACAGACGAGGGGCCGGCCGCGTAGTCTGACGGTGACCCTCCAAAGGACTTGAACCACATGACGTCCCCGTGTACCCATCTGCCCGATGACCTCACTCCGCCGCCAATCGCGTCCAGCGGCTGCGAAGACTGCCTCGCCGCCGGACGCCGAGACTGGGTGCATCTGCGGTTCTGCCAGGTCTGCGGCCGGGTCGGTTGCTGCGACAACTCACCAGGCAAACACGCCACTGCCCATTTTCGGGCCCACGGCCACCCGCTGATCCGATCGTATGAACCGGACGAAGACTGGTTCTGGTGCTACCTGGACCAGGCCGCGTTCAATGTCGAGGGGGCGCCCCCAGCTCCCTCGTACCCGGTCGAGAGCTAGCCACACCTGTCAGGGGGACACTGCCGGGGAGTGCCCACCACCGGCGGAACACAACGAACAGTATGGGTAGTTGACGTCGGGTTGCGGTTGCGATACGGTTGCAGTTGACAACAGGTTGCGTACCGAGGAGACCACGCAGATGGACCGCACCTCAGTATTCGGTATGAACGCAAGCAGGGCCGCTGCCGTTCTTCTCGAAGAGCGGTCTGACGACCCGGACTGGCTCGATGCTTTCACAGACTCGCTCGAACGCCGCCGCAGCGGTCGGAACCTCGAGCGCATCCTCGCTGCATGGGGCCTCAGCCAGTCTGAAGCCGGACGGCGCTTCGGAGTGAGCCGCCAAGCCGTTGCCAAGTGGCTCACCGACGGCATCCCAACAGGTCGCGCCCAGGCGGTGGCCGACCTTTCCGCAGCAACGGATCTCCTGGTTCGCTATCTCAAACGTGACCGCATCCCCGCCGTCGTTCGCCGCCCCATCTCTGCGGCCCGAAACGAGTCGCTGCTCGATCTGTGGTCCACGAACCGGTATCGCGACATCCTGACTACCTGCCGAGCGATGTTCGACTTCGCCGGCGCCCAAGGATGAGAACCGAGCTTCTCAGGGATGGTCATGAGTGGTTGCGAATCGCGGACGCCGGTTGGACCGACCCTCTCGACCCGACCTTCGCCCAAAGGATTGGCGGGCGCTGGAACCCCCCGGACAGCTTCCCAACCCTCTACCTCAACGAGGACTTGGCAACAGCTCGCATCAATCTGACGTCATTCGTTGCGCAATGGCCCTACGAACCCGAAGATCTGCGCGACGATACAGGCCCTGTGTTGGTGGCGGCAACCCTCCCCCGCAGGCAACAGGTCGCCGATGTCCACACCAAGGCCGGGATTTCGGCCGCACGCCTGCCACCCACCTACCCGCTCGACGCTGCCGGCGCCCTGATCCCTCAAGAGACCTGTCAATCGATCGGGGTCAAGGCGAACGCCGCGGGCCTGCGCGGGGTTCGCTGCCGCTCGGCCCACTTCCCTGCAGGCGCCGGGCGAGAACTCGCCTGGTTCCCGGCGACCGCACGCAGCCGCGCCCGTCACGTGGCGACGCTCAGCTTCGAAGACTGGTTCTGGGCTTAGCCGGTCGAATGCCAACCGGGAGGTTCGGACCGTGAACCCGAGCGGCGCGGTGCGTATAGGCGTAGCGGCCCAAGATCAGGAGCGCAGCCAGCGACAGCGTGATTCCGTACAACACCAGGGCCAAGTCGGCGTTGGCCCAGCCGTAGTACCCCCACAGGAGTGCTTGAGCCAGTCCGATGATCCACAGGCTCGGCGCAATCCCGGCAGGGCGTCTCGAGCGGTAGGCCGCCCAAATCGAGGGAGCCGCCTGAAGCCCACTCGACAGGCCAAGAACGGTACCCAGCATGATCCAACCACCGATGGCGGCAGCACCGGCCACGCAGCCGAACCACGCCGCGCCTGCGACGCCCGCCCACCGCAGATTCGGCCTCGACCGAACAATCAACCAAAGAGTGGCGACGTAGAGCCCCGCGGCGATCACGGGCGACGGAAGACCCAGCCAAAGCCCCTGCGACCAGCGGTACGCCACCCAGGCGATATTCGTTGAGATGCCGAGGAGCGCCCATGTCGGGGAGACACCCGCCGGCAGGACAACCCGATGTAGCTTGACCACCTGGGGCACAAGCTGCCACGCAGCCAGAACCGTTGCGGCGCCAGCCGAAAACGCAACCGCGTCCATGTCCCCCCTCGGTGTCGAACTCTCGGTATATGAGGCGCGGACTCACCGCCTGATACCTCGGATTCTCGAAACGCAGATGGCGGCAGCGGGGCTGAGGCGGCGCTGCCATACTCGCCGGCGTGCCGTCGATCCTCCTGACCGCTGCGGCGATGGTGACCGGCTCGCCTCCGGGCGCCGCGTCCACAGAACCCAGCCAGCCGTGCGAACGCAAACCCCCAGGCGCCCGCGGACGCGGAGGAAGATCGACCGTCACCCGGCCTTGGGCTTGTCGCGGTTCTCGTCGGCTTGGAGATCTCCGTCGTATGGTGGCGCCGATGGTCACGGCGAAACACGCACTCAGCGCAGTGACCGACCGGCGCGGCCGGTGATGTCGAGCAGCCTTTCCTGCACGGTGAGGTCGCCCTCCGATCCTCCGCCGGTTCGTGTGCCGTACCGACCGCTCGCAGCAAGTTCATCGGCTCGGAGCGACATTCGGCCCCACACATACTCCACCAATGCCGGATCGAGAGCCTCGTCTGCGCCGGTGCTGACGGCCAGATCCCAGGCGTGAAGGGCGACGTCCTCAGTGCGGATGGCTGCGACTTCCGCACCCGACAGGGTTCCGGCGACGTGGTGGCAGCTCTGATCGAGTGCCCCGTCGGCGGTGAGTCGTTGCAGCATCTCCCGAGCAGACTCCCGGTAGGCATCGCGTCGGCGGCTGGAGCCCGCAATGGCACCCGCAATCGCCGCCTCCATGGCAGCATCTGCAGCCGATCCGCCGAGGATCCCCATCGTGAATACGTTGCCGCCGATGACGTGGTCGACGAGATCACCCACCGACCAATCGTCGCAGGCGCTCTGGTCATCCCAGCTCGAGTTGGGCACAAGCTCCAGTCGCGCAGAGAATTCACGATCGGCCAGGCGCAGCGCCGCAACGGGTGTCAGCAGCGCCACTTCGGCTACGGCGCCTGAGGAGAAAGCCAGCCCATCACATGGTCGATCACAGCTGGGTTGTTGCGCAGATCAGAATGCCGAGTACTCCCAACCACCTCGACGTTGGTGGGCTCGAGCCGCTGGCTCCCGGTGCCGCTGGCAGCCCGCACGAGAAGATCACCCATTGCCACGCCAACGGGGTGTTGCGGGTCGGCGGTGACGACACCGGCGACGAAGTGATGGCCAACGCCGGCCGGTAGCGAGTGGTCCCCCACCGTGTCGCGCAGCAGCGCATCCGGGTCTAGTCCCGCCCAATCGTCTTCAACGATGGCTCCAAACCTCAGGTCCTTGATGCCACTGCTGCGGCCATTGAGAAAGTCAGCAAGCGGCCGGGTCTCGGGCGCGATTCCGAGCCCCCAGCCGAGAATGTTCACCAACTTCTCGAGAGGGGCACCCCGGTGCGGCGAACCGAGTGCGACGACATCCTCGAGGTGCTCAATCCACCGGAGCCCGGTGGATTCGGCGGTGGCGCAGGCACTGCGGCAGACCAGCCCACCCATCGAGTGGCCAACTAGGGCAATCGACTCCACCTCCACGGGCCACTGCGCAACCAAGTCTTCGAGCAGAGCCGCCAGCTGAGCACCGTTGTCGGAGACCCGCAACCCGGTGTTGTAGCGGATCGCGACCGGAGACAGCTCGAGATGAGCCTCCAATGTCTCCGCCAAACCCGGCTGCACGCCGGGGCCGATCCAACAGCGTTCGGTGTCGGTCAACCCGTGGACGAGAACCACGATTCGGCCCGTGGCTGCCGGAAATGCATCCACGAGTGCGTCGATTGCGACCGGCTCCCCGGTGCGGTCGCGGATGCCCATCTCGATGGCAAGCCGAGGTTCTCGGTCGCCAAACCCGTCGCCCCACAAACCGTTGACCCATGCTTGAACCAAATCAGACTGTTCCTCCGACACGTTCAATCCGTGGTCGAGACCCATGCCTAGGGCGGTTCCGCCGAGCCGGATCGAACGGTAGACAACGGATGAAATCGCGTCGTGGGCAACCCGCACCGGTTCCCCGACCGACCCGGCGATACCAAACCACCGATTGGCAATGGCGCGGTGCATCCCCTCGACCGGCGCCACAATGCGCTCGGCAGTCAATGCCACAGTGTTGCCAACGCTCAAGAGAGTTCCGATCCTCGGCGGCTTCGCCCGCACCGTAGCCCAGATTCACGATGTGAGGGTGCCGGACGCCGACGATTAGAACTTTCCGCTGTTGACGAGCTCCTCGGGTGGGGGTACCGGTTCGACGTTGTCCCAGTGCTCGACGATCAGCCCATCTTCCAGTCGGAAGATATCGACCTGGGCATACTCGGCATCTTCCCAGGTGGCTCGGCACAGAGTGGCCACGAAATTCCCTTGGCCGACGAGCAACACGATGTCTTGGTACCAGAGTGACCGGTCGGGCATCTGGAGGAGGGCGCGGAACGGTTCGATACCATCGGCGACTTCGGCGTTGTGCTGGACGTATCCAGGTGCGATGTAGCGGTCGATCGCTCCCACGTCGCCGCCGGCCATGAGCAAGTCCTCGATCATGTTGCGGACAATGGCCTTGTTGGCCGCGGTTGCCTCGAGATCCGTGATCTCCGTGGGCCCGTCAATCGACGTGTGCCCCGACGGTGTTTGTGCCGTGTAGGGAGCGATGACGTCCCAATGCTCGATGATCTTGTCGTCCTCATCGGTGTCGAAGAAGTCGGTCGTGACCCACTCAGCTTCTCCGCCGTTGAGCGACTGGAAGGCGTGGACAAACACGTAGCGACCGTCCACGATCGACCGAATTACACGGATGTCGCGCTCGGGGGTGCGGGCGATGAACGGTTCGAAGAACTCGACAAAACCCTCGACCCCATCGCGCACGCCCGTCGAGTGTTGGGTGTAGCGATCGCCGGTGTAGGCCTCAACGGCGCGACGAGCGTCCCCATCTCGGATCCCTTCCATGTACAACGCCGTCGCGTTGGCAAGCTTGGCGTTCATCGTGCAATCCTCTCCCGCGGGGCGACGCGGTCACCCTAACTCTCGCTTCTGGCGTGGTTGAGGCGCAGTCGCCGGCAGCGCAGCCACGCCAGAATGAGAGAGCCGCTAGGAGGCCGAACAGGTTGAACTGTTCGAACTGGCGGTGGCGGTACGGCCGTGGAGGTTCCACACGATCTGATCACCGGCCGCAAACGTCACAGTAAAGACACCCTCGCCGAACTGGGTTCGACCGGGCCGCCCGTCCACGACTGTCGGGTGGCCGAAGTCGGTCCACGGCCCATCGGTGGTGATGACCGGGCCATGCAGGCGGTTCTGGCTCCCCGCCGGGATCGTGAAGTCGAAGTCCTCGCGGTTCTCATACCCGAAGCGTGCCGTCAGGGTTCCGTCGCCGTGGTCGACGACGCACTCGAGGATGGCCGACAGGTTCGGGTTGAACCCATCGGGCAGCGGATCGAATGGGCCCGAAGGGCTTGCACCGCCCTCGACGTTTGTCTCGATGGTCATGGCGTCGTTGCCGGGGTTCGGATCGTGGAACTCGGCGCCGGCGAGGTCGATGGCCGCCGCGGCCACGAGTGTCTCGGGAGCTCCCTGGTCCACGACGACTTCGATGCTGATCTTGTCCGACTTCTTCCCAGCCCGCAGATCCTTGGGGCCGACATACGTGCAACGCACGGTTGGGAATTCGTCGAGCCCACAATCCCAGCGCTTGTGGCTGTAGTCCTTGTTGAAGGTGACGCCTTCCGGCAGGGTCAGAACGACATCCCACATACCTTCCGTGTCGTTGTCGTTGGACTCGTTGTGAACGATCACTTCGTAGCGGAGGCGGTCACCGACCTCAACGGGGGCGTACTTATCGTAAAACTCGATGGCAAGATCAACCGGGTCACCCGGTGGCGGGATCTCACAGAGGTTTGCCGCACCGGGAGTCCCGAGGTCGCCCCGTCCGTACGGTGTGACTGAGACGCACCAGTTCGGCGCCGCAGCGTTGTCGGCCGCAAGGTTGCGCACCGACATCGAGGCTCCGGTCGGATCAGGGAACGTCCGCCCATCGTCCCAGGCGATACGATCGATTGGCCGCAGCGACGGGTCGAGGATTTCGAGTTCGTCAGTCGCATTTGTGAGCGTCACATCGGCGCCGAAGTCGTAGGCCATCTCGACCCCGCCGTTTTGGGCGGAATTGGCGTTACGCCCGAGGACGAGGTACCCCTTGGCGGGAATCACCAGCGGGCCGCCGTTGTCGATGGTGTGCCTGGCATAGTCGTTGTCCCGGATGACCCAGCCGTCGATGTCCAGGGCCGAGCTTCCAGAGTTGTAGACCTCGAACCATTCCCCGGCCGAGTCCGGCACCGCGGCCGGATTCTGCATGACCTCGCTGATCACCAGCGGACCACCAACGCCGGGTTCGCAGTCGTTTGGCGTCCCTGGGGTCCCGAGGTCGCCGGCGCCAAATTGCGGTCCGGAAACGCACCAGTTGGATCCGAGGGTGTTGTCGGCGTGGATGTCGAGCAACGCCATCGATGCACCGTTGCGCACATCCCACTCGGTCGAGAAATGGTCCCACGCCACCCGGTCGACGACCCGGCCCGTGGGATCGACGATCTCAAGTTCGTCTCGGCCATTGAACAGATGCACGGAACCGCCCATTGCGTAGTCGACGCCGGCCCCACCGTTGTTGACCTCGTTCCGAGTGCGGCCGATGACAACCGACCCGCCGGCCGGAAGAATCAGGCCACCGCCGATGCTGATCTGGTGGCGATCGGAGTCGTCGTCGCGCACTACCCAACCGTTGAGATCGATGTCCGCGTTCGTCGGATTCGACAGTTCGAACCACTCCCCGTACTTGTCCCCGACGGCGAATGGATTCTGATGGATCTCAGTGATGACAACCGTCTCGGCGTTCGGAACCGCGTCGCAGTCGTTGGCGCCGCCGGGCGTACCGAGGTCACCGGCACCGAACGGCGTCGTCGACACACACCAGTTGCCACCAGAGGAGTTGTCGAGCGACAAGTCTCCAAGCGCCATGGAGGCGCCCTCGGGGTCGGGGAACGACCTGCCGTCGTCCCAGACGATGTGATCGGACACTTCTTGGGCCGGGTTGGCCAGAATCAACTCGTCGAAGTTGTTGAACAGAAACATGTCGTTGCCGTACACGTAGTCGGCGGCAACGCCCCCGTTGCGCGAAACGTCACCGTTGCGAGCAAAGACGGCGTACCCCCCCGGTGCGATCACAACGGGGTCGGCAATGATATGGCGATCGACGTCCTCGTCGTGGATGATCCAGCCCTGGAGGTCGACGGCGTCGCCGGTCGGGTTGTACACCTCGAACCATTCGCCCCTCGTGTCGTTGACGGTCAACGGGTTGTTCATGACCTCGGTGATGATCAGTTGTGGCGGAGGCGCCGGGATTTCGCAGTCGTTCGGCATCCCGGGTGTCGCCAGGTCGATCGGGCCGGTGGTCACCGGCGACGTGCACCAGTTCGCTCCGTCGCTGTTGTCCAATCCTGGGCTGCGCAGCGACATCGACGCACCCCGGGGATCCGGGAAGGTGGCCCCATCGTCGTACTCGACGACGTCGACCAGTCGATCCTGAGCGTCGGCAAGCACGATCTCGTCCTGGGTGTTGTGCAGCACCAAGCCGGATTCGACGACATAGTCGGCGGTGATGCCACCGTTCACCGTCGGGTCGCCGTTGCGGGCCAGCACGACAAAGCCACCGGCCGGAACGACGGGAGCGCCGGCGTCAGGGATGCGGTGGAAGTTGAAGTCATCGTCGCGAACGGTCCATCCCGCCAGCGAGACATCCTGAGCGCCGGCGTTGTGCAACTCGAGCCACTCGCCGTTCCTGTCGGAGACGACGTCCGGATTCTGCATGACCTCGTTGATCACGATCTGGGCGTCGGCCCCGTCGCAGACGTTCGCAGCGCCCGGGGTCCCCAGGTCGCCGGCGCCGAAGATGGTCACGGCCGTACACCAATTGACCCCGTTGGCGTTATCGAGTCCGACACTCGCCAACGACATCGAGGCACCATCAGGATCCGGAAAGGAGGCTCCGTCGTCCCACGCCACTCGGTCGGCGACCACCCCGGCGAGGTCGACGAGTTCGAGTTCGTCGCTCGCGTTGAAGAGAAACATGGAATCGCCAAACACATAGTCCGCCGCGATTCCACCGTTGAGAGCCGGATCGCCGTTGCGGGCGATCACCACGTAACCCCCAGCGGGCACCATGAGTTCGGCGGAGATGACATGGCTGTCGACACCGTCGTCACGAACCGTCCACCCGCTGAGATCAAGCGCCTCGCTGCCTGGGTTGTACACCTCAAACCACTCGCCGCGCGAATCGTAAGTGTGGCCGGGATTCTGCATCACTTCAGTGATGATCGGGCCCGAAACAGGCGCCGGTTGCGCAGCCGCCATCGGAACGCCGAGCGAGGCAACGACGATCAGCGTCAGCGCCGCGATGAGAACGGAACGGGCATAGGTGGGGTGTGGTGTGGCCGGTGTCATCTGCCTTGAATCGGCAAATGAGCTCAGAATCTTGACGCCGACCGCGTGCCGTTCTCCCAGAGCAGCAGCGGTCTAGCCTCTCGAGGGGAAACCTGAACCTTCCCGGCCCAACAAGGGGCGGTACGCTCTCTGCCCATGGAACCCAAAACAGAGGCGCTCTGGGACAAGCAGAACACCCATCCCGGGGACCGTTGGCGGCTGTTCTCGGCAGTCGCCGGCACCTTTGCCGCCGAGCGCGTGCTCTATCCCGGCTCGTACGTTGACATTGCAGCGTCGTTTGTGTTCCCGAAGGTGACCTATGTCGACAGCGACGCCCGGGCGAAGGCCTTCTTCAGCGACATCTCCGGTGTCAACGAGATCATTGCCGCCCAGGCTGGGTCGCCCACCAATCCACAGTATCGCTTCATCCACGGCGACTACACCGCCGAGATGGGGATCGATGCGGACTACGACCTGCTCTTGTCGCTCTATGCCGGGTTTGTATCCGCGCACTGCACAAGGTACCTGCAGGTCGGTGGCGTCTTGCTGGTGAACCCCAGTCATGGTGACGCCGCGATGGCCTCGATCGATCCCCGCTATGAGTTGTGCGGCGTCGTGACGTCAAGCTCCGGTGATTATCGGGTGAATACCGAGGGCCTGGGTGACTACCTCATCCCCAAGAAACAAGTCGAGCTGTCTCCGGAGATGCTCCGTGAGCGCGGCCGCGGCATCGCCTACACCAAGTCTCCTTTCGCCTATCTGTTCCGCCGAGTCGGCTAGCAGTCATTCCCCGCGACCGGCTCCGTTACTACCGTGACGACTGCGGTGGACGGACTAATGGACCCCTTGGCGCACGATGCAGATCTCATAGAGGTCATCCAACGCGTGCCACTGCTCGATCAAGCCACACAACTCCACGCCGCGGTGTTGCCGGGAGGGTTGCCGAACGCCAACTACCTGGTAACCGCCGACGCAACTCGCTACCTGGTCCGTGTCACCAGCGGTGATGCTTCCCGCTACGGCATCGACCGCTGGCGGGAGGGCGTGGCCATCCTGCAGGCCGCAGCCGCAGGCATCGCTCCAGACCCCATCGAGTTCCTGCTCCCTGAGGGGCACCTCGTGACCCGCTATCTATCTGAGGCTCGACCCTTGACCCTGGAGGACTTCACCTCCGAGGCCATGATCCCCCGTGTCGCCCGGCGGCTCCGCGATATTCACGCCCTCGGGGAAATCGCCGGTGACTTCGATCCGTATGGCGACATACGTCGCTGGGCCCGCGTCATCGTGGTGCGAGAAACCAAGCGCCCCGCCCGCCTCGAACCGCTTCTCGAACAGGTTGCCGCCACCGAGGCGGCCAGGTCGGGCGCCTACGCCCCAGTGCTCTGCCACAACCATCCCTACCACCGCAACTTCCTCGACGATGGCAACCTCTGGGTGCTGGACTGGGAATACGCCGGCATGGGTGACCCCATGTACGACCTCGGCGGCGCCGCATATCCGCTCAACCCGGCCGGACGCGAACTACTGCTCCAGGCCTACTTCGGTGAGGTCGACGACCAGGTCCGCCGCGATCTCGATCGCCTCATCGGCGTCTATCTGTGCTGGAACGTGGTGTGGTGCCTACTCCAGGTCGAGGACAGCTCGGTCGAGTACGACTACGCCTCATTCGCCGAGGAGCTTCTCGACCTTGTTCCGCCCGCCGCTTGAATCCGGCGGCCGGTGTTGACCTACCGGGTGTACGGTTCGACTCGACGCCGTCGGGAAATGCCGCCGGCGACCGTGAGGAGGAACCGTTGTGACCCATGTCGTTTTTGGTACCGGCGCCGTCGGGCTGGCGCTGATCGACCGGCTCGCCGCCGCGGGCGAGGAAGTCGTAGCCGTCAATCGCAGTGGGAGCGCCCAGAGTTCCGAGCGAAGTCAAGGTTGTCGCCGGCGACGCTGCGAATCCCGCCTTCACGGTCGAGGTCAGCGAGGGTGCCAAGGCGGTCTACCAGTGTCTCAACCCGCCATACACCAAGTGGCCCGAGCTATTTCCACCGATGCAGGCTGCCGTCCTCGAGGGAGCCGCCGCAGCCGGTGCCAAGCTGGTGTCCTTCGAAAACGTCTACATGTACGGACCCACCGGCGGTGCACCGCTCACCGAGGATCTCCCCTACGCAGCGACTACTCGGAAGGGATCGGTGCGGGCCCGGATGGCGGACGACCTGCTTGCTGCCCACGAGGCCGGGACGGTTCGGGTCGCCATCGGACGGGCGTCCGACTACTTCGGCCCTCGGGGAACTATGAGCGCCATGGGCGACCGTGTCTTCTACCCGCTGCTGGCGGGCAAGAAAGCCCAGGTCATGGGCAACCCCGACCTCCCCCACACCTACAGCTACGTGCCCGACATGGCCGCAGGCTTGGCGACGCTCGGGGTTCGTGACGAAGCCGACGGCAGGGCGTGGCACCTCCCCAACCCGGCGACGCTGACCACGCGTGAGTTCGTCGCGAAGATTGGCGCGGCGGTGGGTACCGCCGGTGGCGTCTCGGCCATGCCGAAGGCGATGCTCAACGTCGTTGCCCTCTTCAACGGCAATGTCCGTGAGCTCAAGGAGATGCTCTACGAGTTCGAGGAGCCGTTCATCGTCGACTCGAGTGACTTCGAGGCAACGTTCGACCAGCACGCCACGGACCTCGACGACGCCATTGCGGCAACCGTCGCCTGGTTCCGGGAGAACCCGAAGTAGCGAACGACGAGCCCCACTGCATCCTCACCGGCTCAGGCTGAGGTTGTCGGCGGGTTGCCCGAACTGCACCGGGGTTGTCCTCATCGCCGTGCTGACTCAACATTCCCGGCCTGAATGCCGATGGACATGGATACGGCCGCCGCTCTCCACCGGCATCCACCCGATCTCGAAGGAGTCAGGTCGTGACGAACACAGAACCGACCACCTCCACCAAATCAGTCGGCCGCACGCCTCGAGACGAGTTGCTTCAACAAATGGGCAGACTCAGTGCCGATTCGTTGATGACCAACGTCGCCCACGGTTCCGCGTCGTTCCTCGCGATCCTCAACTCCGACCGCCAGATCGTCTTCGCCAACCGGAGCCTGATCGATTCGTTCGGAGTCTCCGACGAAGACGCCATTGGTCGACGCCCAGGTGAATTGATGAGTTGCCGCAGTGCAGAGGTGGGCCCGGATGGCTGCGGCACCTCGCCGTTCTGTCGGACCTGCGGAGCAGCCCAAGCGCTCGGCAGAGCAACGCTCGGCAATCCTCAGGAGAAGGAGTGCCGCATTCTGCGAGTGAACGGCGACCCGCTCGACCTGAAGATCACGGCGACACCATTTGTTGTGGATGACGAGACCTTCATCCTCTTCTCAGCCGTCGATATCAGCGACGCGAAGCGTCGACGCTCACTGGAGCGCATCTTCTTCCACGACATCATGAATACCGCCACCGGCGTCAGGGGCCTGTCGTCCATGGCTCGAATTGTGACCGATGAAGAGCAAAACGAGATACTCGAACTTCTCGAGTCGACGTCTGAGCATCTCATCGACGAGATCCAGGGCCAGACCGAACTGCTGGCCGCCGAGACAAACGACCTCGTCGTGCATCCGCGAACCATCGAATCACGGAGCCTGCTCGACGGCCTCGCCAGCCAGTACACCACCCATGAGGTCGGGCTGAATCGGAGCGTTGTCATCGCCGAAGGCAACTGTGATGCACCTTTCGTGTCCGACGAGGTGCTCCTGTGTCGGGTGATCGGCAACCTCACCAAGAACGCACTCGAGGCGACCCCGGAAGGCGGTGTCGTCACTCTGCGGTGTCGGCGGGATGGACAGAGAGTCACCTTCTCCGTTCACAATGAAGGCGTCATGCCGGAACAATCGCAACTCCAAGTCTTCCAAAGGTCCTTCTCCACCAAAGGAGAGGGCCGCGGCCTCGGTACCTATGGGTCCCGACTCCTTGCGGAGCGCTACCTCGAAGGCACGGTTTCCTTCGAGAGCAACGAGGAGCGAGGAACGACGTTCACGGTCAGCCTCCCGGTGACACTTCTCGAATCGTCTTCGCAGCGGGGACACCCGCCAACGCCGGTCGTCTTCAAGGCATCCTGACGGTCCGGCGGCGCACCCGAGGCCGACCCCCGCGCTCGCTTTTCGCCATTGCCCTCGAAGGAACACCCGAATCGGGTAGTCTCCGCCGGCGGCTCTCGCCGCAGAATGCCCTCAAACAGCACACTCGTGGAGGACTCATGGCACAACCACAACCAGCAGGGTGGTACCGGGACCCAACCGGAACCTATACCTACCGCTACTGGGATGGCACCGGCTGGACCGGCCAAATCAGCACCGGTGGGACCAGCGGCACCGACCCCAACCCGATGGAAGCCGGCGCAGCCGCAACCCCACCGGCCCCCGGAACCGAGGCACCTTCGGCGCCGCCAGCCCAACAGCAGCAACCACAACAAATCCAGGTCACCCAAAAAGGTGGCGGTGGCTTTGGAACGGTCATCGGGGTCATTCTCGCCATCGTGGCGATCGTGATCCTGATCGCGGTGTTGATCAACAACTCCGGCGACGACAGCGGCACGTCGACCACGGATGCCCCGACGACGACAGAGGCTCCGGCCACCACCACGACGACGTCGGACGGATAGACCAACGACCGGTCGGCTTCTGTGACCACCGGTGAGAACCGACGAAGACCACCGGGCCCCATCGGCCGGTAGTTCGCCCGAGCTCCGTGCAACGTGTACCGCGCGGGGCTCGGCTGGGTTCCAGGGTCGCGTTTTGTGCTGCTCGAGCACACTGGGCGCAATTCCCGTCACATGCAATCAACGGTGCGGGAGGTCATCAGACGTGACGATAAATCGGTGGACGTCGTCGCCGCCTGGGGCACCGAGAGCGATTGGTACCACAACACCCAGAAGCAGCTCGCCGTGCACATCAGCACGGGACGTCTCAACACCAGCCGGCGACAGCCTCGGTCATTGCGCCGGACGAAACGGTCGCCGTCTTTGCCGACTACCCAACGTCGCTCCCCGGGGCGGCCAAGGCCTAGGCGAAGGCCTTCGACCACCGCTCGATGCCCCGCAGAGCATGGCTGAGACGGTGCCGATCGTACGCCTCACCCTCGCTCGGTGAGCAAGAACCCTATCCGGCCTTGAGTTCCTCAACCAGATCGATGTACGAATGCATGGCGTCGTCTTGCGACGTGCCGTCGAGTTGCTTCCATGCGTCGTACTTGGCACGGCCGACGAAGTCCATCATCCCGGGGCGCTTGCCCGATACATTTCCTTCGGTTGCCTGCTTGTAGAAGGCATACAGCCGCAGCATGTTGGCGTTGTCTGGCTTGCTCGGCAGTTGCTGCGCTTCGGCGGCCGCCGTCTCGAATTGGTCGCTGAGGTCTGACATCTGAAGGCTCCTATCGCTGCCGGGCTACGTCACATATCCTCGCGTTGATGGATGCCGGGCCACAATCGGAGGCCGCCTTGGGCGTGGCTATTCTCCTCCGCAGTCGACGCTGGGAGCAACGCTGGAAGTAGACCTCAGCCGCTACGGCGGCTGATTCCCTGTTCCGGCGTGGCTGAGGTACCAGCAATCGTGGCGCCTGAGCCACGCAAGAACCGGAGGGGTCCCGTCGCGTACACTCCTGCGATGAGTACTCGCACCGTTTTGGGGACCTGCCATCACGACTGCCCGGACACCTGTGGCTGGGTGGCCACGGTCGAGAGCGGCGTCGTCGTCAAACTGCGCGGCAACCCCGAGCACCCGTACTCTCAGGGTGAGCTGTGCCCCAAGGTCAACCGCTTTCTCGACCGGGTCTACAGCCCCGACCGCATCCTTCAGCCCCTTGTGCGAATTGGCCCTAAAGGCGAGGGACGATTCGAGCCCGTCAGCTGGGATACTGCGCTGGATCGGGTTGCCAAGGCGCTGCATGAGGTGATCGACACCTGGGGTGGCGAGGCGATCCTTCCCTGGTGGGATGCCGGTACCCAGGGGCTGATTCAGATGTCCTCGCTCGATCGGCGCTTCTTCGGGCAATTGGGTTCCTCGCAGCTCACCGGCTCGCTCTGCGGCGGGACTGCCCAAGCCGGCACGGCGTCGACGCTCGGGACGGGCCTCGCCGCCGATCCCATGGATGTCCGGCATGCACAACTGGTCTTGCTGTGGGGAACCAATACGAAGCTGACCAATCGCCATCTCTGGCCGTTTGTGCAAGAGGCCAGGGATCAAGGGGCGCAGGTGGTGGTGATCGACCCGATCCGGACCGCCACAGCCCAGGCCGCCGACTGGTTCATCCAGCCGCTCCCCGGCACCGACGTCGCCCTGATGCTGGCGCTGATGCACGTCCTGATCCGCGACGATCTCGTCGACCACGATTACGTCGCGACCCACACGATCGGTTTCGACGAGTTGGCCCAACGGGCTGCCGAGTGGACTCCGACCCGAGCGGCCGACATTTGCGGGATTCCCGCCGACGAGATCGAGCGACTCGCTGCGGCCTACGGCACCACCCGCCCCGCCTTCATCCGAACCTTGATCGGCCCAGAACACCATGAGAACGGTGCGATGTTCTTTCGAACCTTGGCATGCCTGCCTGCGTTGACCGGGTCCTGGAAGGACCGCGGTGGCGGGATGGCCCGCAGCGTTGGATCGTGGGCGGAAACGATGGTCGACGACTCCGTGTTCGACCCAGACAACGGCGCGGTACGCCGCAGCATCAACATGAACCACCTGGGGCGAGCCCTCACCGATGCCACCATGGAACCGCCGGTGAAGGCCCTCTTCGTGTGGTGCGGCAACCCGGTGATCACCGTTCCCAACGCGGAACTGATCCGCGCCGGGCTCGAAGGTGATGACCTATTCACGGTCGTGAGCGAGCAGTTCCTCACCGACACGGCTCGCTACGCCGATGTGGTGTTTCCGGCGACGACCCAACTCGAGCAACTCGACATGGTGCCTTCGTGGGGTCACCTCTACCTCGGTTGGAACGAACCGGCGATCGAGCCCCGCGGCGAGAGTGTCCCCAACACCGAGCTGTGGCGCCGCTTGTCCCGGGCAATGGGATTCACCGATCCGGTGCTCTACGAGGATGACGAGGCTCTGCTGCGCTCCGCGCTGCCCGCGGTGGATCTCGGCACACTGCGCTCGAGAGGCTTCCTGCGGCTTGACCTCCCCGAGGATCTGCGGCCATATGCCACCGGCGGTTTCGGAACGCCGAGCGGAAAGGCTGAACTCTCGAGCCCGAGCCTGGCGGCGGAAGGCCACGACCCCGTGCCTCAGTTTGTGCTCCCCGCCGAGAGCGCCGCAGGCGACCAAGATCTCGCCTCCCGCTTCCCACTGGCGCTACTCACCCCGAAGCACCACACCCGCTTCCTCAACAGCAGCTACACCCATCTCCCCAAGCACGGACCGAGGGAAGGCAAGCCGTTCCTCGAAATCGACGCCTCCGACGCCGCGGCCCGGGGCATCAGCGACGGCGACCGTGCGGATGTCTGGAACGACCGCGCCCGGCTCAATCTGGAGGTCCGCATCAGCGACCGGCTGCGTTGCGGCGTCGTTGCGGTGCCATTCGGGTGGTGGGCCGCAGACCATGAGCAGCAGGCGACCGCAAATTCGCTGACCAGCGACGCTCTCACCGACTGGGGTGGCGGGGTCGCCTACTCGGACACCCTGGTCCAGGTCGCCCGCTCCGACTCAAGCTCCTACGACTCGGCGGTGGTGCCGTCTTCGTCCTTGAAGTAGTCCTGAATCGGGACGCCCTCTTCCATCTCAACATCCAGGTACTCCTCGGCGCCTACCGTCCGGTTGAGG
This sequence comes from uncultured Acidimicrobiia bacterium, assembly GCA_963821095.1. GTDB lineage: Bacteria > Actinomycetota > Acidimicrobiia > Spongiisociales > UBA5794 > CAVPHV01. Next base: position 408,231 of record CAWGCJ010000023.1, on the reverse strand, counting down.
ATGCGGTCTGAACCGCGGATCGTTGCCACCAGCGAACCGTGCCACTCGTGGCTCACCACCGCGATCAGCGCCGACTTCCCGGGCTCGAGATCCTTGGCCAGTTCCTCGAGCATGTCGTCGTCGAAGCCCTTCTCGGTCGCCTTGCCGACCACGGCACCTGCGGCGGCGCCGATAGCTGCGCCGGCGAGCAACGATGGCGGGAAGATGACCCCAATCACGCCACCGATAATCGCACCACGACCGGCGCCCTTCTTCGGCGCCACATCCGCTCGATCGCTGATGGAGAGCTTTCCCGAGTACTCCCGAACCAGGACGGCGGCGTCGACGATCTCGATGGTGCCGTCCTTGTGCAGGTTCTCGAGTTCGTTCATCGTTTCGCGGGCCTGGTAGTTGTTCGGGTACACCGCGGCGACGAGTTCAAGATTCTGTTCGTCGGTCATCAATCCTCCTGTGGTCAAGCCGATCGACGGCCCTCGAGGATTGTACTTCCGGTAGCCCCGGCTCCCCAGGTAGCGTCGCAGTGTCCGCTACGGGTACCTGAAGGGGAGATCATCATGGAGATTGGCGTTCACGTTGCGAGCTTCACGTGGCCGGAGAGCCCCCAGGGCACCGCTGCCACGCTCGGTCGGATAGCGGAGGTCGTCGACGACGGCGGGTTCAGTGCACTGTCGGTGATGGACCACTGGTTCCAGATGGACGCCTACTTCGAAGCCAGCGAGCCGATGCTCGAGGGGTACACCACCCTCGGTTACCTTGCGGCCAAGACCTCCCGGGTGCGCCTCGGGCTTCTCGTCACCGGCGTCACCTATCGTCACCCCGGCCTGCTCGCCAAGACGGTGACCACCCTCGATGTCCTCTCCGGAGGACGAGCCGAGTTGGGCATCGGCGCAGCCTGGTACGAGCGAGAGCACGTGGGTCTCGGTGTCCCCTACCCGCCACTGGCTGAGCGCTTCGAGCGGCTCGAAGAGGCGCTCCAGATCTGTCTCCAGATGTGGAGCGACGACGATGGCCCGTATCAGGGAACTCACTACCAGTTGGCCGAGACGCTGAACTCCCCACAGCCGATCCAGCAGCCCCACCCGCCGATCCTGATCGGCGGCAGCGGAGAGAAAAAGACCCTGCGCCTGGTTGCCAAGTACGGCGATGCCTGCAATCTGTTCGTCGGCACTCCCGAGGATGCGACTCACAAGCTGAACGTCCTGCGCGAACACTGCGAGCGAGAAGGCACCGACTACGACGCGATCCGCAAGACGATTCTCTACACCGGCGGGGCCCTGGCCACAGGTGACATGGACGGCTTCGTGTCCGAGTTGGCCGGCCTCGCCGCAGTCGGCATCGAGGGGGCCATGATCATGCCGGTCGGACCCGATCCCGTCGGCATCATCGAACAGGTCGCCCCGGTCGTCGGCAAGATCGCCGAGCTGTAGCGGGTCGAATACCAGGCCAGACGCTGGCCGAGCTAGAGCACAGAGCCTTGCCTTGCCGCCAGAAGACCCTGGTCAGAGCAGCTTCACCCTGGCACGGTTGAGTGTTGAGCATCCCAGGAGGTGGGTTGGTGCTCCAATCTCCCAACATTGCACCCGCTGAACGCGTGCGACGCCGCCATGCCGCCGAACTGCGCGACTTGGCCTGGCATGTGGCGGCCTATCTCGTCATCAATGGTGTCCTCTTCGCCCAGGACTGGAACGCCGGCGACGGTATCAACTGGGCCTATTGGATCGCCATACCCTGGGGTGCCGGCCTGCTCTTCCACGCCATCGCCCTCGTCATGGGCCGCCGCGACGAGCCCTAGAGAGGTTCTTGGCGCGCGATAATCACGGGATGGTCGAACAGTATCCCGGATGTCCCAGCCCACTTGGAGCGCTCGTCGAGCCCGACGGTGTCAACTTCAGCGTGTATTCGCGCAGCGCCGAACAGGTCGATCTGCTCCTCTACGACCATGTCGACGACGCCGAGCCCGCCCGCGTCCTGCAACTCACCCCCGACCCGCACCGGACCTACCACTACTGGCACGTCTTCGTTACCGGGATCGGCCCTGGTCAAATCTATGGGTACCGTGCCCACGGACCGTTCGATCCCGACCGAGGGCAACGCTTCAACGCCGACAAGGTGCTGGTAGATCCGTACGGCCGTGCCGTCGTCACGCCCGCCGGATACGACCGGCGAGCCGCCATCGAGCCCGGCCGCAACGATGCCGCCGCCTTCAAGAGTGTCGTCGCCGATCCCTCGACCTACGACTGGGAGGGCGATCTGCCGTTGCGCCGCCCCTTTGCCGGCTCGGTCATCTACGAAATGCACGTCGGGGGCTTCACGCAGCACCCCAACTCGGGGGTCGATCCGCAACGCCGTGGTACCTACGCAGGGCTCATCGACAAGATCCCGTATCTCAAGGACCTCGGCGTCACCGCGGTAGAGCTCATGCCGGTCTTCCAGTTCGATCGTCAGGACGCCGACTTCGGCCTCCCCAACTACTGGGGCTATGCCCCGATTTCGTTCTTCGCCCCTCACGCCGCGTACAGCTCACGCCGCGACGCCCTCGGCCCACTCGACGAGTTCCGCGACATGGTCAAGGCGCTCCATCGGGCCGATATCGAAGTTTTCCTCGATGTCGTGTACAACCACACGGCCGAAGCCGGTGCCCACGGCGCAACGATGAGTTTCCGCGGGCTAGAGAACTCGACCTACTACATCCTCGAGAACGGCGGCCGCGACTTCGCCAACTACTCGGGCTGCGGCAACACGCTCAATGCCAACCAGTCCATCGTGCGGCGCCTCATTCTCGACAGCCTCCACTACTGGGTGGGCGAGATGCACATCGACGGCTTCCGGTTCGACCTCGCCTCGATTCTGTCGCGTGACGAGCGCGGCTACCCGCTGCCCAATCCCCCAGTTCTGTGGGACATCGAGTCCGATCCCCACCTGGCAGGAACCAAGCTGATCGCAGAGGCCTGGGACGCCGCCGGCCTCTACCAAGTGGGTGACTTCGTCGGGGACAGCTGGAAGGAGTGGAACGGCAAGTTCCGAGACGATGTGCGCGCCTTCGTGCGCGGCGATGACGGAACCATCGCTCGCATCGCCGACCGCTTGGTCGGCAGCCCGGACATGTATGCAGACGAACCCCGCGAGGCCGAGCAGAGCATCAACTTCGTCACCAGCCACGACGGCTTCACCGTCAACGATCTCGTTTCATACAACCGCAAGCACAACGCAGCCAACCGAGAGGACGGGCGCGACGGCACCGACCACAACGTCAGTTGGAACTGTGGAATCGAAGGACCGACCAACGACCCGATCATTGAGGCGCTCCGCAACCGGCAGGTCAAGAATCTACTGACCATCACGATGATGTCGCTTGGCGCCCCGATGCTGTTGATGGGCGACGAAGTGCGCCGCACCCAAGAGGGCAACAACAACGCGTACTGCCAGGACAACGAGATCAGCTGGTTCGACTGGGAGGACCTCGACCGTCACGCCGACATCCACCGCTTCGTAAAGGGACTCATCAAGCTACGTCGACAACGCGACACCGTCACCACTGAGCCCCATCTGACCCTCACCGACTTGATGGAAAGGGCGAAGATCCGGTTTCACGGCGTTCGGGTCGACGAACCCGACTTCTCGCATCATTCGCGCAGTATTGCTCTGTCGGCCCAATCACTGTCGGGCGAACTCCTGATGCATTTTGCGCTCAACGGGTACTGGGCGCCCCTCGACTTCGAGCTGCCACCGCTCCCCGATTGGGCAACGAGCGGATGGCGGCGGGTGGTTGACACCGCGCTTGCCGCCCCTGACGACATCTCAACACCACAGCGGGCCCAGGTCATAGCCACTCCAACATATCGAGTCGGGGGTCGTGCCGTGGCCGTGTTCTTTGCCAACGCCGCGCCGACCAACTGACCGACCGTGATCGGTCTCATCGCTGCCTCATCGCCGACTCACTGCGCCCTCATCGGCCTCCGGTAGAACGGTGACACATCGAATCAGCACGGAGAGGTCCACCAATGAGATTCGCCACCTTCACGTTCGCCGTCGTTGCCCTGGCCGTCGGGCTGAGCGCCTGCGGGGACGACCAGGCCCAGGACACGACCACCACAACCATGGCCGCCGCCGAGAGGATGGCGATGAACATGACCATGGGTGACCCGGCCGCTACCCCGGCTGCCGAGGTCGATGGTGCCCGCCTCAGCCACGGCGAGTTTGTCGTCTTGCCGACGGCGCCGGCGGGTGGCAACCCCAGCGGTGAAGCCACCCTGGCCCGGCACACCGCTGGTACAACCGTCACGCTTGCCCTCAAAGGCCTTCAGCCCGACACGGCCTTCATGGCGCATGTCCACGAGGGCGCCTGCTATGAGGCTGGAGGACCCCACTACCAGCACGATCCGGCCGGAAGCGACATGCCACCCAACGAAATCCACCTCGCGCTCACCAGCGACGCTGCCGGCATAGGAATGATGACGGTCGAAAACCCCGAGGTCGCCAATGATCGGGCCCGCAGTGTCGTAGTGCACCTCACCGGCGACGACGCTCCCAAGCTCGCCTGCGCCGACCTGGACGATGTCGCCCATTAGCTCCCTGCTTCTTCTAGAAACCAAGGCGCACTAGCGTTGTCGAATCCTTCAGGAAGGCCACCATGACCAACTTCGATGTGACCGGGATGCCCGACGGGCGCGACACGCTGCGCACCATGGGCTGGGAGTCGCTCCCCTACGGCAGCGTGGGCTTGGCCCGCCGAACCGACCTCGGCAAGGGGAAGTCGGTCTGGTCGTGGCTGGTGCTCATTCCGTGGTCGGATGACGCCAAGCCCTGGATCGACGGCACCAAGATGTTCGGCCCCTCCCTCAAGAATGAGAATGACGAGCGCGAGGAGATCATTGCGGACATGCGAGCCATGCTCGACAAGCGCTACGGCGAGACCGTCGGCCAACGTGCCGCAGACGAACTAATCGAACGAATCCTCGAGGGCGAATAGACGCCCACGTCTCCGGGCGCGGCGCTATCCGAACAGGACGACTGCGGCCAGTGCTGTAGCAAGCACCGAGGTCACCCCCGATGCCAGCACCCCGGTGGCCAGCGTCCGATTCCGCCATACGAATCCGATGGCCCCCGCCGTCGTCAACGCGGCCGTGAGCCCAAACGCCGCAGCTGCCGCTACGCGAGTTGTTCCACCGGTTTGCAGTAGGGCGACGGCGAAGATGCCGCCGGCAATACCCCACACGAAGTACCCGAGGACCACTAGTGCGCCCGGGACCGATCTGGAATCATCGTTGAAGCCGATGAGCTGCCACGCACGCCTCGCAGCCTCTGGGTCGTCCCCGGCCAACTCGGCGACGCCGCGGGCCACCGTGTACTGGGTCCAATAGGCCATCGCCACCAGAGGCGGATACAGCAGCCCGAAGGCGACCCCGAGGACGGCAATGGCTGCCGCCGCGTCCCACGCGTCGACGGCCAATCCAACCCAGAGGGGCACGTAGAGCAACGCCACGAGCGTCGTCGGCAGGAACTGCCGGATCAGAAGCGAGCCGTGCTCCGAGTAGAAGGCCAACTGTTGATCAGCGGTCGAACCGGCGTCCGGGGATCGGACGAAGTTGACGAGCCAAGCGATCGTCAACAGCACGACGAGCACCGCGGCCCACGCACCCACCGTCTTGAGTGATTCGAATCCGTCCACCCTGTTCCCGTCAGCGTCCAGCCCCCACTTGACCTGAGGTCGGGCCCCGTCTGTAGGGCCGAAGGTCCGCAGGCTGCCAGCAGACTCCGTCTCCGGCTGGGCCGGCTAGTTTCTCCCCATCACCATGACACCTGACCTCTCCATACTTTCCGAGCGGGACCGGGCCCGTACCTGGGATCGCGTGCTGCTCGAGCGCCTCGATAGCGTCGTCCCCCTCATCATGGACCGCGCCGGGATCGACTGCTGGGTGCTCGTCGCCCGCGAGTACAACGAGGATCCTGTCGTTGCCACCATGCTCCCCTCGACCTGGATCAACGCCCGCCGCCGTACGATCCTGGTGTTCACCGATTCCGGCCGCACCCGCGCCGCCATTGCGCGCTACGGGGTCGGCGACGCCTTTCCGGCGGCATGGGACCCGGAGAGCGAACCCGATCAGTGGGCCAGGCTCGCGGCCTACCTCGCGGAACACAGCCCGCAGCGCATCGGACTCAGCCGTTCCGAGGCGTTTGCCCTCGCCGATGGTCTTTCGGCCACCGAGCATGCCGCCCTCGCCGCCGCGCTATCCCCCGAACTGGCTATGCGCCTGGTGCCCGCCGAGTCGCTCGCCATCGGATGGCTGGAGACTCGCACCGCGACTGAGAGAGACTTGCACGCCGCGGCCTGCGCCATCGCCCACGCGATATTGCGAGAAGCGCTTTCGCCCGCCGTCATCACGCCGAAGTCGACCACGACTGCGGACGTCGAGTGGTGGCTGCGTCAGCGTGTGGCCGACCTCAACCTCGGTACCTGGTTCCATCCCACGGTCTCGGTCCAGCGGGCTCGCCCGTATGACGATCGAAAGTCGTTCGCGATGGCCCCCGGTGACACCGTGATCGAACCCGGCGATCTTGTTCACATCGACTTTGGGATCGCTTACCTCGGCCTCCACACCGACCAACAACAACACGCCTACGTGCTGCGGCCCGGCGAAACGGCCGCCCCGCCTGGGATCAATACCGGCATGACCGCGGCCAACTTGGCCCAAGATCTTGTCATGAGGGAGTTTCGAACCGGTCGCACCGGCAACGAGGTGTTGGCCGCGGCCCGCGCCGCGGCGGCAACAGCCGGCCTAGACGCCACCATCTACAGCCACCCCATTGGACTCCACGGCCACGCCGCCGGTCCAACCATTGGCCTCTGGGACCAGCAGGGCGGTGTGCCCGGTCAGGGCGACTACCCCGTGTTCCCGGACACTTCGTACTCGATCGAGCTATCCGTGGTCGTGCCCGTTGCGGAATGGGACGGCAGCCCGGTGCGTTTCATGCTCGAGGAGGACGCCTTCTTCGACGGTGCGGCGTGCAACTTCCTCGACGGAAGACAGACCGACGTCTGGTTGATCTGAGGACGCCGTTCGACCGACCCAACCGATCATGGATAGGGCCGGGCATCGGGGTGCTTGACTTCCATGCCGCCGAACAACACGGTGGCGTTGATCTCCAGGCGAGGTGCCCCAGGGCCGATAACTTCGTTCTTGGCCCCGTTCGACCAGCCACCGAACAGTGGCAAGCCGCTAACCCGCACCTCCCATCCGTGGGGCACCGTGATCTCAGTGCCACCAAATGCGGTGAGCACGCCCAGAGTCACACCGTCGTCGACGATGCCGGCCTCCGCCAGGTTGACCTCGGTTCCCCCGAAGAGCGTCGTGATCGACCCGCCCTGAAACGCGGCCGACCGATTGACGACATCACGGCCCCAGAACGCCACAAACGACTCAACGGTGTCGGACACATCTGCATCGCTCCCCCGGCTCGAGCCGATGCCGAGCAGGATCCATACGCCGGCCAACACCAACATGGCAGCCCAGAAGGCTCCCCACGCCTCAGCCGAAACGACATCGAGCCGCGCGGCAAGGAGCATCAGCCCAAGCGCGACGAGGAACGCCGGCGGGAACCAATGGCGAGGATTCGACACAAACATGCCGACACCGAGGCCTATCAAGATCACCGGCCAGAACGTGGCGAGGACGTCGCCGGCGTTGAGCACATCAAACTGCTCGAGCAGGAGCAGCACACCGAGCGCCACGAGCCCAAATCCCAGCAATAGCCTTCCGGTACTCACGCAATGCCCCCTTGCCGTCTCAGCGTCATCGTGGCGTACAGGCTACCGATACCCCGCAGTGCCGGTGAGGTGACCGAGGAACCAGTCTCGGGCGAGCACCGCAGCCTGCTCCAACGTGCCCGGCTCCTCGAAGAGGTGTGAGGCCCCGGGGACGACTGCCAGGCTGACCTCAGCGCTCATCCTCACCATGGCGTCTTCGTTGAGCGCCTGGACCACCACATCGAGTTCGCCGACGATCAACAGCGTCGGTGCCTGCACCTTGCGCAGCGATTCGTCGGCGAGGTCGGGCCGACCGCCGCGTGAGACCACCGCTCCAACCAGACTCGGCAGTTCGGCGGCGGCGATCAGCGCCGCACCGGCACCGGTCGACGCTCCGAAGAACCCGATCGGAAGCCCGGCGACATCGCGGCGGGTCTGGAGCCGCTCGGCGGCCGCGGCGAGGCGGTGCGCCAGAAGCGGAATATTGAATCGGAGCTCAGACGTCACCCGGTCCCGTCGTTCCTCCTCGGCGGAGAGCAGGTCCAGGAGCAGCGTCGCCAACCCCGCTCGATTGAGGAAGTCGGCGACCCATGCGTTGCGGGGGCTGAAGCGGCTGCTCCCGCTGCCGTGGGCAAACACCACGATGCCTCGAGGTTCAGTCGGAATGGCCAGTTCAGCACCCAAGGCAACCGAGCCCGCGTCGACTACGACCGTGCTGCGGAACGTACCGTCATCCAACGCCATGCAGCCCTCCGGCTACTTCCGTGGGGCCGATCCTGGTCGGTAGGTGGCCGCAGTTCTAGGGTCGGACGTCCCTACCACCTTCACCGCGGGGTCACTCTGCGGTACCGCGCTCCCAATCGGCATGCAGAGCCGCGTAGACCCCTCGCATCGCGAGCAGCGAGTCATGATCCCCCTGCTCGACGAGGACGCCGCGGTCGAAAACCAATACCTCGTCGGCGGCTTCCGCCGTTGACAGCCGGTGCGCGATCGTGATGCTCGTCCGCCCCGAGGTGAGGCGGTCAATAGCGCGACGCAGCTTGACTTCGAGCGAGGGGTCGACCGCCGACGTCGCCTCATCGAGGACGAGCAGGTCCGGCGCGGCCATCCACGCCCGCACGATGGCGACGAGCTGGCGCTCACCGGCGGACAACTGGCCGCCGCGCTCACCTACCTGGGTGTCGACACCGTTTGGTAGCGCGTCAACCCAGCCTTCCAGCTCGAGGTCCCGAAATGCGGCCCGGACCTCCTGATCGGTCGCCCCCGGCTTGCCGTACCGCACATTGGCGGCGATGGAGTCATCAAAAAGGAACCCTTCCTGGGGCACAAAGGCAACCTTGGCCCGCAGGTCGCGGAAGGGCACCTGGTCGACGGCGACTCCGCCGATCTTGATCTGCCCTGTGGTTGGGTCGAGCAAGCGGGTCACCAGCTTGGCGAAAGTGGTCTTGCCAGACCCGGTCTCACCTACGACGGCCAGCCGACTCCCCATGTCGACGTGAACGTTGACATCAGCGAGGGCAGGTTCACCGGTTGGATAGCTGAACCCGACACTCTCGAATGTCACGTCGAGGCCGCCGTCCGGAAGATCGGGCCCGGTAGCCGGATCCGGCACATCGCTGTCGGTGTCGATGATCCCGAGGATCCGCCTCAGCCCGGCACCGGCCGTCTGGGCATGGTCAAGCGTTTCGACCAGCATCTGTACCGGCTCGACGAGCAGGTTCACGAGGAACAGGAAGGCCAGCAGCGTCCCTGCACTCGTTCCGGACGAGGCTCCGAGTACCACCCCGACGCCGATTACCGACGCAGTGAGCAGCCCGGCGAAGACCTCGGCACTCGAGAAAAGGCCTGCCCCGAGTTTGGCGGTGCGGTACTCCTCGTCGCACTGCGCGTCGAGCGTGGTGCGAACATGTTCGATGGTGCTCTCCTCGGCCCCGAAGGCACGAATCACCGGCAGCCCGGCGATAGCCTCCCCGAGGGCCGCCAGCGTGTCGGCGACGCGGCCGCGCACCCGATCGTGGGCGCGCCTCAGTATCTGCTGGAACCAGCCGAGCAGAACCGTGTAGATGCTGACGCCGGCGACCACGAGCAGGGTGAGGCGCCAGTCGTACCAGAGCATCACGAGCACCGCGAGCACCACCTGGGCGGACCCGACGATGAGCCCGACGCCGCCCCACTCCATGAAGTGCATGATCGTGTCCACGTCGGAGGTGACCCGAGAGACCAGGGCGCCCCGCCGCTCCGACTCGACGTGCAGAACAGACAGTCCGTGGAGATGGCGGAAGGTCGACACCCTCAGATCAGACAGCCCGGACGATGACGCAATCGAGAGCCGAATCACCGCAGCGCGTCCGGCCAACGCGGAGATGACCATGGCGGCAAGCGCGATCGCCCCCTTCGTCAGCACCGAGCCCATGTCGATGTTCTCGGCTCCGAGCACGTCGCCGTCGATGATCCGCTGGATCATGATCGGCACCACGATCGCCGTACCGGTGCCGACAAAGGCAAGGAGCAGGGTGACGCCGAGTCCCTTGCGCAGTGCCGGCGCCTCCTTGAAGGCACGGCGCAGCGCAGTAGTGGTGCCGATCGACGGGGCCACAGTGGGCGCGGTCATGACTCCGTGTCCAATCGCGGCGGGCTCACGGCGCCACCACGGCGCGCGGAGGCGTCCTCTTCGTACGCTTGGAGTAGTCGGGCGTACCCGGGAACCTCCAGCATCAGATCACGATGTGCCCCGTGGGCGACGATCCTGCCCTCGTCGACGTAGACCACGTCATCGGCCAATGTGATGCTGGAACGCCGGTAGGCGACCACGATCACCGTCGAGGGAAGCTCGGCGTCACGCAGCGCCCCGAGAATGCGCGACTCCACGGACGGGTCGACCGCAGAGGTGGCGTCGTCCATGATGAGCAGTCGTGGTTTCCGAGCAACGGCGCGCGCCAGCGCGATCCGCTGGCGCTGGCCGCCGGAAAGGCTGATGCCGCGTTCACCAATCCTGGTTTCGTAGCCGTTGTCGAGTTCGCGGATGAACCCGTCCGCTCCGGCGATGATGGCGGCGTGCTCGATCTCCTCAGTGGTCAACGGCATGCCCAGCCTGATGTTGCCTGCGACGGTGTCGTCGAACAGGAACGCCTCTTGCGCCACGTAGGCAATCTCTCCGGGGAGTTCCGACCGAGCGAAGTCCTTCAGATCACGGCCGTCGAGGCGGATCCGACCGTTCTGCGGGTCCCACAGCCGCGCCAGCAGCATGGCCAACGTCGACTTGCCAGATGCCGTTGGGCCAACGACGGCAACGATGCGCGAAGCAGGGATATCCAACTCGAGGTCGTGCAGGATCGGTTCGGCTGCCTCGTAGGCGAAGTCGACTCGCTCGCTATCGATCGCGGCTCCGGTGGCCTCGCGCCGCGCCTCGAGATCGCCGTGACTGACGAAGTCGTCCACGGTGAGAACGGCGTCGACTCGACGCCATGCCGCTTGGCTGGCTGCCATCTCCCAGAGGACAAACCCAACCAGGCGAACCGGAACCGTCAACAACGACAGGAGGTAGGCAATGGTGACTACATCGCCCGCGGTGATGGCTTCGGCGTCGATGCGGGCCACGCCGACGATGATGAGGATGAGCGTGGTGATGGCCGGCAAACTCTCGACGATCGCCCGGTAGTTGCCCCACAGCCGACCCACCTTGATCAGCCCGTCGCGAAGATCCTCGGACGCCAGCCGCATCCGTTTGGTCTCGTAGTCCTCTCGGCCAAGCGCCTTGACGGTGAGGGCACCGTCGAAGCTCTCGTGGGCAACGCTGCTCACCACACCGCGCCGCCGCTGGACCTCTTGGAAGGCGACAAACATCGACCAGCTGCCACGAGCGTCGATGAGGACGATGGAGGCAAGCGCAACGAGCGCAATCAGACCAAGCAGCGGATCGATCCACGCAATCATTGCGGCGCTGCCGATGAGGAGCAACGACGCTCCGGTGCCGTAGGGAAGCGGTGCCAGCACAAAGGTGGCCATCCGTGCGTCGGTCTCGCTCACGGCGAGTAGGTCACCCGTGGTCTGGCGGCTGTACCAAGCCAACTCGAGCTTCATCTGGTGCTCGATGAGGCGCTGGCGAACGTCGGCCTGGGTGCGGAACTGCAAGTAACTGGCCGCCACCCGGCGCAGGGTGATCCCCAGTGCCTTCCAGATAGACACCCCGACGACGGCCGCCATCGCCGGCCAGATGCGCCCATCGATCGACTCGCCCTCGTTGAGCACCGGGATGATCAGCGTGTCGGCGATCATCCCGATCACCACCGCCGATGCGACGATGGCCCCGGCGAACAGGGCGGCTCCGCCCACCGCCAGCCAGAACGCTGCGGGATGCCATCGAACAAACCGGGCAACGAGGCGGATCCCACCGCGAAGGACGGCCGAGAGGGTTTCGGGTTGCGCGGCAGCGCTTTCAGAGGTCACGAAAGACTGATGGTAGAGGAGACTTCTCAGCGATGGACCGTGCCGGACAGCCATTGACGGTCTACCAATCAAGATCCCGGCTAGTCCACATTGCCGGTCATGGAGCGGGGATCATGTGACCTTGGCTCCTTGTTGGCGGGCCGATTCCGGTGTCTAATGGAGGCTGGAGTGGTTTGTCGTTGGACTGCTCTAGGGAGGGCTTCATGACCGTGAAGAAGAACCCGGCTGAGACGAAGGCACCGACTTCGAGTCGGCAGACGGAAAAGCGGGTCGGCAAGTTCGACCGGATGTTGAAACGGTCGGGTGGCGCTCTGATCGACCGTTTCGGCGAGCAGACGGCGACGGTGATGCGAGAGGAGATGCTGGACGAGTACCGGCGTCTGATCCCCGACGTTCCCTACATCGGGGGGCGGCGGAACATCAATTCCGATGCCCTGGCGCTTGCGCCGCGGGCGTTGGCGGCGTATCGGGTGGTGGTCAGGCACGGTGGCAGCGTCGAGGATGCCGGCGAGTTCCTTCACCGAGCGGTCCGAGCGCAAATGGAGCGGATTCCCAAAGTGCTCCGTCATTGGATCGGGAGACAGCGCTTCGGTCGGCTGCGCAGACGGAAGTTAGAGAAGGCCGCCCGGCGGTCGCAGGCCCGCCGCTATCCCGGAGACTGGGTGTTCGAGCGCATCGACGGCGACGGGAAGACCTTCGACTTCGGGATCGACTACACCGAGTGCGGCATCGTCAAATACCTCCACGCCCAGGGGGCCGACGAACTCTGTCCGTACGGGTGCGATCTCGACTATGTCATGTTCGAGGCGATGGGGATCGGGCTTCGGCGGACCAAGACCCTGGCCTGGGGCTGCGACCGGTGCGACTTCCGACTCTCCAAGCAAGGAGTGACATCGGCTCCCTGGCCGCCCGAGTTCGTCGAGCGGACCTGCGGTCAACCACACCCTTGACTTGACACAACCAGCCATCAGCACATATCGAAGCCTCTTTGTGTCAAGTGATTGGTTTGGGGCGCGTTGAGGCGGGCCGGGTGGTCCCGGCCGGGGTGTAGGTTTGGGGGTGGCCCGGGGTGGCTGAGCGGGAGAATCGGTGATCAGGATGCGAAGCCGGCCGCGCCCGCGGTAGAAACGTTCCTGGGTGCCCCCCGGGCCCTATCTGGTGGCCCGTTGCTAGCTGGCGGTAGACGGCGTTGGAGATGCGTCGTTTCAAGGCTCGGAGGGCTTCCCTTTTGGTTTTGCCTTCGGCGATCATGCGGTCGTAGTAGACCCGGCCGGGGGTGTTGAAGCGGATCTGGGTGACGGCGGCCATGTGGATGGCATGGTTCAGTGTCCGGTTGCCACGCATGCTGAGCCGGTGTCGGGTGTTGCCGCCGGAGGACACTTCGATGGGGGCGGTGCCGTTGTAGGCGGCGTAGTGATCAGCTGTGGCGAACCGGGTGGGATCACCGGTGTAGCCGATCAGGAACGCGGCGACGATCGGACCGACCCCGCAGACGTCGGTCACCGTGGTGTCCGTAGCTGCGACCGCCTGCCGGATCAGGGCCTTGTTGGCTTTGATGTCCCGGCCCAGTCTCCGATTGTCAGCCAGATGCGTCCTCGCTATGTCTCGGCGTTGCTCACCGACCGGATCGAGGGTGCGCAATCCTTGGAGCGCCATGCTGGCCTTGTTGGTTGATAGGCGTTCGGGTATCCCGCCTGGTCGGAGCTGCATCAATACCGCATGGAGGCGGCACACCGCCTGGGTTCTCAGACTGGTGAGCTCGAGGTGTCGTTTGGCCAACATGCGCAGCACCTGGGCCTGGTCCTCGCGCCGCACCCGGGTAAGGCCGGGTTGACGCAATGCGGCGATCGCTACCGAACGGGCATCGTTGGGGTCGTTCTTGTCCGACCGTCCGGAGCCGAGCACCCGCACCTGAGACGCCAACACCGCCGGCACGTCCACCACCCGTTCGCCATGGGTGATCAGCTGCTGGGACAACAATCAGCCGAGCCCCCCAGCAGCCTCCACCGCCCACAATCTCCCGTCGCCGTCGAGGTGGGAAGCCCACTCCACCAGCCGGGTGGTTCGATACCGGTCGGCTGGGACGGTGAGCTCACCCAACACCTGTTCCGTCTCGTCGATCGCCACCGCCGTGTGGGTCGCCTTGTGCGGATCGATTCCAATCGTTGTGACCATCAGAAACCCCCTCATCGGGGTCACGTAACGGCCACGGTGGGCACTCCTGATCACAACAACGGTTGCCTCCGGCGTTCGCCTCTTTCGAGCCACACCATGGCCAGGGTCCCGACGGGCCGACAGTTCGCTAACAAGACGCCCGATTTCGACGCCAGGCACTTCAAGAGCCACACCCGTCGAGACCCCCAACGCTACGGAACCATCAGCCCCGCAGCACCAACCACATCATCAATCAGGCGCATATCGAGCGGCCGGTACCGCTGCTGGCCGCTGGGGACCAAGCTCACCGAGAACGCCACTGTCGAGCGCTCAGGCCTCCAGGGTGGGGCGAGCCGCCTCCATGACTGCGGCGGCGTACTCGAGCACCTTGGCTTCGGCGTTGGGGTCGGCGGCGACCTGGTCGTAGTAGAGGACACTTCCCTCCCAGCCGTCCGTGTGCCACTCGGCGCCGTGCGGGAGCTCAGCGCCGAGCAGTTCGTCCCCTGCGAACGGCCATGGGTTGGAGTAGAAGTAGGCCCGGCCGGCCGGGTAGAGGCCGAAATTGAGCTGCGAGGGATAGGCCTGGACTTCGCCATCCTCTTCGTGCTCCTCGACCCGGGAGCCGTACCACTCGAAGGCCAGATCAAACCCGTGCGGCCAGACTTGGATCGGGCCAACCGAGTCGCCGAGTGTTGCCCGCTGCCGCTCGAGCACAGTGTTGGCGTTGACAAGGAGGTCCATGATCTTGGTGGCAGCCTGCGAGTCATACTCCCGTGGCGCGTCGTCTTCGAATTTCTCTCGGACGTACTCGCCCTCGAGTCCATACCCGGCGACTGCGGCAATGAGTCTGTCGGCAAATACGCTACCGGTCAGTCCGTCCGTCATCGGGATCTCGATCGAGCTCCCGTCGCTTGCCTCAATGGCGACGAGATCGTTGACCAGATCCATTCGCAGCGCCAGGCTCCCGCCGCCCGGCAGTGGCAGGTTGTCCGTCACCAGACCGTTCGGCCTCACCTTCAGGCTGATGTGCCACCACTTGGGATGAAAGACGGCGTGCGCCCTGGCAACGGCTCCCACCCCTTTTGCATAGGCGTGGAGCGTCGCCCGGGTGGGCTCCCGCTCATCGTCGAGTGGCGCAAAGAACGTGTTTGACATGTGGTGGTCTCCTCGGTGACGGGCTCATGCTCGGTCAACCCATGGCGGCGCCGTCATCTTCCCACGCCGGTGTCGATCCGATTGTCCGCCATCCGACGATTTGAGGCCAGGACGGAATGCCTCGTGGGCACCGTTAGGTTGTACAAGAGACAAACAGGCGACACTCGCTGTGGAGGCCATCATGCCCGACACGATCAACCTCGCTCTTCTCATCATCCGCATCGGCCTCGGCGCTGTTTTCCTGGCGCACGGGATCAAGCACGCCATGGGCCGCGACAAGACCACCCGTTGGTTTGGTTCCCTTGGCTTCAAGAGCCCCGGATTCCATTGGTTTGCATCGACTGCCACCGAGATTGGTGTCGGGGTACTACTGATCGCAGGCCTGCTCACCTCGGTGGCGGCCGCCGCTCTGATCGCCGTGATGGTCGTCGCGTTCTGGACCGTCCACCGCTCGGCCGGGTTCTTCATCACCTCGTTCATGAAGCCGGATGTCGAGGTCGAGGGCTACGAGTACGTCCTCACGCTGGCAGTCATGGCTCTGGCCCTTGCCGTTGCCGGCCCGGGCGAGTGGTCGATCGACTGGCTGATCGACATCGACGGCGTGACCCTCGCCGAGTACCTCGACGGCCGGGCGGGCCTGCTCCTCGCCGCCGGCGGAGTGGCCGCCGCCTTTGCCCAACTCGCCATCTTCTGGCGCCCCAACGCGGCCGAATAGGGTCTTGGCGGACATCAGCGCAATATGCTGCGCACATGTCCGCCAAGACCCCAGACAGCAATGGAGAACCGCGCGAGGTCGGTGTTGGGCCGCATCCGGAGCCGTGGCCCGACGACCCGCGACTCGACCCTGAGCTGCTCGCCGCGGGCGATCGTCGCAATGTCAGCGACCGCTACCGCTACTGGCGGCGCGATGCCATCGTTGCCGACCTCGATCAACGCCGTCACCCCTTCCACGTTGCGATCGAGAACTGGCAGCACGACTTCAATATCGGGGCCGTGGTGCGCAACGCAAACGCGTTCCTCGCCGCCGAAGTGCACATCATCGGCAAACGGCGTTGGAACCGACGCGGCGCCATGGTCACCGACCGCTATCAGCACATCCAGCACCACCCCACCTTGGACGAGTTCGTCGCCTGGGCCGACGAAGCCGACCTGCCACTGATCGGCATCGACCTCGTACCGGGCGCCCTTCCGATCGAAACGACACCACTCCCCCGCCGCTGTGTCCTTGTGCTCGGCCAGGAAGGTCCCGGGCTCTCGGAACCCGCCCAGGCGGCCTGCTCGATGGTGTGCTCAATCTCCCAGTTCGGCTCGACCCGATCGATCAACGCTGGAGTGGCGTCGGGTATCGCAATGCACGCCTGGATTCGCCGCTACGTCTTCAACGACGAGATGTCCTGACTCAGTCGGCACCCGGCACCAACTCGAGGCGGATCGCTACCTCGATCTCCGGGTGAACCCTGATCACGAGCAACTTCGGTGGCTTCAGCCCCCACCGGCGAACATCGAGGGTCTGGGCGCCCTCCACTACCAGCCGACCGCCAGCAGCTTCGATCCCGATCGTCCCGCTCGCTTCGACGTCTTGGCCGCGGAAGCCAATGACGCCGGTGATGTCGGCGACATCGTCCGACACGGCGTCGACTGCCGCAATGTCACCGGTGATCAGCGGATAGTGCTTGGCATCGATCCTGCGCTGAGTCTCCCGATCGACGAGCTCGTTGCCCGAAGCGAGCTGGTCAACGGCGATCTCGACGTGACCGGTGATCTCATCATCGACAAAATACCCGCCATCGATATGGGCTGAGAACCAGCCCGTGAGCCCATTGGCCTCGGCATGGATCGGGTGAACGCTCGACGTCCCCTTGATCCACACCCGTGACGCTTCGGGATCGACGAGATAGTGCATCATCGCCGCCGCGGCGCGCCCCATCCTTCGAGCAACGGGACGATGACCTCCACGGGCAGGCCCATCACGTTGCTGAACGACCCGTCGAGTTTGGCCACCAGGTCGCCACCGGACGCCCCCTGGATGGCGTAGGCGCCCGCTTTGTCGAGTGGCTCGCCGGTCGCCACATAGGCCTCGGCCTCGGAGCGGGTGACCGGCTTCATCGTCACGGTGCTCTCGACAAACCCGCTCTCGACCACGACACCGTCCATGAGCAACGTGTATCCCGAGAACACGAGATGGGACCGCCCAGCCAAACGGAGAATCATGTCGACCGCGTCATCCGGTCCGTTGGGCTTGCCGATTGCCTCGCCATCCAACACGACGGTGGTGTCGACCCCGAGAACGATGGCATTCTTGGAGACCTTGTCGAGAACGGCGCGTGCCTTCTCCTCGGCCAGACGGACCACCATGTCAGCGGGAGCCTCCCCATCGATCGGTAGCTCGTCGGTACCGGGCGCAATGGTTCGGAACCCGAAGCCTGCCGACTCCAGCAGTCGCCGCCGACGGGGAGAGCCACTCGCCAGTATCAGGTCCCGGGTTGTCGCCATAGGCGCCATTGTGGTCAACCCGACGCCGATGCGCACCCCAATTGGTCGATCAACCGACGATGTACGTTCCGGTTCCCACTGCGATCAACGTTCCCGCCTCGTTGTGCAGCTCCATGCGGGTGACGGCGACCCGACTTCCGGTGCGCAGGGCGTACCCAGACGCTCGAAACGACTCGCCGATGCCGGGCCGCAGGTAGTCCACCCGAAGGTCGATCGTGCCCAGGCGTGAGAACCGATCCGGCAGGTCGGCATCATCTGCTTGGACGGCGGCAGCCATCATGGCAGTCAGCCCCCCGACCACATCGAGCGCCGCCGATATGGCGCCACCGTGCAAGGCGCCGCGGGCCCAGTTGCCGACCAGTTCCTCTCGCCAGTCGAAGGTGAGGCTCACGCCCTCACCGGTCAATTCCTCGAGGTGTAGCCCCAGAACACGGTTGAAGGCGATCTGGGCTTCGACCGCCTTGACCACTTCCGCCACCGCCTGGCCGTCGATGTTCATCGTTCCAGTGTAAGGGCACGAGAACTGGGCTCAGACCCGAACCGCCTACCATGTCCACCGGGGTTGGCCGGGCTAAGGGGAGACAAGACCCGTGAAGATCCGACCGAAAAGGCAGAGCCAAGACGTTGTCGACAAGCGTCGGGTTGGCTCATCGACCGGAGCCAAGGTGGGCATGGGCGCCG
The DNA here is from genome assembly GCA_963821095.1 of uncultured Acidimicrobiia bacterium. Taxonomy (GTDB): domain Bacteria; phylum Actinomycetota; class Acidimicrobiia; order Spongiisociales; family UBA5794; genus CAVPHV01. The sequence continues at coordinate 389,558 of CAWGCJ010000023.1, read as the reverse complement.
GAGGCATCCTCGCAGTGATCGTGGCTCTCTTCCTTGGGAGTGCCGTTCTTGGAGGTGGCGACGGGGCGCCCGGTGGGCTCAACATCGACGACTTGATGGGTGCCCTCCAGCAGCCGACATCTGCCGAGGAGCAGCAACCGCAGACCGGCGACACCGTGGTCGACCCGGACGCCGACCTCGCGCTGTTCATGGGGGGCGTGCTCGACGATGTCCAGAACACGTGGACCGAGATCTTCGCCACCTCCCGCCAGGAGTACCCCCGAGCCACGCTGGTGCTCTTCTCCGGCCGTGAGCCGAGCGGTTGCGGAACGGCAACGTCGCAGATCGGACCGCACTACTGCCCATTGGACCAGCGCATCTACATCGACCTCGACTTCTACGACGAACTGGCGCGGCGCTTCCGGGCCGAGGGTGACTTCGCCCAGGCCTACGTGCTGGCGCACGAGGTCGCTCATCATGTGCAGAACGTCACCGGCATCATGGACGAAGTTCGCAGCCTGCAGCAGCAGTACCCCGACGACGCCAACGAATTCTCGATCCGGCTCGAACTCCAGGCCGACTGCCTCGCCGGAGTGTGGGCCTACACGGCGTACGAGCGCGACCTGCTCGAACGTGGAGACCTCGAGGAGGGGCTGACGGCGGCTGCCGCGGTCGGGGACGATCGCATCCAGGCTCAGGCCAACGGCATGGTCAACCCCGAGACATGGACCCACGGATCTTCCGAGCAGCGGGTCGAATGGTTCCGCGTGGGCTTTGATTCTGGCGATCCCAATCAGTGCGACACCTTCAGCGAAGGGCTCTAGGGGCCGTCGGACACCGGCAGCTCAACAGGCCACAAGATCTATCCACGCGTCATGAAGCGAACTGCCTCAGCTGGGGGCGTGGAAGGCGTTGATGCCGGTGATGGCGTTTCCAAGGATCAGCGTATGGACCTCGTTCGTGCCCTCGTAGGTGTAGACCGATTCGAGGTTGTTCATGTGGCGGATCACCGGGTACTCGAGGGTGATGCCGTTGGCGCCGAGGATGCCGCGGGCGAGGCGGGCCATCTCTAGCGCCATACGCACGTTGTCCTTCTTGCCGAATGAGATGTGCTCGGCGGCGCAGGTACCTCGATCCTTCATCCGCCCGATGTGGATCGCCAGGAGCATTCCACGATTGATCGAGATCAGCATCTCGACCAGTTTGCGCTGGGTCAGTTGGAACGACGCAATCGGCACCCCGAACTGCTCGCGTTCCCCTGCGTAGGCGAGCGCAGACTCGTAACAAGCCCGGGCAGCGCCGACCGCACCGAACATGATGCCGAACCGTGCCTCGTTCAGGCACGACAGTGGACCTTTCATGCCCTTGACCCCGGGCAACATCGCCTCAGCCGGAACCCGGACGTCGTCGAACATCAGCTCCGACGTCACCGAAGCCCGCAAGGACAGCTTGTGATGGTGATCCTGGGTGGTGAAGCCGGGCGTCCCGGCCGGCACAACGAAGCCGCGCACGCCGTCGTCGGTCCGCGCCCACACGACGGCAACATCGGCAATGCTGCCGTTCGTGATCCATGCCTTGGCGCCGTTGAGGATCCAGTCGGTTCCGTCCGGCCTGGCATGGGTCCGCATGCTGGACGGGTCGCTACCCGAATCAGGTTCGGTGAGGCCGAAGCAGCCGACACTGTCGCCCGCCGCCATTGACGGCAACCACTGCTGCTTGTGCTCCTCCGACCCGTAGGCCCAGATCGGGAACATGGCGAGTGAACCTTGAACCGACACGAAGCTGCGGGCTCCGCTGTCGCCGGCTTCGAGTTCCGTGCAGGCAAGCCCGTACTCGACGTTGCTCATCCCGGCACACCCGTAGCCTTCGAGGTGCATGCCGAACAACCCGAGGGCCCCCATCTCCTTGGCCATTTCGCTCGGGAACGTGCCGGCTTCGAACCACTCGGCAACATCTGGGGTGATGCGATCGGCCACGAACTGGCGTACCGTGTCGCGAACCAACCGCTCCTCATCGTCGAGCAGCGCATCGATGTCGAGAAAATCGTGCGGATCGATGTTCCCGGTTCCTACGGGCTGATGGCTCATCACACTCTCCGTCCGCTGGCGTCACCCCAGGTTACGACTTGGGAGTATCAAGTCTGCCGACTCGGCGAGCCGGGAGCCAATCCTCGGCGGACACTCCCAACAACTATGGTTGACGTGATGCTCCCGCTTCCCGATCGACTTTCGCTGGCGATGCTGCCAACCCCACTGCAGCGACTCGAGCGACTGTCCGCAACATGGGGCGGACCGACCATCTGGGCCAAGCGGGATGATCTCACCGGCTTTGGCGTTTCGGGGAACAAGATCCGCAAGCTCGAATTCCACTTCGCGGCGGCGCGTGCCGCCGGAGCCGACACGGTACTGACGTGCGGCGCCATCCAGTCGAACCATTGCCGCGCCACTGCGCTGGCCGCCCCGCGCCCCGGCTTCAACGCCGTACTGGTGCTCCGGACGGTCGATGGCAATCCACCCCCGATCGCCACGGGCAACCACCTCCTGCACCGACTCTCCGGGGCCGAGCTTCGCTACATCACCCCCGAGGCGTATGAGCGCCGTACCGAGGTGCTGGCTGAGATCGCCGATGAACTGACCGCCGCGGGAACCGCACCGTGGGTCATCCCCGAGGGCGCCTCGGACGTCCTCGGCATGTGGGGGTTTGCCGTTGCGATGCGCGAGTTGGCAGATCAGCTGCAACTGGCGTCACTGGCGCCTGCTGCCGTCTGGCACGCTGCCTCATCCGGCGGCACCACCGCCGGCCTGGGATGGGCCGACGACCGTCTCGACCTCAACATCCCGATCGTTGCGTGCGCCATCGGCGAATCGGCGCCAGACCTTCGCTCCCGAGTGACCCAGATCTGGGAGAACGCGGTCGATGCAGTCGGCGGCGACCTCCCCACCCCCCGCATCCACTACGAGGATGCCTACGTCGGAGCCGGGTACGGGGCCGTCACTGACGCCGAACTGGCCGTACAGGCCGAGGCAACCGCTCTCACGGGCATGCTGTTCGACCCCACCTATACCGGCAAGGCGCTCTTCGGCCTCTATCAGGAGATCCGCCACGGTCGGTTTGGTCCCGACGATCACGTCGTGTTCTGGCACACGGGCGGCGGTTTTGAGGTCTTCACCCACGACTATCCGGCCGCCCTCGACCCGATTCCCTGATGGAGCCCGCAGTCAGGGCTCGCTTCTCCGCTGACCTGGTGGACCTGACCGAACTCGCCGGCTCCGCGAGTTTCATCTCCCCAACGGATCAGTCGAACAGCTTGCCTTGCGGTTCCGGTCGTTGGTAGCGGGGGATGCCGGTCCATGGCAGGTTGTCCATGAACACCCAACTGCGGCGGTGGATCGTGCTCGGCCCGAAGTACGCCAGGGCCGCTTTGTGGTGCGGGCCCGGGTAGCCCTTGTTGAGCTCAAATCGGTACGCGGGAAAATGCTCAGACTGGAGACGCATGTGGCGGTCACGGGTGACTTTGGCCAGGATCGAAGCGGCCGCAATCGATAGCGAAGTGGCGTCGCCCCTGATGATGCTTCGAGTGTTCCCGCCGCCGACGAAGTCCCAATTGCCATCGATCAATACCTGGTCGGGTTCCACCCCGAGCGCCGCGATGGCGCGTCGGGCGGCAAGTCGCTGCGCCTCCGACATGCCGAGTTCGTCACACTCGCGATGTGAGGCGTGACCAACCGCCCAGGCATCGCACCAGTCGGCGATACGCTCGAAGAGGGCCTCGCGTTCGGGCTCCGACAGCATCTTGGAGTCGCGGATCTTGTAGACGCGTCGATCATGCGGGACAACAGCGGCTCCGACCGACAGGGGTCCGGCCCAGGCTCCCCGGCCGACCTCGTCGACACCCACCACGATCTTGTGCCCAGCATCCCAGAGGCCCCGCTCGACGGCGAGCGTGGGCGCCTTCGTTCTCAGGGATTTCCGCAGCCGGGGCACAGTAGATGTCACCCCCGAGAGGTTACCCACCGTCGCGCCCCGGGCCACTCGCTCAATTGTCGGCGAGCATGTCTGGGAAGCTGGCGTAGAAAGCGAGCCGCCCCGGCTGACGCCGCAGCACCGCGCTCCACAAGCCCGCCGGATCCGCGGCGAAGACGTCGGCGGCGACCGCATCGAGAACAAACCAGGACCCCGTCGCCAGCTCCAATTCGAGCTGGCCGATTTCCCACCCCGCATACCCGGAGAAGATGCGGAGACGATCAACCCCGCCGATCGGCTCGGGACCCTCGGTGATGTCGAGCAACCCGACACCGTTGAGCTGCGGTTGCCAACTCTCGGGGGGTATCGCCGGGTTCTGGGCAACCGCGACCGCCACCTCATTAGACACCGGACCACCGATGAACACCACCTCCGGCGCCGCCAGGTAGTCGGACCATCCTTCGATGTGATCGGCCACTGCCTCGTCGGTGGGTCGGTTGAGCACGATACCCAGCGCCCCTTCTGATCCGTGCTCGGCGAGGTAGACGACCGTTCGGTAGAAGTTCGGGTCGAGCAGGGTTGGAGTGGCCACAAGGAGTCTCCCGGCCAGGTTGCTGGGTGCTGTCGCCTCCGGGTCGCCTTCAGGGTTCATGCCGTGCGCCGAGAAGGGTATTGAACAAACGCCGTGCGGGATTGTGCAGACAAGCAAACGCCTGGTCCTGGACGTCGCGGCAAGCCCAAGCTGGCGTTGTTCAACGGTCTCCTAGAGCTCAACTGCCATCCCGTCCCAGGCTACTGCGAAGCCCTCGCTGCGCACCCACACGCTGGCCGGCGAGTCGGGATCGCAGAGCGGATTGGAGCGATTCAGGTGACTCAGGACAAAATGCGTGGTCTCCCGATGCTCCCGGAACCGTGCCACCGTGTCCACCACGTAGGGGTGAGGAACCTCGGCCATGAGACGTCCCAGGACCTCATTCTCGTCGTAGAACGTCGCGTCGAGCACTGCGACATCAACCCGCTCGATCACTGCGTCGGCGGGGTCCCACGCGCTCCATCCGTCGATGTCGGGGAGGTACAGCGCCGATCGGCCGGAAGGCGCGGTGATGACGTAGCCGACGGTGTCGGTGTATTCGTCGCGATGGGGAACGGCAACGGCCTCTGCCATCAGCCCCGGGATGGGCTGGAAGGCCTCGCCGGGCGCTATCTCGTAGAAGACGAGGTGCCCTTCGCGAAAAAGGCGGGCCCAGGGTTCGTTGGATCGAAGGAAGCTGCCCATCCGCCTGGTTCCCCAACACGGGACAAGGTCCGCGTTGTGGGCTTCCATGCCGAACTGCACCAGGCCGGCGTAGTGGCCCATGTGCCCGTGGGTCAGCAGGATGCCGTCGAACGCGTTGCCGTGACGGGCGGCATACCGGGGGTACTCGAGCAACGCCCGCTGTTGACGGCGCACATCGGGAGACGCGTCCAACAACAGCGCCTCTCCCCTACTTCCCAACACGGCAGCACTCGCCGCGGTGCGCTCCACCAGTCCGGCTTCATGCATGCCGAGCTGTGGAACGCCACCGTCCTGGGCACTCCCCATGATCACCAGAAGTGTGTCTGCGTTGCTCATGCACCTGGTCCTGAAGCTGTCGTGGCGCCGACCCTACCTTGCCGCAAGGTCGACACGACTATTGTCGCCCGCGGAGGTGATCCATGAAACTCACGAGCAAGAGCTTCGCCGATGGTCAACCGATTCCGAGTGAGTACGCCTTTGGTCTCCCCGACCCCGCGACTCACGTCACGTTCGCCCCGAACCGCAATCCTCATCTGGCGTGGGATGCCGTTCCGGAAGGAACGAAGTCGTTTGCCCTCATTTGCTACGACTATGACGTCCCGACCAAGCCGGACGATGTCAACCAGGAAGGTCGCGAGGTTCCTCCAGATCTGCCGCGGGCCGACTTCTTCCACTGGGTAGTCGTCGACCTTGACGCCACCCTGCGCTCCATCAGCGAAGGCGAGTTCGCCGACGGCGTCGTTGCTCACGGCAAACAAGCCACCACGGGCCCGCACGGGTCCCGCCTCGGACTGAACGACTACACCGGATGGTTTTCCGGCGATCCCGACATGGAGGGCAACTACTACGGCTACGACGGGCCCTGCCCACCGTGGAACGACAGCCTGGTCCACCACTACGTGTTCGCCCTCTACGCGCTCGACATCGACCGGTGTGCAGTCGACGGTGACTTCACCGGCACCGACGTGCGAGCGGCCTTGGAAGATCACGTGTTGGCCGAAGCAAGGCTCGAGGGGACCTATACGCTCAATCCCCGCCTGCGCGGCTGAGCTCACGACAGTCGACTCCTGGCTTCACAGTCTTCCGGGGAGATCCCGTCTCACCATGCCGGCGTTTGACGCTCGCCCGCTCACCTCGACCGGGTGGACGGCGACTACATACCCTTCGCGCGGCAGCACATCGGGAGGCAACTCCAATGCCGACCGTGTGATCCTGCGGTACTTCTCGCGCACCGCTCGCATCATCTCGGCTTCCTGATCCGGGTCGTCGACCACGCGGGCGTCGCCGGTGACGATCACGCTCTCCCAATCACCGGTTGCGACATCAAAACTGCTGATCTCACATGACACCCGGGGGTGAGTGGCCAGGGCTTTGAGCCGCTCACCCGCCGTGGTGCGGAACCACAGCAAATCGTCCATCCAAACAAAAGAGATAGGCGTCACATAGGGATCGCCGTCGGCGACAACACCGATGTGCGCCACCGCCGAGTTCACAAGCACCTGGCGCAGCCGTGATGGAACGAGTTCCTGCATGCCACGAGCCTACCGGCTGCCGAGAAGATCCCGACCGCCGTATCATTTGGTGCAAAGCCGCCAACAAACACCAGGTAGGCTGGATCCGTGGTGCCCAACTTCGTTGCTCTCCCCAAGGCGCTCCTGCACGACCACCTCGACGGTGGCTTGCGGGTGGCAACCGTGCTCGAACTGGCAGACGAAGCCGGTTACGGCGGCCTCCCGTCGAATGATCCCGACACTCTCGAATCGTGGTTCCACCAGGGAGACAGCGGGTCACTCGAGCGCTACCTCGCGGCCTTCGATCACACCGTTGCCGTCATGCAGACCCCTGCGGCGGTCGAACGGGTTGCCTATGAGGCAGGCGTCGATCTTGCCGCAGACGGCGTCGTATACGCCGAGGTCCGATTCGGACCAAGCTTGTTGACCGGCCGGGGCATGACATACGAGGATTCCATCGAGGCGGCTCTCGCCGGTCTGGCCCGCGCCGCAGGGGAAACGGGCATCATCGCCCCTCTGATCGTCACCGCCATGCGCCAGATGTCGGACTCCGAGAACGTTGCCCAGGCCGCATCCCGATTTGTCGGTGAGGGTGTCGTCGGCTTCGATCTAGCCGGACCGGAGGCAGGGTTCCCGGCCGATGACCACCTTGCGGCGACGCAGGTGGCACGCGGTGCCGGGCTGGGGTTGAGCCTGCACGCCGGCGAGGGCGACGGACCCAACAGCATATGGCGCGCCGTCGATCGCTGCTGTGCACAACGGATCGGCCACGGGGTCCGTATCATCGACGACACGGTGCTCGTTGACGGTGAGATCGTTTCCCTCGGTTTGGTCGCCACTCAGATCCGTGACCAGAGGATCCCGCTCGAGGTCAGTATCAGCTCCAACCTGCACACCGGTGTTGCCCCAACGGCGTCGGCTCATCCCATCGGCCGGCTGTATCGGGCCGGTTTCCGGGTCACGCTCAATACGGACAACCGTCTGATGAGCGGCATCAATCTGAGCGACGAGTATGCGCTCGCCCACGATGCACTCGGCTTCACCATTTCCGAGCTTGGCTTGATCACCGAGGCAGCCATCGAAGCCGGCTTCGGAGACTACGAACAGCGTCGCCGACTCGTGCGCGAGGTGATTCGGCCCGCCTACGCAGCCGCCCCGTCCCCTTAGGGGGCCTCTGCGGCCAGCTGGTCGTCCAGCCAGGCAGCCACGAAGCCCAAGACCTCATCCTGTTCCGGCTCGTTGTGGATCTCATGGCGCAATCCGGGGAACAGCTTGCGCTCCACGGTCGGGACTGCAGCCAGCGGTGCAGAGGCCGATGGAGGCACCAGCTCGTCGTTCGCTCCGTGAATGACCAGGATTGGCCTTCGGATCTGGTCTACGGCCTCCCGGGCGCGATCCATCGCGTTCAGAAAGGCGTTTCCAAACCGGGTCGTCGCCTTCTCGTAGACAAGCGGGTCGGCAAAATAGGCCTCGGCGACCGCCGGATCACGCGAGAGCTGCTCGCCCTTGATCGAGTTCTTCATCGCCATACTCGGGGTCACCTTGGACAGAACCGTGGCGGCAAGGCGCAGGACCGCAGGCACCGACGCCGACAGCGCCGGTGCCGAGAGGACATACAGATCGGGCTGGGGACGGTCGCTCTCGGCGTAGGCAGTAGCGATCAGTCCACCCATCGAATGGCCGTAGATGACCACTGGTTCGTCGAGACCGGAGAGCTGTTGCTCGATATCGTCGAGGAACTGGTCAAACGACTCAACATCAACCGGCCCGTCGGACGTCCGCCCGTGACCGCGCTGGTCATAGCTGTACACGTCGAATCCGGCGGCGGCGAAGTACGACCCGACATGCTCCCAACGGCCGCTGTGCTCACCGATGCCGTGGACAATCAGCATGCGGGCGCGGGACTCAGCGCACTCCCAGTGCCGGGTGAACAATTCGGTACCGTCCGCCGTGGAGAACGTCCCGGTGACGCTGGTCATGGATCCTCCGTTCAGTCCAACTCTTCGTAGGCCGCCAAGGCCGCTCCGACGATACCGGCGTTGTTGCGCAGCTTCGCCGGCACCAGGTCGGCTCTGGCGCTCAGGTGCTGCTTGAAATCCTTGAACCGCTTGCTGATGCCCCCACCGAAGATGATCAGATCGGGAGAGAACAGCACCTCGACGTAGTGGAGGTACTCGTTGACCCGCCCTGCCCACCAGTCGAGTTGCATCTCCTCACGCTCAACGAGCCGCGCCGCGGCGTAGTGCTCGGCATCCATTCCTCGGAACTGCAAATGGCCGAGTTCGGTATTGGGAACAAGCCGGCCCCGATAGAAGAGCGCACTTCCGATCCCAGTACCGAACGTGAGCAACAACACCACCCCCGATTCTTTCCTACCGGCGCCAAAGCGCATCTCGGCAAGCCCAGCCGCATCGGCGTCATTCAGGAGGTGGACCGGCATCTCGAGCCGCTCGGCCAGGAGCGCCTGCCCATCAGTATCAATCCACGATGGATCAATGTTGGCGGCGGAGTAGACGATCCCGTGCTGGACCACGCTGGGCAGGGCGCACCCGACTGGACCGTTCCATTTGAACTTGCGGACCACTTTGGCGGCAACATCCATGACGGCGTCCGGTGTTGCCGGCTGCGGCGTCTTGATGCGGTACCGATCGGTGGCGAGGTCGCCGGCTTTGACATCCACCGGAGCGCCCTTGATCCCGGATCCCCCGATGTCGATACCGAACACCTTCATGGCTTCAACCTCTCTCCGCTCCGAACGACCCTGTCTGCCGCGTCGACCCATTCGCGGAGGGCTTCCTCCGGCGCCGCCGCATCAACTCGGACCCGCACTCCTCCTGGCAGGTCGGGGAACCGAGCTCCCACCGGCTGCGCTGAAACATCCACCGACCCGGCAAGCGCAGAGGTTACCCGGTGAGGATCGAGGGGGAACATCGCCGACGAACACAGGCGAGCGGGGCTTGCCGTGAGCCAGGCGGAACCCGGGCACCTGGCCCGCCAGCAATGCGAGACGACGCGCCTTTGTGGTGGCTTCGGTGAGCCTCTGTTGGCCACGTGAATCGGGAACCCTCGGCGGTCGATCGAAGGCTGCAAAGCCAGTATCGGTGTCATGCCGAATGAAACAATGGTCGGGGGTGTTTGTGGAAACCGCGGCATCAACATCGTGGACCAAGACCACCACCCGGCCGAGGGGGTGCTCCTCAGGCCGGCCGAACCAATTGGGATGCTCGACGACTACCACCGCATCGGCAACATCGCCCCAGACGGTGGCTCCCCGGACCGTTGGGCGCACGACGACATCCTCCCGACGCACCGAAGCGAGCACGGCCGAAAGGCTGGGGCTGAGGGCACGGGAAACGACGACGGGCCCACGAACACATGCCAACAGCGAAGGCAATTCGCCGCCACTGCCGCTCATTTCTCGATAAAGGGAGGCTCCACTCGTTCGAGCGGCTCCCAGGTCCCTCGAATCTCGACCTCGATGGGTGCCGCCGGGTCGGGGGGCGGCGCGAGGTAGCCCATCCCAATCCCGCAGCCGAGCACGGGGCTGAAGTTTCCGCTGGCGACCTCGCCTCGTGACGCTCCGGCCCGCAGCGGGTAGCCGTGGCGCGGGATTCGGCGGCCGGCGCTGCGGAATGCAACCAGTTGCTGCTCGACCCCTGCGGACCGCTGCTCCTCGAGGGACGCCTTCCCGACAAAGTTGTGATCCCAATCGACCACCCAGCCGAGACCGGCCTCGAGCGGCGTCGTCTCCTCGGTCAGGTCCTGACCCCAGAGGGGGAAGCCCATTTCGAGGCGAAGCGTGTCGCGGGCTCCCAAGCCGCAGGGTATGGCTCCGGCTGCAACAAGTCGGCGCCACAGGGCGCCGGCCGCTTCGTCCGGCACAAGGATCTCGGCCCCACGTTCGCCGGTGTAGCCGGTGCCGGCCGCGATGATTGGGGCTCCGTCAAACGTTGTCGTAATCAGGCGAAACCGCCGCGGCATCTCTCCAATCACGTCAGTGACGAGAGCCGCCACCCCGGGGCCCTGGACGGCAAGCAAAGCCGTACCACTCCGGCGGGGGTCAACCACCGTTCCGGCCGGCGCAGCGCGGCGAAATCGTTCGAGGATGCCGTCGAAGTTGACACCGTTTGGCAGCACCCACAGCGTCTCAGGCTCCACCCACCAGACAATGATGTCGTCGGCCACGCCACCGTATTCGTTGAGGGCCATCGTGTACTGGGCTCGGCCGGGCTCGATCTTGGCGACGTCATTGCACAACAGCGCCCGCAGCGTGTCGACGGCACCCGGCCCGCTCACGGTGAATCGCCCGAGGTGACTGACATCGAAGACGCCTACCGCCGCACGAACCGCTTGGTGCTCGGCGATGACTCCCTCGTACTGGACCGGCATCTCCCAGCCCCCGAAGTTGGTGAAGCGGGCCCCGAGCGCCTCATGCTCGGCGCGCAACGGCGTCTCTGGCATCTGGTGCGTCCCTCCGTTGTCGGCAGACCCGCGAAGCCTAGTTCTGCGTTACGACGTGGAGTGCTGATCGGGTCATCACCCGGCGGCGGCGCCGTCGCCGGCCTCGAATTCGTCGCCGTCGTCGAGATCCACGACGCTGACGACTTGTGGTGGACCCGGGATCCGGGTCGGAGCGGCCGGCATCTCCTGTTCATCGGGCTCCTCGAGGCCGTATTTGACCAGAAGATTGAGGTAGTCCCGCTGATAGAAGATCTTGCAGTGGACGTCGGGATACAGTTCGCGCAACTGGCGCACTTTGCGGTTCTTCTTGGTGACCAGCTTCTGGTTCATCGTCGTGATCTCGATGAACACGTCTTCCTCGGGAAGGTGGAAGTCGGGCCGGAAGGACTTGATGGGTTCCCCGGCTTCGTCCCATTCGATGGCGAACTCGCGCGGCTCATACACCCATGCAACGTCGTAGAAATCGAGGAGTCGAGCAAACTGCCGCTCACTTTCGTGAGCGAACTCAACGAGGTCGGCCGGCGCTGGCCCGAAGTCGAGGTCGTCGGTGCTCAGTTGGCTTGCGCCTCCGTGCTCGCCATGCCCGCTTCTTCATCGTCGACGGGCCGCAAGGCGTGAATCTCACCCTCGAGCTCCGCTTGAACAGGTCCGACGGCAATCCCGAAGACTCCCTGACCACGTTGGAATACGTCGACGACCTCATCGGGGCTGTGGGCGGCGTAGATGGTGGTGCCGTCGCTGAGCAGGGTCACATCCGTGAGGGGTTGCTGGCTCTGGAGCTGTTCGCGCAGGATCTCCATTGCGGATCGGATCTTCTTGAGGCTCATGCCGGCGTCGAGCAGACGCTTGACCACCTTGAGCTGCACGATGTCGCCGAAGGAGTACCGGCGTTGGGATCCGGAACCGTGGGCTGCGGAAATGGAGGGAACGATCAACCCGGTACGTGCCCAGTAATCGAGCTGCCGATAGGTGATCCCCACCAGATTGCATACCTGTGGGGCTCGGTAGCCCTCATCTGCAAGCTGTGTGTCGCGCGCCTCATGGGTCACGGCGAGTCTCCTTTGTCGTTGGGTAGCTTACACCGACGTAATTCCGCCCGCCGAACTACGTCGGTGAAACTACCTACTCGTGACGCGACTTGTCAACAACCCTTGTGGATAACCCTGTGGCTAAGGGGTTGTGGCGGCCTCCGGGTGTTGCCCGAGACGACCCACGAGGTCATGGAGTTCCTGCCGGTCGCCGGCAACCGGCGTCGATCAACCGATCGCTAGCCGGGAGGAGCGGCGAGGCTCTTGAGCGCGTCGAGTTGTTCCTGCGACCCGACGGCCACCAACACCTGGCCCTCACCGAAGACCGTGCCGGGATCGGGGTTGAGGTCCAGTTGGTCGCGTCGACGACCCACGGCAATCACCATCGCACCGCCCTTGGCCCGGAGATCCAAGTCACGCAGAGATTGTCCAATGATCGGGCTCGCCTCGGAAACGGGAAACTCGGCGACTCGGAATTCCACCATGCGGCCGGCAATCATCAAATCAAAGAACTCGGCCAGATCGGTGTTGAGGACGAGAGCGGCCAGTCGCTCGGCCCCCACCTGTTGTGGGGCCACTACCCGATCGGCTCCGGCCATGAATAGCTTTCGTTCCGCCTCTGAGTCGATGGCTCGCGCTACCACCAGGATGTCGGGGCGGCGCGCCTTGGCCGACAGCGTGATGACCAGGTTGTCGGAATCGCTCCGTACGGCGGCCACCAGCGAACCGGCCCGATCGAGGCCTGCCATCTCCAGAACACCGTCGTGCGTTGCATCTCCCTTGATGGCGAGCGCACCGGCTTCCAGCGCAGCGTCGATCAGCTTCGGGTCGCTGTCGATAACCACGACATCGACGCCTTCGGCGCGCAACCGTTGCCATGTCGTCGCCCCCACCTGACCGTACCCACACACGATGGTGTGGCCGCTGAGGGACTCGATCGTCCGCTGCATTCGCTTCTTCCGCCGATCATCACCCAGCAGTCGGTCGACTGCCAGTTCCAGCCCAACGACGGCAGTGTAGAGAACCCCGCCGAGCCCCAGCACCAGCAAGATGATGGCGAACGTCCTGCCCCCAGTGCCGAGGAAAACCCCAGGGCCGAAGCCGAGGGTCGAAATGGTGATGACCGTGAGGTACAAGCCATCGAAGGCAGACATATTCTCGATGAGCATGAACCCAACCGTCCCGATGGCAATGACGGTGAGCAGGAGGGCAAGTCCGGCTTGCAGGCTCCGCGCCCGGCTCATGAAGGACCTTGACCCGCCTCGAAGTCATCTGGCGTTATGTCCTCGAGGAACTCGCGGAAGCGCTCGATCTCCTCTTCCTGGCCCTCGTCGCGGATCTCGACACCGCCCTCATCGAGCACCGCACGCGCCGCAAAGACCGGCGACGAGGTTCTTGTCGCCAACGCGATGGCATCGGAGGGCCGCGACGAGATGGTGATCTCGTCGTCGCCGTTGCGTTTGATGATGAGGTCGGCAAAGAAGGTCCCGCCCCGCAGGTCGGTGACGACCACGCGGTCAACGGTTGCACCTAGCGAATCCGTAACGAGTTTCAGTAGATCGTGGGTCATTGGGCGCTGCGGCTCCACGCCTTCGAGCGCCAGAGCAATTGCGGTTGCCTCGTTGGTGCCAATCCAGATCGGCAGGAACCGACCTCCGTCGCGTTCGCGCAAAAGGAGGATGGGCGTGTTCGTCGGCAGTTCGATACGGACGCCAACAACATCCATCGGAATCGTGTCGTTCTCCGTCTCTTCCATGCGGCCAGCCTATCACCGCCGGGCAGGTGTCAGCCGGTGGTGACGGTGCGGCTGGCGGCCGCAAATGAACGGTGATTGCGGGTCAATTCGCCCAGATCCATCACTGCCCACAGGGACGGCACGTTGCGATACCAGCCGTTCCAGTCCAGTCCGTAGCCGAGGAGAAACTCGTCGCCCACTTCGAATCCCCGGTACTCGACGGGAACCTCCACGATACGACGCGGCGCTTTGTCGAGCAGCGCCACCGTGCTGATCGAAGCAGGATCACGGGTCTCGAGTACTCGTCGCAGCGTGGTCAGCGTCAGCCCGGTGTCAACGATGTCTTCAACAATGACGACATCTCGACCTTTCAATGGCGTGGCGATGTCCATGGCGATCCCGACCCTGCCATCGTTGCCGAATCGTGTCAGGGAGAGAAAGTCGACCTCCAGGTCACCCGGGTAGGCCCTGACCAGATCGGCCATGAAGGGAACACTCCCTTTGAGGACGCCGACAAACACCGGAACGGTGGCCTCGTAGGCGGCTCCCAGCTCGGCCCCGAGCTGCTTGGCCCGGACCTGGAGGGCGGCCTCGGGGACCACCTCCACGAACGGGTCGGTCATCCGGTTCCCCCCAGGGTCACCGGAGCCACGCTCCTCATCCAATCCCGAATGCGATAGCCAAGGTCCGTCGTCTCGAGCGTGTTCACCGACCAACTGCCGTCGGGGAGGTTCGTCACAACCTCGAGCTGTGCCAGCTCCTTGCTCGACAGGCTGATCCCCGAAGGCAAGGCTCCACCGCCACCCTCTTCTGGCACGAGTTCGGCCAGCAGGCGATCGTGGATCGTCAGTGAGCGGGCACCGTAATCCAGCAGCTCGCGGGTGTCATCGAAGTGCCCCTTGGACCCCATGACGACGGCAATGAGCGTGCGGTCACCCTGCTCGAGCACCGACGCCAAAACCAAACCCGCCCTGCCGGTGTACCCGGTCTTGAAACCGACAACACCGGGGTAAACACCAAGCAGTCGGTTCGTTGTGTTGGCACGGCGAGCAACCCCGGTTGGGCTGGGGGTGAACGTCACAAGCCGGGTTCGCGCCAGACGCGATAAGTAGGGGTCTTCGAGTGCGGCCTCCGTCATCGTGACCAGATCGGCTGCCGACGTGTAGTGCTCGGGATGGTCGAGACCATGCGGGTTGACGAAGTGACTGTGCTCGAGACCGAGTTCCTCCGCCTTGGCATTCATCATGTCGGCGAACCCCTCCACGGAGCCCCCGACATGCTCGGCCAACGCCATGGCCGCGTCGTTTCCAGACCGAATCAGAAGCCCGGCCAGTAGGTCCTTGACAACCCAGCGCTCCCCGGCGTAAAGGCCAATCTCGGATTCGCCCACACCGGCCGCCTTCTCGGAGACCCGCACCTTCTCCTCGAGGTCGGCGTTGTCGACGACGACCAACGCCGTCATGATCTTGGTGACCGATGCCATGGGACGCTCGTCGTTGGCGTTCTTAGCTGCCAACACGACGTCGGCGTCGGCATCATAGAGAATCCATGCCTCTGCAGTCAGCTCGGGCGGGTCGTCCGATTCGAATGCGGGCACGACGGGTGCGGTGTAGGCCGACATAGAGAACACGGCAGCGGCGGCGAGAACGGAGAAGGAACGCATCATCCCTCCAACAACTTGCGGAGCCGGCCGCGCACGATGGCTTCTTGGAGTTGACTGCTTGCCTGGCCGCAATCGGCGAGGATCTCAGCGGCCCGGTGCCGGTTGTCCGGATTGCGGTGGCGTAGCAGCGGGCTCACCAGTTGGTTGAGCAGGTCCGTTTCGCGATCCGCCGCAAGCCGCAACGCCCGAAGATGCCGGATCTCGAGGCCCTGGCTGAGGAGGCGATAGGCGGCCCGGGCCACCATGAGGTCGTCATCGCGGAACACCACATCGCCCCGTGGCAATGTGAGCGGCTCGAGCACGCCGAGTTCTACCAACTCGTCGACCTGGCGGTTGTTGAGACCCGAGGAACGCCCCAGTTCATCTGCGTCCATGGACAGGCCGGTGCTGGCGAAGTATGCCTCGGGGGGTGGGCCGGACTCGGGGCGGGCCGGAGCGTCTTCTCCCCGCTCCCAAGCGGTCAGCTTGGATTTGATGACCCGCAGCGGAAGATAGTGGTCACGCTGTTCACGCAGGATGTACTCGATGCGGCGCACGTCCTCGTCGTTGAACATGCGGTACCCGGCGGCGCTGCGCCGCGGCTCGATCAAGCCCTGGCCCTCGAGAAAGCGAACTTTGGAAACGGTCACGTCGGGGAACTCCAGCCGCAACAGGTTGATGACCTCGCCGATGCTGCGGGTGGGCGGCTCGCCGACATCGGCGCGGAGTTGCTCATTCACTGCCGACCACCACTGCGAGATGAAACTTGCCGATCATGATCTCGTCGCCGGGAGCGAGCGCCGCCCGGTCGTCGCGACGCTTCAGGTTCACGTAGGTGCCGTTGGTCGATCGCAGATCTTCGACCGACAGCCCGGAGTCGTCGACCAAGAACCGGGCGTGATGGCGGGACACGGTCACATCACCCAGGAAGATGGCGACATCATCGGAACGCCCGGCCAGAGTCTCTCCATCGCCGAGCACGTAGGTGAGACCGGCCCGCGGGCCTCGTTCCACGACCAGCGCATAACGGAAGGCGCCCGCAATCTGCTGGCTCGAGTCACCGGTCGCCGGCGCGGCGTCCGCAGGCCGATACACGATCGTGGGATCGTGCTCTACGGCAACGTGATCGGGCAGGTTTGAAGAGTCTGGGTCGTGGGGGTCCATCGTGGCGGCCATAGTAGTCCTCATCCCTCAACAAGTGGTTGAGGGGCGCGTTCGCTTGTTCACTGCTTCAGCATCCAGGCCGTCGAGTCGGGTCGGATGGGATCGGATCGGCTAGCTCTTGGTGAATGCTGCGTAGGCCGCGGCATCCATCAGATGATCGAGCGCCAACGTGTCGGCCGGCATGATGACTACGAACCAGCCCTCACCGAACGGGTCGGTGTTCACTAGTTCTGGAGCATCGAGCAAGGCTTCGTTGGCCGCAACGATCGTACCGGTGATCGGGGCGTATACCTCTGCAACGGACTTGGTGGACTCGATTTCGGCGAACGAGGCGCCGGCCATCACGCTGCCGCCGGCCTCCGGCAGGTCGACGTACACGATGTCGCCCAACGCATCCTGGGCGTAGTCGGTGATCCCCACCCGCACGCTGCCCTCGGCTTCAAGGCGTACCCATTCGTGGTTCTCGGCGTACCGAAGGTCCTCTGGAATCTGCACCGTGTCTCCCGTGTGATCGGTCGACGATCGAGCTTACTGCGCCGGATCCGCATCACCGGCCGACTGGTTGCGCAGCAGTCGCAACGCGTCTCCGAGGTACTGCACGCCGACGACGTAGTAGATGATCAGCCCCGGCAATCCGACGAGCCGAGCCGCCCAGATCAGCCATTCCGCCTCATATCCGACTCCGAGGTACCACCAGGCAATCGCGGCATAGAGCATCAGCGTCGCCAGCTTGCCCAGCCAGCGGACCTCGAGCTTGGTGCCCACTTTGAGGCCAACGACCAGCGCACCGATCCCGATGAGCACTTCGCGCACGATCAGTGCAACGGCGAACCAGGCGGGCAATACGTCGTAGATCAGACCGCCAACGACCGCAGCCAGAACGGCAAGCCGGTCGGCCAGGGGGTCGAGGAATTTACCGACCTCACTGACCTGGTTGAACCGCCGGGCGATGTAGCCATCCACCCAGTCGGTAGCGCCGATGAACGCCAGCAACCAGCCTGCCGCCGCTATCTCGTCGATGTGGAGCAGCCATAGAAAGACCGGCACCAGCAGCAGCCGGATAACCGAGATGATGTTCGGAACTGTGACCACGGGCGAACGCGTCAGCTCACCTGAACAACACGGAATCGAACCCGGGCCAGCTCCTCTTCCTCAAAGGTCACCACGAAGGCATAGCCCTTGGCCTCGGGGAACCGAATGTTGTAGAAGGGACTCACGATCGGCACGATGCTCGACGACCCCGGAGGGAGATTGGGTGGGGCGCCAACTCGAAGCTTCCCCTTGGCCTCGACGCCCATCTCGTTGCCGTCCTCATCGATCAGCGTGATGGTGATCTCGAGATCGCGGTGACGCTCGTCGGGGCCCACCTCGGCGACCAACGCCACCGAGAGGGCGCGGTGCACCACAGGCAGCGAGCGCGCGCTGATGGTGTCGAACCCGCCGCCGAGGACGAACAACTTGCCGCCTTGTACCTGGGCGGCATCAGCGAGCATCGCAGTGGTGAATCGCATCGTTGGCTACTCCTCCGAATGGGCTTCGAGACAGTGGACTCTTCCCTCAGGATCTTCCACCCGTATCCATCGGGTGTCCCAATGCGTGGGTTCGAGGGGCGTGACCACCTTCACGGCTTCTGTCATAGCGTAGGCATCGGGCGCGTCGAGGGAGAAAAAGACGTTGATTGCCGGGACCGCGTCCAGACCTGCCTCGGCAAGCACGACGGCAGCGCCACCCGCCTCGAGCCTTCCGGCGCGATGACCTTCGCTCCCCCATCGACTAGCGAAACTCAGCCCCAAACCCTCCCAAAACGCCACGCTGGCATCCCAGTCGTGGGTTTCGACATAGATGTGGTCCAAATCGGTGATGGCCATACCGAGACGATAGCGGCCGCTCCCCCACCGATGGTTCTCTGCAATAGGATCACTACCCCATGCCCGGCCTGCGGATCTTCACCATCAACCTGTTCAATGGCCTCGCCCAACCCGAAGCGCTGGCGGCCGCGTTGAAGACCGCTGCGCCAGACATTGTTGCGGTGCAGGAACTCGGTCCAGACGCGGCCGAGGTGCTCGACGCGACATTCCCGCACGGCCTGCTCATCCCGGGGCTCGACCACAACGGGAGGGGGCTGGTAGGACGCCATCCGCTCGAGGTGGAGGAGATTGACCTCGGCGGCCGTCCTGCCTTGGCCACCCGGCTCGACGACGAAGCGTGGGCGATGTCGACGCCTGCGGAGGTGCTCAGCGTCCACCTGATGAATCCCGTCGGCCGACCCGTCGCCATCACCAACCGTTTGCGCCGCCAGCAACTGCAACGACTCGCGCAGTATGTCGCCGCCAACCCGATGCCGCGTGCCATTGTCGGCGACATGAATGCCAGCCCCGCCTGGCCCGCCTACCGCCAACTCACCCAACTCGGCGCCGATGCCGCCCGGGCCGCGGGTTCGGCCCGCCGCACCTGGGCGCCACGCTGGTGGATGCCCCGGCTACTTCGCATCGACCATGCCTTCGTTACCGGGATGATTCCTCACCGGACACAAATTGTGGCGGTGCGAGGGACCGACCACAGCGGGCTCCTCGTGGAGGTCGAGGTCCCGTAGGGATCAGTGTTCTACGACCCAGCCAGGGTCATCGCAACCGCCAGTGCTCCTGCTGCGGTGCGCAACTCCAACCTGCCGACACGAACTTCATAGGTGGTCGCGGATTGCAGCGCGGCGAGATACTGGGCCTCTTGCTCGGCCAAGCCCTCGCAGAAACGCTCGGTGCTGGCCAATGGGCCAATCGTGATCACACCGTCCCCTGTCACATACGGTCCGGAGTAGTCGTTGCAGCTCGCGTTTCCGGCGATTTGGCCGGCCTCATCGAACGCAGCCGTGATCGCGCTGTCGATGACAACCGTTCGCACCGCTTGGGTGCCGGTGTTGTAGGAGATGACGCTCCACGCCGTCCCCGCCAAGTCCTGGCTCTCGGCGGCAAACACGGCCAGTTCCTGGCCTCCCGCCCCGTACAGCGTCAAGATGCCGTTGTCCACGGCAAAGGTCTGGGTCCGGTCCAAGACGGCCAAGTAGGAAGCCTCCTGTTCCGTGACGGGTTGGATACATGCCATCAGGGTGGTAGCCATCAACCCGAACATGATTGCGTCGCCGTCGACCTCGTAGCTGCCTGAGTAGGTGTTGCATCCTGCGGTGCCGGCCACCTGCCCTTCGTCGGTGAAGGCCGCGGTGATGGGCGCTTCCACGATCAGAAGCTGACCTTCCAGTGAAGTCAGGATCCACTCACTGTCGGTCAGCGAGGTGCCTTCGCCGCCACATGCCGTCAGCAAGAGGGCACCGACGAGCGTCAGGACCAGCACATTTGTTGCTCTCCTCACCGCTCACCTCACCCGATTGACTTGCCTACCGGTGGCTCCGTCGCCGCCACGACGGCTGACATTATCCCTGCCTCCTCGGAAAACGCACATCACCTCCGACGGCTGGGCGGCAACTCCGGTAACCTCAACCGGGAATGGAGCGAACCCGAGAGCCTCGTTTCGACATATTGTTCGAGCCGGTACAGCTCGGGCCGGTGACCGCCCGCAACCGCTTCTACCAAGTCCCCCACTGCAATGGGATGGGCTACCGAGATCCCTCGGCACTCGCCGCCATGCGCGGCATCAAAGCAGAGGGTGGGTGGGCCGTGGTCTCAACCGAGGAGGTTGAGATTCATCCTTCGTCCGAGACCACGCCATACATCGAAGGGCGGATCTGGGACGACGCCGACATTCCCTCCCATGCCCTTGCGGTTGAGCAGATCCACCGCCATGGTGCCCTCGCCGCCATCGAGTTGGTCCACAACGGCATGAGCGTCGCCAACTACCACACCAGAGTCCCTCCGATGGGACCCGGTCACCAGGCCCTGGTCGGCTGGAACCCGCCCATCCAATCTCGCCGCATGGATCGCGACGACATCGCAGACCTGCGTCGCTGGCATCGGGAGGCCGCAGAACGATCGCTACGGGCCGGCTACGACATCGTCTACGTGTACGCCGGCCACTCGCTCACCACGCTCCAGTTCTTCCTCTCCCCGATGTACAACGACCGTTCCGACGAGTACGGCGGCTCGATCGAGAATCGGACCCGGCTGCTCCGCGAGGTTCTCGAAGAGACCCAAGAGGTCGTCGCCGGGCGCGCCGCCGTTGCCTGCCGAATCGCCGTTGACGAACTGAGCGGCAACCTGGGAATCGACCGAGCCCAGATCGAGACCATCATCGGACTGGTTGGTGAGTTGCCCGATGTGTGGGACTTCATGGTCGGGGCCTGGGAGGACGACTCCGTGACGTCGCGCTTCGGGCCGGAGGGTGGCCAGGAGGCCTACGTGCAGGGGCTGAAGGCGCTGACCTCGAAACCCGTCGTCGGCGTCGGCAGGTTCACCTCGCCCGACACGATGGTGCGGATGGTGCGCCAGGGCGTACTCGACTTCATAGGGGCAGCGCGGCCCTCCATTGCCGATCCGTTCCTCCCCGCCAAGATCGCCGAGGGTCGGCAAGACGAGATCCGCGAATGCATCGGGTGCAACATGTGCGTGAGCGGGGATTTCACGATGTCGCCGATCCGGTGCACCCAGAACCCCGCCATGGGCGAGGAGTGGCGGCGGAACTGGCACCCCGAGTGGTTTCGGCCGATTGATGTCGCTGAGAAGGTGCTGGTGGTCGGTGGAGGGCCGTCCGGTCTCGAAGCCGCCATGGCGGCCGGCAAACGAGGCTATGAGGTGGTCCTGGTGGAGGCGTCGCGCGAGTTGGGCGGCCGGGCTGCCGCCGAGGCACGGCTTCCCGGTCTGGCTGCATGGCGGCGGGTTGTCGAGTACCGGCAACAAGAGATCGAACGCCTCGACGGCGTCACGTACTACTTCGAAAGTGCGATGACGGCAGATGAAATCCTCGAGTACGGCTTCAACCACATCGCCGTCGCCACCGGTTCCCGGTGGCGGCGCGATGGCGTCGGCCATTGGCATCGGCGCCCCCCGCCGATCGAGGACGGGTCCGAAGTCCTCACGCCGGATGATCTACTCGCCGGAGCCCGGCCAGACGGCCACCGCATCGTCATTTTCGATGATGACCACTACTACATGGGCGGGGTGCTGGCAGAACTCCTCGCCGGAGAGGGCTACGAAGTGGTGCTGGTAACCCCGGCCGCCGATATCTCCAACTGGACCCACCACACCATGGAGCAGCACCGCATCCAGCGACGCCTGCTCGACACAGGTGTCGAGCTCCACCCGCAGCGCACCGTCACCCGGGTGGCAAGTGCCGAAGTCGTTACTGCGTGTGTGTTCACCGGCCGCGAGGAGGCCGTCGCCTCCGACGGTTCCGTGTTCGTCACAGCCCGACTGCCAAATGAAAGCCTCTATCTGGAGTTGCTCGACCAACGACGGCGCTGGGCCTCCGTCCACCTGCGATCGGTGCGAGCGATCGGCGACGCCTTCTGTCCGGGCACGATCGCGTCGGCCGTGTGGGACGGACGGCGCTTTGCCGAGGAAATCGACGGCCGCGACGATGCTGCGATCTTCCGCCGCAACGTGCCGATGATCCCCGCCTGACCCGACGTGGCGGAGAACTCGTTCATTCCCCAGATCTCGGCCCCCGACGCGGCGGCCTGGCGGGAATGGCTGGCCGCCAATCACGAGTCCGCCGATGCGGTGTGGCTCGTGTTCTACAAGAAACGCTCCGGCCGGCCTTCCGTTGCCTGGGAAGATGCCGTCGACGAGGCATTGTGCTTCGGCTGGATCGACAGCAAGGTCCAAAGGATCGACGACATCAGCTATCGCCAGTACTGGACGCGCCGCAAGCCACGAAGCGTCTGGTCGAAGATCAACAAGGACAAGATCCGGCTACTCACCGATGAGGGCCGCATGGCCCCCGCCGGGCTGGCGAGCGTTGCGGTGGCCAAGGAGAACGGCTCGTGGACCATCATGGACGGCCCTGAGGCGGGCGTCATACCCGAAGACCTTGCGGTGGCCCTAACCGCGGCCGGCCCAACCGCGGCGGCGACCTTTGCCGCGTTTTCGTCGTCGGTGAAGCGAGCGGCCCTCTATTGGCTGGTCAGCGCCAAGCGCCCCGAGACTCGAGCCCGCCGTATCGCCGACATCGCCGGCCGCGCCGCGGCCGGCAAGAGGCCGACGCCGCTGAGCAACGATTGAGTGGATTGTTGGCTGCCCTCCTACCATCCGACCGCAACAGAAGGAGCCACTATGACTGATCAGACTTCACCACGAGCCAGGTGTCGTACTCGTCTCGCCATTCTCGGAGCATTCTTCCTCGGCCTGTTCGGCGCCGCCTTCTTCCTCCGGCGTCAAGTCACTGTTCTCGTGAAACGGGCCGTACCGTACGTACGCCGCAAGGCCACTGTGAAGCAACCAGTCTTGGTCATCAATCCCTGGAGCGGAGACGGCAAGGCCGCCCAATACAACCTCGCAGCAGTGGCCGCCGACGCCGGCATCCGCACGATCGTCATGAAGGAGGGCGACCATCTGAAGGAGCTCGCGGTCGAAGCGATTCGCGGCGGCGCCGATGCCATCGGCATGGCGGGCGGTGACGGTTCACTCGCCGTGGTAGCCGGAGCCGCCATCGAGCATGACGTGCCATTCTTCTGTGTCCCAATCGGGACTCGCAACCACTTTGCCCTCGACCTCGGTCTCGATCGCGACAACCCACTGTCGGCGCTTGACGCCATCCGTGACGGCGAGGAGGTCCTCCTCGATCATGCCCTCGCCGGAGACCGGCTGTTCCTCAACAACATCAGCTTCGGTATCTACGCCCAAGCGGTTCATGAGGACGGGTATCGCGAACAGAAGGACAAGGCCTTCGCCAAGGTCCTCGAGGCCAACGCAGCCGATGTCGACGCCCAGGCAGCGCTGCAGTACCAGACGCCCGACGGCCGGGTCCACGAGCGGGCCCCACTTCTGCTGATCTCGAACAACCGGTACCGCTACTCCGGGCCGCCCGACTTCGGTCGGCGGTTCCGGTTGGATTCCGGCCAACTGGGGGTCAGTGCGGTGACCAGCCTCCCCAACGTCGTCGACGTGGCCACGGCTCTTCTGGGCGACAAGCACGACCTCTACGAGTGGGAGACCACCACCATTCGCATCGAGTCTGAGCAGCCGATCCTGGCGGGTCTCGACGGTGAAGCCGTTCAATTCGATTCACCAGTCGACATCGTCATCAAACCGAAAGCCCTCCGGGTGCTCGTGCCGACCGGGACTCGCCCCGGCTATGTGCCGCCCCGCGAGAAGGTTGCGGCGCAACTCTTGGACCTAGCCAATCTCGGTGGGGCGCCCCCGTCATGAGCGACGGAGACCCGAACGCTCCGGCGGAGCCCGCGGACGGAGCCTCGGAAGGTGCCTCGGAAGGTGCCGCCGGCATGCTGGCGGAACTTGGCCAACTTGACCGCGCCGTCTACGCCGCCATCGCCGACACACCGACGCCGTTGCTTGATGAGCCGATGCGCCACCTCTCGAACGCAGCAAATTTCTCCAAACTGTGGATCGGCATCGCAGCAGGAATGGCCGTCGTCGGTGCCCACCGGGGCAGGCGCGCCGCCGTCACGGGACTGGTTTCCATCGGAGTGACCTCGGCGCTGGTCAATCAGGGAGTGAAGCGCCTCGCTCAACGCCAGCGCCCTGACCGCGTCGGAGAGGATGTCCCCTCGGCCCGCTACGTTCACATGCCGGAGTCGACTTCGTTCCCGTCGGGACACTCCGCTTCGGCTTTTGCCTTCGCCAACGCGGTCGGGGCCCAGATTCCCGTGCTCGGCGTCCCTCTCCACTTCCTCGCCGGTGCCGTCGCCTACTCCCGGGTCCACACGGGCGTGCACTACCCGGGTGACGTGATCATCGGCTCGCTGATTGGCTCGGTATCGGGCGACTTAGTGGCAAGTTTTGCAGCGTGGTGGATCCGCCGCAGGCAGAAGAACGGCGCCTGAGCACGCCGGCTCGCCCCCGCTGCCGAGCAGCTCCTCAGCGACGGTTGATCAGCGAGAAGACCAACGACAGGACGATGGTGAGCACGACACTGCCGATGATCGAGATGTTCCAACCGAAGAAGAACTTCAGGACGGCAAGCACCAGCACAAAGATGGCCAGGCTTCCCAAGAACGATCTCTGCTGCACGGCTCTCTCCATTCGCTTGACCTGAAGACCCTAGTGACCAACATGCGAGAAGGTAGCCGGGTCGATCGCCCGCTATCTTCTCCCCTCCGTCTGGACCCGCGCCCGCACCCTACGACTCGCACCACGCGCCCGGATCCGGACGCGACGCAGGGTCCGGGTGGTGACCCGGACCCTGCGGCATAGTTGGTAAGCGGTCGTCGGTTGATCTACCTGTCAGCCGGGGGAGAGAGAACCTCCTTGACGACGTGGATGACACCGTTGTCGGCCTGGATGTCGACCGAACCGTTCTTGGGCCATACCTTGTTGTCCGTCCCGTCGGTGATGCGATAGTTCTTGATGCTGATCGAGTCGCCGTTGGCCATCTCGACATTCTTAAGGTTCCACGGCTTGGTGGCGAAAGCGTCGCTGTAGGAGACGGCTTCGCCGGCGATGACGTGGTAAAGCACGATGTCGCGTAGCGCGTCGGTGCCAATCAGGCCGGCAAGGGCAGCCGCAGCCTCAGCCTCGGTTGAGGTACCGGTCAGCTTGATGAAGGCAGCGTCGTTCGGAGCGAACACGGTCAGGTCCACGCCAGCGAAGTCGTTCTGGCCAAGGACGGCGTCGGTCAGAACCTCGTCGGCCAGCACGGCGGCCAGCAGAATGTCGAAGTCCATCGGGTTGTCATCGACACCGTCGGTGCTCGAAACAGCGATGACGGTTGCACCGATGGAGCCGACAGACTCGGCCGGGGGCGTGAGGACTTCCTTGATGGTGTGGATGACACCGTTGGAGGCTTCGATGTTCACCCGGTTCAGGTTCGGGAACACCCGGTTGCCCGTGCCGTCGATGAGGCGATCCACCGTGACATAGAGGGGATCTTCGTTGCCCATCTCGAAGACGTTGGTCTTCCGCTTGTCGTCGGTGAATACGTCGGCAGCGAAGAGGCCTTCGCCGACCACGACGTGATACAGCACGATGTCGCGGAGAGCTTCAGTTCCGATAAGCCCGCTGAGTGCGGCAGCCGCGTCAGCCTCGGTGGAGGTGCCGGTGAGCTTCATGAAGGCATTGTCGGACGGCGCAAAGACGGTGAGGTCAACGCCTTCAAAGCTGTTCTGACCGAGAACCGCGTCGGTCAAGACGTCGTCGGCCAAGATTGCGGCGAGAAGGATGTCATAGTCCCAAGGCTTGTCATCGGGACCGCCGGTACCTGACACGGCAATGACTGTTTCGCCGATCGAGGGTTGCTCCTGGGCAGCTGCGGGAACTGCCAGCAGCCCCACCATAAGAGCTCCTGAGAGGAGCAAACCAAAAATACGTCGCATTGTTCTTCATCCTTTGATCTTCCGTCGACCCCATCGAGCCGATTTGACACTCCATGTACGGAGCGCCCGCGGCGACGGATGACGACAAAGCTCGCCAATGGGACGCCGCAACCTCAGGATGAGTCCGGGCCCTTGCCCCTAGCCGTCCGGCGTGAGTCGCGGCACGTGTAGAGCAACTCCTGGGAGGGAATCGATCATGCGGCCCGCGGGGAATGGTCAGGATGGTCTCATAGATGGCCACGCCCGTGAACCCTACTCGCGGCGTCCTACGGGGGCGTCGACCGCAGCCACGGTCGAGATTCATGCCCCGGCCTCCGGTGTGGCGTGTAGGTTCGATTGGGTAATCGATCCAGCAGCGGCGCCGGCCGGACTAGCCCGTCGAACTCGGCACGATGACAGATCGAGTGCATTCGAGACGCCGGCAACCATTCGGCGCGAGGGAGAAAAAGGGGTAACGATGCTTTCACGCATCACCAAACGGCGCAACCTACTGGTTGTGCTATCCGCACTGGCCCTATTGACGGCGGTGCTCGCCGTCGCACCGGCAGCAGCAAGCGGAACGGAATGTGGCGAACAGGTTCAGAAGCACAATGGGGCGTGGACGGTTTATCCGAACGGCTCGAACGATACCGAGGCGCTGGCGTGTGCCATTGCCGAGGCCTCGGCCTACTCGCACAGCGGGTCACCGACAGTCCACCTCGCCGAGGGGACGTTCTACTCGGATTTCCTCGAGGTCGATGGATTCAGTGGGCGTATTCGCGGTTCGGGGCGCGATGTCACGATCATCGAGCCACTCGAGGGTGGGTTGGATTGCATCGCCCAGATTGAAAAGACCGGTTTTGCCGTGTGGATGGGCTTCGTCGGCTCCAATCTGATCATGAAGGACCTGGCGCTCAGCATTCCTGAGGTGGCGTGCGCAGAGCCTTGGGAAACCTTCATCGATGTGGACCCGGACACGGGTGAAGAGTTCGGTTTTGTTGCCGAGGACTTCAACGTCATGGTGGGGTTGATCAACCGCTCCGGTGACGGATCGCAATGTGAGGTCAGGGGTTACTCCAGCCTGAAGGTGAAGCGAGTCAACGTCGATGCTCCGCAGCCAAACTTCAACGAACCGATCTTCAACCCCAAAGGAGCGTTCAACGCATTCTTCATCGGCGGCACGCAGCCGGAAGGTTGTGAAGCCCCCGACGAAGTCGTCGGCAACGTGCTCGTGCGTGACACATACGCCTCCGGCGTCGGCAGCCTGATCCAGGCGCAGTCAATCACCGACTCGTTCATCAAGGTCGCCCGCAACCACACGGTCGGGGTCGACGCGTCGGTCATCCTGGCCGGCAACGAGCGCAGCGTCGCCAAGGTGCACTCCAACACCATCGATGG
Source organism: uncultured Acidimicrobiia bacterium (assembly GCA_963821095.1). Classification (GTDB taxonomy): domain Bacteria; phylum Actinomycetota; class Acidimicrobiia; order Spongiisociales; family UBA5794; genus CAVPHV01. The sequence goes on along the minus strand of CAWGCJ010000023.1, from coordinate 361,986 downwards.
TGCCACAGGAGCGGGCATCGTCAGCGACAACTGTGTGGGCCCGGAGAACCCGGCATTGTGCGTGGCGGACTACTCGAAGGTGAGTGTCTTCAACAACGATGTCCATATGTCGGAAATCGGCTTCGGCGGCGTCCTCGCCTTTGATGGAACGTTCGCCCCGCCGGCGGTGCAAACGAGAATCGTCAAGAACCGCATCTCCGGTGACGGCAACGTCACGGGCGTGCTGATTGAGGGTGTCGATGGCGACCTGGTCTACCGCAATACCTTCGGCGGCGCGTCGGCGTTTGCGGTGCTTGCCGAGGGCGCAACCACGAACTCGAAGATCGCGCGCAACGACATGACGGAGCACACGGCGTTCGAGGCCGGAATCTTGCTCGGCGAGTCCACCTCGCTGAACAGGGTCAAGAACAACCTCGGCGCCACCGTGGTCGACCTCGGCACCGGCAACATGGTCAATGCCAACGCCGCAGCGCTTGGACCGGCAGCGTTGTCGTCAACCTGGGCAGCCGTGCGCTCCCCGGACAACAACCGCTACCGAAGCTGGGCTACCCGCTAGCACCCGGCATTCACAATCCGAGAAGGGGCGGCCCCAACGGGCCGCCCCTTCTTTGTGGCCTGGGCAACCCCCAATGCGACGGCCCCACCGGTTGGATGGCCGCGCTGTGAATCGATGTCTACGGGTCGGTGACCGTCACCTCGACGGTCGTCGACGCCTCGAACAGCCACACGTCGGTCACCGTGAGGGTAACGGAATACGTGCCCGCCGCGGCAAAGGCGTAGGTCGGCGACACCGAGCTACTCGTGCCGACCGTGTCGCCGAAGTCCCACGACTGGGTGAACGTATCGCCGACGTTCGGGTCGAATGAGTTGATGCTCGAGAAGTCACACGCCAACCCGCTACACACCGGTGTCTCCATGACCGGAACCGGCGCCACGTTGCCACCGGGCGCCACGAAGGTCACGTTCACCGTCGCCGATGCTGCCGCACCCCACCCGTCTGTGAGCGTCAAAGTGACCGTATAGGTGCCGGGCGCATCGTAGGTGTGCGAAGTAGCCGACGAAGAGCTCGTATCGCCGTCACCGAAGTCCCACAGCCGGGTGAAGCTGTCGCCCTCGTTCGGGTCGTCGCTACCGAGGCTCGAGAAGTTGCACGTCAGCAGGTTGCATGGAGGTGCATAGATCTCGGGTACGGGGGCAAGGTTGCCCGCCGGTGTCACGATCTCGATGTCCTGGGTCGTCGTGGCCTCGAGACCCCACTCGTCAACAACCGTCAGCTCCACGGTGTAGGTGCCTGGTGAGGTGTACGTCCGCTCTGGGATCGGACCCGATCCGCCGCCGTTCCCAAAGTCCCACGAGTACACCAGCGACACGGGATTCTCGTCGGTCGAGAACCGAGCGTCGAACGTGCAGACGTTCTCGTCACAGACGAACGTGAAGGCGGCAACCGGCGGATCGTTCGGTGGACTTGTCACCGACGCGGTCCGCTCTGCGGGCGGGTCGGTGACAAAACCGTGGTGGTCGACACCTCGCACAAACACCGTGTAGTCCCCGTCGGGAATCACGGGCGTGGTGTACGAGAAATTCGACCCCGGTGATCCCGGGCTGTTGATGAATGCGTTGCGCCAGCTCGAACCCGACGAGAACGAGCCGTCCGAGCGCATGTAGTCGCCGTTGACGTCCATGATCGCCACTTCGACCTCGGCGATCTGCAGGTCGTCCTCAACCCGGCCGCTGATCGCGATCCGACCCTCGACGAACAGTGTCCCGTCGACCGGCGAGAGCAGGTTCTCGCTCACAACCGGCGGCGTGTCACCGGGGTAAATGACGTAGCGAGCGGAGGCGCCGCTCTGTGAAGTGTCGAGCTGGTCCGACGTGTCGACGCCGTAGGCGGTGATGTCGTAGGTCCCCTCCTCCGGAAGGTCGACCGAGTAGCTCCACGTGACCGACGTGGCGTCGGTGAGGTCGAGCACGGCGCCGCCGACCCGGGTGCGCGTTGCGCCGAGGGTGCCATCGTCCTGGAGGTACAGCCGCAGGTCACGGTTGTAGACCTCAAACAGCACGTCGGCGACGCCAATGTCGTCGGTCGCGGTCCCCGTGATGTCGAACTGCAGGACCTGGACATCTGTCTGGGTACCGGTCACATCGAGCCTGGCGTCGGGTGGGGAATCACCCGGGATCTCGACGTCGACGTCGAGTTCGGCCTCGAACGTCGACGAGGTGGTCAGCCCGCTGTCGTCCTCGGCCCGGACCTCCAGCTCATAGCGACCCTGCTCGAGGATGAACGGTGTCGTGTACGACCAGTTGTAGGTGGTGCCCGAGATGTCGGTCGGCGAGATGCGATACCAGTCTCGACGGAGCCCAATGCCCCACTCTCCGCTACCGGTCAAGTTCTCATCGGTGATCCGGTTGCGCAGCCGAATCTCGACGAGGCGCAATCCCTCGTCGTCAACGGCAGAACCCGTAAAGGTCATCGGCTCGCCCGGTTCCACGGTGTAGACCACGTCGAACGGCGGGTTGACCGCCACCGGGGTCAAGATGGCGACTTCCGGCGGCACGGCGTTGGTGTTGACCAGCCAGGTCCGCACCGAGCCACGCAGGTCGGATTGACCGGAGGTGTCGACCGCGATCGCCTCCATCGTCCACTCACCCTCGTACGGGACGGTCAGCTCGTATGACCAGGTCGCATCGGGTGCGCCGATCACGTCCGGGAAGGTCGTGAACGTGTTGTAGATGTCATTGACCGATCCGTCGTCCTGGAGGTAGCGGTCCTGAGCGTCCCGCACCGACATCCTGATCGACGCGATCCCTATGTCGTCGCTCGCCGTCCCGGTCACGGTGAACGTGGTCTCCGCTACGACGCCGCGCGGAGCGGAGATGCCGGTACCCGGCGTCTGGTCGGCGAGGCCAAAGGTCTCGATCTTCTGCTGGTCCTTGATGGGATCGGCGGTGCCGTTCTCACCGAAGGCGCGTGCCAGGAAGCGGATCCGGCGGTTGCCGGAGATCACCAGCGGTTGGGTCCACACCGTGTCGGTGGCTCCCGGTTCCATCAAGGGAGTGATGATCGCGTTCCATCCGCCCCAGGTTGTCAAATCGTCCTGAAGGTATTGGCCCGTGTCGATGTCGCGAACCTCGAGTTGGACACGCTGGACGCCGCTCGCTGCGGTGGCGGTGCCACCGACGATGAACTCCTGGTCGGCAGCCTCTATCCGACCTTCGATCGGGTACAGGATCTTGGTGTCGTTGGCGCCCGGGGTCTCCAGTTCGTCCACGTCGTAGAAGGCGATGCTGCCGACGTTCTGGCTCCCCTGGGTACGCCCGTCGCCGCCGGTGACGATGCCGCGGGGCATGGCGAGCATGGCCTTGTTGCCCTCGAACGAGTTCGAACCGGGGTTCCATTCGATCGCCTTGCCCTCAGCCGGGTCGATGGCCGCGATGTGGTCTCGGATCACGACGTCGTCGCCGAGTCCGTAGCCCGAGAGGCCCTGGCCGCGTCCGTAACCCTGGGTCGTCAGACCGGGCCACGGATCGGGCGCCGTCGGGGACTCCGCATAGTTCATGTGACCGCCCACGTAGACCGCGTCGCCGGTGATGGCGATCGAGTAGACGCTGTCGAACATGCGGGAGATCCACAGCGGCTCCACGAAGTCGCCGCCCGCAAGCGGGAAGGCAACGGCGGTGTCACTGATCGGTGGCCGGTCGCCGCCTGATCCGGAGCCGACGACGAAGTACTGGCCGTTGGGCGCAATATCGGCCGTATAGAGCCGCTGGATACCGCCGATGCTCGCCAGGTTCTCCTCGAAAAGGCGGGTGCGCCACGGGAGGAGTTCGTTGCTTGCGGTATCGATCAGACCGATGCCCCACCGGGGTTGGCCGTCCATCTCCCGGGCGGTGCTGACCACGAGCAGTTTGGTGAGGTCGTCGGAGAGCACCATCGCCTGGACGTTGATCATCCCGTTGACGCCCTGTCCGCCGGTGAGGTCGATTCGGAAGTCGTCGAGCAGCTCGCCGGTGGTGGCGTCGACGGCCGCGAGGCCGAGTCTGGGCTGCCCGTTCACGGTGCTGAACTGGCCACCGATGTACACGGTGTCGCCGTTCACCGCAACCGAGGTCGCCGCACTGTTGGTGTTGGCGGTGAAGGCGTTGATCGTGTTGCCAGTGAGCGGGTTGATCGCGGCGACTCGCAGCTTGGAGCTGCCGTTGACCGTGTTGAACCGGCCGACCACGTAGAGCCGCGAGCCGTCGGGGTTGCGGGCAATCTCGGTGACTCCCCCACCGCTGAAGCTCGGGTCGAAGGCCGTGTCGACCTGACCGGTGTTGATGTCGAACGCCGCGACTTGGCCCTGGTTGATGACCGGGCCGTTGGCGTTGTCGTTGCGCAGCGAGCCGAACGAGCCAACGACGTACACCCGATCGCCGACGTACTCGAGATCGGTGATCTCTTCCGCATCGATGTACGGGGTGTCGGAGCGTGGTGTGTCCGGCGGGATGGCCGGATTCGGCGGGGCCGGGATGTCGACGGTGACCGTTGCGTTGACGGTGTCGACGTCGCCGTCGTCGTCGGTGATCGTCAGTGCGACGTCGTAGTCACCGGGGAATGGGAAGTTGTTCTCGTGGATCGCTTCGGTTGACGTGTCGCCGTCGCCGAAGTCCCATTCGAATGAGACGATCAGGCCGTCGCTGTCGGTCGAGCCGCTCGCATCGAACGTACACACGAGGCCGTCGCACGAACTCGTGAAGGCTCCCACGGGCGGAATGCGGAGGTTGACGACACTGACCAACTGGCCGTCGATGTCGGTGCCACCCTCGTCGTCCGTCACGGTGAGCGTCACGGTGTAGTCGCCATCGGCCACAAAGCTGTGGTCGGGGAACGAGCCGCCGTCGAGCACGACGGTGCCGTCGCCGAAGTCCCAGTCGTAGGTGATGATCGTGCCGTCACTATCGCTCGACGCGGTCGCGTCGAACCCGCAGTCGAGTTCGTCGCATCCGAAGGTGAACGTCGCCGTCGGGACGACGTTGGGGATGAACACGACATCGAGGGACACCGTGGTCTGGTTGGTGCCATCCTCGTCGTCGGTCACGGTCAGCGTGACGTCGTAGGTGCCGTCGCCGGCATAGGTGTGAGTCGGGGTGGCGCCGCCGTCGGGTGCTGAGTTGCCGTCACCGAAGTCCCAGTCGTACGTGACGATCGTGCCGTCGCTGTCGCTGGAGCCGCCGGCATCGAACGTGCATTCGTAGTCGTCACAGTTGGCCGTGAAGGCCGCGGTCGGATTGACGTTTGGCGTGATGACGACGTCGATTTGCACCGTAGCCTGGTTGGTGCTGCCCTCGTCATCGGTAACGGTCAGAGCGACGTCGTAGATGCCCTCAGCTGCGTAGGTGTGCGCCGGGTTGGCGCCGCCGTCGGCGAGCAGGTTAGCGTCGCCGAAATCCCAGTCGTAGGAGTCGATGGCCCCGTTGGCGTCGCTCGAGCCGGCAGCGTCGAACGTGCAATCGAGATCATTACATTCGGCCGTGAAAGCGGCCGTCGGGATGACGTCGGCGACATCGACAGTGCCGGTCGCGTCGTCGGTGGCGTCTTGGTTGTCGGTGACGGTGACGGTCACGTCGTAGGAACCATCAGCGGCATAGGTATGCGTTGGGGTGGCGCCACCGTCGGGAAGCTGCGTGCCGTCACCGAAGTCCCAATCAAACCTGACGACCGTGCCATCAAGATCAGACGAACCCGACGCATCAAACATGCACTCCAACTCGACACAACTCAACGAAAGCGCCGCCGTTGGAGCCTGATTCGGGACAATCACCGGCGGAACGAGCACCGTCCACGCAATGCCCTTCTTGGTGTCCACAGTGCTCGTGGCAGTCGCACCGGACCAATCACCCGCGTCGACGACACTATCGCCCATCGCGGCAGTGATGTGGCCGGTCCCGTCACCGATCGAAGCAACACGCTCGGTCACGCCCCCAGGCACGGCCCAACCCGTGTTGTCCGAAGTCTTGTTCGACCAGAACGACACCACCATCGTCTCATCACGAGCAATCACAGTCGCCGGGGAAGTCAGGTCGACACTCTTGGCGCGCAAGACCGACGACAACGCAGCAGTAACCGTTTCGGCGTTGCGATACGCCACCAACGTCACCGCCGCCTTGGCACGCACCCCAAAGGTGGCCTTGACCGTCGAACCAGCAGTACCACCAGCCGCAGTCCGCGTGAACACCGCCGACGTCATCTCCGGCTTGGTAGTGGTGGGCCCATCCTGCTCACTACCAAGCAGCGTCCACCCAGCCGGAGTACTGATCGTCGTGGCCTTGTTCGCCGTCACGACCAGCACCAACTGATCACCCGCCCGCACCGCACCCGGCACCACAACCGACGCCACAACCTTGTTCACATTCGACGAAGCCGCAACCCGAAACACCGCAGGCGTCGGCGTGCCGACGACCGGTTCGGTGGGCGTGGCGGTCGCCGTCGTGGTGTCGGTGGCGTCTTGGTTGTCGGTGACGGTGACGGTCACGTCGTAGGAACCATCAGCGGCATAGGTATGCGTTGGGGTGGCGCCACCGTCGGGAAGCTGCGTGCCGTCACCGAAGTCCCAATCAAACCTGACGACCGTGCCATCAAGATCAGACGAACCCGACGCATCAAACATGCACTCCAACTCGACACAACTCAACGAAAGCGCCGCCGTTGGAGCCTGATTCGGGACAATCACCGGCGGAACGAGCACCGTCCACGCAATGCCCTTCTTGGTGTCCACAGTGCTCGTGGCAGTCGCACCGGACCAATCACCCGCGTCGACGACGCTATCGCCCATCGCGGCAGTGATGTGGCCGGTCCCGTCACCGATCGAAGCAACACGCTCGGTCACGCCCCCAGGCACGGCCCAACCCGTGTTGTCCGAAGTCTTGTTCGACCAGAACGACACCACCATCGTCTCATCACGAGCAATCACAGTCGCCGGGGAAGTCAGGTCGACACTCTTGGCGCGCAAGACCGACGACAACGCAGCAGTAACCGTTTCGGCGTTGCGATACGCCACCAACGTCACCGCCGCCTTGGCACGCACCCCAAAGGTGGCCTTGACCGTCGAACCAGCAGTACCACCAGCCGCAGTCCGCGTGAACACCGCCGACGTCATCTCCGGCTTGGTAGTGGTGGGCCCATCCTGCTCACTACCAAGCAGCGTCCACCCAGCCGGAGTACTGATCGTCGTGGCCTTGTTCGCCGTCACGACCAGCACCAACTGATCACCCGCCCGCACCGCACCCGGCACCACAACCGACGCCACAACCTTGTTCACATTCGACGAAGCCGCAACCCGAAACACCGCCTCGGCTGCTTGAGCCGCCGGCGGCGCGATGGTGACCATCGTCGCCACCATCGACAGGACCAACAGAACCATGAGGAGCGGGTGCGTCCGCCCTGTGCGCAGATGCCGTCCTTGATTCACGACACCCTCGCAGTCCTGATCGGGAGCAGAAGCGCCTCGATCGTGCTCGCGGCAAACGCCAACCCGGTTGTCCTACCTGCCGTACCCATGTTGTTCCCCCTGAAGTCCACCGTCCCGGCCCGGGAATGGTGGCAAACGTCACTGACGGCGCGACCACTTCGCGTGATCAAGCCACCACAAAGAGTAGCATGATACGCCCGAGGTCGAAAGGCATTCTCGCGACTAGGTCGGTGGACTCAACCCCGCTGACGCGGCAAAGCCCAACCGCGTGCCGGGGCCTCTGGTCGGGCTGGCCGGATTTGAAGCGGCCACGTCTTGACCCCAGACGGGATCAGGGCAGCACTGCGGGCGGCGGCGTGACGCGAACGATGTCACAAATGCTCTTTGTCACCGGGAGCTCGTGCATTCTCTCACCCGCTGTTGCCGGTGTACCGCAACGAACATCACCGCGATGCCAGTGGATACTGCACCGGGTCGGCTGATATTCTCGAGTGCGGCCGATGGATCGGCAACTTGGCATCGTCCAGCAGACGCACCACCGACCTGGCAATCACTCGGGAGGAGCCCCCATGCAGGTAGCCATTGTCTACGACAGTTCCACAGGCAAGACCAAGGCAGCAGCCGAACAGATGGGCGAAATGACGCGCGCCGCTGGGCACGAATGCACCGTGGCGTCGATCCACGACGCCGATCCGGCCGCAGTAAGCCAGGCCGACGCGGTATGCGTAGGAAGCTGGACCAAGGGGCTCTTCATCATCCTCCAGGGACCGACTCCGGCCACACTCGAGTTCATCGACAAACTCGGCCCGCTCGACGGCAAGCCTGCCGCCGCCTTTGTCACCTACGACCTCGCCACAGGCAAGACCCTCCCGAAGATGGCGGATCGACTCGCGGCACGCGGTGCAAAGGTCACGGGTCAGTTCAAGTCAAAGGGACCCACAGTCGCGGCCGGCTTCAGCTCTTGGCTGAATAGCCTGGGAACCAACGTGACGTAGCAACCGATTCAGCAACCAGCGAATCGTGCCACGTAGGGCCACTGAGGAGGCCTTCGTATGCAACGTTGTTGCGGCGCGTCCGCTCGAGCGAGGATCGAGGCGGCGCCGGCTCATTCGGTGCGCGACTGATGCGGGCGCACGGTGTTGATCGCTGGGATGTCCCACGCTTCGCTGATGCGCCCGTCGACGATCCGCCACACAACGATCGCGTCGACGTCCAGCGCGGTACCCCCGAAACTCACCGTGTTGGTTGCGTACGCCACGACAAGTTCGTCGCCGTACGGAGTGAGCGAATGGGGCTCGTTGTGGAAGCCGGTGTCGCTTCCCTGATGCAGTTGTTCGAAGAAGCTGCGGAAGCCGTCGGAACCGTGGTGGTCGTCGTCGAGTTCGGCGAGGTGCGGGTTGACGTAGTGGAACACGAAGTCGGGTGCGAACAGCTCGTCGTCGGGGTCGACGAAGCGGGTGTGGATGAGGGTACCGGCCTGTACCACAACGTCGAGATTGGCCTCCTGGATTGATGGAGAGGGGGTCACGGCAACCTCCCTGTCCATGGCATCAGGTGGCATCGACAACGTCGGTTCAGGGATTCGTGCGGTTGGGCGGATTCTCGACGCGGTGCATCTCTTCGATGATGTCGGCTTCGGAGATGGGCTTCTGTCCGAAGGTCCCCCAGGCGTGGAGGGCGAGAGCGATGCCCCATCCTGCGATCGGCCAGATCGGCCAGAAGTAGCCGGCACCGGATACTGCCCAAATGACCACGAGCAGTGTGTTGACGGCGCAGTAGACGAGAGCGTGGTTCCTGAAGTCGCGCTTGTCGGTGATGCGGGCGATAGCGGTAGCTCTGCGTTCCTCGTGATGATCCATCCTCTGACCTCCTCACACGGACTCACCCATCGTCGAGCGGGTGAGTTGCATCGGGAAGAGGCCAACGCCCCAACGACCCGGGGGCATCAGGCCCTGCTGGCGCGGCTGGCCACGGAGCACCATGAGGCACATGGCTTCCTAGTGGTCCGTCGCAGAAATAGCTAGGGCGCGTATGATGTGGCATGGTTCAGATCATGGAAATGTCAGAGTCGGATCGGTCCACGGTTGAGCGGTTAGCTCGTTCAACGGTGGCGCCGCATCGGACCGTGGTGCAGGCGAACGCCTTGTTGGCGCTCGCAGATGGCGCCTCGGTCCGATCTACCGCCCGGTCGATTGGTGCGCATCAGGACACGGTGGCCCGCTGGCGGGATCGGTTCCTCGAACAGGGTGTCAATGGGATCGGGGTGATCGCTGCGGGCCGGGGCCGCAAGCCCGTGATTCCCCAGGCAGTGGTGGATGCCATTGTGGACGACACGCTGCATTCGGTTCCTGATGATGGTTCAACTGCTTGGTCGACCCGCACTCTGGGCGCTAAGCATCATGGGTCGGCAAGGACACCGTGGCCCGGATCTGGCGGGCCCGGAACCTTCGGCCATGGCGGGTCGAGACCTTCAAGCTGTCGAATGACCCCGACTTCGAGGCCAAGCTGGTCGATGTGGTCGGCCTGTATCTCGATCCGCCGGAACGGGCGGTGGTGTTCTCCTTCGATGAGAAGACCCAGTGCCAGGCCCTGGACCGGACCCAGCCGTCGTTGCCGATCAAACCCGGCCGTGGCCGCACCATGACCCATGACTACAAACGCAACGGCACCGTTGACCTCTTCGCGGCGATGAATATCGCCACCGGCGAGGTGCTCCACCACACCCGCCGACGCCACGCCGGTGATGATGTGCTGGCGTTCTTCAAGCGCATCGACCTCCACGTCCCTGGCCATCTCGATGTGCATGTCGTGTTGGACAACCTTTCGGCGCACAAGTCGGCACCGGTTCGTACCTGGCTTGCCGACTCGAAGCGTGCCCGCTGGCATCTGCACTTCACACCCACCTCGGCGTCGTGGCTCAACCTGATCGAATCCTGGTTCTCGGTGCTCACCCGCAAGGCGTTGACCAACAACAGCTTCACATCCATCGTTGAACTCGCGGACACCATCGACCTGTGGGCCTCACACTGGAACGACCATCCCAAACCCTTCATCTGGACCAAAACCATCGACGACATCATCACCAAGGTCAAACGAGGACGAGCCGCCCTCACTGAATCCGCGACACACCACTAGAGCGCGATCCTTGTCGTTGCGGCGAAAGACGTTGTCCAGCGAAGCCGCGATCGGTCCGCGTTCATCATGGGCCTGGTGGGGGCGCCCGTCTTGCTGTAGGACGCGGGCGGCAGGCATCCGACAACGACGGCGGCATCAACAACAACTAACCTCCACACGACGCACATTCACCATGCGCGCATCATCGCCGAAACCGCAACCGAACGCGAGGACCCCCGCATTCATGCGACAGCCCCTGATCGCGGGGGTTTCGATGTGTCTTGGCTCGCGATCCACGGGATCGTGTCCGCTGCCGCAAACGGAAGGCAAACGTCAAGCTCCGAACGCGAATTCGGAGATCGTCTCCGCCGCCTCCTCGTTGATAGCGGGCACGGCGTGCGAGTAAATGTCCAACGTCGCAGCGACCGAGGATTGGCCGAGCCGCTCCTGGACGAACTTCGGATGAATGCCTGCACCGAGTGCAATCGTTGCGTGTGTGTGTCGCAGGTCAGATGGCGAATCAGGTATTTGGGTTGCCGGATTGATGTCCGGTCGCGTTCATCCTGACGCCAGAGGATCCTGGCCGTAGTCGTTCGGGCCCGGGGTGCCCGGCAGGATTCCGGTCTCGATCAGCGCCCATATGGGGCCGATGATCGGGATCAGTGTGATCAGGACCCACCATCCGGACTTGTTCCGGTCGTGCCATCGCTTGATCTGAACCGCAAGGCCGGCAACGAAGATGATGACAACGGCGATCAGGTACAGGATCCAGAAGCCCGCCGAGTCTCCGAGCGCAGCCGACAAGATGGCGATCACGACCGCCGCGGCGACCCACAGCACGACGTAGCCGGCCCAGAATTTGCCGCGGTTGATACGGCCCTCGAAACTCGTGAATAGGTAGCCCCAGTCCATGTTCTCCTCCAAATCGTGAAATCGATTCCGGAGGAATCTACCACCGTCCTCGAAAGCCTTGCGGACTAACTCACGCAGTCGATTGCCAAGGAGGATGACTCTCTCGAGCGTCTCATTCCGCCTGAAACGCTCAACAGACTCCGTTGTCAGCGGAGATACTCGTTTGAGGCGTTTCGATCGCCTCTGTCTCGACCGTCGCATCCGGCAACGCAGCTGACACCGGGCTGCCTGTCATTCGACTCAGGGGGTCATCGAGTTCACGTCGAGCGTCCGATAGCCATCGTTGCTCCTCGGCGTCGAGCACGACGGCGTCGTCCGAGGTTCTCGGAGTCGGGTTGTGTTGCGTGTTCCACGGGGGCTGATAACGACGGATGGCGAGCACCTCCAAGCTGGGCGGAGACGCTGGATGGACGCATTCGGTCCACGACACCCACGTTGCTTCCCCGTCGGCGATCCGGTCATGCATCTCCTGTCGCCCGTCAAGGTGCTGGTAGCGGTACAGCACACCCTGGAGGTCGCTCGCAAGCCCGACATACATGACCCGCCTGGGCTCGTCGAGCAAGAGGTACACGCCGGGCTTCGACGGAGGACGGGGCGTGATCGTGAAGTCCGATTCAATCGATCCAAACGTCACAGAAACACCGATCAGCTGCGTCCGCGTTCGGGGTGTATTGGCGGGAAATGCTCGTGAATAGGTGATCACCGCGTCAGCCTCATGGCGGCTGACAGGCGACCGTGAGGAGGAACGCTTGATCGATACGAGGATGGACGCGTTGGAATGGCTGCGCAAGCGGCTCGAGACCGGCGAGAACGACTTGTTGCGCGAGATGGTGCGCAGCTTTGCTGAGGGCCTGATTGGCGCCGAGGCGAATGTGGTGTGCGGTGCCGGGTATGGGGAGCGATCCCCAGAACGGATGAATCGCCGCAATGGGTATCGGACCCGCCGGTGGGACACGAGGGTGGGATCGATTGATCTCAAGATCCCCAAGTTGCGGGCGGGCTCCTACTGCCCTGACTGGTTGCTCGATGCCCGTACCCGTTCGGAGCGAGCCTTCGTCCAAGTCGTGGCTGAGGCGTATGTGCGAGGCGTCTCGACTCGGAGGGCGGAGGGCTTGGTGGTGGCGCTCGGGATCGCGTCGTTGTCCAATTCGCCAGTCTCGGAGTTGGCCAAGGACCTCGACGAGATGGTGCAGTGGCGACATCCGACGGGCCAACACCTACTGCTTCACCTCCTCAAGGTAGTCGGGTTCGATGAGTCGGATGCGGGCCTGGGCGAGTGAGTCGATCAGCCGCTGGAGATCGTCGTCAGATAGGTGCCGGCTTGGCCTGAGCGAACCTACCTCGGCATTCACAATCCACGAACCCTCTGTGAATCACAAACTCAGGTTGCGATTGCAGATTCGGCCAAGAAATCACCAAGAAACTGCTGTTCGCCAAACGAGTCTTTCGACGTGGGAAACCCCCGAAACCTCAATGGCTCCAGGGGCTTCCGGTGGTCGGGCTGGCCGGATTTGAACCGGCGACCTCTTGACCCCCAGACGGGATCAGGGGGTCTTGGAGACCTGGCGATTCAGCGTTTTGTGGCCTCTGAACTGGGCTTATGCTGATGGTTGGCTTTCATCGTCTTGGAGCGTTTTTCATTCTCCCGCGGACTCTTCGCGGACTCTCGACTCCGGCGATATCGCGAACCGCGGCAGGAATCTATCTCCAGCCTATGGATATCTACGAGAACACACGGTATCCTTACTATGTCAGTTGAGTAAGGAGTTGCTCAGAGTGGATCTCGCAGCCAAGGTCACGTCGAAGGGCCAGATCACCATCCCCAAAGAAGTCCGGGACACGCTCGGCATCACCGAAGGCGACCAGATCGTATTCAGGGTGGAACAGCACCGCGCCCTGTTGGCCAAGACCCCCAACCTCCTCGACCTGGCCGGCGCCGTGGAGGTACCGGCTGCGAAACGAGGAGTGGCCTGGGACGAGGTGCGGCGCAGCACCCGGCGGGCGCGTGCTGAGGCGCGTCGGTGACGTCGTTCGTCGACACCAACGTCCTGATCAGGCATCTGACCGGCGATCCTCCCGACCAAGCACGGCGTGCCACGGCATTCCTGGCCGACGCAGACGAGTTGCTCCTCCCCGACCTCATCGTTGCCGAGGTCGTCTACGTGCTCGAGTCCTTCTACGAGGTGCCCGCCGACCAGGTAGCCCGGTTGGTGAGGTCGGTGATCGCCTACCCGCCTATTCGGACGCTGGATCCCGCTCTGCTGCTGCGCTCGCTCGAGGTGTACGAGATCCATCGCATCGACTTCGCCGAGGCGTATCTCGTAGCGTCGGCTGAGGCCTCTGGAATACCCGACATCATCTCCTTCGATCGCAGCATCGACCGCGTCACAACCACCAACCGGATCGAACCCTGACTGGACGCCCGACGCCACGACGGCCACGGTGAGTGCTCGCCGCCAGCCGAGCGGCAATCCTCGACGTGCGATATGTGCGCCCAGCTAGAGGTTGCCGAATTCGATTCCACCATCGGTGAAGATGTATCTGCAGGCCTCGTCGTCGGCGGCGAACTCCTCCGCATCAACGGTACTCGGGCCGCCGAGATCGATAGTTCCACTGCCGTCGCCGAAGTCGGGGGCTGGCATGTCTATACCTCGGTCGCGCATGCATTGTGTGGCGGTGTGAGATACCCGAATGGGGTGGTGTGCGGGTCTGAGTCCTGCGCCACTCTATGTGGACCGTGAGGGTTTGCACGTACCGGGCTGCCCTGGAAGCCAAGGGAGGCTGTGCCATGTCTGATTCGAGACCGAATATCCTGATTTTCCACGTCGATAACCTCGGCTACGGAGAGTTGGGTTGCTACGGCGGTGGCATCCTGCGTGGTGCGGATACCAAGCGGATCGATGAGTTCGCCGCTGACGGCTTCCAGATGATGAACTACGCCCCTGAGGCGCAGTGCAGCCCGACCCGCTCTGCGCTCATGACGGGCCGCTATTCGATTCGTTCGGGCAACACCAAGGCGACGGCGCCGGGTATGCCCGGTGGCCTCGTTGCCTGGGAGAAGACGATGGGCGACCTCTTCTCTCAGGCCGGTTACGCCACGTTGTGTATGGGCAAGTGGCACATCGGCGAGGGCGACGGGCGTTGGCCGACCGATCACGGCTTCGATGAGTGGTACGGCCCTCCGTTCTCCTGGGATCCCGCCCTGTGGACCGACGACCCGTGGTACGACCCCGAACGCGACACCGTCGCGCACATGTATCAGGGCAAGAAGGGCGAACCCATCGAACAGTTGGGTGTCCTCGACTATGACCTCAAGATCAACGTCGATGTCGAAATGAACACACGGACCATGGACTTCCTCGAACGCCAAGCCGACGGAGACAAGCCCTTCCTCATCTATCACAACTATTCGCTGATGCACATGCCGGTCCATCCGCGCGACGAGTACAAGGGCACGAGCGGACACGGCGATTGGGCCGACTGCCTGCTCCAACTCGACGGCGACTTCGGCATGATCCTCGACAAGCTCGACGATCTCGGCCTCCGTGAGAACACGATCGTTATCTTCGCTGGGGACAATGGCAACGAGGAGTTCCGTCCGGATCGAGGAACGGCAGGTTTCTGGGAGGGCTCGTACTTCACCGGGATGGAAGGATCGCTCCGGACGCCGTGCATCGCTCAATGGCCCGGACAGTTCGCTGCAGGCACGAAGAGCAACGAGATCATGCACTGCACCGACTGGTACACGACGTTGGCCAACGCGGCCGGCATCGACGTGCCCGGCGACCGCGAGATCGACGGTGTGGATCAGACGGCCTGGCTCGCCGGTGAGCAGGATGAATCGAACCGGGAAGGTTTCCTCTACTGGAACGCCGACCAGTTGTACGGCGTCAAGTGGCGCAACTTCAAGTTGTCCCTGAAGCAACAGAAGTACCTGTCCGACCCGGTGTCCGACCGGCCTTTCCCTGCGATCATCAACCTCGACATCGACCCCAAAGAACGCGAGCCGTACAGCAAGTACTTCCACTCGTGGGTGATCGACCACGCCGCCCGACTCGGCCAGGAGTTCGCCGAGTCGGTCAAGCGCGAGGAGTTGATTCCGGTTGGTGCTCCGCTCGACTTCGTGCCCAAGCACAATCCGGACGCTCCCGACCATCACACGATGCACGCCGGAGGCTGACCCAGAATCGACAGGACGAATGGAGCCCTTCTCCCCCTTCCAACTGCCTCTCAGGAGTTTCTCTCTCCTGCCGCCCATATCCGGCATTATCCCGGACACATCCATATCTCACTCTCAGTAGCGGGAGTCAGCTGCCGTGGCATCGCTTGTATTTGAAGCCGGATCCGCACGGGCAGGGATCATTGCGACCGACACTCGGTCTCCCCGGCAGCTCGAGCGGCCTGGTTCTTGCCCGCAGGAGACGCTCTGACGCCTGCAGCGACTGCTCTCGCTCGTCGAGGCGGCGTTCTCGGACGTCAAGGGCCGCGGACCTGGCCACGAGCTGGCGCTGCATCTCTGGAGCGAACACCGCCCCGTGATGCTCGTCCTGGTTCACGAGGGTGCCGAGTTCGTGGGCGACCAACCCGGCGATGCCCGCTCCCATCGTCACACCGAGCGCATCGCAGTACCGTCGCCACGTCGACCACACCGCCTCTGAGAGCGGAACCTTGACCAACTGCACGCCTTGACCGTGATCCAACGCCGACAGGACCTGGCGGTCGATCTTGGCGAGCGTCCCCCGATCCAGCGTCATCACCTCACCTCCCCGGGTATACCGGTATACCGGCGGCAACTTGTTGCACGTGCGTGTGGTGTTGACAGGGTTCCTGGCGCGAGGCGCGCCTTCTTCGCGGCTGGTACCTGTTCGGCGAGATGGTTTCGGATCGGACGGCCTCTACACCAGGTCATCGTGCTTCCTTGTCTGGGGTTGGATGTTGCATGGCCGTGTGATTGGTCTTCGCTCCAGATCTCCACCCGGGGTTTCGTGGCCGGCCGCCAATCGATCTGCCAATCGAGAGATTCCCTGCCCGGGTTCTCGTTGCAGAAGAGTCCGGGCCCTCTAGGCCCTCCAAGTTGTCCTCCTTCGCCATGACCCTTCCGGCAGCCTCTCGGGCGCCCTCGTGTCCGGTCCCGTCCCGAATCCGTCGAATATCTCGCGACATTCGATGCCGCCACCAAAGGTGTGAACCCTTTCGAGCGAGTGTCAGAAACCCTCCAACTTCCGACCTGACACTCCGTTGACAGGGTCGCCAGCCACGATTCTCGTGGCGGCCGCCCCGAGTCCTGTCCTTGCAGTCTGCTATTGCTTTGGGGAGGGGGCGTCCGTGAGGTGGCGGGAGACTGATATGGCACACATCCGCAAAAAGGGTCCGAGGCGGTGGCAGGTCCGGTATCGGGATCCGACGGGCATGGAGCGGGCTCGCAACTCCCGCCGCAGGATCGACGCCGAGCGTTTCCTGGTCACCATCGAGGCCGACAAGGTGCGGGGATCGTGGACCGACCCCCGCTTGGCGCGCACGACCGTCGAGGAGTGGCTGCCGACGTGGCAGGCGAGCCGCGTCCACCTACGCAGGTCGACCCGGGCCGGCGCCGATTCGCTGCTGCGCAATCACGTCCTCCCCCACTTCGGCCGGCGCCAGCTCGGGTCGGTGACGCCAACCGACGTCCAGGCCTTCGTCGCCCACCTCGAGCACAGGGGTCTGGCCCCGTCGACGATCCGCCAGGCCTACCTCCTCGTCGCCGGCCTGTTCTTGTCTGCCGTCGACTCGGACCTGATCGCCCGGTCGCCGTGCCGCGGCATCAAGCTCCCACCGAAGACCCGAACCGAGATGCGCTTCCTGACCGCCGCCGAGGTCCTCGAAGTCGCCGACGCTATCGCGGAGCCCTACCGGGCACTGGTGCTGACCGCCGCCTACACGGGCTGCCGGTTCGGAGAGCTCGCCGGAATGCGGGTGCATCGGCTGGATCTCCTCAGACGGACGCTGACGATCGCTGAGGCGCTCTCCGATGTGCAAGGGCAGGTGAGACTGTCGCCACCGAAGACGGCCGCCGCACGGCGTCAGGTGGCGCTGCCGAGATTCCTCGCCGACGAGCTGGCGACTCACCTCGGCCGCTGGCCAACGGCTGCGGACGGGTACGTGTTCTCCGCTCCCGAAGGCGGACCGCTTCGCCGCACCAACTTCCGCCGACGAGATTGGCTTCCGGCGGTGCGGGCCTCAGTCGGCGAGCCGCTCCGGTTTCACGACTTGCGACATACCCATGCCGCCATGCTGATCGCCCAGGGCGAGCACCCCAAGGTGATCCAACTCCGGCTCGGACACTCGTCGATCCAGGTGACTCTCGATACGTACGGGCATCTCTTCGAGGGTCTCGACGAGGCCGCCGCAGACCGTCTCGACGCTGCATTTCCGCGGACTCTCGCGGACTCCTCGCGGACTCCTGGCGCTCGTGGCGTCGTCGACATCTCCCGCTGACGCGCCGAAACCCCCGCCGTAGCGAGGGTTTCGTGTGGTCGGGCTGGCCGGATTTGAACCGGCGACCTCTTGACCCCCAGTCAAGCGCGCTGCCAAGCTGCGCCACAGCCCGTGAGAGGCGATGTTACCTCAGGTTGACATCGGTGGGGACCCGGTGACTCACGCCAACCACTGGATGAGCTGCACGATCATCTGGATGATCCGGTAGCCCACGTAGAGCGCCACCAAGGCGATCGTCAGCATGAACAGGAACGGCCACTTCTCCTCTTCCGGAGAGGCGTCGGCATCAGCGGTGTCGTCGGGTGCGGCCGACTCGAGGTCGTCGCTCATGCTCGCAGGCTACTCCGGCACATACCGGCTGTGGCGGCGCCGGGTATTGAGCAGGACCGGTGTCCCGGTGAAGTCATACTCGTCGCGCAACCGGTTCTCCAGGAAGCGTAGATAGTCCGGGCCCAGGTCTCCCCCACGAACAAACAGGACGATCTTGGGCGGCTCCGTTTCGGCCTGCACCGCATAGATGATCCTGGCCCGCCTGCCCTTGCGCACCGGTGGTGGATGAGCATCCTGCCAGCGACGGATCAGCCGATTCAGCTCGGGCGTCGGAATCCGGCGACGCCGGTTCTCCAACACCAGCCGGATCGCTTTCGGCAACCGATGGGTCCGTGCGCCGGTCTTCGCCGACATCCGCAACACCGGCGCCCACGACACGAACGCCAAACGATCCGCCACGCTGTCTTCCGTCAACGCCCTGGTGTCCTCATCGACCACGTCCCACTTGTTCAGCAACACGACCAAACCCACCCCGGCCTTGGCGATCTCCTCGGCCAGGCGCTGCTCCTGATGCGTCGCCCCTTCGAGCGAGTCGATCACCAACAGCGCAACATCCGTGTGTGCAAGCACCTCACGCGCCCGCAGCACTGCGTAGAACTCGACATCGTCCTTGATCTTGGTGCGCCGCTTGATGCCGGCCGTATCGATCACTTCGAATGCCTCACCATCGATCTCGACCACGAGGTTGATCGGGTCACGAGTCGTACCGGGCACATCCGAAACCAACACCCTGGTCTCCCCCGCCATCTTGTTCAGCAGCGTCGACTTCCCCACGTTGGGACGGCCAAAGATCCCCAGACTCGCCAACGTCTCGGCCTCGGGCGCGTCGCCGGTATCCGGCAGCAGTTCAACCACTCGATCGAGGAAGTCGCCGGTGCCCTGCCCGTGGAGCGCACTGACCCCCATCGGTTCACCAAGTCCCAACGTCCACAGATGGTCGAGATCGTGCACCTGCTTGGGACTGTCGACCTTATTGGCGACGAACACAAACGGGACCCCGCTGCGCAACAGCAACCGGGCCACGCCCTGATCGTCATCGGTCAGCTCGGTTGTCGCATCGGCGACGAACACCACAAGATCGGCCCCGCCGACGGCGAGTTCCGCCTGGTCGCGGATGTTGAGCGTCAGCTCCTCGCCCGGGTTCAGCTCCCAGCCTCCGGTGTCGATCAGCAGGAACTCGCGGCCCGTCCATTCGGCCTTGAACTCGCGCCGGTCCCGGGTGACGCCGGCCTGTTCGTCCACGACCGCGGCCTTGCGGCGCAGGATGCGGTTGACCAGCGTCGACTTGCCCACGTTGGGGCGGCCCAGGACCACGACGACGGGAAGTCGGCTCATCGGCGGGCCCCCGAAACCAGCCCGCCTGCAGTGGCGGGCACTGCGTTGATCGGTGCCGTCACCTCGGCGGCCACCTCGTCGAGTGACACGTTGTCGAGGAAGACGCCACCCTGCAGGGCCACATCGGGCAGCAGGTAGCGGCTCGCCGGCAACGCATCAGCCGCGATGGCACGACGCACATCATCGCCCACCAGCAGACCGGATACGGCGACGTTGCCACCGAAGAAGTCATTCCTCACGGCAAGTAACCGCAGCGGAGATCCCGCCAGACGTTGCAGTCGATCGAGTACAGGATTGAGCACAGCAGCACCGTACTCGCCGGTCACGACCACCGTGGCGGCCTCGGCCGAATCAACCCCGCCGCCGCCACCGTCGGCATCGGTGTCGTCGGCCAACCGTGGGGCCCGGTAGCCCTCGGCCGGGGCGGCCGGGACGGTGCGCCACTCCCCCGTCACCTCGGGCGCCAGCAGCGGCGTGCCCCGCTCGAGCCGATCGAGTTCGTCGTAGAAGGCGCGGGCCATCCCGATTCCGTTTTCGTGCTGGGTGTACTCCTCGTACGCCTCGGTCGCCGGAAATGGCATGCCGGCCGCCAGGTACAACTCATCCGAAGCGAAGAACATACGCCGTCCGAGGCGTTCCTCGGCGATGAGTTGCCAGAAGTGGATCGTGTCGAGGTCGGCCTGGGCCTCAGTCGGGGTGTGCACCCGCAGCGAGTTCTCCTGGTTGAACCGTGACAGACCCAGGGGGACGATGCCCACCGAGGCCAGCTTCGGGTAGCGCACCAGAATCTCGGCACAGGTCTGGGCCAGGACCTCTCGATCGTTGATCGTCGGGCACAGCACAATCTGGCCGTGCACGGTGACGTCGTGATCGAGCAGAGCCCGTAGCCAGCGCAGGCTGGTGGCCCCCCGGGGGTTGCGCAGCATGCCACTGCGCACGTCGGGGTCGGTGGCGTGAATCGACACATACAGCGGCCCGAGTCGCTCTTCGACCACCCTCGCTAGGTCCAGTTCGGTGAACCGGGTCAGCGTGGTGAAGTTGCCGTAGAGGAAGGAGAGGCGGTAGTCGTCGTCCTTGAGATACAGGGACTTGCGCATCCCCGGCGGCAATTGATAGATGAAGCAGAACTCGCAGTGGTTGTCGCAGGTCTGGACCCGGTCGAAGATCGACGAGTTCAACCGCAGACCCAGTGGCGCACCCGGTTCCTTGATGATGTCGAGGCCGATGTCGAGACCGTCCCGGCGCACCACAAGATCGACCTCGGGTTCGTCAACGAGTTGCTGGTACTCGATCACATCGGAGGGCAAGACTCCGTTGACCGCCACCAATTCGTCGCCGACCACGAGGCCTGCGGCCGCGGCAGCACTGCCGGGCACCACTTCGAGGATCGTCGGATACGACATGGGAACGCCGCAAGTGTAGGTGCGCCCCCGTCAACAGCGAACGCCCTCCTAATCTGGCGCCATGGCACGCAAAGTCCTTCTCGCCGAACCGCGCGGCTTCTGCGCAGGTGTCGAGATGGCGATCAAGGCGCTCACCTGGATGGTGCGCATCTTCGAACCGCCGGTGTACTGCTACCACGAGATCGTCCACAACGCCGCCGTCGTGACCGCGTTCGAGCGAGCAGGCGTCGTGTTCGTCAACGATGTGTCCGAGGTGCCGCCCGGCGCCCCCGTCATGTTGTCGGCGCACGGGTCGGCGCCCGACGTCGTGACGATGGCCGAAGAGCGGGCCGCGGTCATGGTCGACGCGGTGTGTCCGCTCGTCACCAAGGTCCACCACGAGGTGCGCCGGATGGCCTCCAAGGGCTACGACATCATCTACGTCGGCCACGAAGGCCACGACGAGGCCATCGGCGCTGTAGCCGAGGCACCGGCTGCGGTCACCCTGATCGACCCCTCATGGGGGCTGGAGAGCTTCACACCCAACAACCCGGACAAGGTGGCGCTGCTCGCCCAGACCACCCTCGGCATATACGAATGGGAGGGTGTCCTCGAGGACGCAGCAACGGCGTATCCCGAGTTGCAGACCGCCCGCAAGAGCGACCTTTGCTACGCCACCACCAACCGCCAAACCGCGGTCCAACGCCTCGCCACCGAGGCCACGCTGATCCTCGTCGTCGGTTCCGAGAATTCATCGAACACCCAGGCGCTGGTTCGAGTCGCCCGCAAGGCCGGGGCGGACGCCCATCGGGTCGACGGGCCCGACGCCATCCAGCCGGAGTGGCTCGAAGGGCACGAGGTCGTCGGCGTCACCGCCGGCGCCTCCGCTCCCGACCAGCGGGTCCAGGCAGTCATCGACGCGGTGGCCCCCACCGAGGGGATCGACCTGGTGCGGGTCACCGACGAGGACGAGTACTTTCCGCTGCCGCCTTCGCTGCGCAAGTTCGTCCTCACCCTCCAGGCCTTGGTCGAAGGCGCCGCCGCCTCCTCAACGCCAGGACAACCCGGCCCCATCGAGCACGACCGCGACTGGGGCGCCACCGAAGCTCTCGAACTTCTCGAGGTGTAGCAGGCTGTTTTGGCGGATCTCAGCGACAGACATGTCGCTCACGTCCGCCAAAGCGGGGATTCAGAGCGGACCTTGGGCCTCACGTTTGCGCGCCTTGGCGACGAGATCGAGGATCACTGCGATGACGCCTGCGGCGTCGAGGTCTGAGGTGTCGACAATCTTGGCGTCGTCGGCCGGCTGGAGTGGGGATACCTCGCGAGTGGAGTCGTAGTGGTCGCGCTGCTCCAACTCAGCCGCAATCACTTCCACGTCTTTGCCGGCTGCCTCGGCGTCGCCGGAACGCCGGGCCGCCCGCACCTCGGGACGTGCCGTCAGGAATACCTTGACGAGCGCTTCGGGGAACACCACGGTCCCGATATCCCGCCCCTCGACAACGGCAGACCCGCCCCGTGAGGCCACCCAGTCGCGCTGCATCTCGACGACCAGTGAACGCACTTCGGGATAGGCCGACACCATGCTTACCGCCGCCGTCACCTCCGGGCTGCGCACCGCCTCTGACACAGGGAACCCATCCAGGTGGATGGCGCCGTCGATGTACTCGATGGCGCACTGTCGGGTCACCTCCAGAACTGCATCGGCATCCTCGGGGTCGACCCCGGCCTGGAGCACCGCGAACGTGGCGGCCCGGTACGTTGACCCGGTGTCGAGATACTCGTAGCCGAGGGCAGCGGCCACCCCGCGGGTGACGGTCGACTTCCCCACACCGCCAGGTCCGTCTATGGCGATGACCATGTCGCCTCCAACTGCTCGTAGAACCCCGGCCACGACACGGCAGCTACCCCGGCGCCTTCGATTGTGATCGGTCCGGTCGCACCTGTGGCCGCCACCGCAGCCGCCATGGCGATGCGATGATCGCCCACCGACGCCACCGTGCCCGGCTCGAGCCACCCGGTACCGACGACGGCGAACCCGTCCTCGGTCGGCTCGGCGCCGCCGCCGAGAGCACGAATCATGTTCACAGTGCTCTCGATTCGATCGCTCTCCTTTGCCCGCAACTCCTGCGCGTCACGCACCACGGTGATGCCTTCACCGAGGGCGCCGAGCACCGCCACCAGCGGCAACTCGTCGAGGGCGGCAACGGCGAGTGCACCCGAGACCTCCGCAGCGAACAATCCGTGGCCGCGGACGGTCACCGTGCCGACGGCGTCACCCAGGATGGAACCTGTGACTTCGGCTTCGATGGCGGCTCCGAACATCTCGAGGATCTGGAGGAACCCGATCCGCCCGGGATTGAGCACGATCCCCGGTGTGGATACTTCGCTGCCACGAGATATGGCTGCGGCGGCCCACAGGTAGGCAGCGGACGAAGGGTCTCCGGGAATCGCATAGTCGGTCGGCGGAACCGGTCCGGGATCGATCCGGAACGCCGTGCCCTCCAGCCGCGCGCCGAGCCCCAAGGCTTCGAGCCATCGCTCGGTGTGGTCGCGATACCCGGGCGGGCTTTTGATCGTTGACGGCCCCGACGCCTGGAGCGCGGCGAGGGCGAAGGCGGTCCTCACCTGGGCCGAAGCCAGCTCGAGCGCAACGTCGGCACCGACCAGCGGAGTGGGCGCGGCCACCTGGAGCGGAGCGGTATCGCCGGCGCAGAGCTCAACCGAGGCACCGAGCGCCGTCAGCGGCGCGACGAGTCGTCGCATCGGACGAGCCAGCAGCGACGCATCACCCGTCAGGGTGGAGGTGAAGGGCCGTCCCGCCAGGGCGCCGGCCATCAGGCGAAGCGTCGTACCCGAGTTGCCACAATCCAGCGGCGCTTCCGGCTCGGTCCACCCCTCGACTCCCGGCGACGTCACGCCGTCGCCATCAACCTTGACGCCAAGCGCGCCGAGCAGTGCACGGGTGGTGGCAACGTCGGCCCCGGGGCCGAGACCGGTCACCCGGCTCTCCCCGTTGGCCATGGCGGCCAGGATCAAGGCGCGGTGCGACAGCGACTTGTCACCGGGCACCGACGCTTGCACGTGGAACCCGCCGCGTGGTGGGTTGATCGTCAGGTCGGTCACTGGTTGCCCTCTTCGCCGGGAGGCTCATCTTCCCATATGCCACCGGCGGCTTCATAGAGCGAGCGCACTTCCTCGATGGTCAGCGAACGCCACGTCCCGGGCCGCAGCTGGGTGTCGCGCAATGGACCGATAGCCGTCCTCACCAGCCGCTCAACCGGATGCCCCACCGCGGCACACATCCGGCGCACCTCACGCTTGCGCCCCTCCCCCATGACGACCTCGACCAGCGCCCGATCACCGTGGCGGTCGAGGACCTTGGCCCGCACCGCCCGGGCCGGACCGTCGTCGAGGTCGACACCCTCGGTCAGTCGGCGCAACGCCGCAGCGGTCGGCAGCCCGGAGACGAGCACCTTGTACGTCTTCTCAACCCCAAAGCGAGGGTGGGTGAGTTGATTGGTCAGCTCACCGTCGTTGGTCAAGATCAGCAGACCCTCGGAAGCAGCGTCGAGTCGGCCAACCGGGAACACTCGCGGCTCCGGCGGAACCAAACCGGTGACGACGGGCCGGCCCTGGGGGTCGGCCGCCGAGCTGATGATACCGGGTGGCTTGTAGAGGAGGTAGTGGACCAGTCCGGGCTTGACCGGCAACGGGATGCCGTCGATCTCCACAGTATCGGTCTCGGGATCGGCCTTGTGCCCCACTCCGGCAACCGCGCCGTTCACGGTCACCCGGCCCGCGGTGATCAGGATCTCCGCCTTGCGCCGGGACGCATATCCCGAGCGGGCGATCAGCTTGTGGAGCCGCTCGATGATCCCTCCGGTCGGAACGGCTCCTCGAGCACCTCAACGATGCTGGCCGGAGGCACGTGGTCGGCAAGGGGCGGCAACTCGTCGAGCGAGTTGATGCCGAGCTTCTCCATCATCAGATCCGTCGTGCCGAACAGCACCGCTTGTCCCGGTCCCCCTGCCCGACCCACCTCTACGACGAGGCCGCGGCGCATCAGCGTACGCAACGCATGGTCGGAATCGACACCACGGATCTCGGCGATCTGGCCCCGCGACACCGGCTGTTTGTAGGCGACGACCGCAAGCGTCTCCAGTGCAGCCGACGACAGACGCGTGGCCCGATCGGTGGCGGCAAACCGCTCGAGGTATGGCTGTGCATCGGGATGGGTATAGAGGCGCCAACCGCCGCCCACCTCACGCAGCACCAGCCCACGGCCGGTGTCGCGCAGACGAGCCTGGAGCGCCAGCAGTTCGGCGTCGACATCCTCGAGCGACACTTCGAGAACTTCGGCGAACTCGTTGGTGGTGATCGGCTCTTCGGCCACGAAGAGGATCGATTCGATCAGCGCCTCGGGCTCCATCAGGCGCTCCATTCGCTCTTCGGAAGCAAGGCGTCCATTCCGTGCGCGGTGTCGCCCTCAGCGGTGCGCACCACGAGAATCGGGGCGTCCTGGTCCTCCTGGCTCACCTGGACCACACCCCAACGAGCCAGTTCGAGCAAGGCAAGGAGGTACGCCACGATCTCGAGGGAGCGGTCGCAGTGGGCAACCAGGGCATCGAAGTCGGCTTCGATCTGCGCCTCCATCTTGGCCTGGAGGTCGGCGATGGCGGCGTCGACCGAAGGCAGGTCGAGTTCGAGATGATCGAGATCGGGTTCCTCATCGACACCGGCGAAGGCCCGCTCGGCGATAACGGCAAACTCGGTGGGGCTGAGCTCGATCCGCACTTCCGGCACCTGCGGGGTGATACCGGCATCGAGTCCCGCCACCCTCGGGACATAACGATCCCCGGAGGCGAACCGGTGGGCAAAGACGGCGGCAACATCTTTGTAGGTGAGGCAGGCGAGCAGACGTGCCAGGAGGCGATCTCGTTCCTCGGTGAGCGCCAACTCCTCGTCGAGATCGACAGCCCGGTCGTCCGGCAACAAGTGCCTCGCCTTCAGCTGGATGAGCGTGGTCGCGATGAGGAGAAATTCACTCGTCACCTCGATATCCATCTCTCGCATCACATCGAGGTAGGCGATGTACTCGGCCACGATGTCGACCAAGCTCAGCTCGGTGATCTCGAGCTGGTGGCTCGTGATCAACTGGAGGAGCAGATCAAACGGGCCTTCGAAGACCCGCGTCTTGACTTCGTAGCTCATGACAGCCGTTGTTTCCTGAATCGGGCGAGCGGCCATGGTATTACCCCTCGCGTCTGATACCCGGCTTTCCGGCTCACCTTGCTGCACGTGAGGTCGGCGCCCACACTCACGTGAGGTCGCGGCCACACTCACGTGAGGTCGCGCCCACACTCACGTGTGGTCGGCGTCGAGCAGTACCGCCCAGTCGGCCGAATCGAGCCCATCGGGGGCGGGACCTGGGTGCTCGCGTGCGAAGGCAACGATGAGCGGTTCGACCCCGGCAGACTCGAGCACCTCCGCACCGAGTTCGCCGTGACGTCGATAACGGGCGAACCGTCCCCGCAGACGGATCCCGGAAGCGTCGAACACGGTTGCGAGCGACCGTCCAACGGCGCCGAGGTCCACCCCACTCTTGCCGACGTCGTGAAGCAGCCCGGCGCGAGCCAGAGTCCGTGAACCGGGGCGGCTGCGTAGCGCTCGATGGGCCACCTCGATGGCGTGGCGCTGGTCGGCGGGATGCTGGCTCCAGAACAGCTCAGCTTCTGCAGGCGTGAGCAATCCCATGACTTCAGCCTGCTCACGCGGTCCAAGCGGGCGCGCCGTGATGAAGCCGAAGAATCGTCGGATGAGGTGGGTGAGCTGGGTCACACCGCGGCGCCGTCAGGCAGACTTCTTCGCTTTGCAGCCAACGCAATAGCGAGAGGTCGGCCGGAACTCCATCCGGTCGGCGTCAATGTCGTTGCCACAGGCCTTGCACTGACCGTAGGTCCCGGCATCAATTCGTTCCAGCGCCTCGTCGACGTTCTCGACCATGACCCTGAGATTCTTGACCAGCCCGAGCACTTCGCTGCGCTCCGCCGTCGCGGCAGCGGCGTCCGCAAACCCGTCGCCAAACTCAACGCTTCCGGTGAGCTCGCCCCTGTCGTTGGCACCAAGCTCAGCAAGCTGGTAGACCAGCTTTGCTCGTTCGTCTATGAGGGCGGCGGTAGCCGCATCGATATCGATCACCAGTGCTCCAGAAAACGTTGACAAGCCCGACCTTACCTGCCACGCGGGTGTGATGTTACAAACACCTCATACAGATGCCGAGGTGACACCCGCGTGTAGATCTGAGTGGTGCTGATGTTAGCGTGACCAAGCATCTCTTGGACGGTTCTCAGGTCGGCTCCCCCTTCCACCATGTGGGTGGCGGCCGAATGGCGCAGCACATGCGGTGAGACGCGGTCACGAGCAATTCCAGCGCTGGCGGCGGCCTTGCGGACGATCCCCCACACCCCCTGGCGGCTCAGCGGGTTGCCCCGCGAATTGAGAAAGAGGCTGCCGGGGTCGGCTCCGGGGCGGCGCAGCTCCAGGCGATACGGGAGGTAGGCCGTGACGGCGGCAATGGCGTACCGGCCGAGCGGAACCAGGCGCTGTTTGTTGCCCTTGCCGGTCAGCATGACGGTGCGGGTCTCGAAGTCCATGTCGTGCAAACCGACCGTCACGGCCTCAGTGACCCGAGCCCCGGTCGCGTAGAGGAACTCCAACAGCGCTGCGTCGCGGGCCCCAAGCGGGTCGGATCGATTCGGACCGTCCAAGAGCCGTTCCACCTCATCAACGGTCAGCGCCTTCGGCAGCGAAGACCCGCGCCGCGGCGTGTCGAGACCTGCCGTCGGGTCGGACGCGGTGTACTCCTCGGCGAACAGGAACCGATGCAGCCCGCGCACCGCCGCCATCTTGCGCCCGATCGTGCCGGGTTTGAGATTGCGGCCGCCAAGGTCCGCCATGAAGGCGGCGACAAGCTCGGGGGTGATGTTGTCGAGGTCGGGACCAAGATCTGCCGCCTCGGTGACGCCAAGAAATTCTGCGTATTGGGCAAGGTCTCTGCGGTAGGCGGTCACGGTGTTGGCGGCAAGGCCCCGCTCGGCCGAGAGCGAGACGAGGAACTCGGCGATGCCGTCGTGTAGCCTCATCGCTCCCGAGCGACCAGCCACTGCAGCGCCACCAGCGTCTTGGCATCGCTCACGGCACCCGAGGCCAGCAGTCCGACGACCTCGCCAATCGGCACTCGAACCAGTTCGGCGGCCTCCTCCTCAAGACCGTGGGGCCGCATCGGCACCGGGGTCAACCCCTCGGCGACGTAGATTCGGATCCGCTCGTCGCTGAAACCCGGCGTTGTCCAGATGTTCGCGATCAAGACCAACTCGCCGGCCCGGAACCCGATCTCCTCTTCGAGCTCGCGAGCCGCGGTCACCTCGGGCGGCTCATCGACCACATCGAGCTTGCCGGCAGGAATCTCGAGGAGCAGAGAGTCGATCGGTGCGCGATATTGTCGGATCAGAATCACTTCCCCATCGACGATGGGCAGCACCGCAACGGCTCCGGGGTGACGAACTGCGATCCGCACTGCGCGCCGGCCATCGGGGGCTTCCACCTCGACTTCATCCAATCCGAGAAACCCCAACTCGGCCACCCGCCGGGTCGTGACGACCTCAAAGCCCCCGGTGGG
Source organism: uncultured Acidimicrobiia bacterium (assembly GCA_963821095.1). Lineage (GTDB taxonomy): Bacteria > Actinomycetota > Acidimicrobiia > Spongiisociales > UBA5794 > CAVPHV01. The sequence continues at coordinate 333,310 of CAWGCJ010000023.1, read as the reverse complement.
CTCCATGTCAGCCGAACCGTTCTACGGAAACCTCGGCACCCGATTCGCTCAGGACGACCGTCGATGATCCCTCACCATGCTTGTGCTCGAGGGCGGCCTTCATGAAGCCCTCGAACAAGGGGTGCGGATGGTTGGGTCGCGACTTGAATTCGGGGTGGAACTGCGAGGCGATGAAGAACGGGTGATCCGGGAGCTCCACGATCTCGACCAAACGATCGTCGGGCGACACGCCGCTCAGCCGCAGCCCGGCGGCTTCAAGGTTACGGCGGTATCTGTTGTTGACCTCCCAGCGGTGTCGATGCCGCTCATAGATGATCGGCTCCCCGTAGAGCCGGCGGGCCAGGGAACCCTCGGCGAGTTTGGCCGGATACACGCCGAGCCGCATCGTTCCGCCCTTGTCCTCGACATCGTGCTGGTCGGCCATCAAGTCGATGACGGGGTGCGCTGAGGTCGGATCAAACTCCGAGCTGTGGGCGTCGCGTAGCGACAACTCGTCTCGGGCGAACTCGATCACTGCACACTGCAGCCCGAGACAGAGACCGAGGAAGGGCAGACCCTCCTCGCGGGCATAGCGGATCGATTGAATCTTCCCCTCGACGCCCCTGATCCCGAAGCCGCCGGGAACCACGAGGCCATCGATCCCATCGAGATAGGAGGCAGCGAGCAAACCATCGACCTCGTCGCTGGGGATCCACTTGATGTCGGCCCGCACGCCATTGGCGGCGGCGCCATGCCGCAGCGCCTCCACCACGCTCAGGTAGGCGTCGGGAAGATCGACATATTTGCCGACGATGCCGATGGTGACATCCTCGGTGGCGTTGTCCATGCGGTCGACCATCGCCCGCCAGGACGACAGGTCGGGCTCGGATGCCTCGATGCTGAGGCGCCGGCACACGACATCGTCGAGACCACGCTCATGGAGAGCCAGCGGCACGGCGTAGATGTTGCCCACGTTGGTGGCGTTGATGACCGCATCGTTGTCCACATCGCAGAACAGGCTGATCTTGCGGCTGGCGGCTTCGTCGACCGGCCGGTCCGACCGCACCACGATCACATCGGGATGAATCCCTCGCCCGCGCAGTTCGGCGACCGAATGCTGCGTCGGCTTGGTCTTCAGCTCCTCGCTCGTCTCGAGGTAGGGAACCAGGGTGACGTGGATGTAGCAGACGTTGTCTGGGCCGAGGTCCTTGCGCAGTTGGCGGATGGCCTCGAGAAACGGCAGGCTCTCGATGTCGCCAACCGTGCCACCCACCTCGCACAACACGACATCGATTTGATCGTCGTCGCCGAGCTTGCGGATCCTGGCCTTGATCTCGTTCGTGATGTGGGGAATCACCTGGACGGTGGCCCCGAGATAGTCGCCGCGCCGTTCGCGGCGGATCACGGATTGGTAGATGCCACCGGTCGTGACGTTGGAGTCACGCCGCAGGCTCTCACCGATGAAACGTTCATAGTGACCGAGGTCGAGATCGGTTTCCCCGCCGTCGTCGGTGACGAACACTTCCCCATGCTCGAATGGGTTCATGGTGCCGGGATCCACGTTGATGTAGGGATCCAACTTCTGGCTTACCACTCGCAAACCCCGTGCTTTCAGCAATCGCCCGAGGGATGATGCGGTAATGCCCTTGCCGAGGCTCGACGTCACGCCACCCGTGACGAACACGTACTTGGTCAAGGCTGTCTCTCCGCCCTAGGAAGCCTGCAGTGTACCAGTGGCCGCCGCCGCGGCTCGATCATCCCAAATCGTTGAGGATCTGCGACTTGCCGGCGGCCTCCAGCAACTCGGCGGCGTGCTCCTTGCCGCGCTCGCTCTCCGGCATGCCGGCCAGCATGCGCGAGAGCTCCTCGAGTCGGCCGGTGCCGGCGACGGTGGCAACGGTCGCCGCGGCATCGTGACGTGCCACCACGAAGTGCTGATCGGCGAATGCGGCGACCTGCGGGAGGTGGGTCACGCACAGCACCTGGCGACCCGCCGCCAAAGTGGCGAGCTTGCGCCCCATCGCCAGGGCCGTCGTCCCACCGATCCCCGCATCGATCTCATCGAAGGCCACGACCTCGGCATCGCCGACCCCGGAGGCCAGACGCAACGCGAGCACGAGACGGCTCAGTTCACCTCCAGAGGCAATCCGCGCCACCGGTCCCGGGGTCAACCCGGCATCGGAGGCAAACATCAGCGTGGTCCGATCACTCCCGGTGGGGCCCAGCTCCGCAGGGTCGAAGCTGAAGGCCACCGTCGGCGAACGAAAACCCAGTTCCTTCAGGTGGGCGACCGCCTCGCCGGCAATCTGGTCGGCAGTGGCGGTCCGCTGCTCGGTCAACTCGTCGGCGGCCCGGCGGGCGGCCGCCTCGGCTGCGGCAAGTTCGTCGGCAAGACTGTCGGCGCGGTCGAGCAGGCGAATCAGTTCGGCGGCACGGGTCTCGGCTTCAGCGCCGTAGGCGAGCACCTCATCGAGGCTGTCGCCGTACTTGCGACGCAGGTCGCCGAGTTGGGCCAGCCGCACTTCGACCGTCTGCAGCCTCCCCGGGTCATGGTCGAGGTTGCCCCCGGCCCGGCCGACCTCCCCGCTGAGTTCATCGACCAGGCCGACCAGCTCCTCGGCTTGGACCGCAATACTCTCGAGTTCCGGGTCGTAGCGGACCAGACGGCGTAGCTCGCTTGCCGCCCGCCCCAGGGAGTCTCCGGCACCTTGCTCGGCGGCCACTGCATCCGAAGCAGCGGCAAGACCTTCGAGCAACTCCTCGCGATTGCGCAGGCGGTCGGCCTCAACAACCAGACTCTCGTCGTCTCCGGCCGCAAAACCGGCGTCGGCAATCTCCTCTGCCTGAAACCGCACCATGTCGAGCTCGCGCTCGAGGGCGCGCCGGTCACCGCCGAGCAGCTCTGATTCGTGGCGGAGACCGACCAGCTTCTCCCAAGCAACCCGATAGTTGACCAACGCCGTCTGACCTGCTGCGTCGAGGGCTCCATCGATCATTGCCCGAACGCCGGCCGCCGACGCCAGCGCCAAGTGGTCGTGCTGGGCCACGATCTCGACCAGTCCGTACGTCTTGGTCGCCAGCGCCTTGGCCGGGACCATGGCCCCGTCGACGTAGGCGCGGCTGCGGCCCTCGCGGGAGACGCGACGGGCGGCGACGTGCTCGCCCTCGGTCCACTGGAACCGGCCCTCGACCCGCAGTTCATCGCCCTCGGGCCCAACCTGATCACGCCGGGCAGACTCTCCGGTCAGGAGTTGCAGGGCGCCGAGCAGCAAGGTCTTGCCGGCCCCGGTCTCACCGGTGACCACGACGAGACCCGCGCCGGGCTCGAGAGTGGCATCGGCGATGATGCCGAGGTTGGAGACGGAGAGCTCATCGAGCATGACGCTCACGCATGATCGAGGCCGAACTGGCGGCGTACTGCCTGCGGGAAGGGGTGTTCGCCCAGCGACAGGAAGCGGATGGGACGTTCCCCGCGGGTGACGACGATCGAGTCGCCCTCGCCGAGGACCACGGCTTCTCTCCCGTCGAGGTTGACTCTGACATCGCGGTCGAGGACCACCGTCAGTCGCAGCCGTGCGTCGGGGGCGAGCACGATCGAACGCGACAGCAGGCTGTGTGGCGCCACCGGCGTGAGGATCAGAGCGTCGAGGGTGGGGTCGAGAACCGGGCCGCCGGCCGACAGTGAATACGCGGTCGACCCGAGCGGGGTCGCCACGATCAATCCGTCGGCCCGGTAGCTGGTGAAGTAATGGTCGTTGATCGCAACGTCGATCTGCACCAAACGTTGGCTCATCACCTTCTCGACGACGAGATCGTTGATACCCAACCAGCTGCGGCCATCTTGCGATCGAAGCCTTGACGGTCATCCGATGCTTTACCTGGAGCCCACGGGTCAACAGCCCGTCGAGCATCTGGTTGATCATCCCGGGCTCGATGTCGGCGAGATAACCCACATTGCCGAGGTTCACTCCGACAACGGGAAGGTCGTGTTCCATGGCCAGCGCAGCAGCCTCGAGCAGGGTTCCGTCGCCGCCGATCCCGACAACCAAGTCGGTGTCTGTTGGGGCGTGAGTCGCGGCGCGGTCAAGCCGCACTGCCTCCATCCCTCGCCGGATTGCACCGGCCATCACCTCGTCGGCGACCTCGTCGGCCTCTGGCTTCGTATCGTGTACCAGAAGGGCGAGGCGGGGAACCGCGGTGCTCATGGTGTCACAACCTCATCTATCAGTCCGGCGCCAATGGTGGGCGCGCCGGGTTGGGCCCACAGCAGGAACTCGCGGTTGCCCTTGGCTCCCGTCACCGGAGACGGTACAACACCACGAGCACCAAGCCCGGCAGCCCCAAGCGCGGCCGCAACCGTGTTCAGGGCGCTGCGGTGCAGCGCAGGGTCACGCACGATGCCCCCTTTGCCGACCTGGCCCCTACCTACCTCGAACTGTGGCTTGACCAGCAGCACGTAGTCCGTGCCAGCGGCGCCTGCGGCGGCAAACTGAGTTGCCAATGTGCCAAGCGAAATGAACGACACGTCGGCGACCACAACGTCGAACGGCGCTCCGAGAGAGGCCGGGTCGGCGTGGCGAAAGTTGGTGCGCTCGACCACGACCACTTCATTTCGCTGCCGCAGTCCCCAGTCGAGTTGCCCATAGCCGACGTCGAGGGCCACCACGTGTGCCGCACCGCGTTGCAGCAGACAGTCGGTGAACCCCCCGGTTGAAGCGCCGACGTCGAGCGCCGAACGGCCGTCGACGTCGACATCGAAGGCGTCGAGCGCCGCATCGAGTTTGAGCCCGCCGCGCCCGACAAAACGTGCGGGCTCGACGACCATCCGTACCGAGGCGCCAGCATCGACCAGTGTGGCCGGCTTGGCAGCGGGAAGCCCGTCGACCTCTACCCAGCCCTCACCGATTGCCCGTTGCGCCGCGGCGCGGCTCGGCGCCAGCTTGCGTCGGACCAGTTCGGCGTCGAGGCGGCGCCGGGTCAGAAGAGCTCCCCTCGCTCTGCCGTTGAAGGCGACGAGCCGGCCTCGGCATCGAGCTCCGCCGCGAGCTGCTTGGCCAACTCCTCCGCAGGCTCGACCGCGTCGGCCGGATCGAGGTCGGCGATGGCCTCGATGTCGTCAAAGGGTTCGGTCGGATGTGGCGCCGACCCCATCGCAGGGTCGTCGCCCGGGTGGGGCGTAGTATTCATGGAGCCATTATCACCCGCCACAGCGACAGGAACGAGCCTTGTTCCCGATCCGTGATGTCAACCCGACGAGGATCACGCCGTACATCACCGTCGGTTTGATCGCGATCAACGTCTTGGTGTTCTTCTTCTGGCAGCCCCAAGCCGACGACGCTGCCGCCACCACCGACTTCCTCTACGAGCACGCCGCGGTGGCCTGTGAGCTCACCACCGGCGAGCCCATCAGCGCCAATGAGGTGCGCCAGGACGTATGCGTGGACGGCGGTGAACCGGTGTTTCCCGACAAGAACGTGTGGCTATCCGCGATCGTTTCGATGTTTCTCCACGGCGGCTTGTTTCACCTCTTGGGCAACATGTGGTTCCTGTGGATCTTCGGCAACAACGTCGAGGAGGCCTACGGCACCTTCGGCTATCTGGCGCTCTACATCATTGCCGGGTTGGCAGCCACCTTCGCCTTCGTGTTCGTCAACCCGAACGCCACCGTTCCTTTGGTGGGGGCCTCGGGCGCGATCGCCGGCGTGCTCGGCGCCTATGCGGTGCTCTTCCCCCGCCACCGGGTGCTGTCGCTGGTGTTTGTCATCTTCGTTCCCGTCCCGGCGCTGTTCTTCCTTGGCGTTTGGTTCGTCACCCAGTTCGCCATATCCGACGCGACCACCGCCTGGGAGGCCCACGTCGCCGGCTTCGTCGTGGGTGTCGTGGTGACGCTGCCGCTGCGCAACCGCCTGTTGGGGCGGGTCCGCGCCCTCCATGCGACGACCCGCTACCGGTTCTGATCGCCCACTTCAACGAACCTGCCTCATGTTTCACATGTCCTGCTAAAGTAGCGGCATGTTGGATGAACTCTACGATCCGGTGGCCAACCCCTACGCCCCCGGGGCCGGCACACCCCCGCCCGCCCTGGTCGGCCGCGACGAGACGATCGCCACGGCCGACGTCGCCCTGAGGCGGTTGCGGTCGGCCCGCGCCAGCCAGCACATGCTCATCACTGGCCTGCGCGGCGTCGGCAAGACGGTGTTGCTCGGCAAGTTGGCGTCGGTGGCCGAACACAACGGATATCGGGTCATCCGAGTTGAAGCGCTCGCCGGTGACGACACCATTCGCAGCGTTCTGCGCCAAGCGCGGCGCATCGTGGAGGAGTTCGACGGCGGAGCCAAGGTCGGCCGGGCGCTGCGCTCGATCGAGTCGGTCTCGCTCACCGTTGCCGGCACCGGCGTTGCCATCGAACGTCAGGCCCCCAGTGCCGACCGCGAAGCCCTCACCGACGTCGTGACCGACCTCGCCGCCGTAGTGGCCGATGAGGACCTTGGCGTGATGATTGCCCTCGATGAAGCCCAGACCCTCGACCGTCACGATCTGCGACGCTTGCTCGCCGGCATCCATCGATGCGGCCAAGATGGCCTCCCGCTCTACGGTCTACTGGCCGGCCTCCCCAACCTGGTCGGCGAGGTTGCCAAAGCAGCCACCTACGCCGAGCGGATGTTCACCGTCGCCGATCTTGGCCCGTTGACTCCCGATCAGGTGGTGCAGGCGATCGTCGAGCCGGCACGGGAGATCGACGTCTCATGGTCGGCAGAGGCAGCCGAGAGCATCGTCGACCACTCCGACGGATTCCCCTTCTTCGTTCAAACGTGGGCCTACCACACGTGGAACGCGGCGACCGACGACCCGATCTCGGCCGCCGACGTGGCCCGAGCGGCGCCGAACGCCGACCACGCTCTCGATTCCTCGTTCTTTGCGGCGCGGATCGCCCGCATTCCGGCATCGGAAGTCACCTATGTCCAGGCCCTGGCATCGCTCGGCGGCGGCCCCCACCGGTCGGGTGAAGTCGCAGCCGCCGCCCGTAAGACAACGCCGCAGGTGGCCGCGTTCCGCGACCGCCTCATCGCCGAGGGCGTGATCTACGCGCCCCGCTACGGCTGGGTGGAGTTCGCCATCCCCCACTTCGACCGATACGTACGCAGAGCGCTTCCCGGCCGGCCGTGAACGGGCCGGTCCGCACGCTACCTACCGTCAACGCCCTCCTCGCGACGACCCGCAACCGCTCTCATCTGAGCACCGAGCACCCAGACTCCTGAGGCATGCCCCATCGGGACCTCCACCGCCATTGCCGTTGTGGCAACCTTGGGGTGTGTTTTCGAGCCAACTGGACCTCCTGTCGGGTTTTGCGGGGAGCCGGACATAGAGGGGGCAGCAGGCCGAGTAGCTCTAGGCGGTAGACGTGACACCCACTGAGTCGAAGCGGTTCCAGGACCTTTATGTGGAGCACTACCCCGCAGTACTTGGCTACTGCCTGAGGCGAATGGGACACGATGAGGCGCACGACACGGTGGCGGAGACCTTCACGGTGGCGTGGAGACGGATCGCCGACGTACCCGACGGTGGCCGAACTCTGCCTTGGCTCTACGGAGTAGCGGCCAAGACCGTGTCGAACCAACGCCGATCGCAACGTCGCCGGCGGGGCCTGAACGACAAGCTGCGCGGGATGGGCGGATCGGGCGAGCCCCAACCCGACGTTCAGGTGGTGCGCCACAGCGAGGACCAGCACATCATCGACGCCATCAACCGCCTTCGTGGCCCCGACCGTGAGGTTCTCTTGCTCTCAGCGTGGGAGGGCCTACCAGCACCGCAGCTGGCGGAGCGATTCGGAGTATCTCTCAAAGCTGCCGAGCAACGGCTCACCCGGGCCAAGCGTCGTCTCGCAGCAGAACTCGACCGCACCGGCCGACGGGTCTTAGTGGCCAGGCCGAAGGATGTTAGAAGGGAACCCCGATGAGGGCGCACGAACGAGCCTTCGCGCAGTTGGAGGCGGCCAACCCGGTCGGCGACATCGCACAGAACGAACCGACGCGGCAGACGCTATCGCGTTCCTCCTCAGCATCGAGGAGGAACCCATGGATACCCAGAGGCTCACGAACAGTCCCACGACGACAAAGCGTCCGGCAGGTCGGTGGCTGATCGCAGTAGCCGCGTTCGTTGCGGTGTTTGCTGCCGGTGGCGTGTTGGGGTTCTTCGCCGGCGGTTCCGAGGCGCCTCGGGCAAAGGTCACTTCGACGTCGACGACAACCGGAGCGTTGCCCGTCGTGTCGGTGGTCGAGGAGCCGGCACAGTTGGCTGAGCTACGGGCTGCGCTCAACGCTGGTGACGCGATGACAGCGGCGTCCATTCACACCGAGGAAGGCGTTTGCGACAGGTTCTTCACTACAGGTACCGAAACCTGTGCCGACTGGTACGCCTTCCTTGTCGGCATCGGCACAAGAACCACAGCAACGACCTGTGCAGCGGATCCCGACGGCGGAGTCGCCTACTGTCACTGGACGCTCGAGTCTGACGCTCATCGGAGTCTCGGCGTTGACTCCGTCGAGTGGGAATTCACCGGGGTCTCCGTCGAAGGCTGGGGCGCCGCCCAACCCGACGGCAACCTGTTCTCCGGGACAGCAGGGAAGGCGGCACTCGACGACGAGTTCTGGGCGTTCGTTACGTTGGAACTCGTGCGCCGGGAGCCAGATCTGGCTGAAGCCGCCAAGTCATCCAACCGCGTGCCGGCGACGTTGGACGCGGACTTCGCCGCAGTCGTACTCGAAGCCGCCACGGCCTTCCCGGGTAGCTGAACGATTGTTCACGGGTGGCCACCAAGTTGCCGGCTGATCAGTCGACCCCGAGCGCACCAGGAAGCTCAGCAATCGAACCCAGCACGAGATCGGGCCGGTACTCGGCAGCTACTTGGGCCGGGTTTTCGACCACACCGGTCAACACGAGGGCGGTGGCCCAGCCCTCGGCGATTCCCATGCCAATGTCGGTCTCAGCCCGATCACCAACAACGAGCACTCCCCCGTCCCCCGCCAGCTTGCGCACCATGGCCCGGGCCGGAGCGTGAGGCTTGCCACAAACGATGGCAGGGACGTCGGTTGAACGCTCGAGGAACGCCACAATCGCCCCGCCGCCGGGATACAACCCTTCGGGCATCGGGTAGGTGGCGTCGGCGTTGGTGGCATAGAAGCCGGCACCGGCCCGGATGGCCAAGGTGGCCTCCGAGAGCTTCCCGTAGCTCAGGTCTCGGTCCAACCCCACGACCACCGCCTCGGCCCGCTGCCAGTCGGTGACCACCTCGAGACCGTGCTCCTCGAGGGTCGCCACCAGCCCGGCGCCACCAACAACGAACGCCCGCTCGACGGCGCCGACCAATTGCCCCGCAGTGGCCATGCCCGAGGTCACTACCTCGGCCGGCCCGTTGAAGCCGGTCCGCCGCGCAATGTGGTCCCTCACATCCTGCTGGGTTTTGGTCGAGTTGTTCGTGACGAAGATCAGATCAAAACCGGCGGCAACCAATTGGTCGAGCGCCGCTCCTGCCCCGGGGACCCCTTCCGTATCGACATAGATGACGCCGTCGAGATCGCAGGCGATGGTCCTCACGTTGCCGAGACCGTCCCGACCCGCTACAACTCTCGTCATGTTCTCCCCATTCACCGGTTTGTTGTTCGACCCGACCCGGGTTCCCTCAGTCGGCGACGCCACGAGTCCGCCGTACGACGTCATCAGTTCCAACGACCGCGACGATCTGCTCGCACGCTCGCCGTACAACGTCGTCCGACTGCTCCTGGCGCCGCCGGAGGATCCAACCTACCAACAGGCGGCCGCTCTCCTCCAAACGTGGCGTGACGAAGAGCGCCTCAGCCTCGACCCCACCGAGCGGTTCTACCTGTACCTGATGGACTACGACGCCCCCGACGGCAGCCGCAAGACGGCCCGCGGGGTGCTCGGCGCCCTCGACCTCATCGATATTGGCGACCGTGTGGTCGGCCACGAGGAAACCATGGCCAAGCACCGCGCCGACCGCCTCGCCGTGCTCACCGCAACCGAGGCCAACCTCGACGTCATCATCGCCCTCAGTTCGTCGCCCGATCTCGCCCCACTGCTCGAGCCCGTCGGCGACCCTCGACTCGACTTCACGACACCAGACGGTGTCCGCCACCGACTGTACGACATCACCGATCCGCAGCGGATCGCTGCCATCGCACAACGGGTCGACGAACATCCCGTGGCCATCGCCGACGGCCACCATCGCTACACGACGTACCTCGGTTACCGCAAGACCCGCGATGCTGAGGACGGAGCTGGACCGTGGGGCGCAATCCTGGCGCTGGTTTCGCCCGCAGAAGGAAGTGGCTTGACCGTGGGGCCGTACCACCGGCTCTTCCTCGAGTTACCATTCGACCCCGACGCAGTTGCCGACGTGTTCCTGGTCGAGCCCGGGCCTCCAACGCTTCCCGCTGCCGCAGGATCGCTCACCATCGCCACCGCCACCGCATCCTGGCTGTTGACCCCTCGCCCCGAGGCCCTCGCCGTGTTGCCTGCGCCGTGGCGCGAGGCAAGTCCGGCCGTTGCCAGGGAACTGCTCTACCCGCGGCTCGGCGTCAGTGAGGACTCCGCCTCCTACGTTGCCGACGCCGCCGAAGCCGTGGCAGCCGCCGCCGGCCTTCCCGACGGCGCCGCCCTGCTGGTGGCTCCGGTTAGCGAGCACGCCATCGCTGAGGCCGGCGAAATGGGAATCCGATTCCCCCAAAAGACGACCTACTTCGTCCCCAAGCCGCGTGCCGGCCTTGCGATTCGGGTATTCGACGCTTCGTGAGCGCTATGCGGTACGCGCCGCAAATCGCTGCAAGGTGAGGGCAAGTATCTCGGTGGTCCGGCCAACGCTCTCCTCCGAGACCCGCTCGTCGTCGCCATGGAACATCGAAAGCATTCCGCCGAAGGTGGCTTCGTCGTCGAAGAGACCAACCCCGTAGGCGACGACGTCGCGGGCGCGGAAGAAGCGGGCATCGGTCGCCACCGGCGTGATCGCCGGCAACAACCTGCGGTGTCCAGCCAACGTCTCGGCGGCATCACCGATGGCCTCCCACAAGGCGCCCTCAAACGGTGAAGCGTTCGCCGGAAACGCCAAAAACGGCTCGATGTCGACCTCGTCGTAGAGGTCGGGGCCCATCACCTTGCGGAAATGGTCATCGACGTCCGCTTCATCCTGGCCCGGGAGCTTTCGGACGTCGACCTCTCCGCTGGCGATCTCAGGGACGACGTTCGCCTTGAGGCCGGCATTGAGCACCGTCGGGGTGACGGTCAGGTGTGTGCAGGCGTGCACCCAGCGGGCGAATATCGGATCGTCAACGGCAAGATCTTCGATCGCTCCGTCGACAAGGTCGGGATCGAGCAGCCGGGCCTCGAGCCCCGGTTCGAGGCCCAGACCTTGGACGAATGTCATCCACTCCGTGGTGATGTCCACCGGCATCGGAGCCTCAGCCAGCCGAGCCATTGCGGTGGCGACCGGCACGAGGGCGTTGCTGGCCCCGTAGGGCTGCGAGCCGTGACCGGATCGGCCCCGAGCCCGCATCCGTCGCCAGGCCGGACCCTTCTCGGCGACCGTCACCGGCAGCACCGGCCCGTCGGGCGTGATGAAGGACGGGTTGGCGACCTCACACAGGAGGTAGTCGCACTGGACCAGATCCCAATGCTCGGCCACGAGATGCTCGGCCCCCAGCACGCTGCCCGCTTCCTCATCGGCCGTGGCTGCAAACACCAGGTCACCCGGCAGCGGCGGCAACTCACCGGTCAGGTAGCGCCGGAAGATGGCAGCCATCGCCGACGTCACATTGAGCATGTCGACCGCGCCTCTCCCCCAGATGTAGCCGTCGGCCCGAGTCGCCGCGAACGGGTCGTAGGTCCAGCCGTCGCCGCTCGCCGGCACAACATCGAGGTGGGGCAGGAGGAGCAGGGCAGGCGCACCCGGGGATGAGCCCTCGACCCGGTAGACCAGGTTCTGCCTTCCCGGATGCGGCTCGACGATGGTGCCCGGTGCACCGAAGTACGACTGCAGCGTCGCCACGGATCGGTGTTCGTGGCCACTGTCGGGGGTGCCATCGTTGACGCAGGCGTTGCGAATCAGCGTCTGCAGCAGCTCGATGACCTCGTCGCGCCCTATCACAGCAACCTCCTGATGGTCGGTCTGGATCCCTGATCGTAGGTCGTCACCGGGCGTGCTCCGCCGGAACCCAGCGGCGCCGTCAGCGCTTTCGCCGCTCCATGGTCGGCGCCGGGATCGAGAAACCGCGTGCGGATCAGGAATCCGCGTGGTGCATCACGATGAGCCGGGCGGAAAACCCGTTTGACTCGAAGAAGTTCTTGGCGTGACGGTGCCCGGGGCTGACCCTGGCGTCGAAGTAACGCAAACCACGGCTACGCAGCTCTACAAGCGCCTGGGTGATCATGGCGTCGCCCACCCCGACTCCCCTTGCTTCCGGATCGGTGAAGATCAACCGGATGACACCCACGTCCTCACCCTCCGCCTGAGGAAGCAACGATTCGACCCTGGCCCAGAGGAAACCAAGCGGGTAGCCATCGATCTCGCCGACCAACAGCACGGATTGGTCGTCAGCAAGAATCTCCTCGAGCGCGGTAGCGGCCGGCTCGGCAAGCCCGTCGGCCAGCGGCCACAGCGGGCGAAGCGCCTCCTGCTCGTCGGACAAGACGCGGTACATCTCGACGACCGTGCCGACGTCGTCGCTGGTGGCTGCCCGACTGGTTACCTGCACTCACTCCTCCTCGGCGGGCCAGCGTAGCCGTCCCCCGAGTCGTGAGAGTCCCCAGCCGGTGACAAGACGGATCGCCTCGAGAGCGATCGGTCCGTCCATCTTCGACGTACCCAATTCGCGGTCACGAAAGACGATCGGCACCTCAACGATGCGCAATCCTGAGCTCTGCGCCCGCCACGCCATCTCAATCTGGAACCCGTAGCCCGAGGCGCGACAACTGTCGGGCTGCAGTCGGTGGATCGAGTTCGCCGAGAACGCCCTGAATCCACTCGTCATGTCCTTGACGCCGGCGCCCAGCATCATCGCGGCGTATACATTCCCGCCTCGGGACAGAAGCCGTCGGTGCCAGGGCCAGTCTTCTACGCCGCCGCCGGTGACGTAGCGACTTCCGATCGCAACGTCGGCTCCGGTGTCGATGGCATGGAACAACCGCGGCAGATCATCGGGATCGTGGGAGAAGTCGGCGTCCATTTCGCACACCATCTCAGCGCCGTGCTCGAGCGCCCAGGCAAAACCGGCGGCATAGGCCGGGCCCAGACCCTGCTTCGAGCTGCGGTGCAGGACATGTACCCGAGCTTCGCTCGCCAACTCATCGGCGATGTCGCCCGTTCCGTCGGGCGAGTTGTCGTCGACGATCAGAAGTTGAGGACCCTGTTCGGCGATGCGCGCCGCGATCTGCCGTAGATTCTCAGCCTCGTTGTAAGTGGGCAGCACCACGTAGACATCGTCTCGCCGCACCTGCTTGCTCATGACGGCACTGCTGAAGGCCGCGTCCTGGTGGTAAAGCTCCATCTATGAGGCATCGGCCTCAGGACGCCGGTTCTTGAATTCTGCGCCGGATCGGCAAGCAAATGCTCAGCCGGCGCAGTCGCGGCAGTATTTGCGCCGCTTGTCGGCGAGCTGAGACGACTTGAGCACCAGGAAGCAGCTCTGGCAGACAAATTCGTCCCGAGCACGCTGTCCACCCCCGCCGGCCTCCATCGAGATCTCGGCCCGGCGGATGGCCCGTAGCTCCTCGGCCTCGTCGACAACGAGCGTCTCGGACGCCTCGTCGTCGGTGAGCATCTCGAGTTCTTCGGCCTCGAGTTCGTCGAGGGCCTCATCGTCGGCCCCGTCTTCGGCCTCGACTTCGATCTCGTCGACGACATCATCGACAACGGTCTCGTCGTCCTCGACGATCTCATCCACTTCATCGACCGCGTCCCAATCGTCGATGACGTCGGCAGCTTCGTCGTCCTCGATGTCGGGTTCGACGTCGTCGAGTTCCTCGACGAGCACGGCGTCGGTTGGGTCGGTCTCGTCGATTGCGGTTTTGCTCTTGGCCATCTCGCATCTCTCCTGCGCGGCGGGGAGTATATCGGCCGATCGAGCCGTGCCAACCATTGTTGTATCACAGCTATTCCCCACCTGGCAACGACCGGATCAGATCTTGAACTCGATCGCCTGCGGAATGACCGAACCAGTGATCCCTCCCGCGCCCTGCACATCGCCGTCGGCCTCGACCGGCCACCCATCCGGACAGTGCAGCTGGAACCGTGCGCCCTCGACGCGGCGCACCCCGCGGTGGTTCAGATGCAGCCCCCGCACGACACGCGGCATCACGGTGAACGCTTGCCGGCGCGGCCCGGAGAACACCTGGATGTCGAGCTTGCCGTCCATGACCGTGGCGCGAGGCGCAACGTTCATGCCGCCACCAAAATACTGTCCATTGGCAATCACGACTGAGATCGCCGGACCGCTGAACTGGCGGCCGTCGACGTCGAGTTGCACTTCCGCGGCCGGGAAGCCGGCCAGGGTGATCCAGAATCCGGCTGCGTAACGCACGCCCCCCAGTCGCCGCGGCAACCGCTCTGCGATCCCCACCGAGGCTGCCGCGACGCCGACATTGACCGCATTGAGGAAGTATCGCGATCCAAAGCTTCCTTCGATGACGCCGACGTCGCATGGATAGACGTCATCGGTAACCAGGTGGTCGGACGCCGCCTCGAGTTGCTTGGGAAGGGCGAACGTGCGAATGAAGTCCGACCCCGAACCGGCCGGCAGAATGGCCAACACCGGAGGGGCGTCCCACGGTGTTGCCATCAACCCGTTGACCACCAGATTGGCGGTGCCATCCCCTCCGACGGCGGCAAAACGACGTGCCCCCGCGGCACGACCCTCGGCTACCAGGTCGGCAACGTGGGCGGCGTCTCTCGACACCCTGAGCTCGTAGTCGACACCCGTCCGTCGCAATGCTGCGTGGGCGCGTGGCTCCAATTCGCCGTGGCGTCCGGCCGAGGGGTTGACGATGACCCACCACGTCACGAGCGACCTCCTGCCGCCACCACCCCGCGATCGATACCGGCAATGGCACGTCGCGCTGCAGGCGCCAAGCTCGGAAACGTGTCCCGCAGCTGGCGGAGCAGGTCGAGAAGCTGGCGGCAGTTACGGACGAAGTCCCCTGCCGCCATGTCGTCTTCATCGAACAGGTCCTCGAGTTCGACGCCGTGCGCCCACGCATGGGCCACGGAGGCAAATCCAGGATCGGGGGCGCGGGTCTGCGGGAGTTTGTGACCGCGCTCGGCGGCCGCCAGGCGATGGCTCAGATCGAGAAGGGCCTCGCCGCGGGCGGCGGTGTCTTTCGTCGGCCAGCCACCAACCGGCCCGGCGGCTCGCGCCTGATAGGTGAACATGCTGGCCAGCGCCGCGACCTCGGGCCCATCGAGATCGGCGAACAGCCCGTCGGTGACGGACTCGGTGAGGAGGAGATCGAGTTCGTTGTACACGAAGCGCAGCTGGTCCCCCTTCTTGGTCAATGCCCAACCCTCGGTGTAGCCCCACTGTTGCAGCATCGCCAGCACGGCGCGGAAGCGACCCACCAGCGTTTCGTCAGAGCGACCGAGGCGACGCCGCAGCCGGCGCACGTCACGGTCAACCTTCTCGGCGCGCCGCACCCAACCGAGATGCTCAGCCAGCCGGGGACAGGTCGCCACCGGGTCGCCGCCGACGTCGTCGGCAAAGGCCAGGGGCCGCACCGCTGCGGGCGGCTCCCACTCCCGCAGCATCCGAGCGACCCTGCCCTGGTAGGCGCCATCCCGACTGCGCACCGGCTGCGGCAGCGGGATCGTGCCGATGATCGACAGCGTGGGTGGGAGGTCCTCAGGGGCAAAACGGCGGGTAGCTCCTTGGGTTCCGAGCAGAAGCAGCCTTGGGCTGGCTCCCCAGCTCCTCGCGACCAGGACCCAGCGATCGTCTGCGGCGTCCGACAGTTGGAGCACGTCACCCTCGTGGGTACGTTGCACAAAATCCCGCATCGCCACCGTGTGGTCGTGGCCTCGTCCGCCCTCGGCCTCCAGGTAGTCCCACAGATCCCCGCGTTCGCAGGCTGCAGCTTGGAGATACTCGTCGAGTTCTGCCTCCCGTTCCTGCAGTGAGGTTTCGAGGACGACCCGGCGCTGAGTGACGTGGAACTGCGCGAACGAAGCATTGAGCAGCTCTTCAGCGCGGTCCCGGTCGTAGTTGGCCACCAGGTTCACCGCCATGTTGTAGGTGGGTTGGAAGCTCGACACCAGCGGGTGGCTGCCCTCGGCGGCAATGGCGGCGACCCGCTCGAAGGGGAGGTCGTTGTTGTGCAGCACCACGGCGGTTCCTTCGACATCGATGCCCCGCCTGCCGGCCCGGCCGGTGAGTTGGGTGTAGTCGCCCGCTTGGAGGATCTCGTGGGATTCGCCGGTGAACTTGCTCAGCCGTTCCAACACCACGGTGCGTGCCGGCATGTTGATCCCCAATGCCAAGGTCTCGGTGGCGAATACGATCCTGATCAGCCCCGCCGCAAACAACTCCTCGACCGTCTCCTTGAAGGCAGGCACCATGCCGGCGTGGTGGGCGGCAACCCCGTGGTCGAGGTTTCCCAGCCATGACTCGTAGCCGAGCACATCGAGGTCTGCGGGAGCAAGATGTGCCGTCCCCGCCTCGGCTGCGGCACGGATCACGCGGCGTTCGTCCTTGGTGGTCAAACCCAAGCCTGCGGCGGCCACGATATCGGCCGCCTGATCACATCCGGCCCGAGAGAAGATGAAGTAGATCGCAGGCAGCAGCCGTTCGCGCTGCAGAGCCTCTGCCACCTCGAGGCGGCGTGGCGTGGCAAACCGGCGGAACCGGCCCCGACCGCGCCGCAACAACTTCACGACCTGAGGATTGGGGCGCGCTCCTCCGGGCCCGAAGACAGGAAACAACTCGAGGCGAAACTCACGGTGTTTGTCGTTGAGCAGATAGAGGCTTTCGAGCGGCACGGGGCGGTGGTTCTCAACGACCAGGCCCGTCGGACCTCGGCGCGACCCGACCCAGTCGGTGAACTCGGCGGCATTGGCGATCGTCGCCGAAAGATTGACCAGCGGGACCTCACGCGGGAGATGGATGATGATCTCCTCCCACACGCTGCCCCGGTAGCGGTCTTGGAGAAAATGCACCTCATCGAGGACCACAACGCCGAGGCGATCGAGGGCGCTGCTATCGGCGTAGATCATGTTGCGCAGTACTTCGGTTGTCATCACCACGAGTGGGGCATCACCGTTGATGACGTTGTCACCGGTGAGCAGACCGACTTGGTCTTCGCCGTAGACCGCGACAAAGTCACCGTACTTCTGGTTGCTGAGCGCCTTGATCGGAGCTGTGTAGAACGCGCGCATCCCCTTCTTGATGGTCAGGTGAACCGCGGCTTCGGCCACCAGCGTCTTACCTGCTCCCGTTGGAGCGGTGACAACAATGGACTCGCCCCGTTCAAACCGCATCACGGCCTCGCGCTGGAACCGGTCGGGGTCGAAGGCTTGGGCCGCAAAGAAGGCTTCCGCTTCCTCTGAGAGGGCGATGGTGCTCACTTCTTGAGAATGAATCTGATAGCGAGGATCGTTGCCTCATAGAGCAGGTAGAGCGGCACCGACATCAGCATCAGCGTCAGCGGATCACCGCTCGGAGTGATCAGTGCCGCCGACACGAGGATGATGAGCACCGCCCACCGGCGATTGGCGCGCAATTGCTTGCTGGTGACGGCGCCGAGTGCGGCGGCCATGAACAGAAACACAGGAAACTCGAATGCCAAGCCGAAGGCAAAGAGGAACCGCACCGCAAAACGCAAATAGTTGTCGACCCCAATGACCGGGAAGAGCCTGCCCTCTCCGAAGTTGACGAGGAAGTCCAGGCCCCGTTCGATGGCGACGTACCCGAGGACGATCCCACCGAGAAAGAGGGCGGCGAGCACTGCAGAGGCCGGGATGACGTAGCGCTTCTCCTGATGGGTGAGCGCCGGCGAGATGAACTTCCAGAT
Organism: uncultured Acidimicrobiia bacterium; assembly: GCA_963821095.1. Lineage (GTDB taxonomy): Bacteria > Actinomycetota > Acidimicrobiia > Spongiisociales > UBA5794 > CAVPHV01. The sequence continues at coordinate 315,265 of CAWGCJ010000023.1, read as the reverse complement.
CTGATAGATGATGATCGGGCTCGCCAGCACCGCGCCCGTGAAGAACGAGATGCGCATCGCGATTGAGAACGGCTCAGTAACCGAGAAGGCCGCAAGCTCTTGATCGACAGCAGCTTCATACGGTGCCGCCAGGAGATCGAAGACTTGCTGCCAGATTATGAAGCCGATGATGGCCCCAACCCCGAGCGCGATAACGGAAACGATGAGTCGGTTGCGGAGCTCCGCGAGGTGCTCGCGCAAGCTCATGGTCTGCTGGGTGGTCACAATGAGGCCTGCGACTCGTCGTCACCGGCAACCTTGTCAGGAGCCCCGTCGGTCGAGGTCGCCCCGGGTGAATCGGGGCTGGGCGGCGTAGGAGGAGGCGTGCCGTCCTTGGGCTTGGCCGGCACGGCCGGTTGACTCATCGACTGCGCCGTGGCATCGAGCCCGGACAGTGCACCGGTGGCAGTCGACGTGACATCGTCGCGCACGGCCTTGAGCTCGCGTCGCACATCCTGGAGCGTCGAGAGCGTCTCGTCGTACTCAGACCCCAACTCGTCACGCAACGCGGCCGAAGTCTCGCGCACCTTGCGCACCATCGTGCCGGCGCGTCGCGCTAGTTCCGGAAGCTTGTCCGGACCGAAGATGATGAGGACGACGACCAAGATCGTCAGAAGCTCACCGAGCTGAAGACTGCCCATGGGGGTGAATAGTAGGTGGTCGCCGCCTCCACGACGACAGCTTGGCCGGCGAACGAGCGGCAACGTACCCGGAACGAACTCGAGCCCAGACCGGGGAAAGTCTGGGCTCGTGTCTGGGTGGAAGGCTGTTGGGCTACGGAGTGACAGCCCCTAGGAAGCGGCTAGTTCAGAGAACCAGCCTTCTTCGTCGAGTGCCGTGGCAAATCCCTCGATCTCGTCTTCGGTGATCGGACCGGTGATGGTCAAGATCTCGTAGTCGACCCCGGTGGCGAGCAGGATGCTCACGACTCGGTGGTTGGCGGGTCGCCGCTGGACGATTCCGCAGAAGGGACATTCAAATCGATAGTTGCCGGTGGAACCCTCAGGAGCCAGCTCGAGGCCGATGTCCTTCGTCGTGAGTTCCACGTCTCCGCAGCGTTTGCAGGTGGTCCTGATGGTGGTCATTTCTCTCACTCCGTGTTGCCCGTATCCACCAAACACATCGGGCTGAGAAGGGACACCCTGAATGACTATTTGGCGAGTAGTCCATCTGCGCTAGCCCGCGTAGTGACCCAAAATGCGTCCCCGCAATCCAATCAGCGCCGCCTCGACCTCGGCCCCGGAAACGAGCTCGGCGTCGGGTCCGAGCCGCAGCAACAGGCGGGCCGCAACGGCCGGGTCTCCTGCCGAGAAGCGAACCACGGTGCCGCCTTCTGCCGTCTCCTCGATGACGTCGACCGGGTAGTAATCGGCCACCCAACGCGCCCGGGCCGACAGCTTGATGACAGCTCTGACGTCCTCCTCTCCCGGCATGTAGCGGACCACCGGTGGTGGCACCTCGGCCGGTGGATCAAAACGCTCTCCGGTCGCGTCGGCGGCACGGATCCGATCGATTCGGAAGACTCGCTCGCCGTCGGCCCGGCGGCAATGACCCCGCACATACCAATTGCCGAGCGTGGAGAAAACCGACCACGGCTCGATATCGCGTTCGGTGGTCTCGCCCGAGGCCAGCCCGGTGTAGGTGATCCTCATCACAATCCCATCGCTGGCAGCGCGGCGCAGCTCGCCGACGAGCACTGGTTCGCTGAGATCGACAACCAGAGCTTCCGTCCCATCGGGGATGACAACCTGCTGCAACTTCGCCACCGCCCTCTCGAGCGCAGGGGGCGCCTGACCGGACGACAGCACCGCCATCCCCGAAGCCAGCAGGGTGAGCGCTTCGGGCGCGGTGAGGCGTACCGGCTGCGAGAAGTAGTCGGCCATCTCGACAACGACCTCTTCGTCGTCGATGTAGGCCACCATCAGGTCACCCGGGCCGTAACCAGGGAGGCCACACACGAACACCAAGTCGAGGTCGCCGGCAAGCTCGCGACGTTCGTACCCGAATCGGGCACAGACCTCGCCAACTGTGGCCCCCGGATTGGCGATCACCCAGGGGAGCATCGCCAGGATTCGGTTGAGGCGCTGGGCGGTCCGCGGGCTACTCATGCCACCCCTCGAACCCTGGCGACGAGCCGCTCACGCAATTCAGGAGGGTCAATCACCTCGGCGCCATCCTCAAACGAGATGATCCATCCAATGAATGCTTCCGGGTTGGCCACCCGCAATTCGGCCTCAAATCCTCCATCGTCAAACTCGACGATGACGGAGTCCTGCGTCAACTGACGCCGTGCCCACCACGCGATCTCAGAGCTGAAGGCGACTCGCGCCACCATGTCGTCACCGCCCGCTTCCCACGGAGCCGAGGGGATGGCGTCCGAGGCTCGGAAGCCTTCGGGCCTATCAAAGGCATTCGCCGTGCCGATGATCTCGAAGCTGTCGGCCCGATCCATCCGATAGACCTTGATCCGCTCGTCCTCGTGCTCTGCGCCCACCAGATACCAGTGACCACGGCGGTGCACCAGGCCGTACGGCGCGACCTGCCTGGGCTTGTCTCGGTAGCTGAACTGCACCAGATGGCGTTCTACCACCGCCGTGAAGGCATCCGCCAGTTCATCTCGCTCGTGACCGAGGTTTGCGGCCAGTGGTTCGCCCGCCACAGTCAGGGATGAGCCGCCAAGCTTGAACAGCGCCTCTGGTCCCGACGCCTGCCCACCGATGTGAACCACCTTGGCGGCCAGCCACAGAGCCGCCCGCTCCTCGTCGGTCAATCCCGGGTCGGGCAGTGCGTACGCATCAGAAGGGACCACGTAGCCGTGCTCAACCTCCCACGCGTCTGTGGGGTGGAGTTCAAGTGGGATCCCGAGTTGACGCAGAAGGTCCTTGTCCCGCTCGAACATGCGCCGCCAGGCGGCATCGCTGTTCTGGTCGTAGCCCGAAATCGTCATCCGGATCTCGTCCGCGGTTACCGGCCGCCCCGCGGTGAGCAGAAACGCCAGCAGATTGAGAATCCGTTCGACAACATTGTGCATGACGCGCAAGGTACTGGCGGCGAGCCGCCAGGGGAAGGACTCCGTGGCTAGGGCGGACGACCCAATCATCGGCCGTGGCTCGCTGGAGCCTCAAGGATGGAGTCGTCGGGGTCGACAACTCGCGGGGGGCACGCCTTGCTCGGGCGGCTCAGGCTGGAGGAGAACATGCTCGTCGATAGGGGCGATGACCCGCAGATAGACGGGGCCGACCGCGGCCTCGACCTAACCATCGTGCTCGTTGGCACGTTCGGCGCGACGGTCTTCCTGCTGATTCTGCTCTTCGTGCTTGCCGCCACGGGTGACCGCAGAATCCTGGTTGATACCATCACACCCCTGCTAGTTGCGGTATCGGGGTTCATCATGCTCCTCAGCAGCCGCCCGAATGCCGCCATCCACCTCCTGATAGGAATGCTCGGAATAGCGCTTTGGGCGATCATCGGGGGCTCCGGCATTGCCAACGATCCCCTCATCGGCTTCTTGACCATGGCGATCGCGGGAACACTGCTGGTCAGGGCACATCAACTGGCGTACACCCTGATCGCAGCGGCTGCGGTAGGTATCACAGCGTTCTTCACCTCGATAGCCGGCAAGACGGTTGCCGAGCGGTCGATGCGCACCTTCATCGCATTGATCGCGTTCGCCGTTCTCGCCTGGCTGGTGACCTGGCTCCGCCGCCAGGCGACTGAACGGCAAGAGCAGCTCGAAGACACCTTGGCGTCGAAGAACGAGTTCGTTGCGACCGTCAGCCATGAGCTGCGGACACCGCTGACGACGATCATGGGAATCGCCCACGAGATGCGGGATCGAGTCGGCGATTTCTCGCCGGAGGAACTGCAGGAGTTTGCCGCTTTGCTGGCCGACGAGAGTTCGGACATCGCCGCCATCGTTGACGATCTTCTGGTCGCGGCGCGATCTGAGGTCGGCAGCCTGACGCTCGACCTCCGCTCCGTGTCACTGGCAGCGGAAGTCGATGCCGCTTCCAACGGTATCAGCCGAATCAACGTCAACGGCCCGGCAGAGTTCAGTGAACTCCTGGTCACCGCCGACCCGGGCCGCACCCGCCAGATCATCCGCAATCTCATCGTGAACGCGCAGCGATACGGCGGACCCCACATCCGGATCGTTGCCGACATCACGGAACACCACGGCGTCATCGAGGTGCGGGATAGCGGCCGACCGATTCCCGAGCACGAACGCGAGCAGATCTTCGAGCCCTACCGGCGTTCCACCACCACCGACGCCACACCCGGCTCAGTGGGCCTCGGCCTCACCGTGTCGCGCCGCTTGGCCAGGCTCATGAATGGCGACGTCGTCTACGACCACGACGGTTCCGAAAGCATCTTCCGGCTTCAACTGCCACTGGCAGCGCAAAACCGTCCCGGGATCGGCAGAGCCGTCGCCTGAGCGGCCCGGCCCGAAGGCGCCGACAACCCCATGTCGTTCGGCTCTCAGAGACTCGCGATCAGCTTGTCGACCCGCTCGTCGTAGGCCCGGAACGGGTCCTTGCACAGGACGGTGCGCTGGGCCTGGTCGTTGAGTTTGAGATGGACCCAGTCGACGGTGAAGTCCCGCTTGCGCGCTTTGGCCGCCTTGATGAACTCGCCACGCAACCGCGCCCGAGTGGTGGCCGGTGGGTTGGTCATCGCCTTGGCCACCGATTCGTCGGTGACGACCCGCTCCATCAAGCCCTTGCGCTGCAGGATGTAGTACAAGCCTCGCTCCCGAGTCACGTCGTGATAGGCCAGGTCGAGAAGCGCCAGTCGGGGAGAAGCAAGGGGAAGATCGTGCTTGGTCTGATACTGCTGGATCAAGCGGTACTTGGCGACCCAGTCCAACTCGCGATGCAGCGACATCGGATCCTTCTCCAACCCGGTCAGCACGTACTCCCACATCTCAATGGCCCGCTCGACCTCCGGTGGAAAGCCCGACGTCCGGGCGTATCGCATCGCCCGCTCGAGGTACTCCCATTGCACGTCCAGTGCCGAGAGTTCTCGCCCATTGGCGAGGCGGACCCGCTGCTTGCAGGTGATGTCGTGGGACACCTCCCTGATCGCCCGAATCGGGTTTTCCAGGGTGAGGTCCCGGAACACGACGTCGTCCTCGAGCATCTGGATCAACGCGGCCGTTGTTCCGACTTTGACGTAGGTGACCCACTCAGACATGTTCGAATCCCCGGCGATGACGTGGAGGCGGCGATAGCGCTCGGCATCGGCATGCGGTTCGTCTCGGGTGTTGATGATGGGCCGACTACGTGTCGTCGCCGACGAGATCCCCTCCCAAATGTGCTCCGCCCGCTGGGCCAGGCAGTAGACGGTCCCTCGAGCGGTCTGCAGCAGCTTGCCGGCTCCGGCGTAGATCTGACGAGTGACAAAGAACGGGATGAGCGTGTCGATGATCCGCTGGAAGTCGCCTTGCCGCCCAACCAGGTAGTTCTCATGACAGCCGTACGAGTTGCCCGCAGAGTCGGTGTTGTTCTTGAAGAGGTAGATCTGGCCGCGAATGCCCTCCTCTTCGAGTCGCTGCTCTGCTGAGAGGAGTAGCCCCTCCAGGATCCGCTCCCCCGCCTTATCGTGGGTGACGACGTCATACAGGCTGTCACACTCAGGTGTGGCGTACTCGGGGTGGCTGCCGACATCGAGATAGAGCCTGGCACCGTTCTCGAGGAACACATTCGACGAACGACCCCAGCTCACCACTCGGCGGAACAGGTACCGGGCCACCTCATCGGGCGATAGTCGGCGCTGCCCGCGCAAGGTGCAGGTGACCCCGTACTCGTTCTCGATTCCGAAGATGCGGCGTTCCACGACGGCCAGGGTAGACGCAGGGTCGGAGCCAAGCGGACGAAACAGGCGCAAGCGGCAACTCTCCTCCCAATAGCGCTTCGCACCCGGCACAATGGTTTCATGCAGCACGATCGCACCAGCCGGTTTGTCCGTATCGCCACGGTGAGCGACCTCGCCACCGGGCAGGTGCTGGCAGCGCGCCTTCGATCCGAGAATATCGAGGTGCGCCTCCACAGCCAGGCGTTCGGGCCCTACCCGATGACGGTGGGACATCTCGCCGAAGCGGAGTTGTGGGTGGCATCTGATCGGGTTGAAGAAGCCGGGCACATCTTGCTCGATGCCGAGGTGCGGGATGCGATTGCTCCCGCCGAGGTGGACACGACCCACAAGCCGATACTCCCCGCCTCGGTCAGGATTGTCGCCTTGGGAATCGGTGTGATCCTGGCGGCGATGTGGGTCGCCCGCCTGATCAGGGTGTTCTGAGCCCGAAGCGGCGCCTCACGAACGGGAGCGGAGCGCCTTTGCCGTCGTCTCGTAGGCGGCGACTTCTTCCTTTTGGTCGTCCGTCAGCAGGAACCGCTTCGTGAACGGGATCCGTAATGGGCCGGGCAGCACGCCGCCGACCCGGAACCCTCCGGGCACCGCCGGCATGATCATCGCCAGGATCGCGGAGAAGACCGGCAAGTACAGGCTCAGTGTCAGAAGGATGGAGGTGGTGACGTCGATCCAGTCGGTGTAGCCGAAGGTGGCCCGCAGCAGCCAGGTCACCGCAACCACTACGAGCAGGGTGAACGACGAGTCGACCGCCGAAAAGTCCCACTTCTGCAGCGGCTCGTTGCGGTAGATCCGCCTCCAAACCAGGACGGGGGTCAGCCAAAACACCCCGGCGATGACGATCATGAACCCCGCAAGGGCCAGCATGTCCACAGGATGCGACCACATGGGTCCCAGCGGGTCGCTGTTTCCTGCCGTTGGCTCCGCCTGACCCGACAGGAAGAGCGTGATGGCCAGTGCCATCGGAGCCGGCATCCCCGCCAGGTGGAGAAAGGCCGCCTTTCCCTTCTTGGGCGCGTTCTCCTTGTCTTCGCGTTTGCGTTCCTTCTTGGCGACGGTGGCCTCTTGGCGCCGGCGCGACTTGGCCTGCTGCTGATAGCTGGTGCGCGCCTTCTTCGTCCCGCCCCGACTCACTGCCTGGCCGCCTCGATTTCGGCAGCGCCGAGGCGCCGGAACTTCCGCCTGCCGAGGTTGCGGTCCAGCACTGCGGCCTCCCAGTCCCCCGCCGGAATCTCGCGCTCCTCAACGGCTTCGATGGCATCGACGGCGAGCTTGATGACGGCGTTCAGATCGGCTCCGGGTTCGAATCCCTCGGAGAGCTTCTCCTGCAGGGCCTCGTCTTGACCGCCGATCGCCCCAAACTGCTGCTCGGTGCGCAGGGTGCCGTCGAATTGAATCCGATAGAGCCGGGTTTGCTCGGCATCGGCCCCCACCTCGGCGACGAACACCTCGACTTCGTACGGCTTGACCTCATGAGTGAAAATCGTGCCCATGGTCTGCGAATAGGCGTTGGCCAGGCCTTTTCCGGTGACGTCGGGCCGGCCATACGAGTAGCCCTTGAGGTCGGCGTAGCGGATGCCAGCCACCCGCAGCATCTCGAACTCGTTGAAGCGGCCAACGCCGGCAAAGCCGATTGCGTCGTAGATCTCGGCGAGCTTGTGCAACGAGCCGCTTGGGTTCTCGCCGATCAGGAGGACACCGTCGGCATACTCGGCCACCACGATCGATCGGCCCCGGGCGATCCCCTTGCGGGCGAATTCAGCCCGATCCTTGATCAGCTGCTCGGGCGGGACGTAGAACGGCATCGTCATGGCCGTGCCTCCATCACCCGAGATGCAATAGCGGCGATGTCATCGTCACCGACTTCGCGGAAGCCGTCCGTGGTGACGGAGACGACATTTGGATAGATGCCGCGCTTGAGGTCGGGCCCGCCTGTGGCAGCGTCCTCCTCGGCCGCGGCCACCAGCGCCTCGACGGCGAGGTTGAGGGCGGCGGCTCTGTCGAGATCGGGACGGAATGCCGATTTGAGAAAGGCCTTGGCCTCGGCGCCACCGGAGCCGGTCGTGGCGTACTCCTGCTCTTCGTAGCGGCCGCCGACGACGTCGAACGTGTAGAGGCGGCCCTCTTGCTGCGACTCGTCGAAACCGCAGAACAGGGGCACAACAACCAGGCCCTGGAAGGCGAGCGCCAGATTGCCGCGCACCATCCTGGCCAGATAGTTGGCCTTCCCTTCGAGGCTGAGCCGGGTGCCCTCGATCTTTTCGTAGTGCTCGAGTTCGGTTTGGAACAGCTTGATGAGTTCGAGCGCCATGCCCGCTGTTCCTGAGATGGCCACCGCCGAATACTCATCGGCCGGGAACACCTTCTGAACTCGCTTGTGGGCGATCACGTTGCCTGCGGTCGCTCTGCGGTCACCGGCCATCACGACACCGTCGGCGTAGCGCAAGGCCAGGACCGTTGTCGCCTCAGGAATCTCGAGGTCACCGCCCTGCGGATCGGTCGCCCAGGTCGGCTGCAGGGCACGCTGCTCGAGGAGAGCGCTGAAGCTCGACGCAATCGTCGGAGCGTCGAGCGGGAGCGGACCGGTGAAGCGGTCGTGGGTTCCGCTCACTCGCCGCCCTTCTGCACGTAGTTCTTGACGAATTCCTCTGCGTTTTCTTCCAACACGGAGTCGATTTCCTCGAGGAGGTCGTCGATCCGCTCTGTGATCTCCTCGCCTTCCACGGCAGCTTCGTCAACGGTTTCGGCCGTCTCCTCAGTGCTCTCCGTGGAACGAGTCTGTTTACGTTCTTGTTCAGCCATCTTCGCCTCCCAGGGCCCGCAGCAGCGCCGCAGGCGTATCCGAGCGGTCCAGCAGGTCCCCTACACGATCTCTGCTGCCGCGCCGCGGCTCCATCATAGGCACTCGCTTCAACGCGTCTTCGCCGACATCGAACACCAGGGAATCCCAGTTGGCGGCAACCAGCGCATCTCCGAACTTGGCGACACAGCGCCCGCGAAAATAGGCGCGGGTGCCCTCCGGCGGGTCGGACACGGCCGACCAGATCTCGTCATCGGTGAATAATCGCTGCATGCGGCCGGCGGCCACCAGCCGATCGTAGAGGCCACGGCGGGGATTCACGTCGTGGTACTGGAGGTCGAGCAGTCGCAGCTTGGCATCATCCCATTCGAGCCCGTCGCGCTCGCGAAAGCCCTCGAGCAATTGGAGCTTTGCCGTCCAGTCCAGGCGATCCGCGGTTGAACGAGGGTCGCGCTCGAGATCGGTGAGGATCTCCTCCCACACTCGCAGCACCTCGCCGTACTTCACGACGGCGCCGGTCTCGTTGACGTACTTGGTGGCCCACTCGAAGTACTGCCACTGGGCCTCGAGTGCCGTCAGCACCCGCCCGTCGATCAATTCAAGGGTGTGACGCAACGTCGGATCGTGGCTGACTCCCCACACCGCATTGACCGGATCGGCCAGAAGCAGCGGCTCAGGCAGCGCCCCGTCCTCGAGCGCGTCGAGAATCAGGGCGGCGCTTCCCAATTTGAGGAAGGTTTGCACCTCCGAGCGGGTCGCGTCGCCGATGATGACGTGCAGGCGCCGGTACTTTGCAGAGTCGGCGTGCGGTTCGTCTCGGGTGTTGATGATGGGTCGCTTCAGGGTGGTCTCGAGGCCGACCTCTTCCTCGAAGAAATCGGCCCGCTGGGTGATCTGGAAGTCGACTGCGGGACGCCCGTTCTCGGCGCCGACCTTGCCCGACCCGGTGAACACCTGACGCGTGACCAGAAACGCGGTGAAGTGTTTGACGATGTCGCCGAAGGCAAGGTCTCTGCCAAGCAGGTAGTTCTCGTGGGCGCCGTACGAGTTCCCCTTGCCGTCGCTGTTGTTCTTGTGGATCAGCATGCGTTCGCCGGCCGCCAGGCGCTCCTGGGCCGCAGCGACGGCGCGGGCCATGACGAACTCGCCGGCCTTGTCGTATTTGGCCGCTTCGAGCGGATCGACAGCATTCGGGCGTCGAGAACTCGGGGTGGGCGTGATCGACGTAGAGCCGGGCCCCGTTGGTCAGCACGACGTTGACAAGGCCCGTCTCGATTTCGCTGGGAAGCGAATCCTCGAACCCGAAGCCGCGGGCGTCGCGTCCCGGGGACTCTTCATCAAATGACCATTGGATCTTGGCTCGTTCGCCCGACATACGAATTGATCACCGTGCTCGAAGCCAACACCGGGTTGAAGTCGGGCTGGTTGCGCACGGTGATCCCAAACTCGGTCTCGGTGCCGAGGACCTTCGGGATGGCCACGTTCAGATCCCAGTCGTCACAGGTATTGGCCGGGAGTAACAGCTTCGATGGTGCGACTTTCCCCGTCGCCTTCGATCAGCGTGCGCACGTAGACGATGCGCTCCCCCTTCTTGCCTGAGATCCTCGCCCAGTCGTCGGGGTTCGTGGTGTTCGGCAGATCCTCGTGCTCGCGGAACTCCTGGGTGATCGCATTGAGCAGGTCGGTGCGTTGCAGGCCTTCCGGCTCACCGGCGATCTCGCGTTTGATGGCGTCCTTCTTGGCTCTCCGCACGATGTTTTCGATCATGGCGCCGCTGGCGAAGTCCTTGAAGAAGAGGACCTCTCGGTCGCCGTTGGCGTACGTGACCTCGAGGAACCGATTCTTGTCGGACTCGTCGTACATCCGGGTGACGACCTCGCCGACCATCGACTCGATCATCGCGGCGCGATCACCGTCGTAGCGGTTGAGCTCGCTCTCCGCGAACGGCAGCTGCTCGGTCAGATAAATCTGGAAGATCTGCGCGGCTGCGGTTTCGTCGGGCCGTTCGATCTTGATCTTCACATCGAGCCGTCCGGGACGCAGGATGGCCGGATCGATCAGGTCCTCGCGGTTGGATGCGCCGATGACGATCACATTCTTGAGCGTCTCGACCCCGTCGAGCTCTGACAGCAGCTGGGGAACGATCGTCGATTCGACATCGGAAGAGACCCCGGTGCCTCTGGTACGGAACAACGAGTCCATCTCGTCGAAGAACACGATGACGGGGAAGCCCTCATCCGACTTCTCCTTCGCCCGCTGGAAAATGAGCCTGATCTGGCGTTCCGTCTCGCCGACGTACTTGTTGAGCAGCTCAGGGCCTTTGATGTTCAAGAAGTAGGAGCGAGCGTCGTCGCGCCCCTCCTTGGCCGCCACCGCCTTGGCGAGGCTGTTGGCGACCGCCTTGGCGATCAGCGTCTTGCCACACCCTGGGGGGCCGTAGAGCAGCACGCCCTTCGGTGGTGCCAAGGCGTAGTCGTAAAAGCGCTCCTTGTAGATGTAGGGAAGCTCGATGGCGTCCTGGATGGTCTCGATCTGGTCGCCGAGTCCGCCGATCTGGTGATAGGTGACATCGGGGACTTCTTCGAGCACCAACTCTTCGACCTCGGGTCGAACGAGCTTCTCGAACACAAGTCCGGTACGCGGCTCCATCCGCACGTGATCGCCGACCCGGATGAACTCGCCGTGCAGCGGGGCCGCCAATTCGACGACGCGCTCTTCATCGGCGCGACCGAGAACGATGAGCCGGTTCTCTTCGAGTACTTCCTTGATCGTGACGACCTCGCCCGCCTGCTCGAACGAACGGACGTCGATGACGTTATACGCCTCGTTCAGCAACACTTCCTGACCCACCTCGAGCGCCTTGATCTCGATGGCAGGCTCAACGTTCACCCGCAATTTGCGGCCGGAGGTGAACACGTCGGCGGTGCCGTCTTCGTTGATTCCGAGCACCATGCCGAACGGATTGGGGGGTGCGGTGAGTTTCTCGACCTCTTCGCGCAGCAGGGCGAGTTGTTCCCTGGTCTCTTCGAGGGCGGCGGCTAGCTTCTGGTTCTGCGAGGTAGCTTGCGAGAGCTTGTTCTTCGACTCGAGGAGGCGCTCCTCGAGTACTCGGACCCGGCGCGGCGCATCCTGGAGCCGGCGGCGCAAGACCGCAACCTCTTCCTCCAGCATCCTGACCGTTGCCCGAAGGTCGTGAACGTCACCGTCTGAGTGATCCACCACTCATTGCCTCCCTCTGGGGTCGTGCAGCCCTCAGCGAAAGAGCCTTCGCCCTCTCGCCCGGGTTGCCAAGTGTAGGCGAGAGCACGGGAAACCGTAACGGACTTCTCGCGGCAACTGAAGAGCTGCGAGAGGAACAGTATCGACTCCAAAGCGTCTAACGTGTTGGCGCTCAGCACATGGATTGCCGGCCCAAGTGGCCGGAAACGGAAGGAAGCTGCACGATGAAGGTTTGGATCGACCAAGACCTCTGCACGGGAGACGGTCTTTGCGAGGAGATTGCTCCCGACGTCTTCGTCCTCCTCGATGACGGACTCGCCTACGTCCGCGAAGGCGAGAAGATCTTCGCAGAGTCGGCTGGCAACTCACAGGGCGCCGAGGGTCTCGCCGCCATCCCCGAAGGCCAACTCGACCTGGTCGTCGAATCGGCCGAGGAATGCCCGGGAGAGTGCATCTTCATCGAGCCGTAGACACCACAACGCACCAATCGACGGTGGAAGGCCCTGCTACTGCGGGGCCTTCTCCGCGTCCTCATCCGCGCCCTGCGCCGCTTGCTGCGCGGGGGCATCTTCCGGTTTCTCTTCGGGGCGAACCAGACGTGCAACGGTGATGAAGCCGGTGTGGCCGATCATGCGGTGACTGGGGCGAACAGAGCGGCCCTCGACCGCCCACTCCCGCAACATGATCTCAAAGGTCAACACCTCGGCGAAGCGCCCGGTCGCCGAAATCGCGTCCCTCACGGTCTGCACCTGGGGCACGGTGGGCAGATAGCAGCAGAAGATCCCGCCGTCGGCCATGTGGGCAGCTGCAGCCTCGACCGAATGCCAGGGTTCGGGGAGGTCGAGCACCATTCGGTCGGGGCGGACTTCCTCGATCAGGTCTTCGACCGAGCCGAGCCGCAGATCCAGATGCTCCGGAATCTCACCGTAGTACTTCTCGATGAGGCCCCTGGCGTGGCCGAGATGATCCTCACGCCGCTCGCAGCTCACCACTCGCCCCCCGGGGATCACGGCGCGGGCGAGCACCATGGCCAAGCCCCCCGACCCGGTCCCCGCCTCGAGAACGGTCTGACCGGGCCCGATGTCGGCCCACACCAGGATGGCGCCGGAGTCCTTGGGATACGACACCGTCGCCCCGCGGCCCATCTTGACCACATAGTCGGCGAGGCGGGGCCGTAGCGCCGTGAGGCGAGACCCCTTCGATGAGTGATGGATCGTCCCCTCGCGTGAGCCGATGATCGTTGCGTGGCTCAGGATGCCGCGGTGATACTGGAACTCCGAGTCGGGCTTGAGGGTCAGCAGATAGCGACGACCCTTTGCGTCCAGCAGCAGGCACGGTTCTCCCGCGCGAAACGGTTCACTCACGATGGCGCCGGATCAGAAGATGGCCGAGCCGACGATGCCGACCACGCTGATGACCATGGCGATGACCACGACCCAGACGGTGATCTGAACAAACCTACTTTGGCGCTTGGCGACCATTGCTCACCCCTCGATCTCAGCGCTGTCGAGCTCTTCGTCGCCACGCATGAACCGCACTTTGATGGCCTCTCCCTCGCGCAGGTTCTTGGCAAAGACGAGCTCTTTGGCGGGCCCCCGACGCTTTCTCATCCACCCAACGATGGAAACGGCGGTTCCCAGCCCGGCCAGAAACGAGTTGCCGGTGCGGGCGCCGCCGAACAGCCACTGGAGACCTCTCCAGATGGTGTTCGTCATGCCGACCCCACTTCACAGAATTGGCTCATCGCAGGCGGTACACCTCGATGCGAGCCCCGCCCTGGGTCTTGCCCTTGCGACGCCCAAATACGAACGCCAGCGCAACGACGGCCACAACGGCAACAGCCACCACAACCCCCGTGTTCCTGGCTTGCACTTTGGTCTCGTCAACTATCGTCTCGATCTCGCGTAGCTTGGCTTCGAGATCGTCGCGGGTGATGGCCACGCTACGCACTCTCCTTGCTGTCTGAATCGTCGTCCGGGCCGGTGATGCTGTCCTCGGCCGGGCTGCTGACTGAATCCTCACTCGGGCTCGGGGCTGAGTCCTCGCTTGCAGCAGCGACCGACACGACCGCGCTGTCGTCGTCGGCTTCGTCCAATGCGTCGGCCGTTCCCTTGGCCGCCATGTCTGGAGTGGTGCGTTGGGTCACGTTGATGATGACGGCGGCCACGATGGCGAGGGCGATGGCGGCCAGTACGTAGCCGAGCCCCTGCCAATACGGCCCATCCGGTAGCACCCGAATGATGAAACGAGCCCCGGCAATGGAGAGGAAGAGCGCTCCGAGCGCAAAGGCAGCGGCGGCACCGATTGCGTACCCAGCGTAGCGGCCGAGCTTCTTCGCAGGCTCAACCGTCTCCTGCAGAAGGTACTCCTTCGACATCTCGACGAATTGTTCAACGAGCTCCGGCAGCTCGGCTTGGTTCGCCATCTCTCTTCCCCTGTCGATTGGTGCGCGGTTGTCTGCGACCCTGAGGCTACCCGATTTCTGGTGCGGGCCGGATGCCAACGGTCGTAGAGGGCCATTCTCCAATAGTCCCCTCCTGCGATCCCGCGCCGGCGCAGCGGTCACTAGCATCCCCGCCAATGCGTGCTCTCGAGCAACCGGGCCTGGATGCATTGCGCGACCGCAGTCGAGCGCGCCTGAACATGCCACCGATCGTCATCGGGCAGGCGGTCTCCCTCCTCGGCGACTACATCGCCTACGTGACCCTTCCGCTGCTGGTGCTCAGCATCACAGGACGCCCCGAGGACCTCGGTCTCGTTGCCGCCGCCGAAACCCTTCCCCTGCTCCTGTTCGGGCTCGTGGCGGGAGTGGTGCTCGACCGATACGCCATCCGGCGCATCCTCATCCTCTCCGACGTACTCAGGGCCGCGATCTTCTTTGGCATTGCCGCGCTGGTCGCCACGCGCGACGTCGAGGTCTGGGTCGTCTTCGTCGCCGCCTTCCTCGTTGGCTCCCTGTCGCTGGTGTTCGACTCGGGGCTGCAGGCATTGCTGCCGGCGCTGACGGGTGACTCGTACCTGGTCGACATCAACTCGCGACTCTCGCTGGCCCGGACGCTCGCATGGTCGATCGGCCCCGCGATCGGTGGCGTGCTCGTGGCATCGGCGGGCGGGTTCACTCTCGCCTTCATCGTCGATGGAGCCACCTTCGTCGTCTCGGCCCTCTTCCTCCTCAGGGTGCGCGAGTTGCGCCCGGTGGAGCGAGCCAGGCACACCAACATCGGACAGCAGCTGCGGCGGGGCATCCGATTCCTGTTCCGCGATCCGCATCTGCGGTGGGCAACGCTCGGTGCCGCCGTGGCCAATCTGGTGTTTGCCCCACTCGAAGCCCTACTTGTCCTGTTCATCGCAGAACGCATCACGGTCGCCGTGACGCTCCCCTCTTCACTCGAGTGGCTTTTTCGGGACCAGGCCCAGGTCGGACTGTTCATCGCCCTGCAGGCTGCGCTCGGCTCGATCGGCGTGATGCTCGCTCCCCGGATTGCCGCCCGGTGGAGCCTGGGTCGGATGTACATTGCGGGTTTGGCGCTGCTGGGTCTTGGCTTCGGCGCAGTCGCCATACTCAGCTCATTCTGGGCCGTCTTGCCGGCTGCGGTCGCCGTTGCGGGCGTGGCCTGGGTGAATATCGCCTTTGTCACCATGCGCCAGCGCCTCACCCCGGACTTCCTCCTGGGCAGGGTCACGACGGCGGCCAGAACGATTGCCCTGCTTCCGATCCCGGTGTCCGCCGCATTCGGTGGATACCTGGCGGCGGAGTTTGGACTCGTCGCCGTCTACCTCACCGGCTCGATTCTGGCGCTGACCGTCACAGCCCTATTGATGCTGACCCCGCTGTGGCGCCGCCCCGTGCGCGACGTCGAAGAGCCCGCGTGGTCGTCGAGTCGTCTCCAGTCACTCCAGCCGATCGACGCCCCACCACGGTCTGCCGACCCGCCGCCACAGTGAGCGCGGCCAAGGGGCTCAGACCCAGCGGCCCGAGGTCCGAACTTCGACCAGCGAAGGTTTCCCCTGGACCTCGAGCGCGGCCGGCAAGCCCGCCTCGAGGTCGGCGGCGCTCTCGATCCGGAACCCTGCTCCGCCACACAACCGGGCGAACTCACTGAAGTCGGGGTTGACCAGGTCGGTTTGCCACACCGGCCGCAGCGCACCCACTTGTTCCCTGCTGATCTTGGCCAGTTCGTTGTTGTTGAGCACAACATGGGTGATGGCCATCCCGTACTTGACCGCAGTCGTGAACTCAGCCAAGTACTGGCCCAAACCTCCGTCACCGGAGACCGACACGATCTTGCGGCTCCCCCGAGTTGCGGCCCATGCTCCCAGTGCGGCCGGCAGCGCAAAACCGATCGAGCCCAAGTACCCGGACATGAGCACGTCCTGGCGGCCACTGCTTTCGAAGTAGTGACCAAACGCGTAGGTGTTGTTCCCAACGTCAACCGGAATCACGGCGTCGTCGGGAACCACGCCGGAGAGCGCCAAGAAGAGGGCAGCGGGGTGCATCGCACCCGCGGAGTCGACCATGCCGGCGCGCTTGTCCTTCTCAGCCCTCCACCGCCGCCACCGGCTCGCGACGTCGCTGCGCTGCTCGGGGCGCGCCACGGGAGCGAGTTGGCGCCTGAGTTGGGCGACCGTCGCGCCGATCTCCCCCCACAGGGGAACATCCACGGGGTGGAACTTGCCGAGCGTCATCCGATCGGTATCCACCTGGATGGTCGGCTTGTTGCGCGAGATCCCGGTGTGGTTCGAGAACGATGCCCCCAGCACGAGCAGGCAATCGGACCGCCCCATCACCGCCGAGCCAACCGGCGTCCCTGACCGCCCCAGAACGCCGCATCCCAGCGGATGGTCGTCGCCGATCAAGCCCTTCGCCTTGAACGTGGTGATGACGGGAGCGTCGATGTGTTCGGCCAATTCGATCACAGCGGCCCGATCGGCCCGCGCCCCGGCGCCGACCACGATTACGGGTCGAGTCGCTCGATCCAGCAGTTTGATAGCGTGCGCCAGGTCGTCCGCTGGGGGCGTTATGGCCGTTGTCGAGATGCGGCCTGCCCGCGGCCGGGGCGGAGGATCGTCCAGCCCGGGCAGCTCCTGGACATCGTCGGGGAAGATCAGATGCGCCACATCGCGCTGGACGACGGCATGTTTCAGCGCCAGCGCCATCAGCTCCGAGGCGTTGCCGGGGGCGAGCACGGTCTGGCTCCATTCCGCTACCGCCGAGAACGCCTCGGCGGTCGGTATCTCTTGGAACGCACCCGGCCCAAGCACCTGGGTCTGCACTTGGCCGGTGAGCGCCAAGATCGGAACCCGGTCGACCTTCGCGTCCCAGAGGCCGGTGAGGAGATTGGTGGCGCCGGGCCCCGCGATCGAAAAACATGCAGCGGGACGGCCGATGAGCTTGGCGTAGGCCGAAGCGGCGAAGGCACCAGCCCCTTCGTGACGTATGCCGAAATACGAGAGCCTGCCGTCCTCCTCGGCGCGCCGCAACGCGTCGGCCAATCCGAGGTTGGAGTGACCCACCATCCCAAAAACGGTGTCGACCCCCCACTCGGTCATCACGTCGACCATCTGGTCCATCAGGCTCGGCCGATACATCAGGCGCGGAAGCTCGACGACGGCGGTGCCGTCGCTCTCTTGAATGGGATAGGCCGTGGCGACATCACCGTACCCCTCAGGAGGTTCGCCGGTGATGGGGTCGTACTCGTATCCGTGCCACGGGCAGATCACGTATCCACGTTCGATCTGGCCTTCCCCCAGCGGGCCGCCCTGGTGGGGACACCGATTGTCGAGCGCCCCGTAGCCGCGAGCAATCCTCGTGAGGCAGATCGCCCGGTCACCGACGACCTGCATCGTCACGCCATCGATCGGAAGGTGTGAAACGTCGACCTCGTGCCGGTCGGACCCGGCAGAGCTCACGTCGGATGGACCCGGACCATCAGAGTCCGCTGCATGTGCCACGACGGCACCTCCTCTCGAGCCCGGACTTCAGGCTATCTCAGCCGCCGATTCACGCGTCGGTTCCGGATTGGTATTCCTCGTCGGTCACCTTGTCGTCGAGCCAGGCGGTGGCTCCGCCGGTCGTCAACGAGAGGTGCGTCATCGGAGTCGCCGGTGTGGCGCCATGCCAGTGGACCTCGCCGGCCGGTGCGTAGACGACGTCGCCGGCGCTCACCTTGGCGGTGAGTCCATCGCGACGCTGCACAAAGCCGGCCCCGGCAGTGATGTAGAGGACCTGGCCGTCGGGGTGTTCGTGCCAATCGGTTCGAGCCCCCGGCTCGAACATCACCGCGAGCGCATTGAGATCTTCCGGCCGGCGCGGGCTATCGAGCGGCCCAAACCAGACGCGGCCGGTGAAGTGATCGTCGGGCGCGGGCTCCCATTGGATGTCCTCGGCCGGGGTGTGTTCCACGTGATCCTCCCGCGGTGTCGCTCCCGAGAGGGTACCCGCGGCGGCGGCGGAGTATCAGAAGCGGCGTCGCTTGCGGCGCCTCATGCCGCCGCGACCCTTGGCGACCCAGCCGACCATGAAGCCGAAGATGGCAGCCAGAACCAACCAGATGACAATCTGGGAAGCCACGAACATCATGTGGTTAGTTCTCCTCCAGCAGAGCCACGAACTGAATGCGGCGGTTGCGAGCCCGTCCATCCTCCGTCGCGTTGTCGGCGATCGGTTGCGACTCACCGTAACCGATCACGACGAAGCGGTTGGTATCTTCGCCCGCGGCCACGAGATAGGCCAGCACCGCTTCGGCACGGTCTCGCGACAGCACCAAATTGGACTCCGGCGACCCGACATCATCGGTGTGTCCTGCGATCTCCACCGGGACAAGCGGAACCTGCCTGAGCGCTACAATGATTTCGTCGAGCAATGCCTGACCTTCTTCGGTCAGCACGGCGCTATCGAACTCGAACTCAACCACCTTGCCCTCAATCAGCTCATCGAGGTTGGTCTGCAGCTCAACCACCTGCTCCCGAGTGACCAGTGGAGCGTCCTTGACCGTGAGACCGCTGGAGAACACAAAGGGAACCGCGGCGATGAGCGACTCGACTTCGTCCTTGGCCAATCGGCGCTCCTGGCGCGTTTCAAACTCGGCGCCAACCACAATGATCCGATCGTTCGGGTTGACGACCACCGTGCCTTCCGGCACCGCGTCGCTCACTTCCTCGACGACCCGCAGAATCGACGACAGCCAATCCTCTTCGGAGGGCAAGCCCTCCCTGACCACTAGTGCCGTGGCATCGAGGGACGAGAAGCTTTCGCCGAGCACGGACACAGCCTGATCGACCCTCGCCTGATTGGAGAGAGTTCCCGACACGATCGCAGCGCCGTCGATCCATGTGACATCAAACGGTTCGGCAACCACAGTGACGTCCACCGCTTCGTTCGGCGGAACCCAAACCACGTTGGCGCTGACCTCGCTGACCCCCTCGACGCCTTGCGCCACCTGCTGGGCGTACGCCACCTGGTCTTCTTCTGAGACCGTGCCGACCAACAGCACCTCGTTGCCGGAAACCTCGGCGGCGACATCGGGCATCCCGTTGCTGCGCAATGCCCTCTCCGTAGTCGCCTCAATCGTTTCCTCAACATTGCGCAGCCCGAAGAAGACGCCGATACCAAGGAACAGGATGAAGGCAAAGGCAACTGCGAGAACAAACCCGACGGTCTCAACCAGGACCTCTTCGTCCTTGGGCTCGAAGGGGACCTGGGCACCGGATCCCTTCTTCTTTGCGGCGCGAGTGGTCTTGTCGGCGTCTTTGTTCAGTTCGCGCAGCCTGCGCTGCATGTTCTTCGACATCTGTCACCACTGTGGGGGTCCGATAGGGGAAATGGTACCGGGTTCGTCGCAAAAAGTGACCCGACCCGTCGGAGCGCAAATCCGCATGCCGACCGACCGACCAGTTCGCTCCTAGAGGTGGCGGGCCCGATCGGCATCGATGAGCGCCGTAGCGCTCTCGCCCAGCACAACCCGAAGTTGCTCACTGCCGGCTTCGGCATAGTCAAAACCCTCACGGACGGCCGCCTTCAGGCTGCGCAACATGAGCACCAATCGCTGCAGCTCGTCGCGCACTGCGTCCACATTGCCCTCTACCTCGCTCTGGCCATTCTTGACGGCGACCAGGGCGTGGCGACGGGCTTCGCCCACTATCTGTTCGGCCTCGGCCTTTGCCTCCCGGAGCGTTCGGTCCGCCTCATCGCGCGACTCCGCCAAATGCCGTCTGGCGCGGTTGAGGATCTGCTCGGCCTCGTCGCGCAATTCGTCGAGTTCTTCGTTGCTGGGAGGCTTGATGTTCGCCACCGCAGCTTCGGCATCGGCGATCATCTGTGCAGCCCGCTGCTCGGCATCCTCGAGCAGCTTGCGTTTGGACTCTGCTGCCGCAAGGAAGGCCGTCGAGACCACCGTGTCGGCGTCCTTGTTGTCTTGGACGCGCTTGTCGAGCGCAGACAACTTGGTGCGGGTCGCCGAGAGTTCGCCCTCGAGTTTGGAGATATTGCGCCCGAGCGAACGCAGGTAGGCGTCGACCGCTGCTGGGTCGTAGCCTCGCTTTGTTGTCGGGAACTCATGTGACGCTACCTGCGTCGACAATGAATCCATCTGGCCGCCTCTCTACTACCGGCGGCCTTCCCATTCCCAGCCCGTTATCCGATAGTCTATGGATACCACTCGGCGCGGTCAAGGGCCTACTTAACGTCAATCTTGGCGAGAAGCCGATCGAGGAACGCGACCTGAGCCGGGTTCAGCTTTCTCCGGGCTTCAGCGACTCCAAACCACTCGACCCGATCGATCTCGGGAAACTCGGCAATGATCCCCGATCGTGGCGGCCATTCCATCGAGAATGTGTTGCTCCGCATTCTCGACGGGTCGGCGTCGCCTTCCACCGCCCACGCATACACCGTCTTGCCGGAGCGTTGTTGCACGGTGCCGAGCGAGATCCACTCGGTCTCGGGAACAAAGAAGCCGGTCTCCTCCACGAATTCGCGTTGTGCCGCAGCGGACAGGTCCTCGCCCTCGTTGGCGACCCCCTTGGGAATGCTCCAGGCACCTTCATCTCGGGTTGCCCAGAACGGGCCGCCGGGGTGGGCAACCAGCACCTCAACCCGACCGTGGCGGGTGCGATAGAGCAGCAACCCGGCACTCACGGCCCGGTTCACAACGTCATCCCGTTCCCGGGTGCGCCTGCCTCGAGACAGCGCACCCCGCGGGGTCCGACCGTTGCGGAGTGAGGCGTGCCGGCCGGCAAGTCCAATCGGTCGCCCTCCGCCAGAGCCACGTCGCCTCCCGGGGTGTGGAACGTGATCGACCCGGCGACGCACACCAAGAGCTTGCGGTAGTCGTGGGAGTGCGTCGAGTATCGATCTCCCGGCCCATTCGACCAGCCGTGAGGTGACAACCCTTCGGCCGTGAACACTGTGCGCGCGGCACGCTCCGTTGCATTCATCGGCCGACCCTACCCGACGTAAACTCCGCCCCTAGTCACGAAAGGCATCATGGATCCGGTCGTCACCTTCCCGGACATACAGCGGGCTGCGCAGCGCATCCGCCCCTACCTCCACCGCACCCCGCTACTGACGTCGGCGACCCTCAACGAGGAGCTCGGACTGGAGGCGTTCTTCAAGGCCGAGAACCTTCAGAAGGTCGGCGCCTTCAAGGCGCGCGGGGCGCTCAATGCGGTGCTGAGCCTGGACGCAGCTACCGCTGGGCGCGGCGTCGTGACCCATTCCTCGGGTAACCACGGCGCCGCGCTGGCCTTCGCTGCGGCCGTCCGGGCGATCCCGTGCACCGTAGTGATGCCGGACGACGCACCGCAGGTCAAGCAGGACGCCGTGGCCGGATATGGCGCCACGATCGAACTCTGCGGGCAGTACGAACGGGACCAGACCGCCGCCCGGGTGTGCGCCGAGACGGGCGGCGTCCTGATCCATCCGTTTGAGGACCCGCGGGTGATCGCCGGACAGGGTACGGCGACACTCGAACTGCTGGAAGACGCTCCCGATCTCGATGTCGTGATCGCACCGGTTGGTGGTGGTGGTCTGCTCTCGGGAGCAACCATCGCCGTCACCGCAATCTCCCCGGAGACCGAAGTGCTTGGCGCCGAGCCGGAACTCGTCGACGATGCCTACCGGTCGCTGGTCAGCGGACGCCGCCAGCCCCGGGTCCCAAATCCCGGCACACTCGCCGACGGGCTCCTCACCGGTATCGGAGCGAACCCGTTCTCGATCCTCTCCAGCCACCACGTCGAAGTCGTGCTCGTGTCCGAAGCCGAGATCGTGGCAGCAACTCGGTTCCATCTGGAACGCATGAAGACCGTGGTCGAGCCGTCCGGCGCCACAGGCCTGGCGGCGCTGCGCCGGGTCGCCGACCGATTCGCCGGCGGCAGGGTGGGCGTTGTCATCTCCGGCGGTAACACCGACTTCGCCTGGCTCGAACGCTGACCGACACCCCCGGCCGCCGTCAGCCTCCCAACAGCGGTTCGAGCCGGTCGCGCACCACGTGATAGGAGAAGTGCTCCCGGCCCGCCTCGTAGTTGCGGTCGACGGCTGGCGCGGCCCGGGACGGATCCTCGAGCCATGCCGCTGCCCTGGCAACAACCTCAGCGGTGACCTCGCCGTCTGCCTCGATGCACTCGACTCCGGTCGGAGCGATGTCGCGTGCATATACCGGATAGCGGTTCACAAACACCGGCCTGCGGAAGTAGAACGCCTCGAGAAGCGCGTTCCCAAACCCCTCGTAGATGCTCGGAAAGCACACAAGATCGGCAGCCGCATAGGCGTCGGGTAGAGAACTCCCGGTGCGCCCTGCGGGTGCCAAACGGAGGTCGACCCCGAGTTCATCGGCCAGCGCTTCGAGCGAGGCCCAGTAGGTATCGACCCGATCGTCCGGGTGGCTGACGACCACCTTGACCGCCGGGTCGTTGAGTTTGTGGGCCAGCCGGATCGTCAATTCGATGCCTTTGCGAGGAATCACCCGGGTCGGCTGGAGCAACACGACATCGCTGGGGCTTAGCCGGGCCTGCTTGCGGTAGCGAACCCCGTCGCCAATTGGCGGTGGATCAGCGAAGTCCATGACGTTGGGCAGCACGACAGAATCGACGCCACGGCGGACCCTCAGCTCGTCGCGGGCGTCCTGGTTGATCACCACATGGGCAATGCTGGGGGCGATCGCCGGGAAAGCAGCCTCGAGTACCTCGGGCACCACACAATCGGCAAAGCGGGCCCGTTCCCAGCCGAAGTCGTGGTGATGGGCGATGGTGGGAAAGCCCCGGGCACTGATCAGGTTGGCGAGCGCAACCCCGAGCGGGAGCTGCATCGGAATCGCCATGGCGTTCTGGACCACCAGCGCCTCGATGCCGAACTCGGTCACGAACGTGTCCAGTTCACTCTCGAGCTGGGCCGCTCGTTGCGAGATGATCGACGCAACCCAGTCTCGGTCGGCGTCGCCGCCAAAGCTGTTGGATTCGAGTTGCCGGTTGTCGTCGGCTGCGAAGTGCGCCGCCGGCACCTCACGCCCAGGCTGGAATTCGGGTCCCAGCTCACCTGCAAACCAGACGAAGTCGTGACCGTCTTCACCCAGAGCCGCGGCCACTTTGGCAGCCTCGAGGGTGACCCCGTCAAGCCCGGCAAACCGCGTCGAGACCATACCGAGCCTCATCGCAGAACCGCCCTCACCGATACGTGCCGAGTCACCCCTTGACGCCACCGGCCGTGAGGCCTTCCCGCAGGAAACGCTCCGCCGCAAAGAACAGGAAGATGACCGGCAGGGAGATGATGACGGACCCGGCCATCAGCACCGTCTTCGGAACCTCCTGGTTGTCGAGTTGCTGCACCCCGAGCGAAAGCGTCCACAGATCACGCCGCTCGAGGACGAAGAGTAGGGCGTAGAGGAACTCGTTCCATGCGATCATGAACACATAGAGTCCGACCGCGGCGATGGCGGGGGCCGCCAACGGGATCGTCACCTTGCGGATGACTCCCATGCGCGACAAGCCATCGACCAACGCGGCTTCCTCCAACTCGACCGGAATCGCGTTGAAGTAGTTGCGCAGCATGTAGAGCGCCACCGGCAGCGTCGACGCCAGATAGACGATGATCAGGCCGTAGAGCGAAGAGCGCAGCCCGATTCGACTGAACATCACAAACAGCGGGATCGAGACAACCACCACCGGGAACAGATAGATCATGATCATCCCGAACGAGACGGCCCGTTTGCCGAAGAAGTTGAGCCGGGCGGCCGAGTACGCCGCCAGGATGCCGACTGCCAGCGTCAAGATGACGGTCGCCACGGCAACGATCGAGCTGTTCTTGATGAAAGTGAGAAAACCTTGGCCTCCCTGGTCGACCGGCTTGAGGACCGCCTCGTAGGTGTCGAACGAAAACACTTGCTCGAGCGACGGCCACCACTTGGCCGGGTCGAGCAGCAAATCCTGGATCGGCTTGAAGGACAGCGCCACCATATAGACGAGTGGGAAGAGGCAGATGATGACGAAGAAGATGATGCTCAACCACTTGAGCACCCCAAAGAGCCTCTCCTCGAAGACAGCCCTGGTCATGTCACCTCCTCCTCGTAGAAGAACTTCATGTAGATGGTGACCAGCACGATCAGGATCAGTGCCAGAACGATGCCGAGCGCGGCCGCGGCCCCGACGTTGCCGCGACCGGTGAGCCAGTCGACGATCTTGACCGTGATGACCTCAGTGCCGGCACCGCCGCCGGTCAGCAGGAACACATCGTCGAACTTGTTGAACGTCCAGATGAATCGCAACAGCACCAGCACGGCGAGCACCGGTCGTAGCTGAGGCAGCGTCACGTACCAGAAGCGCTGCGACAGGGTGGCCCCATCCACGGTGGCGGCCTCATTGACGTCACCGGGCAACGACTGCAGCGCGGCCAGGATGAACAAGAAGGCAAACGGGAAGTACCGCCACGCCTCGAAGGCGATGACGGTCATCAACGCCAACGGGACCTCAAACGAGAAGAGACCAAAGACGCTGACTTCGTAGCTGCGCGTGTTCAGGAAGTCGAGGGCGGGAAGGCCGAGGCGCTCCATCCACACGTTGGCTACCCCGAAGGTCGGGTTCAGCATGATCTTCCATACAAAGGCGGCCGCGATCACCGGGACCACGTAAGGAAAAAGAACGAGACCGCGGACGAGGCCCTTGCCCCGGAACGACTTGTTGAGAACCAGCGCAGCCCAGAGCCCCATCAGGATGGAAAGGATGGTGCCAAAGATCGTGTAGACAAAGGTGGTCCTGAGAACGGGCCAGAAGTCGCTGGCACCGACGACCGTCTGGTAGTTGTTCAGCGTTGGCTCGAACCCAATCAGGCTGACTTCCTGGATGTTGATCAACCGCGCCGACTGGAAGCTGAGCGCGATGTTCCAGAAGAGTGGAAAGATGACCAGCAGGCCCACCACAAGCACGGCGGGCAAGATCAGGGCGACGCCGAGCCGGCCTTCTCGTTTTGCCATGCCCGACTTGCGGCGCCGCTGCCGTTTTGGCTTGGCGTCCGCCGGATCCTGTGGGGGGCGGAGTGGTGCGTCCGTCATGAGTACCGAGCCAGAAAAGGGAGTGGGGCCGGCCGAAGCCGGCCCCACTCGATTCGACTAGCCGCCGAGGAACGATTGCTCTTCTTCGGCGAGCGACTGCATCTGGGCGGCGCCCTCGTCGGCGGTGAGGCCGCCGGCAAACACCTCATCGAGGGTCTGCGGGACGATCAGCGTCGCATAGACCGCGGTCACCAACTCGCCCTGGCCTTGGATAAAGCCCCAGCGAGCAAAGTTGTTCGATCCGGTGATCAGACCGTTGATGACGTCCTCTGAGTAGTAGTCACTCAACGGAGCCTGGCGGTCGACACCGCTGCTCAAAGCGCGCCATCCTTCGATGTACTCGGTCGGATTCTCTGCGGTGCCTTGACGCATCGGGAACTTGCCTTCCGGGGACACCGAGAGCCAGTCCAGGTATCCGGTGGAAAGCCAGTACTCGACGAACTGCTTCGACAGCTCTGTGTTGTCGTTCACGCCGATGCCCATGTTCGACACCTGGCCATACTGGGCCGGAGCACCACTCGGACCGGCAAACGCCGGCACGAAGTCGCTGTTCTCAGCGAGGAACGAGATGTTGTCGGTGCACTCTGGGCACGTCGGCAGCGCCGCATCACGCAGACCGGCCATCTCATCCATGATGAACGGTGACCACACGATCATGGCCGCCTGGCCGGCGAAATAGGTTGCCCGCGTCGAGACAACGTCCTGCAGACCGGCCGGGCTGTAGCTGTTGAGCAGATTCGTGTAGAAGTCAATGGCCTCGACACAATTCGACGAGGCAAGCGTCACTGCGCCGGCATCGTCTACCAGCTCGCACCCATTGGCAAGCGCAAAGTGTTCCCACGTTTGCTGAGTGAATACTGCGCCGGGATCATTCGAAGCCGTGATGCCGTAGAAGTTGTTGCCCGGATCGTTGAGCGCTGCGGCGGCAGCTTCGATCTTGTCGAATGTGTCGGGCTTTTCGAGCCCGGCTGCATCAAATAGATCCTTGCGATAGATCAACAACTGGCCCCAACCGTCGGTCGGGACGGCGGCAACGGCTCCACCTGAACTCGCTAGCGCCAAAGCACCCTGCGAGAACGTTTCGGCGCCGAGGCTGGCGACAACGTCACTGGCCGCTTGCGTGTCGAGGATTCCGGCGTTGGCCCAACCGATGGTGAAATCGAGCGGGTGGAAGACGACATCGGGAAGCGTACCGGACGCTGCGTTGGTCAGCATCACCTGGGGCAGGGCATCCTCGTCAACGGGGACGAGCTGCACCTTGATCCCGGTCGCCGCCGTGAAGCCGTCGATGATCTCTTGCGTCTTGGCAAGCCGGTCCGACTGCGTTTCCGTGCTCCAGAACGTGATCAACTGCTCACCCTCGGCGGGCACTTCGACCTCAACGATCGACGTCACCGTTTCGCCGGGTACTTCGACAATCGACGTCACCGTCTCCGGGGCGGTCGTGTCCGAGGTGTCGTCATCATCGCTGCATGCGCCGGCGACAAGCGCCAGGACCGCAATCAGCAGCAACAAGCGTTTGGCCAATGTCATACCTTCCTCCTCCTTGTGTCTCCACAGTTCAGGCGGAGGATGGCAGTCGTGGCTGAGAGCCATCCTCGAACCTGCGCGAACCCAAGAAGCAGAATCGCTTCCCAGGGTCGGCTATTTGTTATATCGTAGTCACAAAACAGAGGTGCGACAAGGCATGGTTCCCCACCGTGGAGCCGTGGCTTTCGCGTTCTTGGTACAGGAGAGTGAGGAATGAGGGCGTCGTCACGAGATGATCCGGTGCTATCAAATTTGCCTCACAGCGCAGGATGGATGCCGCTGCTCGTCGACGTGTATGGCGCCGACGAGGCGGAGTCCATTGCTGCCGAGGTCGGCCAGCTCCTCGACTCTCATCGCCGCATCGACCGGGAACGCCGCTCCGAACGCTGGACCGAACGCGACGTCTGGCTCATCACGTACCCAGACCAGTTCCAGCATCCCGGCACTCCCCCACTCCGAGCGCTTTCCGCCTTTCTGGATGGGCATCTGCGTGGCGTGTGCAACGGAGTCCACATCCTGCCTTTCTTCCCGTCGTCCTCCGACGATGGCTTTTCGATCTTGGACTACACCGCCGTCGACCCGGACCACGGCAAATGGTCCGATGTCGAAGCCATTGCCTCGCAGTGGCGACTGATGGTTGATGCCGTCGTGAATCACTGTTCCGCCGGCAGCGAGTGGTTCACCTCATGGCGGGCCGACGACGTCGCGTTTCGGGATTTCTTCCGCACCGCCGACCCCAACGCCGACCTCAGTGCCGTGGTGCGCGCTCGGCAGCATCCCTTGCTCACGAAGTTTGCCACCGCCCGCGGTGACGAATGGGTATGGACGACGTTCTCAGCCGACCAGGTCGACCTCGACTACCGCAATCCACAAGTGCTGGTACGTGTCCTGGACGTGATCTTGTCGTATGCGGCACACGGTGCCGATGTGATTCGACTCGATGCGATCGGCTTTCTGTGGAAGGAGGAAGCCGCCGCTTCGATTCATCTGCCGCAGACCCACCGCATCATCCAGTTCCTCCGGGCGTGCCTCGACGAGACGTATCCCGACACCATTGTCATCACCGAGACGAACGTTCCCCACTCGGAGAACATCTCGTACTTCGGGGACGGCCACCAGGCTGAGGCCCACGCCGTGTACCAGTTCCCGCTCCCCCCGCTGACTCTGCATGCCTTCCTCCACGGGGACGCCACGGTGCTCGGCAGGTGGCTACGGGCCCTGGAACCGCCGGGGGCCGACACGACGTTCCTCAACTTCCTGGCCTCCCATGATGGCGTTGGGCTGCGGCCACTCGAGGGCCTCGTAGGTGACGCCGATGTGACCGCGCTTGTGACCCAGACGGAGGCAAACGCAGGCTCGGTGAGTCGGCGCACCACCCCCAACGGCATGTCTACTCCCTATGAACTGAACGCCACTTGGTTCGACCTCATCCGCGGTCCCACGATGGGAGAAGCGGCCATGAGTCGCCACCTCGCGTCCTACGCCATCATGCTGGCGTTGCGCGGGATCCCGGCCATATACGCACTCAGTCTGCTCGGCAGCGAGAACGACACAGGGGCCGTGGCCGCCAATGGTCAAGCCAGGTCGATCAACCGCCGCCGTTTCACCGACCTCGACGCCTTGGAGCGACTCCTCAGCGACCCATCCACCCGTGAGGCCCGGTCCCTGGATGGGATCGGCGATCTGGTGAGGTGGCGGACCTCTTCAGCCGCGTTCCATCCCGACTCCGACCAATCGATCCTCGCGACGCCTGCTTCGGTCCTGGGCATCTCGCGTCGGCACCACTCCGGCGCCGCCGCCCGGGTCTACATCAACGTGGCGGGAGATCCCGTAACGATTGAGGATTCAGGTGGGTCCTCAATCCAGGGACACACCTACGAGTCGGCGCCAAACGGCATCCGTCTCGGAGCGTGGGGCAACGTCTGGATCTTCGAGTGAAGCATTTTGGGCGCCACCAAAGCCCGAGAAACCACAGTTGACGGCATAGAGGACTCATGCAAGTCATCGATCCCGACAGTCCGATCCCGCTGTACTACCAGCTCAAGACACTGCTTCTCGAAGACATCGTCGGTGGCGCCTACCCACCCGGCGAACGGCTGCCGACGGAGCACGAACTGTGCGATATCTACGGAATCAGCCGCACCCCGACCCGACGAGCCCTGACCGAACTTGCCAATGAGGGCGTGATCCTGAGAGCGCGTCGCCGCGGTACGACCGTCAACCCCCACTGGGTTCCCCGCCATCGCGGTGGCGATGAGTTGCGGTTGGTCATCACCGACGCCGAATGGGCCGACAAGATCCGCGCCGGCGCGCCGGACCGACTCGCGGTGAACGTTGCCGTCGTCGAATATGCCGAGATGCGCCACGCCCTCACCAGTGCCGTCGCCGAGGGGCGTGCCCCCGATCTGGCCCTGATCGATGAAGTGTGGATCGCCGACTTCGCCGACGCCGGATTCCTGCTACCACTGGACGAACTCGACCCCGACTGGGTTCGCAGGGAGTACGAACGCGACTTCGTCGCCGCCTTCGTCGATGGGCGTCGCTTCGACGGCCACGTCTACGCAGTTCCTGAAGAACTCAACGTCGGCGGTTTGTGGTGTCGACGCGACCTGCTCGAAGGCACAGGGTTGACCGTGCCGAAGACGTGGGATCAGCTGACCGACCTGGCCATGCGACTCAAACCGCTGATGCGGCCGAATCAGCGCGTCATCGCCATGCCCGGTGGCCATAGCGCCGAAGAGACCTCCACCTATTGCCTGATGACTGTCTTGGCCTCAAACGGGGCCTCCGTGATCAACGGCGGCGTATCGCTCGACTCTGGGGCCACCGTGGAGGCATTGCGCTTCCTCCGCTCCTTGGTCGAGGCCGAATTGATGGCGGCGGACGTTGTCACCTACAGCTGGACCCGATGCCCCCAGCTCCTCGGGACCGGCAGGGTGGCGATGACAATCGGTGGTAGCTACGAGGCTGAGATGATCGCCGATGCCGCGGGCATCACCCTCGAGCAGGTCGCTGAGCACTTTGTCTTCGCTCCTTTCCCCGGCGGGCCACGCGGCGCGCCGGCGACGCTGGCTGGAGGGATGGCTTACGTGATCTTCCGCCAGACGTCGGACCCCGCCGGAGCACTCCACCTGCTGGAGCACATCGTGACAACCGAACGACTGGCCGAGCGCGCCCGCGGCCGGCCGGCCATCCCGCCGCGCCAGTCGGCAATCGATCTCCTCGCCGCAGAATCGCCCTTCATGCAGAGAGCGGCAGCCTTGTTCGAGACGGCGGTGATTCGGCCCGGTATCCCCGACTATCACCTGGTTTCGACCCAGCTCCAAAACATGCTCGAAGCCATCTTGACGGGTCGCCATGGGCCGGCGGCTGCCGCCGAGCGCACGGCTGAGATCGTGGCTGCCATCACCGGCCTACCGGTGCAGCACTGACTGCGCCTGGGGGAGCCAACGGGCGACTCAAGAACGCAATTCGGCCCAGGTCCGCTTGCCCACGATCCCGTCGGCGGTCAGTCCGTTGTCGGCCTGGAACCCACGAACCGCCGAGTCGGTCCGGGCGCCAAAGATCCCGTCGGCCGAGCCGGCATCGTAGCCCGCGTCGTTCAGGAGCCCCTGGAGATAGGCGACATCATCGTTGCGGTCCCCGCGCCGCAGGGTGGGCCGCGGCCGCCATTGATCCTCGAGCGCCTCTTTGGTCCTGCGTCCGACGAGCCCGTCGGCGGTCAGTCCGTTGTCGGCCTGGAAGGCCCGAACGGCCGATTCGGTCTTGCCACCGAAGATGCCGTCTGCGGACCCTGCCGGGTAGCCGAGGTCGTTGAGGACCTGCTGCAACTGTTCGACCGCCGGTCCTCGGTCGCCGCGCCGCACCGTAGCGGTCGAGTCGAAGAGACCGTCGTCCGCAGGCGCATCGTTGTGGACGACCAGCGGAGCATTCACCAGTGCCTGGTATGGATTGGTGACGATGTCGCCGGGAGCCCGCAATTCGAAGTGGAGTTGAGGCCGCGAGGTTTCGGCGTTGCCGCTGTCTCCCACCCATCCGATGAGTTGGCCGGCGGCGACCCTCACGCCGGGAGCGATTCCGTCGGCGATGCCCCAGCCCCTGCCGTCGTCGGTGCCCCGATTGTCGTTGTTGAGGTGGATGTAGCGGGTCTGCCAGCCGTCATCGTGATCGATCACGAGTGAGCAGCATCGGCCGGGATTCAGGTCGGGCGACCGGCTCCAGTTGACGTACCGCACCGTTCCGGCCGAGACGGCCACGACCTTGGTCCCCTTGGCGGCATAGATGTCGTTGCCTTGATGCGTCCGCGAACAACCATCGCGGCAGTCACCGAAGGTGTCCCTGAAGCGGTAGTCGTTTCCATCGATCGGGAAGATCATTTCGTACGTCGCCATCTCCCCGTAGGAGATCGCCTCGGCCGGTGCGGCCGACGACGTCGTCAACAGCGCAGAGGTCAGCATCATCACGGCGAGCAAGCCGGCCGTGACGCGACGCAGTCGGGGGGACAAACTGATCCGCCTCGCACCACGGGCGGCGGAATCCGCACCCCGCGGCGTCGAGGCGTCGGGATAGGTGGAATCGACGGGTCTGACCATCGCAGTATCTTGTTGCACTGTCAGCTAAATCCTCTGCTCAGAGTCCTTAAGCAGTCGATAATCCGCTCCCGGATCGACCACGTGGGGCACCAAGGTCAATCGCTTGGCGAGCGACGCCGGCGGGGGCTCGCCGCCGGGCCTTTCTGCCGAGCCTGCACGCCGGCCAAGCCCCCATGCAGGCGATTCTGGCAGAGAACCGCAGAATTCCAATGATCTACGGATTTGGGGCACCCCTCGAGCAGCCCGCGCTGAGCCGGACCCTAAGGTGCCTGGGCCTTGGGCGGCGTGGCTGAACCTCTCATGCCCAATGAGAGTTCGCTCGGCGATCGCTTCGCACGAGTCTGGACTGCGTCGATCATCATGGTGTGGAACATCGTGACCGTGTCCCTGCGCCAAGCCATCACACCGGATGAGCTTCTCGGTCGTGTCAACAGTGCCTACCAAGTAGCTGCGATGGGCATGGCGCCGCTCGGTGCCATCTCCGGCGGGCTACTTGCGTCATGGCCTGGACTGCGGGCACCCATGTTCATCGGCGGGCTGGCGCTCACCGCAACCGCAATGGCCGTCACACCCATCGTCAAGATCGATTCGATCCGAGCTGCCCGAGCCGAAGCCATTTGAGGCAGACCGGGTCACATCGGCTGGGAAGTCGAAGCGTGCCATCGCATTGAACGCCGCAATCCGATTTGAGGCCAGGAAATGAAAAAGGCCCCGGAGGGCCCCTTCCAATCTCGGTCGCGAAAACCTAGAGGTTGTCGGCGACGTTGGTGAAGTTGCTGTCGACCTCTTTGCCGACCGTGGTGATGGCCAGAATGGCCACAACTGCGATCAAAGCGACGAGCAGTGCGTACTCAACAAGGCTGGCGCCTTCTTCGTTGGTCATACGGCTCTGAATAGCCGTCCACATGCGAAGCATTTCTGTCTACCTCCTCTAGCAGGGTGATCCACTAGCAACGGTACGGCACTGGTGAGGGCTTGACCATGGGTCTAGCGACCCGGACTTCGTACCGGCGGGCCGGGAGCGGGTCGGTGCCGATCCACGCAGAATGGCCCGACTGCCGTGGACCCCGATGGGCATGCTCACCCCGGCGACGCACCACACCAACCGTGCGACGAGCAACCGCCTGGATCTCTGGAATCCGCTGGTGTGTCGATAATCGACGTTTGGCGCTGGGCGCAGTTGAGCCCCAACCTCTGACGTCCGGCCTCGCCGCAACTCAAACGGACCCGCCAACAGTGGGTCCGCGGTGTCGGAGAAGCTTTGCGGTCGCGGGCTACACGAGGGCCTGCGTTGGTGACATCATTCTCTGCCAGGTGAGGTTCGGAGGGGTTTCACAGCTCCAGCAAGTTCCGGAGCACCCGCCCGATCTCTAACAGGGCCTCGGGCCCGACGACTCCAAGCCGATCGACGAGCCGCCGCCCCGAGACGGACTCCACATCCTCGCACTTGGCGTAGATCGGATGATCGAGCCCCGAGTCCCCCGCTTCGATCTTCACGTGAGACGGAAGGTCACGGTGGGTAGACGTGACGGGAACGACGAGCACAACACCGGCCGTCCCCTCATTGAGCGCATCGGTCGACACGACCACAGCGGGGCGAATCCCTGCCTGTTCCCGGCCAACCGGCTCTCCGAAGTCGACCAGCCAGGTCTCGCCTCGACGGGAGGTCACCCGGAACGAGGCAGAGGACATCGTCGGTGCGTCGCAGTCCGCGTGTGGCCAGGTCCGTCTCGGAGTCCGAAGACCGTTGTGCTTGCGGACTACGCGGGCGCCTTGCGCTGGACCCGGCCTGGCTGCGTCGACTTCCTCGTCGGTCGCCATGTGGCATCGACTGCCGGTCCATGGCCTCTCTAGACACGACAAAGATATCGTGTTATATATGGCGCCGTAAGGGGAGTATCCCGATACGGCATCGCCGTCAACACGGCCATTCGGCCCGGCATGCCGGCCCCAGGCGGGGCGGGAGAGACCTTCGTCGGCAGACAGTCACGTCTCACGAAGGTCTGGAGCAGACATTGGCTCAGGCACCCGCCCATATCACCGAGCACCGGACCTCGAGAGCCTCCCCTCACCCGGCCATTCTCAAAGCGACATCGCCGGCAATTTGGGTGAAGCGATGATTGGTTCGCTAGCCCCGGCGCCCTTCATCCTCGACTCGTTTGGTCGCGTTGCGTGGAGCCGCGGAGCGGGTTGTTCCGATATCGCGGCCCTGCTCTCCGACACCGCATCGATCCGGATCGATGGGGACCTCCGGCGGAGCTGCCTGAGGGATCGCGTTGAACTGCTCGTGACGCGGAGACTGAGCAGCTTCGACCTGGTCTCGATCGTTGTCCCTCATCACGTCGAGATCGGCCTTGTCGAGTCCGTTACAGCGGCGGTCGGTGATGGGCCGCACTCGCAGCTGGCAGCGACCGTCGCTGCGCGTGTCGGCGCGAAGCTGGGGGTACCGGCTGCGGTCGCTACGGTGTATCGGAGGGAGGATGAGATTCCCGCAGCGCTCGATCGGCTGAACCGACTCGGTGCGCGCTACCCGAACATCGGGAAGCTGGCGATTAGCGAGCCTTCAGCGACGCGTCTGGTCGAGTCCCTGAATCCGGGCACGCTCCTCGTCGTGGGCGCTCCAGGCGGGTCTTGGCTGCAACGCCAACTCTTCGGTACCGGGCATCGGCTTGTCGTTCGTGCGCCTGGCGGTGCGCTCGTGGTTCGTTCCGCTCCTCGCCGGTGTTTCCAGGATGCGACCTGTCCGGTTGGAGTTGCGATTGGTGGTGGCCTCATGGTCAAGGATGCGTTACAGGTCCTGGCGCACCCTCTCGTACCGGTCGCTGAAGACGGCCGACTCGTCGGGTTGGCTCGCGCGGCTGCTCTGTTGGACGCAGACCCCACGCAGTCGGTCGCTGCGGTCATGGAGCCTCCCATCGCAGTCGCCGCTCACGAGCCGACGGCGACGGTCGCAACTCTCCAGAAGCACTTCGGCGACTCGCCAATCCCGGTCGTCGACTCCGACGGCTACCTGCTCGGGACCATCCCACAGTCGCCGGCGTCGAATGCGATTCGAACCCACGCCGATCTTCGATTCTGAGCAGCTCGACCGGTGGTACTGCGCCGAAGGGCGATCAACTCCTGAAGACGCCCGTGGCGACAATCGCCAGCGAGGATCTGACCAGGCTCAATCGTGCTGCTCTCGAGCTCGAGTACAGAACGGTCGGGCGGAACGGCGGCGAAGCAGTGCTCACGATCGGGTTGGGCGCCGCGGCCTCATCGTTGGCGTTGATCGGATTTGAGACCGTGTCGATCGTCGAGGTCTTCGCTTCAGGCGTCGTTGTCTGGCACCTGCTGCCCGGGCATGCGGTCTCGAACCCTGCGCGAGCCGCCGAGCTCATCGCCTTGTCGCCGTCACTTTCGCCACCCTCACGGCCGCGCTGACACTCACAGGTCTCAGGGACCTCTTGACCGGACGGCGTCCCGATGAATCACCGTGGGAATTGCCTACCTCGCGATCACCGCCCTCGTCATGTTCGGCTTGGCGGTATGGAAACGGAGGATCGCCGCCCGACTCGATTCGTCTCCGCTGCGCTCGGAAGCGTCGATGACGTTCCTTGATGGGGTGCTGTTCCACGTCAACCATGCTCGGATTGCTCCTCAACGCTGTCGTCGGGTGGTGGTGGGCTGATCCTGCAGCTGCGCTGATCGCGGGAGTCGCCGCCGCCCGTGAGGCAGTAGAGAACTGGAACGAGGCCAACGACATCCACCGACCGAGCTGACCCGCCCTGCGGACGGGCCTGGCACCGTGCATCGATCGACTGGTGGCCGCGAGATCCTCAGATATGCGAGTGCCGCTCGTCGGCCGCGCGGTCGGCGCTGAGGTCGGCAAACAATCCGAGGAGCGAACCGATTTCCATGCCCTGCTCATGAGGGTGGCGGAAGCTTTCGCTTGGCTTGACCCGGTAGCGGTTGCGTCGGCCGATCCTCTCATGGCTCAGATAGCCGGCGGCTTCGAGATCGGCCACGATGCGTTGCGTAGACCGTTCCGTGATGTCCGCCACGGCGGCGATGTCGCGGGCGCGGAGGTCGGGGTTCTGTGCGATCACGATGAGGACGCGTGCATGACTGGTAAGGAAGGTCCAAGGCCGGTTTTGGTCGTCACCCATGCTGTCCACCATCCCCCTATCGTGCGTCGCCGGTTTCATGACATCTAGGGACGATATACCCTAGACACGCCAGAAATGTCGTGTCATATTTGGCAGTACAAGGGGAGTATCCCGAAACGAGTCAAGCCGTCAGTACGGTCGCAAGGCCCGGCTTGCTGGCCCCTTCTTGGGGGCGGGAGAGACCTTCGCAACGGACGATCACCGTCTCACGAAGGTCACAGGAGCCGGCAATGGCCACCACACTCCCCCGATTTGCACCGACGACCACCACGGGCTTGCGTCAGCTCCTCCTGATCCGCCGTGCCTCGATAGCTCGGAGCGCCGAGTCACTGCGTCGTGAGGCTGTCGATGCGCTCAGCCAACGGGATCTCAGCGACGTGCTCGACCACGACGACCCGTCTGCAGACTCCGATAGTGCTGCGACTCTGATGTTGATCGAGCGCGCCGAGCAGCGTTACTGGGAGGTCGAGCAGGCTCTGGCGCGGCTCGACAACGGAACGTACGGGTACTGCGCGAGCTGCGGGGCCGGTATCCCATTGGAGCGACTCCGGGCGTTGCCGGCCACCACAACTTGTGTCGCCTGTAGCGATCGGTCGTCTTACCGGAGCCGCGGCCAGATCGACACAGACCGCGAGGTAGCGCGCCATCGCCGCTGGCGCTCGCCGTCAATCCGTGGCGGATCGGGCTCGGAGCTCGCACGATGAGGGTGTTGTCTACTTCTGAGTGGCGCCAGCAGTCCCAGCTCCTCGACGAACGGGGCCGATTGCGGAGTCTGTTCGAGGAGCTGCGCGATGCGGCGACGAGTCGCGGGGACTACGAACCCCACGACGTCACCGATGACGAGGCCGCCATCCAGGCCGATGTGATCGAGGCTCGCCTCGCCGCAATCGATGGCGCCCTCGACCGCATCAAGTCGGGCGGCTACGGGCTGTGCGCGGCGTGCGGGGCAGCCATCGCCGAGGCGCGACTCGACGCCCTCCCTGCCACCCGCGTCTGCCGGGGATGTGCAAGATGATCAGGCGGCCACTGAAGAAGCACCCGTCGGGCGATCAACCGATCCCGAGGAGCCGAGATGCATACGGTTGAAGAGGCCATGACGGCCGAAGTCGTCACTGTCGAGCCCGATGCGCCGGTGACGTTCGCGGCCAGGATCATGTGTGACGCCGGCGTAAGCGGGCTACCCGTGGTCGACTGCGACGGTTGCGTGGTGGGGATCGTGACCGAATCCGACCTGCTGCATCGCGCCGTGGTCCCAGACTCGGCCGACGCTGAAGCCAATCACAGCGCACGTGACCGGTGGCCGGGCTCTACCGTCGCCGACCTGATGAGCCGCGAGGTGATCGGGGTACGCCGGGACGACCCTTTGGCGAAGGCAGCCCGATTGATGGAGAAGGCACGGGTGCGACGCCTCGTCGTCGTAGGGAACGGGTTTACGCTGGAAGGGGTCATCTCGAGAAGCGACGTCGTTGCCGCTCTCGCCCGATCCGATACCGACATCGAGGCAGAGATCCGCGCCGAGGTGGTCGGCCACATCCTGGGGATCGACCCCGAGACCATCGACGTCTCGGTGCACCAGGGCGTCGTCACCCTGCGCGGTTCGGTGACGCGCCGCCGGGAAGCGGTCCGGCTCGAGCGCCTCACAAATAGCGTCCTCGGGGTGAGCCGCGTCGACAGCTCCGTGACCTGGCACGACAACGGTACTGCGGAACGGATACCACGACTCGGCTACTTCGCCGAGCGCCGACACGTAATCCGTGGTGGCCACGACGACGCTACCAAGGACAACGGAGGAGGGATGTAATGGACAGGTTCAAGAGCATTCTCGTGGCGGCCTCTCCGGGGCACCTCGAACCGATGACGCTACGCGCCGCGGCCAGACTGGCTACCACCAACAACGCGCATCTCACCGTTCTCGATGTGGTCCCGCCACTCCCCCGGTTCCGGAAGTCGATCGAAGTCGAGGGCAGGGTGATCGACGTGGAGGCGGCGCTACTCCGAGACCGAACGGAACGGTTGCGGCAGTTGGCAGCAAACGTCCGCGCCAACGAGAACGCGGACGTGGTGGTGAAGACCGGTGAGCCCTTCGTTGAAATCATCCGCCACGTGTTGGTACATGGCAACGATCTGGTGATGGTAGGCGGCTGCGAGCTGGCAAGGGGCGAGACCCCCGAATTCGGTAGCGGCGTGATGCACCTACTGCGGAAATGCCCGGTGCCGGTGTGGGTGATGCGCCCATCCCGGGCCCACAAGCTACGCATCTTGGCGCTGATCGACCCCGACCCCGGCGATCCGGTACGCGACGAGCTGAACGACCTTGTGATGGAGCTGGCAACATCGCTCACCCACCGCGAGGACGCCGAATTGCACGTCGCCCACGCCTGGAGCCTGGTGGGCGAGTCAACGCTTCGGTCCTCCCCCTACGTGGGGCTCCCCGGTGAGATAGTCGATGTCATGGTCGGATCGGCGGAGGCCACCCATCGCGAGCACATCGACGCCCTGATGGAGAAATACCGCGCAACCGAATCGGGCGCGTCGGTGCACCTGGTGGCAGGCGACGCCGGCAGAGTATTGCCTCGCCTGGCAGAGAGCCTCGACATTGGGTTGATCGTGATGGGCACCGTGGCCCGCACCGGATTGAGCGGGTTGATCATCGGCAACACCGCCGAAACGATCCTGCGTTCGGTGCGTTGTTCGGTGCTGGCGGTCAAACCCACAGGGTTCACGACGCCGGTCAAACTCGCACGGCCCGCCAAAGCCAAGCACGCGACGCCCTGATGGCCTTCGGCGACTCGACGGGTACCGGCACCTTCACCGAGCCCACCTCGACATTGGTCCAGGGCCTGACCGCAGACGAAGCTGCTCGGCGGCTCGAAGCCCACGGCCCCAACCTTCTCCCCGAGGCCCAACCAATCCCGTGGTGGACACGGGTGGGACGGCAGCTACGAAGTCCGATCATCTACATTCTGCTGTTCGCTCTGGCGTTTGACGCGGCGATTTGGGTGATCGAGGGCGCACACGGTTGGCCGATCGAATCCATCGCCATCCTGGTGATCCTCGCCTTCAACACCATCATGGGTGTATGGCAGGAATACCGGGCCGAAGATGCCCTCGCCCGACTCAAGGAACTCGCCGCCCCGCAGGTGTGGGTCCGCCGCGACGGCCACCTCACCCAGATTCCGGCCGCAGACCTCGTGCCCGGAGACTTGGCACGGGTGGAAGCGGGTGACCGCATCCCCGCCGACGGGGTCCTGACCGGCGAGCAGGGTCTGATGGTGGACGAGTCGATGCTTACCGGCGAGTCGGTACCGGTCGACCGGGCCGTCACCGACGAAGTGTTTTCCGGAACGTTGGCGGTGCGGGGCATTGCCTGGGTGGCAGTCACCAGAACCGGACCGGGCTCAGCGATGGGGCGTATCGCCGGGATGCTGGCCGACGTCGAGACAGAATCAACACCCCTCGAACGCCGCCTGACCCATTTCGGGCACCGCATCGCCCGCTGGGTGGCGGCCCTCGCGGTGATCCTCATGGTGGCTGGGGTCGGCATCGAGGGGATCGACCGCATCGACGAAGCCCTCATCTTTGCGGTGGCGGTCGCCGTGGCGGCCGTACCTGAGGGCCTTCCCGCAGTGCTGACCTTGACGCTGGCGCTCGGCACCGAACGCATGGCCTCCCGCAAAGCCGTCGTGCGGCGCCTCTCGGCAGTCGAGGCGCTCGGCTCAGTCACCGTCATCGCCACAGACAAGACCGGCAC
The DNA here is from genome assembly GCA_963821095.1 of uncultured Acidimicrobiia bacterium. Classification (GTDB taxonomy): domain Bacteria; phylum Actinomycetota; class Acidimicrobiia; order Spongiisociales; family UBA5794; genus CAVPHV01. The sequence continues at coordinate 275,783 of CAWGCJ010000023.1, read as the reverse complement.
CCTCACCGAGAACACGATGACCGTGCGTGACCTGAACTCACCCGACGAATCGCGGGCACTGCTGGCGATGGTGCTCGCCGCCGAGGCCGAACCAGACGGAGGCTCGGGCGACCCCCTCGAAATCGGCCTCTATGCCTACGCGGTGGAGCACGGCGTCGACCCTGCCGCCGAGCGCACCCGCCGCAAGCGGATCTCGGAGCGCCCGTTCGATTCGGAATGGAAGTACATGCGGGTCACCGTGCTCGAAGATGGCGAGCCGGTCTCGTACCTCAAGGGCGCACCAGAAGTGCTCCTACACATGAGCCAACTCACCAGTGAGGAACGACAAGCATGGAAAGCACAAATCGACACTGCCGCCGCCGATGGCAACCGCATGCTTGCCCTGGCGTGGGCACCCGGCGAAACCGACACCGAGATCACCTGGCTGGGCACCGTTGCCCTGTGGGACCCGCCCCGACCTGAGGTGCCGGCCGCCATCGCGGCCACCCAACGGGCGGGAATCCGCGTGCTCATGATCACCGGCGATCACCCGGCTACCGCCAAGGCCATCGCCAACGCGATCGGCATCACAGGCGACGAGGTGATGACCGGCGACCAGCTCGATCGGCTCGGCCCCGAGGAACTCACCGAAAGGGCCGGACACGTGGGTGTCTTCGCCCGGGTCAACCCTGAGCACAAACTCGCCCTCGTCGACGCCCTCAAAGCCAACGGCGAGATTGTCGCGATGACCGGAGACGGCGTCAACGACGCCCCCGCCCTCAAACGAGCCGACGTCGGAGTCGCCATGGGCCAACGAGGAAGCGACGTCAGTCGCGAGGTCGCCGACCTCGTGCTCCTCGACGACAACTTCGCCACCATCACCGCCGCGGTCGAAGAAGGTCGCAGCATCTACGCCAACATCCTCAAATTCATCCGGTTCCTCTTCTCCACCAACGTCGCCCTTGTGCTTCTCATCGCCATCGGCGTCACCGGCGCCGCACTCCTCGATCTGCGCGACGAAGCCGGGAACCTGCTCGTACCCCTGCTCGCCGTCCAACTGCTGTGGATCAACATCATCGCCGACGGCCCGCCCGCCCTCGCTCTCGGACTCGACCGCAACCCCGGCATGATGACCCAACGTCCCCGGTCGCCCTCTGCGCCGCTGCTCACCCGGGCCGGCATCCGGTTCATCCTCACCACCGGGATCCTCAAAGCCGCGGCCGGCCTCGCCCTGTTCTTCGCGCTACCCACCTTCGGCCACGCCGCCGCCGTCACCATGACCGCCGTCTTCCTGTACGAATCACTCGCCCAACTCGCCTTCGCCTACCCCGCCCGCCGCATCGCGACCCGACCGGCCCCCAACCACGTCCTCAACTCCATCATCGTCGCCAGCGTCGCGCTCCAGATCGTCACCATCACCTTCCCGCCGCTTCGCACCATGCTCGGGCTCGTCCCTCTCGAGGCACCGGTCGTCGCGTTCGTAGCCATGGCGTTGTTGATCACCGTGCTCGGAGCAGAAACCTGGACGCGGCGCGCAACAAGGAACGGAGCAACGACGTGACGACGTCGCACCGGCAGGAACCCCACCCCGATCGTCAGTTCGGCGCTGGGTAGGCCACCTATGGATGTCGAGATCATCCTCGTGGCCTTCGCCTTTGGATTCGGTTCTCAGCGCATCGGTCTCCCCCCGCTCGTTGGCTACCTCGTTGCTGGGTTCGTGCTCCACGGCTTGGGTTACGAAACCAACGGCGCTATCGAACTGATCGCCGAAGTCGGCGTACTGCTGCTGTTGTTCGGTATTGGCCTGCGCCTGCGCCCCTCGATGTTGGCTCGGACCGAAGTGTGGGCCGTTGCCAGCGTCCAGATGGCTGCCACCACGGCAATCATCGGAGGGCTGTTCCTCGCCCTCGGTGCCCTGGGAATACCCCTGGCGGCGGGCCTCGCCCCGGCCGAGGCCGCTCTCATCGGGTTCGCCTTCTCATTCTCGAGCACCGTCTTTGCCGTCAAGGCACTCGAGGAACGCAACGAAGCTGCTTCGCTGTCCGGTCGCCTCGCCATCGGCATTCTCATCATGCAGGATTTGTTCGCCGTCGCGTTTCTGGCGTTCGCGGCTAACGACGCCCCGTCACTGTGGGCGCTCCCTCTGCTCATCGGCATCATCCTTGCGCGACCCATCTTCGGGTGGTTCCTCCGACATAGCGGCCACGGAGAACTCCTGCTGATGCTCGGTTTAGCTCTGTCGGTGGGCCTTGGCGCAGCCGTCTTCGACGCGGTCGGACTCAAACCGGATCTGGGAGCACTCATCGTCGGCATGACTGTGGCGGGTCTACCCAAGGCCCACGAGTTGTCCGACCGGCTACTCGGTCTCACCGACCTGCTTCTCGTGGGGTTCTTTCTCTCGATCGGCCTCGGTGGCGCCCCCGGCTCATCGGCACTCGCGGTGGCCGCTATCGCGCTGGCGCTGGTTGCCATCAAGGCGACCGGGTTTCTGGTGCTCTTGTCGCGATTCCGGCTCCGTGCCCGCACGTCGCTCCACACCTCGCTCACTCTGGCTACCTACAGCGAGTTCGGGCTCATCGTGGCCGCCGCCGGAGTCAACAGGGGCTTACTCGACCAGCAGTGGCTCTCCGGAATCGCAGTGGCCGTCGCCGCATCCTTCGCGGCAGCCGCGGCTCTCAACGAAGCGCGCTACAACCTCTACCGGCGTTGGTCGCGCCCGCTGGTCGGTCTCGAACGGCACCCGATACAGGCCGAAGACGCCCTCGTAGAACCCACCGCAGCCCGCAGCGTCGTCTTCGGCATGGGGCGCGTCGGACAAGGCGCATACGACGAAATCGCGCACCGCCACGGCACCGTCGTCCTGGGAGTCGACCGCCGCGACACAACCGTTGCCTTGAACCTCGAAGCAGGACGAAATGTGCTGCGCGGCGACGCACTCGACCGTGATTTCTGGGAGCGCCTCCGCCTCCACCCCGGGCTCGAGCTGGTGGTCCTGGCAATGAGCGACCACCAAGCCAACCTCGAGGCCGCCCGCCGGGTCAGAGACTTCCTCCCGGCTATCCATGTCGCCGCTGCTGCCACGTACCCGGACCAGGTGGCCGAACTCGAAGCAGCCGGCGTCGACATCGCCACCAACCTCTACCAGGAGGCCGGACAAGGCATCGCCGACGGCGCCTGCGACCTCCTCGATTCCCGTCAGCACAGTACCCCGTCGAGAGAAGACTGGAGACCCATATGACTGCTCACGCACAAGGCGCCATCCTCGTCGGCGTCGACAACTCCCCGAACTCCAACATCGCAGCGGCCTGGGCTCTCGCGATCGCCCGCGCCACGGGCTCACCGATCACAGCGGTCACTGCATGCACACAACAAGCTCCGTCCAACACGGTCGGCGTCGACGACCACATCGCGGAGACGAACGCGCACACCGCGTCCACCAGTGCAGAGTCCCTCCACAGCGCCGGTCTCGTAGGCATGGACGTTACTGCCGTAAAGGGACCGGCCGCCAAGGCGCTGCTCGAGACCGCCAATGCATTGGACGCCTCGCTTGTCGTGGTAGGAACCCGGGGCCTGGGTCCTCTCGCCGGACTCCTGCTCGGCTCGGTCAGCCGCCAGCTCCTTTTCACCACCGATCGGCCGCTCGCTCTCATCCCTCGCCAATCAACGTTGAACCCGACGCCCTTGACCCGGATTCTCGTCGGCGTGGACTGTTCGCCGGTGGCTCAACGCGTGCTGTCGTGGTCGGCCCGGTTCTGTACCGACTTGGGTGTGTCGGCCACGATCGTTCGATGCGCCGACCCGGGCTGCGAGAGGCCGCCGGGACACGTCGAACGCTACGACGAACAGATCAGAGACGAAACCGAGGAGGCACTTGAGCAATTCCGCGATCACGGTGTCCAGTACACGCTGGAGGTCTGCAACCGCGACCCTCGCGTCGCGCTCCCCGAGACCGCCGCACGCGACCGAGCCGGCCTGATCGTCATCGGTACCCAGGGTGCCGGTCACTTCAGCGGGCTCGGCGGCACCGCCTCGTACCTTGTTCGCCACTCATCGCTCCCGCTCACCGTAATCCCCTGATCCAGATTCGGGCCACGTGACGGGCCATGGCCGAGGCTCTGGAGGCAGTGGCGCTGGCCCGGCGGATCCCTTCAATCAGATTGGGATGGCCTCGTGGCAAGAGAAACTCGGTGACCAGCAACGCCGCCGGCTCCAGACGATGCTGGGCAGGAAACCAACGACAAGGCTCACCAAGGAGGACATCAAGGCTCTCGTCGCCAGCTTGCAAGACATCACTGCCACCCTGGCTGCCGCCGACCCCACAGACAAGGCCAAGGTCTATGCCGAGATGGTGATCGACATCACCTACCACCAAGACGGCCGGGTCGTCGCCGAATCCCGGCCGCGTGCAGTTGAGTCTGGTGTCGGAGAGAGGACTCGAACCTCCACGAGCACTAAGCTCACTAGGCCCTCAACCTAGCGCGTCTACCAATTCCGCCACTCCGACGTGGCCCCGGTCGGGAGCGTGTCCCAGCCGAGCGGCCCGGAAGTATACCGCCCGCCGAGCATTGCCGAATGTGGGTCCCTCAGACGTAGAACCGCGAGAGCGTCTCCGCAACGCAGGCGGGCTTCTCCCCGCCTTCGAGCTCGATCGTCACCTCGCTCTTGACCTGAACGCCACCGGGCACCTCATGAACCTCCAGCAGCACACTGCGAGCCCGCAACCGGGACCCCACCGGCACCGGCGATATGAACCGCACCCGGTCGAGGCCGTAGTTGATTGCCATCCGCACGCCGGGAATCTCGACCGAAGGAGCGATCTCCGAAACCAGCGACAGCGTCAGGAAGCCATGGGCGATGGTCGTGCCAAACGGGCCTTGCGCTGCCATGTCGGGATCAACATGGATCCACTGATGATCGAGGGTCGCATCGGCGAATAGGTTGATCTGCTCCTGCGTGATGGTGATCCACTCACCGACGCCGATCTCCTGCCCGACCCGACCCGACAGCTCATCGAGCACACTCATTCGACCTCCTCTAGATAGACCTCGACCGCAGCGCCGATCGCCCGGCCGGCCTAGAAGACCTTCTGGACCTCGGGATAGTGGCAAGCCACCCAGTGATCCGGCGCCAACTCACGCAATTCCGGCACGTCGACATCGCATACGCCCTCGACCGCAATGGGGCACCGCGTGTTGAAGCGGCATCCCGGCGGCGGGTTGGCCGGCGACGGGATGTCGCCCTCCAGAATGATCCGTTGCCGCGACGCCTCGATCGTCGGATCTGGAATAGGTACGGCCGACAGCAGCGCGTGGGTGTAAGGATGCATCGGTTCCACGTAGAGGGTGTGCCGATCGGCCATCTCGGCGATCTTGCCGAGATACATCACGGCGACCCGGTCGGAGATGTGGCGCACCACCGACAGGTCGTGAGCGATGAACAGGTAGGTGAGCCCAAACTCCTCCTGGAGATCCTGCATCAGGTTGAGCACCTGCGCCTGGATCGACACGTCGAGGGCCGACACCGGCTCATCGAGGACCATGAAGCTTGGATTGAGGGCCAACGCCCGGGCCACGCCAATACGTTGACGCTGGCCACCGGAGAACTCGTGGGGGTATCGGTTGGTGTGCTCCGGGCTGAGCCCAACCACCCTCAACAACTCCTTGACCCTCTCGAGCCGATCGCCGCTCGAGCCCACCCCGTGAACCACCATCGGCTCAGCAACGATCGAGGCGACCGTCATCCTCGGGTTGAGACTTGCGTAGGGATCCTGGAAGACGATCTGCATCTCCCGCCGCATCGCCCGCAACGTGTCGCGATCCGCCGACGCGATGTCAACGACCTTCATCGGAATGTCCGGAGTCCCCTCAGCCTGGTACAGCACCTCCCCGGAGGTCGGCTGCACGAGCCGCAGGATGGCGCGAGCAGTCGTGGACTTCCCGCAGCCCGACTCCCCCACCAGACCAAGCGTTTCGCCGCGCTTGATCTCGAACGAGATGTCGGAAACAGCTTGCACCGAACCAACCTTCTTCTTGAAGAAGATGCCGCGAGTAATCGGGAATTCCTTCACCAGGTTCTTGACCCGAATCAGGACATCGCTCGGAAGCTCGTCGACGCCGTCATCGGGGGCTAGCACCGCGACGTTTCCGCTCGCGGAAGCGGTCTCATCAGCCGCCTCGGAAGCAGTATGGGCGACGGCGGCAGCATCGCCGCCGTCCGGCTCGGTGGCCACATCTTGCGTAGCTCCGGGCCGGGTGGGGAGCTGCTCGTCGAGATCGGCTTTCGTGAACACAACATCCTCTGGACCCGAGGCACCGACCACGTCCTCCGCGGCCCGCGCGGGAGCGGCTTCACCGCCAGGAGCGGCACCCTCAGCAGCGTCACCCCCGTCGTCGGGAGCCGCTGCGGCGGGCGCATCCGACTCGTTGTGGTCGTCGGCGTCCGTCACTGCGGCACCTCCTCGGGAACCTTGAGTTTGAGATCGAGTTCGGCGGCTCGGTGACACGCCACGAACTGAGGCGCCTTACCCTCATTCACCTTGAGGATCGGCAGCGACTGGCGACACAGATCGATCGCAAATTCACAGCGGGCCGCAAAACGGCATCCGGTTGGCATATCGATCAGCGACGGTGGTGCCCCTCGCACCGAAACCAGACGGTGCTGATGGACCTCATCCATCCTCGTCATCGAACCCAACAGACCCCATGTGTACGGATGCTGCGGGTTGTGGAAGAGATCACCTGCGGTGCCGGATTCGACGATCATCCCGGCGTACATCACCTGCACCGTGTCGCAGAATCCGGCCACAACGCCGAGATCATGGGTGATGAGCAGCACGGCCGTGTGACGTTCGTCGGCGAGCTTCAGCATCAGGTCCATGATCTGGGCCTGGGTCGTCACATCGAGGGCGGTGGTCGGCTCATCGGCGATGAGCAGCTTCGGATTGCACGACAGACCCATAGCGATCATCACCCGTTGCCGCATGCCACCCGAGTACTGATGCGGGTAATCCTCCATGCGGGCTGCCGGATTCGGAATCTGCACGTCGGCCATCGCCTGTATAGCGATTTCGCGAGCTTCCTTCTTGTTGACGTCCTGATGCAGCAGAATCGTCTCCATCAACTGATCGCCGATGGTGTAGACCGGATTCAGCGCTGTCATCGGGTCCTGAAAGATCATGGCGATCTGGCCGCCGCGTACGTGCTGCATCTCCTCGTCGGTGAGCTCGAGCAAGTTGCGGCCCTCGAACATGATTCGGCCGGTCACGATCTCGCCGGCTGGTGGTTCGATGAGACGCATGATCGACATCGCCGTTACCGACTTGCCCGACCCCGACTCCCCCACCACGCCGCGCCGTTCTTGCGCATTCACGGTGAACGAAACGCCATCAACCGCGCGCACAACACCTTCCTCGGTACTGAAGTAGGTGCGGATGTCTTGGACGTCGAGAAGCGGCTCTGCCACGGATTGGTCCCTACTTTCGCTCAATCGTCTGCGTCGGGTCGAGAGCGTCCCTCAATCCGTCTCCGACGAAGTTGACAGACAACACGGTCAACACCAGTGCCGAGCCGGAGAACACCAGAAGCCACCAGAAGCCGCGTACCGCGAGTTGCCCACCGGTAGCCGCCATCCCGCCCCACGTCGGAGTCGGTGGCTGCACTCCGAACCCGAGGAAGGCGAGCGCCGCCTCGATGATGATGGCCGTGCCCACGATGAGTGTGGTCTGCACGATGATGGGGCTCATCGCGTTGGGCAGGATGTGACGGAAGATGATCCGGCGGTCCGAGGCACCGGCCGCCCGGGCGGCCTCAACAAACTCCTTCTCTCGCAACGAGAGGAATTCGGCGCGGACGATACGCGCCAACGCACCCCACAACAGCAACCCCAGCAGCAAAGCAATGCCCCAGGGGCCCTTGCGTATCGTCTCCGGCAACCACTCGATCTCGGGAAGGAAACGGCCAACCACGATGGCGACGGGCAAGAGCGGCAACCCCAACATGAGGTCGGTGAAGCGCATCAACGACTGATCAACGGGCCCGGGGTAGTACCCCGCCAACGCGCCGACCACCGTCCCCAGGGTGGCGACCATCAATCCAGTGACCAGGCCGACCGTCAAGCTGGCCCGGCCACCGTGCACCACGCGAGACATCACGTCGCGCCCGATGTCGTCGGTGCCGAACGGCAGTCCGGCTCGAGGGGCGATGTTGACGAGCAGTCGTCCGGTCTCATCGGGCAACTGCTGGGCGGGGTGCTCGAGGACCTTACCGCAGTACGGCTCCCCCTTGGGGCAGGTGAACAGCGGGGCGGTGATCGCGATCACGGCCAGAAAGAGCAGGAAGATCGCCGCGGCCATCGCCAAACGGTGACGCCGCAGACGGGAAATGAACAGGTCCCATTGGGTGATCGGCTCCGCGCTCGATGCCTTCAGTGGCATCGATGGAGGCTTCGTCGCCGGGAGGACGATTGGCGACATCAGTCATAGCGAACCCTGGGGTCGAGGACTCCGTAGAGGATATCGGCAATGATGTTCATCACTACGATGCCGATCCCGATACACATCACGACCGCCATCACTACCGGATAGTCCACTGCTCGGATCGCGTCGATGTAGCGACGCCCAATCCCCGGCCAGCCGAAGATCGATTCGGTGATGATCGCCCCTCCGACGATGGTCGCAATATCGAGCGCCACCAGGGTCACAATAGGGATCAGGGCGTTACGGAGCGCGTGCTTCATAATGATGCGCCGCCGCGGCAGGCCCTTGGCCTTTGCGGTGCGCAGGTAGTCGCTATGCATCACCTCGAGCATCGAAGCCCGTTGGAATCGGGAGTAGGCCGCGGTGGAGATCAGCGCAATCGACAGCGCCGGCAGCGCCAGGTGCTGGAAGATATCCCCCAGCCTTGCCATGAACGACAAATCCGAGTAGTTCGTACTCGTCATCCCAGTCACGTAGAACAGCTTCACGCCGGTCCACTGCTCCAGGTACAACGCCAAGATCAGCTGCAACCCGACAGCAATGATGAAGATCGGCATCGAGAAGGCCACAAAGGCCCCGATCGTGCCCAACTGGTCGAAGAACGAGTACTGGCGGATGGCCTGATAGATCCCCAACGGGATCCCGATGAGGAGTGCGAGAAAGAGCGCCGTCAGCCCAAGTCGGAAGGTGGCGCCGACGGCGCCGAAGATCAGGCCCCACACATCGCCGTCACCGCGGAACGACTGCGACCAATTCAACTCGAAGACCAGACGCGGCATCGAGAACCAAAGGGCTGCGAGCCACACACCAATGATCGTGAATGCCCGGAAGGTACGCCACCAACTCCGATTGATCTTGGCCACCATCGCCCACGCCGTGTACCCCCCGGCAACCAGGAACGCGATCAGCGGACCCATACCTCGGATCCCCAGCTTCCCGAAGAGCACGAACGTACCCTCCTCAGCGGCGACGTCCACCGGAGTTACGAAGTTCTTCAGCCAGGTCAGATACTGCTCCCAGGCCGGCCGGTCAAGACCGAAGTGCTCGGTGAGTGCGGGAATCACCGGGGCCATCCGCGGGTTGCCCCTCAGTCGATCCAGCGGTGAGCCACCACCTGCTTGGATCAGAAAGAACACGACGATGCTCAGAGCGAGCAGCGTCGCTACTCCATACACCAACCGGCGAATGATGTACGCGAACATGCGCCATGCCTCCGTCTCATAAGAGCGCTCACTATACCGATATCGCGCCGTTGTCGCCGCCGTTCTTGGGGGGCGCGCCGTCGTTCTTGGGGGGGGCGCGACGCGCCTTCCACAACTCGGTTGCCACCCGATTCGCAATATGAGGAGGGGCCCGCCGAAGCGGGCCCCTCCCTCAATCTGGATCGAAGAACGTCTATAGGTCGACGCGGTACCAGTCCTGAATGTTCCAGGCATAGGAGGCTTGCGACGAGTTGTGCTTGAAACCACCGATCTCATCACCCCAGACTGCAGCCGTCACGAGACGGGCATACAGTGGGAAGAAGACCATCTGGTCGGCGAGGATCTGCTCGCCTTCCTGCATCAGCGGAACCAAGACGTTCGGGTCAACCGACGTGTTCAGCTCATCGCGAATCTCGGCGTAACGCGCCGTATTCTCATCGATGACCGATGAATCTGGGGTTCCCCAGTGGTAGTAGTTCTGACCGTCCGGCGGCGGTTGCTCAGGGTCGAACAGGTCGTACAGACCGACCGATCCGGAGAGACCCGGGCTTCCGAGCCACGCCCACTCACCCAAGTCATAATTGCCGTTGATGGTCGTCTCACCAAAGAACAACTGAGAGTCTTGAAGAGCGTTCTCGTAGACGATCCCCACTGCGGTGAACATGTCCACGAATAGCTCGGAGAGCTTGACGCGGGCGTCGTTGTTCGACGTGGTGGTGAACACCGTCTCGATGTCCGTCTTGCCAGTCTCCTCCCGAGCCTGGTCGAGCAGCTCCATCGCCTTCTCGGGGTTGTAGTCGTACTGCGACCACGCGCCAGTCGAGATGGCCGGAGCAGCAGGTTCCAGGAAGGAATCCAACGGCTCAACCTGACCGGCGAGGATCTCATCAACAATGAGTTCCTTGTCGATCGTATGGGCCACGGCCTGGCGGTATGACAGGTTGTCATTGACTGAGTTCTCATTCACCGTCAGTCGCTCGGGACTGAACGAGAAAGCCAAATGCTCCCACACAGGTCCGAGCAGAACCTCGACCGTAGCGCCCTCAGGCTCGAGAGCCTGCAGCGCTTCGATGGTCTCGGTCGCCGGCGGCGGCTGAATGACGTCGACCTCGCGAGCCCGGAACGAGTTGATGAGCGATTCTGTCTCCGGGATGAACCTCCAGACAACACTGTCGAGATAGGGCAATTGCTGACCAGTCTCGGAATCGGTCCTCCAGTAGTTGTCGTTGCGGACGACCTTCACAAACTCGCCCTTGGACCACTCGTCGAAGATGTACGCCCCGGCGGACGGCCACATGGTCTCGTTCCAGTCGTTCAGAAAATCCGACCCCTCAACCGCATGCTTCGGGATGATTGGATCGAAGAGGCTCTCATACAGCACCGTCGGGGCCGAGAGCGTATAGCTGAAGGTCTTGTCGCCGACCTCAGTGGTAATGATGTCCTCGTATGTCGCCTTGAGTGTGGGGACATCCGGGTCCATGATGGTGTCGAGCGTGTACTGGAAGTCTGCGCCCGTCAAGGAAGTCCCGTCGGACCAAGCCGCCTCGTCCTTGATGGTGTAATTCACCGTCATCGTGCCGTCGTCGTTGAGAACGACTCCGCCATTGTCCAGAGTCGGCAGTTCAGTGATGAGTTCAGGGATGTACTCGAGGGTGAAACCATCGATCTCGACAGCACCGCCAAAATAGGCCTGGCCGATCTCGGATACGATGGCGTTGTCACCACCCGGAACATATGGGTTTAGGGTCGGGGGCTCCTGATCGGCACCAACGATCGCCTCTCCACCGTACGCCTTGCCGGGGGCAGCCGAAGTGGTGGTAGTGGTCTCTGCTGCGGCAGCAGTCGTTGTCGTTTCGCCAGGAGCGGCAGTTGTTGTGGTCTCTTCTGTTCCGGCCGTTGTCGTCGTCTCAGCTGCATCGTCGTCGCCACCACAGGCAGCGGCTACGAGCGCAAAGGCGAGGATGGCGGCCAGCCAGATGACCTTGCGGCTTCGCCACAATCGAGTCAAGGTGTTGCCTCCTTAGTATGGGTGGGTTCCTGAATTGCTGGGGTCCTCAGCGAGGAGTTAGCGCAGCAGCATGTCCAGAGCGAACGTGCTGATACCAAAGACGACCGCAGCGACCACAGTGATCCGATCGAGGTTGCGCTCCATCACAGTGGATCCACTGACAGCCCCACCGCCACCAAAACCTCCTCCGAACATGTCGGACATGCCGCCTCCCCGCCCCGCATGAAGCAGGATCAGGAAGATCAGCAGGAGTGAAACGATGACTTGGAGCGCCGCAACGATCCCAGTTAGCAGTCCCAAAGGAACCCTTTCTCGCACGAGACCCGCCGCAACGCGGGTCGAGCACCGAGAGTATGGATGCCACGGCCGATGTTTACAAGTTATTGTCTGGCAGATCCTGGCGACGGCGGCCATCGCCGCTCGTCCGCGAGGAGCGGATCAGCCCTTGGCTTGGTCGGCAACTGCTCTTGCCGCCGCCGCTGCCGCCTCGGGATCCCCGAGGTAGAAGTGATCTATGGGCCGCAGATCGGCGTCCAACTCGTAGACCAACGGGATGCCGGTCGGGATATTGAGGCCGGTGATCTCCTCGTCCGAAACGCCGTCGAGGTGTTTGACCAGAGCGCGCAGGCTGTTGCCGTGCGCCGCAACGATGACGCGTTTGCCGGCGCGCAGGTCGGGAACGATGGCGTCGTACCAGTAGGGAAGCATCCGCTCGACGACGTCCTCGAGGCACTCCGTTGCCGGTGGCAGCTCGGGCGGCATCCAGGCGTAGCGGGGATCGAAGTGAGGGTGGCGCGGATCATCCCAGGAGAGCGCCGGCGGCGGAATGTCATAGGAGCGTCGCCAGATATGCACCTGCTCGGGACTGTGTTGATCGGCGGTCTCTTTCTTGTTGAGCCCTTGGAGCGCCCCGTAGTGGCGCTCGTTGAGCCGCCAGTCCTTCTTCACCGGGATCCAGGTCATCCCCATCTCGTACAGGGCGCGATGCAGGGTGTCGATGGCACGCACCAGTACCGAGGTGTGGGCGACATCGAGCACATAGCCCGCTTCGGCCATCAGCCGACCGGCCGCCGCCGCCTCTTCCATCCCCTGCGGAGAGAGGGCGACATCGGTCCACCCGGTAAAAATGTTCTCGAGATTCCAGACGCTCTGACCGTGACGAAGCAATACGAGTGTGGTAGCCATGGGTGCAGTCTCCAGCGCACAGCGCAATGGCGCAAATTCGGGCAGAGGCCGGGCCAAGTGTCCGTGTTCGCGGCCGTCGTCATGCCCAACCCGCCGCTGGGTTTCGGTACCGGATGCCGGGGTTCGCGGCTCGACGGGTGAGGCCGCCGCTTTCCATGGGTACGGGGTGTCAGGATTCGCGACTCGACGAGCGAGGCTGCCGCTTCCCATGGGTACCGGGCGCCGGGTGCTGGGGCCGGTTCTCAGCCTTCCTCAGGAGAACCATCCGGGTACCTGGTACCCCGGACGGCGCCTGGCCTGCTCCTGGGGCAAGCCGTACGAGGAGTGCGGCCCAAACCAGGTCACGACCCGGTACCGACGACAGTGCGTGACGCTATGCCTGCGTTGGCCGCACAGTGACCTCTGCCCCCGACTACGTCACGAAGAGATAGGCTCCACCGTCACCATGCGGCGGGTCTGCCAACTCGGGGTCCGGAGGCCACCCCACATACCTCGCTTTGGTGCGTTGCGAATCTCGTCGATCTCCGAGAGGAGACCGACGTGCAACGCTCCGGATTCACGGATGGCAGAGCTCAACTCGATGCGGCCGAGTACCTCAGCCTCCTCTTCGGATGCCGCCTCGACATCGAGGTCCATCTGCAGGGCGGCCTGTTCGAGGTCGGCACGAACGTGCACGCTCGAGATGTGCTCGCTCTGGGCAAGCCCATCGCAAACTTCCTTGAAGTGGCGCTGCAGATCTGCCGCGCCGTCACCATCCCACCCAATTCGGCGCGTCACTCTGAACTCAAAAACTACCCGATGCGTCACCGCTGCCTACCCCCGCTTGAAAAAGAACCTGTGGCTTCCTACTACCACTCAGGTTCCCCTTCTTCCCTGAGCCACTATGAGTATCTCATGGCCCACCTTGAGTAGCAATGGATCTCGAGCGGCATTATGAACGCCCACGGCGGGGCTAGTCCCCTGCCAGAGGCGCGGCGAGCACCCAGACGCTGCGGCAAACGACCGGCGGCTACATCCAGTACCGGACGATCGAGGCAAACGAATCGGGGTCCAGCGACGCGCCGCCGACCAGGGCACCGTCGATGTCGGTCTTCGCCATGAACCCTGCGATGTTGCCGCCGTTGACAGAGCCGCCGTAGAGGATCCGCACGCCGTCCGCAGCGGTGCCGCCCCACTCATCGGCGACCACACCGCGGATAAATGCCGCCATCGACCCGGCATCGTCGGCGCTCGCCGTCTTACCGGTCCCGATCGCCCAGATTGGCTCGTAGGCGATCACGAGACCGGCGATCTGCTCCGCGCTCAATCCCTCGAGGCTCAGGCGAACCTGCGAGCCAACCCGTTCCTCGGTTTGGCCAGCCTCATGCTCTTCATCGGTCTCGCCGCAGCAGAGGATCGGGGTCATCCCTCGCTCGAGAACGGCCTTGACCTTGAGGTTGATTTCGGCATCGGTTTCGCTGAACAACTGACGGCGTTCCGAGTGCCCGAGAATGACGTAGGACACCGAGAGCTTCTCCAGCATGTCCGGCGAAACCTCGCCGGTGAAGGCTCCGCTCGCCTCCCAGTAGCAGTTCTGGGCTCCCAACTGGATGAGCAGATGGTCCGCCTCGATGACGGTCTGCGCCGAGCGCAGTGCAGTAAACGGCGGGCAGACGAGAACATCGACTCTGGCGTAATCGCCCGGTTCCAGCCGATAGCTCAGCTTCTGCACCATCTGGATCGTCTCCAGGTGGGTCGCGTTCATCTTCCAGTTCCCGGCGATGAGTGGTTTGCGCATCATTCCTGTCTTCCCAGCGCCGCGATCCCGGGAAGCAGCTTCCCTTCGAGCATCTCGAGCCCGGCGCCGCCACCGCTCGAGACATGACTGACTTCGTTCTCTTTTCCGAGCATGCGAATGGCGGCAACACTGTCTCCGCCACCGATGACGGTGAATCCTTGGCTGCGGGCAACGGCCTCCGCCACGCCGGCCGTTCCGGACCGGAAGGCCTCCCATTCGAAGACGCCCATCGGCCCGTTCCAGAACACACTTGCCGCGTCTTCCACTGCGCGTCCGAATGTGTTGGTGGCTTCAGGGCCGATATCCAGACCCATCATTCCGACGGGGATCTCTGTGGCGGCAACGACCCAATGGTCGGCGTCCTCCGCAAAACGATCCGCTACGACGACGTCGGCGGGCAGCACGATCTTGGCGCCATCCTCCGACGCCAGCAGCTCTCGGATCTCGTCAACCATCGATTCTTCCACCAACGACGTTCCGACCGAGTGACCCTGAGCAGCAAGGAGCGTGAAGCACATTCCACCGCCGACCAACATCTGGTCGACCCGAGGCAGCAGGTGCTTCATGACACCGAGCTTGTCCGAGACCTTGGCTCCGCCCAACACGACCACATAGGGCCGCGGTGGGTCGGTCAGCAGGCGCGACAACGACTCGACCTCGGCGGCCAGCAGTCGACCCGCCGCAGCGGGCAGCAGTTCGGCAACTCCCGCGGTCGATGCATGCGCCCGGTGGGCCGAACCGAAGGCGTCGAGCACAAAGAGGTCGGCGAGATCCGCCAAACCCTGCGCCAACGCCGGATCGTTCTGCTTTTCCCCCGGCTCGAATCGGGTGTTCTCGAGCACGATGACCGCGTCCGCGGGAGCCGCGACGATCGCCGCCTCTATCTCAGAACCAGTGATTCCGTCGAGTTTGACGACCGGGAACCCACCGAGTTCCCCAAGCCGGGCCGCGACCGGGTCCATCCGCAGTTCTGGGTCGACCCCGGAGGGCCGACCCAGATGACTGCACACGACGACCTTGGCCCCGCGCTCTCGCAACTCCGCGATCGTCGGGAGGCTGGCGCGAATCCGAAAGTCGTCGCCGACCTCGCCGCCGTCAAGTGGCACGTTGAGATCGGCGCGAACCAGCACCGTGCGCCCGGCGACCTCGAGGTCGTCGAGATTTGCGACGCGGCTCACGTCAGGCGAGCTTCCCGGCCAAGTCGACCATCCGGCTCGCATAGCCCCACTCGTTGTCGTACCAGCCGAGCACCTTCACCATGCTGTCTCCGGGCACGATGGCTGCGGATGCGTCGTAGATGCACGAGTGCGGGTCGCCGACGATGTCGCTTGAAACGATCGGGTCCTCGGTATAGCTGAGGATGCCGGACAACGGGCCGTCGGCCGCTGCCTTGAATGCGGCGTTGACCTCTTCCAGGCCGACGTCACGATTGAGAACGGCAACGAGGTCCGTGATCGACCCGTCCGGCACGGGAACCCGCATGGCCATCGCCTGCATCTTGCCGTCGAGGCTGGGCAGCACCTTGCCGATGGCGGTTGCGGCGCCCGTCGCCGTCGGAATGATGTTGACTGCGGCGGCGCGGGCCCGGCGCAAGTCCTTGTGCGGCATGTCGAGAATGGCCTGATCATTCGTATAGGCGTGGACGGTGGTGAACATTCCGCGCCTGATCCCGAAGGCATCGTCGAGAACCTTCGCCATCGGAGCAACACAGTTGGTGGTGCACGACGCATTCGAGATGATCTTCTGGGTCGAGGGGTCAAGCAGGTGGTCGTTGACACCCAGCACCACGGTGATGTCTGGGTCGGGCGACGGAGCGCTGATGATGACGTACTTGGCGCCCGCCTCGATGTGCTTGGAGGCTTGCTCATGGGTGCGGAAAATCCCGGTCGACTCGATCACAACATCGACGCCCAGGTCACCCCACGGAAGGTTGGACGGGTCGCGCTCGGAGAACACCTTGAACCGATCGCCATCGACGATGAGATCACTGCCGTCTACCTTGACCGTGCCCGGGTAGCGCCCGTGCACCGAGTCGTATTTGAGCAGGTCGGCGAGCGTGTTGGCGTCGGTGAGGTCGTTCACCGCGACCATGTCGAAACCGCCCGCCAGCGCCTTCAGTTTGTCCCAGAAGTCACCGCTCTTGGCCGCGCGAAAGAAGTTGCGACCGATCCGTCCAAAGCCGTTGATGGCTACCTTCATTAGTTCCCACCTTCCTGGGGGTTTGTTTCAGCTGTAAACCAAGCGGCCCAACACGCCACCCAAACGGGCCGGGTCGTGCCGGGGCCAACTGACCGTCGGGTCGACGAGGTCGGCATGGACCACATCCACTCCGTACGTCGCGAGCACGTCTGGATCCACAACAATGGCTTCCAGAGGAGCAGCGACCACAACAGCCTTGGCGTTCGCGACGATAGCACTAGGCGTTCGCACTCCAGTCATCGCGAGCAACGCTTCGAGATGGTCCGCGGCATCCATGCCGAGGGTCTCGGCGTCCTGTGTCATCAGGTTTGCGACGTACACCAACTTGGCATCAGAGTGGTTGATCGCTTCGGCCATTCCGGGCACCACGAGCACGGCCAGCAGTGAGGTGAAGAGACTCCCGGGGCCAAGCACGATCTGGTCGGCCCGCTCAATCGCCTCGACCGCACGGGGGCTGGCCACCGCGCTGCGGGGCTCCACCCAGAGCCGCTCGATTGTGCCGCGGGCCTTGGCAACGGCCACCTGACCGAAGTGGCGCCGGCCGGCAACCATCGCCTCGAGCCGCAGCCGCTCCGGAGAGGCCGGAATGACCGATCCAATTGATCCCAGGAGCCGCTCCGATGCCCGCAGCGCTGCCTCGAAGTCCCCCTCGAGGTCCGCCAAAGACGCCAGGATGAGGTTGCCGAGAGAATGGCCCGACACATCGGACTCCTCAAATCGGTACTCGAACAAGCGTCGCCACACCGAGTCATCGGGCGTGAGCGCGATGAGGCACTTCCGAATATCTCCCGGTGGTGGGATCTCGAGGGCGGGGGCCAGCCTGCCGGAAGACCCGCCGTCATCGGCAACCGTGACAACGGCGTTGATACTGCCCGCGTATCGTCCGATCGCAAGCAACGCCTGCGCCAATCCGGTGCCGCCGCCGATCGCAACAACGGCAGGGCCGTGCCGATCGGCTCCCAGCGCGGCCTCCAACTCAGCCTCGAGAGCGGTGGGATCCGCACTGAACGGCCTCATCCCCGATCCACCACATCCGTGGGCAGATCGCGGTGCACCACATTGACCTCGACCGATTCGCTCTTGAGGCGTGCCGCCAGTTCCTCTGCAATGGCAACTGAACGGTGCCGACCTCCGGTACACCCGACCCCGATCGTCAGGTACGACTTGCCTTCCGTCTCGTAACGCGGCACGAGGAAGGCAAGCAGTTCGCTGGTGCGCTCGATGAACTCTGCGGCGTCAGGCTGCCCGAGGACGTAGTCGCTGACATCCGAGTCGCGACCCGTTTGCGGGCGGAGCTCGGGCACCCAATGGGGATTGGGAAGGAACCGCACGTCAAACAGCAAGTCGACTACCCGCGGAACGCCGCGCTTGAAGCCAAATGAGATGAGATCGACACGCATGCGCCGTTCCGGCTGCTCGCCGGCAAAGGCAGCCTCAACATGCTGGCGTAGTTGGTGCACATTGAGATCAGAAGTGTCGATGATGAAGTCTGCCTGCCCGCGAATCTCTTCGAAGGCAGACCGTTCGGTGCGGATCTTGTCGGCCAGCGGGCCTTCCTGCACCGGATGGGGCCGTCTGGTTTCCTCGTAGCGGCGGATCAGGGTGGCGTCATCGGCGTCGAGATACAGCACCGTGACTCTGACCCCGCGACCCATCAACCCCTTCAGCGTCGCATCCAGCGCCTCGAACGTGACACCGCCCCGGGTATCGACGACGACGGCAACCTTGGACCGTGCCCCTTCGAGCACCCCGACCCGATCAACGACCGCCTCGATCAGCGTGGTCGGAAGGTTATCGACAACAAAGTACCCAACGTCCTCGAGAACGTTGGCGGCCTGAGATCGCCCCGCTCCGGACATCCCAGTGACAATGACGACGTGTGGTTCGGACATGAATGCAACGGTAGACGGCCGCAGCAGTCACTGGTGGCTTCTCAGGCGCCAGACGAGGCTTCCATCGTCAGCAGAGCCTGCTTCATACCGAGTCCCCCGGCGTACCCGCGCAGCGAGCCGTCGCTTCCGACCACACGATGGCACGGAACGATGGGCGCCAAGCGATTCCTGGCGTTGATCATCCCGACGGCGCGGGCCGCCCCGGGCCTGCCCGCGGCCGAGGCGACTGCGGCGTACGTCGTAGTCGAACCGGCCGGGATCGCAGCGACGACGTTGACCACGAGGCGGGCGAACGGGGTCAACTGCTGGTTGTGCAAGAACGGTGCCGCAGATGGCAGAGGACCGCGACCCTCCCAATACGCCTCGAGCCGAGCGACCAAGTCGACGGCCTTGGCGCCGACGGTCGCAACTGGCACTGCCGGAAGGTCGGATCCCGGCAGGCCAAGTTCCAGGACCTCGTCGCCCATGGCCAGGATCCACCCTGCGCCGAGCGGCGTCCGGTACACCACGACTTGGGGAGTCAAGAGTGCAGGGCCTCGTAGAGATCAGCGGCAACCGCTGCCGGCACGACCTCGGCCAGTTGCTCGACATCTGCGGCGCGGATTCGCTTCAGCGAGCCGAAGGTGCGCAGGAGCCGCTTCTTGCGAGTTGGGCCAACCCCGGGAACCCCATCGAGGACCGAATCGACCATGCGCTTGGCGCGCAGGGTGCGGTGGTAGGTCACGGCAAATCGGTGAGCTTCGTCACGGACCCGCTGCAGAAGGTACAGCGCCTCGTCGCCTCGGGGAATCACGAGCGGCTCCTCCGCCCCGGGCTGATAGATCTCTTCGAGCTTCTTGGCCAGACCGACGACGGGGATGTCCAAGTCGTAGTCGTTGAGCACCTTCACAGCCCTCCCCAACTGCCCGGCACCGCCGTCGATCACGACCAGCGAAGGTGGGTAGCTGAACTTGCCGCGCTCATCAGGCGGGAGACCGAGATCTCTCACGTAGGCGCCGAAGCGGCGGGACAGGACCTCCTCCATCGCAGCAAAGTCGTCCTGGCCGTCGATGGTCCGGATCTTGAATCGCCGGTAGTCGGACTTCTTCGGCAACCCATCCTCGAACACCACCATGGATGCAACCGTGTCTCTGCCCTGGATCGTGGAGATGTCATAGCACTCGATCCGCAGCGGCGAACTCGCCATCCCAAGGTGCTCCTGGAGGTTGCGCAGGGCGTGCGCCCGAGCATTGTGGTCCGACTGACGTTTCAAGCGATGCCGGGCAAACTCCTCGCGAGCGTTCGCTCGAGCCGTCTCCATCAGCCGCCGTTTGGCGCCCCGTTGGGGCACACGCAGCGAAACCCGACCCTCTCGGCGGTATTCGAGCCAGTCTCGCCACACCTCTGGATCGTCGGGTAGCTCCTGCACCAAGACCTGGCCGGGCGGCACCTCCGCCCCGTAGAGCTGGCCGAGCATCACCGCGACCAACTCCGCAGTAGACACATCGGCAACTCGATCGAGCACGGTGGTTTTGCGCCCTGTCAGCCGTCCCCGCTTGATGGTGAGCACAACGAGGACCGCCTCGAGGTCGTCCTCCTCGAAAGCGATGAGGTCGAAGGTCTCCGACCTCTGACTCACCAATTCTTGGCGGGCGAGGGCCTTCTCCACCGACGCCAACTGGTCGCGCACCCGTGCGGCCCGCTCGTATTCCAGTGTGTCGGCAGCAGACTGCATTTCGAACCGCAGCCGGGTCGTGATGTCCTCGATGTCCCCGTCGAGGAACGCAGCAAGGCCATCGACGTGGCCGGCGTAGTCATCGGCGCTCACTGCGCCGACGCACGGACCGGAGCATCGCTCGATGTCGAACAGCAGACACGGCCGTCCCGATGCCTCATGGCGGCTGAACTTTGCGTCGGTACAGGTTCGTACCGGGAACGTGCGGAGCAGCAGGTCGAGGGTGTCTCGGATGGCGTAGGCACGCGCGATATGGCCCGAAGTACTCGACGCCCTTGCGCCGCTTGCCGCGCATCACCGATGCCCGCGGCCACTGCTGATATCGGGTCAGGGCGAGATAGGGAAAGCTCTTGTCGTCGCGCAGTCGAATGTTGTAGCGCGGCTGATGTTGCTGAACCAGCGTGTATTCGAGCATGAGGGCCGCCACCTCATTGTCGGTGACGATCCACTCCAGACTCGCTGAGTTCTCCACCATCGCTCTCGTGCGGGGGGCCAGATCGCGGGCAAAGTAGTTGGCGGTCCGCTTGCGGATGGACTTCGCCTTGCCCACATAGAGGACGGCGCCGGGCTCATCTCTGAAGAGATAGACGCCGGGGGCGTCGGGAACGGACGAAGCGGGAGGACGGCGCACCATGACGGTGCAAGGTTAGGGGGGTGCAAAATCGAGCGGAGCTCAGCGAGCTACCGGGATTGACGGGAGCACCGGCTCAATGGTTGCCGGGTTTGTCCGAAGAAAGCCGACCGAGACGGGACCGGGCGGCGCCTCAGGCGGAAGCGATCAGCTTCTTGCCTTCGAGAATCCTGTCAACGGCATCGTTTCCTACCTCGACGGTGGCGTGCTGACGTACCACCTCGACGTCATGTTCGGTCATCCAGACCGGGGGTGCGTCGTGGATCTCAACCTCGGGGACTTGCGCCGCGATCGCCTCGCGCGACTCGGCAACGATGTAGCCCCAAGCAGCACCGCTGCCGTACTCATAAGCTACCAGATGGGTCTTCATGGGCTCCTCCAACTGCACGGTTGTGCTCTCCTCAGTCATCGGCACCAGCCGTCAGGTTCTTGAGTTCTCACGGGACCGTAGCGATTCGTTTCCGCCAACGCAGGCCAAGCACCCTCGGCATGTGCTCCTGACCGACCAATCCTGGGTCATCGGCCACGGCTTCGGTGCTCAGCCCCCTTTCCTCGAACCGATCGAGGCTCCAGCCGGCGTCGGCGGCAGCATTGAGGAGCACGCCCATCGGTCGGTGGTGGAACGTCACGGTGTGGTCCCCCGCAGGCTCCTCTCCGCTCACCTCAGTGAAATACGGTCCCCACCGCCACAGCACTTCGCCGTCACTCTGGTCGATCAGGGGTCCTGCTCCCGGCGGCGTGTACGCCGGGTGATTGCTGATGACGACGAGGTAGCCGCCGCCACGCGTCACCCGATACGCCTCCTCGAAGAACCGATCCAGGGTTGGCAGGTGTTCGAGCACAAGCACGCAGTAGGTGGAACCCATCGCCTCGTCGCGAACCCAACGGAGGTCGGGGAGACGAGCAACGACGGCCGGCCCATGGGCTGCCGCCTGCGAGGCCAGCACAAGTGAGAGGTCACAGCCAATGACGTCGGCCGGCAGAGTCCGCATCGCGAGCCCCTCCCCACAACCGAGATCGAGCACCGGACCGGGCGGGTCGTCGAGCAACTCAGCGAGGAGCGGCATGAGCTCGCGCCGATACGTTGGGTCGTCGGCAACTTCGCCGATCCACCATTCGGCCAGATCCTCCCACGGTGCGCCGTTGCTACTCAGGGGGCGAGCACCTCGCGCAGGAACTTCCCGGTGTAGGACTCGGAGACCTTGGCAACGTCGTCGGGTGTCCCGGCGGCGACGATGCGACCGCCCTCCTCACCGCCGTCGGGGCCGAGATCGATGACCCAGTCGGTGGTCTTGATGACGTCGAGGTTGTGCTCGATGACGACTACGGAGTTGCCCGCGTCTACCAAGCGTTGCAGCACTCCGAGCAACTTGCGGATGTCTTCAAAATGCAGCCCGGTCGTCGGCTCGTCGAGGATGTAGAGGGTCCGGCCCGTCGAGCGCTTGCCCAATTCTGAGGAGAGCTTGACCCGCTGCGCTTCGCCACCCGACAGGGTCGGTGCCGGTTGCCCGAGCCGGATATAGCCGAGCCCAACGTCGTAGAGCGTCTGCAGGACTCGGGCGATCCGCGGTTGGTTCTCGAAGAAATGGAGCGCTTCTTCGATCGACATGTCGAGAACGTCCGCAATCGAATGCCCCTTGAAGGTGACCTCGAGCGTGTCACGGTTGTAGCGCCTGCCTTTGCAGGTTTCGCACGGGATGTAGACATCCGGCAGGAAGTGCATTTCGATCCGCAGCGTTCCGTCACCTTTGCACGCCTCACACCTTCCTCCGGCCACGTTGAACGAGAACCGGCCCGGCTTGTACCCGCGCATCCTGGCGTCGGTGGTGGCCGCAAACAGTTCGCGTATCCGGTCGAACACTTTGGTGTAGGTGGCGGGATTCGAACGCGGAGTGCGGCCGATCGGCGATTGGTCGATGTTGATCACCTTGTCGATGTGCTCGACGCCCTTCAGACCACGATGGCGACCGGGAAGCGATCTGGCGCCGTGGAGTTCGGCGTGGAGCGCCTTCGACAGTATCTGCTGGACGAGTGATGACTTCCCACTCCCGGAAACCCCGGTGATGGCGATCAGGGTGCCAAGAGGGAATTCAACGTCGATGTCCTTGAGGTTGTTCTCGGCGGCGCCCAACACGGTCAAGCTCCTGCCGGTCCCCAGCCGACGACGCTCCGGCACAACAATGTGGCGGCGCCCGGCCATGTAGTCACCGGTGATGGATGACTCCTCGGCCATGATCTCCTCGAGCGAGCCCTCCGCCACGATCGAACCACCGTGTTCTCCCGCACCCGGCCCGATGTCGACGATGTGATCGGCCACCCGCATCGTTTCCTCGTCGTGTTCGACCACGATCAGCGTGTTGCCGAGGTCACGCAAGCGCAGCAGCGTTTCGATCAGACGCTGGTTGTCGCGCTGGTGGAGTCCGATGGATGGCTCGTCGAGAATGTAGAGGACCCCAACGAGACCCGACCCGATCTGTGTCGCCAGCCGGATGCGCTGCGCCTCGCCGCCGGCGAGGGTGGCCGCCGAACGCATCAAGGTGAGGTAGTCGAGACCGACATCGACCAGAAAGTCGATCCGGGCTTTTATTTCCTTCACCACCGCGGCGGCAATCGTGGCGTCCCGCTCGTTCAACTCCAGGGAACCGACGAACTCAGAGACCCGCCGCAGCGCAATCGACGACAGTTCGTACACATTGAGGCCGCCGACGGTCACGGCAAGGGACACGGGGTTGAGCCGACCTCCACCGCAACTGACGCAGGGCACCTCCCGCATGTACTGGCGGTACTGCTCGCGAGCACCATCGCTCTCGGCATCGCTGTGGCGACGCTCCAGCCAAGGAATCGCGCCTTCGTAGGTCGTCTCGTAGCGACGGCGCCGGCCAAATCGATTCTGATACGACACCTCGAATGGTCGGTCCCCCGCCCCGTACAGAATCAGTTGCTGGTGTTTCTCACTCAGCTTCTTGAAGGGCTTGTCCATGTCGATGCCTTCGGCTGCGGCAACCGCCCCGAGCAGGCGCTTGAAGTACCGCATCCGGTGCCGGCCGCCCCATGGGGTCACCGCTCCGTCTTCGAGACTCCGATCCGGCTGGGAAACAACAAGCTCAGGATCCACTTGGAAGCGAGTGCCGATCCCCGAGCACTCCGGGCAGGCACCGTATGGGCTGTTGAACGAGAAGTTGCGGGGCTGCAGATCCTCGAACGAGAGCCCACATTCTGCACATGCGAAGTGCTGACTGAAGGTGAGGGTTGGTCCGTCGATGATGTCGATATGGGCGACCCCCTCAGCCAGACTCAGTGCGGTCTCGAGCGAATCGGTGAGCCTGCGTTCGATGCCGTCCTTGCGGACCAGTCGATCGACAACAACTTCGATCGTGTGCTGGAAGTAGCGATCGAGCCGAATCTCATCGGTCAAGTCTCGGATTTCGCCATCGATCCGCGCCCTGCTGAACCCGTCTCGGGCTAAATCCTTGAGCAGTGTCTCGTACTCACCCTTGCGGCCGCGGATGACGGGAGCCAGGACCTGGAACCGGGTGCCTTCCTCGAGTTCGAGGATGCGATCAACGATCTGCTGCGGGGTCTGACGGGCTACCGGACTGCCGTCGTTGGGGCAGTGCGGGATCCCGATCCGGGCATACAGCAGGCGGAGATAGTCGTGGATCTCGGTAACCGTTCCGACGGTTGACCGTGGATTGCGGCTCGAGGTCTTCTGATCGATTGAAATCGCAGGCGACAACCCTTCGATGAAGTCAACGTCAGGCTTGTCCATCTGGCCGAGGAACTGGCGAGCGTAGGCAGAGAGACTCTCCACATAGCGACGCTGACCCTCGGCGTAGATCGTATCGAACGCCAGCGACGACTTGCCCGACCCCGACAGCCCGGTGAACACGATGAGTTGTTCGCGCGGCAGCTCCAAGTCGAGGTTCTTCAGGTTGTGCTCGCGAGCACCCCTGATGACGATCTTGTCCGTAGCCACGTGGTTGTTCCGCCCGTCCTCCGCCTGCGCTCGTGCGATTGTAGTGAGGGGGTGAGACATGAATGAGGGTGGGGGCCGGAGGTCAACCGTCTGGTCGTGTACCCGCCGCTGTCGGCAGGTGCCGGGCACCGGGTACCTCGACGACGGGTACCACGAGACCCACGGCAACCCGCACCACCACCGCAAGCCACGATCAGATCGCACCCCGGTCCCGGTCGGCGGCTTGAAGCCGCCGGCCTACTTCGTTGCGTCGGCCATGTCGCGGAGCTCGCGCTTGAGGTCGTTCACCTCGTCACGTAGTCGGGCGGCGTACTCGAAGCGGAGCTCGGTGGCTGCCTCGTGCATCTCCTCCTCGAGACTCTGGATCAGCCGGCGCAAATCGTCGGTGGGGAGGTCAAGCGGGGCACGATCCCGGGTTTCTCGCGCTCTGCGGTCGGCGGCCGGCGTCGACGAACTCTGCAGCAGCTCGAGGATGTCGGAGACCTTCTTCCTGATGGTTTGCGGGTCGATGCCGTGAGCTTCGTTGTGATCGACCTGGACCCTGCGACGCCGGTTGGTCTCGTTGATGGCCCGCTGCATCGACTCGGTGACGTTGTCGGCGTACATGACGACTTGGCCGTCGACGTTGCGGGCGGCGCGGCCCGTCGTCTGGATCAGGCTGGTCTCAGACCGCAGGAAGCCCTCCTTGTCCGCGTCGAGGATCGCAACAAGCGACACCTCTGGCAGGTCCAATCCCTCACGCAGGAGGTTCACACCAATCAGGACGTCGTACTCCCCCAGACGGAGATCACGCAAGATCTGGACCCGTTCCAGGGTGTCGATGTCGGAATGGAGGTAGCGAGCGCGGACACCCATCTCGAGTAGGTAGTCGCTGAGGTCCTCGGCCATCTTCTTGGTCAGTGTTGTCACCAGGACCCGCTGATCGGCCTCAGCGCGCTTTTGTACTTCATCGACGAGATCATCGATCTGCCCCTTGGTGGGGCGGACCACAATCTCGGGATCGACCAATCCCGTGGGTCTGATGATCTGTTCGACCACCTGGGATGACACCTCCAACTCCCACTTTGCCGGCGTCGCCGACAGCAGCACGACCTGGTTGGCTCGCTCGTACCACTCCTCGAACGTGAGCGGCCGGTTGTCCATGGCCGAAGGGAGGCGGAACCCGTGATCGACCAACACGTCCTTGCGGCTGCGGTCCCCGGCGTACTGGCCGTGGATCTGCGGCACGGTGACGTGGCTCTCGTCGATCACCATGAGGAAGTCGTCGGGGAAGTAGTCGAGCAGGGTGTAGGGCGGTTCACCCGCCTCGCGACCGTCGAGGTAGCGCGAGTAGTTCTCGATGCCCGAACAGAAACCAACCTCTCGCATCATCTCGAGGTCATAGGCCGTACGCATCCGCAATCGCTGCGCCTCGAGGAGCTTGTTCTGGTGCTCCAGCTTCGCCAGCCGATCCTGCAATTCGACCTCGATTCCGTCGATCGCAGTCAACAACCGGTCGCGGCCGGTGACATAGTGGGTCGCCGGATAGACCCACAATTCGTTCATTTCACCGACGACCTCTCCGGTGACCGGGTTCATCTGCATGATGCGCTCCACCTCATCGCCGAAATACTCGACCCGGTAGACCGCTTCTTCGTAGGCGGGGAAGACTTCGAGTGTGTCGCCGCGCAGCCGAAACTTGCCGCGGATCAGGTTGACCTCGTTGCGCTCGTATTGAATGTCGACCAGGCGCTTGACGGCGGCATCGAGCGGGAACTCGACGCCGCGCACCAGACGCAGGAGCTGACCCTCGTACTGCTCCGGAGAACCGAGCCCGTAGATCGCCGAGACGGACGCAACGATGATGACGTCGTTGCGGGTCAGCAACCCGGCCGTGGCGGCGTGGCGGAGCCGGTCGATCTCATCGTTGACCGTCGACTCCTTTTCGATGTAGGTGTCGGTCTGGGCGATGTATGCCTCGGGCTGGTAGTAGTCGTAGTACGACACAAAATACTCCACCCGGTTCTCAGGAAAGAACTGCCGGAACTCGTTTGCCAATTGCGCTGCGAGCGCCTTGTTCGGCGCCAGGACGAGTGTCGGTTTCTGCACCTGTTCAACCAGCCACGCAATGGTGGCCGACTTGCCCGAACCGGTGATGCCCATCAGCGTCTGGAATCGATCGCCCCTGGCGATGCCCTCGGCAAGCTGAGCGATCGCAACCGGCTGGTCGCCGGCGGGTTGGAAATCGGAATGGACTCTGAAAGGGGGCATGGCGGCAGCGTACACATGCGGTGAGACACAAATGGGCGGCACCGTCATGAGCCGGCGAGTCGCTCCCAGAGGGCATCGACCTCGGCCCTGAGCTCATCCAACGAGCCGTTGTTGATGATCACGTGGTCCGCCCGCTTGCGCCATTCAGACTCGGTGAGTTGCGAGGCGATGCGGCGGCGGGCATCGTCCTCGTCCATGCCCCGCGCTACGGCGCGCCGGACCCGCACCGAAGGCTCTGCCACCACGACGATCCAGGTCCAATCCGGAGCAACGATCGCCGGGACCGGCAGTTCGACCACCACAGGGCTCCCTACCACGGTGTGCGCTCGTCTGGCGATCTCGGCGCCGATCGCCGGATGGGTGATCGCCTCGAGTTCCTCCAGCTGCTCGAAGTCGGTGAAGACAATGGAGGCGAGGCGCTGCCGGTCTATGGCGCCCTCCACAACGACAACCGGCCAGCGTTCGGCCACGGCGGCATATGCCGCTCCCCTGGGCTCGAGAACTTCGTGACCGATCCGGTCGGCTTCGATCGTGATGGCACCTTTGGCGGCGAGAAGCTCGGCAACCGTGCTCTTGCCCGAGCCGAGCCCACCGGCAACGACAATCCGGTTGGGAAGCGGCGAGGTACTCGGCTGACTCACCGGGCGACTGTACTCTCTGGCACGATGCCTACCACCGACCGCACGTGGGAACAACGCCTCGAGCGGATCCTCATGGTGCTGCTGTGGGGGTCGTTTGCCCTCGGCTTTCTGCTGTCCGCGATCCGGAGCGGGGCAACCGCCCCGGTCATCATGTCAGCCTTCATTGCCGGCGCCTACACCATCGTCATGCAACTGTTGCCGCGGCGTTGGAGAGTTGACGAGAACATTGGAGAGTTGATCGCCGTGTCCGGTGTCGTCATCGGGCTGATCGCCGTGGCACTGACCGGCGGCGTCAACAGTCCCTACCTGTTGTTCCTCTCCGCACCATCGTTCTACGCCGGGGCCTTTCTGGGATTTCGAGTCGGCGTCGAAACCGCAGTCCTCACCAGCATGGGGCTCATCTTCGTGGTCGCCACCCTCCAGCAGGAGATCATCCAGGGCCAGGTCCTCCAAGTCTCCCTCCTCTACCTTCTGATGGCCGTTGCCTTTGCCCAGAGTCGCCGCATCTTGGTCGAGGAGCAGGCGCGCGGCGACGCCCTCGAGGAAGCCTCGGCGGTGACCTCGGTGCGCCTGGAACGCCTCGAGGCGGCCCACAGCGCGCTGACCAGCCTCTCTGACCTCGCCACCACGGCCGAGCTCAACCCCGTGTCCGTTGGGCAAGCGGCGTTGAGAGACCTCGCTCTCACTGTTCCATACAGCGCCGGCCAGGTGGTGCTGAATGATGAGCGGGGAGCCGTGGTTGTGGCCCGCCGCGGAGACCCGGGCTCTCTTGCGGACCGGTTAGTCTTTCCGATGCAGTTGGCCGATCGCAACCTCGGGCATCTCGCCTTGTGGCCGGAGAACGGCACCGACCTCGAGCCGTCGCGCGGAGTGGTCGAGGCGGCGCTTCGTCCCGTCACCCTTGCCTACGACAACATCCTGTTGCTTCGCTCCATCGCCCACCGCGCCGTGGCGCAGGAGCGGGTGCGGCTCGCTCGCGAGCTACACGACGAGATTGGCCCGTCGCTTGCCTCTCTCGGTCTTGGGATCGACATGGCAATCCAGCAGCACGACGCTGAGCCCGCATTGGCCCGTCAGCTCGAGACCCTGCGGCGTTCGGTGACCAATCTGGTCGAGGAGGTGCGCGCCACCGTGTCGGATCTCCGCCACGAGTCGTCGGGAAGCCTGGTCGAGAAGGCACTCACGCTTGCTGCCGATGCTGGTGTCGACGGCGCCGCCATAGTGATCGACATCGACGAACGCCGTCCGCCTCGGCCGAGCATCGCCCCGGACCTCAATGCCATCGTCACCGAAGCCATGCGGAACGCACTCGAACACGCCGACGCCAAAGCAATCCACGTCACCGGGTTTGTCGATCGTGATCGGGGTACCCTGGTGGTCACCGACGACGGCCGGGGTTTTGATCCTGCCCACACACCCAAGGGCCACTTCGGACTGATCGGCATGAAGGAACGTGGCGCTGGTATCGATGCCAAGGTTGCGGTTGAGTCGAGTCCGACCGGCGGGACGACCGTCACCGTCAGCTGGGGCCAAGGAGGACAGTGAAGTGATCGACATCGTCATCGCCGACGATCACCGGCTCTTACTCGAGGGACTCGCCCAGGCCCTCGACAGCCTTCCGGACATCCGCGTCCTGGCGACCGCCGCCGACGGCAACGAGCTCGTCGCGCTGCTCGGCCAACATCAACCCGACGTCATGCTGGTCGACATCGAAATGCCCAATCTGGGAGGAATCGCTGCGCTGCGGACCATTCCCGATGCGCCACCGGCCATTGTCGTCACCATGCACACCGACGATGAGCAACGACGCCGCGCCGCAGCAGCAGGCGCAGCCGGTTTCCTCTCCAAGTCAACTCCGCTCCCCGACCTGGCCGCCGCCGTGAGGGCGGTTCATGCCGGTGAGGACCTGATTCAGGCCGAGGACCTCGACGCGGTACTCGACCGCCACCGCCAACCGTTGCTCGACCCAGGTGCCGCCCGGCTCACCGAGCGCGAGCGCGAGTTACTGGCACTGCTGGCCTCGGGGGTCAGCTCGACCGACGACCTCGCCGACCAGCTCTACATCTCGCAGAAGACGGTGAAGAACCATCTGGCCAGCATCTACGAGAAGCTCGCCATCACCGACCGAGCCCAGGCCGCCGTCGAAGCGATCAGGCTTGGTCTGCATCGACCCTGACCTCCGAACGACAATTGCCACGTTACGTAGTGTGTCGACACGCTCCGTGGTAAATAGGTCGCCCGGCCTATGGCCAATCCCCCACCACTGGCGTACCGTTGCTAGTGGATCACCCTGCCATAGGAGGTAGACAGAAATGCTTCGCATGTGGACGGCCATTCAGAGCCGCATGACCAACGAAGAGGGCGCCAGCCTTGTTGAGTACGCACTGCTCGTTGCCCTGATCGCAGTTGTGGCCATTCTGGCCATCACCACGGTCGGCAAAGAGGTCGACAGCAACTTCGACAACATCGCCAGCAACCTCTAGGTTCCCGCAACCGAGATTGGAAAGGGCCCTTCGGGGCCCTTTCCCTATTTGGGGGACCACGTTGTACGCCGTCCCGAGCCAACCGTCCCTATCGGGCCAACACCACCCAATTGGCGTCCCGATACCGTTCCGTCCACCCGTCGGCAGCCAAGGCGTCGACGAGCGGCCAATCCGCCTTCAATAGCGCCTGATCGAGTTCCCAGAGGGCAAACACCTCGTCGTAGCCATCACCCTCCATGGCAGCAATCGTCACTTGGAACATCTCGGCACCGTAGAGCTCGGCGCGATCATCGACATAGACGAGTCGATCGGGCCATTCCGTGTAGATCAAAGCGCCGCCCGCTCCCGGGCCATGGAACACCCGCCCGGGCTCCAGCGCAGCCCGCGCCACCGCAGGAGGCGACACACGTTCGTTGATGCTGGGCGACTGCGTGACGCCGAGCAACGCCATCGCCATGATCGCCGCGGCGATGCCCCAGTTCAGAATCGGAATCCCGGAGCGA
Organism: uncultured Acidimicrobiia bacterium; assembly: GCA_963821095.1. Lineage (GTDB taxonomy): Bacteria > Actinomycetota > Acidimicrobiia > Spongiisociales > UBA5794 > CAVPHV01. Next base: position 244,870 of record CAWGCJ010000023.1, on the reverse strand, counting down.
GCGGGAGCCTCGACGTTCGGCCGCAGCGCCTGGGCCGCGAACGGCAGTAGCACAAGGAGGGCCGGAAACACGCTCCGGGTCGCCAAGGTGCCGAAGATCGCAAAGGGCACAATGACAATGGCGTCGGCCCAGTGCAGGCGCCGCCGGAACGCCAGGTACCCGATGGCGAGGACGGCCAGCACGTATGGCCACAGCAGGGGCCACAGGAAATTGGGCCTCTGCCACTCAGAGAGATACTCGAGAGCGCCACGATTCTGAAAGAACTCCCACGTCACTTGCCAGGTTCCGATCCCGTGGGCCGTCGCCAGCGATGCCAACCCGGCAACTGCCGCAGTGGCAACGAGACGCCAGGATCGGCGCCGCAGCGCCTCGAGGCCGATCAGGCCAACACCCATCACCCACGAACCGTGGATCGCGGCCCAGATCCAGATGAGCAGCACCATGGCCCAGGCCAGCCGACCGGGAAAGCGCAGGGCGGCAACGAGGGCTGCCAGCAACAAGAAGGACACCAGCACCGGCCGCGGGACAATGAAGATCGTCCCAATCCATGCGACAAGAGTCATCACGATCCCGGCCCGGGTCACGTCCCTCGTTGCCCAGTAGGCAATGAGGCCGACGAACGCAAAGAGACAACACCCGACGACGAACACAAACCATGGCACCCAGGCGAGTCCGTCGATACGCTCGTCCAATCCCCCGTACCCGAGGTCGAGCAACCACGACTGAGTCCGCCACGCCGCCCCCGATGCCGTAAACGAGAACGGATCGCTGCGCAGCACTTCACCCGTGTCGAGTTGCAGCGTGCCGGCTCGGACATGCCACAGGAACGAGTTGTCCGAAAGGGCGGCACCTGCCCGGTAGCCAACCATGGCCAGCGGCACCAAGAGCCAGAGGTGGCGAATGGTCAAGCCATGCCACCCGGCCTGGGGCCGGGGCGGCTCGGGGGCTACGTCCTCAGAGGATGGTCTCAAAGATCTGAATGAAGGCGGGACCGAGCAGCACCGTGAAGATCGCGGGGAAGATGCAGAACACCAGCGGGAAGGTCATCTTGACCGGCGCCGCAAAGGCCCGCTCCTGGGCGCGCTGCCGACGCCGCACCCGGATCTCATCGGCCTGCACCCGGAGCATTCTGGCGATCGAAACGCCGAACGCATCGGCCTGGTTCATCGCCAGGATGAACGAGTTGAGGTCATCGACGTCGGTGCGCTGTGCCAGCGACTTCATTGCTTCCTGCCGACTGACACCCACCCGAGTCTCCTGCAACATTCTCGAGAACTCGTCGCTGAGCTGACCGGGAACGTTCTGCACGACCCTGCCCAACGCCGCCTCAAAACCGAGGCCGGCCTCAACGCTGATGACAAGGAGGTCGATCACGTCGGGGAGATCCTTCTCGATCGCCTTGCGACGGTCGTCGATCTTGCGGGACAAAACGGATTCGGGACCGAAGAAGCCGGCCGCGACGACCAAGCCACCGACAAGCAGCTTCGTGTTGCCATCGACATAGCCGGACAGGAAGAACGCAGCAACGATGGAAACGACGAGGGCAACCAGTCTGATCGCGGCCCACGAGTTGGCATCGATCTTTGGGAACCACCCGGCGATGACAAGCCTGTGGTTGGTCTTTGCCCCCCAACCCTGAGGGGTGAAGCGCATTCCCAATCGGCCGATGCCCTGGACGACGGGCGCCACGGCGCGCTCGTTGAATCCGCTCGAGAGGACCTCTGACCGGGTCGGCGTCAGGCTTTGCAGCCGATTTGAGCTGCTCTCGCGAGCCTTGACCACGCCCATGCCGACATACATGATCAGGGCGAACATGGTGACTCCGATGGCCACGGTTGCGAAGAGAAGTGTCTGATCCATAGCTATACCTCGATCGTCACGATCTTGTTGAGCCATACGATGCCGGCGATCATCAACAACCCGGCAACCACCAGTGCGATGATTCCGTAGATCGTGCTGAAGAGCGGTTCGAGATACGTCGGATTCGACAAGTAGAGGAATGCAAAAAGGAGAATCGGGAGCGCACTCAGCACGATCGCAGAGATGCGACCTTCTGCGGTGAGCGCCTTCATCTCCCGGCGAAGTCGATTGCGGTGCAGCATCGTCTCGGCAGCCGTCTGCAACACCTCGGCAAGGTTGCCACCAACCTCACGCTGGATGCTGATGGCAAGCACCGCCCAGTCGAAGTCCACCGACTGCATGCGCTCGGCCACATCCTTGAGGGAGTCGACCGGGCTCCGGCCGAGTCGAGTCTCGTTGATGGCCCGACCAAACTCACGGCCCGTCGGCTCAGGTGACTCAGAGGCCACGGCTTCGAGTGCCTGCAGCAACGAGTACCCAGCGCGCAAAGAGGTCGAGATCAGGTTGAGCGTGTCAGGCAACTGGTTCTCGAATTTGACCCGCTCGCGGCGGGCCACAGTCTGCACTGCGACGGCGGCGATGAGGAGCGTGCCGGCAGCGAAGGCCAGCGCCCAGATGATGTTCCGAGTGAACAGACCGGCCAGCAACCCGACGACGATCGAAACACCGAGGGCGCCGGCGATGGCTTCTCCCGGGCTGATCGGCATGTTGGCTTGCTCGAGCGCGGTCTCGATCATCCCGGTCATGCCGCGGCGCTCGGCAACACTCTCAGCCTTGCTCGCAAACCGCCGCAAGAAGGGGTTCTTGAACTTGCCCTTCTTCTCGGTTTGCGAAGCGTAGGTACCGAGTCGACCACTCAGGTCACGCTCGACGGCCTTGTTGGGACCGAAGATGATCATGATCAGCAGGAACAGCGCAACCCCTGCGGCCACGGCACCAACGATCAGCAAGATGTCCGTCGTCGAACTGCCTGAGGAGTCCTGGGCGAGTGCCGGGCCGATCATCGCCAACATGAAGCCGGCGAGGAACACGCTGAGGGTGAGGATGCGGCGCGTCATCGTGCGAACGGCTCCGGGTGGAAGAGATCCGCAGACAGCTGGATCCCGAAGTTCTCGAGATGGTCACTGAATGAAGGCCGAATCCCGGTCGCCTTGAGGTGTCCCTTGTACATGCCGGCTTCGTCGATGCCCATGCCGTAGTCGAACAGGAAGAGATCCTGCATCGTGATGATCTCGCCCTCCATGCCGACCACCTCCGTCACGTGCGTCACCCGGCGACTTCCGTCACGAAGGCGGTGCAAGTGGACAATGAGGTCGACGGCCGATGCCACCTGTTCACGGATCGCTCGGATGGGAAGATCCATGCCGGACATCAACACCATGGTCTCGATACGAGCCAAGGTGTCACGAGGTGAGTTGCTGTGCACCGTGGTGAGTGAACCGTCGTGACCGGTGTTCATGGCCTGGAGCATGTCCAATGCCTCACCGCCACGAACCTCACCGACGACGATCCGATCGGGACGCATCCGCAAGCAGTTGCGAACGAGGTCACGAATCGTGACCTGCCCCTTGCCCTCGAGGTTCGGGGGACGGGACTCGAGGCTCAGCACGTGGATCTGGTTGAGGCGGAGCTCAGCAGCGTCCTCTACCGTCACGATCCGCTCGTTGTCGGGGATGTAGCTGGAAAGCACGTTGAGCAGCGTCGTCTTACCGGAACCGGTGGAACCGGAGACGATCGTATTGAGCCTGCCCTGCACGCAGCGACGCAGGAAGCTCGCGGTGGCGTCGCTCATCGCCCCCATTGCGACAAGGTCGTCGCTGGTGAACGGATCAACGGCAAACTTACGAATGGTCAGGAAGGGACCGCCAATGGCGAGCGGGTGAATGACGGCATTCACACGGGAACCGTCCGGAAGGCGGGCGTCGACCATCGGAGTCGATTCGTCGATCCGTCGGCCGACCTGGCCGACGATCTTCTCAATGATGCGCTCGAGGTGGGTCGAGTCGACGAACTTCGTGTCGGTGCGGGTCAGACGGCCGGCACGCTCAATCCACACCTGGTGCGGGCCGTTGACCATGACTTCCGTCACGTCGGCGTCGCTCAGGTAAGGATCGATCGGCCCGTAGCCGAGGACATCGTCGGCAATCTCCTGGAGGAGTTGAAGACGGTCGGCCCTCGAGAGCGGAACGGATTCCTCTTGGTCGAGGGCCCACTCCAGCATCTCCATCACGCGAAGCTTCAGCTCCGCATCACTCATCTGACGGTCGTACAGCGTCGGGCCGAGACCCTCAACGACTTTGTAGTGGAGCTTGCGCCGTAGCTCCTGGCGCATCTCCTCGCGTTGGCCGTCGAAAGTGACCTCTGCCGCTTTGGCGGCTTTCACGCGATCGGCAAGGCTCATTGAGGTTCTCCCATTTCAAAAGTGGACCGGACTACCGAAACCATCGGCGGCCTTTCGGCTCCTCTTCAGTAGGTTCTTCAAAATCCTCGTCGACGACGAGACGGGCGACGCTCCGCAGGTCCCGAGCCACCCGCGACCGCGCGTACAGCGAGACCACCGGTTCGCCTTCGTTGACGGCCCGGGGAACCAGCTTGTCTGAAGAGATGGCAGCTTGAACTTCGAGGCCGAGCGAACGCTCCATTTCGTCGATATCGAGGCGTGCCTTCGAATTGACCCGGTTCAGAACAAGCCGGATCTTCTCGAACGGGAACTTGATCAGGCGGAGGGTGTCGAGGGCCAGCTTGGCGTTCTTGACGCTCGGCAGGTCCATGTCCACAACCAGCAGGACGATATCCGAGCGCTCGAGAATCGAAAGCACAGGTTCGTCGAGGAACGGGGCGGTGTCGATGATGATGTATTCGAACATGCGTTTGAGCATGCCGATCGTCTTGACCACGACCTGGGTCGAGATCTCATCGGCCAGAGACGGCTCCAGCGGCGCCGAGAGCACTCGCATCCCCGACGTGTGCCGAGCAAGCAGGCTGTCGAGCAACGGCTCGTCGAGCTTGTCGATGTCGCGTGCGACGTCGACGATGGTGTGCCGCGGGTCCACCTGCAACGAGATGCAGACATCGCCGAACTGGAGGTCGGCATCGAGGATCACCACCCGGGTGGGATCTCCCCACTGGGCGAGGCTCAGGGCGACGTTGACGGTCGTCATCGTCTTGCCGGCTCCACCCTTGGGGGACATGATCGTCACAACTTTGCCGATTTTGGCCTTGCGAGCGGCCTTGGAATCGACCACCTGCTGCAGTTGGCTGACGATCCCCAAGGCGTCCTCCACCTTGGGAATCGTGAGCGGTGTCTCGATCACGTCTTTGATGCCGGCCCGCAAGGCTGCGCGCAGGACGTCGGTGTTCATGGCCTCGGTGACCAGGACCACCGGAAGGGACGGTTGCACGTCGAACAGCAGGCTCGATTCGGCGACCCCCGCCTCATGGGCGAAGGAGGGGCCGACAATCGCTACCTCAATGCCCTCTTCAACCAACCGGCGCTGGGCGTCGGTGATATTGCGGGCCGTGTAGACCTTGTTGCCCTCGAGCAAACTACGGGTGTCTTCGACGAACCCATCATCTGCGTCAACGAGCAGGACCGAGAAGGTCCCTCCATCAGCTGCCAAAGGCCGCCTCCAACTGCTCCTGGATACGCGTAACCACGTCGAACAAATCGTCGACGAGAACGCCACGGGCTTCGAACTCAGTGTACGGGAACTCGGACGGCAGCAGGCTCAATTCAATGCTGGTGTATTGCTCGGCAAATTCAACCTGCTCGGCCTGCTCGGGCGTGACCTCGAGCACAACGATCTGGCTGCCCTGCGGCTCCAGTCCGGTTCCAAGCGGCGAAGGTCGCGTGTCGGCGCCGATGGCGAGTACTTCGATGTTTTGCAGCACCGTCTGGGTGAACTGGATCGAGTTGGGGAAGGTGTTGACGAACTCGGCAACGGGGTCCAGAACCTCTTCGCCCTCGGTCGGTGCGCCCGGGGTCGTCGGCGGTGCCGTGGTGCCTCCACCGAAGTCGGCGCCCAAGAGAAGCTCGCGCAAGTCGGGGTTCTTCAGCAACTCGAGCGACTGGCTGAGCTGGATCGAGGCCGAAGCCAGGATGTTGACCCGATCACCGGGGCGGATGAATCCACCAACAGCGTCGGCCTCGGACGGCCGGATCGAAATCGCAACCTTGCCTTGCGGGATGGACTCGGACAGGCTGATCGAGTTCAGCTCCGCCGGCGTCACGAACATTTCCTGAGTGATCAACTGACCGGCCGAGATCGGCCCGGCAGCAACCGTCCCCGACAGCAAGGAATCGATGTCGCTCGGGTTGGCTTGACACAGCGTGGGGTCGTCGCTGCTCGAGACCGGACCGGAACAGAGGATGGTCGAGCCTTCGAACACGATGTTCTCGTACAACGCGGTGCCTTCCACGATGAGCGGCTTGGCGTCTTCGCCGGGATCGCCGGTGGCGATGGGCTCATCGGCCCGCCACACCTTCACCTCAACGATCGCCTCGCGTTCTATGTCGCGGACGTTGGTGAGGTACTGCCACACCGCAAAGGCGGACACCGCTGCAAGCACCAGCGCCACCACTAATACAATCGTTCGTCTGCCCATGTCACTTGGCCCTTCCGGTTACCGATGTACGCGCACCACACGACCTGGAGTTGAGCACGAATCCAGAGTGCCGGATTAGCCTGGCAGCCGAGTCCCCGAAGTCAAGGATCGGAGTATCAGCTTCTGCCGATACCCTTCTCCTTGAGCTCCTGGAGAATGGCCTCCAAAGAGGCATCGGCGCTGAATGACGGTTCCTGCGCTGCTTCTTCTTCACGCTGGAATTCCTGTCGCTTCGGCCGACTCTGGGTTCGTTTGTCGCTCCACGTCGAGCGTTCCTCCCACTCGGGAAGTGCCTGCTTTATTGACAGGCTCACCCGACGTCTGTCGGCATCGACCTCCGTCACCTTTACCCGTACCTGTTGACCGATCGACAATTCGAGCTCCGGGCTCTCGACGTGATGCATCGCGATTTCTGAGACATGGACCAGACCTTCGACGCCCTCGCCCACCGAGACAAAGGCGCCAAACGGAACCGTCTTGGTGACGGCTCCGTCGACGATCTCGCCGACGCTGATCTCACGAGCGAATTCCTCCCAAGGATCTTCCCTGGTCTGGCGAATCGACAACGAGATCCGTTCGCGGTCACGATCGACCTCGAGCACCTTGATCGTGACTTCGTCACCGACCGAGACAACCTCGCCGGGGTGGCTGACATGCTGCCACGACAGCTCGGACACGTGGACGAGCCCGTCCATGCCTCCGAGATCGACAAAGGCGCCAAAGTTGACGACGGAAGAAACCGTTCCCTTGCGCAGGTCGCCCGGCTGCAGTTCATCCAAGAAGGCGTGGCGCTGCTCGGCCTGGGCCTCTTCGAGAAAGGCACGGCGCGACAAGACAACGTTGTTGCGGTTCTTGTCGAGTTCGATGACCTTGGCCTCGATGATCTCGCCGACGAAGGGGTGCAGGTCACGAACTCGACGGAGGTCGACCAGAGAGGCCGGCAGGAAGCCGCGCAAACCGATATCGACGATGAGGCCGCCCTTGACGACCTCGATCACGGGTCCGGCGACGGTGCCGCCCTCGTTCATGACCTTCTCGATGCGGCCCCATGCCCGCTCGTACTGCGCGCGCTTCTTCGAGAGCACCAGGCGCCCCGACTCGTCTTCCATTTGGAGGACGAGGGCTTCGATGGCATCGCCAACGGTGACTACTTCGCCCGGGCTGGCACTGTTGCGAATCGAGAGTTCCTTGGAAGGAATGACACCTTCCGACTTGAAGCCGATATCGACGAGCACCTCGTCGGGGTCTACCCGCACGACGGTGCCGGCAACGATGTCACCCTCTTTGAACTCGAATACGGTCCGCTCGACGGCTGCGGCAAAGTCGTCGGCGCTCAGATCGTTCGGCACGTCTCCGAGGTCACTAGGCGCGGTGATGGGTGGACGGTCGCCAACTGATGGCGGGGCCGGCTCAACCGGAACCTCCGCCTCGGCGACAGCTACCTCATCCGCAATCGCTTCAGATACGGCTTCAACGGCACCAACCTCGGTCGCCACTGCTGCGGCGTCTTCGCCGACCGGCAGATCGGGTTCCTCGGCGGTTGCCGCAATGACAGCCACATCGTCCACTTCTCCGACGTCGGCAGCGACGATGCTGTCGTCTACGGCTTCAACGTCGGCAGCGACGATGCTGTCGTCTACGGCTTCAGCCGTTGGCTCGCCGCCTTCAGTGGTTTCCGGCGCGCCAGATTCGGCGGCCGTTTCGGTGGCTCCGTCAACCGCAACGTCAGATGCGATCACCCCCTCGGTGATTGCCTCAGCCGCAGCCTCGGTCTCAGCGACGGACTCCGCGGATGCGGATTCCTCCATCGCCTCGGCTGCGCCTTCGGCGAGCCCCGTCTCTCTCTCGATGGCCATACGAGAACATCAACTCCTTGTTTCCATGAATTGCCCTCGAGCGCGCAGACTCGCCTCGTCGAAGGCAGGGCCGAAGCGTAACAGGTGCAGGAGAGACGCCAAAGTGGTCTGCGCACATTTCGCCATTCGCCGGGGCCGCCGCGTCGAGCGTCAGCTCTTACACTCGGCGAGTGTCGCTCCGGTGGCAACGTCGACGGTGAGCGGCACCCGCAGCTCGACGATGCTCTCCATCACCTCGGTCGTCAGTTCGGTGACGGCGGCGACCTCATCCTCGGGAACCTCGAGAACGAGTTCGTCGTGGATCTGGAGCAGCATCTCCGCTCGGTATCCGCCGGCGCGGAGTCGCCCGTCGAGTTGAATCATCGCCTTCTTGATGATGTCCGCGGCCGCTCCCTGGATCGGGGCGTTCAGGGCCATCCGCTCGCCGGTCTGACGGTCCCGGAAGTTCGAGCTCGAGAGTTCGGGGAGGTACCGCCGCCGGCCAAGCAGAGTTGTGGTGTACCCGGTGGATCGCGCTTCGTCCACGATCCCCTGCATGAACGCCTTGACCTGGGGAAACTGTTCGAAGTATGCCGTGACGTGCTCCTGGGCCTCGTCTCGGGAGATCTCGAGCCGCTGGGCCAAGCCGTACGCCTCCATCCCGTAGAGCAATCCGAAGTTGATCATCTTGGCGCGACGTCTGGCGTCGGTATCGACCTCGTCGACACTGATCCCGGCGACCCTGGCTGCAGTTGCAGTGTGAATGTCGAGGCCGCTTTCAAACGCCTCGACGAGCCCGGGATCCGCCGAGAGGTGAGCAAGGATGCGAAGCTCGATCTGCGAATAGTCCGCTACGAGGAACCGGCACCCTTCGTCGGCGACGAAGGCCTGCCGGATGATCCGTCCTTCTTCGGAGCGGACTGGGATGTTCTGCAGATTGGGCTGTTCCTGTGACAAACGTCCGGTGGCGGCGGCCATCTGATTGAACCGGCCCCTCACCCGCCCATCCGGCTCGATGAGGGGAATGAGGGCGTCGACGTAGGTGGAGCGCAGCTTCTCCAGCTCGCGATACTCGAGCAACATCTCAACCATCGGATGCTCGTCCTTCAGTTTGCCGAGAACTGAGGCATCGGTCGACGGTACGCCCTTCGGGGTCTTCTTGAGCACCGGGAGCGCGAGGCGCTCAAACAGCACCTCCCGCAGTTGCAGAGTCGAGTTGACGTTGAACGGTCCGCCCGCGGCCTCGTGGATCGCAATCTCGAGCGCCGCCAGCCGGGCTCGCAACTGCTCACCGAGATCCGCCAGGAAGGCGCGATCGACGCCGATCCCAGTCACCTCCATCTGGGCGAGAATCGATGCCAACGGCAACTCGATCTGTTCGAGCAACGCCGTGCCACCTCGAGCGGCCACCTGCTCGGCCATCGGCGCCACCAGACGCCCGACTGCCACGGCACGGCGCGCCGCGGCGTCGAGATCCGGACCGGCCTCGATGGCGTCGAATTCGAAGGCGCCCTGAGCGGCGCGCTCGTCGCCGTCGTCCGCCGGATCCACGGCCAGCCCCAGCTCCCGATAGGCGAGTTCCGAAAGATCGGGAGTGCGCTGAGCAGGATTGATGACGTAGGAAGCAAGCGCGGTGTCGAAGGCCACGGCCGGAGGCGTCAGCTCCATTTCGAGCATGGCCCGCACGATCGGCTTGGCGTCGTGGGCAATCATCCCCGCCTCACCTCCGGAGGCCTCGGCAAGGATCACTTCGAGGCGGTCGGCGGGCACGAACACTCCCCCATCTCCCTCGGCCCGCATGACGCCGGTCAGATCATCTCCATCCCACACGGGTTCGACGATGAAGGGGCCCGGAGCAACGGGATCACCGGGCAGCATCGTTCGCACCGTGACGTCGAGGGGGGCCGAAGCCACCACGGTCTGGCCACCGAGTTCACTCAGGCGCTCCCAAAGCGTCCGGAACGCCAGCCCATCGAAGATCCCCCGTACCTCATCATGGTCCCAGTCGCGTCGCACCAGATCGTCGGGCGTGACCGGTTCGCCATCGAGGCGCACATCTACGTCGCGCACGAGGTCCATCAACTCACGATTGAGAAACACCTGATCACGATGAGCGGCGAGGTTCTCACGCAGCTTCGGCGTTTGCTCGTCGAGGTGCTCGTAGATCCCATCGAGAGAGCCATACCCCGCGATCAGCTTGGCTGCGGTCTTTTCACCCACACCCGGGACCCCGGGAAGATTGTCCGAGCTGTCACCCCGCAGCGAGGCGTATTCGAGGTACTGGTCGGGACGAACGCCGTAGCGCCCCTCGAGCCACGCCGGGGTGGCATCGACCGTGTCGGAGATGCCCCGCAGGGTGTAGTAGACCGATACATGGTCATCGATGAGTTGGAACGCGTCGCGATCACCGGTGACCACGATGACATCCCAGCCGGCTGATCCGGCGGAGGACGCCAGCGTGGCGATTACATCGTCGGCCTCGACCCCGCCGACGCGCAACTGTGGGATCTGCAGGGCGGCGAGCACCTCATCGATCAGCGGTAGCTGACTCGCGAACAAGTCGGGCGGCTTGTCGCGTTGCGCCTTGTATTCGGGGTAACGCTCCTTGCGGAAGGTTGGGCCGCGCACGTCCCAGGCAACGGCGATCGCATCAGGATCGGAGTCGTCGAGCAGCTTGATCAGCATCGAGGTGAACCCAAACACCGCGTTGGTCACCTGGCCGGCAGACGTGGCGAGGTCCGCAGGCAGCGCGTAGAAGGCGCGGTAGGCGAGGCTATGTCCGTCGAGCAGGGCGAGCGTTGGCATCGCTGCGGAGTGTACCTGCGCCCCCTACAGGTCAGACGGTGCTGCCGTCAGGGAACCAGGTGGATGGGCTGACCGTCGACCCGGGCCGTCCACGTTGTCCGCTCGAAGGGGTCGGCCGCAGCCAGGTTGTAGTCGACGAAGACCCAACAGTCGCTACTACAGGTGTAACCGGGATCGATCGGGAAACGAAAGTCGATCCAACGGTTGTTGTATTCCTTGTTGGTGATCTCCAGATAACACCCGGATCCGCCGTCGTCGCCTCCCCAGGCTTGGACCTCGTTGAGGAACTCGTCGCGCACCCGATAGAGGCAATCCTGGCCGGCCAGCTCGCCGGTGAAGCTGAGGTCGATGGTGCCGGTGATATCTCCCGCGTCGAACATGCTCAAGATCAACTCGGTCCCGGCGTAGATCTCATCGAGCTTCACGATCTTGAAGCTTGGATTTGAACCGAGCTCCGGCATCCACAGTGACATGGCACCGAGCCCGTATACCGCCGTGGCATTGTCAACCTGACCGTTGATCAACGCCCGGATCGAGTAGGCCGACACCGCGATGTTGGAATCGGCCAGTGCCGGCGACGCTTCGTGGATGTCTACCTCGAGCACGTAGATACCCGAGACCGCGACGACGGGACAGCTACCGAGCTCGTCCCAGCGGTACTGCTCCGCCAGCACCGCGCTGTAGTGGAATGTCTTCGAGCAGACCGCAGCGTTGTTCGACGAGTTGTCGGTCCAATCTGCGGGGGTGGAGTCGGGTGGGTAGAGACGGAACTCGAGCGAGAAGTCAGTCGGATAGCCGTCGTATTCGGCTGTGCCATCGGGTCGGCATCCCGCATCGGGCGCGTATTCCCCGTTGCTCTGATTGCAGTGCACCCCATCGAAGATCTCGACGGTGAGCAACTTGTTGTTGTCGGCGGGGTCAACTTCCACTGCGTAGTAGTACGCCGGATCTCGATACTCGACACCAACATTCGCCCCGGGGTCGTTGCAGTTGTGGGCGGTTCCGGTCCCCGCGCACTTGGTGGCGTAGGGGTCTCCCGACTCCTTGCGGCGTCGTGTGCCGTTGACGGCAACCCAGAAGTCTCGGTCGCGACCACCAACCGTCGGGTCCTCTCCGAGGTAGGCCTCATCGCTGCCAAGTTTCAGCGGAGGCAAGTACTCCGCGGTGGCGGCCTGGTTGATCTCGACGGTGTCGATGCCAAAGACCTGGAGGAAGAACGTCCCGTATGAACGGCTGATGTCGACGGTGAGCTGGTTGCAGTTGCTCCCCTTGGCGGCAGCAACGATCACTCCGCCGATGTTGTGTTGATAGCCCTGCCGGCCGGCGATATCGCGAGCCACGGTCGTCGGTTGATCGCCGGACCCAGGATCAACGCAGCCCGGCATGGGCATGTGTACCACGCCGGCCAACGCGGCCGCCTCGGCGGCCTTCGCCGTGTTCAACTGGTTGTAGTAGAGCCAACCGAGATCGATGGCGAATGCGGCCATACCCATGAACACCACAAGTAGCAGCGTCGTAAGGATGAGGACGGCGCCTCGCTCCCCCTCATCGACCCAACGCCCCGTGACCTCAAAAGGCCCCCCATTCGGCGTGGTCATGGCCCAATCCCAAACTGTTGCGGCTCCATTCGCATCAGCGCCGTATCGGCCCAGCAATTGGTCGGAGTTGGATTGTTGTTGCAGTCGACATCGGGGAGCGGAACCAGTGATCCAACCACCCATGCGTGGCCAAAGGTGATCTCGACTCCCATGACGTCGAGGTTGCCGACCTCGACCTCACGGTCGGCCGGCGACCAGTTCCACCCGCTGTAGCCGTCGTCGGGATCAGGACAGGGAGACCAGTCACACTGTGGCCCCGGTCCGTCGATGTAGGAATAGAAGTAGCGGTTGCACTCGCCGGTCGGGCAGCCGCCCACCGGCTGGCCGACGTTGTTGGCTTTGTAGACATCGACGTAGGCCACGGTGTCAACCCCCGAACCGGGCAACGTCGAAAGGGTCTGTTCCAGAGATTGCAGAATGGCGAGATCGGCAGTCAGGTCGCGCCCAACGGCCGTCCCCACCCGGGCTGCGCTCTGCGTGGCGTTGCCGATGGTGAGGCGATCACGGAAGGCGAGGCCGAACTCAACGATCCCGAAAACGAGAGTCAGCAGCAGGAACGCCACGATGGTGAACTCAACGAGCGCGGCGCCACGCTCGTCTCCTCCCCCAATGGCTTCGTTCCGGATGTCGGTCTTCCGGACCACAGATACTCCTACCTCGCTCGGCGCGCACACCACCACGCTGTGCACCTGAGTGTATCTGTGGACAACTGAAAAGGGAATAGGAAAACGACGAACCCGCCGGATCCACGCTCGCGGTCACCCCGACGGTGGCGACGCCGACCGCACCTCGTCCGCGGCGACGCCCGAGACCCTACTCAACCAAACGAACCGGATTGCCCTCGATCCGAGCGGTCCAGGTCGTGGTGTCGTTTGCCTCATTTGCGTAGTCGTAATAGACCTTCCACCAGCAGTTCGGTCCGTTGCAGCTGTAGTCGCCGGGAAGGTCGATGCTCACGTAGATCCAGTCGCCGTTGTAGTTCCGAGCCGGCCGAGTGGCATCGATGATGCAATTGCTGAGCACTTCATCGATTGAGTCGTTCGGCACCTGGACGTGGCATTCTGGGCTGTTCCCGAATGGATCCCTGATGTGGATGAAGTTGTTTCCGTTGGCTTCGCCGGGGTCAAAGAGCTCTACGATCAGCTGCTTGCCCTTGTGGACCTGGTCGACCTCGGCAAGGAAGAAGTCGGATCCGCCATTCTGGACGTTGGCGTAAATCGACATGTCACCGAGTCCATAGACCCGCGAGTTCGCCGCCCCCGCTGCGCTTGTTCTGATCGAATACCGATTCAAGCCGAAGTTCTCGTCGGCAATGCGTACCTGAAGTGGATACACGCCTGCGTCGGCTCCTGAGACGTCGCAGAAATCACGCCAGGTGAACGGCGTTCCCACAGGTTCAGGGGCATAGACGACCTGACACAAGATCACATTGCCGTCGCTCAGATCGAGTGGGGTCGGATCCTCGCTCCACAAGGTGAACTCGACCGAAGGGCCGACGTTGCCGCTAATCGGGTTGTCTCCAGCCCATACGTAGTCGTTGCCCCCCTGAACGAAAGCCGGATCGAGGAGATCGACTCCCAAGCTCGCCGTGTCGGCGTCGAGCTCCACTCCAAAGAGATAGCCACGATCACGGTGCCATTCGTTGTAGGTGCATGACGTACCGTTGCTCCCGGTGCACCAGGGCGAGAAGGCGTCACCCATGATCCGATTTGTGTACTTGCCGTGGATGTTGGCCCAAATATTGGTACAGCCAACTCCGGTATCGATATTGGGTGCACACTCCGGATTGTTGCCAAACTGCGGCTCGGGACTACCCAGCGGCAGGGGGAGCACATACTCGGCGACGGCGCTCCTCGACAGTGAGATGTTGTCGATCCCAAACACCTTCAGGAAGTAGGTGCCAACCGATCGCGTCACCGTGACTTGCAGCCGCCGATCGTTGTCAACGAGCTTGTGGGCAACAACGCTCGCGTCGCCGCCCATGGAGGTATCAACGTAGTCATTGGCCCGGGCCATGTTCACCGCGGTCGAAATCGCCGATGGTTCGTCGTTGGGGAGATACACGACGCCGGCAAGGGCAGCGGCATCGGCCGCTTGCTGGGTGCGTCTGCCGTTGAGATAGAGCCAGCCAAGGTCGGTCCCCATCGCGGCCGCACCCATCAGAACGATCAGCATGGCTGCAGTCAAGATGAGGACAGCGCCCCGCTCCCGGCTGTCGAACTCCTGCCAGCGATTCTTGATCTTGGCAATCATGTGCCCGACACATCCGGCTCGAGGCGGACCCGTGCTTCACTTGTCCAGTGGGCTGGGCTTGACATGAATGGGATGAACGTGGTGATCCACTTGTGGGTGAATTCAATCCTGACGCCGAGGATGTCAGGCGACGGCAACGTGACGACTCTCATGTCGGGTGGCCAGTTCCCCGGGTCCCCATACTTGAAGCCACCGACCGCAGGGTCCGGACACGGAGCCCACGGACAGGTCAGGTCGGTCTCGTCGTAGGTGTAGTGGTTCTCCTCCCCAGTGGAGTTCCCAGCGGCGTCGGCTCGATAGATGATGACCTTGGTGATGACGTCGCTGTCGACTGCGCCGACCAATCCGGCCTGGACCGCATCGAGAATGACGATGTCCGCCTCTGCGTCGTCACCGAGCACGCTGCCGATCCGAGCGGATGACGTCACTGCATTCGACATGGTCAATTGGTCCCGCAAGGCGAGACCCATCTCCACGATCCCGAACAAGAGCACGAGCAGGAGGGGGAGAATAAAAGCAAACTCAACGAGCGCAGCTCCGCGCTCTTCTTTGGTCCGCTTTGAGATGCGGCTACTCACCGTGGTTTCTCCTCACTGAGGGTGTTCAATAGTGTATCGGCTCATAGTGGCTCAGGTATAGGAGGAATTAGTGGCCATTTCGGAACTAGTCCGCGGTACTAGTCACTCCCCTACGTTCAGAGGCCCCACCTCGTCATAGTCGATCGAGCAGCCGGTCCCGTTTGGCCTCGAGCCGGGCGCGTTCCGCCCGGAGGTTGCGGATGTGGTCCTCGAATCTGGCCACATCGGCCGATGTTTCCCTGGCATCGGCTCGATCGAGCGGGTTGCCGCTGACGGCCGCATCGCGCTTGGCGTCGTCGTCGAGGTGTTGGTGGAATATCAACTCCTCCTCCGCAAGCCGCTCGGACTCGAGCAGCGCCGCGATCTCGTCGTTGATCTTGAAGAGCTTGCGTTCCCGTCGCCTCATCGGCGAGATTGTACGGACAACGGACGGGGACGGACGCGGTAGCATCGGACTTGCACCAGCCGGGATGGCGGAATTGGTAGACGCGGCGGACTCAAAATCCGTTGTCCGCAAGGACGTGGGGGTTCAAGTCCCCCTCCCGGTACCACACTGACCTGGGGTTTAGCCGCCCTACGTCTCCAATGAGGTCAGCGTAGCCGCTGATCGGTTGCACGGCGGCTGCAGGCTTCTCGCCAACGTCTCAGCCTGGCGTACCTGTGAGCTTGCCGTTCTCCGACCTCAAATGCGCCACATGCGGCACTCGTCGGGCCGAGCACTGGGCGTCGTGGGACAAAGAAGCTGGCGATGAGGACGACCACTTCAGTTGTTCCAACGATCAGATGATCGAGGGCGAGCACAAGGCATTCATCAACCAGATCAGCCTGGAGCACAGGGGCAGTCAGAACCCCGCTGCCCGGCTACGTCGAACGCCGCCGCATCCGTGAAGCAGCAGGCTGGACCCAACAGGACCTCGCCGACGAACTGGGAGTGAGCAGAACCGCCGTCGTCCGGTTTGAGAAGAAAGCCGGGTGGTTCGTGGGTGGCCGTCGCCTCCCGGGACGGGAACCCAGCGGCGACACCCGGGCAAACTACGCCGCGGTGCTGGACAGGTTGGAGCGGGGCGAGGAGGCGTAGGCTGAGGCCATGTAGCCCGACCTTGGTCGAGTGCATTTGTGATCGCCCATCTTTGCCTGGCCTGGTGGCTCGCCGATCGCTCAATCGAGTCCGTACGTCGCACTTTCTGGCGCAGCAGCGGCAAAGGCCACTCCTCCGACCGCCGCTTCCTGGCCCGCCAAGTTGGACCGGATCAACTGATCCAGCGCTTGCCGCGCTTCGACTGCGTGATCGGGCCGAGGGACTTGTCCCCGCCAGGCCCCGCGGACCTCACGGCTACCTCGTGGGCTTCCTGGCAGCGACGGCACCGCCGAGCGCCGACCGCCGCCACCTTCTTCACCGGCTTCTTGCAGTCTTCACACACGGGCAGGGGACGGACGCAGCACCGACGGCATTCGATCCAGTTGCTGGCGTGGATGTCAGTCACGAAATCCCACTCACAGGAGGGGCAGTAGAACTGGCGTTTGACCGGTCGAGGGGGCTGGTCCTTGGCAGGCAGGAGGGCATTGGGAACCACATCTTCAACGGGTGTGGTTGCCTGCTACGAGCTTCGCGTCCTCGCCGCAGTCCGGTCTCGTCGCCTTCTCGCCCATGCAGTGTCGACGGCTTGCCGCACGTGTCGCACTGCTTCGTCGAGGTCATTGAAGACAAGCCACGCGGGGAGTCGCAGCACTCGGTATCGGTTCGTTCTCATCACCTCGTCTCTGCGGTTGTCCCGGTCGCGGTGTTCGCGATGCTCCCGGCCGTCAACTTCGACCACGAGGCGGGCCGCTGCACAGTAGAAATCGGCGTACCAACCAAGAATCTCCGCCTCGCGTGAGAAGCGGAAGCCCTCGATGTTTCGGTCCGTTAGCTCAGTCCAGGACGAGCTTTTCCCGCTTCAGGGTCCCCAACAGCTCCTCAGCCACCGCCTTGACCTGTGCCCGAATCAGCTCGATGGCCCCAGCTTGGTACCGCACTCGGGACATACGTCATGGCCTTCGGCGTGGCGTTGGTCGTGATGCCAGTCGCGGTCGTCCTCGAAGAGCTGCATGAGGGAGTCCGGGTCGTCGTACGTGATGTACTCGTCGGACCGGGCCGCCGGTGGGGTGTCAAGGGCGACCTCGTCGGCTTCCTTGTCGGGGTTCGACTTTGGCGTCTTGCGGCGTGTCACACCATCACTGTACGACGGAACTGCCCACCATTCCTGGTCTTTGTCGAGCGCCTCCGTCGGCACGAAGGACACCGAGTTCGCCGTGGATCGGGTCGGGTGCGGTGGGCATGGCGGGCGACGGTAGCTGCCTGATGCCGAGAAGAGGGGTCCACGGCCGCGACGGACGCTCTGCTGATGGGGACGCATAGGCCCGATGCCGATCCTCGCTCGAGACGATCGATCGAGACCTGGATATCGGGATACCGGCGCACGCTCGGTCCCTCCGTAGAGAGTCGCACCGGGCGCTACCTGCTCGATGTGCATCTGCAGACGATCGATGCGCACCGGTTCGAGAACCGCATCGCCTCGTCGCGGACTGTGCGCAGCGACGGAGCCGTCCATACGGATATGTCGAATCTGCTGGCATCCTCAGGAGAGGTTCCGGGCGACGCCATTCGAGGTCGGTGAAGATGGCTGTCACCTCGGTGAGCCAATCGACCGTGGTGGTCGTGGGTTCCGTGGTGGTCGTGGGTTCCGTGGTGGTCGTGGACTCGACGCTGGGCGAAATGGCCGAGGTCGAGGATGCAGGCGCGGTCGTGATGGGTGCCGTTGCAGGTGTGTTGCCGATTGTCGTGCATCCCGCGACACACGCAGCGGCAACCGCTAGGTATGACAATGGCGAAGGATCGCATCTGATTCAGCCAATCGGTTCCTGCCACACAGTCCAGGACCCCTGCCGTGCACAGATTTCCCGTTCTGCATCCGGCCGACCGCCGCGAGGAGACGCCCGCCTGACGCAACACGGGTGTGCGCGGCTCCACCGAAGTACAGTGCCACCATGGGATTGCGGGTCATCGTCGCCGAGGACAGCGTGTTGATGCGAGAGGGCATCACCTCGGTCCTCGCACTCCACGAAGAGATCGATGTCGTTGCCGTGTGCATCGATTTCGATGACCTCGTTGCAGCCGTCGCCGAGCACCGTCCCGATGTGGTGGTCACCGACATCCGGATGCCGCCCACTCAGACGGACGAGGGTATCCGGGCCGCCAGCGGCTTCCGCGACGCACATCCGGATATGGGCGTGGTCGTGTTGAGTCAGTACGTCGAGCCTGACTATGCGATGCACTTGCTCGAGAGCGGGTCGCACGGCCGGGCGTACCTGCTCAAGGAACGGGTCGCGGATCCCGACGAACTCGCGGATGCGATCCACCGTGTGCACAAGGGTGGTTCGGTCATCGATCCCCAGGTCGTCGATGCCCTGATCGCTGCACGCACCGGCGATACAACGACCATCCTCGACCGCCTCACCGAACGCGAGATCGAGGTGCTCTCCCACATGGCCCAGGGCCAGAGCAACGCCGCCATCGGCGAGGCCCTGTTCATCTCGCCAAGGTCGGTCGAGAAGCACATCAACTCCATCTTCATGAAACTCGACCTCAACCAGGAAGCCGACAGCAATCGCCGGGTCCGGGCCGTCCTCGTTTACCTGTCGGAGTCCCGCAGCTGAGGTGGTGTTATCCCCACCCCCGAAGAGCGGCGAGCACCATGGACTCCGGTGCACCGAGCGGCGATGATGCAGCAGTGGAGGTGGCCATGACGACTGTCCAAGTGTTGATCGTGGACGATCAACTGCCGTTCCGCGAGGCGTCGCGGATGGTCGTCGAGATGACCGACGGGTTCGAGGTCGTGGGCGAGGCGCAGAATGGCCTCGAGGCCATCGAGCTCGTTTCCGAGCTGAAGCCCGACCTCGTGCTCATGGACGTCCAAATGCCGGGTATCGACGGCATCGAGACGACCCGCCAGATCAGTGCCCTCGCCGACGCTCCGGCCGTCATCGTCATGTCGACGCATGAATCAGGCGACTACGTCGGCATGGCCGTGGCAGCGGGTGCCGTCGGGTTCGTTCCGAAATCGCAGTTCAGCTTCGACACGCTGGCCGAGATGTGGGAGCTGGCGCAGGGCTGACCACCGCAGCTAGGCAGGCACGTGGTCGCTGACGGGTATGGCACCAGCCACGGTGGTGCCGTGTCCGGGGGTGGAGGTGATGGTCCAGGTGCCGCCGATGGTGTCGATGCGATCGGCGATCCCGCTCAGTCCCGCCCCCCGCTCGATCGTTGCCGGGTCGAAGCCTCGCCCGTCGTCGGACACCTCGAACCGCAGGTCACCGTTGCGTGCGGTGAGTCGCACCGTTGCCCGCGACGCCTCTGCATACTTGGCAGTGTTCTGGAGTGCTTCGAGGATCGAGAAGTACACCGCAGACTCGACATCACGGGGATACCTGCCCACACCGTCCGACTCGAGATCCACCGGTACTGCTGCCTTGCGGGTCTCCTGCGCCAGCGCCACCGTGAGGCCCTCAGCCCCCAGCAGGGGCGGATACACCCCTGCGGCGAAGGCACGTACCGCTTGGATCGCGTCACCGGCCTGGGACTCGATATCGGTGAGCAACCCTGCAGTCCGAGTAGCGCCTGCGTCCTCGGCCAACTTGCGGACCGGACCCAACTTCACTTTCACCGCCACCAACTGCTGCTGAGGACCCGAATCGAGGTCATGCTCCAGCGACCGGCGTGCCGCATCAGCCGCCGACACGATCCGGTCACGCGACCGCTGCAGATCCTTGACCTGGCGACGCAGCGCAGCCGTCAACCGTGCATTGCGCAACGTCAACCCCAACCCGTCAGCGAGGCTCTCCACCAACTCGAGCTCGGGTGGCGTGATCGCCCCGCCGCGAGCAGCCGTCATCGAGATCCCACCCAACAACTCGCCGTCATGGAACACCGGCAACGACACATCCGCCTCACCGTCGTCGAACACCGGCCCCTCCAAACGACGCACACCGTCGACCTCGGGCCATGCCGACGCAGAACGGAAACCCCCACCCGAACGCACCCACACCACAGCCCCAACAGCACCCGTCCCATCAACGATCAACCGAGGAATCCGAGCCAACACATCCTCATCGGACTCATCCGTCGCCCGATGCGAGAACGACGCCAACACCTCATACGGCGTCGCCCGCCTCCCATACACCAACCGATTCGCCCACCGCTCCACCCGGGCACGGACCGGCTGGAACCCAATCGCCACCACCGCCGTCGCCGCCACCGACAACCCCAAGCCCGCGTCGTCACCACCCCCAACGAGTTCACCCAGACCAACAACGATCCCCACATACACCACACCTATGAAGGCAGCCAGCACGCCAAACGTGACCGTCTTGGAGATGACCACATCGATCCCGTACAGCCGGTATTTGAGGATCGCCACGGTGTAGGAAACGGGGATGAAGATGATCATCGCCCACGAAACGACGCCGGATAGCTCGCTGCCGCCGAAGGGGCTCAACACGACCGAGCCGACCGAGTACACGGCGAAGGCGAAGAAGGCGAAGCCGACCCATCGATACTGGAACCGAACTTCGCCCGTGGCTCGCTTCCACTTGACCACGTATCCGATGATCGCGACGACCGCGAGCACGATGAACACCAGGGTGGCCACGCCGCCCACCGTGTTCGCGAGTGAGAACTCACGTACCAGCTCGTCATAAGAGGTGGTGTTCGTAGGTCGGTATTGCCAGAGGTAGGCGACCATCGCGGCCACGGCGACCACGACAGTGAGCCTTCCGACCCAGCGCCATCGGGATTCGGGATCGGGGAATCGGCCGTCGGGGAAGAGAAGCAGCACGAGCGTGGGGATGAGCACGAAGCTCGGGATCCACATGGATAGTGCCACCGCTATGCCCATGGCGGCCGACAGGGGAAGGTCGGAGGGTGCGACCCCGACCGAGATCTGTGGATTGTTGATGGCTTCACTCGTGATGCCGGCAACGCTCTCGGCCACGGCATCGCCCAGAACCACGAAACCGAGCGAGAGGCCAACGATGGCGAAGGCCCAGACACTGCCGTTCCGCGGAACCTTCGGAATGGCGATCAGCACGACAGCCGGGACGATCAGGGTCCCGCTCAGCTCCTGGAGCACGTCAGACGCTGACTGTCCTCCGAGATCGGATGTCGCGAAGATGACGACAGCGAGGACACCGCACAGCGCCGTGATGGCAGCGATGACGCGGCTGAGCCTGATCATCGTCTGGTCGGTCATCGCGCGAACTCCATCAGTGGGTGCCAGTCGAGATCTGGGCGCGATGCCACGGCGATCCACGATGGACCGCGGGCCTTGCCGTCTGGTCGCCCTTGCTGGTTCATGCGCTCTCCAGGGACCTTCCGCGGGCAGGGAGCTCGGCGCGGATACCAGTGCCGGTGGGTTCGCTGGTGACGGTGAGGTTGCCGCCGAGGGCGTCGATCCTGTCTTCGACGGCGATGACGTCGCCAATGGCACCGTCGGTGTCCACGGAGAACGTCACGGCGTCGGCACTGCCGTGGAGCGTGATGGTGGTGCGCGTTGCGCCGGCATCGACGGCATCAGCGATGACACCCAGCACGCAGAAGTAGACACTCTCTTCGACGGATCGCTCGTAGCGACCGATGCGTTCAGCGGTCAGCTCGACCGGGATCGAAATGGTGCGTCGCGCCGATGCCAGAGCAGCCTCCAATCCTTCGGCCTCCAGCAGTGGTGGGTAGATGCCGTGTGCCACCGCACGCATCCCATCGACCGCTTCCTGGGTGGTATCCGACAGGGACGCCACTAGATCAGCAACGGGCTGCGCGCCCTCACGCTCAGCCAAGGTCCGAGCGATTCCCAGTTTCACCTTCAACGCCACCACCTGCTGCTGGGCACCGTCATGGAGATCACGCTCGAGACGACGGCGCTCCGCATCCTGGGCAGCCACCAACCGACGGCGCGATACCCGAAGCTGCTCGGCCCGTTCAGCCAACTCGGCGTTGAGCCCCATGTTGCGCAACAACACCCCGGCACCGGCCGCCACATCCTCGAGCACCTTCTCGTCAGACCCCGTCACCGCATCAGCCCTGCCCTTGGAGATACTCAATGCCCCGAGCACATCACCGCGATGACGTACTGCAACGACACGATCCCCCACGATTGCCGCCACCGGGTCGTCACCCCTCACCGGATCCAAACCTGCCACTGCATCTCCGGGCGACGACGCACGCGGATACACCACATCCCCGACCTTGAGCCACAGCACCGCCTCGACCGCACCCGTACCATCGACTACCAGCTGCGTCACCCTGGCCAAGGCCTCATCGGGATCACTTGTATCCGACAACCGCGCCGTCGCACTCGCCAACACCTCATACGGAGTCGCGCGCTTGCCATACACCACCACGTTCGCCCAATGCTGCACACGTCGACGCACCGGCTCGAACGCGACCGCTACGACCGCCACCGCCGTGATCGACAGCGCCAGACTCGGCTCGTTTCCACCCCCGACCAGCGAACCAACTCCCACCACGATCACCGCATACACAGCCGTGATGAACGCAGCCAATATCCCAAACGTCACCGTCTTGGAAATGACGACATCGATGTCATAGAGATGGAACTTCAATACGGCGACGGTGATGACCGCGGGAATGATGCTGATGCCCAGAACCAGCAGGAGTCCCACGACACCCGATCCCCACGACTCGAGGAGGAAGGCGATCACCCATGCCGTGGCGAACACGAAGAAGCCGAACAGCACCCACTTGATCTGTTCCCTCTCGACGCCCGGTGCCCTCCGATACCGCACGACCATCGCCACAGCTCCCCCGGCGAGCAGGACGAGCACACCAACGAGGAAGATCAACAACACCGGTCCAAAGGCGTCATCCGAGACGAATCCGATCGGGTTCTCCATGAACCAGGCCTCAGACGTCGGGCCGATCTCCTCGGAGATGAGCGAGCTCACTACGAGGAGTCCGAACAGTACGAGGGCCAGACGGGGCGCCCACCTCCAACGTCGGGAGAGCAACGCCCCGGTGGGGAACACGTAGAGCAACAAGAACATCGGGAAGAAGAACGTCGCCCACGCAACGTTGTTGTACCAGAGACCCGCGAAGAGCGTCGGCGACATGGTGGTTGGCGGTTCGTCGATGAAGAAGAACACGGCGTCACCCAGATTGCTGAGGGTCATTCCCGCTCCGATCACGAGCAGGATCAATCCGATGCGGTTCCCCGGCTGTCGGGAGACGATCAGCGCCCCGAGGGCGGCGAACGGAATGGGCACGACCGTCCACAGGAAGTCGCCGAGCGAGAGCGTCGCGTCTTCCGTCAGCAGCCGATAGGCGATCTCGAGTCCCACGGCTGCGAGGGTGACGCCCCCTGCGATCAGCCAAGCGGTAGCCACCTTGCGCTTCGTGGCGCTCATGCTGCCCTCCTCGGGAACCGGTAGGCGACCACCGGCGTGTCCCTGCCCTTGACCAACGACGCTTCGAGCTCGTCGGCCTCGGGACGGTCGACGAGCGCCTCCCAGGTGGGTTGGCTCAGCACCGTCTCGCCCGGCTCGGCCCATCCCTGGAGGCGCTGCGTGAGGTTCACGGTGTCCCCGACGAGGGTGTACTCGAGGCGCTCCTCGGACCCGAGGAGGGCGGCTGCGACCAGGCCCGTCGACAGGCCGATCCCGAGCCCGAAGGGTTCCTTGCCCTCGGTCTGCCACTGGGCGTTGAGGTCGTGCTGTGCTGCGTGCATCGCTGCTGCCGCCCGCACCGCCAGCGCTGCATGGTCGTTCTGGGGAACGGGAGCACCGAAGACGGCCATGACGGCGTCGCCGACGAACTGCATCACCGTTCCGTCGTGGCCGAGGATGGCTCGGTTCATCGCGGCACGGTGCTCGTTGAGCTGCACCGCAAGCACCGATGGATCGGTGTGTTCGGCGATCGTGGTGTAGCTGCGGATGTCGGACATCAACACGGTGACGACCAGTTCCTCGGTCTCTCCTGGCAGCCGGCCACCGTCGATGATCTGGGCGGCGACACCTCCCGGGAGGAGGCGGCTGAGCGATTCGCCCTGTTCCTTGCGGTCGACGATCGCCTTCTGGAGCATGCGCAGGCGGTGCAAGCTGTCCGAACTCCCGGACGTGAGGCCCTGTGCGAGCCGCATGAACAGGTCCTCGATCGCTGCGTCTGCTGCGGCGGGTGTGGTGTTGAGGTGCCCAGCAATGGCGTTGATGGTGCGGCCTTCGGCGACCTGTTGGAGGAGGTCCTCCTCGGCGGGTGTGAGGGTGGCGTCCTGCCGAACGGGTGTGGTGAGGCCCTCGACGATCTTCGGATCGAGCACCGACCCTCCTGCTGCGACCTCGCGCACGGCACGGGCCAGCTGGTTTCCCTCACCGACGCGGTCCTTGAGTAGGTACGCATACCCGGCGGCTCCATCGGACAGGAGGGCGATGGCGTAGTCGGGGTCGTCGAACTGCGACAGGATCACGATGCCGGTCCCCGGGTGGCGCCTGCGCACCTCCTTGGCGGCCTCGATCCCCTCGCGGGAGAAGTCGGGAGGCATGCGGATGTCCGTGACGACGACGTTCGGGTTCGTCGACTCGGCGCCCGCCACAAGACCGTCGTAGTCGCCGGCTTGCCCGACGATGTCGAGATCGTCCTCCAGATCGAGCAGCGCTTTCACACCCTCGCGCACGATCAGGTTGTCGTCAGCGAGGAACACCGAGATGGGCATAGGTCTCCTCCGGTCGACGAGTGTACGGATCACAGTCTCCACGTGCCGGGCCGTTGCGGCCAGCGTGCAGACGCGCCATCTGGGGTGGTGCTGGCACCCGTCGACAACGGTGGACACCACGCTGGTCCGCGCCGCCGGGTCGTGACACGGTGCAAGGGCACAAGGAGGAGCCGCATGCGTATCGAGTCATCTGTCACGTCCGTGTCGTGGATCCCGTCGGAGGCCATGACGGGTCCGCTCCGTGTACCGGTCGATCTCGGCATCGGCCATTACGACGACCCACTACCCGACCACATCGACGACCTCGAGGCCCTGCGTGAGGCGGATCGGTTCCGTTTCGCCAACGAATTGCGTGCATGGATCGAGGTCGAGGACGGCCGAGTGGTGGACGCCGGCTACTCGGGCAAGGGCCACATGGGCTCGACAACGGTGGCTCTCGGTTTCGGCAGTATCACGATCCCTGCCGTGTCGTTCCCCGATCTGCGGACCGATCCCATCATCACTGCCACCACAGCCACCTTCACCCAGACGACGGGCGGGCGGACCGGGGCACCGCTACCTCGCCGCATCAGCCGCCCACCGTTCCTCAAGATCGTCGCCCCCACCGTGTGGACGACCCTCAGCCTCACGCTGCGAGCGGACGGCTCCCACGACCACGCGGTCGCAGGTGCTTCGAAGATGCCTCGGCACTGGATCTACGACGACGCCAACGATCTCGTTGCCAAAAGCGGCATGATCGACTTCAAGGGATGGACCCAGGAGAGCTTCGGCGACAACACCCCATGGGGAGACTCCGACTCGCCGGCGATCGTCACCGCGGTCGAGACCCAACTCGAGCGGCAGCTGTCGCGCCGGATCATGCGGGAAGGGAAGAAGCCGAAGATCCGCCGGTTGGCGGCCGACACGACCCTCGTCGACCAGGGCGACCCAGGCTCCGAGATGTTCCTGCTCCTCGACGGCGTGTTGTCCGTCGAGGTCGACGGTGAAGCCGTTGCGGAGGTGGGTCCCGGATCGATCCTGGGTGAGCGGGCCCTCATCGAGGGCGGAACCCGCACCTCGACACTGCGGGCCGCGACGCCGGTCACGGTTGCGGTTGCCACCGCACCCGACATCCAACCTGCGGTCCTCGCCGAGCTGGCATCTGGCCACCGGCGCGAGGACGCCCACATCTAGCCATCGATTCAACGGGAGGAAGGCCATGACACCCCGACAGCGTACGACCCATGCAACTACCCAGATCGTAGGACTGGCCACGATCACGGCGGCGTTCGCCGCCGTGGTGGTGGTCTCGCTGACGCTCCTCGACGGCGACGAAGTGGGCACCTTCATCGCCCTGATGGTCCTCGTGGGCGCCGCGACCCTGGTGACGTGGCGATTCGACAGGCAGTGGGCCAGGGCCATCGGGTTGGTCGGCACCGTGGTGTCCCTCGCCGGGTTCTTCTTCGCCTTCGGCCTGTTCCACGTGTTCAGCCCCATCGAGTTCATCGCTGCCGTCGCCTATGTCCTGGGTGTGGTGGTGTCGCTCGTCGGGGGTATCCGGGCGATCGCTGTCAGCCGGAAGGGCAAGGAGGGAGCCACCGGCGCCGAGCAACGCCTACCCATCGTGATCGCGGGGATCATCGGCGTGGCCGCCGTGGTGTCGATCACCGGGTTCCTCGTCACCAGGCAGGACGTGTCCGACAGCGAGGCCGCCGGTGCCGAGGTCCTCGAGATGACCAAGTTCGAATTCGCTCCCGATCCCTCTGCGGTTCCTGCCAACGCAGCGCTGCTCGTGAGGAACTCGGACCCGTTCGTGCACGACCTCACCATCGAGACCCTCGACGTCTTCGTATCAGTGGGACCGGGCAGTGAGGCGTTGGTCGACCTGGGCGATGCGCCTCCGGGGATCTACGACTACTTCTGCTCCCTCCACTGGGACGGAACCTCAGGCATGGCAGGCACCCTCGTGATCGAGGGCTGAACGTCAGCGGCGTGCCCGGCGTCTGACGGGGCGACGGTCGGATCTACCCTCGATGCCATGCCGCTCGACGCCCTCACCGGTCAATCCATCGTGCTCACCACGTTCCGCCGTGGCAGGACCCCGGTACCCACGACGGTGTGGCTCACCCGCTCTGCCGAGGGCATCGTGGTCCCCACGGCGGCCACGACACCAAACTCGCCCACGCGGCGAGCCATCCCAACGCGCCCCAATACCCCCTTGAGTGGCTCTCCCCTTGACTGACCTCTTCGGAGTGTCCTGTTTGTGACTTGTCCGTTCGTTGTTGCCTCGAGCCGGCCCGGCTCGAAGAAACTGGCCTGATCAGGAGCTTGACCACCAGTTGCATCTGGGGTGTCCCATCACAGTCTTGCCGAACTCCGAACCGGACCGGAACCACACGTCCCCTCTCGATAAGGAGAAACACAATGAACATGCACAACGCGCCCAACATCTCCAAAACGAAGCCGCTACCCACGAACGCCAGATCATGACCATCGTGCGCGATTGGCGACCCGACCTGCTCGACCAACGCGGCGTGCGACTAATCGTTGCCGCCAACGTGTTGTGCGCCTGGTCGCATCAAGGACGCTGCCGAA
This sequence comes from uncultured Acidimicrobiia bacterium, assembly GCA_963821095.1. GTDB lineage: Bacteria > Actinomycetota > Acidimicrobiia > Spongiisociales > UBA5794 > CAVPHV01. The sequence continues at coordinate 217,004 of CAWGCJ010000023.1, read as the reverse complement.
ACGAAGCAGTCTTCGCCAGCCTCAGCGGCACCGCACCAATCCCTGCATCATCAGGGCTGACCACCAGACACCGCCTGAACCGATCCGGCGACCGCCAACTCAACCGGACCCTCGACGTCATCGCACTGACCAGACTCCGCACCGACCCTGCAACCCGCGCCTACGCCGACCGCAGACGAAGCAAAGGAAAACCCGACCGCGAGATCCGACGATGCCTCAAGCGCTACATCGCCCGCCAACTCTTCAAATAACTCGAACACACGACTTGACAACACATAGGAGCGTCATCCAAATAGGCCTCGATATGGACGGTGACTACAGGTCGCTCACCATGCGCAGCACGTTCGTGTTGGGTAGACCGAAGAAGCGAGGCGATTCAGCTTCCTGGACCATCCCGATGCGCTCGTAGAGCCTTCTTGCTCCCTTGTTGGTGGCCGCTACGTCGAGGGCAAGGCGCTGGCAACCGGAAGCTCTGGCCGCCTCGGCGAGAACGTTGAGGAGCAGGGTCCCGATGCCGTGTCCACGCTGATCCGGGTCGACAGCGAGTGCCCGGATGTAGTAGTCATCGCTGGGGACATTGGCGATGAATGACAGCATGCGGTCAGACAGCTTCGTCATCGCCCAATACCGGAACCTGCCATGCGCAGCCTGGTCGAGGGGATTCGGTGCGAACCGAGTGTGGACTCGACCAGAGTATGCCGAGAACATGCCGACTGGTTTGCCGTCACGTTCGACCATGGTGACGAACTCGTATGACAACTCGTGGTTCGGTTCGAGAAACGACGCACCAATCAACCGCGCCGCAGACGATCCCAGCGCCATGCGGTACCAACCCCCCTGAGCCTGATCGAGAAGACGAGCGAACACCGCGCCGTCGGCTTCGGAGGCCTCTGCCGCACGAATCGTCAGTCCAGATGACTCCAACGAGCCCATGCCACGGAGTCTCCCACGCCGGCCCCTACAACGAAGACCTCGAGGAGCTCGCCGACCGGCTGGACGCCACTCACGAAGATTCGGTAGTGGCCCAACCGTCGTTGTGCTCGACCGTCGAACCGTACGAACCAGCGTATTGGTCATGGGGAACGATTGTCGGGCGGTGCGAGGCGGTTCGGGTCTTGTGGCGGTGCCGCTGGTCTGCCATGGGCGCGACGATGCATGGAGTGGCATCGGGAGGTTGAGATGCGTCATTGGTTCCTGATCGTTGCCGTGGTGCTGGTGGTGACGGGGACGGTGCCGGTGTCCGCCGCGGGCGGTGAGTTCGAGTGCGACGGGCTGACCGCCACGATCATCGGTACCGAAGGTGACGATGAACTCGTGGGTACCGATGAGGGGGATGTGATCGTTGGGTTGGGCGGTGACGACTTGATCGTGGCGGGCGCGGGGGATGATGTGGTGTGCGCCGGTGCTGGTAACGATCATGTGGATGGTGGGGCGGGCAACGACCGTTTGCTGGGTGTCGGCGGTGGGAGAAACGTGATGTCCGGGGGTGCAGGGGATGACGTGCTGGTCGGCGCTGGCGGGAATGACCGCCTGTTCGGCAATGCAGGGTCCGATGTCTTGGTTGGGCGGCACGGTTCTGATCGCCTCAAAGGCGGGCCAGGTATTGACGTCCTAGAAGGTAGGGCCGGAAACGACGAGATCCACGGCGGGCCAGGCGATGATGTTGTGAAAGGTGGGGCTGGCAACGACGAGATGTACGGAGATCGCGGACGGATCCAAGTTGAGAGCCGCCCGAAGTTGGGCAACGACATTGTCTACGGCGGCGCCGGCAACGACAAAGTCAGGGAAGCGGCCGAGTTGCTGGAGACTGAGCGCGACGATGATGTGTATCGCGGAGGTGCGGGCGACGACAAGTTTGTGGTCCGCTACGGCGATGACCTCATCTACGGCGATCTCGGCAACGACAAGTTTGCGTTCTACCGATCTACCAGTACCGACAGCCCGACGATGTTCGGGGGGGATGGCGATGATGGGTTCACGGGGTTCGGCTTCCGGGGGTCACTGCCGGTGACGTGTGGGAACCCGAGCGCCACCATCCGGCTCTTTGGTCATGCCGGCAAGGATTCCTTCAAACTGACAGAGGCGTTGAACGAGGGCTCTTGTGGCGAGATCATCGTCAAGGGCGGCGCAGGGGAAAGCGACACTTTCAAGGCCAAGTACTCGACTCAACCGCTCGTTGTTGATCTGGATAGCGGTATGGCCAAGGCGCGGAGCTGGCCTTGGTTGGACCGGATCCGCATCTCTGCCGTCGAGGACATCACCGGGGGCCGGAAGCCCGATCTGCTGGTTGGGAGTGAGGTGGCGAACGTGATTCGAGCCCGACAAGGGCGGGACGAAGTCCGCGGTCTCGGCGGAGACGACACGCTCATCGGTCACGGCGGCCCCGATCACTTGTACGGCGGAGGGGGCGACGATGTGCTCGACGGTGGCAACGAAGATGATGTCCTTGACGGCGGTGATGGCACCGACCACCTGACCGGTGGGGACGGCACCGACACGTGCCTCAATGGGGAAACCACCGTCTCGTGCGAACTACCGCGCTGAACGTCAGCGAAATCCAGGGTGTAAACCTCCAGGCAGGTGAATGACGATGCACGCAACCGCCTCAACCAAGCTGATCCACGCGATTGCCACCGAGCAATCCGACTTCGAATTGGATCTAGAACAGCACATCAGCGACGCCTACGGCCCACTATTTCTCCTCGGGCTACTCATCGTCCTTGCCCTGGCAGCGCTTGTGATCTGGATCGGGGTTCTGGGCGTGCGTGCGATCCGACATCCAAGGGACCGAAAGGGCACCGACCGGTAGCCGCAGCCGATCTCGATGACTGTCGGCAGCTTCCCCTCGTCTGCTTGCCTGGGCGCCGGACGATCCCCCAGCCACCAACCCCATGCGTATTGATCGGGTAGCCGGCGCCGGCGGACGGGTTCTCCGGTTCCGTTCTGAGCGTTCTGCCCCTCGTCCATCGCAGAAGCGCCCTCCTCATCTACGTTGGCGGTGCTGAGGCCGCGGATCGGGGCCGCTCCCACACCCTCCCGGTGGCGAGGGCAACCGACTTGTAGGCGCCGTCGTAGATCCCGATCGACTTGTTGCGCACGATGCCGTCGCAGTACATGGCAAGCAAGTCTTCATCGAGCGTGAGGAGATCAACCGCCTGCAGAGCCTCAGGGATCGTTCTCGTTTCGACCGTCCCATCGCCGAGCTCGGCCGAACGAATCGCCCCCCACGCTTCATGCCCACCGACCCGCTCGTTGAAGATCTTCGGTACCGGGTAGAAGGCCAGCTCGCTCGGCTTTGTGATCATGACGTCGATGACCCGCATCAGGTAGTTGGTCGCATAGACGCCGTGAAAGATGTTGTCATAGATGAACACGTGGATCCCGCTCGTGCTCCCAGTGCGGATCTCGTCGGCAAACCCCTTCGTGTCTTCCCAGGTCGTGTGCAGGTCAATCAATCGGGCGGTGTCACCGAGCTCGCTGCGCAGCCAGTCCCAGTTCTCGCCGTGGTCGCCGAGGTTGACGAACAACGTGGCCTCACCCGCACGCACCATCGGCACCATGTGGTCGACAATCGCCTTGAACAGCTCGCGCTGTGCCCCCGCTCCACCCATGGTGAGAAGGAACCTTCGTGGCTCGCCAGACGCCATGCGCCCGAGGCGCAGCTCACAGTCGAGCTCGATGTTATCGACAAGTTCGTGATCCACGTGATGGCCGACGTAGTGGAGTGCGTCGCTCGGAGTGGGCTTGAGGATGGCGTTCTTCTCATCGAACCCGCGCATCGTCCGGAAGCCGTAGTACCCGGAAGGGGACTGGACCGCGTGCTGAGCGCCCTCGATCAGCTGGAAGGCCATCGGCCAGTTGTCGAACATCATGTCGACAACATGGGTCATCCCGCCGGCCACCGCACCCATGCTGTTCCACATGTGCGCACCGAGGAGAGGCGTCTCGGCGGGAAGCGCCCGGTGCAGATCGGCGAAGAGCTCACTCATTCGGTAATCCCTTGCGTTCGCCTTGATGAACCGCCACGGCCATCCTGCGGCGAAGGTGTTGAGGGCCCACCACAAACCCGGCAGAGTGCGGTCACCGGTGGTGACGGATTCCCACACGTACTTGTTGAAGAGGGGGCTTCGCTGCGACAGGCGGGAGAACTTGCTGTAGTTGGTGTTCCACCAGTTGATAACGTCGGTGGAGATGCCGGGGATGGATAGCAGGTCGAGCCAGTAGGGCGTGTAACCCATCGACCTGGCAGCGGACGCCCCCGCCATGGCAATGCGGTAGTGACCGAACCCCATCCGTACGGTCCCACAGATGACCCCGGTCGACGGGTCAACGGGTTCACCACCGCCGTCGCGGACGATGTCCTTGAGCCCGAAGATGGGTCCGAGATAGTCGTTGTCGACGAGGGAGAGGTCATACGGCTCGCCCTCGCGGTAGTCGAACTTGTCGATGAACATTTGCTGCCAACGTTGTGCCGCCGTGGCGTAGGAAGCCTTGAGGTGGTTGCCGTACAACGAGAACCCGTCAGCCATACACCGCTCCTTCCGTGAGTGTCGGAACACTATCGCCGTCCGACCCCGGTTGCGAGTCCGAAACCCATTCATGGGGCGTTGCTTGTGACTTGACAACCAAACGTAAATAAGCGAAGCTCGCCAATGACCCCGACACTGTCAGGTGCCCGTGACAGAACGGACCGTTCCAGCAGAGCTACGCAGGGAGAGAATCCTCTCCCTCGTTCGCGAGAGAGAGTTCGTCCGAGTGTCCGACCTCAGCGCGATGTTCGGCATCTCCGAGGTGACGGTGCGCAGCGACCTCGACCTGCTCGACGGCACGGGGAGTCTCCAGCGGGTCCACGGTGGTGCCGTGATTCGGGCACTTCGCCCGCGCTTCGAGCGCTCCTTCGAGGAGTCGAGCAGTAGCGCTGCAGACGAGAAAGCGGCCATCGGCATCGCAGCCGCCGCGATGGTGTCGAGCGGAGAAACCATCATCTTGGACGTCGGCAGCACCACCACCGCAGTCGCCCGAGCGATGGTCGCTCGTGATGACCTTCGTGACATCGTCGTATTCACGAGCGCGCTCAACGTCGCTCTCGAACTCGAACTCGGGATCCCGAGGTTCACGGTCGTCGTCACCGGAGGCACCCTCAGGCCACTCCAGCATTCGCTCGTGGACCCCATGGCGAACCACATCCTCGAGCGAGTCAACGTGTCCACCGTGTTCCTCGGCTGCAACGGGATCCATCCCGAGGAGGGCATCACCAACGTCAACCTTCCCGAGACGGCGGTGAAGCAACACATGCTCAATGCCGCTCAGCGATGCGTCGTGGTGGCGGAGAGCTCCAAGATCGGAAACATCAGCGTTGTCAAGATCGCCGACATCGACAGAGTGGACGTGCTCGTGACCGGCTCGTCGGCGCCCCTCGAGGCGCTCGCCGAGATTGCGAATCGCGGCCCTCTGATCGAGGTCGCGTGAACAAAGTAAGGAAGAAGGGGTACCAACCCCAACGAGGAGGACCAATGGCAAAACGACTCATGGTGCTGTTGTTCGTGCTTGCGCTGGTTGCAGCTGCATGCGGGGACGACGATTCCGGCGGAGACACAACAACGACCGCTGCGGAGGGTGGAGAAACCACCTCCACCGCTGAAGGCGCGACCACAACCGCCGCCCCGGCCACCACCACGACGAGTGACGAAGGCGGCGGCGAGGCGGTGACCCTACGCTGGCGGACGCGTCCCGACAACGATCAGGAAACGGCCCTCTACCAGTCAGTCAGCGATTCCCTGCAGGGGCAAATCGCAGACGTGACGCTCGTCTACGAAGCAGGCGGGCAAGAGACGGAGGATTACCAGACGGCGCTGCTGGCACAGCTGTCTGCCGGTGAAGCGCCCGACGTATTCTGGATCCCCGGTGCGGACATTACCCAGTTTGCACAAGCGGGTGTTCTCTTGAACCTCGCACCGTACGCCGGAGAGGATGCCGACTTCAGCGTCGACCAGTTCTATGCCGGCCCAATGGAACAGCTCACCACCGATCCGGCGACGGGTCAGTCCAATCCGGCTGAGTACCTGTGGGGTCTTCCCCGCGACGTATCGGCGTTTGCTCTTTACCTGAACCTCGACCTCATCGCTGAAGCCGGCGCGGCAGATCCGCGTGAGCTGGCAGCGGCCGGGACGTGGGACTGGGCCGCCTTCAGCGAGGTTGCCGAACAGGTGGCGACGCTCGCCCCCGAGATCTTCGGCTACGGCCAGAACTCGTGGTGGGGCCCGAACGGCTGGTGGGTCAACTCTGCCGGTGGCGGGTTCTTCAACGACGCCCGCGACGCCTGCGGCCTCGACACGCCCGAGTCGATTGCCGGCTTGACGGCCTTCCGCGATTTCTATGCCACAGGCGCTGCTTCCACGTATGGAGAAGACGCAGAACCGGTCTTCAAGGCCGGCAACATCGGGATGTTCCAGAACGGCCGCTGGGCAACCCCCGGTATCCGTGAGGTCGACTTCAACTGGGACGTTGTGAAGCTGCCCGACGGACCGGGTGGGCCCTCCAACTGGCTCTTCTGGGGCGCCTACGTCGTCAATGCGAATACGGAGAATCCCGAGGCCGCCTGGGACCTGGTCCGTGCGCTGACATCGGCCGAGGTGCAGGCCCAGGTCGCCGGACTGGGTGCCAACATCCCGAGCCGGGTGAGCCAGGATGCGCTCGATGCGTTCCTGACCTTCACCCCGCCCGAGAACAACCAGGCGTTCCTGGATGGTCTCAGCGAGAACCCAGAAACGGAGGCTCCGCTATGGAACGGTGATTGGGCCTCGTACCGGGATGAGATGAACAACCGGATAGCCGCGGTGGTCTCCGGCGACCTGTCCATCGAAGAGTTCGAGGCAAACATCTGCACGGACCTGAACCAGTACTTCAACAACTAGTGACATGAGGGTCGTGGGGGTGGGGTCTCCCGCCCCACCCCCACACCTGTTCTCCCCACAGGAGGTTGGAGGGTTGTGACGCAGGACACCGGATTGATCACCCAGACCTCACAAACGACCCCGAACGGGCAACCTGCCTGGTTGCTCGCCGTGATCGCCTGGCAGGGCATTGTCGCGGTTGGCGCCGTTGCCGTTGCGATTGCCATCGCCACCGGCGCCCTCTTCGACCTGAGGAGTGTCGGCCTCGCGATCGGTGTGGCGCTGGCAGCCGTTGTCGCGTTCTTTGCCGCCTACGCACTCCCCTACCTACTGTCGCATCGGAACCGGGGGCGGACGGTGGCGACGCTGCTCCAGTACACCCTGCTGGTGGTGGCCGCGGTGGCGGCGCTCCAGGTCATGGGGATCTTTCGGGGGATCGATGCCCTGGCCACCAATTTTCGCGACTCCTGGTTCTGGAGTCTGATCATCCTTGCCGGCTGGCTCATCTACTCGCAGGCGGAGCGTTTTGGATCGGCGGAGGCCGCGATCCGGCGGGTGGGACGATGGACGATGATCGCCGGGGCTGCGATCCTCGCCGTGGCCCTCGGCTTGATTCCGGGCCTGGTCGAGTTCGTCCGCAGGCTCGTTGAGCCGGACGCGCTGGTCCTCGCCGTGATTGCCGCCATCTGTGGGCTTGCCTTCTGGCTCCTCCGTCGCCGCGATGCAACAGAAGTGTTCGCTACCACGGTCACCGAGGCGGAAGCCGTCGACGGCTATCTCTTCGTATCGCCCAACGTCTTCGGGTTCCTTGCCTTCTTCGCGTTCCCGCTGCTGTTCTCCCTCTTTGTCTCGTTCACGGCGTGGGATGGCCTCACCGAGATCACCTGGCTCGGCCCGGACAACTACATCAAGATCTTCAGCATCCAGTTTGTCTCGCTCGATGCGGGTCAGGCTGCCTCCGACGCCCTGAGCGCGGGATACAGCCAGGCTTTCCGGTTTGGCGACGTCGTCATGGGCGCCCGTGATCCCAACTTCTGGATCGGCTTTCGGAACATCCTCTTCTTTGCCGTCGTGGCGATCCCGCTGGCGACGTTCCCGGCCCTGCTGCTCGCGGCGCTGCTCAACTCGAAGATCCCCGGCATGAAGGTCTTTCGAGCGCTGTACTTCATCCCCTACGTTGCCGGTTTGCTTGGGGTCTTGCTCATCTGGAAGCAGCTGTACAACGCCTCGATCGGTTTCATCAACTACGGATTACTCAGGCTGTTCGACCTGATCAACGTGATACCGGGCGTGAACCTCACCGCCCCGCAGCCCGAGTGGCTGTCTGATCCGAAGTTCGCGATGTGGTCGATCGTCATCTTCTTTGCCTGGTTCATGACGGGCTACAACGCCGTGCTCTTCGTTGCCGGCATGCAGGGCATTCCCCCATCTCTATACGAGGCAGCCGACATCGACGGGGCCAGTTGGTGGCAGAAGTTCCGCGGTATCACCGTGCCCCTGCTCCGTCCGACGACCTTCTTCGTCGTCGCCACCACGACCATCCTCGGGCTCCAGATCTTCACGGAACCATACATTCTGATGGGGCCTCAGCTCCCGCCATCGGGCCCGGATAACGCCACGCTCACGCCGGTCGTGCAGTTGTACCAGGAGGGGTTCCAGCGATTCAATCAAGGCTACGCCTCGGCCCTCGCCTGGGTGCTCTTCATCTTCATCTTTGCGGTGACCCTCGTGTACTTCTGGCGCCAACGAAGAGCCGAGCAAGAAGGGATCGGCTGACGATGACTGACCGCGACACACGTTCGATCACCGATGCCGAGGCGACGGGGCGGCGCCAAGGGCGCAAGGCCAGGCGGAGGAAACGGCTCGGGTATGCGGGCATCTACGCAATCCTCGGGATCTTTGCCATCGCCATGGTCTTTCCGTTCGTCTATATGTTCTTCACCGCACTGAAGGACTCATCCGACGTCTTCACCTACCCCCCGCGGGTTCTCCCCTACGAGCCACAAACGCTCGAGGTGGATGGCGAACCGCTTCCGCTGTTCCAGATTGAAACGGAAGACGGAGGAGACCTGCGCGAAATGGTGCTCGTCGAATCCGGTGTTGAAGCGGGCCTCTTTGCCTCGGAGGACGATCTCGACACCACCATCGCCGTCCCCCTCGAGTTTGCTGTGGACACCGGGCGCACCGTCACCGTCGATGCTGAAGCCCTGCCGGTGTATACCGTGACCTTCGCGGGCGAGACGGAGGATCTCGTGCTGCTGCGAGGCACCGCGGTTGGCCGGTTCGTCGATCCCGACGATCCCACTATTGAAGGATTTGCGGTGGTGCGGACCGCACAAGCGGCGGAGCGGATCACCGCTCGCTGGTCGAATTTCCGCGAGGTGCTGGGTATCCGCGACTTCGACAAGGCGATCACCAACACCGTTCTGATCACGGTGCTGGTCATGGCGGGAAGTCTGTTCACCTCGATCATGGGCGGCTACGCCTTCGCCCGGATGAAGTTCCCCGGGCGGGATCCACTCTTCGTCGGCTACCTCGGGTCGATCATGATCCCGTTCGTAGTACTGATCATCCCGCTCTTCCAGATCGTCGTTGCACTGGACTGGAACAACACGCTCGCAGCACTCGTGTGGCCGTTCGTCTACACCGCGTACGGCACGTTCCTGATGCGGCAATTCTTCATGTCCATCCCCAAGGACCTCGAAGAGGCGGCGTTCATGGATGGTGCGTCCCGTTGGCGGATCCTGTGGACGATCTTCGTTCCTCTTTCGTGGCCCGCAGTCGCGACGCTTGCGGTTTTCCAATTCCTGTACGCGTGGAATTCGTTCATCTGGCCGCTGGTGGTGATCGACGCCGGCAACACCGAGTCGTTCGTGCTCACCCTCGCACTGTCCATTCTCGGTGGCCAGGGTGCCGATCAACCGCAGCTGATCTTCGCCGGCGTCGCCATGGCGGTGCTCATCCCGCTCACGGTCTTTGCGATGGCCCAGCGCTACTTCGTCGAGAACGTCGCTTCCAGCGGCATCAAGTAGAGCTGCCTTCCATGGATCTCCGCATCGAGCGCGCCCGGGAACCGGTGGTCGAGACCGGTGGGATCGAGAGCTTCTATCGGCACGGATGGCATTCGTGGTCCCCAACGGGATGGGTAGATCCCGCGGCTCCGGTTCGCCCGATCCCGAATGAGGGAAGGCGACTCGGACACGACGATCCGAACCACGCCTTCGACAGGCGGGTCGGCGGTAGCTGCGTCGGGGTCGCCCGGTGCGACGACGGCCAGTACACCCTGCTCGGTGCGCTCACGCCGGGGGCCCGGGTCGCGCCCGATGGGGAGATGCTCAGGGGCGTGTCCGAGGCAGGGCCGATCAACTGGCTCGTCGCCGAGGGCACCATGAACGAGGTGTTCGACGCCTATGTGGGCGAGTTGACGAACCGCCTCGGTCGTCGCGGTCGCGGCCGGGTGCGGGTGTGGTGCTCGTGGTACTCGTACTACGAGGACATCACGGAGGACGCCATCCGACGCGAGCTTCACGATTCGATTCCCTTCCCCTTCGACGTCATCCAGATCGACGACGGGTGGCAGGCGGGGATTGGCGATTGGGAACCCAACGCCAAGTTTCCAGGCGGTATGGAGGCGCTGGCCGAAGCCATCATGGCGACGGGGCGTCAGGCCGGGCTCTGGCTCGCCCCGCTGATCGCCGGCGCCGACTCCCGACTCGCCGGCGCTCGCCCCGAACTGCTGCTGCGGGATGCCGATGGCCTCCCCGTGGTGTCGGGCATCAACTGGGGCGGGCCGTACTACTCGCTCGACCCAACCGCCGACGCAACGATCGACTTCCTCACCGAGCTGATCACGACGGTGCGGTCGTGGGGATTCAGCTACCTCAAGCTCGACTTCCTGTATGCAGCAGCCTTTCCGGGTGTCCACGCCAGACCGATGCCGCGTGAACTCGCCTATCGACAAGCCGCCGACGTGATGCGACGGGCTGCGGGCGATGACTGCTACCTGCTGGCCTGCGGGGCGCCTGTGATCGCATCGACGGGCATCTTCGACGGAATGCGGATCGGGCCGGACGTTGCCGGTTTCTGGGAGGACGGCGATCTGGCGGCAATGGGCGATGCATCAGGGCGAGGTGCCCGCAACGCGATTGCGACCTCGAGCCAACGGCTGTGGCTCACGGGTGCGTTCGACGCCGATCCGGACGTCGTGTACCTAGACCACAGCGAGGTTGACCTCGACACGCGGACGCTCGAATCGCTCCAGGACCTTGCGCGCATCACGGGGTTTGTCGGTACCTCCGACCGGCTCGCCGCTCTGTCGCACGCCGAGCAGGGGCATCTGCTGTCGCTCCTGAAGGACGATCCCGCGATCGCGCGCCGCCCGGACATGCGGTGGAGTATCGACGGCAGGGACGTCGAATTCGGCTGGGTCGCCGAGGGCAACACGTCGGCGATACCCGGGGCGGGTCCGTCGTGAGCGCCCGGTCGACGTTCGTGGGGCCGCACCGCAGGTACAACCCACTTGCCGACGAGTGGGTCCTGGTGTCCGCCCAACGCACCGACCGGCCCTGGCTCGGACAGATCGAGGACCCCACGCCGGACCTGCGCCCCAGGTTCGATCCCCACTGCTACCTGTGCCCCGGCACGGAGCGGGCCGGCGGCATCCACAACGACGCCTACACCGGCACCTACGTGTTCACCAACGACTTCCCCGCCCTGATCCCGTATCAGTCGGTGCCACAGTCCGCCCATGACGGGCTGCTCATCGCCAAGGAGGAGGAGGGGACCTGCAGGGTCGTGTGCTTCTCTCCCCGGCACGACCTGACCCTCGCCGAGATGGATCACCCATCCATCGAAGCCGTGATCGATGTCTGGGCCGACCAGACCGAGCAGCTCGGGAAAGACCATCGGTGGGTCCAGGTCTTTGAAAACCGAGGCGCAGCCATGGGTGCCTCGAACCCCCATCCCCACGGACAGATTTGGGCAACCACCTCGATCCCCACACTCGTGGCGACCGAGGACACCACGCAACGCATGTACCGGGAACGGTTGGGAAACGCGCTCCTGCTCGACTACGCCGCCCAGGAGTCGTCGCTTGGTGATCGGGTAGTCGTGGAAAACGATGAGTGGCTGATCGTGGTGCCCTACTGGGCGGTGTGGCCGTTCGAGACTCTGCTCCTCCCCACCAGGGAGGCGACGAGGATCACCGACCTCGATGCAAACCAACGCTCGGGCCTCGCTGCGGCACTCAAGGAGATTCTCACCCGTTACGACAACCTCTTCGGAACTGCCTTCCCATATTCAATGGGCTGGCACGGAGCTCCCTTCACGGACGATGACCACCGCCATTGGCAGCTCCACGCTCACATCTACCCGCCCCTCCTGCGATCGGCGACCGTGCGCAAGTTCATGGTCGGTTACGAACTGCTCGCAGAACCGCAGCGAGACCTCACCGCAGAGGGTGCGGCGAAGAGGATCAGGGAGGTGTCGGCAACCCACTATCGAGGCGCCTGCGACGCAGCCGACGGCTGAGGCGCGGTCGGTCGTCCTCTTTTGGCCACGACCTGAGCGTCGCTCCGTCCACCACCAAATCAGCGCCCGAACGGAGGCGGCTCGGCCCGGTAGCCGAGGTCCGCCCACACCCGCACCCCGGCATACCCTTCAAGGAATCCGTGCGGATATAGCGGCATCCCCGGGGCGCTGACTCGAGTCAAACGTGCGGCCTCGTCAGATGTCAGCGACCAGCCGAGCGCGGCAAGATTGTCATCAAGCTGCTCCACCGTGCGAGCCCCTAGGAGGACCGAGGATACGGCGGGCCGGTCTCGCAGCCAGTTGAGCGCTACTTGCGCCATGCTGACGTTGCGTTCGGCGGCGATGGAGCCGACCGCGTCGAGCACACGCCACGTCGCCGGTTGGTTGCGAAGGTCGTAGGCCTCGATCCCCCGCGACGGGTCGTCACCGAGCCGAGTGGCACCGGTCGGCCGTTCCGCCGCAACGTATTTGCCGGTGAGCCAGCCCCCGGCCAGTGGCGACCAGGGGAGCACCCCGAGCCCTTCCTCGATGCAAACCGGCAGGATCTCCGACTCGATCTCGCGCCCCAGCAGGTTGTATTGCGGTTGCAGCGAGGCCAGCGGAGTCAGCCCGAGTTCGCGACCACGCGACACCGCGCGCTGGAGTTGCCAACCGGTGAAGTTCGATACTCCTACGGCGCGAGACTTCCCGGTCACCACAAACTCGTCGAGCACACCGAGCGTTTCGTCGAGGTCAACGTTGGGGTCCCACGCATGGACCTGGTAGAGATCGACGTGGTCAACGCCGAGACGACGCAGGCTGGCCTCGATCGCTCGTGTGAGGTAGCTACGACCGGCGCCGCGGTCGGCGGGATCGGGCCCCATCGGGAAGCGGCCCTTGGTCGCCAGGACGATGTCGTCGCGCCGGCCACGACGGCCGAGCCAGCGCCCGATGAACTCCTCGGAGACACCGGCCGAGTACACGTCCGCCGTGTCGATGAAACTCCCGCCGGCGGCTACGTACCGATCCAGGATCGCGCCCGAGGTCGCTTCGTCCGCTTCCGCACCAAAGGTCATCGTGCCAAGCCCAAGAACCGAAACCAACAGGGACGACGGCCCAAGTGTTCGTTGTTCCATCAACCCAGGCTAGGCCGGGCTGGGGTGCGTTCCGTCACGCGCAGAGGCCCCTCCGTGAGGAGGGGCCTCTGCTTCGTAATCCGGGGACCGACCGCTCCTTGGGTGTGGTGCGTTCATACCGGTCGGTGTGTCGGCCGGCCCCTGGATCCGATTTGGTTGGGAAGGAACCACTGAAGGGGATGAGCAGTTCCTTCCGCTAGTAACCATCGGCGGGAACGGCCAAAAACTCCAGAACAGTTCTCCACCTACCCGCGGTGACTAGTCACCATCACGCCGGGCAGGCTGGAGCGTGGTCAGCGACGAACGGCCGCGGCAAGCTCGGACACGGCGTCCGCAACGCCGGCAACGGCTGCTGCGGCATCCGGTGCGTCAAGCACCCGCTGTACGAGAGCGGATCCGACAATGACGCCATCGCCGACGGCGGCCGCCGCCGCGGCGTGCGCAGGGGTGGAGATCCCGACTCCGAGCACCAGGGGGATGTCGGTTACCGCCCGGATCCGCACTGCAAGATCGCCGACCCGACTGCTGGCCGCGTGACGCACACCGGTGACGCCGAGTTCGGCAACGCCGTAGATGAAGACCGGGTCGGCTGCCGCGATGGCCGCAAGGCGGGCCTCGTCGGTTGTGGGCGCCACAAACAGCACCATCCCCAAGCCGGCGGACTCGAAGGCCCGCTGGAACGGAGCGGCCTCCTCTGCCGGCAAGTCGGCCACGATCACCCCGCTGGCCCCGGCCGCAGCGGCACGATGAGCGAACAGGTCCGGGCTCGCCGCCATTACCGGATTGACGTAGGTCATCATCAGAACCGGCTTACCGGTCGCCGCCACGATCTGGGCCACGAGGTCGAACGCCGTATCCAGATCGACCCCGGCTTCGAGCGCACGCAGTCCCGCGGCGTGAATCGTCGGCCCATCCATGAGCGGGTCCGAGTACGGGATGCCGACCTCGAAGCCATCGGCCCCGGCGTCGGCCATCGCCGCAAACAACGCAGGCGACGTCTCGATGTCGGGCAGCCCTGCGGTCATGTACGGGAGCAAGGCGGCTCGATTCTCAGCCCGGGCTGCGGCGAACATGGCACGGACCCGACCGACACCGCGCTCAGTCATCGAGGGCTGCGACTTCCTGGACGTCCTTGTCGCCTCGACCGGAAAGGTTGAGGACCACCGTCTTGCCGGCCAGCGCCTCGGCCTCGCGGACGATCCACGCCAGCCCGTGGGCCGACTCGAGCGCCGGGATGATCCCTTCGGTTCGACACAAGAGGTGGAAGGCCTCGAGAGCCTCGGCGTCGGTGACCGACTCGTAGCGGGCCATCCCCGAGTCCTTGTAGTACGAGTGCTCAGGGCCAACGCCCGGGTAGTCCAACCCGGCCGACACCGAGTGGGCCTCGATGACCTGGCCCTGGTCGTCTTGCAGCAAGTAGGTGCGGGATCCGTGGATGACCCCCGGCGAACCGGCGACCAGCGACGCCCCGTGTTTGCCGGTCTCGAGGCCGTAGCCGGCGGCTTCAACCCCAACGAGCTCAACGTCGCTTCCCGCGTATGGGGCGAAGATGCCCATGGCGTTCGACCCGCCGCCGACGCATGCCACGATGACGTCGGCCTCGGCTGTCGCCAGCGAGGCGCCGTCGAGCTGCTCTTGCAGTTCTTCGCCGATCACCCGTTGAAACTCTCGGACCATCAGGGGGAACGGATGGGGGCCGACCACCGAGCCGATGATGTAGTGCGTCGTCTCGACGCTGGCGACCCACTCGCGCATCGCTTCGGAGACGGCGTCCTTGAGCGTGCCGGGACCCTTGGTCACCGGCACCACCTCGGCACCGAGCAGCTTCATCCGATACACGTTGAGTGATTGACGGTCGATGTCGACCGCGCCCATGTAGACGACGCAGTCGAGCCCCAGCAGCGCGCAGGCCGTTGCGGTAGCTACCCCGTGTTGTCCGGCCCCGGTCTCGGCGATAACCCGCGGTTTGCCGATGCGCTTAGCCAGCAGCGCCTGTCCGATGGTGTTGTTGATCTTGTGTGCCCCGGTATGAGCGAGGTCCTCTCGCTTGAGCAGCAGATTGATCCCGAGGTCGGCGGAGAGTCGGGCGGCGCGGTAGACGGGGGTCGGGCGACCCACGTAATCCGCCAGCAGTGCCTCAAACTCGCGATGGAATTCGGGGTCGGCCCATGCGGCGGTGAATGCGGCCTCGAGGTCGAGCAGGGCGGGCATGAGAGTCTCCGGCGCGTAGCGACCGCCGTAGTCGCCGAAGCGACCGCGTTCATCAGGATTGATGGCGTTCACGCCTGCTTGGCCTCTCGCACGAAGGCGGTCACCTTACCGTGGTCCTTGATCCCAATTGCAGCCTCCAGACGGCTCGATGCGTCGACGCCCCAGGGCTGCACGGCTCGCACCGCAGCGGCGACATTGTCAGGCCCCAATCCCCCGGCCATGACGAATGGCCCGGGCACCCGCTCTGCGAGTTCCCAGTCGAACGTCTCCCCGGTGCCGCCGTGGCGGCCCGGACGATAGGTGTCGAGCAGCGGAATCACCTCCGAGGGCAGCGCCGGAAGGTCAAGAAAGTCCCGCACCGCAACCGGCCGCAACACGAACAAGCCGAGGTCTCGCGCCGTTGTCGCGGCGAGGTCACTGTGGCGGCCGTGCGGCTGCACCCCGTCGACTCCGGCAACGGCGACGGCTTCGATGAGCGCAGCCGGTTCGAGGTCGACGGTGACCAGGACCCGGACCGCATCGATCCCGGCAGCCATCTCTGCGACCGCTGCGGGGGCGGTGCGCCGCGGCGACTCCGAGGCGATCACAAACCCAACGGCGTCGGCTCCCGCCGCAACGGCAGCTTCAACGTCTTCGCGACGGGTCAATCCACACACCTTGACCCACGTCATCGGCCGGCCTCCCGTAGCTCAACGATGAAGGCTCCTGGGTCGGCACTACGGACCGCGGCTTCCCCAACCAGGATGGCGTCGTAGCCCGCCGCAGCCATCCGTGCGGCGCCGGCGACCGAGCTCACCCCGCTCTCCGCGACGGTAACGAGGCCGCGGGGAATCGATGGGGCGATGCCCTCGGCAACGGCAAGATCGGTGACGAAGGTGGCGAGGTCACGGTTGTTCACTCCGATGATCTCGGCTCCGGCGGCAACTGCGGTTTCGACCTCCGGCGCGGTGTGCGCCTCGACCAGCGCCTCCATCCCCGTCGTCGCAACGGCGGCGAGCAACTCGGCCAGCTCGGAGGGGTCGAGCGCAGCAACGATGAGCAAGACGGCGTCGGCACCGGCAGCGCGCCCCTCCCAAACCTGCACAGGGTCGAGGACGAAGTCCTTGCGGAGCACGGGTACCGGCACCGCAGCTCGTACCTCCCCAAGGTCGGCCAACGAGCCGCCGAAGTACTCGGGCTCGGTCAGCACGGAGATTGCCGCCGCGCCGCCCCGCACGTAGCGCATCGCCTGAGACGGGGCGTCGAGGTCTGGGGCGATCTGCCCCGCCGACGGTGATCGGCGCTTGATCTCGGCGATGACGGCCAGCCCCGGGGTCCGCAATGCCGCGGCCAGCGAACGTGGGGCCGGCGCCTCCGTGGCGGCGACCTGCAATGTGTCGCTTTGGGCCTGCAACCCCGCCACCCGGTTGCGGGTCGATGCAATGATCTGCTCGAGCATTGGATGATTATCGCCCGCCGCCGGCGCTGTGAGGGCGACCCTCACCGGCAGCGGTCAGAAATCACAGACCGGCTCTTCCTCGACGCAGGGCTCCTCCCCGCCTTGGAGCAGGCGCAGGTGGTCGACGAGGCTGTCAACCTGGTCGTCGCTGAGCTGGGGCCACGCCGGCATCCGGCCCGGCCCGACCCGAATGACCCCTCGGATCTGGTCGTCGGTCAGCACCAGAGCCGCGTTCGAATCCGCAGTTCCAATCGCAGGGCCGCGGCCCCCCTGCCCCTCGTCGCCGTGACAGCGGGCACAGGCAGCCCGATAGAGGTCGGCGTCGTACTTGCCCTCGGTGGACTCGCCGCATGCCGTGGCAATCAGGGCGATACCCAAGAAACCGACCAGGAGGAGGTGCCGCATCGCGGGGAGACTAGGAGACTGAATCCGGTACGCCATATCCGGACGGGACCCTCCTATCCGCCTGCACCGAACCGGTCGAGCGGCAGTTCGTACACCCCAGCCGGCGTTGCTCCCTGCCCCCATTGAATGGTCACTTCGTCGCCGGGCGCCACCTCGCGGCGCACCAGAGCGAGGGCGACGGGGGCGCGAAGTTCGAGCGATTCCGCCAGCGAAGTGATCGTCCCCACTTCAGCGCCCCCGGAGGCAATCAGAGTGGCGCCAAGCGGGGGCAGCACGTTGGCGCGTAGCGCCAGTCCACGGAGACGGCGATTGACCCGACCGCGCGAGTCGATCCGTGCCACCAGTTCCTGGCCCAGGTAGCAGCCTTTGGTGAAGTCGACCGCACCATCGACAACGTCGGCTTCCTGCGGGATGGTTGCTTCGTCGATGTCGATACCCATGAGAGGTTCGCCAGCCTCGATCCTGACCGCATCGTGAGCCAGCGTCCCGACCCGGCGAGCACCGGACTCAACGACGCCCGCGGCCGCCACCACGATGAACCGGGGCAGGTCGACCCGCCCGAATGGAAGCGGCGCCACCACCGTCCCGTCGGGAGTGCGTCGCCAGAGTTCCGGATCGGATCCCCCACCACCGAGATCGGCAACGACCGACCAGGCGTCGGGTCCGATGACATCGAGTACGGCACGAACCTCGACCTCGATCGTCGCCTCGACCCGAATCTTGAACCGGGCCAGATCGCCGGCCACGACCTCGGCCCGGCCGGCATCGACGACGATCCCGACCTCGTCTTCGCCCCGCAACAGCCATCCCGTCGCTCGCAACTTCCCTTGCGGTGACAACAGCAGCGTCCGCTCCACCCGGCCAAGCTCGATCGGCGCGATCGCTTGGCTGAGGAGGCCATCGAGAAATCCGATAGTGTCGGCTCCCCGCACCCACACGATCTCATGAGCTCCGGACACCACCCCGGCTCCCGTACGCAACGCCAGGTACTCGCCGGTGACATCACCATGGCTTTGGGGTTGGGTCGTCACGCCGGTGACTCATCGCCCGACAATGCTGCTGCGGCGGCAACGGCCGCCAGTGCAGCCGCCGCCTTGTTGAGGCACTCTTGGTATTCGGCGGCCGGATCCGAGTCGGCGACGATGCCGGCACCGGCCTGGACCCACGCCTTCCCGGCCGCAATGACGAGGGTGCGCAGCGCGATCGCAGTATCGACATTGCCGCTGAAGTCGACATATCCGACGGCACCGGCATACGGGCCACGCGCCGTCGGTTCCAGCTCATCGATGATTTCCATTGCCCTGACCTTGGGAGCGCCCGAAACTGTTCCATGGGGAAACGTCGCCCGCAGCAGGTCGACCGCACCCACCCCTGGTCGCAGGTCACCCGACACCCCGGACACGATGTGCATCACGTGCGAGTAGCGCTCTACCACCATCAGTTCGTCAACGGTCACCGAACCGAACTCACACACCCGGCCCAGATCGTTGCGGGCCAGGTCAACCAGCATCACGTGCTCGGCCCGCTCCTTGGGGTCATCGAGGAGTTCCTGGGCAAGCGCGGCGTCCTCATCCGGCGTGGCGCCGCGCGGCCTGGTCCCGGCAATGGGGCGGCTGAAGGCGCGACCGTCGCGAGCGCGGGTCATCAGTTCGGGCGAGGCGCCGACGATGGCCGTCCCGGAATGGCGAACGAAGAAGAGGAAGGGGGACGGGTTCACCAAACGCAGCGCCCGGTAGACCTCGAAGGGGTCACCGCCAAAGTCGACCTCGAGCCGAAGCGAGGGCACGATCTGGAATGCGTCTCCGGCTCTGATGTACTCGATACACGATTGCACCGTGGTCTCGAACTCGGCTCGGGTGAGGTTAGAGCGGGCCTCGGGGCGAGCCGAGAACGCGGGGCGAGCTGCGGTCGGATAGGCACCGTCGCGACCCAGCGCGGCGACGGTTTCGCTCAACTCGGCAACGGCCGCGTCGTATTGCGCTGCGGGATCGTCGCCGACGAACACGTTGCGGACCAGCCGGATCGTCTGACGGAAGCGATCAACGGCGGCCAGAAACCCAACGAACTGCCAGATCATCTCCGGCAGGCCCCGGTCGTCGGCGGGACGGTTGGGCAGGCTTTCGACGTGGCGGACCGCGTCGTAGGCGAGATAGCCGACCGCCCCGGCATAGAGCGGTGGGAGTTGCTCAGCCAATCCGAGTTCTTCGGCAGTCGGAGTGTGGTAGCGCCCCACCATCGCTTCGAGCACCTCCAGAGGGTCTCCGGGGGGCACCTCGAGGTCGGACCCTTCGAGCTGTGATATCCCGTTGCCGGCCATGAGCGTGAACTCCGGCTGCCAGCCGACAAACGACCACCGGGCCCAACGCTCACCGCCCTCAACCGACTCGAGCAGGAAGCCGTCGCCGGCGCCGACGAGTTTCTCGAAGACCGACACCGCCGTCTCACGATCACCGAGGACCTCAACCGAGACCGGCACGACGGGATGCCGGGCGGCAAGCTCGAGAAACTGCTCGCGAGATGGGGTCGGTTGCATCACGGGAGCGTAGACGGTGCGGCGCCGCCGAACGGCCGCCTGGGTGTGCATCGCGAGAGGTTGTCCTTGGGGTACAGGTGGGTGTGGCCCAACCGAGGGATCTGTGGTGATTGTAGAAGTCGATGCAGCCGGTGTAGGCCTGGGTGCGTCGAGTCTCTGAGATTCAGGGTCGGATGTGGCCGATGACTCCAATCGGATGAAAAGGCCAGCGCACGCAACCGCCGACACTCGGCGACAGCGACTGCAGAGGCGAGAGCGCGTCACAGTTTTTTTCTCCCCAACCGACTATTGGGATGAGTAGGTTCGGAGGAAGTTGGGGGCCATCTATTGAGGGAGAACCAATGCGAATCCGACTCATTGTTGCGGTTGCGCTGCTGTTGGCAGTGGCGGCGCCGGTTCAGGCGAAGGGAAACGCCGAGCCGTTCGACGTCAGACAGGGAAAGGAAGTGGGGCGCTCCGCAGCGACGAACGGGATCAACGGCATCTATGTGTCGCCGGTCGACGGCAACGTGTACGCGGCCAGCGTGGGCGGTGACGAGATCACGGTGCACCATCCGCGCAGCGGCCGGGTGCTCGACCGTATCGGCCCCGAGAGGGGCGTTTCCGGTCCCGACGACCTCTTCATCACCGACGACGGCACGATCTACTGGACCGAGATCCTCACCGGCAACGTGGGGATGCTCAAGCCCGACGGTACCTTCCAGAAGCAGATGGTCGGACCGGGGGTGAACCCGATCACCATGTCAGACGATGGACGCCTGTTCGTGGGGCGGCTCTTCTTGGGCTCGGGTCTCTACGAAGTCGACGCCGATCTGGAAGATCCGCCGATACTCCTGGACGAGAGCCTGAACATCAACGGGTTCGACTTCGGACCGGATGGCCATCTCTACGCCCCATCACAGTTCACCGGCGAAATCGTCAAAATCGACGTGGATGCTGCTGTGCCCGTGGGCAGCACAACAGTCGCCAGCGGCTTCCGAGCTCCGACGGCCGTCAAGTTCGATTCTTCGGGAGAGTTGCACGTGGTCGACCTTGCAGAGGGAACAGTCTCGAAGCTCGATCTCGCTAGTGGGGACCGTAAGGTGCTGGTCGACATCGAAGGCACGCTCGACAATATGGCCTTCAGCGACAGGGACCATTTGTACACCGCAGCCGGCGCCGACAACCAGATCATCCGCCGCATCGGCCACCGTGTGAAGGCCCTGAGCAAGCCCGGTTTTGGTCTGCCTGGTGGGGTAGCCGTCTCTCCGGACGGAACGGTGTGGGTCGGCGACTTCTTCGTGTTGCGGGGCTTCGAGTCCCACCGCAAGAAATGGACGACCTCGTTCTACGATCGGTTTGATCCACCCGGAACCGCCTTCGCCGGCGCCGCAACGGTGGCAGCGGACGGCGACAACGTGATCATCTCGAGTGGGTTCGCCAATTCCGTGCAGGTGATGGATCCGACGACTGGCGCGATCCTATTCGACACGAGGGGCGTTGGGATTCCGACCAACGCCATTCGTCACGGAGACACCCTGGTGGCGGCCAACCTGGCGGCTGGGAATGTCGTGAACGCCGAAGATCCGTCGGAGGTGTTGATCGATGGTCTCTTCGTTCCGCTTGGGCTGGCCTCGGACGGGCACACGTTGTACGTCGGCGATTGGGCGACCGGCGACGTGTGGGCCGTTACCGACACGGACGCGAGCCTGCTGGCGTCGGGCCTGGCGTCGCCCGAGGGTCTCGCCGTCGACGGTGACCGACTTCTCGTCGCGGAAACGGGCCTCCAACAAGTGACGGCGATCGATCTGGCGACAGGCGACATATCCGCCGTTGTCGTTGGACTTGACTACACCGCCCGGGTCCCCGAAGGCTTCTTCCCCTACGGGAACATGGCCGGCGTTGCCGTCGGCTCCAATGGCGCCATCTACGTGTCGGACGATGGGGTCAACAAGGTGTACAAGTTCCGCAAGCGCGGCAGACACCACCGGCATCGCTGAATCAGGTTCGCTGTGACCGTCCACGGATGCCCCGCAGGGGTGGCCGTGGACGGTCCACCGAGGCGAATGGCAGCCCGGTCCAGCCATCATCAAGGACACAACGGGACATGCGTCGCCGCCCCTCCGGCGCGTTCGGGTGCAGCGATCCAGCGTATGACATGAGCCCTCCTTGTCGAGACGTGAGCTTTGGCACCCACAATCTCGCTCGGAGAGCTCACCTCATCACCTACCAATCACACCATCACGCCAAGGACAACGTCCTTGGTCGTCCCAGCTAGATCTCAGTCAGGTTGTCGAGACCCATCTTGATGAGGAGATCGCTGAACCAGGCGTTGAGCACGGTGAGCTGATTGGTGATCAGAAGAAAACCGAAGGCGGCGAGCATCAGGCCCGAGACAACACTGATCGGGGTGAGGTACCGCTTGATGCGATCGAATGCTGAGAAGGCCTTGGCCAGGGCGAGGGCGGCGAGCATGAACGGTATGGCGAGCCCGAGCGAGTAGAAGGCGAGCAGCATCATCCCCCTGCCGACGGTTTCGGTCTGGGTGCCGAGGGTCAGCGTGGCTCCGAGAAACGGACCGAGGCACGGAGTCCAGCCGAAAGCAAACGCCGCCCCCATGACCGGTGGAGCGAAGTTGCCCAAGCGGCTCGGTCGAACCTCGACTCTGCGGTCCTTCATGAACGGCATGAGCATGGTTGGGTTCCACACGGCAGTGATCGCAATGAAGAGCCCCATGAACACGACAAGCCATCCGGCGACGGTCTGGAACACGCCGCGCTCCTGCAGTAGGAATCTGCCGACGGTGGTCGCCCCAGCCCCCAGCGCAACAAAGACAAACGTGAAGCCCGCCACAAACAGCAGGGTCTTGCCGGCGACACGCCGCATCGATACGTCGCCTTCGGTCAGTTCGTTGACGGAGTAGCCCGTCATCAAGCTCAGGTAAGCCGGCAACAGCGGTAGCACGCACGGCGAGACGAACGACGCCAGTCCAGCAAAGACGGCGACGATGATCGTCACATCCGTGTCCATCAGCCCCTCTTCCCGCAGTTTCGGCGATTGGATCCCGTGGCCGCACCGCCGTCCCACCCGGTCGGCGCGCTCTGCGGCGCCAACCACCTCTAGGGCGGAATTGTTCCACGTGATCCTTCCGGAACACTTAAATCGCGCTAGCTTGCCGCGACGTCCAGGATCAGGCGTCCGCTCCGGGCCATCCCGCCCGCGTCTGTTCAGCATCCTCCTGGATCGGTGTGGAGAAACGACGATCGGGCCGCGGCCCACATCCGACATCCCCGCTCGGCGGGTAGGCTCCCGGCCCTGAGAGGCGACGAACACACTGAGCGCAGACGAACTGCCCTGGGAGGCAGACGAACTGCCCTGGGAGGCAGACGAACTGCCCGGGGAGGCAGACGAACTGCCCTGGGAGGCAGACGATGACACTGTTGGGCTGGCGCAGCAGCGACGGGTTCGGCGTGCGGGACCGACGCGCCTTGGTGCTGATGGTGTTGATCGCGTTCGTCGTCGGCTACGGCGGAAGTCAACTGAGCCACACGCTGCCGTTCGCCAGACGAGACCTCGGCCTCACCGAAGGCTCCATGTCGCTCATCTTCGCCATCACCCGCGCCGCCTCCCTCTTGGGCTTGGGGTTCGCCGTTATCGCCGACCGGCGTGGCCGCCGCAGCCCGCTGCTGGTCGCCGTTGCCCTGCTACCGATCGGCAACCTGCTTACCGCATTCGCCCCGGGGCCACTCTGGTTCACGGTGTCGCAGTCCGTTACCAGGATCGCCGTCATCGCCGTGGCCGGCCTCGCCATTGTCATCCTTGCCGAGGAACTCACCCCTTCACTGCGCGCCCTCGGCATCGGCATCTATGCGCTGTTCGGCGCCATGGGCACCGGTCTCGGCATCATCCTGCTCCCGATTGCGGAGAACTCGCCCGGATCGTGGCGCATCTTGTACGCACTGACCGGCATCGGCTTGCTGATCGTGCCGCTCGCCGCTCGGTTCCTCAAGGAGAGCCGCGCCTACGTGCAGTTCGCCAAACCGGTGAAGTTCCGTCAGGCGCTGAAGGCCGGGTTGGGCCGTCACTTCTGGCCCTTGGCTGCGATGGCGTTCTTCATCGCCGCCTATTCATCTCCGGCCTTCGACTTCGTCTTCGAGCGCATGATCGACGATCTGCAATGGGACACAGGGGCGGCCCGCTTCCTCTTGATCTTCTTCAGCGGTCTTGGTGCCCTCGGCCTGCTCGCCGGAGGACGAATGGCCGACCACCTCGGTCGCAAGCCGACTACGGCCGTTGCCATCATCCTCGGATTGGTCGGCGGGGTCTCGTTCTACCTGGCTTCCAGTGGTTGGGTGCTCGCTCCCGCAGTGCTGGCGGCCAGCTTCGGGGCCGCCATGCTCACTCCGGCGTTTGCGGCACATCGGACTGAGCTGTTCCCGACCAGGGTGCGCGCCACGGCGGCAGGTTGGGTCACCAACGCTGCCATCCTCGGGAGCATCACCGGCTTCCTGGTCGGCGCCGTCCTGATCGATCAGATCGGGTTGTCGGCGACGATCACGATCCTGGCCGGTGGACTCGTTATCGCCCTACTGCTCGTCACCAGGCTCCCGGAGACGAAGGGGATCGATCTGGTGCGGCGGAAAGCGGACCCCGCAGCTGCCACACCAGACAGGGTCAGTGCCCGGGTGGCCATCAGAACCACCAGCCCCCACCACACCCCCGCTAACCCCCACCCCTGGGGCACCACCGCCAGAAGCACCGCCGACGAAATGACGGCTGCAAGGACCATGCTCACCGCCAGGTAGCTGAAGTCGGTGGCACCGATGACGATGCCGTCCCACACGAACACGATGGCGTTGAGCGGCTGCATCACCACCACGAAGACGTACGCCGACCTGATCGCAGCCACGACGGCGGGGTCATCCGTGAACAGCTGCGACAGCCAGGGCGCCGCCAGCGCCATCAACAGAGCCAGTGCAAACCCGATGCCGAGCCCGAGCACCAGCAGCCGATTGGCGATTGCTCGGGCCTCAGCAGACGCCGCGCCGACGGACTTGCCGATCATGGCCTGCGCCGCGATGGCCAACGCGTCGACTACCAGTGCAAGAAAGAGCCAGAGCTGGGCGAGTACCTGATAGGCAGCCACCGCAACCGTGCCAACCCGAGCAGCAACGGCGGTCGCCAGCGTGAGCGTGCCCAGCAATGCCAGCGTTCTCATCACCAGGGGCCGCCCCGCCCCGAGCAGCATCCGCAGCTCCTCCCGCCCGGGACGGCCTGCCTTGATGCCGAGCCGGGCCCGCCCCAACCAGAACAAGGCGAGG
Source organism: uncultured Acidimicrobiia bacterium (assembly GCA_963821095.1). Lineage (GTDB taxonomy): Bacteria > Actinomycetota > Acidimicrobiia > Spongiisociales > UBA5794 > CAVPHV01. The sequence continues at coordinate 191,580 of CAWGCJ010000023.1, read as the reverse complement.
AAGGCCAGTGCCCCGGTCCACTGAGCAATCACCGTCGCCCATGCCGCTCCGACCAGGCCGGCGCCCAACCCGAAGATGAAGATGGGGTCGAGCACCAGGTTGACCGCGTTCAAGCCCAACGTCACATAGAGCGGCGTTCTGGTGTCCTGGTAGCCACGGAACGCGCCGTGACCAACGGTGATGACCATGACGGCCGGGAGCGCCAGTGAGCGAACCATGAGATAGTCCCTGGCTCCCGCGAGAGTTTCCGTCGTGGCTCCCATCAACTCGAGCACCGGCGTCGCGGTCAGTGTCAGCAGCAGCGCGGTCGCGACGCCGAGGATGGCACCGATGATCAGCCCGTTCACCGTCAGCCTGCCGGCGGAAGGTAGGTCGCCGCGCCCAATGGCACCGGCGACAAGAGGGGTCGTCCCGTAGGCGAGGAAGTTGAACATCGCAAAGGCAAGGGTGAACACCGCAGTGGCGACGGCCAGGGAAGCAAGTGCCTCGGCCCCGAGCCTGCCCACGTAGGCCGTGTCGACCAACGAGACCAGCGGGTCGACCGCCAACGCCCCCAGGGCCGGAATGGCGAGGCGGGCGATTTCCCGATCGTACGGACTGCGACTGAAGGCGCTCAACAGCTACCCGGGGGTTCCAGAGTCTTGTCCGGATATGGGCACCGATCGACCAGCGGACACTCCCAGCAGCGTGGCTTGCGAGCGTCGCACACATCGCGCCCAAACTGGATCATGCGCATCGAGATCCCGGCCCATTGATTCTTGGGATACAGCGCCATCAGATCGGCTTCTACCTTGGCGGGATCCGAGGTCGTCGTGAGTCCGAGCCGACCGGCCACTCGCTTCACATGGGTGTCGACTGCGATCGCCGGCATACCCCACGCTTCGGCCAGGACCACACTGGCCGTCTTTCTCCCGACGCCGGGCAGCGTCGTCATCTCATCGAGGTCGGCGGGTACAACCCCGTCGTAGCGGTCGACCAGATCGCTCGCCAGCGAGATGATCGACTTCGTCTTCTGCCGATAGAAACCCGTTGAATAGACCACCTGCTCAACCTCTTCGGGATCGGCCTCGGCGAGGTCCTCCGGAGTTGGCCAGCGCCCAAACAGCGCCGGCGTGACCCGATTCACGTTCTCATCCGTCGTCTGCGCCGACAGGACGGTCGCCACGATCAGCTGCCACGGGTCTTGGTAGGTCAGCGCGGTGCCCATCTCGGGATACCGCTTCTTGAGCCGGTTCAGGATGACGCGAGCGTTGCGCCGCTCCTCGGTCGTCCGCGGCGCTGCTGGGTGTGACGTGCCGGGCATGGGCCGGGATGGTACCCCGACTCGACCCCTCCCTCCCGGCGTTACGATGCGGCCATGGACCTGATCGCAACCATCGCCGCCCGAGCGCGAATCGAAGGCGAGCTCCTACTCGTCGATGAGTTTCTGAATCACCGGGTTGAGCCCGACGTCATCAACGCCGTCGGGATTCAGCTTGCGGAGCGTTTCGGCACCGCTCAGCCCGACGTGGTGTTGACCTCGGAGGCGGGTGGAATCGCCCCCGCGTTGGCGTGCGCCGCCGAACTGGACCTCCCGATGATCTACGCCAAGAAGTACGTTGGGCCCGGCAACCGCTACACGTATGCACGCGAGGTTTCATCGCCAACCAAAGGGACCGAATACCGAGTCGAGGTGGCCCGCCGGGTGCTGGCGCCGGGGACTCGTGTTCTCATCGTCGACGACTTCCTGTCCCGCGGTCGGACCGCCGAGGCGCTCGGCGACATCGCCGAGGAAGCCAGCTGCGAGCTGGTCGGTTTTGGCTTCGTCATCGAGAAGACCTTCCAGGGCGGCCGCCGCAGGCTCGAAGACCGCGGCTGGTCGGTCGAGTCGCTCGTCATCGTGGATTCGATGACAGACGGCATCCCCATTATTCGAGGCCTCGGCGCGTAGCCAGCACCTCGAGTGGTGCGCTACGAGGTGCCGAAGTTGGCGGCGATGACCAGTCCGATGACCACGTAGCTGATCCCACCCGTCACCAGCCAGAACGCCGTTGGGTTCTTCTCCGGGCGAAGCCGGCGCTGCATTCGCTGCCGCACCTCGGACGGTGAGCCGAGGTCGACATCATCCGACGCGCCTGCGGCGCTGCCCGATGGGGAGGGACCGCCACTGGATTGGCCGGCAGGGTCGGAGCCACCGCTGAAGATGCGGCCAAAGCCCCCTGCATACACCCCGGAGCCGGGAATGCCCCCGGCGATCATGAAGCCTGCGCCCATCAACAGCACGGTGTAACCGATCGCAGAGCCGACACCGACGCTCGAGAGCGCCCCGATGATGAGGCCAACCACGATCCCGACGGCCAAGCCGATCGCAAAGATGACGAGGTACTCGGGCATGCGTTCTCGGAGCGGAAGCTCGGCATGCGTGGCAAATCCGTCGGGGACCTGGCGCGGATCGGTCACACCGGGACCGGCTTGCCCTCGCGATCGGCCCGGCGCTTCTGCACCCAGCGCAATAGCAGCACGAAGACGCGAATCAGCCCCAGGATGACGAAGAGCGCCACGAACAAGACGGCGACCATCTCAAAGCCCGAGAAGTACGAATTGCGGCACACGCCGACCCCGCTGAGGCAGAGCCCCCAGCCGGTTCCGCCGGAGCCGAGATCCATCAAGACGAGGAGTGGCACCAGGGCCACTCCGATCGCCGCCGCGATCAGAATGCCGATGATGATGCGGAGCACAATGGTCACGGGCCGAGAATACTGCCGATTCGATTTCTTGCGAGGCCTTCGCGCCCGCTGCTACGGTGAAATCACACCTGTCGTAATTAGTCGAGATGACCACAGCACCGACTCCGCTCCCCTATCACACCGAGCCGTTCACCGCCGAAGAGCGCGCCGTCCTGTCGCGTTTCTTCACCAATGTCGATGGCCCGGTCTTTGCGATCGTCAACCTGCCCGAGGTCGTCAAGGGGGCTCTGTTCGCCCGCTACAGCCGCTCACCCAAGTCGGTGCGTCGACTGTTCCTCGATGAGTTCTACGCCGCTCCGGAGGTGGGCATCGGCGCCATCGCAACCGCCGAGCCTGGTCCCGATCAGGACGATGCCGTACGGCTGCAGCGCGCGGAGGACCTCTACCAACGGGTGTTCAGCGAATACGGCGACGACTCTGTTGCGCAACTTGGGGGCGCCCACCTCGCCTGCGAACAGGCCTCGAACATCCTCACCAAAGTGCTCGAGTGGGGTCGGCTGGCGTCCTACCTCGAGCAAAGCACCCGCTACATCTTCTACGACCAGCGACTCGGCGACCGCTACCGCTACATGGTGCCGCCCGAGATTGCGGCTTCGGCCCATGCCGGCGCCTATAGCGAGACGATGGAGTGGCTATTTGACACCTACTCGAGCCTGATCGCTCGGATGGTTCCCTACTACGAAACGCTCTACCCCCGCGCCGACGGCGATTCTGGATTTGTGTGGCGATCCACGATCCGCGCCAAGGCGTGTGATGACCTCCGCGGCCTCCTCCCCGCGGCGACCACCTCGAACGTTGGCGTATTTGGAAGCGGCCAGGCCTATGAAATGATGCTGCTGCGGATGCGGGCGCATCCGTCGGCGGAGGTTCGCTTCTACGCCGACCTGATGCTGACCGAACTCCGCAAGGTCATCCCGGCCTTCATGAAACGCGTTGACGTCCCCGCGCGGGGTGGTCGGTGGACCACGTACTTCGCAGATATCGCGGCACGCATGGCCGACCATGCGGCCTCACTGGATGTGGCTCCCCAGCCCCGCCCCGAGGTCACCCTGGTCGAATGGGATCCGGACGCAGAGCTCAAGACCGCCGCCGCCGCGCTGTATGCCTACACCGACCTGCCCGACGATCAGCTGCTCGACATCGTGCGCACCATGAGTTCGGAGCAGCAGACCGCGCTGATCCGCGACTACGTCGGCGATCGAACCAATCGACGTCACAAACCAGGAAGGGGCATGGAACGCGCCGACTACCGGTTCGACATCCTGTGCGACTACGGGATCTTCCGCGACCTGCAGCGCCACCGCATGCTGACCATCGACTGGCAGCAACTCTCCCCAACCCACGGCTTCGTCACTCCCGAGTCGATCGACGACATCGGCGCAGTGCCGCTGTGGGAGGAAGCAATGCAACGTACGGGGGCGCTGTACGACACCCTCGCCGCGGACCTCGGAGGAGCAGTTGCCCAGTACGCGGTGCCATTTGCCTACAAGGTGCGATTCATGATGCAGTTGAACGCCCGTGAAGCCTTCCACCTGATCGAGCTCCGCACCGCACCCGGTGGCCATCCTGACTACCGCAGGGTGTGCCAGCAGATGCACCAGCTGATCCGCAATGAGGCTGGGCACCACACCATTGCGGACGCCATGTCGTATGTCGACTACGACAGCTACGACCTTGCCCGACTTGAGGGCGAGCGACGCGCCGCGGCCAAGCGAGCCGCGCTCGGCATCGAAGATCCCGACTGAACTGGGCTCAGCCCTCGCCGTTCGCCAGAGCTATCCGCAGCACGAGGTAGCCACCCTCAACCGACCATGCCGCGTTCCCAACCAATGAGTAGTCGAGATAATCGTGCTCGGCCTGGGCGACAAAGGCCCTCCGAGCGTCGGCCTCGAGCGGAGGGATCCCGCGATCTCGTACCGCTTCAGCACGCTCCTTGAACCGGTTCAGGAACTCGTCTACATCGAGTTGCGCCACCTCGCCTCCTTCAATCACCGCCGCCCACCGAGCGGCGAACCGTCATGTCCTGTTGTGCAGTGCGGCCAGGCTACCCGTCTCGGCGGCTACGCTCCCGCGCGATGGACGATCGCAGACTCATCTTCGTTTCCGGCAAGGGGGGCGTCGGGAAATCTGCCGTCACTGCGGCGCTTGCGCTGCGGGCTGCCCGGCGCGGGGAGCGCGTGCTGGCTATCGGCATGGTCGAGTCACTCGGACTTGCAGCCCATTTTGGCGTCGACGTCCTCGAATATGAGCCGCATCAGGTGCACACCGGCATTGACGCGGTCGGCATCAACCGCACCAAGGCCCTCGACGAGTACCTCAGGCTGCAACTGCGCCTGCCCAGGGCTGCACCGATCGGTCAGGCTTCGAAGGTGTTCCAGGTGTTTGTCGATGTCGCCCCCGGAGTACGCGAAATCATCTCGATGGGCAAACCGATCTTTGAGACGTGGCAGGGAACCTACGACAAGGTGATCGTGGACTCGCCGCCACTCGGGCAGTTCTTCTCCTATCTGCGGGCCCCGGCAACAATCGCGGAGACCGTCCCGACGGGTGCCGTTCAGGATCAGGCGTTGCGGATGCGCGACACGCTCGGCGATCCGGCCACGTCGGCCATGGTCATGGTGACGTTGCCTGAGGAACTCCCCGTGATGGAGACCGCGGAGGCGCTCGACGATCTTGCCCGCGAGCCGGTCATCGACTTGGCGGCGTTGGTGGTCAATCGCGTCCTCGCCCCCCTCGGCGTCGACCCTTCCGTTGTCGATCGTCTCCCGGCGGGCCCGCAACGGGAGGCGGCAATGCTCCAGGAGAACCTCTTCGCCGACCAACAACCTTGGCTCGACATGCTGCCTCCGGGCCCGCGTCTGCCGTACCTCTTCGGCTTCCTGACACCCGGCGAGGTGGCCGCAAGGCTCGTCGACCATTGGGACAGAGCCTCATGAATCGGCAAGTCCGCTCTCGGAGTCTCCTCGTGACCGGTGCCGGGGGCGTCGGCAAGACCACGATCTCGGCGGCACTCGCGATCGTCGCAGCTCGCGCCGGCGTGCGGACCCTGGTACTCACCGTCGACCCGGCCCGCCGCCTGGCCGATGCCCTCGGCCTCGAGCATCTCGGGAACGACCCTACGCCGGTTGATGGGGCTCCCCGGCTGTGGGCCGCCATGCTCGACGTCACGGCGTCGTGGGAGGCCATGATCCATCGTCACACCGATCCCGAGATCGCGGCTCGGCTCGAGGACAACGCCTTCTTCCGAGCCATTGCCGACCGGTTCCCGGCCGCCCAGGCGTACGCCGCCGGAGAGCAGCTCGCGGAGTACCTCGAGGCCGGCGCATGGGAGCTCATCATCGTTGACACGCCCCCGGCCGGCGGCGGGATCGACTTCTACCAAGCACCCGGGCAGATGCGGGAACTCGTCGGGGGGAGGATCCTGCGGGTGCTCACCGGCGCCGGACTCCCCGGAAGGAGGGCGCTCTATCGCATCACGGCCCGGCCGGTGCTCAGAATCGCAGACAACGTGCTCGGTGGTGCGCTTCTGCAGGAGTTCACCGAGTTTCTCATGGACCTCCGCACCCTCTACGACGGCTTGGCCCGCCGCGCCACCAACATCGAGGAGTACCTCAAGGCCTCGACGAGCCTGGTCGTGACAACGGCCAACCCAACCCCCCTGCGTGAAGCACGAAGATTCTTCGAGGAACTCGAAGCGCTTACCGCCACTCCTGCTGCCGTCGTCTTCAACCGCGCCCTGCCAAATGAGTGGACCAACAAGGACCTCGATCTGGGACGAGATTTCAGCGCCGATCCCACATCGACCATCTTGCGTGACAACTTCCGCCGCTGGGCTGCCGAGGCGCGCCGCCAGCGCGAGGCGCGTGAGGAATTTGCGGCCCACTTCAAGGTCCCGTTGGCAACCGTTCCATGGGCCGAGCACCCTCCGACAACCCTCGAGGCCCTCGCCGGCCTGATGGATATCTCAGACGGACTCCCCGATCACGCCATGGTGATCCCCCCCAAATAGGGGTCGCTCGCCCTATGCCCGAAGCCTCATGCGGTTCATCGGCGTTGCCGATGAAACCCAACTGGAGCGCCTTATTGGAAGCGGAGATCGCAGCGTGGAGGAAGCGCCGACAATTCACAATGGAGAGGGCGTCGACGCATGACCAGCGTCCGTGCCGTCGCGCGCGACCGATTGCTGACCGGAGCGCTGATTGGACTCGTCCTGTTCTCCATGACCTTCATCTGGTTCGTGCGGTATGCGCAGTCCGTCGAGGCGCAAGACGCCAGGGTCGTAACTGCGGTGACTCGCCAGATCGAACGTAGCAACAGCCTGAGCACCTCGGCGGTCCTGCTCGAAAGTGGGCTGACCGCGGAGGCTTCCGAGATGCGGTCCCTTCTCGAGGTCCTCGACCGGACCCACCACGCGCTGCGCTTCGGCGATCGAGAGCTCAGCATGCCCGGTGCCGCCAATGCCGACGCGATCATGAAGTTCACCGAGTTGGACGCCACCTACCGGGAGATGACCACGGCGGCCCGCGTGCTGCTCGACGACGCCACCGGACCCGACACCTTGTCGAACCTCCTCTCCAACGCCGATGCCTTTGAGGTTGAGATGGCGGTAATCGGCGCTGTGCTCGAGGAGGAGGCCGCCGCCCGCACCAACCTGTTCAACCGCCTCGAGATCGGCACCATCGCAATCGGCTTCATCATCACGGTGGGGGTCGTCCTCGTGATCGGCCCAACCGGTCGGCGCCGCCAAGTGGCCGCCGCGGCTAACCGTGCCTCTCGCAACGCCGACGATGTCGACCACCTGACCGGCCTCCCCCGCCGCGCCGCGTTGCGCGATCACCTCGTCGGCGTCCTCGATCGCCGCCGGCGCGATGATGACCTGATCGGCCTCCTGATGGTCGGAATCGAAGAGCCGAGCGAACGCGACGGGGATCGCACCAGCGACCGCGTGATCCAAGAAAGCGCTCGAGCCCTGCGCGGCACCTTGCGCTCAACGGATCTGGTCGGCCGGGTCGGGCGCAATCAGTTCGCCATCCTGCTCGGCGGGCTTCACCGTGCCGAGGATGCCGGCCGGGTTGCCGCCAAGGTTCTCGACGCTCTCCACGAAGTCGGCGATGAAGAGGCGCGGGTGATGGTCGTCGCCAGTGCCGGCATTGCGGTCGCACCGATGGATGCCGATGCCGCCGATGAACTGCTGCAGCGCGCCATGCTGGCGCTCCAGGCGGCTCGCTCCTCGGGCGGCGCCACCTACCGCTACTACTCCCCCGAGGTGCGCAATGCTGCCAACGGCACGCTGCAACTCAGCGAACGGCTCCGCGTCGCCCTCGACCTTGGCAAGGGTCTCCGCCTCGCCTACCAGCCCAAGATCCGGCTGACCGACGGTGCCGTCGTCGGCGCCGAGGCACTGGCGAGATGGTCCGATGACGAGCTCGGCGACGTCGAACCGCTCCAGTTCATCCCGGTCGCCGAGCAGAGTGACCTCATTCTCCATCTTGGTGCCTGGGTGATCGACGAGGCGTGCCGTCAGATCGCTCTGTGGGAAGACGAGGGGATTTCGATTCCGGTGTCGGTCAATGTCTCGCCCCGCCAGCTTCGACAGGGCGACCTCGATGAAGTGGTTGCGGCCGCCCTCGCCAGGCACGGGGTTCCCGCCTCCCAGCTGGAACTCGAGATAACCGAAGCTGTGCTACTCGAGGAAAAGGAACGGCCGCTGTACAAGATCCGCTCGCTGCGCGGCCTGGGCGTACGCATCTCGGTCGACGACTTCGGGACCGGATACTCCGCCCTCAGCTATCTGAAACGATTCCCCATCGACACCCTCAAGATCGACCAGTCGTTTATCCGCGAGTTGTCGAAGGGTTCGGATGACGCCGCCATCTCGACGGCGATCATCGCACTCGCCCATAGCCTCGACCTCGATGTGGTGGCCGAGGGCATCGAGACCGACGAACAACTCTGGATCCTGCAAGAGCTCGGCTGCGACATCGGTCAGGGCTTCCTTTTCGCCCGTCCTATGCCGCCGGGCCGGGTGGCCGCATTCACGATCGCGATGGCGCAACAACTCGAAGAGTACGGCGATGCGGCGGAGGCACCCGAAGAAAATACCGCAGTCCCGGACGAGCCCAACCCACCGGCCATCGTTGCGCCCGTCACGGACATCGAGTCGACGACGTCGGCCTCAGATCACCGCTTTCGGCCCGAGAAGCTCGCGTAGTTCGGCAAAAAGGGCAGACCGGGGCTCAACGCGATGATCGTCGCCCAGCCGGATCACTTTCTCACCCTCGTCGGCGGTCATGTGGAGGAACACCGGCGCCGATCCCGGGTGGTTGCTCAGAGCGGCGCGAATCCGATCGACCATGTTGCGTGACAATCTGGTGGCCGGCACTCGCAGCCGGACCATGTCATCGTCGCTCAGGTCGGGCTCCCGGATCTCCTGGCCGATGAACTTCACCTCGTCGCCGCGATGATCGACTCGGCCGCTGATGATCAGAACCGCGTCCTCACGAACAAACGGTCCGTACTCGGCGACGACTCGGGGAAAGCACACAACCTCGGTCGACCCCTGCAGGTCTTCAAAGGTGAAGAAGAGCATCGGGTCACCCGCCTTCGTGTACCGGCGCGTAATGGATCCCACGATCCCGCCGATGGTGACCCTGCTCTTGTCTTCCTGCTCCCACAGGCCGGGGATCGTGGTCGTGCACATCGTTTGCAGCGCTCGTTCGACACCCAGCAAGGGGTGGTCCGAGACGTAGAGCCCGAGCATTTCCTTCTCGAAGCCGAGCTGGACCCGCTTGTCCCACTCCTCGTCGGAGATGTCGACCGTCACCTCCTGAACCTCGCCGTTGCCCTCGGCGAATAGCGAGAACTGGCCCATCTCCTCGGCGCGCCGGCGCGAAACCGTGGCGTCCAACAATTCGAGGTAACGATCGAACAGTCCTCGTCTGGTGTGACCCAGCGAATCGAATGCGCCCGCCTTGATCAGCGAGTCGATGGTCCGTTTGTTGAGGACCGCAACATCCACGCGATTGGTGAAGTCCTGGAAGCCGGTAAACGGTCCACTTTCGGTCCGTTCCGCCAGGATCAGCTCGACAACCGCCTCGCCGACATTCCGAATGGCCGACAGGCCAAAGGTGATCTCGCCGTCGACGGCGGAGAAGTCCAGTTCGGAGCGGTTCACGTCCGGGACCAGGACCCGGATTCCCATGGTGCGGCATTCATGCAGATACAGCGCCGTGCGGTCCTTGTCGCGCTTGACCGCGGTCAGCAGCGCCGCCATGTACTCAGCCGGGTAGTGCGCCTTGAGCCACGCGGTCTGATACGCCACGAGGCTGTAAGCCGCGGAGTGAGCACGGTTGAAGCCGTAGCCGGCAAAGTGCTCGATGAAGCCGAACAGCTCCTTGGCCAACGCCTCGTCGTGCCCGTTGGCCAGGCAACCGGCGACGAACTTCTCTTCTTGCTCTCGCATCACCGCCGGGATCTTCTTGCCCATCGCCTTGCGCAGCATGTCGGCTTCGACCATGGAGAAGCCGGCCATTTGCCTGGCGACCTGCAACACCTGCTCCTGGTACACCATGATTCCGTAGGTGTCGGCGAGCACCTCTTCGAGATCGGGATGGGGCAGCTCGACGGCTTCCTTCCCGTTCTTGCGATCGGCGTATTTGATATGCATGCCGGCGCCCAACGGCCCCGGCCGGTACAACGCGTTGAGAGCGATCAGGTGCTCGAACTCGTCCGGCTGCAGGTTCCGCATCAGGGCCCGCATCGGCCCGCCCTCGAACTGGAAGACGCCCATGGTGTCACCGGCGCGGAACAGGTCGAATGTCTTGTCGTCATCGAGGGAGATCTCGTCGATGTCGAGACGCTCTCCGGTGGTCTGTTCGATCAACTCGAGTGACCGCTCGATCGTCGCCAGGTTGCGCAGACCGAGAAAGTCCATCTTGAGCAAGCCGAGCGCCTCGACGGCATGCATTTCGAACTGAGTCACGATTTCGGCGTCGTCACCCTTGCGCTGGACCGGCACGATGTCGGTGAGCGGTTCGGGCGAGATCACCACCGCAGCGGCATGGATGGAATCCTGACGGCGTAGACCTTCGAGACCCCGGGCGGTGTCGACCACTTCCTGAACCTCGGTCTCGGCCTCATAGGCCTCGCGCAGCCCGGCCGCGCCGGTGAACCAATCCCGCTCGGCCTGTTCCGCCTCAGGGCCGGGGGGGTCAAGACACATGTCGAGGGTGGCCTCTTTGCCGAGGATGGCCTGCGGCATCAACTTCGAGACCCTGTCGCCCAAGCTGTATGGCAGACCGAGCACCCTGGCGGCATCACGAATGGCTTGACGGCCCTTGATCGTCGAGAAGGTGATCACCTGGGCAACATGATCCGAGCCGTAACGCTCTGCGCAGTAGCGCATCACTTCGCCCCGGTAGCGCTCGTCGAAATCCATGTCGATATCGGGCATCTGTCGGCGGCCCGGGTTGAGGAATCGCTCGAAGATCAGCCCGTACTCGAGCGGGTCGAGCTTCGTGATCCCAAGCGTGTAGGCAACGATCGAACCCGCGGCGCTGCCCCGCCCCGGACCGGTGCGGATGCCGCGCTCGTTGGCGTAGCGGATGAGGTCCCACACGATGAGGAAGTAGGCCGAGAACCCCATCTCCTGGATGACGCGCAGCTCGTAGTCAATTCGTTCCCGCACCTCGTCGGACGGCGACTCGCCGTAGCGATGGCGGGCCCCGTCGGTCACCAATTCGCGCAGGTAGCTCTCCTCGTCATGCCCGGGAGGCACCGGGAACTGCGGCAGCAGAATCTTGCCGAATTCCAATGTGACGTCGGAGCGCTCGGCGATCAAGAGCGTGTTGTCGCACGCGCCGGGATAGCGGTCGGCAGGAAACAGGCTGCGCATCTGCGCCGCACTCTTGATGTAGAACTCCTCGGACTTGAACTGAAATCGATCCTGGTCGGACTTGTTGGCTCCGGTTTGGATACACAGCAGCACGTCGTGCGAGTCGGCCTCGCTGGCGTAGGTGTAGTGGCTGTCGTTGGCGGCCAGCAGTGGTGCCCCGACGTCATGGGAGATCTGGACCAGGTCGTCCATGATCTTGCGCTGAGCGGGGATGCCGTGGTCCTGGACCTCGATGAAGAAGTTGTCCTTGCCGAAGATGTCTTGGTACATGGCAGCGGCGGCGACGGCGCCGTCGTAGTCGCGCACCTGGCCGACATTTCCCTCTTCGCTCGAGGCGTCGGGGGCCAGCAACTGCGGCACATGCCCACCGAGGCAGCCACTGGCGGCGATGATTCCCTCGGAGTACTCGGCGAGCAGTTCAGCGTCCATCCGCGGCTTGTAATAGAAGCCCTCGAGGTAGGCCCGTGAGGCCAATGCCATCAGGTTGCGGTACCCGACGTCCGAAATTGCCAGCAGCGTCATGTGATAGCGAATGTCGTCGCGGCGCGGGGGACGATCAAAGCGTGACCCGGGTGTGACGTAGGCTTCGATCCCGATGATCGGCTTGACCCCAACTTCGGTCGCGGCGCGATAGAAGTCGACGACACCGTAGAGCACGCCGTGGTCGGTGATCGCCACCGCGGGCTGGCCATCGGCGGCAACCGCCCGCACCAGGTCTTTGACCCGCGCCGCACCATCAAGCATCGAAAACTCAGTGTGGACGTGCAGATGGGCGAACCCCTCCGCGCTGCTCCCAGTTCCCAGGACGACCTCCGGTAACGAACTACATCTATGTAAGCAGGCATCCGCCAACTGATCCACACCGCGAAATTGAGCCTGAACGCGCCCGGCATGGCAGAATCCAGCCCGACAACCACAAGATCTCCCGGTGAGTTCGCTGCGACGCGGCGGCTCATCGAGACTCCCCGACAACTCAACGTGGACACTCCCCCACGCGCAAAGGAGCATCATGCGGATCGGAATCTTGACCGGCGGCGGCGACGTACCCGGCCTGAACCCCTGTATCAAGGCCGTCGTCAACCGGGTCCACGAAGAGGGCCACGAAGTGGTTGGGATTCGGCGCGGCTGGGGCGGATTGCTCACCGCCAACCCCGATGACCCCGCAACGCTCGAAGCCAATTTTATGGATCTCAATCCGGTGACCGTCCGCACCGTCGACCGCACCGGCGGCACCTTTCTCCACACTTCTCGGACCAACCCGAGCCGGGTCGGCGCCGGCTCCATCCCCGACTTCCTCGAGGCGCCGGCCGAGGGCGACGGCCCGTTCGATTTCACCACCCACAGCCTGAAGGTGCTCGACAAGATGGGCATCGACGTGCTCATCCCCATCGGCGGCGATGACACGCTCTCCTACGGACTGCGGATGCACGAGGAAGGCGTCCCGGTGATTGCCATCCCCAAGACCATGGACAACGATGTGCACGGCACCGACTACTGCATCGGTTTCTCGACGGCGGTGACCCGGGGAGTGCAATTCATCCACAATCTGCGCACCTCGACCGGCTCGCATGAGCGGATCGCCGTCGTTGAATTGTTCGGCCGCTACAGCGGTGAGACCTCGCTCATCACCGGCTACCTCGCCGGCGTCGACCGCGCCGTCATCTCCGAGGTTCCGTACGACATCGACCGACTGGCAGGCCTCTTGGAGACCGACGTCGCCTCCAATCCCTCGAACTACGCAATGATGACGATCTCAGAGGGCGCCACCATCGAGGGCGGCGAGATGATCCTCGGTGGCGAAGCCGACGCATACGGCCACCGCAAACTCGGCGGGATCGGCCAGATCACCGGCGAGCTGCTCAAGGAACGCACCGGCAAGGGCATCATCTACCAACAGGTCGGCTATTTGATGCGCTCCGGCAGCCCCGACTCGCTTGACCTCATGGTTGCCACCAATTACGCGGTGATGGCCGCCGATCTGGCACTCGACGGCTCAACCGGGCGAATGGTTGCGCTGCGCGGTGGAACGTACACCAGTGTGCCAATCTCCGTTACGCATGAAGGCGTGAAGCGGGTCGACGTCGACGAGCTCTACGACTCTGCCAACTATCAGCCCAAGGTGCGTCACGTCACGGGAAAGCCGATGTTCCTCTACTGAGATTCATCAACCGACGACTCGACCACAATGGTCTGAAGCCTGAGCGCTCGACACCGAGTGTTCAGCCCCGAGAAACTCAAACCCGAGAAGCTCGGGACAGCGAAGGAAGGCACCCATGGGCAAAGTCATTGGCGTACTGACTGCGGGGGGCGATTGCCCCGGGCTCAATGCCGTCATCCGCGCCGTTGCCACCCGCGCAACTGAAGTCCACGACGCCGAAGTGCTCGGGATCCGCAACGGCTGGGAGGGCCTCATGGAGGGCCGCACCATGCCACTCGATCGTGATGCAGTGCGCGGCATCCTCACCCGCGGCGGCACCATTCTGGGGACTTCGCGAATGGATCCGTACGTCCACGGCGACGGCCTGGCCAGCTGCCAACGCACCATCCAACGCAACGGGATCGACACGCTGGTTGTCATCGGCGGCGACGGCACGCTGGCATCTGCGCTCAAGCTGTCCGAGGAAGGGCTTCCCGTCATCGGCGTGCCCAAGACCATCGACAATGACATCAACGGCACCGACATCACCTTTGGCTTCGACACCGCGGTGCAGATCGCCTCGGACGCCATCGACCGTCTGGCCAGCACCGCAGAAGCCCACAACCGGGTCATCGTCGTCGAGGTGATGGGCAGGACCAAAGGGTGGATCGCCACCTACGCCGGCATTGCGGGCGGCGCCGACGCCATCCTGATCCCAGAACGCCCCTATGACCTCAACGAAGTCGCCAACATCGTGCGCGCCCGTCATCGGCACGGCAAGAGCTACTCGATCATCGTGGTCGCCGAAGGCGTCGAGCCACCGATGGGCACCGAGATGGAAACCAAGACCGATGCGTTTGGGTTCGCCAGGCTCGGTGGCGTCGGTTATGCCATTGCCACCGATCTCGAGGAAATCACCGGATTTGAGACGCGAGTATCCGTGCTCGGCCACATTCAGCGGGGCGGTACGCCGACCGCGTTCGACCGGGTGCTGGCCACCCGCCTCGGGGTTGCAGCCGCCGATCTCGCCGTTGAAGGCAAGTCCGGGGTGATGGTGGCTGTGCGCAGCATGAATATCGAGCCCGTCTCGATGGAAGAAGCCTGCGCCGCGGTTCGCGGCGTCCCCCCCGATCTCTTCGACACCGCAGCAACGTTCTTTCAGTAGAGGTTCGCCGGCAGAGCCGGTACCCATCCACTCGACACATCGCCGTTGTGGACCAGCGCTACTGCGCGCCCTTCGTGCCGAGGGGCGGCATCGGCTTTGTCTTGGCGCCGAGTGGAGGACGCTTCTTGGGCCCGCCGTTGCCGGCTGCCGTCTTCGTGGTGACCTTCTTCGCCTTCTTTGCAGGCTTCGCCTCCTCTTTGGCCCGCAGGCGGGCGGCCGTCAGCAATTCCTCGAAGGACGCCTCGATCGCGGCCACAAACCCGTCGAGGTTCTCCATGATGTCGTAGTCGGCGTTGAAACCCCAGTCGATCCGGCCGTTGTAGCTGAAGAGCGCGATCCCCACCCCGTGGCCTTCCCAGAGGGGCACCAGGGGATACTGATCGGTCATTTCGGCGCCAAGCAGGTAGACGGGAAACTGGGGCCCAGGCACGTTGGTCACGGTCATGTTGAAGGGACGCGCCCCTGCCGCCAACCGACTCGCCAACGCCACCAGCGTCGTCGGAGCCCCGGCACTGAGCCTGACAAGCGTCGCAGCCCCCAACGCCTGATCGGTTTGCTTCAGTTTCTCGGTCTCGGCATGTACCGCGTCAAAACGACCGATCGGGTCCGGTTCGTGGATCGGCATCGACGCAAGCCACATCGCGACGTGGTTGCCCAAAGTGCCCTCCTGGCCGGGAGCGCGCACGCTGACGGGAGCCATGACCCGGAAGTCGGCTCCACCCGGATCAAGCCCATCAGCCTCGATGAGGTACTTGCGAACCCCACCTGCGACCGTGGCGAGCACCACGTCGTTGACGGTGCCCCCGAGCAGGTTCTTGATCTCCTTGACCTCATCGAGATCACTCACCATCACGTCGTAGCGGCGGTTGGGCCCGACTTTGCCGTTGAGCGGCGTCTTCATCGCCTGCGACAGCCACCCTGAACCGAGCGAGTAGGTCACCGCCCGGGCGCGTCGTGCCGTCTGGAACGCGAGCAGGCGAGCGTTGTCCCTGAAGCTGCGCACGCTACGGGCGTTCTCCATGACCTGGCCAACCCGCCGCATCGACTCGCGCACCAGGAACTCGGTGCCGGAAGGCACCGGACGGGCCTGCCACGGCTCAGGCTCGGGAACCACCTCAACGGGGGTCAGATTGAGCAGGATCGCCAGCAACTCGGCTCCGGAGATACCGTCGATCATCGAATGGTGGATCTTGGTCACGAAGGCAAACCGGTCTCCCTCGAGGCCCTCGATCACCGAGAGTTCCCACAGGGGCTTGGACCGGTCGAGCTGCTGCGAAACCAGCCGGGCGGTGAGTTCCGTCAGCTGATCGAATGACCCCGGCTTCGGCAGGCTCGAATGGCGAACGTGATAATCGATCTGGAAGTGCTCGTCGTCGACCCACACCGGATGACGCTCGAAGGGGACGTAGGCGAGCCGCTGTCGGTAGCGGGGAACCAGGTGGAGCTTGGACTCGATGAACGCTTTGATCCGATCGATGTCGATGCCGCCGTCCGCGAGTCGCAACGGGCCGGCGTCGAACACTGCGATTCCGGCCACGTGCATGTGTGTGGTGCGCGATTCGAGGGCGAGAAACGAGCGATCGAGATAGGAAAGGCGCTCGTAGTGCGTCTTCATCGGTGTTCTCCCCTTCTCACTCGGTTCCGGCTCAGGCGACGGGGCTCTCTCCCCGAAGTGGAAGGCCGAGCGCGGCCAGACTGCTGCGCAGCTCGGATGGTAGTGGAGCCGAAACCACCACCTCCCGGCCACCGTCCGGGTCGGGGAAGCGGAGTTGGGCGGCATGCAGCCACACTCGGCCGGCGTCGCCGGACGTCACCAGGCCTCCACCGTAGGTGCCGTCGCCGACGAGCGGAGAACCGATCGAAGCAAGATGCACCCTGATTTGATGAGTTCGACCAGTCTCCAGCGTGACCTCGAGCAGCGTGACATCCTCCCATTCTGCAAGCCGGCGGTAGTGGGTCCGGGCCGGCCTCCCGTCCACCAGCACCGCCATCCGAGTGGGATGCCGCGGGTCGCGCCCGATCGGGGCCTCGATGGTCCCGGTCGAAGCATCGAACCGACCCACCGCCAGCGCTTGGTAGGTCCTGCCCACCCGCCGTGCTTTGAGCTCTGCTTGGAGCCGTTGGTGAGCGGCCGGGGTGCGGGCCACCATCAACAGGCCCGACGTATCGCGATCAAGCCGGTGAACCAGGCCCCATCGATAGGTCTCGCCGAGCGCGGCCAGCTCCGGGAACCTGGCAATCAGACCATTGGCCAGCGTCCCCGCCGTCCTCCCGGCACCGGGATGGACGGCGATCCCGGCAGGCTTCATCACGACAATGACCTCGGGCGACTCGTAGGCAACCTCAAAAGGGACCTGCTCCGGCTGAAGTTCCGGATCCGGCGCGGGGAGCCGCACGGCGAGCTCGGTGCCCGCTGCCAGTCGGGTTGAAGGAGCACCGACGCCCATGGCGTCGCCGGTCTCGATGATGCGTCGCGCCAGCGCCCGGCTCACGCCCGTGGTGACGGCGACGATTCGGTCGGCCCGCTCGCCATCGAGTTCGAGTGGCACGACGATCGCTACCGGGTCACGTTCGGTCATGGGTCAAGAACGCACTGAGCAGGAGCACGATGGTGCCCACTGTGATGGCGCTGTCGGCAACGTTGAAGGTTGGGAAGAACGAGGGATCAAACCAGTCCACAACGGCGCCATCGAGGAATCCGTCGCCGCGCACAATGCGGTCGATCAAGTTGCCGGCTGCTCCGCCGAGGATCAGGCCGAGAGCACCGGCATCGAGGTTGCTCGGCACGCGATCGACCAAGGCGACGATGCCGATAACGATGCCAATGGCGATGAGCGCAATGATTTGGCC
This sequence comes from uncultured Acidimicrobiia bacterium, assembly GCA_963821095.1. Classification (GTDB taxonomy): domain Bacteria; phylum Actinomycetota; class Acidimicrobiia; order Spongiisociales; family UBA5794; genus CAVPHV01. The sequence goes on along the minus strand of CAWGCJ010000023.1, from coordinate 173,809 downwards.
GCCGTTGGTGAACTTCGAAAAGGAGGCGCCGGGATTGCGTGTAACGAGTATTTGGAACCAGCCATCGATGAGCGTGATCGGCTCAGAGCTCGCTACTGCGACGGCCCACACCTTGGTGATCTGATCGAGGACGACAATGATCGCCGCAACGACCACCGCAATGGTGCGTTTACTCACACCCGACCGGCGTTCTCGACCGTCGTGGTTGCGTAGGGCAGGGCCTCGAGACGAGCCAGCGGGATCGGCTTGCCCGACACCTCACAATCGCCGTAGGTTCCGTCATCCATCCGCCTGAGCGCCCGCTTCACCTTGTCGAGCAATTCCTTGGCGTTCTGCTCGATGGAGAGGTCCATCTCCATCTCGAAGGCCAGCGAACCACCATCGGCATTGTCGGGATCAGCGTTGTGCTCGGAACCGGTTTCTGCCAGCCGGCTCTGCTCCCGTTGCCGATCGAACTCGTCGATCATGGCCTCGAGTCGGGCCTGCTCATCCACCAACCTCAGCTGAAGTCGGGTGAGCGTCGATTTCGCCAACTTCCTGGCCATTTGCACCTGCTTGCGGGGGATTTGTGGGCGAGACCCTAGCACCGTGCAGAGGCGAGGTCGTGGGACCAAGGTCACTTTGCGAGGAGCCGAGCCGCCTCACGAGGACTGATCTCCTCCAAAACGACCTGTTTGCGGCGCGAGGTTGCGCCGCGTACCAGCTGCGCCCGGCGGGCTCTGGTGGTGCGCCGCAGCAGGTCGAGCACCGCACGGTTTGCCCTACCACCTTCGGGAGGAGCCGCCACCCTGACGCGGACCGCACCGTCATACCGACCAGCGATTTTGGTGTGGTTCGCCCCGGGAACGACCCACACCTCGACCAGAGTCCCTTCGGGGTGGGACGAGAATGGGCTCGGCTCGGTCACAACGACCAGGCTACCGGCAACCAGCCGTGCCGGGCGTCGCCCTGATCCACCGCGGCCGCTAGCATCTCGACCACAGCAATGACGGGGACGCGCCCGCGATCTCCCCGGTACGAGCGAGCCGACGCCTGGTGTGAGGTCGGCACCGAGGAACCGCACGGATATCACCCCTGAGCTGCGGGAAGATGTCTGCGTTGCGACGACGCAGGAGGTAGAACCCGCCGGGAACTCCCCCGACAGCGGAACCAAGAGTGGCCGGGTCTGACCCGGCAAGCCGGGTGGTACCGCGGGCCCCCTCGTCCCGGCAGACAATTGGCGCCAGCCAACTGTCTCGACGAAGACGAGGAAACGATGAGCGAACCGACCGGAACCAATCCATCTCGCCCCGGATTCAGCCGCGTGCCACCACGGGTGAACCTGTCCGAACTCGACGCCCGCATCTTGACGTTCTGGGACGAGATCGACGCCTTCAAACGGTCGGTGGAGCTGCGGCCACCGGAGAGCGAATACACCTTCTACGACGGTCCGCCGTTCGCCACCGGCAGCCCTCACTACGGCCACATCCTCCAAGGCGTCGTCAAGGACATCGTGCCCCGCTACTGGACCATGCGGGGCCACCGGGTGGAACGCCGCTTCGGCTGGGACACTCACGGTTTGCCCGTCGAGATGGAAGTCGAGAAGCAACTCGGTGTGTCCGGACCCCGCCAGATCAACGATTTTGGGGTGGGCGCCTTCAACGATGCATGCCGCGCCATGGTCGAAACCACCACCGAGGACTGGGAGGTCGTGACCCGCCGTATCGGTCGCTGGGTGGACTTCGAGGACGACTACAAAACCCTCGATGTCGACTTCATGGAAAGCGTCTGGTGGGTGTTCAAGTCGCTGTGGGACAACGACCTCATCTACCAGGACTTCAAGGTGCTCCCCTACTCGTGGGGAGCGACCACACCTCTGTCGAACTTCGAGGCCAATCTCGACTACCGCGACGTCGACGACCCTGCCATCACGCTGAGGCTGCGGATCGTCGCCGGCACCGGTCCGGCGCTTCCGGGCGACTACCTGCTCGTGTGGACGACTACTCCCTGGACGCTGCCCGGCAACCTCGCCGTGGCCGTCGGCCCCGAGCTCAGCTATGTACGCGTTGAGGGTGACCTGTTCGGTCACGAGGGTCGCTACTGGCTGGGGGCAGACCTCAAAGAGAAGTACTTCGGCGACGCCGGCACGGTGACGGCACGAGCATCAGGCGAACAACTGCTCGGATCCGAGTACGAACCGCCGTTCGATTACTTCGGCGAGGAGCGCGACCGTGGCGCATTCCGCGTCATCCCCAGCCCTGAGGTGAACACCGAGGAAGGCACCGGCCTCGTCCACATGGCACCTGCCTATGGGGAGGCGGACTTCCTCGCATTGCAGGCCGCCGGACTCGACGTATTGGTCGACCCGATCGACGCCGAGGCTCGCTTCACCGATCAGGTACCAGAGGTGGCCGGGCAGAACGTAAAGGACGCCGACTCCACCCTGATCCAGCTGCTGAAGGAGCGGACCGTTCTGCTGCGTCACGAACGCATCCGCCACTCGTACCCGTTCTGTTGGCGGACCGAAACGCCGCTCATCTACAAAGCCATCCCGACCTGGTTCGTGGCCGTCGAGTCGTTCCGCGAGCGGATGGCTGCCCTCAACCGTGACGTGCATTGGGTGCCGGAAGCCATCGGCGCCAAGCGATTCGGCAACTGGCTCGAGGGCGCTCGAGACTGGGCGATCAGCCGCAATCGCTACTGGGGCAGTTGCATCCCGGTGTGGGTGTGCAACGCCTGCGACGAGCGACGTTGCATCGGGTCCCGCGCCGAGTTGCAGGACCTGTCGGGCGTCTGGCTCGAGGATCTTCACAAGCAGTACGTCGACGAGGTCACCTTCCCGTGTGCTACCTGTGACGGCACCATGCAACGGGTGCCCGAAGTGCTCGATTGCTGGTTCGAGTCGGGTTCAATGCCCTACGCCCAGATCCACTATCCGTTCGAGAACCAGGAGCGCTTCGAGCAGCGCTACCCAGCCAACTTCATCGCCGAGGGGATCGACCAAACCCGGGGCTGGTTCTACACCTTGGTCGTTCTGGGCACCGCGCTCTTCGATCAGCCGCCGTTTCGGAACTGCATCGTGACGGGGCACATTCTGGCCGAGGACGGCCGCAAGATGTCGAAGAGCCTGAAGAACTACCCGGACCCGAACCATGTGCTCGATGAGTTCGGCGCCGACGCCTTGCGGGCCTACCTCATCGACTCTCCCGTGGTGCGCGGCGACAACCTCCGCTTCTCGGAGGCCGGGGTGCGCGAGGTCGTTCGCACGGTGCTCCTGCCGTATTGGAACGCCTTCTCTTTCTTCACCACCTATGCCGAAGCCGATGGCATCACCGCTGATGACCTGGCCGCAGCACCGCCGGTCTCCGAACGCGCCGAGATCGATCGCTGGATCATCTCTGTGTTGCAGTCCTTGATCCGGCGGGTCAATCGCGAGATGGAGGACTACCGCCTCTATGCGGTGATCACTCCAATCCTCGGCTTCATCGACGACCTGACCAACTGGTACATCCGTCGCTCGCGCCGGCGCTTCTGGAGCCAGCGGGGCGTCGGCGACGACGCCGACAAGCTCGCCGCGTTCGCCACACTCTACGAAGTCCTTGTGATGTTCTCCCGGGTGGCGGCACCGGTGCTCCCGTTCGTGACAGAGGAGATGTACCAACGCTTGGTCCGCGACGGAGCGGCTGGGGCGGTTGCCGACAGCGTGCATCACTCCGACTACCCACAGGCCGACCCCGCTGTGATCGACGAGGCACTCGAGTCGGCGATGAGCACCGTACGCACCGTCGTGAACCTCGGTAGGGCGCTACGAAAGCGCACCGAGCTGAAGGTGCGCCAGCCACTGTCCCGGCTGACCGTGGTGACTCGAGACGACAATGCTGCCCGGGCCGTCAGATCTCACCAGGCGCTCATCGCTGAGGAGCTCAATGTGCGTACCGTCGCCGTTGAGCGCCACGAGACCGACCTGGTCCACCTGTCGGCTCGGGCCAACTTCAAGGCGCTCGGACCCCGCTTCGGATCTCGAACCAAGGAGATCGCGACCGCGATCGAAGCACTGAGCCATGAGGCGCTCGACGGTCTGCTCGACGGCAATGCCATCGAAGTGGCCGGAGAGCGGATCGAGCCCGAGGATGTCGTCGTTGGGCGCGAACCTCGAGATGGTGTTGTTGTTGCTGCTGAAGGTTCGGTGTCGGTCGCCCTCGACACCGACCTCACCGACGAACTGGTGCTCGAGGGCGTGGCTCGCGAGATCATCAACCGGATCCAGGCTCTGCGGCGAGAGGCCGATTTTGCGGTTTCCGATCGCGTCGTGGTGAGCTGGCACAGTTCGGCGGCGCCGGTGACTGCCGCGTTCGCCACCTATGCGAGCCTCATCGCAGAAGAGACGTTGGCAATGACCCTCGACAGCGGCGAGTCGGGCTCTGGTACCGAAGTCGAGATTGCTGGCGACCCGCTTTGGTTAGCCGTGGAGCGCTCCCAATCTCAAGGCCGGAACTAACCGGACGACCTGGTCGCCTCGCCTACTCGGGCGAAGTGGTTTGCTCCAGCCGTTCGCGCAGACCCGCAAGCTTGCGCCGATAGAAGTCTGGCTCGCGCGGCCCATCCACGAAGGTGCTGTCGTCGTCGGAGTCATCCGATTCAATGGCGTCTGCGGCTTCCGTTTCCACGGTGGGTTCGGTCAGATCGACCTCGGCTACGACCTCTTCGGCAGTGGCGAGACCCCCAAGACCGTTCAGATCGAGATCGATCAGATCTCCTGCCAGGGCGGCTTCGTCTGCCGTGTCGGGTGCAATCTCGCGGTAGTAGTCCTCGGCCTGGCGCACGGCGGTGCGGAGTTGCCCGAGGCGGCGGTTGAGCGCCTCGGCCTCTTCTTCGGCTGCCGCAGTCAACAGTTGCGCCGCCAACTCGGCCTTCTCGAGCATGGCCGTGGCCTCCTCGACGGTGAGCATGGCTTCGCGCTCCGCCGCGTCCAGAATCTCCGCTGCCTTTGCCTGGGCATCGGCCGCATCATCTCCAGCGGCCGGGGACACGGCCACTTCTTCATCTGCCTGCGTTGAACCCGATGATTCAGTAGCTGCCCGCTCGGCGGCCGCCAGGAGGCTGATGGCATCGGCACCCGCCGCGCCTTCGATCTCAACGGCAAGGGCCGTTGCGCAGCCACGCATCCGTCGGGCATCCTCACGTGCCATGTCCAACTGTGCTGCGGCGTGGTATTCAGCGTCCATGGTCGCCCGCCACGCTTCCCAGGCGCCCGTATCGAGGCCCTCCCACGCCGCCGGCGTGCTCCCCGCAGGACGGGGGGCGCCGGCGACTCGAATCGCCTGATCGAGAGCCCGGCGCCGTTCCGTTGAAGCCTTTGACCGCGAGGTGCGAGCCGCGTGCGCCACGTCCAGAGCGTGTTCGAGCGCCGCCATCCGGGCTGTGATCCTGGCCAGTTCCCGCTCTTGGTCGCGCAACGTCGTCGCCACACGTCGTACAAACGCGTCGACTTCACGCCGATTGTAGACGTAGCGAGTACCCGTGAACCGGATCGCTGCGGCTTCCTGGGATGTCAGGTCCATGGGTCGATACTACTCAGAGTGGTCTTGACAAACCAGAGGTTGTTTCTCGGGAACGGCAGATCGGTCATCAGCAAATCAGGCCACGCAGGATGATCAGGCCGAACATGAGGACCAGCGGCGAGAGATCGAGGCCACCGCCCCCGATCCTGACCGGCGGAAGAACTGATCGGATCGGACGCAGCACCGGGTCGATCATCTTGGCAAGAAAGTCGTACAGTTTCCGGACCGGGTGACCCCAGGAAAGGCGCCCGAAGCTGACCACCCAGCTCAAGATCACCCAAAGAATGACCGCATAGAAGACGATGTCGAGCGCGAAGCAGACGATGCCCATTGGTGGAGATCAACCCTCGATCGGGACGGTGTAGAGGCCCAAGCCGGCGAGTCGGCGGCGCTCTTCCAACCCGATCGACACTGCAGGCGGTGTCACCAAGATGACACCCTGGGCGATCTTGACCATGCGACCGCTCAATCCGTAGGTGAGACCGCTCGCAAAGTCGACGAGTCGTCGCACCATGGCGGCCTCGGCGTTGCGCAGGTCCAGCACAACCGGACGGTCGTTGCGCAAGTGGTCGGCCAAGGTTTGGGCGTCGGTGAACGTTCTAGCTGCAATGATCTCGGCCTGCCCTGCGGATGGTTCGTAGCCGAGCGGCCGGCCGACGGGGCCTCCGTAGTCGGTTCCGGCGTCGTTGGTTCGCACCAACACTCCGGCTTCGGCGTGCTCGGGGTTGCCCGAGATGCGGCGCCGCTGCTGGGAAGGTGGCTCGATCCGCCGGCCCGCCACCTGGCCTTGGGCGCGGGGAGGGGGCGGTGGTGCCGCGGGGGCCGCAGCGGGAGCTGCCGCCGGAGTTGCCGCTGCACTGTGCACTACGGGCCGAGGCGGTTCGACCGTGCGCACCTGGGCCTGTGGCGCCTTAGCCGACGCCTCCTCAGCTGCCTCAATTTGGTCGTCGTCAACGAGACCAAGGTAGAACAGCGTCTTCTGCCAAACCGATGCCATCGACTCTCTCCACGCTCTTGCGACCGGTGGTGGTCCTTACTCAGGTACCAAAGATAGCCCGTCCCACGCGAATGATGCTCGCGCCCTCTTCAATGGCGACTTCGAAGTCATCGGACATTCCCATCGAGAGTTCGATCAGGGCGGGATACCGGGGAAGAAGTGCGTCCCTCATCTCCCGCAACTGCGCAAACCACAATCGGCTGTCGGCGGCGGCGTCGGGAGCAGGTGGAATGACCATCAAACCGCAGGGCTCAATACCGAACTGTGCCATGGTTGCGAGGGTGCCATCGACCTCTGCAGGCACCACCCCGTGCTTCTGCGGCTCGACGGCAATATTGACTTCGAGCAACGTGGCGGGCGGCGGCGAATCGCCTCCAGACCATGAAACGGCCAGGGCAACCCGATCAAGAGAATGGAGGAGGTGGGTCAGCGGCCTGATCACCTTCACTTTGCGGCGCTGTACCGGCCCGACAAAATGCCAGCGGATGTCACCGGGCAGTTCCGGCACCTTGGCTGCCAACTCCTGGGCCCGGTTCTCTCCAAAATCTCGCTGTCCGGCCCGGTAGGCAGCCATGATCTCGTCGACCGTCCTGCCCTTCGACACCGCGACGAGCCGGACCGACTCCGGGGCACGGCCCGACCGGGCCGCGGCGGCTTCGATCCGATCCCGAACCAGGCTCAGTCCGTCGGCAGCCATGCGACCGTAGTCTGGCGATTGGTAGTGCGGTTGCGGCGGTAGGAGAACAGCCGTTCTGAGGTGTAGGTGCAGGCGTCGGCGCTCCACACCTCGAGTGGTGCCAGTTGGTCGGCCACCGCAGCGCCAAGATCGATGCTGGTCGTTCCCCAGGTGGTGGTCCCCAGGTAGTCGGCAAAGTGCTCGGCCACTTCGCCGCCGACTTCGTAGCAACAGCTCCCGATGCCGGGACCAATGGCTGCTCGTTCAAGATGAGCACCTGTTGCGGCAATGGCCGCGATCGCCGCAGGGACCACTCCGGCAACTACGCCGCGCCACCCGGCGTGGACAACCGCAACGACGTCGCGACCCTCCAGGATGATCGGAACACAATCGGCGGTTCCAACGGCCACCGGCAAACCGGGCCGGGTCGTGAAGATCGCATCAGCTTCTCCCAGGTTGCCGGGGCGACGCGCCTCGATCACGGTCGCTCCGTGGACCTGAGATACGGAGGCCCAGGCGTCCGTGACGCCCACGGCAGCAGAGAACGCAGCACGCGCCTCGGGATCGACCCGGGCGTCTCCTTCAGCTGCGGTTCCGAAGGCGGCGCCTCGGAACCCGCCGGGCCGAATCATCCCTGGACAAACCCCGGGATGTCGAGATCATCCTCGGCTGCCTCCGCGAGGAGATCGGCAGCCACCGACTCGTACGAGGGTGTGGTGCTCGGTGACGGCCTGGTGACCCGACGATCGCGGTCAAAACCGGCTGCGATAACGGTCACCCTCATCTCGTCGCCCAGCGAGTCGTCGACCACGGCACCAAAGATGATGTTGGCATCGCCGTCCGAGTGGTCGGCGATCATCCCGGCCGCAAGGCTGACCTCATGCAGCGTCATGTCTGCGGGCCCGGCAATCGACAGCAGGACACCGCGGGCGCCCTCCATCGACGTTTCCAGCAGCGGGCTGGCAATGGCCTTGGCAGCCGATTGCTCTGCCCGGTTTTCTCCGGTGGATTGGCCGATGCCCATCACGGCAGATCCCGCGTCGCTCATCACGGTCTTCACATCCGCGAAGTCGACGTTGATGAGACCGGGTGTGGTGATGAGGTCGGTGATCCCTTTGACGCCGCTGGTGAGCACCTCGTCGGCCATTTTGAAGGCCTCGAGAACCGGCGTCTTCGGGTCGGCGATCTCGAGGAGTCGCTCGTTCGGGATGATGATCAGCGTGTCGACGGCCTGCTTCAGGTCTTGGATGCCCTGCTCGGCCTGCACCGACCGGCGTCTTCCCTCGAAACCAAATGGTCGCGTCACGACCCCGACGGTGAGTGCCCCGATCGAGCGGGCCACCTCGGCGACTACGGGAGCGGCTCCCGTACCGGTGCCCCCGCCCTCTCCGGCGGTGATGAACACCATGTCGGCGCCCTTGAGGGCGTCTTCGATCTCTTCTCGGTGGGCGTCGCCGGACTCGCGCCCGATCTCCGGATTGGCGCCGGCACCAAGACCGTGCGTGGCATCCCGGCCGATGTCGAGTTTCACATCGGCGTCGGACATCAGCAGGGCTTGGGCGTCAGTATTGATGGCAATGAACTCAACGCCACCAACGCCGCCTTCGATCATGCGGTTCACAGCGTTGACGCCACCGCCGCCAACGCCGACCACCTTGATCACCGCCAGATAGCTGTGCGGGGACCGCGATTCAGTCGTCATGGATTTGCTCCCTTGAGGCTCGACCATAAGGTTAGCCTGAAGGTTGAGGCTCGGCACCTACCTGGTACCAACTCTCAACTCTGGGTTTAGGGTTGATCACTGCGGGCCGGACCGGCGACACCAGATTGACGACCGCCCCGGGGGCAAGCCCGGCCCCGGCCAAGGCCACCATGGCCCTCGCCTTGGCTGCCATGTCGTCGGGCCGGCCGAGCACCACGCGGTGTCCGGCGATCTCGGCTTCGAGGCCACCCTTCCCCCTCGTCACCACCGCACCGGCGGCCAGAGACGCAGGCAGACTGCCGGCAAACTCGAGTGCACCGACCACCACCGGCCCTGCAAGCACTGCTCCGGGTGCGACCCTCTTCGACCCGACATCAATCACCGGTGCACCCTCGGGTGGTGCGGCCGCGGTGACGAGGACCGCTCCCTCGGAAGAGGCCAAGACCCACCGGTCGCCCGATGCGACCCAGCCGGCGGGGATGTGCTCGAGGATGGTGACTTCGACGGTGCCCGGCCAGGTGACCCGCACCTGGGCCTTGGCAATCCACGGGTCGGCCGCGAGCGCGGCCTCAACACCGGCCTCGTCCACCGTGATGGTCGGGATCCCAGCCGTCAGACCCGATTGCGCCACGATCTCTTCGGCAGCGGCATTGGTATGGCCCGTCACCTCGATCGTGGACACCGCAAGAATCGATGACTGGAAGAACAACCAACCGACAAAACCGGCCAGACCCGCCAGGGCGACAAAACCGAGCACGCGGCGCAACCGGCGCCGGGCGCCAGCCTCGCGAACCTTCCTACGTCGTGCGGCAATCCGGCCGTCGACCACCGTGCTCATCTCGCCTCCCGCGGCTGGTGGACGTCATCATTGGCAGCAAAGTCGCCGGCGAAGCGGATTTCCGGCTCCAACCACACGCCGACCGCTTCGCCGACTCGGCGGCGCACCGCCCACACCAGGTTGTAGAGGTCCTGGGCGCAGGCGCCGTCCTCGGCCACAAAGAAGTTGGCGTGGCGTTCGGAGACGGCGGCTCCGCCGCGTCGGTAGCCCTTGAGCCCGACCGCGTCGATGATCCGTCCGGCGGCGTCGCCAGGCGGATTCTTGAAGACACTGCCGGCGTTGAGCGTTCCGCCCGGCTGGTGTTCCCGCCGCCAGCGGGTGATCTGGCGAATCAATGCCTCCGCTTCGGCGGGATCGCGAGCGATCGACCGGAACCGAGCGGAGAGCACGATGTCGGTGTCGGTCAGGTTGCTGTGCCGGTACGACAGATCGAGCCCGGCGACGTCGCGGGTGGTGATGGCTCCCGTGGCGGCGTCCATCACCTCGGTATCGAGCAGCCACTCACCGGTATCGCTGCCGTGGCCACCGGCGTTCATCCGCAGTGCACCACCAACAGAACCGGGAATGCCGACATACCACTCCAGCCCGCCCCGGCCGGCTTTGGCGGCGTGGCGCGCCAGCATCGGCAGCGAGACAGCACCGCCCGCAGCGACGATGCCGTCGTTCCCAATGGACACCAGGGCAAAATCGCCGGCGAGTCGCACGACGACACCCGGGTAGCCGGAGTCTGCCACGAGAAGATTGCTGCCCCGTCCCAGGATCAGGAGATCGGCCCCGGCAGCACGCTGCGCCGAGAGGACGCGTTCCAAGTCGCTGGTACTCCTCACTTCGGCGTACCACCGCGCCGGGCCGCCAAACCGATAGGTGGTCAGCGGGCCGAGCGGGACGTACTCGGTGACCAAGCCGTCGTCCACCAGGGACGCCAACCCGCTCATCGGCCCGCTCCGAGCAGAGCGGCGAGATCGTCGGCGATCGAATTGACATCGCCGGCGCCGAGCAGCAGCACGAGATCGCCGGCTCGCAGTTCAGGCACTAGGACCCCGGGAACCTCGCCCAAGGCCGCCACGTACTCGACGTTGCCGGCGGCGGCGGCCACGGCCTCGGCAACCAACCTCCCCGACACCCCGGGGAGCGGCGCTTCGCCGGCCGCATAGATGTCCGTCACGATCACCCGGTCGGCATTCGCCAGTGGCAACCCAAACGCGGGCGCGAGGTCGGCGGTTCTGCTGTAACGGTGTGGTTGGAAGACGGCAACGACGCGGTCCCATCCGCCGTCACGGCCGGCGGCAATGGTGGCGGCAATCTCCGTGGGATGATGGGCGTAGTCGTCGACGATCGTGACTCCGCCGAGACGGGCCCGGACCTCGAAGCGTCGCTTGACTCCGGCGAAGCGAGCTAGTCCGCCGGCAGCAGCAGTCAGATCATGACCGAGCTCACCCAGCAGGGCGAGCACGCCGGCAGCGTCGCGAGCGATGTGCTCCCCCGGGCGTGGCACCGACACCGGGACGCCTCCGTCGGGGCCGTGAAGCACAAACCGCACCTCGCCACTGCCGTGGACAAAGTCCCGAATCTGCCAACGGGCGGCGCGGTCGAAGCCATACCCGATCACCGGCGCCCGTTCGGCGAGTCGCCGCACTCCCGGGTCATCGATGCAACCGACGACGGGGCCTTCGACTCGGTTGGCAACAAGCGCAAACGCTTCTTCGAGCGCCGCAACGTTTCCGTAGTAGTCCAGGTGGTCGGCCTCGACGCTGGTAACGCCGAGAGCGTTGAGGTGGAGATGACGAAACGTTCCGAACGCCTCGTCCGCTTCGAGCACAAACAGGTCGTGCTCGCCGAGATGTGCCCCGGTTTGGTAAGCGACCATCTCCCCGCCGACGATGAACGTCGGATCGCGTCCGGCCGCCCTCAGTGCGGTGACCGCCAATGCGGTGCTGGTGGTCTTGCCGTGCGTCCCGGTGAAGCCAACGGCGGGCATCCCTGCAGTGATCGCATCGAGCAGCACGGGCCGAGACCACGTCGGCACGCCGGCGTCGCGGGCGGCAACCAATTCGGGGTCCCTCTCGGGAACGGCCGACGAAGCGACCACCAGGTCAACCCCGGCAATCCGCTCCGGGCGGTGGCCAACCCATGTGGTGATGTCGAGATCGGCAAGAGCGTTGAGCGCGTGGCCGGGCTTGAGGTCTGAGCCCGTGACCTCGTGGCCGAGTTGGGACAGCAGTTTCGCCAGAGCACTCATCCCGGCACCACCGGCGCCGATGACGTGAATGGTCTCCAGCCCGGCGAGCTGCGGTGGGTCGCTAGCGGTCATCAGCCGCCTCCCTCAACGCAGTGGCTATCACGGTGGCGGCATCGGGCCGCCCGACCCCGGCGGCGGCCGCAGCCATTGCGGCCCGGCGGGTCGGATCAGCGGCAAGTTGTTGGATCTCGACTGCAGCTCGATCGATCTCCGCTTCGGGAACGACGACGGCTCCCTGGGCCAACTCGAGATGTGCCACGTTGGCCGCCTGATGGTCTGCGGTGCCGGCGGCATACGGGACCACAACGGCGGGCGTTCCTGTGGCGGCAAGCTCGCTCACGGTGAGCGCACCGGCTCGCGACAGCACGATGTCCGCAGCCGCATAGAAGTACTGCATCTCCTCCTCGAAGGCCAGCGCCCGCCATGTGACGGCAGATCGCTCGGCCTCGGGACCAACGTCGTCGATGTGAGCCTTGCCGGTCAGGTGGAGCACGGCCATATCTGCCGGTTCGGCATCGGCGACGATGCGGGCGGTCACATCGTTGAGCACCTTGGCACCGAGACTGCCCCCAAGAACGCCGAGGACGATGACGTCGTCGGCCAGCCCGTAGCGGCTGAGGGCCTCGGCCCGCAACGCGGCACGGTCGTACGAAGCGAACGCCGGTCGCAGTGGGTTGCCGACCACCTTGGCGTGGCGGAGCCGCATCGCGGCCTCCGGGAAGGCCACAAAGGAAGTTCGTGTCTGAGAGGCGATGTAGCGATTGGCGAGGCCGGGGACGGCGTTCTGTTCGTGGAGGAAGATGGTGGCGCCGATCCGACGCCCGGCTCGTGCCGCCGGTACTGCCACATACCCCCCGAACGCGATCACGACCTTGACGTTGCGCGCTCGCATCGCGGCTTCCATCTCCCGGGTCGCCTTGCGAACCACCATGGGCAGCTTGAGGTTGTCGGGCGACAGGGAGCGGCGCAGCCCACGGATGTCGCTTCGGACGAGTTCGTAGCCGGCTCCGGGTACCGCTTCGGTCTCCATCCGGTCTCCGCCGAAGAAGACGATGTCGCCGGGCGGGACGCCGGTCGCCACCAGTGCGCCGGCGGTGGCCAGCGCCGGATACACGTGGCCCCCGGTTCCGGCAGCAGCAAAGGCGTACGTCATGTGCGCCGGCTCCCGGATGGTGCTTCCGTGGTACGGGTCGTCCTGGCGATGTTGACGAGCACTCCGATGACAGCCAGGTTCACGATCATGGCGCTGCCGCCACTCGACACGAACGGCAGAGGGACGCCTGTGATAGGAAGCACCCTGACCACGCCCCCAATGTTGACGAGCGCCTGGGCCGAGAGCCAAGCCACGATTCCGATCGCTAGAAGACGGCCGAAACGGTCGGGCGCATTCATCGCCAGCTTGGTGCCGACGAACGCAAACATGACAAAGAGGGCAACAACCGCCATGGACCCGGCCAGGCCGGTCTCTTCGCCGATGATCGAGAAGATGAAGTCGGTGTGGGCGTTTGGCAGGAACGACCACCGGGCTCGGGAAGCCCCCAGTCCGACACCGAACCAACTTCCCGTCCCCAGCGCCACCAAGCTCTGAATCGATTGCAGCCCCGAGCCAAGGGGATCGGCTTCAGGATTCAAGAACGAGGTCACCCGCTCCCAGCGGTAGGGCTGGATGTAGGCAAGGGCGATGGCCCCGATCCCGCCCATGGCCGCCAACGAGATCACATGACGCATCGGAGCCGCCGAAGCGAATAGAACGGCAAACGCAGCGGCGGCGATCAGCAGCGTCGTACCAAGATCCGGTTGCGCCAGCAGTAGCACGCCGACGATCCCCAGCGAGGTGGCCACCGGCCAAAACACGTGACCGAACTTGTGAAGGTACGCCTCCTTGCGTGACAGCGCCTGAGCCAGGTAAACGATCACCGCGAACTTGGCGAATTCGCTGACCTGGAGGCTGAGGGGGCCAACGTCGATCCACCGCCTCGCCCCGCCGCGGACGGAGCCCACGAACAGGGTGGCGACCAACCCGGCGATCGCCACAAAGAGGAGCCCGGCGGCGAGGCGTGCATACCAGCGATAGGGAACCCGCACCGCGATCAGGAAGGCGCCGAGACCGAGGGCGATCCAGATGATCTGACGTTTGAAGTAGTACAGCTTGTCGCCGGTCTCGCGAATCGCAACGACTGAAGAGGCCGACATCAGAGCGCCGAGGCCGATGATGAGGAGCATGGCCACGGGGACCATCAGCAGTACTGCGGTCCGCTCGTTGGCGCTGCGGGTAATCGCCACGCGTCCGAATGAGCGAGCCCGGGTGATGGGCGTGACCCTACTTGCCATCATCCCCTCCCTTGTGGTCGACGACGAGGCGGCGGAATTGCTCTCCGCGCTCGCCGTATGAGCGATACATGTCGAAGCTGGCGCACCCGGGGGCGAGCAGCACAGTGGTCCCCGGTGTTGCCATTCGGTCCGCAGCCACCACGGCTGCATCCATCGTGTCCACCAGCGTCACCCGCCCCGGAGCCGCGGTCGCAAGGTCACCGGCGGCTTCGCCGAGCGCGATGATGTGCCGCACCGATGGCACGGCAGCGAGCGGAGCGAGATCGAGACCCTTGTTTCTTCCCCCGGCGATGAGCACAACGTCGCGATAGGCCGAGGCGGCGGCGACCGCGGCGTGCGGGTTGGTTGCCTTGGAGTCATCGACCCAGGTGACGCCGTCCCATACTCCCACCACCGTACGGCGATGCGGACCGGGCTCGAAGGTCGCCATCACGGTTGCGACACTCACCCGGTCGGCACCGACGTGGCGGGCCAAGGTCCCCGCGGCGACAAGGTCGACCAGAAAGGACTCATCGAGGTTTGGCCGCGGCAGCTCCATTTCGCCGATGACCACAAGGTCACCGTCGACCCCGCTGCCTCCATCCGGAAGCCGCCGACCCGAAACCGGGGTGAGCGTCGAAGTGGCCCCGGCCACGGCGGCGACGGCACCGGGGTCGTCGGCATCGAACACCAGGATGTCCTGAGGGGTTTGATTGGCGTAGATGCGGGCTTTGGCGGCGGCATAGGCGTCTTCGGTCCCATGCCAGTCGAGGTGATCTGGAGCGACGTTGAGCAGTGCCGCGGCGACGGGGCGAAAGGTGTCGGTGAACCGCAGCTGGAAGCTCGACGCCTCGACCACCACCACATCCCATGGTTCACCGACGACGGACGACAACGCGGTCCCGATGTTGCCGGCGGCACAGACCTTGACCCCGGCGTGCTCGAGCATGGCGGCGGTCGCCTCTACGACGGTGGTCTTGCCATTGGTGCCCGTCACGGCGAGGTAGGGAGCGTCGATGTGCCGAGCCGCAAACTCCATCTCGCTCCACAGAGGAATCCCGGCGGCAAGGGTGTCGACGATCGGGGCGGCCGCCTCCGGAATCCCGGGACTGGTGACAACAAGATCGACGTCTTCGAGCAGATGCGGAGTCCACGGCCCCGAATGGAGAACAAAACCTTCGGCCTGTAGTGAGCCGAGTGCAGCTGCCTGCTGGTCGTAGATCTCGACGCCGAGGCCGAGGCGCCGGGCCAGGTGAGCGGCGGCGGTACCGCTGACGGCGGCACCGAGGATGAGCACGTTCACGGCAGCACCCCCTCACTGGCAACTGCCCAGTCGCCGTAGAAGATGCCGACGCCGACGGCGACCATGATGCCGCTGATGATCCAGAACCGAATGATCACCGTTGTCTCCGGCCATCCGGCGAGTTCGAAGTGGTGGTGCAGCGGCGCCATCCGGAAGATGCGTTTGCCGAACACCCGAAACGAGAAGACCTGGAGAATGACCGACATGGTGATCAGCACATAGAGCCCGCCGAGCACGATCAGCAGCATCTGGGTGCTGGTGAGAAGGGCGAGCGCCGCCAGCCCGCCACCCAGCGCCTGCGACCCAGTGTCGCCCATGATGATCTTCGCCGGCGCCGCGTTCCACCACAGAAACCCGCCGACCGTACCTGCCAAAGCGGCGGCAACCATCGCAAGGTCGAGCGCCCCATCGACGCCATAGAAGTCGAAGTTACGGAACTGCCAGAAGGCAACGAGCATATAGGCGCCGAACACCAGGGCGCCCGAGCCGGCAACCAAACCGTCGAGCCCGTCGGTCAGGTTCACCGCGTTGGCCGTCGCCGTCAGCATCAGAAGAACCAGGACCGCGTAGAGCCACGGACCAAGGTCCCATCCGACATCGCGAGTAAACGAGAGCTCGGTGCTGACCCCGGCAGCCTCTGCGCCCCAGGCGAAAAGACCGGCGATGGCAAGTTGGCCGAGAAACTTCCACCGCTTCGACAGACCGAGGTTGCGCTTCCTGGCGTACTTGGTGAAGTCGTCGGCAATCCCGATGGCTCCCATTCCGAGGAAGGCGAACAACGCCAGCCAACCCTGGGGCTCGAAAGGAAGGACCCGAAAGTCCAAGCCTTCGCCCGACGTCCACAGCCTGAGGTGAGCAAGGGCGTAGGCAAGCGGAACCGCAACCAGCATCACGACACCGCCCATCGTCGGCGTTCCCCGCTTGTGCATGTGGCCTTCGAGTTCTTCCTGAATGAACTGGCCGATGCCGCGCTTGCGCAGCACCCTGATCGCGATGGGGGTGCCAAAGATCGTGACGACGAAGGCAATGCCGGCAGCGAACAACAGAGAAATCACGGCGCGTACTCCTCGACCAGCCCCAGCGCCAATGTCTCCAAACCGACGGCGCGCGATGCCTTCACCAGCACAACATCGCCATCTCGCAGATACTCACGCAGCACTGCGCTTGCCGTTGCGGCGTCGGGCACCGGTCGGGCCAAACGGCCCGAGCCCGCAGCGATTCCGGCATCGTCACCCACCACGACAACGGCGGCGTACCCCAGTTGGGCGGCGAGTTCCCCGATGCGAACGTGTTCGGCCGCTTCGACCGGGCCCAGTTCTGCCATCCGACCGAGCACGGCGATGTGCCTGCCGGGCAGCTCGGCAACCGTCCGCAACGCAGCCTCCACCGAGTCGGGGTTGGCGTTGTAGGCATCGTTGACGACGGTGAGGCTGCCGCGGTGGATTTCCATCCGCCACGGCGACCCTGCGGCCCGTTCGAGTCCGGCCACCAGGGTGTCGAGGTCGACCCCCAGGGCCAGCCCGGCGGCTACCGCAGCCGAAGCATTGGCAGCTTGGTGATGCCCGGCCATGCCCAGTTGCACCGACCGGGTCCCTTGCGGGGTGTGGAGCATGAAGGTGGGCCGGCCTGAGCCGTCGAGCACGACGTCGGTGTACCTCACGTCGGCGCCGGCTTCTCCCCCAAACGTGATGATTGGGCCGTCGTGGGGACGAGCGAGGCGAGGTTCTCCGGCGGGAAGCACGGCCGTACCATCGGTCTCGAGCCCGGCAGCCAACTCCCACTTGGCGTCGGCGAGCCGCTCCTCGGTGCCGAACGTCTCGAGGTGCACGACGCCGAGATTGGTGATCACCGCAACGTTGGGTCGAACCGCCGGCATCAGCCACTCGATATGCCCCACCCCGCGAGCCGACCTCGACGACGAGGTAGCGACAGTCGTCGGGGGTTTGCAGCACCGTGAGCGGCACGCCGACCTCGTTGTTGAACGAACGCGGCGAAGCCCACGCTCCGGGCAGCGCCGCAGCCAACAGGTCCTTGGTTGAGGTCTTGCCGCTGCTCCCGGTGATGGCAACCACCGGTGCGGCGAGTTCGGCCCGTCGCTTCGCAGCCAGGTCGCGTAGTGCAGCCAGTGTGTCGGTGACAACGACTCTCGGCACGCTGTCTACGCCACCGGCGGCCTGGACCACAACGGCAGCGGCCCCCGACTCGATGGCGTCGGCGGCGAAGTCGTGCCCATCGAAGCTCTCTCCGGCTACGGCAACGAACAGCTCGCCGACTTCCACATTCCGTGAGTCGATGCCGACGCGTCCGATTGCCAGATCGGCCGGTCCGTGCAGCTGTCCTCCACACGCAGCCGCTACTGCGGCCAGCGACCATCCGAGGTGCGTCGTCATCTTGACTGCCCCTCGCCGGTGGAGACGATCCTGTCCCACTCCTCGACCACGACGACGGAGTCGTCGAACGGCTCGATCTGCCCGTTGGCAAATTCTTGGCCCGGTTCGTGACCCTTGCCGAGTACCAACACCACATCGCCAGGCCGAGCGCCGGCGAGCGCAAGATGGATGGCACGGCGCCGGTCTAGTTCGACGACCACGTCGCTACCCGGCGGGACACCGGCGGCAATCTCGGCAGCGATCTGCGCGGGATCCTCGGATCGCGGGTTGTCCGAGGTCAGGATCACGCGGTCGCCACGGGCGGCTGCCGCTCCCATCAGCGGCCGCTTGTCGCGGTCACGGTCACCGCCGGCGCCGATGACCGCAGTGATGCGTCCAGGATCGAGAGCGCGGACCTCGGAGATGACGGCATCTACGGCGTCGGGCGAGTGGGCGTAGTCAATGATCAGAGTGAACGGCGCATCGATCGGCATGAGCTCGAAGCGCCCGGGCACCGCAGGCAGGAGGCTGAGACCGCGGGCCGCGTCGGCGGGCGTCATGCCGCTGGCGATGACACAGGCGGCCGCGATGAGTGCGTTGGCGATGTTGAAGCGGCCGGGGAGCGGCAGGTGCACCTCGTGCCGCTCGCTCCCGATGACCATGGTGAAGCTGCTGCCCTCGATGCGGGAAACCACCTCGGCGGCGGTGACATCGGCAGCGGTCCCAACGGTCGTGACAGGGATCTGCGCTTCGCCCGCCAGGCGCGTGCCCCAGGAGTCGTCGGTCCAGACTACGGCGTGATGGGAACACTCCTTGGTGAAGAGAGCCGCCTTGGCGAGGTAGTAGTCCTCCATGTCGGAATGAAAGTCGAGGTGATCCTGGGAGAGGTTGGTGAAGGCAACGACCTCGAAGCACACCCCGGCAACCCGCCGCAGCGCCAGCGCATGGGATGACACCTCGAGGGCGACGACTTCGACGCCTGCCGTGGCCATCTGGGCCAGTAACCGCTGCAGGTCGCTTGCCTCCGGCGTCGTCCGGGCCAGCTTGACGGGTTCACCCGCCACCCTGGCGCCGATGGTCCCGATGATCCCGGGAACGCGACCTGCTGCGGCGACGATTGCTTCGATCATGTGCGTCACCGTGGTCTTCCCGTTGGTGCCGGTCACCCCAACAACGACCATCTGGTCTGCGGGGTGCCCGTGCACCGTGGCGGCGGCGATGCCGAGCGTGGCGCGAGCGTCTGAGACCACGAGTTGCGCCACGTGGGTATCGACCGGCTCCTCGACAACCAGCGCAGCCGCACCGTTGGCGATGGCGGCGTCGATGAACTCGTGGCCGTCCCGAGTCACGCCACGCACGGCGACGAACAGGGTTTCCGGTTCAACCGCCGCCGAGTTGTGGTGCACGTCCCGCACGATGGGATTTGGACCGGTGTGGGCCACCCCGAGGGCGGCCGCCACATCCGCAACGGTCACATCAGCGGGCATCAGGGGCCACCCCCAATTGGTGCAGGGCGGCTTCGGCAATCTCGGCGAACACGGGCGCGGCCGAGACACCTCCGAAGTAGAGCTCGTCACCGTTCTCGTTGAGTCCGTGCGGGGAGTCGAGCACCACGGCGACGACAATCTGGGGATCCGAGACCGGAGCCAAGCCGATGAAGCTGGCGATACGATCGTCCTCGCTGTAGCCCTGCAACTCCTGCAGATACTTCTCCGTCGTGCCGGTCTTGCCGCCCACCGTGTACCCCTCGACTGCAGCGCGTCGGCCGGTGCCGCGCGATGACTCGACGACACCTTGGAGCAGACGCTGCATGATGCGGGCGGTGTGCTCCGACAACACGGGGCGCCTGACGGGTTCGTACCGTTCCCGGCTCAGGTCGGGGTTGATCACCTCGTGCACGATGTGCGGTTCGACCCACACGCCATTGTTGGCGATCGTGGCGAACACCGCCGCCATCTGCAGTGGAGTCACGTCGACCCGGTAGCCGATGGCGGTGTTGGGGCCGCAGGTGGTGTCGCACCAATCCGCCGCGGGCCGCAGGGTTCCAGTTGCCTCGCCAGGGAAACTCCCCGACGACAACTGGCCCAGCCCAAAGGCAGCGAGGTAGCGGTAGTGAACGTCGTTGCCGATCATGTTCTGGATGAGGATGGTGCCGATGTTGGATGACCGCGAGACGATCTCGGCAACGGTCATGTCCTCTTCGTAGGTGCGGCCGACGTCCGTGTAGACCTTCGGTTCGGTCTCGAGCTCGATCACATACTCGGCAGGGACGGTCACGGTCGTCGAGGTCTCAACCATGCCCTCCTCGAGAGCGGCGGCGATGGTCACGACCTTGGCCGTCGACCCCGGCTCATACATATCAGACACGGCGCGGTTGCGGAACAGGGCAGCGTCGACGCCGGTCCGATCGTTGAGGTCGTAGGTGGGTACGGTCGCCATCGCCAGGATCTCGCCCGTCTTCACCTCCAGCACGATGGCGGTGGCGCCAACGGCATCGGTGCTCTCGACCGCAGCGAGCAGCGCCTGTTCGGCGGCGTACTGGATCTCCCGATCCAGGGTGGTCACCAGGCTCACCCCGTGCTCGGGCGGCTGAACGAGGTACTGACCCTGGGGAATCGGACGACCCCCCGGGTCACGTTCAACGATCTGGCTGCCGGCGGTGCCGAGCAAGATGTCGTTGTACTGGTACTCGACGCCTTCAAGACCGACGCCGTCGTCGTCGCGAACGAACCCGAGGACCTGGGCGGCCAGCGGCCCAGCCGGGTAGACGCGGTGCGGTTCGGTGTCGAAGTAGAAGCCATCGAGGTCGAGGTCGGTGAGCAGCTGCTCGATCTCATCTGCGGTGTTGCGATCCAGCCGGCGCGCCACATAGGCGAATCGAGCATCGCGGCTAAACCGTTCTTCGAGTACCGCTTCATCCACGCCCACCTTCGGGGCAAGGAGGCGAGCCACGACGGCGGGCTCCACGATCAGGCTCGGATCGACCGTGATGGTGACAGCATCAACGGTGACCGCCAGCTCCGCGCCGTCACGGTCGAAGATCGTGCCCCGGGCTGCTGGGAGCTCTTCGTGTTTGACACGTTGATCGAAGCCGCGTGCCGCGTAATCATCGGAGTGGAAGCCCTGAACGTCGACCAGCCGAAATCCGACGCCAACCCAGGCGACGACAAAGACCGCCCCGACCATGGCAAGCCGGACGTCCGGAACGCGCCACTTGGGGCGCGCCACGCTATGGCTCCCTGGAGACCGAGAAGTCGTGACCTCTCTGGCCGCCAGCGATCGGCCGTTCCACCTCAACCCCTCCTTGGGATGTCGGTCTTGCACTCAACGCTCGGCGCCTGACCCCTGGCGGGTACGTCGACACAGTGAACCCGGCGAAAGCAGCCATCACGGCTGCGCGCTCAGGAGAGCTTTCAACTGTGCCCAGCGATATTCGGGATCGAGCCCCTCGTCGTCGACTCCCGGCACCTCGAGCGCTACCCGCTGCGCGGGGAAAACCATCCCCATGCTCTCGGCCTTCTCGGCGATGCGCTCCGGGTTCTGCAACCGGGCCACCTCGACGCGAAGGTCCCAATGGCGGGCTTCCTCTTCAGCGATCTGCGCTTCGATCTCGGTGAGGTCGAAGGCCGATCGATCGAGGGACGTGCGGGAGTAGATCATGGCGAAGAAGGCCACGATCACGGCGAGGATGAAGGCAATCCACGGCCGTACCCGAGGCCGCTGGCGGTCCTCGCCATCGATCATGCCGAACGATCGGCGTTGAACCCGCGAAGCGCTGCGAGCGGTCATGGGGTCACCTCCGATGCGGCCACCTTCTCTGCGACCCTCATGACGGCGCTGCGGGCTCGCGGGTTCGCGGCCACCTCGGCCTCACTTGGGCGGAAACCTTTGCGGGCGAGCAGCCTCAACTGAGGTACTCGCCCGCAGATGCACACGGGGAAGTCAGGGGGGCACTCACAACCGGAGGCTCCGGCGGCAAAACGCCTCTTGACGATGCGATCCTCGAGCGAGTGATACGAGATCACCACGACTCTCCCTTCGGGTCGCACCCATCCGATCGCGCCATCGAGAGCTTGCTCCAGCGCGGAGAGCTCGGCGTTGACGGCGATTCTGATGGCTTGGAAGACCCGCCGCGCCGGATGGCGTTTGCGGCGAGCAGCTGCAGGGACCGCCTCAGCGATGACGGTGGCGAGCTCATCCGTTGTGGTGAGCGGGCGGCGCGCCACGATCCGTTCGGCGATTCTGCGGGCAAAACGTTCCTCGCCGTAGCGGCGGAAGATGCGGGCGAGGTCATCGGCAGGCCAGGTGTTGACGATGTCGGCAGCAGCAAGTTCGGCTCCGGTGTCCATTCGCATGTCGAGCGGGCCCGCCCGGTGATACGAGAAGCCACGCGAAGGCTCATCCAGCTGGTGGGACGAAACGCCAAGGTCGAATAGCACTCCAGCCACATCGCGGCGGTCCAGATTGTCCGAACCATGTTCATCTGGAGGTCCTCCCGGGACCTCCGAACGCAGGACCTGGTCCAGGTTCGCGAAATTGGCGGCCACGAAGCGGATCCGAGGATCGTCCGGGACCTGTTGCGCCGCGTCGGGATCCCGGTCGAGTGCCAGGACGCTGCGGTCGGGCGATGCGGCAAGCAGCGCCCTGGTGTGCCCGCCCCCACCGAAGGTGGCGTCGACGATCAGACCACGTTCCAGCGGGGAGAATGCCTCCACCACTTCTGCGGTCATGACCGGGGTGTGATACCCCGCGGGTCTCGGTCGGCTCTGATCCATGGTCAGCCCCCCGGAGCGCTGGCGCCAATATGGAAGCGGGCGGAGTAAGGGGCCTTCCAAATGGCATCCGGGGGGCTGACCATAGGCCAGAACCGTTGTCTGTCGTGTTGCTGGTGAGCTCGGCGAAAGGGGGCATCAGATGCCTCCTTCGCTGAGCACTTCTTCGATACCGGCGTAGTACTCGTCGGCCTCGGCGGCCACCGCGTTCCACGTCTCGGTGTCCCAGATCTCGATCCGCTCGGCGACGCCCACCACGGTTACGTCTTTGCCCAGCCCGGCATAACGCCGTTGCTTTTCGGTCAGCTGGACCCTGCCTTGCCGATCGGGAGTCTGGTCGCTCGCTCCTGCAAAGAACGCGGGTGAAATTCCTGGCCCGCCGGTCTGTGCGAGGAAGGCGGTCCATCCGCTCCACTTCCTCGTTGAATCGATCCATGGGAAAAACGAACAGGCACTTCTCCTGTCCGATGGTGACGACGCAGCCCTTTTCGAGGTCGTCGCGGAACTTCCGCGGCAGAACCATCCGGCCTTTGCCATCAACTGTGTGTTGGTACTCCCCAAGGAACACGCTGTCTGCGCTCCGTCACTATCGTCGGTCATCTCCCACGAGGACCCACTTTGCACCATTCCGCGCCACCTGTCAACCATCTCGCCCAAAGCGGCCCATATTCCCGTTCCTGCGTGGTCGCCGCGTGCCATTCGGGCCTTGGGCGCCTGACCACGCAGGAACAAATCAGGCGGGAGCGGCGCGGGCGCCGGAACCGCTACACCCCGATGTCATCAAACGGCGGCGCGACACCGGTCAGGAGGATGAAGGCACTTGCCAGGTCGGCGGATGCTGCGGGCCACAATCCCCAACCGAGGTGGGGATCGGAGCCGGTCGGTGCATGAGACCCCACGCGATGATCTCCGCCGCCTGTTCTTGACCCCGACGATTCCACGGCAGGTCGTCGTCGTCCCACGAGACGAGACCACGCACCTGCAGGAACTCGCTGCGTTGCTCGGCGGAGATCTGAGTTCCGAGATGGTCCCAAGCGTGAGCCAACTCGTGGAGAAGGCTTCTGCGGGACCTCGCCGGGTCGCGTTCGCATTCATGGACGACGATGACATCGCCCGTGATGCGGAGCACGCCTTCGCGTATCCCGCACGATTCGTAGTCGTGGTGGAACACGATTCGCAACGACGGGAGCTCGAGGTCCGGCGGCCTCAAATCGTGAGAGGGCCCAGCCCGCTGTGGCGGGCCTGTTCGCCGGTGCCGGCAACGATCTGCACGACAACGTCGGCAGACACCGCATCCACCGGATGAGATGGAGTGAGCGAGACCAAGGCAATGAGGGCCAGAGTGATGCGGGCATAGCTCATGCCTCCAACATCCGGTCCAGGAGTCAACAGACACGACGTACCGAGTTGCGGCTGCGTCAATTCCGCGCAACACGTGTCCCCAGATTTCAGGCATAGTGTCCAAGTAGTCCCGAGGGAGGGGATTCGCGTGTGAAGTGCGCATCCTCGGCCCACTCGAGGTTGAGGAACGAGACCGGACGGCTGGTGCCGCTCGGGTCGCGGAAGCAACGGGCCCTGCTCGTGCTCCTCGTGGTCCATCCCAATACGGTTCTCTCAACGGATCGGATCGTCGATGCCCTCTGGGGAGAGCAATCGCCGTCCGACGGTCCGCGCAATGTGCGGGTGTACGTGTCGCGGCTGCGCGGAGGTGCTCGAGCCCAACCGGGCGAAGCGGGCTCCGGGGCGATTGATCGTGACCGAGCCGAGCGGCTACTCATTGCGTATTGACCCGGAAGACATCGACGCGGGAGTTTTCGAACGCCTGGTCTTGGTGGCACGACAGGAGTTGGTCGACGATCCAGCGTTGTCCCGGACCACCATCGACCGGGCCTTGCACCTGTCGCGCGACCGCCCCCTGGCGAGCCTCGGCTTCGAGGAGTTCGCACAGAGCGAGATTCGCCGTCTTGAGGAGGTGTATCTCTCTGCGCTCTTAGAGCTACAACACGAGGCCTCGGTCCGACTCGGAGATCACCGCGCCACGATCCCCTAGCTGCGAGAAAATGGTTGCCGAGCATCCCTTCGCGCGAACGGTTCGTCGAACTCCTCATGGAGGCGCTGGCCGCCGCCGGACGTCGCCCCGAAGCACTGCGGGCGTATCGTTCACTCGAGCTGCGTCTCGGCGACGAGCTGGGCATCGAGCCGTCCCGCAGGCTACGGCGCCTCGAGGAGCAGACCCTCCTGGACGAGGAGGAGCCGTTTGAGCCACCGTTGCGGCGCCAACCGGAACCCGCTTTCGGGCTCCCGGCGCGACTCACGAGCTTCGTCGGAAGGGAACACGACCTCGATGAGGTCGCTGCGCTGCTGGGGAGCACCCGCCTGTTGACTCTGACCGGAGCAGGTGGCGTTGGGAAGACGAGCCTCGTGATCGAGGCTGCCCGCCTAGTGGCACCGGACTATCTGGATCAGGTCTGGCTCGTGGACTTTTCGCCGCTTCGTGACACCGCCGGTGTCGAGGCCGCCCTCAGCGAGGCTCTCGGCGTCAATGAGGAAACGGGGATACCGCTTCGTGCCGCCATCATTGAGTCGCTGCGAACGCAGCGGAGTCTGCTCTTGCTCGACAACTGCGAACACGTTGTCGACGCAGTTGCCTCCTTTGTCGTTGACCTGCTCCAGTCGGTGCCGGAGCTAGCCATCATGTGCGCCAGCCGTCGTTCGTTGGGAGTCGAGGGCGAGTCGGTCTACGCGGTCGAACCGTTGCCGCTCCCGTCGGAAGGTGCGGACGTCGCAGAGCTTCGGACCGTCGCCTCATCGCATCTCCTGGCCGAGCGGGCCGCCGCCGTCGATCCGGGATTCGGAATCACGACCGACGTTGCCCGAGACGTCGCAGCGCTGTGCCGTCGGCTCGACGGCATACCGCTCGCCATCGAGCTCGCCGGCGTCGAACCTGAGGAGCATGACAATTCGTGAGGTCGCCGATTCGGTGCGGGACCGGCTGGCGCTGGGGAGCCACCACCGGAGCCTCCCCCACCACCGGACCTTGCGAGCCACCATCCTGTGGAGCTACGACCTGCTCGAGGAAACCGGGCAGGAGCTGTTCGCACCGGCTCGCCGTGTTCGCTGGTCGATTCTCTAGAACTGCCGCTCTCACTGTTGGAGCCGTTCGAGATGACCTCCCGCCATCGCAGGCATTGGCCTCCCTCGTCGAGGCGTCGATGCTCATCGCCGACGTCTCCGGTCGAGCTACCACCTACCAGATGCTGCCGACCATGCGGGACTTCGGCCTCTCGAATCTCCGCGACCCGCGGCGAGCTCAGAGCGTTCGGCGGGTCCATGCCGAATACGTAGCAGCCGATGCCGAAGAGATGGGTCTTCGAATCCTGCAGGCGGGCCCCACCAAGCGGATCGAACAATCAGTGTCCGTCCAGGACTTCCGAGTAGCCGCCGACTGGGCGCTTCAAGCCGGGCTCACCGATCTGGCATTGGACTTGCTGGTGCCACTCTGCCACCACCTGATCAATGGCGGCAGTCTCACCGAAGCGGCGTACTGGCACGCTCGAGTCACCGGACTCAACGTAGAGGAGTCGCTGGCCCGGTGGCAGCTCGAACTTGCGGTCGCCATCTGCTACTTCTTCACCGGACGCAATGAGCAAGCGGAGGCAGCGTTCCAATCGCTCAGCGACTCGGCGCTGCGAATCGAAGAGCCTGCGGCTTGGGCGATCAGCATGGAATTCCTCGGGAGGGCCCGCTGGCGACTCGGCGACCTGCGGGGAGGCCGATCTGCCATGGCCGAGGGAGCAGCCGCTGCCTCCGACCAGCTGGCCGACACCCTGTGGCTCATCGAAGGTCTCGCCGTGCTCGAGCTTCTACCTGGGCAACATCGAAGGCGCCCGACGACGGGCCGGGGTACTCGGCGCGTTCGCCACCCGCGAAGACGACCCCCTAGCACTCGCCAGCTTGCGGAATGTCGAGGGTTGGCTGAGGTACTACGAGGGAAAGCCACTCGAGGCAATCCCTCACTTCCGGGTGTGCCGCGACATCGCCCGCACCGAGGGAGATTGGGATCACGAAGTGAATGCTCGGCTCGGTCTGGCCTGGATACTGCCGGGCCTGAACCGTGTGGATGAGGCGATCGAGGAGGCCGAGACCGTTTGCGGGAATGTCGCGCGATACGGGCAACAAGAGCAAGGAGGCCGAGGCGTTGATCGTGATGGGCGGAGCCCAGCTCGATCTGGAGGATCTCGGACTCGCAGCCCAATCCGTTGCCGCCGGACTGGAAGTATTGTGCAGCAGCATCCGGCAGCTTCGACCACATGACACGGGGACTCCGGTTCGCCGGATGGATTGCAGCGTCGACCGGCGACCCGGTTGCCGGCCTCCGGTTCATGGTCGCAGCCGAAGCGGAGCACGGGAGGATGGGTTTCGTCGACGCACCCGCCGACGCCGCCCGAGCGGCGCGCGAGATTGCCGAGGCGGGCGCAACCCTCAGCCAGGACGAGCGGGAGGCAATCAAGCAAGCTGCGATCGACGCTCCGTTGGCCTCGGTCGTCGATGAAGCGGTCGCCTACCTGCGGCACCTTTTCCGCGGCACCGCCTGAGCCAACCCGCGACCCCGGCACACCAGCAGCGATCTGGCGACCGGAGCGCCGCCCGCATCTGCGCAGCGAGGACTCTCGAATAGGCTGGCCCAATTAATGTGGTCGTCTACCAGAAGCATCGGGCCAACAAGAAGGAACCGCTCGCTGCGATGCTGCGTCGCATCCCGGACGGGTTTGCCGCAGCTTCGCTCACGCCGGAAGTCACGGCCACGTTCGCAGACGGGCCTGACGTTGGTGGCGTCTCCGCCGTGAATCGGGCGCTGAAGAAGTATCCAGACCTTGATCCCGTTTGTCAGCAACGAACCGGCAATGCCTGGGTTGCCCGCGACGCAGCGCTTGGCCGGAATCCAATCGGGATCGAAATTGCCCCTTGATGCTGTGCTGGTTCTAGCCGAAGGGGTGCCGCGATCTCTGCCGTTC
This sequence comes from uncultured Acidimicrobiia bacterium, assembly GCA_963821095.1. Classification (GTDB taxonomy): domain Bacteria; phylum Actinomycetota; class Acidimicrobiia; order Spongiisociales; family UBA5794; genus CAVPHV01. The sequence goes on along the minus strand of CAWGCJ010000023.1, from coordinate 146,048 downwards.
AGCGCCATCGAGGTCTCGTTCGGCCACCCCGATTTTGGGATGACTGAAGCCATCCTCGGGCAACCGCTCGTTGGGGTTCACGTTGGGGACAACTGGTGGATCAACGGCAGAGAGCGGTGTTTTCGAGCCCTCTACACCGTCGCTGCGGACCCGGAGTCATCCGACCTGCCCGCGCCTCCACCCGGCGTCGCCGCAGTGGTCGACCTGCTCGGCACCCCACAGAAGTCACAGACGATTGTCATGCCGGAGACGGCTGATGCTCCCTCCCGAGATGCCATGGCCCGGGTGCAGGACATCACCGCCCGCTACCGCGCCGAGCTGGCGGATGTCCTGGACCGCGCCTCGCTCCCCCACGATCTACCCCCGGTCGCCGACGTGCTCGGGGACCCCGTCGAGTCCGGCCCGCTCAAGCCGACACTCGTAGGCGCCTTCACTCCTCGCCGACTACAGCTGTCGCGGGGAACTGGGCCGCTTCGTCCTCGAACGCACCACATCCCTGGGCAACCGCGTGATCCTCGACATCGACGTCGGTACGTGGAGCCGGATGGTCACGGCTCACTATGTCGTAGTCGGAGCAAGCGGGGGCACCCGGCTGCAGATCTCGTCTGCGCCCGAGCCGCCGGCGCGTTGCAGTACCCGATCGGCGACGGTGCGAATTGGTAACGTATCGTCTCCAATATCGCCGCCGGGGTCGACGAGTACGACCGGACGTTCCTGGTCGAGATCGAGCAGGCCATCGGACCAAGTCCCGACTGGTTCGACCCAGGAGCTTGAAGCCGACCAAGCCCCCCGATCGCCGTCCGGTGCCCACGGACGGGGTGATTCTGGGGTTCGGCCCAGCTCGCCACTACCAGTCGATCGGTTGACCGTCGCGAAAGAAGCCGCCGGTCGGACCGTCCTCGGGAAGGATGCTGGACGGTGCGCTCGCTCACATCCGGGCAAGTTCGTAGACGCCTGCCTTGGAGCCCTATTTCTGAGTGGGGCGCGCCCTCCGCCCGGGCCCGTGGGCAGACGCTGCCCGGGGCCCGGGCACCTCGGCCCGGGCCCTCATCCGACGCTCGGTTCTCCTATCCCTCCTGGAACTCACCCGGGTAGTGAACCGTGGCCTCGCCAAAGTCCACGACGTAGTCCCCTTCGCCGGTCAGCGCCTCATAGCTTCCCGTTCCCCCGTCGATCGCCCAAGTACCTGCATCGTTCAATCCTTCGAAGTCAAGTGCCTACGGTTGAACGACGTTGTCGACCACGATCACAAACGATCCCGACCCATCACAGAACAATTGAACTCCTCGTAGAGAACCATCTCGAGCGTAGCGCCATACGCCATAGCCTGCTCCCACAGAGCGCCTAAACCTGCCTCGTCGGCGACGATCGCACCTTCAGCGTCTTCCATCCGGAGCCGAGATCACCGTCCCGTCAGTGCACACAAGGCCCTCGTCTACAGCAAGGCCCGTGACGGCAACCGCGGCCGCCGGCTCCATCGCAGCCACGATCTCGCCGGCCATCGTTTCGCTCGATGATGCACACTACGCCAGCAGCGCATTCGCCGCCACCGCTACCAATCCGCAACGCCAACCCATAGTGAACCTCCTCGTGGTATCGCTGCTCTCCACACCGTGTACTACACCCGGCTGCAAGGCGGCTGCAACCGGCGTATTCGGTGTCACGTAACGCTCGGACAGTCCTCTAAGTGGTAGTTGACACACTCCGCAGCCTTCAGCGATCCCGTCAAGCGGCCTCGCGCAATCGTGACCAATTCTTCGAGTTCGAGCGCCCATATTCGCACCATGCCTTCATGCCGACGTAGCCAGATATCGTCCATCCGGGCTGATGGCGATGTGAGGCCAGATGTCGTGCCCGGAGAGAACCAGCAATATCCCTCCAGTGGCGGAATCCCAGACCCGAACCGAACCGTCGTGGCTGCCCGTGATGATCCGATCGCCGTCGATCGTCCATGCCACGGTTTCCACCGTGCCGGCATCGCCCTCGAGGCTGAGCAGGAGTTTCCCGCTCGCCACTTCCAGAAACCCGCGCCGTACCGTCATCTCCCGCCGTCAGAATGCGGTCTCCTTCTCGCACTGAAGCGTGCCGCTCCAACCCACGCCGCGCGTTGAGTGGCCTCCATCACCAGCTCCCCTCCGGTAGTGCTCCAGACCTGCACATTGGGCCCATCCTCTCGCAAGCTCTGCACCGCCACCAACCCGCCGTCGGCACTCAAGTCGACACCCGTGCCGCACCAGCCCGGCGGAGCCTGAAACCGCGGCTCACCGCCGTTGACGTTCCATACGTTGGACAAAGTACCGTGGTCGTCGCATGCGGTTGCAGCCACGAGCTCGCCGTCGCCGCTGAATGCCACCGTGCCCTTGAAGAACGCATGCTCCATCAAGGTGCTCAACTTATTTCCCTACGCCACATCCCAAAGCGCGACTGCGCCCGTTGTCTGCTCGAAACCGCTCGATGTGCACGCAACCGTCGCGCCGTCGGCGCTGAACGCAACCCCGACGAAGGCACCGTGGGTCGCTGCGGAGTCGGAGTTGCCCGCGTCCAACTTTGGAGCGACCCCGGTCAGGCCACTCACCGGCTCCCACGTCGTGGTGTCTACTACGAGGGCATCGGCCCCGACCACATCGCCCGTCACCAGGAGTCCGCCGTTGACGCCGAATGCAATCGGGCCGATACTCGGCCACCCGGCACATCACCGCGTCCCACAGCGCTGAGTTCCCAGAACACGACGTCACCTTCGAGCTCGTACCCCAGCACCCAAAGCTCCCGAGGCATCGATCGCAAGATCAAGCACGAACGAACTCAAGCCAGGCAGCATGGCAACTCGACGTGCCCCGTACTTCTCCAACTCCAGGAGCGCGACCGCTCCCCCATCACCGCCTGCCAACAGCCACCTGCCGTCGGAACTGAGCGCAAGCGACAGCACCTCGCCGACATCGGCGTCGATGCTCGCAAGCACCTCGCCGCATGCCGTGTCCCACATCCGCACCGTGCCGTCTAAGCCGCCGGTGAGCACGACGCTTCCGTCGCGCAGGAAGGCCGTGTCGGCGACCAGCGAGTCGTGCCCCTCGAGAGCGACCACCCATTCTCCCGTTTCGACATCGAGGATCTTCACGTCGTCGTTCATGTGGCCGCGACTCGGGTACCCGTCCCCTCTAAGGCGGCGCTAATCGGAGGGCAGCAGACCTCCCATTTCGCTAAGGCGCGTCCGGTCGCCACTACCGACCCGTTGACGATCCCACACGATGACGACCCCCGCCGAGCCTCCCGTACACCGGCCAACAGCCGCCCTCGTCACTGAAGTCGAGAGAGGTGGCCGTATCCCCCAACCGTCCAAGCCAGCGAACCTCTTCACCCGAGTCGGCATCCCACAGCACGACATAGCCGTACCCATTGGTGCCGCTCGCCAAATCTGCTCCGTCTCGAGAGACCGCCACCGCACCAAAGTGGTCGCCGCTGCTCGCACTCGACGACTCGAACCACACCTCGCCGTACAAAGCATCAACGACCCTCGCCCGTTCTCCTCCGACAAAAACCGCTCCGTTGCGTAGGAACGCGACGGCACCCGCTCCTTCGGTTCGACCTACCACACGTTGTTGCGTTCACCGCGTCGTGGAGAGCTTCCTCGGCTTCCTGCACCACCGATCCATCCACCTCTCTAGTCACCTCGATCGCCTCCAACGCGAGCAGCATGCTCAGCTCAGGATCGGTGGCGGCGTTCACATTGCTGCGTTCGCCAATTCGCGCTCCCGTGCCTCGCGTACATTGGCCGCCGCCTGGCGGCTTCGCCCTACGACGAGCAGGGTCAGCCCGGCCGCCACGATCGCGGCGATTGATACGACGACGACGAGCCAGCGGAGCCTGCGGCTCGACCGGCGTTCAACCCGCAGCTCCTCATCGCGCCGCTGCCGTCTCCTGCGCCAGCTCTGCTGCACGACGCTGCTCGCCGGCCGCGAGAATCCGTTGCTCCGCTTCCGTCAGGTTGATGGCGTGGCCGCCGGGCCATCCTGTGCAGCGATCAAGCCGAGCCCCGGAGTAAGTAGTCGGATCCTGTTCGGCTGCCTCCCAGTCGGCCATGTGCCGAACGAGCGCATTGTGTAGCTCGAGCTTCTCGCCCACCTCGTCGAGCCAGCCGCGCAGCCTCGGCCACGCCCACAGCAAAGCCTCGTGGGCAACTTCGACCGTTGCAGAACCCCTCACTGGATCCCGGTCAAGCGTGCCAGCAGCCGGGCTTTTTCACAGGCGTCAAGAGTAACCTTCACGCTCGCCATCAGTACCAAGATCCTCGAGTTCGACACCGATTCACCCGCCGCCGTGTGTCGATCTGATCCGCACCAACGGTGACCAATCGGAGCAACACCTGGCGAGCGATCGCTTGGGTGGCAGAATCCAACTCTTGGTACGTCACCTCGGCACGTTGGCTCAGCGCTCCATGCAGATCACCAAGGTCTCGGTAGAGCGCTCTAGTCAGAGTCGTACCACTCCGACGCTCGAACAGTTCAGTGAGAACGTATTGGAACAGCGGTAGTGAACCTGGCTGGTCCGTCATGTCGGCAACGAGTGCTACAAGCAACTCTGGCTCTACCTGCACACCTACCTGATCCTGGTGGGTCGCTGAGCGGCTGCTCCGAGATCGCTCGGTGCCAGCGGTAGGACGGTCAGTATCTCGCGGCTGAGCAATGGTCCGATCGGGAGACTCTGCATCGTCTGGTTAAAGAAATCCGAACGCAGCGTCACTACAACGACCGTGCGCGAGCTCGGTATCGTCCACTACCTCGACTATGTTCCGCACAAAGCGGTCCCTTACTTCTTTGACCTCCGTCTGGTGAAGCAGCTCCTCGAACTGGTCGATCACCAAGAGCAGCCGCGTGTCGTCGTCGGGAAGGGCGGCGCCGATCGTGCCCAGCACATCCAGGCCATCGCCAACCGTCGCCCCGTCGCCTTCGTTCCATGATGCGGCGGCCGCGCCGCGAATGGCAGCGACACAGGTCGCAAAAGGGTCGTTCCCCGGGACCATGGTTGCGACAAGCCATGGTTGTTCTCCGTAATACAACCGTGGGATCAGACCGGCCATCACGACGCTCGATTTGCCACTACCGCTGCTGCCGACGACGCAGAGGAACGAACCGTGTTCGACTCGATCGACCATCTCGTCGAGCAGCGCAGAGCGACCGAAGAAGTCGGCAGCGTCCTCTGGTGCAAACGGACGAAGACCCTTGTAGGGGTTGCGCTCCATCGCCCACTCCGAGGCCACGACTCGATCCGGCGCGAGATCGAGTCACTGAAGTCAAGAACCAGAATCAGCTCCTCGAGGTCCCGCAGATCCCGGCCCGGCTCGATTCCGAGCTCTTCCCCGAGCACTCGACGTGCCTCCTTATAGTGCCGGAGTGCGTCTGCTTGCCGCCCCGAGCGGTAGAGCGCCATCATCAGCAGGTAGTGGAATCGCTCGCGGAGCGGATCATCCGCGCCGAGTCCCCGGAGCTCAGCGACCAGTTCACTGCCATGTCCTGATTCGAGTTCAGCGGCTGCTCGGTCCTCGATCACTCCCAGCCGGAGCTCGAGGAGACGTTGAGCTTCGCTTCGGATGGCCTGCTCATCGCCGAGCTCACCCCAATGTCTCCCCCGCCACATGCCGGGGGCTTCGCCGAGCACTTCTGGCGGACGTGATCTGGTGCCGAGTTCGACCGGAGATTGCCGTCATCCGCCCGCAGCTCGGATCTCCTCCAGTCGGCCAGGTCGCTCGAGACATGTAGTTGGTAGCCCACGCCCGCCGTCCCGATCACCGTTGTGCCGAGCAGTTTACGCAGCCGGGTGATTTAGACCTGCAGCGTATTACGCGCCGTGCGTGGTCGCTCTTCACCCAGACGGCCTCGATCAGCCAGTCTGTCTACAACGCGCGGTTCGCGTACACCAGCAGCACGGCCAACACCAACCTTTGCCTGAACCCGCCCAGGTTGAGCGCACCCCCACGTCTCTGTACCTCGAGTGGTCCTAATACCCAAACTCCATATCAGGAGCATGCGCGCATGTTCCTTCTGCCAACAGAGGCGAATGACCTAGCGCCGTTCGCCCTACCAGTCGATCGGTTTACCGTCGCGCAAGAAGCTGCGGCCACCTTCCCCTTGGCGGCGTCGCGAGATCCGACCACAACGTGATGGCCAAGCGCCGCCAACTGACGGGCAACCTCACGGCCGATGCCACGGTTGGCGCCGGTCACTAGAGATCCCGTGTTCACAGGGCTGCACCTCGGGCGGTTTCGTAGGCGGCGATGGCGTGGCGACGCGCCTCGGCGTGATCAACGATTGGAAACGGATAGTCGACACCCAACGTCACACCGGCAGCGGCGAGATCGAGTGGCCCGAGCTCCCAAGGAGCGTGAATGGCGTCGTCGGGCAGCCCGGCCAGCTCCGGCACGTACCTGCGGATGTAGTCGCCGTTCGGGTCGAACTTGCGGCTCTGGGTGACCGGATTGAACACTCGAAAGTACGGAGCGGCGTCGGTGCCGGTTCCGGCAACCCACTGCCAGTTGCCGACGTTCTGGGCCACGTCACCGTCGAGCAGGAGCCGCCGGAAATGCCGCTCCCCCGCTCGCCAGTCGATCAGTAGATCCTTGACGAGGAACGAGGCGGCAAGCATCCGGACCCGGCCGTGCATCCAGCCCTCCCGTTGCAGTTGGCGCATCCCGGCATCGATTATCGGGTAGCCGGTGAGGCCGCTTGCCAGCCCCAGGCTCTCCGGGTCGTTGTGCCAGTTGATCGCGTCGTACTCGCTGCGCAGGGCGCGACCGGTCGTGGCGGGGTGGTTGGCCAGCACCTCGGTGTAGAAGTCCCGCCACCCCAGCTGCCGAGTGAACGCCTCGCGCCCAGCGGTCGCATCGCCGACTTCTGCCACCACGGCCGACGGCGACAGCGTCCCGAACTTGAGGTCGACGGACAGCCGCGACGTGCCGTCGAGGTCGGGGCGGTCCCGGTCGTCGGCGTATCGATCGACCCGATCGAGGAACACCTCCAGGCGCTTCTGGGCAGCCACCTCACCACCCTCGAGCAATGCCGGAGGTGTGTCGGGCACTCCGTCGCCGGGATCCGAATCGACCGCGGCCCGACCCGGCCCAGGTCCGAGCTCGACTGGGAGTTCCCGCCAACGCCGGTAGAACGGGCTGAAGACCTGATAGGGACGCCCAGCGCCGGAGACGACCCTTCCGGGAGCATGCACCACCGAACCGTCGAGCTGACGCACCGGTATGCCGAGCGAATCGCCAACCGGCGCGTCACGCCGCCTGGCGTACGGCGTGTAGTCCGCATTCCAGTAGACCGCAGCAGCGCCTGCGGTCTCAGCCGGCACTGCGACTTCGGGCGGCCCGTTGACCACCTTGAGTCGGCCGCCGAGCGCTGCCAGTTGGTCGTCCAGGGCACGCAGATGAGCGGCTAGCTGAGGACCACGATGTGGTCCTGCGGTGCGCCACAGTCGGGGGTCGAGCACGAAGAGGGCACGAACGCCGTCGTGGTTGCGGGTTGCCGCAGACCATGCCGGGTTGTCGGAGAGCCGAAGGTCCCGACGAAACCACACGACACCGCTCATCAAGCAGGCTCCACCCAGGGCCTGGTGGCGGAGCGTTCCACAGCGGCAGCGACGATTCCACGCAACATCTGACCGAAGATGACGCCGTGGAAGGGCGTCAGCATGAGCCAATAGAGCCGACCGAGGAGGCCGCGTGGGTAGAAACTCGCCTTCTGGTGCAACAGGCTTCCCGTTGCGGTCGGCTCTACCTGAAACTCGAGCCATGCCTCACCCGGGAACCTTCATCTCGGCGTGGAGTTGGAGTCGCCGTCCCGGTTCGATCGATGCTACGCGCAGAAGTCGACCGCTTCACCGAGGCGCAACTTCTCGGGATCTCGCCGCCCCCTCCGCAGTCCGACCCCGCCGATCAGACTGTCGGCGACGCCGCGCAGCTGCCATGCCCAATCGGTCGAGTAGTAGCCGACCGCACCGCCGATCCGGCTGAACGCCCAGAACACATCGGAAGCGGGTGCCGAAGTAGCAATGCTCCGTTCGTCGGATTGCAGCTTGGCTCCAGCCCACTCGGGATCATTGGGCAGCGGCTCCGCCGGCGACGAAGCAGCGTCGGACCATCGCGTCACCACCCCGGAATGGGTGGAGGTTTGCAGGGCACGTCGTACCGCTTCCTTGTATTCGGTCAATCCGCCGGTGAGCTCTTCGGCGATCGAGTTGTCGGCGACGGTGACTTCGTTCTTCAGGCTCTCGACCAGTGGCTTGGCGACGCCCGTCGGCAGCGGGGTCACCAGGCCGATCCAGTGCTTCGAGAGCGATGGGCTCAGCACCGGCACGGGGACGATGATGCGCCGCGGCAGGCCGGCAACTTCGGCGTAGCCTCGCATCATGTCCTCGTAGGTGAGCTGATCTGGACCCCCGATTTCCCAAAGATGCGATTCGCCGCCCGGTTCCTCCACCGCGGCGACCAGGATCGTCAACACGTCCCGAATCGCGATGGGTTGGCAACGGGTGCGCACCCACGTCGGCGTGACCATGGCCGGAAGCACCTCGGTGAGGTGGCGCAGCATCTCGAATGACACGGAGCCGGAGCCGATGATCACTGCGGCTCGCAACTCGGTAACCGCAGCGATCCGCTTGCGAGAATCCGACCTACCTCCTGCCTGCTGCTGAGGTGCTTGGAGAGCTCTTCACCCGAACCCAGACCACCGAGATAGACGATGCGACCCAGCTGAGCATCGGTCGCCGCAGCAGCGAAGTTCTTTGCGGCCAACCGGTCCCGCGCCCCGAAGTCTGAGGATGCGCCGTCCATGGAGTGGATCAGGTAGAAGGCCGCATCACAGCCCGCCATGGCATGTCCAAGCTGGCCCGGTTGAGGGCGTCTGCGCTGACCACTTCGACTTCGTCGCCCCAGGGCTGCTGGGTGAGCTTGGCGGGATTACGGCTCATGCAGCGCACGCTGTGCCCGGCCGCGAGCAGCGCAGGCACCAGCCGGCCGCCGATATAGCCGGTCGCTCCGGTGACGAGGATCTTCATGATTGCCGTTCCAGATTGCGCCGTTCTCGACCAATTACCAACCCCATGAACCGGAACCTCCCTTGAAGGGACCGACCACATCGCTTGTGATCCATCCACCGTAGAAGTTACCCGGCTGGGGCATGACAAGCTCGTCGCCCAGGTAACACGCGTCCATCCGCCCCGGATAGAACGAGACATGGTCGACCAGTTCCTCGAAACCGGGCTGCGGGGATCGATAACCCCACGCTGCCGCGGACAAGGTTTCGTCGCCAACTCGAACATCCCAGTAGGAGGCCTGCCCCTTCCACTCACACACGGTGTGTTGTGGATTGGAGACGAGCACTCCTGGAGCAACGGCAGCGACCGGGACGTAGATGTTGGGTGGGTGGCTGGTCTCGAGCACGCGCAGAGCGTTGCTGCTCTCCAGGATGAGGCTGCCGTTGAACACGATCGTGACCTGCCGAGATTCTGGCTCGACCCGCGGTGGTCGCGGATAATCCCAGACTGATTCCTGGCCCGGCGCCGGGACGTCGCGCTTCATGACCCGACGCTCTCGGACAGCTCCTCGAGGCGATCCCACAACAACTGGCGTTCTTCAGGCGTTTCCCTCGTCCGCGCCGTCATGTGGGTATCGCGGGGGGTACGGTCCAGCAGGAATTGCCCGCTGAGGTCGGCCGCTTCCGGTGCAGCCGCCAGCCACACCATCGTGTCGGCCCCCTGCTCGGGACTGCGCAGCAACGGACCCATCAGCCGATTGAATCCGGGCAGCGAGTCGGCGACACCGGGCGTGCTCGCCCATCCCGGATGCATGGAATTCACGACGACGCCCGTGCCGCGCAACTGCTCGGCCCACAGTTCGGTGAGGATCACCTGTCCCCGTTTGGTACGGGCGTAGGCTGCGGTCCCGGTGTACTCACCGTCCTCGAACTGAAGGTCATCGACGGCAATCCGTTGCGAGTACATCCCGCCCGACGACATGTTGATGATGCGCGACGGCGCCGACTCGATCAGCCGCGGGATGAGACGGTTTGTGAGGATGAAGTGGCCGAGCAGGTTGGTCGCCAACGACCGTTCGATTCCCTCCGCCGTGGTCGAACGCTCGGGGAACAGCACTCCCGCGTTGTTGATCAGCACATCGATGCGTGGCTCCGCGGCAAGCAGCCGATCGGCCAGGTCGGCAACCTCAGCCATCGATGACAGGTCGGCGATCTGATGGGTGATGTCCGCTCCGGTGGAGGCGTGAATCTCGTCCTGAACCCGCTGGGTCTTTTCGGGATTGCGACCAACGATCACGAGACGAGCGCCAAGTTCGGCCAGCTGGGACGCTGCCGCCAACCCGAGACCGGAGGTTGCTCCGGTGATGACGACGGTGTTACCGGTCATGTTGTCGGCGTCGATTGGCTCAAAGTCGCGGGCCCGGAGTCGGTAGCCGAGGTTGGTGAAACCGCCGAGAGAGAAAACATTCATGGAGCACCTTGCTGATGGGGGGATGGTGAAGCAGTGAGACCGGGATTGCGCCCCATATTCGGATCCAGCGCCGTCGACGGATGACAACGAGCCTAGATTGCCATCCATGGACGATCAGATTCGCCTCCAAGCCGAGCAGTTGGGTCGGATGCGGGGCATGACCCGCTACTACCACGAACGGTTCTTCTCGGACGTTCGTTTCGTCGCCGTTGCGACGATCGCACTTTTTGTCCTCGGTTGGTGGGAGGTGCCGGAGGCGTTCCTACTGATTCCGCCGCTGGCCCTCTTTGGAGCCGCCATGACCGCCTTTGACGCGTCCTACCTCCTCTTTGCCCGACACTATGCGGCACGGTTGGAGGCCGACCTCAACGAAGCGCTCGGCCCGGACACCCTCCTTGCCGCCCGGGTGGAGGACACCTACCTGTTCCCACTCAATGATCGCAAGATCGTGGTCGCTGCCCTCGGGTCCGGCTTCACATGGTTCGGATTCATGACGTTGTTCATCACTGGGTTTGGTATCGCCGCCTTCGGCTTCGGCTTGGCCCTCGGCTGGCCGGCATTGGCCGGCCAGGGTCAGGATGGGCGATCGCCTACCTCGGAGTGCTCGGCGCCGCCACCATCGCCGCCCTCGGTGTCGGGTTGTGGTGGTTCGTCGGAGGCGAGGGTGAGCGGCGCCTCCACGCAGTGCTGGGCGCGTGAGGCGGTCGAACTGGCAGTCAAGCCCCGTCTTGGGGAGGTGCCGACCTGGGTTCACCGGATCAGGTAGGGCTCCCAGCTCGGGTCGGGGCGCGCCCGGTGGCTACGACGAGCCAGCTCCGGTGACGGGGCGCGACCGGCCGCCGCCGGAGGTGGAGCCCGGCCTGGTCGGGGGTGCGACCGCCCTTCTTGGAGTTGCAGCGCCGACAGGCAGCCACCACGTTCTCCCACGTGTGCACTCCGCCCTGCGACTTGGAACAACGTGATCGAGGTTCTCCGCTTGGCGGCCGCAATACTGGCATGCGTGGTCATCACGCAAGAACACGGTCTTGCGATTGAGCGGGACCCGACGCGAATACGGGACCTTCACGAAGTGGCGCAACCGGATCACCGTGGGCGAGGCGAACTCAACCCGCTCCGAACGCCACAGCTTGCCGTTGGAGGCGACCACGTCTGCCCGCTCCCGGAGGACGAGCACAACCGCTCGCCGCACCGGGACCACCGAGAGCGGTTCATATGACGCATTGAGCACCAGTGCGCCTGACATGGATGGCAGGCTACCAGCGCGATGAGGGTCCAACAGACCGAGCCAGGCGCTCAGTCCGGAGGGGCCGGGAACAACGGGCGCTCGACCCTGCCTCGCGTCGGGACGTTCTCCACTTCCTCGCTCTCGGGCAGGTCACCGACATCGGGGTGTGACGCGTACCAGTTGGCATACCGCTCGGAGCCGGCGTTGGACGTCATCCCGTGGGCGAACACGCTCAGCGCCATCGTGACCAGCGCCACGTCATGATGACCTCGGTTCCGGGCAGCGAGGTGTCGGTGACGACGACCAGGGCGAAGATCACGGTCGCTATCCCCCGTGGTCCGAACCACCCCATGTAGAGGACCGTTTGCACGGAGAATGGGCGCCGATCATCGAAATGGCGACCGGAATCATCCGCACCACGGTCAGCGCCAGCACCGCCATCAACCCGACCTGCCACGTCAGCCTTCGAAGGCAAAGCCAAGACCAACGGCGCCGAAGATCATGAATGCAATCTGCGTCATCACCTTGCCGAAGTCGTCGGCGAACTGCTCGTTGTCGCCCAGCTCGCCGTCGGTAGACCTTCCGTAGGTCAAGCCCCCGAAAAGGCTGCGATGAAGCCGCTCCCCCCGAGCGGGTCGGCGATCCCATAGCAGAGAGCGGCCATCGCCACCACGGAGATACGGCTCCACGTGGGGCTCAGCCAGCCGGACCGTTTTTGATCTGACCAGCAACCGGCCGCCGACCACGCCGATGATTACGCCCACTGCGAGTGCAATCGCGAACTCGTCGATGAAGATGCGTGCGACGGCCGGGCTTCCTCACTCCGCTCAGCGAAGGCGATCAGGATCAGCAGGATCGGGAGGGCGATGCCGTCGTTGAGCCCGGATTCGATATTGAGGCCGACCCGCACCCGTTCGGGTACCCGCGGATTCGAGATGACGGCTTGGCCGAGCGCAGCGTCGGTGGGCGCCAAGACCACGCTGATCATTCCGGCCTCCCAGACGCTGAGGTCGGTGAACAGCAGCACGGCGACCAGCCACCCAAAGGCGATCGTGAGCGGCATACCGATCCCCAGCAACCGACCCGGGATATCGGCGTCGCGACGCCATGATCGAGAAGTGCAGCGCGGAAGCGTCGGTGAACAACACCACGTCAGCGTTGCGACCAGGAAGGCGTCGACCACCCCAACAGACAGGAGCGACCTTGGTCGATGAGATCGAAGCCCCGGTCGCCACCGATGTACCCGAGGGTCATGAAGACGATCGGGCCGGTGAAGATGGTGGTCACGAGACGACGCTCCACCAACGCATAGCCCATGACGCTCACCGCGATGAAGGCAACTGCGTACTCCAAGGGCCCTTCCTCAGTCTGCGGTCAAGCCACGGAATCATCCGGCGTCTCGCAACCACAGGGCCCGAGTCCAACTACGAGGTCGCTCCGGCAATCCGGCGGGGCGTCGACTCGCCACCCTTCTACCGCCGCAACACCCGCCAAACGCCGATCGCGGCGATCAGCGCGGTCACCGTGATCTTGGTCAGATCCACCACGGGGGTGACGACTGCCCCATCGGGGCCGATCCGGATCATCGCGACGGGCGACCTTGTGACGCACCACCGCCGCCTGCCCCGACGCTGGCGCCGCTGTCGTCACCACCGCCACCAAACCCAAACCCCCCGGCCCGATCCCAGGCCGATGCGGTCATGACCAGTCCGTCGCCCACCTGTTCGGGTGTCGAATAGATGGTTTTAGGGGATGCTTCACCGAACACCGCGTTCAGCGCCTCGACGGTTCGCTCCGCGGCTCGGTCGAGGGTGCCCTCAATGGTCTTCTCGGTCATCGAACATCCTTCCGTAGGAGCCTCGTGGCCATCACCAGGGCTACGCCGGGAATGCGGGCCACCATGACGTGGTCACGAATGGAATTGATGCTGCGGCGTCGCCCTCGATCTCAGCCCGCCGAGGAAAGCGATAGGACGCTGCGACGCCGAACCACGGAGTCGCTAGGGACGCTACTACCGGCGCCTCGACCAGGGTCACGGATCTGCCCGACCACTCCACCGGCGCCCCCTGCAGCTCTTGCCACCGAAAACTGATCATAGGTCGACTCTACGTGAACCGGGGACCGGCCAGGGTCCTACCAGGCCCCTCCGCCTCAGCCTTGTCCGCCGCCGCCCCCTCCGCCGTGAAGCCACCGCCGCCGGAGGACCACGGCGCAGCGAAGGCGCCGGAGAGCGACCGAGAGATCCCGCCGATGGCGTTGGAGGAATGGCCGCCGCTGAAGCCTTGGTTGCCGTACCAGTAGAGGTGCGAGGTCGCTCAGTTCGGCGGGGGGCCGCAAATCGCGCCGCCTCCACCACATCGTTGGCAACGCCAAGGGTGATCCCGTAGACGAGATAGTCCTCCCACAGCGCCAGAGCGAGGGGCGGGGCCTCCTCGATGCGGCTGAAGTCCTCGAGGTAACGCTGGAGCGCGAGCCAGCGGGCGGCCAGCAGGGCGCCTGCCGGGGTGCGCCGCACCCAGATACGCCGCTGCGACCCGAAGACCACAATCAGTACGAGTCCGACGACGCCGACGCCGACGAGGCCGGCTCGAGCCGACCACACCGTTGGTCGGCGTGCCACGATTCTCGATCCACGGGACGGCGATGAACCAAGCCAGCAGGACGACGACGATCAGCCCGAGAGCAACCAACAGCGGGTAGTAACTCCCGTTCGTCGAGCAGATTCTCGTCGATGAGGGCCTGTTTGGTATCGGCCTGGAATGACACGTAGTCGGAGTGATTCGATGAGGCGCTGTCGCGGACCGCGGTGCGGAACTGCGAAAGCGGCAAGGGCGCGTCGCTCACCACCCGATCGAGGATCGAGAACGCTTCGGCCTCCGCAGGCGTCAAACCCGATGTGTTGGCTTCGCCGCGACCGATCTCGAGGTCGCTGATCATCTCCTTCTTGAGCCCCATCCACGTTGTCCACCTGCACCGGCACTGCCGTCAATATGTCGTCGAATGAAGTCGAACATCACCGCCGTGAAGGCCTCCTCGTTCGGCGGGCCCTGGGCGAGCAGAGCGTTGACGAGTGCCGGACCATCATTCGACGGTGGCGCGTGTTCGTAACGCTGGTGATAGTCGGCCCGCCGTTCCCGCCCGTAAATCAGGTAGCCGCCAAGCGCCAGCGAAACGAGGCCGAGCAGGATGGCCAGGCCAATGACCGTGACGCGGATGAGCGACGTCTCGCGGTCGTTGTGTTGGGCCTCGGCGGCCTCCGCGGTGAGGATCATCCATCGAGTCCGCGGCCGGCCACGACTTGGGCGCCGCTGGTCGACGTCAGAACAGAGCGCGGAAGGACAATCCGCATCTCGACGAACGTGCGCTCCGGCACGTTCACCGCCTCAAGCGACGGCGAGGCCCCGTCGGCGCCGAGAGATGTCGTGCCGTCCACGTGGCTGGGATGGCCGTAGACGAGGATCTCCCCTGCCGTCGCGGCGCCCGGATAGGTCAGAACTGAGGCGACACGGTCGGCACCGACGTCCCATTCGTCACCCCACACTTTGAAGTTGACGTCGACAACGTCGTCGTAGGCAACGGCAAGGCCCACCATTCGATACTTGATGGTGAAGGTGCGCACCTCGTCGGTGGCCCGGTAGTGCCACACAACCCTGGCAGCGCTGCCGCGTTCTTGACCCCGTAGGTGGATGGGGCCCCGCTCGAACCGAGTGCGGTGGGTGCCCCCGGGCGTAGGCGACGCCATTCTCCAGGACCTCGATGTTGGTGATCGCTTCGCCGCCGCGGAGCGGAATGTCGCGGAAGGCGCCCTGGAAGCTGCCGGAGAAGCCGAACTGATCTGTTCGGTGACGATGACCGTGCCGTCGGATTGGAGTTCGAGCGTGACGTCGGCCGAGTCGACGACAAACGACTTGGCGAACGCTGGTGCGGCCCCAGCCAACAGGACGGCCGCCGCCGCAATAGTGGCGAGGAGGGTACGGCGGAGACCGCGGTTCAGAAGTCCACCTGCGGAGCGCTGCGGGCGTCGTCACCGATCTCGAAATAGGGACGTGTGTGGAAACCGGTGATCGAGGCCACGAGGTTGGATGGCACGCTTTGGACCGTGTTGTTGTACGTGAGAACGGTGTCGTTGTATATCTGACGGGAGACGGCGATCTTGTTCTCGGTGTCGGACAGATCGGTTTGGAGGGACTGGAAGTTTTGGCTGGCCCGCAGTTCGGGGTAGGCCTCGGCCAGGTGGAATAGTTGACGCAAGGCGCCGGTGAGCATGTTCTCGGCGGTGGCCTGTTCGGCGACCCCGGTGGCACTCTGGGCGGCGGCTCGTGCGGCGACGACGGCTTCGAACGTTTCCTGTTCGTGGGTGGCGTAGCCCTTGACCGTCTTCGACCAGGTTGGGGATCAGGTCGTAGCGGCGTTTGAGTTGTACGTCGACCTGGGCCCATGCGTTGTCGGTCCGGTTGCGCATCTTGACGAGGCGGTTGTAGATGACGATGAAGCCCACGACGAGCAGTACGACAACGACGATGAGGGCAACGGCGAATCCGGTCATACGCCTGATGCTAGAGATCGGCACGCTCTCGTGGCGGACTCAATCTGAGGCGGCTCGAGTCGCCCGCCGGCTAGGGCTCGCTCGGCACCAGGGTGTACCACTCCCCCAGCCGGAACACCTGGGGGGACGGCCAGGGACCGATGAGCTGCGCCCGAGCCTCAGGGCTGAGTTTGGCCGGACAGAATGCCGGTTCGCCGGATTGGGTCTGGGAGGAGATAGTGATGCCGCCCCGACCCACGGGCAGAGCCACCGGGTATTCGACGATCCCGGGCTCTCCCGCGTAGCCGATGTTGGCTTGCCAGCCTTCGGCATCGAGCAGGGCGAGACGATCGGTTGGGTCGTCGGCGTCGCGAGAGCACCAAGCGAAATCGTGCGAGAGGTTCCACTCGGAGCCGTTGGACACGTAGCGGACCGACCCCAGCGCCGCCGACGAGTGGAGAACCCAGACGTCGCCTGGTCCCCCGATTGTCACGTTGATGGCGCCGAGGCGCTCGCCGCCGATCGCGGCGTAGAGGGACTCGCCATCACGCATCACGTACACCGGGGTTCCATCGGACATCTCGCCGACGACGGCATCGTCCCATTCGCCGGCCTCGATATTCCCGTCGATTGTCGGCGTGGGTACGGCGGGAACGAGCAGTTCCCGATCCGGCAATGCTGCCACGGTTGTGGTGGAGGTCGAGGTCGAGGTCGAGGTCGAGGTCGAGGTCGTGGCAGGCGGGTTGGTGATGGTCGTCGTGACCGCGGTCGTGGTGGTCGACGTTGCTTCGGCGACGGTCGGCGCCGTTGTGGATGCGGTCTCGCCGCACCCGCCAAGCCCGAAGCCGAAGGGGCCGGCGATCAGGCCTGCTATCAGGGCGCGTATCCAGCGAATGGATCGTGGCGATGGGCGACGGATGGCGGCCTCCTCAGACACCACTCCAGCGTGCGGTCCTTGCCGGCGGGTGAACAGGGCCAAAGGGCATACGCCCCGGTCCGAGCGAATCAACTCGAGTGCATGGGCTCGAGTCTGTCCGACAGCCCGCTCGCACGCAATGAACTCTTGCTCCCGCTGGTCGATCGTTGTGGCGGCGGTCTGACCAACCGTCCACTGTGGAGCATGCGAGGTTCAACCGTCGGCGCCGAAGTGCCCTTCGAGGGAATCACGGCGACCCACTTCGAGCCGAAGCGGTTCCCCGACACAGCCATCGTCACCTTCTCAGTGCGCGATGGCCGGCATTGGCGCTACGAACTCCAGAAGTGGGAGGAGCGCCGAGCGGCCCTGCCCGCCACGCTTCTGCCTTGAATCCGACCGGAAAACCCCTTCCGGGGCCCGAAAGTACAAAGCATGCCCCTTGTGAGCGAAAACGCGGCTACCATCTACGGTGCCCGAGCTAGTTCGGGTCTCGTAATGTCGATCCATCGCTGCATCGATCGGCCATTCGTCTCTCGCGGTTCTCTTGAGTCTGCGTTCCGAATGCACGACGAGTCGGCTCCGTGAGCCGGGTTGAGGATCGAGCGAACCAGCTCCTCCCCCGCCCTTTGCGTATCCGCCTCGATCACCCGCGAGAAACATCGCAACCCGGGCTCCAAACCCGGCGCGCCAATACATAGAATGACCCAGGAGGTCGAAATGGCAACCACCGGAACCGTCAAGTTCTTCAATGAACAAAAGGGATTCGGCTTCATCACCTCGCCCGATAGCGATGACGTGTTCGTTCACGTGTCCAACATCGTCGATGGCGTAACCATCACCGAGGGCCAGACCGTCGAGTACGAGACCGCACCGGGCCGCAAGGGCCCCGAAGCCGTCAACGTCAAGCCCGTCTGACGTGGCACGTGGCCGAGAAGGAATGGCAAAGCGCGCCCGGGAACGGGCGCGACTAGAGAAGCAAGCAGCCAAGCGGGAAAAGCGCCAGGGCGGCAGCTCCGAGGAGGTCACCGACCCCGAGGACGCGCCCGACGAGGATGCCCTCATGGAGGAATTCCGCGTGCTGAGTGAGCGCCATGCCGAAGGCCAAATCCCCCAGGATCAATTCGACCAGGAACGCCATCGCATCTTCGTCGAGCTCGGAATCGAGACCGACGAAGACGGTTAGGAGGGTGTTGAACAGACGCCGTGCGGGATTGCGCCAGCGAACAAGCGCCTGGCCCTGGACCGCGCGGCAAGCCCAAGCTGGGCGTTGTTCAACAGTCTCCTGAGTAGGCGTCGCCTGCGAAGAAGAAGCTACCGAACGGCCGTCGCTTTCTTGCGGCGGCCGTTCTCGTTTCTTTGCCCCATTCGCGGGCTGCCGCCCGCAATCGCGGCGCCCGGACTAGCCGGACACGTACAGGACAACGTCTCCCGATGGGGTTTCGGCGGTCACGTGCGCCAACTCTCCCTCGTAGTCGTTCCACCACAGAGACCCGATCCCATCGTGGGGGCCGCAATCAGCCGGTGCCGGCCGTTGTGATCCCAACCACCCGCGTCGCAGCTTCTGGAACAAGGGCAGACACCCACGACCTCTGAGAATTCCTCACGATGTACAGGCCCGGTTTGGTGGAGCGCGACGAGCATGTGTCGGACGAGAGGGAGCCCTTCTTCAGCGTCAAGAGGCATTCGCGGCGTGCTTGAGATGTCTCGTTTGGGCCTTCCTCGATGTCGACATGGAACAGCGCGAAGTCCGCAAACTCGGTCTCCTAGCAGGCTTCGGCGACACACTCCTCAAGGGCAGGTCCGGCAGACCAACGGTGACATCACACGGTTGGGCAACGACTTCGCGACCCGCAGCAGCCCGTGGCGGCGTGGGGACCTCCGGTACAGCAACGGCTCGATCCCGCCCCGAGAATCCTCGATTCCATCTGTCACCACTGCGGGACGGCAATGCCCCCGGTCGGTTCGAGGACACGTACTGTCGCAGGCTCTCCGTTCTCGAGGAACAGGAACGCCGGGCTGCCACGGAACTCGGTGATCGTCTCCACCTCGCCGTCGCGGGCAATCTCAATCGAACCGTCTCTCGGCGCCACTGCCAGCAAGGAAGAGTCCTCTTCGTAGAGCCCGCAGCGCTTGTACGCCGGATAGCGGGCAAATGGCTCGAGCTCGGCGCCCTCGATGCGATAGACGTGGAACCACGTCCAGGGTTTGCCGCAGCCGTCACACTTAGTGACTGCAATCGTGACCAGCACCTCGCCGTCTCCGAAGGGGGCCCGACCTACGACTTCCTCACCTTTCGGTACCGGCAGCCTGGTTGTGCATCAGGTGCCAATACGGCCGGAGCGATTCAGCGATCTCGGTGGCCCCTTCCTCCGACCCGGCGCCGACCTCAACGAACCACTCGCCATCCGTGGCGATCGCAAACCAGGTCGACCCCGCCCCAAAGACGCCACCTCGTGCCGGAAGCGGGCAGTTGCGCCGCTGGACGACGGTGTACCCCTCGAACATCATCTCGAGCTCGAGGCAGCCGTCCGAACCCAGCCTCTCACGGACTATGCGGAGCACACCTGGTTCGGCCGGCAGGAACCACCGCTCGGAGTAGAAATGGACTGCCTCCCCGTAGCCAACGAGGAGTGGGTAGAGCGCGGCATCTTCACCCTCGGGACTCATCTGCTGGGCGAGCGACTCGATGGTCCCGGCCGGAGCCGTGACCTCCAGCGTTCCGGGTTTGGCGACCAGCGGAATCTCATCGGTGACCAACTTGCGTGAACCAGTCTCGAGCGAGCATTGGCCGCTCTGCCGAGCCATCGGGCTCCTGGCAACGGAGCCGCGGTCGACGAAGTCGAAGTCGGTTCGTCCCGCATCCGCCATCGCAGCTCGTGACTCGACCGCCGAAAACACCAGGGAGAAGGGCCCCGGCCCGTCGAAGGTGACCTCGGCTCCGATCACCGTTCCTACCTCGCCGGATGACACTGTTCCGTACACGCCAACCGTGGCCGGGAAGGTGACGGAGTCATCTGCAACGACCACACCATCGATCACCAACACCCCAGGAGCTGGCCGCGTGCACGAGTCGATCTCGAAATCAAAACCTGACGGCGGCTCCGGCTCGTCCCACGGAATCGTCGCCGGATAGACAACGGCCCCCACGACGCCGGGGTCGTGGTCCGCAAGCCGCAGCGGCGCTTCACCGAGGATCGGATCGATCCGCGGAATCACCACCGACTCAGCGACGATATCCTCAGCCCCGGCTGCGACGACAATCGGCATCCCCTGCGGAACCGTGGTGACACCCGGTGCGGGCGAGGTCGACGACGACTCGGAGTCGGTACCACTACAGGCCGCCGCCAGCAGCAAGACGGCCAGAACGAGGGCGAGTCGTGTTGTCCTGGGACTCCCGTAGGGCTCACGCCGGCGACGATAGGCCCGATTGCGGTTTCGGCAACGGAATCAACGTCGCGACGCAGGTCGTCAGTTGAAAGCGCAATAGAACCAGGTGCCGTAGAGATGGGTACCGACCGGCGTCATTCCGGGATCCAGTGAGGAAAGCACTGCGCCACCCCGCCAGCCGATCATACGAACACGATTTGTGCACGAGCCAAGTGAATCCCCTCCCGGACCGGCACCGCAAGCGCCTGGTCCCGCGGACCACCTTTGCAGCCTATGGTTGGTGGTTGCGGGGCCACCGGCGCCACGGTCATCTCGGGCTCATCTTCCGCCGATTAGCCGGGTCCCGGTGGCGTGAGGGCACCCTCTGCTGCCAGCCCTTCGATCTGTTCGGCCAAGAACCGCCGATCCGCCTCCGTCACCGCGAGTTGGGCGGCGCGTTTGTAGGCGGCCATGGCGTCGCCACGCTGCCCGAGTCGACGCAAGGCCGCGCCTCGGGCGGCGTGCATGAGGTGATAGTTGTCGAGGTCGCGCGTAACCGTGTCGATCGCGGTGAGCGAGGCGGCAGGGCCTTGACCTCGCTGACGGCGATGGCACGGTTGAGGGCGACCACGGGCGTCGGCATGACCCCATAGAGATGGTCGTAGAGGGTCAAGATCTGTGGCCAATCGGTCGCCGCGAACGATTCGGCGTCGCAGTGAACGGCTTGGATCGCGGCCTGCAGTTGGAAGGGCCCCGGCCGGTCGCGCCGAATGCACGCCCGCACGATGGCATGTCCTTCTTCGATCAGCGCCCGGTCCCACAATGCCCGGTCCTGATCGGCCAGCAGTACCAATGCATCCGTCGGAGGTGCGCGCCGGCATTCGAGACTCGCTGAGCAGCATCAGTGCCAACAACCCGGCCGCCTCGGGCTCATCCGGCATCAACTCGGCCAAAGCACGGGCAAGACGAATGGCATCGGCCCGCAACGAAGCCCGT
This sequence comes from uncultured Acidimicrobiia bacterium, assembly GCA_963821095.1. Taxonomy (GTDB): domain Bacteria; phylum Actinomycetota; class Acidimicrobiia; order Spongiisociales; family UBA5794; genus CAVPHV01. The sequence continues at coordinate 124,526 of CAWGCJ010000023.1, read as the reverse complement.
TGCGGATCGTCGGCCCCCGTGTTGTAGATGAGATACACCACCGACAGAACCGAGCTGAGCGGTCGGACAGGTCGGCGTCTTTCGGCACGCGATAGGGAATGTTGGCGGCCTTGATCTTGTACTTGGCTTGGACGAGCCGTTTCGCCATCGTCGACTCGCTCACCAGGAACGAGCGGGCTACTTCATCGACACTCAGTCCGCCGAGTAGCCGAAGCGTCAGCGCCACCTGGTGCTCGGTGCGCAACGCCGGATGGCAGCAGGTGAAGATGAGTCGGAGTTGGTCGTCACTCACGGGTCCGTCCTCTTCCCAATCCTCGACCCCGGCGTCGGTGGTGGCGCGTCGACGCACCGAGCTGCTCGTGGAGTTCCCGACCCCTCGCGGCGCGGCGGAGGTGATCGATGGCTCGGCGTCGCGCCGTCGTTACGATCCACCCGGCCGGGTTGGGCGGGATTCCGTCACGGGTCCAACGGTCGCCGGCCACGACGAAGGCGTCCTGGACGGCGTCTTCGGCGAGGGTGATGTCACCGAAAACGCGGACCAGCGTTGCTACGGCCTGGCCGTAAGCCTCACGAAACACCCGCTCGATGGCGGTCGCCTCCGCAGCGGGGGCAGACCGGATCACGCCTCGAGGCACCCGGCATGTTGTGAACCTGATCGGCCACCTTCCCGGCGGCGAAGAAGGGGCGGACTTCGATCGGATGCTGCGTGGCCTCGGCAACCTTCCCGGCCCACACCATCGCCTCATCGAGGTCGGCAGCGTCTACGACGTAGAACCCCGCGACGTGCTCCTTCGACGGGCCGAAGGGGCCATCGGTGACAACCACATCGGCGTCGCCGGTTCGAACCACGGACGCGGCATCGACGCCATGGAGGGCGCCGCCGAAAACAAAGGAACCGCTCTCGTCCATCTCGGCTTCGAGGGCAATGACTCGCCCCATGAACGCCTGCATCTCCTCGGGCGAACTCGGCGCCCCGGGGACTCCATCCTCGACGGTATAGGTGGACAACAGGTACTGACTCATGATCTCTCTCCCAAGATTGGTGCAGGTTGTTCCTGCTTTCACCCTACCTACGAACAGGATCGGCCATTGAGGACACCACGGGACAAGATTTCCCCCACATCGAATAGGGGGCCATCCCCCATGGCCGAAACGAATAGGCAGCGGCACGATGGCGACACGAGATCCACAAGGACAAAGGCAAACCGATGAGCACCCAGACAGACTCACCAGCTCAGCTCGACACTCCCCCGCCCGAGCCCAATTGGTTGCCGCCGCGCCTGCGTGCTTGGGAGGCGGCCGATATCATCACCACCGAGCAGGCGGCGGCGATCCGCGAGCTCGAGGACGCCTACACGAAGCCAGCCGAGAGCGCCTTCCGCTATCAGAGGATCATTGCCATCTTCTTGGCGTTCGGCGGGATCCTTCTCGCTACCGGGCTGGTTCTCCTGGTGGGCTCCAATTGGGCGGACATCCCCCGCTTGGCGAGGGTGGGGATTGCCGTTGGCACCGTCGTCGGTTTCGAGGCCTTCGGCTATTGGATCCGCTTCCACACGGAGTACCGCAGAATCGGCGGCACCTTCCTCTTCGTCGGCGCCGCCGTGTACGGGGCGGCCATCATGCTGGTGGCGCAGACCTACCAATACCCCGTCGACGACCCGAACCTGACGCTGCTGTGGTTCGCTCCGGTGCTGCCCTTGGCCTACCTGGTGCGATCGCCAATGATTGCGGCGCTGGGCATCGCGGTCGGCTACGGAGCCCTGGGGTACCGGGCGGCCGAGTGGTTCGATCGGGCCCCCCCCAGCGCCGGCGAGTTTGGCTGGCAGGTTCTCTACCTCTCGGTCGGCGCCGCAGTCGCGGCTGTCGGATACCTCCACTACCGGTTCAGTGACAGTTTCAAACCGATGGGGCGACCGTGTCAGTGGATCGGTTCTCTGACCGCGTCCTACTCCTCTACCTGATGAGTTTCGAGCAGTGGTACGGCCAGGGCAACGCCGGATTCCTCGACGCCCTGCCAATTGAGGTGTGGTTCGTGTTGGTGGCATCCGTGGTCGTGACCGTCGGGTCTGCGATCGTGCTCCTCCGCAGCGGCGCTAGCGAAGCCAGGGCGGCCGTTGCCGGAATCGGCGTTTCGGCGGGCGTCGCCTACGCCATGATCTTGATGCTCTTGATCCAGTCCACCGGCGCCCCCACCTGCGCCGTACCTCGTCACTAATCTGTTGCTCTTTGGCGCTCTGATCGGGTTTGTCGCCGTCGGCGTGACAACCAAGCAGCCGGCCCTGGTGAACGTGACACTGGCATTCTTCGGCCTGACGGTGATAGCTCGCTACATCGAGGTCAGCGCCGGGATGTTTGCCACCGGGGTGTCGATGATGCTGGGCGGTGCACTGATCATCGGGCTCGCCTGGGGCCTCGAGCGTTTTCGCCGCAGCCTGATCACTCGATTCGAGTTGCGAGGTGGGTCATGACCCGCCGGGGCCGCGTGTTGCTCATCGTCATCGTCATGGTGCAGGTGCTTGTCATCATCGGCATGGCCACGGGACGCGAACGGACGCTTCGGGGCGATGAGGACGTGACGCTCCAAACCCGTCCCGTCGACCCTCGCGATGTGTTCCGTGGCGACTATGTGGTCCTGAACTACGAGATCAGCACCGTCGAGACGAACCGGGCAGACCGATTGTTTCTGGAACCGAACGACACTGTGTACGTCGAACTCGTCCAGAGTGAAGACACCTGGATCGCCGGCCGCCTCCAGCGGCAGCCGTTCGACGGGGTCGACGCAGTGATCCGCGGCATCGTGGTGATGGCCGGAACCGAGACGGTGCAGGTCGACTACGGGATCGAGCAATACTTCCTTCCGGAAGGACGCGGCCGTGTGGTCGAGCGGGCAAGCGACGTCGACGTTGTCGTAGCCATCGACAACAACGGCGGCGCCGTGATTCGACACCTCATCGTCGACGGCGAGGTTTGGGACCCGTATGGGTAGGTGCCGAACTCCTCGTCTGGGTCGGAGAAGCGCCTCGGTAATCCGAGGGACAGGAACAGCAAGTCAGACCGACCAATGGGCCCGGTTGGCCGAGGGGACAGCCACATCGAGATGCCCGGCGCCAACGCGCGTTCTGCGTGACGTGGCTGTGCAACGACGGCGCCGTTAGGTCCTCGGTCGGGCATATGCTCGTTTGATGGCGTACCGGACACCGAAGTCGAATCCAGACGAGCAGCGGGTTTTGTCGTGCCCGCCGAACCATCGAATAACCTCCCGGACGTCACCGACGACCACTGATTCCGCTCTTTGCGGTCGCGGCCGGCGCACTTGCAGTGGGCGTCGTGGTCAGCGCCGGCTTTGGAACGAAGGCTTCGAACCAGTAATTGAGGCGCGGGTCGCCGGCGGTATTGGCGGAGCCGCTGGAGACGGATAGGCGGTGTAGGTTCGCGGCACAACGCACCAGCAGGATCCACTCGCCCGTGGTCCACCCGGCTGGCCCGCGAGTTTCCTTGGTCGGTCGGCCGGTACGGTGCGAGTCATCCGCTTCGACGGAGGACTCGGCCGTAGCGGAGATCCTCGACGACCAAGGCGACCGTCCGACCACCCCGGTCATGATGGCGAGGACCAATACGATCGGGACGATCAGCAGAACCGGGTCCAGCAGAAAGCTCTTGGCGCTGATAGCAATGTCGTAGTTTGAGCTGCCATACCTCGCATATTGCGGGGTCGCGGCCCTGTCGACTATTGGGTATGACCCCGACCGCGACCCTGAGAACCCTGAGGCCGGCTCGGGGCCGCGCAACTGGAGGCCGGCGGTTTCGAGTACGTGGCCACCCACAATCCCGAGCGTGGCGCGCCGGTGTGCCGGCATTGGCGGCACTTGCCGAGGTTGTCGGCCCAGCGCATGGTTGGCGGCCGATATGGTGCCGATGAGTTCCTCTTTCTAGGATCTGACCTGCCCGAGACAGACCGGCAAGGTTCGAGGCTGCCATCCGGTCGGTTTGGTACCCCTTCATTGCCCAATAGGCCGGATGTGGCTCAGGTTGCGGCGGGTCTGCTCATCAGCCAGATCGGAACCGTCGCCGCCACCACCTCGATCTCTTCGATCACCGCAAAGCCGAGGTTGCGGTAGAAGCCGACGTTGCTCTCGGATTCCGTCTCCAGATAGATCGGCACTCCATCACGATCGGCTCGAGCAATGGCGTGCTGCATGAGGGCCGACCCCACGCCTTGTCCCTGCCGCTCTGGCTCGACACCGATGGCTGACACATACCAGTGCGGTTCCGGCATCAAGACCTTCTTGCGGCCCCCGATCTGACGAAGCGTCCCGATCATGCGTTTCCGCTCCGGCTTCCCCAGACTCATCACGAATCTGGGAAGGGCAGAGCCCGATCGCACCATGGCCCAGAGCCCGATGTCTTTGCCCGGAGGGTGCCATCGAGCGATCCCGCCGAGGTCGGGCGTCTGCTCCGGCCGGCCTTGTACGGCGGTTGCCTTGGTGAGTGCGGTGAACATCCTGACGAGGGTCTCGGGCCGCCGCTCCGAATCGGTGAGTACGGCAGTCCACAGCGGATCCGTCTCAAACGCCCGTCCCAGAACCCGACCCGCCGCCGCGTACTCGTCGGGGCGGAGTTGGGTCACCTCGAGATGCTGCTGTCCCGCCATGTACAACCCATTATGCCGCGAGAACCGGACGGATCGGCAGGTTCATTGAGTGGTTGAAATCATCGAGGGTGACGTACCGATAGCGACCGAACTGGCCGGCCTCAACAGATCGGTCGGCTGGACCCACTACGTCGATTCGGCCGCCGAACTCGAGCGGGCGATCAGGCGGTGCCCTGGGTCGCTAGCGCACGAAGAGACGGTCGTCTGGTCGCTTTCGCCAGGGCCGTCAGCGATGACTATTGGGTCGCGTGATCTACAGGACATCCTGGTTGATCCCGAGTTCCAGCGCCGCAAGATCGGAAAGCGCCTCGTCGAGGCCTTCCTTTCTCGGTTCGCGCAGGTACGCATGAAGATCCTCCTGACCGACGACGAGGACGCCCAGCACCGTTTCTGGAAGTCGGCGGGATTCCGCAACACGTCTTCGATCGGCGATTCGAGCTGCACATCTTCGTCCGATTCCCTCGACTGAATCGCGTCCGCCTCCGCCGGCCGCCGTCTCCGGGTTCGGGAATCACCCATATCCCGCCGCGTCTTTGACCACCGTCGGTGCTGGTGCGAGACTCGGCGTAGCAACGAACGGAGCATCGCGGTGCGTGTGGTGGGGTACATCCGGGAATCCCCGGACCCACAAGAAGGCGAAGCCGGTTTTGCGCAGGCAGAGCGGATTCGACGTTGGGTCAACGAAAATGGCCATCGCCTCGTCGCCGTCTGTCAGGACGTCCGTGCCCTCGGCCACTCGCTTGGCCGCGAGGGCTTCCAGGCACTCGTCGGGATCGTGGCCGCCGGCCAGGTCGACGCCGTCGTTGTGCCCTCGCTCGAAACGTTTTCGCCGGACAAGGTCATCCAAGAAGTGATGGTCTGGGACCTGCGGCGCCGGACATCTCGGTGCTCAGCACCACCGATGACGAACTGTCGCTACTCGAGGATCCCTCCACCGATCAAATCCGGATGCTGGTACGTGACGTGCTCTCCAAGGCCGATCGCCACGACGAGCTGGTCGGATCTATCGGCGCCACCGAAGGCGAAGCCACCGGTCCAACCATCCTCCGCGTCGATGAAGCCTCCGACGTCATCGTGGAACTCATCCCGCCGACCAGAGTTTTCGACCCTGCCGAGCGGGTCACACCGGCACGCTGAGCGCCCGCCAGGTCGCCCGCGCCACTCCAAATGCTCGGCCGCCGGCCACGACGGCCGAACCCGACCGCAGCGAACCGTCAGCGACCTCGACCACCACTGTCACTACAGCTACGCCCTCGGCCTCGGCGTCGAACACCCCGATCAACCGGGGACGCGCCGCAGTGTCCGCCAATTCGGATACCGCGGCGACCACCGCGGCATCGAGACCCTTCACTGAATCACGCGCCGGGCGTTGCACGGTCACGCCGTCGGTCCGGGTCGCCACCACGGTCAGCCCGCCGACGGCTTCCTCTACGGCCACACTTCGCAGACCAACTTCGATTGGATCGGGGGCAACGGCATCCCGACTCGGTTCCGCCTCGGGGGCTTCGACCTCCGGAACGAGCGCAGCCGCGATCGCTCCTCGTCGGCGACTTCGGCGGCTTCCCGCGTCGAGGCAGCCTCGTACGCCGACGCTGGAACGGCAACTACCAGAGTCTCTGGTGATTCCTCGGGGTAGGGGATCGCCACAACGGGTGGTGAGGCATCCGGCGGGGGCGCCGGAGCCATCGGAGGTTCTGTCTGGGCGGGAGGCAGCGGCGGCACCCCGGGGGCCACCGGAGGCGAGGTCATCTGGGAACGAAGACCGTGCTCGGCGAGAAGCTTGCGCACGTCCTCACCAACCCGAATCGGATCAGCGCCCGCCGAGAGACGTACCCGGACTCCCTCAGGCGCAATGACGCCGCCGGCAAAGTCGGCTCCATCAATGCCCGGGATCGCGAGCAGTGCTTCTTGCAGCGAATCCGCCACCGGATCTCCCCTCACTTGGCCCCTGAAGATCGTTGGCGCCTGCGCCACTCAAGATACGCCACGAGGTCGTCGGGATCAATCACGTTGGCCGAGGAGCCGTAGGCGGTCGCCACTCGCCAGCGCATGTAGGCCCGATTGGGAATCGGGAGGAACGGCGGGCGCCGCCACCAGCCATCTCGCGCCAAGGCCGACGTTGCGCGCAACGCCTCGGGCCACAAGCGCGGTTGCCGCATGACTGCCCAGATCGCTCTCCAACCCACCATGGGAACGGATCGTAATCGCAAACCGTTACACCAGAGATTCGCCGGTTCCGCAAAAACTGGGGAACGCAACCGCGCAAGGGTGAGTAACCTCGGCTTTCGCCGCCGGAGGAAGGAGCAGGCGTGACGGTCTCCGCTGAGGACCTGCAATGGTTCAGCGAGCGCTACCGCGAGATCACCGACAACATCGAAAGGGTGATCCAGGGCAAACGCGAAACGATTGAGCTGATCACCATGTGCCTGCTGGCAAGCGGCCATGCCCTCATCGAAGACGTCCCCGGGGTCGGCAAGACCCTGCTCGCCAAGTCATTGGCCCGCTCGATCGACTGCAGCTTCCAGCGCATCCAATTCACCCCAGACCTGCTTCCGTCCGATGTCACCGGTGTCTCCGTGTGGGACCGCGACTCCTCCAACTTCGTCTTCCGAGCCGGACCGGTGTTCGCCAACGTTGTGCTCGGTGACGAAATCAACCGGGCCAGCCCCAAGACGCAGTCGGCACTGCTCGAAGCAATGGAGGAGCGCCAGGTCACCGTCGACGCGGTCACCCGGCCCCTCGACCTCCCATTCATCGTGGTCGCTACGCAGAACCCGATCGAGCACGAGGGCACCTACCCGCTCCCCGAGGCGCAGCTCGACCGTTTCATGATGCGGATCACGATGGGATACCCGTCCCGGGACAAAGAGCTCGAAATGCTCGACACCCACGGCGACCACTCGACCTACGACGATCTGCAGGCCGTGGTGCACGCCGACGACATCACCCGCATGAGTGCCATCGCCCGCCGGATCCATGTTGCCGGATGTGATCAAGTCCTATCTGGTCGATGTTGCCGATGCCACCCGCAACGACCCCGAACTCCTCCTCGGCGCGTCACCACGCGCCACCCTCTTCCTGCAACGGGCCGCCCGGGCCCATGCCGCTACGTCAGGACGCGATTACGTCTCCCCCGACGATGTGAAAGCGATGCTCCACCCCGTGCTCAACCATCGACTCATCCTCAACCCGAAGCCCAAATGCGCGGCGTCACCATCGGCGACATCGTCAGCGGCATTGCTCAAGGCGTTGATGTACCCGGCACCAAGGCCGGCGTCTGATGCCGACGATCCGGGGGTGGGCCGCGCTCGGTGTCGCTTTGGCGCTGGTCCTGCTCTGGATCGCCTTCGGAGAACAACTCCTCCTCGCCGCCGCTGCATTCCTGCTGTTGGCCGTCGGCGTCGGTGTCTTCCACGTTCGGCGAACGGTCCCCCGCGTCGCGGTGGAGCGGCGCATCAGCCCCGCACAGGTCTACGACGGCGATCGGCGCCATCGTCGAGATCGCGATGACGTCCCGCCGCCGCATCCACCACGTCAATGTCGAAGACGTCGTCCACGGCCTTGGGGTCGGCCGCCTTCACCGCCGATACCGTCAACACCGCCGACCCCGTCGTCGCCCGCTACGAAGTGTTGTGCCGACCGCGGGGCGTCTACCGGGTCGGACCCGCCATCGGTGTCGGTGCGCGACCCACTGGCGATGGCCGAATCGGCGGCACCGCCGGGCGAGCCGATCGTCTGGTGGTGTATCCCGCCGTCGAGGAACTCAACGGGCTACCCATCGTGCGGGGTCAGGACCCCACGGTCAACACCTCGCAGGCCAACTTCTCGCAAACCGGCGGCGAGGACTTCTTCACGCTGCGCGAATACCAGCAGGGTGACGACCTGCGCCGGGTTCACTGGCCGTCGTCGGCAAAACGCGACGAGTTGATGATCCGCCAGCTCGAGATGCCGTGGCAGTCACGAGCGTTGGTGCTCCTCGATCCCAGGGTCGGCCGCTATGCCGGCATCGAAGCCTTCGAGCACGCGGTTCGCGGGGCGGCGTCGGCAATGCGACATCTCTTCCAATCCGGCTTCAGCCCGACGCTGTGGACCGGGGTGTCGGAAGGCACCACCGTGGCCTCGATCGAGGCCTACGCGCTCGGTATGGAGGAACTGGCAACAGTGCAGGCCGTCGAAGACATCGACCTGCGCAAGCTGGTCGGGCGGATGAGGCGCTCCGGGTTGAGCGGCGGCGCCTTGATCATGGTGACCGGTGCGCCCGACGAATCCGACCTCGCTGTGTTCCGCCTGCTGAGTCGGGACTACGTCAAAACGGTGGCCATGACGGTCGCACAAAAGGAGAATGAAGGCATACTGCAGTTGAGGAGAGCCGGCGCCATCACCGTGCTCTCTGCGGCGGGAGCGACATGGGCGCCGGCATGGCGTGAGGCAATGGAGACGGCATGGTCTACCGCAACAGCTGGCTAGCCGGCCTCGCCGGGTTGGCGTTTGCGTTCTTCATGATGAACCAATTGCTGCGCCCCACCATCTCGGGCGTGCCATGGCAGTTTGTCGTCGCGGCCGGGATGCTGCTTGGCATCATCATCACCTGGACCGCTGTTTCGTACCGGCTCAACAACTGGTTCCTCATTACGGCCAACCTGATTGCGATGGTCATCACCGTCGTTCGGGTGGCCGCCCCCGAGACCACGGCATTCTTCCTGCCGACGGCGTCGAGCGTCGAGCTGATCAGAGCCCAACTCGACCAGGCTGTCGCCATCGTCCAGAGCGGGATCGAGCCGGTCATCCCCGGTGCCCGGCATCGTGATCCTGATCACCCTCGTCTTCTGGACGGCGGGCGCCCTGCTGGCATGGGGCCTCCTCAAGGGCCACCCCTACGTTGCCCTGGTCCCACCGCTGGTGCTGTCACTCCAGTTCGCCACGATGGACCGCGCCGGCACCGGCCTGGTCCGCACCGTGGTGTTCATCCTCCTCGTCGCCGGCATGATCCTCGCCATCACGTCCGACGAACGCGACAGCACCGCAGGCCGGATGGCACCGCGCGGCGCATGGCCATCCGCCCACCCGAAGATGGGGGCATCGGCCTCGGCCTTGCTCAGCGTGACACTGGTCGGCGCAGTGCTGGCCGTCGGCCTCTTCCAGAATCAGGTGCCCTACGACGGGGTGCTCGACTGGCGCAACCGACGAGGCTACGGCGGCGACAACTTCGGCAGCGTGAAGTACAACCCTTTCATTTCGATCCAGCAGACCCTGGTGTCGAACTCCAACACTCCGCTGTTCGTTGCACAGATCGAGGGCGACCTCGCCCCGAACGAGGTGTACTTCAGATTGCTCACCATGGAGAGCTACAACGGCGGACAGTTCTACGCCGAAAGATTCGTTGCCCTGCCGTTGGACGAACGGCCCTGGGAGCAGGGAGGTCACACGTTCGCCGGCGAGACCAACTCGATCACGGCCGACATTTCGATCGCCTTCCTGAGCCAAGATTGGCTGCCGAGCGCCTACTCCCCCACCGATCTCGTCGCCGACGAAACCTTGTACCGCAGCCTGCGGGTGCGACCGACGGACGGTTCGATCATCCTCGACGGCGGCCTCTCGTACGAGGGAATGCGCTACGTCATCGCCGCCGAAGTGCCCGAACCCGACATCAACGTGCTGGCCCTCGACGACACGGGACAACTCTCCCCATCGTTCGTCAACGCGGTCGACAAGGGCGAGGAACTGCCAGACGTCAGCGAACTGATCGCCGTCCCCAAAGCACGCGAGGGTCCACCCGACGTCGACGTGTTCCTGGCACTACCCGAGGATCTTGACTCTGGGATCGCCGCCGAGGCGAGGCTGCGCACTGAAAACTTGGCCACCGACTTCGAGAAGGGACTCGCGCTCGAGTCGTGGTTCCACTCGGACGCCTTCGCCTACTCGACCGAGATCGAACCCGGGCACGGCGCCACCGACCTGTCCGACTGGCTGCTCGACGACCAGAGCAACAACTATCACGTCGGCTACTGCGAGAACTTCGCCACGGCCATGGCCGTGATGGCACGCACCCTCGATATCCCGAGCCGTGTGGTGCTGGGTTTCACTCCGGGCACCGCGGTCCCCGGCGAGATCAACCGTGTAACGGTGCGGGATCGTAACGCCCATGCCTGGGTCGAACTGTGGATGCCCACCCAGGGCTGGGTCCGCTTCGACCCGACGCCTCGCTCCCAACGCGACACGCCACAGACCTTCGAGGTGATCGAAGACGACCTCGGCTTCGACCTGACCGCCTACCTCGACGTGCCCGAGCCCGATGCAATAGCTATCGAGACTCTTCGGGGCCCCATCACCGAGTTGTTTGAGGACGAGCCCGATCTCGATCCGTTCGTCGGGAGCGGCGGCTCCGACTCGAATACCGGCTTCACGCTGCCCGACTGGCTCACCGCGGTCACGCCATTCGCCATCGTCGCCATCATCCTGCTCGCCGGAATCCCCCTGGTGAAATGGTGGCAGCGGCGCCGCCGTATGAAACGTCTCGAGCAAGGCGACATCACTGCGGCGTGGGAGGACCTCGTCACCCGGCTGAGCGACCTCGGTGAGACGGTCGACGGCACGCTCACGCCGCAGGAGTTGGCTGCGGAGTTCGACCCTGCGATGGCGCCGCTGGCCACGGTGTATGGCCGGGCGCTCTATGGGCCGGCCGAGACCCTCAATGCCGATCACTTGGAGACAGCGACTCGCTCTCTAGAGCAGACGACGGCTCGGCTCGGAACCCGCTATTCGACGGGGAGGCGGGTCGTAGCCTGGTACCGGCCCGGAACCCTGATACCGGATTGGATGCGCAATCTGCGCACCAGAAGATAGGACCGATTCCTCGGGCAATTCGCCGGCAGAGGGTCGACTCGGCATCTGGTGGCCGAGCGGTCGCTCAGCCGCTGGCGGATTCTGCTTCCAAGTTGACGTCGTCTTCTACCCGTCGCAGCATCTCCAGGAATTGCTCCCGATCGAGCTCGAAACGGGTCACGTCGTCCTCGACGGAGCGGGCAATCTCGTTGATGGCGACGAAGAAGGCAAGCTGACCCTGCCGCAAGGCATCGAGCAGCTCGTCTTCGTCCTGGGCCACCCGGAAGATCGTGTGACCGTCGGTAACCAGCCGCACCTCAGCAAGGTGGGTATCCATGTCGGCGGTGCGCCGTAGGTAGTCCCATGCTCGCCGCACCCGCTGCACCGACATCCCGTTGTCGAGAAGGCTCTTGACGACGCGCAGCGCCACCAGATCGCGGAATGAATACAACCGCCGCCTTCCCGGACGACCGTCGGTGCTCTGGAGCGAAGGTTTGACGAGGTCCACCTTGTCCCAATAGCGCAGCTGATGCGCCGTGCACTTTGTCAGCTTCGAGGCCTGCTGCGCGGTAAACCCGTCCAACACGCTCCTCCCAACATCTCACGTGTGCTGCTGTCCTACTTAGGCGTTTCGGACACCGGCACACACCCAGCGTTCTTTTCAGTTCCCCTCGCCTGAGGGCGGCCACTCTAGCCGTCGCGACGCCACCTCTGTCGGACGCGATCCATCCAGTTTTCCAGCGAAAAGTCTCTGGATGTTTCGGCCTTGCTCCGGCGCCGGTTCATGACCAGGTATCCGGCGGATACCACCATCACCACAAAGCCGGCGATCGCAATCGCGGTCGAGCTGGTGAAGAAGGCAAGCATCACCGCGACACCAACCACAAATCCAACGACGGCAAGCCGCTGCCACTTGCGCTTGACGGACTCAAGCGTCGTCTTGGCGACGGTTTGCGCGAGCTTTGGATCCTCTTGATAGAACTGCCGTTCTATTTCCTCGAGGATCTTCTGCTCTCGCTCGTTCAGCGGCATCGCCGCTCCCTCCGACGTCGTGGTCCGACGCCGACAGTATACCCAGGAGGAGCCGTATCCAACGGGGGTCTTGCTACCCGCTTTGCACCGCTCACGAGCGGGTCTCGTCTGCTTCGGGCGGGTCGATGAGGCGAGCCGGTACGACCGCATCATCGCCGAAACGGGCGCGCACCTGCTCGGCGGCTTCGGCGACGGCGTCACGGGCGGGATGCGACAGGGACAGTTGACGCGGGTCGGTGCTCGCCACGAGTCCGGCAGCACCAACCCCGAGCAGACGCACGCCGCGACCGGCGACGTCGACCCGCCCCAGCAGGTCATGGACGACATCCCACAAATCGGGCGTGTGTTCGATCGGAACCTCAAGGGTGTGGGACCGGGTGACCGTCGTGAAGTCGCCAAATCTGACCTTGAGCGTGACGGTCTTCCCGGCCAGCTCAGCGCGGCGTAGTCGCGCAGAGAGGCGGTCGCAGTGGCGCAGCAGCGCACGTTCGATGGCCTCGGCCTCCACGAGGTCGGTTTCGTAGGTGACCTCGACCGAGATCGACTTGGCCTCTCCTCCCGGCTCCACGGACCGGTCGTCGTTGGCGTTGGCAAGGGCATGAAGGTGCCTCGCCAGGGACGGCCCGAGTCGATCCTCGAGCAGCCTGAGCGGGGCGGCCGCAACGTCACCAACCGTCGTGATGCGCAGGGCGTCGAGTGCGGCATAGGTGGCCTCTCCGACTCCCCAGAGCCGACGCGCCGGCAGCGGGTGGAGGAAGTCGAGCTCCTCACCACGCTTGACCACCCACAGACCGTCGGGCTTGGCCTCCTGCGAGGCAAGCTTCGCGAGAAACTTGTTCGGTGCGATCCCGACCGACGATGGAATCCCGACCTCGGCCCGGATCCTGGCTCGGATCGTCTCGCCGACGGCGACCGCGGAGTTGTAGTGGCGCCACAGGCCGCCGATGTCCAGGAAGGCCTCATCGACCGAAAGACCCTCGACCAACGGTGTGAAGCTGCGCAACACCTCGAACACCTGGCCGGACACCTCGCCGTAGCGACCGTGGGTGGGAGCGACGTATCGGGCCCAAGGGCAGCGACGACGGGCCTCGACAATCGGCATCGCAGAATGAACGCCGTAGGCGCGGGCCTCGTAGCTACACGCCGCCACCACACCGCGGTTGCCCAATCCGCCGACGATCACCGGCACGCTGCGCAGCGTTGGGTCGGTGAGGCGCTCCACTTCCACAAAGAATGCGTCCATGTCGACGTGGAGGATCGGCTCGGAGAAGTGGTCGGCCATGGCGCGAGAGTACCGGGTGCGGGTCGGCGGAGTGGTCGCCGAGGGCGCAGTCGACCTTCACTGGGTGCGGGTGCCTGGAGCCGGGACCAGGTACCAGGAGCCTGTCGGAGGGCGTGGCGCGACGGTCGAGGCTCTAGCCTTCCTCCATGGTCCACGAAGCACAGCCACGATTCTTGCACTTGGTTCGCCATGGAGAGGTAGAGAACCCCGACCACGTGGTGTACGCCGACCTCGCCGGGTTCGGGCTCAGCGGGCGCGGCGTCTCACAGGCGGAGGCGGCCGCGGACTATCTGGCTCCAGCTCCCGTGGCGCTGGTGGTTACATCACCTTTACAGCGAGCCCAGGAGACGGCACGGGTGATCGCTTCGGCTCAACCGGATGCTCGATTGATCGTGAACGAAGGCCTAACCGAGTGGCGGCTCGGCTCACGTTGGGCGGGCACCGTGTGGGAGGACCTGCCGGACCACTTCCCCGGTGAACTCGAGGCCTACCTGGCCCACCCCGAAAACCTGCCATTCTCCCCCGAGCCGCTCGAAGCTGCCGGCCGGCGGTTTGCTGCCGCAGCCGAAGAGGCCTTTGCGTCGATTCTCGCCGGCGATGTTGTAGTCGTCTCACACCAAGATCCCGTCCAAGCCGGCCGCCTCACCCTTTCCGGCCGGAGCTTCGACAACTTCCATCAACACAAGCCGGGCCACGCCGCGGTGATCACCCTGAGACCGCCCGCCGAGCCGGAATCCGGTTGGCGCCGGGTACATTGGTGGGAGCCGGATCAGGGTCCCGCGTTTCCCCCGCTCGCCGAGCCGAGCGATACCTAGCAACTCGGGATAGACTGCGGCGACCGCAGTTGAGGAGTCCGATGCGACGAGCTATCTGGATCATCGTGCTGGCCGTAGCGCTCGGCCTGGTTGCCGTCGCGTGCGGCAGCGGCCCCAGCGCAGAAGTGCTGGCTGCCGACAGGCGTGCCAGGGTCACGACAACGACCGAGCCTCCCCCTGAGGGTGTGGTCATCGTATCGATCGTCGACGGGGCCTTCCGCCCCTCGAACGTCAAGATCGACGTTGCGGTGACTCCCATCGTCGAGTGGCGTCATGAAGACTCAGGCGAACGGGAGTACGTGATCGAGGCTCGCTCTCGCGCTGGGGAGGTCCCCTTCGTCAGCGAGACACTGAAGAACGGGGACACGTTCCAGGTCGACTTCAGTCTGCTCGAGCCCGACATCTACCGCTACGGCGCCAATATCGGGCTGACCCGGGTCCCCGGGACCATCGACTCCCGCCCGGAGCAGTAGCCGCCACGGTGCGAACAAACCGAGCCACACCGAGACAGGTCGTAATCACCTGATGAGCCGCGCCCCCTACGTCATTACCGCCCTCTTCACACTCAGCGGCGCAGCGTGGGGTATCCAACTCGGAGTGGCCCCAGAACCGTTTGCTCCGGGTGCAGCCGCCGTGCTCGCCCTCGGGTTGGTGATCTTTGTCGTTGTAGCCGCCGCCGGACTGCTCCTGTCGCGGGGCCGCTGGGCACCGTGGCTCGCCCTCATCGTCACGCTCGCCGCCATGGCGCTGGCAATCGTGATCGACGACCTCACCGCCTGGGCCATCTTCGGCCTCGTGGCAGGGTTCCTCACCCTGGTAGGCCTGGCCGGACCCTGGCTCAAGGGTTGGATTCGGGAACGGCCCTCAGCTCAAGGCCCAGGGCCCAAGGCCGTGGGGGTCGTCTTCGGCGCCCTGGCGCTGGTTCCCGCTGTCGCACTGTCGTCCCCGAGCGGCCTCGAGCCCGCTCACGGAATCCTGGGTGGCGCCGGACTGTTGCTCGCGTGGGGATATGCCCGCGCCCAGCTTTGGGCGTTGTGGGGCATCCGCCTGGTGCTCCCGATCCTCGTGTTGCCGGCGCTCTACGTTTCGCCTTGGCCGGGCAAGGTCTTGCTTGTCATCGTCGTCGGCATCACCGTTGGGCTGTCGTGGACGCGCGAGGCCTTCCTCGCCGTCTCTCCACTCATGTCACACCTCCCCGGTCCCCGGGCTGCCGCACCGCGCTCGGGCGAGGACACGCCGTCGTGAGAGTCCAGGATGTCTTCACCGTGATCGCCGCCGCCGCCCTCGGGATCGTGAGCGTGCTCCTGTTCGGGGCTGAGGGCGTCTGGATCGTCGTGGGCGCGGTCACCGGCGTCGCCTTCGGGATTGCCGTTGTAGCCCTGAAGATTCGGGCTGTCGTTGCCCTTTCCGTGGCCTTCGGCACCGTGATCGGCGCCCTTCTCGGCAAAAGCATCGTCCACGCCCTGTGCCTCCCCAGCGAGTGCCCCGCGGCCGAGAGTGGCGCCGCCGTCGTCACCGCCATCGGCGCCTTCATCGGCGTCGGACTGATCGTGGCGTTGGCAACCCGCTCTTTCGACGAGCATCGCGAGGCGATCGCCGCCGGACGGCCCCCGCCGACACCGGGGTGCGAGACCGGCGACAGTTCTACCGACGCCTGACACCAGTTGGGTCAAGTGCCCCTATTGCCGACGGTGACCGCTGGCTGACACTGGAGACATGCGTTGCTCCGCTTTCCTCTTGCTCGTTGCCACTGCGTTGACGGCGTGCTCGAGCACTAGCACTGAACCCACCGCCGGGCCGACACCCACCAGTGCTCCGACGTCGACCGTCGCCGTCACCACCACCGCTCTTCAGGAACCAGAGAGCCTGCTGCCTTGGTGGAACGATCGCGTGTTCTACGAGATCTTCGTGCGATCGTTCAAGGATTCCGACGGCGACGGAGTCGGCGACTTCACCGGACTGACGGCTTCACTCGACTATCTGAACGATGGGGACCCCGACACGACCGACGACCTCGGTGTGACCGGCATCTGGCTGATGCCGGTCTTCCCTTCTCCGTCGTACCACGGCTATGACGTGACCAACTACCGCACGGTCAACCCGGACTACGGGACCATGGAGGAGTTCACCGCGTTCCTCGATGCGGCCCACAACCGAGGGATTGCGGTGCTGGTCGACCTGGTCATCAACCACTCATCCCGCGACCACCCTTGGTTTGTCGCCTCGGCAGCGGAGGACCCCGAATACGCCGACTGGTATCTGTGGTCGGACACCGATCCGGGAACGACGAGTCCGTGGAGCGGAGGCCCCCTGTGGCATCCCAGGGATGATCGCTACTACTACGGGCTCTTCTGGGAGGGAATGCCGGACCTCAACCTGAACAACCCTGCGGTCAAGACCGAGGTGTATGACATTGCGCGCTACTGGCTCGAGGACATTGGCGTCGACGGGTTCCGCCTGGATGGGGCCCGCCACCTGATCGAAGAGGGCGACGTCGTCAGCGACACCCCGACAACGGTCGCCTGGTTGGAGGATTTCAACGATTACGTCCACTCGATCGCTCCCAACGCGTTGGTGCTCGGGGAAGTGTGGAGCCCGACGGAGACGGTGGCCGGCTATATACCCGAGGCGCTCGACCTCGCCTTCGAATTTGATCTGGCCGCCGCCGGCGGCGCCGTCATTCGCGAGCAGGACTTCACGACCCTGGAAGTGGCCACCGAGGCGGCGGAGGCCAACTATCCCCCGCTGCAGTACGCCACGTTCCTTACGAATCACGATATGAACCGGCTGATGAGCGAAGTCGGTGGTGACGTCGCCATCGCCAAGCTTGCCGCCACGTGGCTGCTGACCTCGCCTGGAGTTCCCTTTGTGTACTACGGCGAAGAAGTGGGCCTCGAGGGCGTCAAGCCAGACGAGACGATTCGGACTCCAATGCCCTGGACAGATGCCGAGCCCGGCGTTGGGTTCACCACCGGTGTGCCCTGGCAACCGGCCGACCCCGGCTTCGTCGCCGCCAACGTTGCCGATCAGATCGACGATCCAGATTCGCTGCTCTCCCACTACCGCGCCCTGATCCAGGATCGCGCCGCCAGCGTTGCCCTGCGGCGGGGAGTCCTCCTCGAAGTGGAGACGGGCACACCGAGTCTCGCCGCCTATCTGCGCTCGGAGGGAAACGACCACGTCCTCGTCGTCCTCAACGCGGCCGTCGACTACGCCACCGATCTCTCACTCCAGCTCCCGTCTGGGCCCCTCGCCGGCATGCAGGGAGTCGTTCCCGTGGTAGGGCCGGAGGCGACCGCGCCACAAATCACGGCTGCCGGCGGATTTGTTGACTACGCGCCCGTTGAGTCGATTGAACCCCACGGGTTCCTCGTCCTCCGGTTCACGGAGGAACCGTCACCACCGCCTCCAGCAACCACGACAACGACAAGCTCAACGACATCCACCATTCCGGCCACTGCTAGCGATGTTGCGGTAGCCGAGGAGCTCTACCGCCTGTTCGCCACCGGCGACCTCGATGCCCTGTCCAGCCTCTTCTCGAGTGACGCAGTCATGACCTTCGAGGACGGATCGTCCCTACCCCTCAACGAACCGATTCCTCCTGAGGCCGGATTTGATGCATCTTGGGACTGGGACGACGACGGCGTAGTGACGCTGAGCGACATCATCGTCGCCCAAAACGCCTTTGGTGCCATGATCCTCACCAGCTTCGATGCCGAGTGTCTCGCAGCAGGCGCCAAGGTGATCTGCAGCCTTCGTCAGACCGACTTGTTCGGCGACCGCGCCGGGATCCCACCCGTCGAGATCGACCAGCCCTTCCGAATCGCCGATGGCCAGATCGTCGAACTCGGCGAGCAGTCGACCTCGAGCGCATCACCCGGTCAGGACGAGGCCTGGCTCGAACAGTTCGCCGAGTACGAGGAGTGGCTGGCGACCAATTACCCCGAGGTCTACGCCCAAGCGTTCCGCGATCCATGCTGTTCGGGTACCCCCAACGGGATGCTGTTCAGCGACGAGTCCATCGCGGCCCAGAGCGCCGTCATCGCCGAATGGACGCAGAGTCCGTAGGGAATGCCGGGGCTCTCGGCGCCTTCCTCAACTGATGGCGAGATGGCGATCAGTGAACGACGTAGAGATTCCACTTGCCGGGAACCCCTTTGAGTTCGAACGGTCCGATGGGGTCGTAGCGGAACGACGAGCCGACGGTCAGATCCTTCACCGTGCTGGAGACCGCGATCCCTCCGTCCGGCGCGTGATCCATCACCCGTGAGGCGATGTGGACACCGATACCTGCGATATCGGTGCCTTCGAGCGTTATCTCGCCGGTGTGGAGGCCGGAACGCATCTCGACCCCGAGAGCTCTGACCTGATCGAGGATCTCTCTCGCCGTCGTTGGTTTGGGGGCGGCGAGGTCGGGTCTTTTTGCCGGGTGCCGGTGGCGGCACAGGCGCGGTGCCAGAGCCCGGATTTGTAGCAGCCGCCGTTGTCGGTAAGGACCCGTTGCGTGCTGATCCCGATCGACTGGTACCAGGCTGCGGCGCGGGTCCAGAACCCAGCGGCGGTGATGGCTTTCTCGTCGTTGAGGATCTCGGAGTAGGCAATCGGGTGCGGTCATCGATGGCGGTGTGGATGTAGCGGTACCCGGCTCGTCCCGCAATGGTGGCCTTCTCACCCGAGTAGCCGCGTCCGTGGAGACGCCAGCCGCCTCCGTCGGGGATCCCGGCCAGTTTCTTGATATCGACGTGGATCAACTCGCCTGGCAGGTCACGTTGATACCGGCAAGGTTTCACCTTGCGGGTGGCTCGGTCTCCCCGATCGAGACGGCCGATGCCGGCCCGGTTCAAGATGTTCTGCACCGTTGAGGCAGCCAGACCAATCTCATACCCAATGTGATCCGCCCCCCAGCGGCGCTTCTTACGGAGCCGGATCACCCGACGACGCAGATGCCGCGGGGTCCGGTTCGGAGACCGACGCGGCCGCGACGACCAATCCCGCAAACCCGATTCACCCTCGGTGAGGAACCGGTCCCGCCACTTACGCACCGTCTTGGCGTCGACCTGGAACCGTTCCGCCGTGGCCGTGACCGTCCACTTGCGTTCCACATCACACTCGACCATGCGGCGGCGACCCTCCGGGGTGAGCGGCGCGTTCGGATGCTGTGATCTAGCGTATGTCATGAGCCCTCCTTGGGAGCCGTGAGTCTTTCAACCCGCAGTCTCGCTCGGAGGGCTCCATCAGTCACCCCATCCCGCCAGGGACAACGTCCCCGATTGTCACACCTACGGAGCGCCGATCACCAGGGCGACGTTGTGGCCGCCGAAACCGAACGAGTTGGTCATCGTGGTGCGAACTGGGACCTCGCGGGCCTCATTGGGCACGTAGTCGAGATCGCACTCGGGGTCCGGGGTGGTGTAGTTGATCGTCGGCGGCACCACGCCGTCGCGAATCGCCAGGATGCAGGCCAGTGCCTCGAGCGCTCCGGCGCCACCGAGCAAGTGACCCGTCATCGACTTCGTCGACGAGATCGGCACCCGATAGGCCTCGTCACCGAAGACGGTCTTGATCGCCGCCGTCTCGGTGGCGTCGTTGGCCGGCGTCGATGTGCCGTGGGCATTGATGTAGTCGATGTCCGCCGGCGCCATCCCGGCGTCGTCGAGGGCGGCCTGCATGGCGCGGGCCGCACCGGCGCCGCCGGGTCGAGGCAGCGTGATGTGGTAGCCGTCGGCCGACATGCCGTAGCCGAGAACCTCGCCGTAGATGGTGGCCCCACGGGCAATGGCGTGGTCCCGCTCCTCGAGAATCAACGCCGCCGCCCCCTCGCCCATCACGAACCCGTCGCGATCGAGGTCGAACGGCCGGCTCGCCCCTTGCGGGTCGTCGTTGCGAGTGCTCACGGCGCGTGAGGCGCAGAAGCCGGCGAGGGCGAACTCGACGATGCCGGCCTCGGTGCCACCGGCCACCATGACGTCGGCCGCGTTGCGGCGAATGATCTCGGCGGCGTCCCCGATGGCGTTGGCCGACGCGGCACACGCCGTCACGGTGCAGGTGTTGGGGCCGTAGAGGTGGTGCCGGATCGACACGACTCCGCCGGACATGTTCGAGATGATCTTGGTGATCGAGAGCGGCGAGATCCGGTCGGGACCACGCTCACGCAGCATGTCGACCTCGTCCTGGGTGGTGATGATCCCGCCGATACCGGTGCCGACGACGACCCCGGCCCTGGTGGCCGCCGGGTCGTCCTCCTCGTAGGCGATACCGGCGTCCGCCAGCGCCTGATCAACCGCGACCACGAAGAACTGGCCGTGCGGTCGAGCCGGCGCGCCTCGCGCCGCGGCATGTAGACCTCGGGGTCCCAGTCCTTCACCTCGGCCGCAATGCGGCTGGTGAACGGGGCAGGATCGAACAGGGTGATCGGCCCAACGCCGGATACTCCGGCCTGGGCATTCTTCCAGAACTCATCGATCGACCGGCCGAGGGGGTTGACGGTCCCCAGCCCGGTGACGACGACTCGCCTTCTCGTCACATTCAGCTCCGTGGTTACTGCAGTTTCACGGCGACCACGTTGACGGCTTCGCCGACCGTTGTGATCTTCTCTGCCTCTTCGTCGGGGATCTTCACGTCGAAGTTGTCTTCGAGCGCCATCAGGAGCTCCACGACGCCGAGCGAATCGACCTCGAGGTCTTCCTCAAACGTGGCGTCCATGGTGATCTTGTCACGGTCGATACCCAGCTCTTCTACGAGCAGGTCGACGAGTTTCGCTTGGATCTCATCCTGATCCATCGTGTAGCCCTCCTTGGCTCCGTCCCTTTACAACGCCAACCCACCGTCGACCACAATGGTCTGTCCGGTGATGTAGCCGGCGCCGTCGGAAGCAAGATAGCCAACCGCCGACGCCACTTCTTCAGGTCGGCCGAGCCGACCAAGACTGATTCTCTCTGTCGCCGCTTCCTGGACCGCTTCACCGAGGTCGGCGGTCATGTCGGTGGCAACAAACCCGGGTGCCACGACGTTGGCCGTGATGCCGCGCGATCCGATCTCTTTCGCCAGCGACTTCGTGAACCCGATGATGCCAGCTTTAGCGGCCGCGTAGTTGGCTTGTCCCGGGTTTCCGGCGATCCCGGACACCGAACCGACCGAGATCACCCTCCCCCACCTGGCCCGCAGCATGCCGCGCAGGGCGGCCTTCGAGCACAGGTACACCGACCGCAGGTTTGTCGTGATGACCTCATCCCAGGCCTCCACCTTCATCCGCAGCATGAGGTCGTCGCGGGTGATGCCGGCGTTGTTCACCAGCACCGCAACAGGACCAAGTTCATCAGCGACGGTCTCGAACATGGCAGCAACGGCGGATTCGTCACCGACATCGGCAGCAACGGGGATGGCGCGGCCGCCACCCGAAATGATGGCATCGACGACCTCAGCCGCCGCAGCGGCATTCGAGGCGTAGTTCACCGCGACCACGTGGCCGTCGGCAGCCAACTGCAGCGCGATCGCCCGGCCGATCCCGCGCGAGGCTCCCGTCACCAGCGCCACCCGATCTGTCACAGCAGCCCCCGAACGTGCATTTTCTGGCGTTCGAGGAAGAGGTCCAGCCCGGTCTTGTCTGTGGGTGGCAGCGCCGCGTCGCTTTCAGCGATTGGGTCGATGCGGTCGCCCCAGCGCAGTGCAGCTGCTCCCCAGGTCAGGCCGCCACCGAAGGCAACAAACGCAACAACGGCTCCCGGTGCGATCCGGCCCTCAGCGAGAGCTTCGGTCAGGGCAATCGGAATGCTGGCAGCCGAGGTATTGCCGTATGAGGCGATGTTGATGAACACCTTTGTCCGGGGAGAGTTTCATCCGACGAGCGATAGCGTCGATGATGCGCTCGTTCGCCTGGTGCGGGATCAACACGTCGACGTCGCTGAGTTTGAGACCGGCATCGGCGATCACCTTGCGTGCGGCCTCGCCCATCTGGACAACGGCGTTGCGGAACACCTCGCGCCCGTCCATGTAGATGCGACCGTTGGCCTCCTCGGGATCGGGGTCCTCGGTGCCGGACCCCGGCACGGTCAGGATCTTGGCGAGGCGGCCGTCGGTTCCCAGCATCGCCGACAGCACCCCGTCGGTGCCATCGGTCGCCTCGAGCACGACGGCACCTGCGCCATCGCCGAACAACACGGCGGTCGACCGGTCCTCAACATCGAGCAGCGGGGAAAACTTCTCGGAGCCAATCAGCAGCACACGACTTGCGTTGCCGGCCGCCACCATGGCGCTGGCGAGATTCAGCCCGTAGACGAAGCCGCTGCAGGCGGCATTCACGTCGACGGCGGGGGCGTTGTGAGCGCCGATCTTGGCCTGCACGAATGAGGCAGCCGAGGGGATGATCCGGTCGGGAGTGCAGGTCGCCAAGACGAGGAGATCGATGTCCTCCGGCTCCAAGCCCGCGGCGGCAATGGCATGTTTGCCGGCGACCGCGGCCATGTCCGAGGTCTCCATATGGGTGATGCGCCGCTCCTTGATACCGGTCCGGGTGGTGATCCACTCGTCGGTGGTATCCATCACGGTCTCGAGGTCGGCGTTGCTCAGCACCGCCGGTGGGACACATTTACCCCACCCAGTGATCGTGGCCCTTCTCACGGGCTTCCCTCCCTCCGATCGGACCTCATTGTACGTTGAGCTCCTCAGCAATCGCGGGTATGTCGTCGAGTACCGACACAACGAGCACGGATGCGTCCGGCACCGTGCGCTTCACCATTCCGGCAGTGACGTCGCCCGGACCGATGTGGACAAAAGTATCGACTCCGGCGGCTGCCATCGCCTCGAGACTTGCGGCGAACCGCACCGGGCTGACCAACTGTTCTTCGAGATTGGCCGCAACGTCGGTGACCGGCCCACCCGTGGCATTGGCGTAGACCGGAAAACGTGGCGGAGCAAAGACGGTCGCACCCAATGCCGCGGCGAGCTGTTCGGCCGCCACGGCCATGTAGGGGGAGTGGAACGCACCTGCCACCTTGAGCGGTATGGCACGGCGGACGCCGAGGTCCCGCCCGTTGGCAACGACCCACTCGATGTCCTCGGCACCGCCGGCAACAACAATCTGACCAGGGGCATTGAGATTTGCCACCCAGAGCCGGCCCTCGGCGTCTCGCCTGGTGGCAGCAACCGTCTCGGCTGTGGCCTCGTCTACGCCGATCAACGCCGCCATGCCGGAGTCCTCGAGTTGGGCCGCTACATCCATGGCAGCACCGCGCGCGGCGACGAGGCGAAGCCCGGTGGAGAAGTCGAATACGCCAGCGGCCGCCAGCGCGGTGTACTCACCGAGGGAATGGCCTGCGGCAGCAACAGGGTCGAACCCCACTGCCTCACGAAAGGCCTCCCACAGCGCGTATGCCGTGGCGTAGAGGGCCGGCTGGGCTCGGTCGGTTCGAGTCAGATCCTCTTCCGGTCCCGCCGCACACAACTCCTGCAATGACCAGCCAAGCGCGGCATCTGCCTCGCTTCCCAGCAAGTCGGGACGGGCGGCGAACACGTCGGCGCCCATGCCGACGAACTGGCTTCCTTGGCCTGGAAAGAGAACTGCGTACGACATCTGGAATACGACCTGGTCGGGACGGGAACGGTTACGAACGCGGAGTATGGCCCGGAATTGGTGCCGTGGGGGCTCAATTCGTCGTGACCTTCTTCCGATGCAGACGAGATGAAGGCCACGCTTCTGCTTGTGGTGGTCGCCGTAGCGGCCCTGATCGGGCTCAATCGCGTCGCCGGACCGACCGTTGACCCCGACGTTGGGGTGCGCGTCATTGCCGCCGATCCGGTTCGTCTTGTGCTCCCGATCAACCCCGATCGCAACATCATCATCGCCGGGTTATCCGGCGAACTCCGGGCAGCCGCCGACTCGGAGTCGAGCCCTGCCCTGAGCCGAGAACTCAAACGCATTGCCGGCGACACCGAGTATCTGACCTGGCTGGCCGACACCGGAGCCGACTACTTCAAATCCGGCAAGGCGATCGCCCTCGCCTACGCCCTCTACAACGTCGACATCACCAAGGACCCTGTCGTCCTCACCTCGGTAACTGCGGAACTCGTCCCGCAATACGGCTCGGTTGGGTACTCCGCGGACCACGAGAATGGTCACGCCTTCATCAACGAGGAAGTCGCCCGCCGCTGCGGCGGCGACATCGTCAGGGAGGCGGCGACGGCAGGCCTGCGAGGTCGCCGTCTCGAGGCGACGATCATCTCGGAGCTCAGCGATGTGGGTGACCGCGCCCACGCCATCTACCACGGCCACGTCAACAGCGGCTACATCACCAACCACATCAGGTACGCTCGTCAGGCGGCCGAGGAGGCCCTCGCCGCGATGTGTAACGGATAGCTGCGTGCTTGCGCAGCATCGACTCTGGGTCAACAATGGTCCGGCTACCGATGAGAGAACCGCCCGACTGGGTCGCCCAATCGCCGGACTGCGGCCCGTCCATTCACCTGAAGGCACCATGAAGAAGATCCCCGAAATGTTCAACGAGATTTGGGCTGGGCCAAAGGCCCCGTTCTACGTTCCCCCCGAGTTTCACCGCATCCACGACCTTGCCTACAACCTGTGGTGGTCGTGGAATCCGCTCGCAGGCGAACTCTGGGGCCGGATCGACCCGCTGCGTTGGGCGGCGAACCGCAACCCACTCTCCATGCTCCCCGTCGTTGAACGCCAGACCTGGGAAGCACTCGTCGCCAACGTCAGCTTCAACCAACTCTACGAAGAGGTCACCGAACTCTTCGATGATTACCTTGCCGGAGAGGACACCTGGTACACGAAGAATCACGACGGCGCATTCGAGGACCCGATCGCCTATCTCTGCGCCGAGTTTGGGATCAACCAGAAACTCCGCCTGTACTCGGGTGGGCTCGGCGTATTGGCGGGAGACCACGTCAAGGCCGCTTCCGACCTCGGCTTGCCGATGGTTGCCGTGGGGCTGCTCTATCGGCGTGGTTACTTCCAGCAGGCCGTCGACCCCGACGGCAACCAGCAAGCCACGTACCTCCCGTTCGAGACGGCGCGCCGACCAGTGCGCGAGGTGCTCGACCGCCACACCGGCCGCCCGTTGCGAGTGACGGTGCAGCTTCCGGGTCGCGACGTCTCGGTCGGCGCCTGGCGAGTCGATGTCGGACGGATCCCCGTGTTGCTGCTCGACACCGACCTTCCGGAGAACGATCCGGCCGACCGCCCAATCACCCACATCCTCTACGTGCGGGGCCGCGAGATGCGTTTCTGCCAGGAAATCGTGCTCGGCATCGGCGGTGCCCGCATGTTGCGTGCCCTCGACATCGACCCATCGGTGTGGCATGTCAACGAGGGCCACGCCGCGCTGAGCCTCCTGGAGCGAGTCAGCCGGCGCATCCAGGCCGGTGAAAGCTACGAGGAGGCCGCCGCAGGGGTCGTTGAGAACACGCTCTTCACGCTGCACACCCCGGTGCCTGCCGGCAATGAAGTTTTTGACCTCGCCATGGCGAAGCACTACCTCCACGGCACCCTGCCCGGAATCGACGACAAGATCCTCAGCGAATCCTCCCGCGCTCACGATCACGACGAAGGTCGCTTCGATATGGGGGCCTTGGCGATTCGTCTCTCTTCGATCGCCAACGGGGTGTCCCAACGTCACGGCGAAATTGCCACCCGCGACTGGAGCCATCTCATCGGTGGCCCTGCCATCGGGATCACCAACGGGATGCACCCCCAGACCTGGGTGGGCCGCAACATGGCCAGGCTATATCACAAGACCGTCGGCGAGGTCTGGGACCAAGAGGTCATCGACCACGATTCGTGGGAGAAGGTGCGCGATATTCCGGCCGCCGACCTGTGGCGGGCTCACGAAACGCAGAAGGCCATCATGCTGCGAGCGCTGCGCTCTCGGTTGCGCCAGCAGTACGCCCGTCACGGCCACAGCCCGGAGCGGCTCCGCTGGCTCGACGACCAGTTGCCTGCCGACCGGCTGACGCTGGTATTCGCCAGGCGATTCGCCACCTACAAGCGAGCCGGGCTGATCTTCAGCGACCCGGGGCGGACCCGTGCCATCCTGACCAACCCGGAGCGACCCGTCCAGGTGCTGTTCGCCGGCAAGGCTCACCCCGCCGACCGCGAGGGTCAGGGTCTGATCCGCTGGGTGGTGGAGATGTCCAACAGCCACGAACTCGCCGGCCACATCTTCTTCGTCGAGAACTACGACATGGAACTGGGCGCCTCGCTGGTGGCCGGCGCCGACGTCTGGCTCAACAATCCGCGCCCACCCAACGAAGCGAGCGGCACGTCGGGGATGAAGGCGTCCGCCAACGGCGGCCTCAACCTCTCCGTGCTCGACGGCTGGTGGGTCGAAGGCTTCAACGGCAAGAACGGGTGGGGTTTCTCTGAGCACTCCAATTCCGACGCCGAGGATGCCGGGATCCTCTACCACCTGCTCGAGAGCGAGGTCATCCCCACGTTCTACGACCGGGATGAGGACGGTATCCCCCAGGCGTGGGTGGAGATGATGAAGGAATCCATCGTGTCGGCCCTCCCCGATTTCTCGACGCAGCGGATGTTGGTCGACTACAGCGAAGCCGCCTACCTGCCGCTGGCGAGGAAGCCAAGGCCGGCGGTACCAACCCAAAAAGGCAAGTGACGCGGCAGGCCCCGCCGCCGACGAGACCGCCGAGGCCGACGGTGCCTCCGCAACAGAAGAAGAACTAGAGCCGGGTGAGCGCCTGGCGAATCCCCCGCACCGCTTGGCCGACCCTGTGCTCGTTCTCGACGAGGGCAAACCGGACGTGGCGGTCACCTGAGGGGCCAAACCCGACACCGGGGCTGACGGCAACCTTGGCTTCCCTCAGTAGGTGGATCGAAAAATCGACAGAATTCATCTCTGCGTACGGTTCAGGGATCTCGGCCCAGACGAACATGGTGCCTAGGGGCTTGGGCACCTTCCATCCCGCCCGGTTCAATCCGTCAACCAGGATGTCGCGTCGCCGCTCGTACACCGCGTTGACCTCGCCGATGTAGTCATCGCCCTCATTGAGGGCGATGATGGAGGCAATCTGGATGGGCTGGAACGTGCCGTAGTCGAGATACGACTTGAGCTTGGCGAGCGCTGCCACCATTTCCGGATTGCCGACGACAAAACCGACCCGCCAACCGGCCATCGAGTGACTCTTGGAGAGGGTGTACAACTCGACTCCGACATCCTTGGCCCCGGGCACCTGGAGCAGGCTCGGCGGCCGGTAACCATCGAAGTGGATCTCGGCGTAGGCGAAGTCGTGCACCAACATGACCTCGTGCTCCTGGGCGAAGCGCACCAGTCGCTCGAAGAACTCCAGATCGACGCACGCCGTCGTCGGATTGTGCGGGAACGAAGTCAGGATGACCCGTGGCCTCGGCCAGGTGTCGAGGAACACCTGGTGCATATCTTCGAAGAAATCGGCCTCGAGCGAGAGATGGACCCGCCGCACCTCGGCGCCGGCCAGTACCGGGGCGTAGATGTGGATCGGGTAGGAGGGCTCTGGAACCAATGCGACATCACCGGGCTGGACCAGCGTCCACATCAGGTGGGAAAGGCCCTCTTTGGCCCCGATGGTGCTGATCACTTCGCTATCCGGGTCGAGTTCGACGCCGAACCGGCGGCGGTATCGGTCCGCAACCGCTTTGCGGAGGTTGGGCAGGCCACGGGAAGCCGAGTAGCCATGATTGCGGTCGTTGCGAGCAGCCTCCACCAGCTTCTCGACGACCTGCGGGGGCGATGGGATGTCCGGGTTCCCAAAACCGAGGTCGATCACATCCTCGCCCGCCCGGCGCGCCTCGATCTTCAGATCGTTGACTTGGGCAAACACGTACGGGGGCAGATTGTTGATACGCCGAAATTCCATGGCGCCAGCGTACTGGCGGGTGGCCACTTCGCTGCGGATCAGCCGCCCGACTCGATCAGCCGTTTCAGCGAGGCCGGTACGAACTCGCTTCCCCACTCCATGAGGGCCACGACCATCTCGAGACCGTCCTCGCTGCCGCCCCATAATTCGGCCAATACGCCGGGTTCGACGCCGCGCATGAGGTAGTCGACGGAGAAGGCGGCGACGAGAGCGTCATCCATCTGCCCGACGATGGGAAAGAGCTTGCCGGGGATCAGGTCGATCGGCGACACGACGTAGGCAAGCGCACCGGCCAGGACCAGTTTGCGACGGCGCGAAACCCGCGGATCGCGCAGCAGCCGGTAGACCAGCGTGGCAAGGTGGGGACCGGCAAGTAGCACTTCGCCGATCACGGCTCGCTTGGACCGCCGTGGCCGCGGCTCGGCCAGGTCTGGACCCCACTCCGGCATCTCGTGGTTCGGGAACTCAGCCATGGTGCAACGTAGTCAGCTCAGCAGGAGGCGGCCGGTGACCAGGTCTTCCGCCAGCATGGCGGCGCCGACCGCGCCGGCTGCCGGACCCAACCCCGCCACCAAGATCGGAGGCAGCATTCGGTGGGAACCGCCGTGGAGGGCATCGGCGGCAACTCGCCGGGCCGGGCCGAGCAACGATTCGCCCACAGAACCAAGCCCACCGCCGACGATCACGATCTCGGGGTCGAAGATCGCGATCAGGTTGCACAGCCCACGGCCGAGGTCGGCGCCGACCTGGGCGACAAGGCCGCGGGCGGTTTCGTCCCCGGCGTCGGCCGCCGCGGTGATGGCCTCACCGGTCAGTTCCTGGTCCCGCAGCCGATGCGCCAGCGGCCCGTCTGGATTCTGGGCGAGCATGACGCGGGCCAGCCTGGTGAGAGCGGGGCCGCTGGCCGCGGTTTCCCAGCAACCTTGCTTGCCACAGCCACAGCGCGCCCCTCCGGGTTCGTAGAGGGCATGGCCCCATTCGCCGGCGAACGACAATCCACGGTGGATGGTGCCATCGAGAACGATGGCACCTCCGATACCGGTGCCAAGGGTGACGAACAGCAGGTCGCGGTAGCCACGGCCCGCACCCAGGTGTAACTCACCCCAAGCGCCGGCGTTGGCGTCGTTGTCGACCACCACCGGTACGCCGAACTCGGCCTGGATCTCTTCGCGCATCGGGACCCTGGTCCCGGCGACGTGGGGACCCCACACAAATACTCCATCGGGCCACTGCACTAGCCCGGCCACGCCGACTCCGATCCCCTCGACGTCGTCGCTCATCAGCGTGCGAACCGCGTCGATCGCTGCGCTGGAGAGTTCTTCAGGCGCCTCCGGCACCGAGTGCCGGGTCTGGGAAATCACATCGTTGTTCTCGACACGGACGACCAGCATCTTGGTCCCGCCCATGTCGACGCCAATCGTGGTCGCCATGCCTACTCCAGTTCGATCTTGGTGGGACCTTCGTCGTCGTCGGCAACGGTGTCGCGGCGCACCCGCACGATTTCGTCGAGGAATGCTGCGACTCCGGCGACGACTTCGTAGCCGGCGCGCAGCATGTGGAGTCCGGCCCGCTGGAGGCCCATCTTGACCCGACCCTGGTCCACGCGGTCTCCCTCGTCACTCATGGCTCGAGTCCGAACGTGACCCGGAGCTCGCCCTCGACCAACCGGGCTCGCCGCACGTGACGTCTCTTCAGGGAGTCGGGAAGCACAAACGACCTCCGGTAGGGGCCAACCGTGATGTAGAGCTCGTCGCCGTGGCGAAGCACGTCGACATCGCCCTTCTCGGCGAACGGAATAGTGAGCACGAGGATGACTTGGTCGTCGCTGTCGGGATCATCCTCAACCCGGAATGGGCGCCCTTCGGAGAGGCGCGACACCGGATCGACATCCTCGTAGAGCTCCTCGCCGACCAGGCGCAGGTTGTCGATACCAACCATCTCTTCGTCGAACAGCCGCAAGGTGCGGACGTTCACGTCGGCGAAGCCCTCTTCGACCGACTCGAGGTGGTGCTGCTGGATCTCGCGCCACCGCTTGAAGTACGGATCCGACACGGTATCGGGAAGCACCCGGTTCACAATGGCGGCGTCGACCGCGTACCCGAACAGACCTAGATACGTGTAGGTGCGGCGGGCTTCAGAAATGACCATCTTCTCTGGATTCATCACCAACCGGGCGCTGGTGATCTCGGGGTCGGCCAGGATCTCTCTGATCCCATCGAGCCTGGAGTAGAAGTTCACAACCGCCTCAAAGACCTTGTCGTCGGCGACCGGCATGTTGGTGACCCGGCTCAGCACGGGCCTCACGACCTTCGCCACCCGGCGCCCGATCGGGAACATCTTCTCCATGTACCAGGAGAGCACCTCGGGAAGACTGAGCAATCGCAACGTCTCAGCCGTCGGCGCACAATCAACCACGACCACGTCGTAGTCGCCGGAACGGACATGATCGCGCACGGTAGCCAGCGAGAAGATCTCATCCATCCCGGGGAACACCGTGAGCTCTTCGGCTTCTATGCCCTTTAGCCCCGACCAATCGAACAGTTCGGTGAGGTGGTCGCGGACCTCGCCCCACGAGTCCTCGAGACGCTCTTGGGCGTTGATCTGTTGAGCCGCCAAGCGGGTGGTGACTTGCGAAGGGGCGTCGCCAAAACTGAGTTGGAAGGCATCAGCGAGTGAGTGAGCCGGATCAGTAGACATCACCAGGGTTCGTGAGCCGGAGTCCGCCGCCCGCAAGGCGGTCGCCGCCGACACAGTGGTCTTGCCGACGCCGCCTTTGCCGGTGACGAGGATGACCCGCATCAGCCGGCTTCGGAGCGCTTCTTCAACCCGCGCAACGCGCTCGACACGATCTGCTTCTCGGCCTGACGACGAAGAAACCCGGGGACCGTGAAGGCCGGATCGACTCGGAGGGCATAGAGCACTTCGGTGCCCCCATCGGACATCTCGTTGAACTCGTAGCTGCCGTCCATGGCCTTGATGTCTCGCCCGGGCTCCGCATGCCACGAGAAGCCGTTCTCCAGGTCGTACTCGTACCGCAGCGTGTAGGAGATTTCCTTGATCATGGCGTCGGCCACAAAGGCGACCCTGACCGGCCGGCCGAAGTCGTCCTCCTCGAGGATGTCGACGGACTTCACTCCCGTCACCCACTCCGGGTACGCCTCGAGATGGAGCGCGACCTCAAAGACGAATTGAGGCGCGGCCGAGACCTCGATGCTCTGAACGGTGCCTTCCATCGCCATAGTTTTCCCCACTCCTCGCAAGACCTGAGCTGAGGGGGTTAGCGTAGCGTTCGCCGCTGGGTTGAGAGCCAGTCCCATCTCATCTGGTACTCGACGATGGCATCTGGGTCCGGGTACTCACGGGCAAACGAGGCGAGACCGGATTCCAACTCCTGAGGTGGAACCATTTGGAGGGTCGAGACAAAGCCGCCGCGTACCGCCTCAACCCACGACCCGGCCGAGCGTTCCACCACCTCCAGCGTCGTGCCGCGGCTCACGTCTCCGAATCGGTCGGCAAGGGCATCGGCGATCTCGGCAGGATCGGGAAAACGGGCCGCATCGATCTCACCGAC
The DNA here is from genome assembly GCA_963821095.1 of uncultured Acidimicrobiia bacterium. Taxonomy (GTDB): domain Bacteria; phylum Actinomycetota; class Acidimicrobiia; order Spongiisociales; family UBA5794; genus CAVPHV01. The sequence goes on along the minus strand of CAWGCJ010000023.1, from coordinate 92,490 downwards.
CGACGGGAACCAGCGGGCGAGAAACGAGGCGCGGTGATGCACGGCACCGAGCGTCCAGACCCAGCATTCGCCACCGGGTCCCAGAACACGATGGGCTTCGTGCAGGGCCGCCCGCCAATCGCCGTAGTGGATCGATAGGTGGAAGTACACGAGGGAGAACCGCCCAGCTCGAAACGGCATCTGTTGGGTCCGTCCCACGACGGCTTCAACCCCGGGGCGCGACCCCGCGGTACGCACCATGGCCGGGCTGGCGTCGAGCACAACGGCGGCGGCACCGACCTCCGCCCACATAGCGGCGTGGTCGCCGGGCCCGCCACCGGCGTCGAGCGCCCAATCGCCCGGTTCCAAGTCGGCAGAGTCAGCCGCCCGCGCCGCATGCGCCAACGAACCTGCGGATGGCGGCCGATAGCGATAGCCCTCTGCCAAAACGTCGAGGTTGACCTCAGGGCTGGGCAGATCACCGGCGGGGGTGTCACGGTTCGTGACGCACCGCCCTACCCGTCGCACGGAAGTAGCCGACGTTGCGGCATCGCGTGTCGCCCACTCTCCACGCGACCGCCTGTGGCTGGTGGATATCACCGAAGTAGTGGAACGGAGGCTGCACCCGGAGCAGATAGTCCAACACGGCCGCCGAACCCTTCTCCTTGCCGCCGACCACGTCGCGGGCCAGGGCGGGAATGGCCGGCGCAACGTGGGTGCACAGGATGTCGACAGACCCGAGCGAGGCCAGCTTGGCTGCCATTGCTTCATCAGACACCTCGCCGGGGGTGTTCAGCCGGGGCACACCCCCACCGGCGAACCCGACCCGAAGTCCGCCGATCTCGACCACCTCGCCGTCGACAAAGCGCGATCCGGGCGGCAGGGTCTCGGCCAGCACGGTCGGTTGGTCGACGTTGCCGTACGTGACGTACGACTCCGCGCCGTCCAGCGCACCACAGACGTCTTCGTAGGCCAGTTGGATCAGTTCGTCGAACCGGCCGCGCAACTCCGCCTCGCGTCCCCGGGCCATCTCAGCCCAGAGTTCGGCGGCGTCCTTCATGTGGCCGTTGGTGCGGAGACGCACCATCTCTTCAACAAAGGGCCGGCCGGCAACGTCGGTGAGGATCCCTTGATTGGTCCGATAGTCGATGAAGTTGACCAGGTCGCCGAGGACCAGCAGCGGCTCGCCTGAGGCGGCCACCCGGCGCAATGCAGCGACGGCTCCGTGCACATCGGCGACCAGCAGCATCAGCGGGCAACGCTCCCTTCCGACTCGGGGCCGAGGAACTGCGCCACGAGGCCAGCCCCAATGGCGCCGGCCAACGCCGCGGCGAGAGCCGCCAACCATTGCCAACCGGCGAATGAAGCGGACATGCCGGCCAGCCCAAACCCGAACACCGCGGCCACCGCCACGCGTCCGGTCGGCCCGAAGCGTTGCTCCGGGTCCAGCGATTGACGCCCTGCAACGGTGTTGGCGAACACCGTCAGCCCAATCCAGGCGAGTAGCGCGACCACGCCGACGCCGGTGGCAAGGGCGTAGATCGGCACCATCAACGCGTCCCAATGATCGTGAAACTCGTCATGGGGCGTCAGCGTAGACCCGCCGCCGCCACCTCCCGAGCCAGGTCGATCTCGAGGCAGACCTCTGGATGGGTCTCGCCTGCGGCGGCGGCATCGAGTACCTCCCGGGCCAAGTCGCTTCCGAGCTCGCCGACCGCCCACGCCGCATGGGCGCGCAACAACCAGTCGGGATGCGAGAGGAAGCCTGAGGCAACTTCGGGAGCCTCGGGACCACCGGTATTGCCGAGCGCAATCAAGGCATTGCGTCGCAGGTAGCGGGGCTGACGCCGCGGGATGTACCAGTGGCCGTAACGATCGAGCAGGGCGGCGTCATCGCTACCAAGTAGCTCCAGCAGGTTGGTGCGTCCCTGCGCCTCGGTGGAGCTGGTCAGCAGACGACCACCCGGCGGACATGCCTCGAGACAGTCGTCACAGCCGTAGATGCGGTCGTCCATCGCCCGGCGCAGGTCGTACGGGATGACGCCCGGGCCCTGGAGCCAATAGGCAAGACAGAGCCGGGCATCGAGAACTCCCGGGGACACCAACGCCCCCGTGGGACAAGCAGGCAGGCAGGCTGCGCAGGTACCGCAGTCGCGCACCATCGGCTCAGAAACAGGGAGGTCGGCATCGGTGACCACGCTGCCGAGCAGCAGCCAGGGCCCCACTCCCGGGGCCAGCACCATGGTGTTCTTGCCCCACCATCCGACTCCGGCCCGCACGGCGGCAGCCCGGTCGACCAGCCGATTGTCATCGGCGATCGGCTCCGCCTGATGGCCGTCTACCCGCAGCACCGTGGCGATCTCGGTCAGCACCCGGCGCAGCCCGTCGTAGTGATTCTTGGTGGCGAAACGCGCAATGCGGGCGGTGCCCGGTTCGGCCGATCCGGGACTGCCGGCCTCGGGCAGGTAGCTCCAAGCGACCACTACCAATCGCTGCGCCCACGGGAACGAGGCCCTGATGTCGGTGGCCCGCGACGGATCGCCAAAAGTGAAACGCATCCCGGCGTGCATCCCGGCGGCGACCCGCCGGCCGATGGCGTCGGCCGTGGACGTGAAGGGTTCGGCATCACAGATGCCAAAGCCGGCTACTCCCGCCTCATCGGCGCCGCGGCGGATACGATCGGGCAACTCCATGGACGCAGGGTACGCAGCGAGCCGAGCACGAGGCCACCCTTGCCCCGCCTCATGCCCGGCCCGCCGACCCATCCCACCGCGGCGACTCCGCGCGCCGCTCCCCCGTGGGGGCCCCCGAGACTTCCGTTCCCCACCGGCCGCTCAGCCCGCAGCCGTCTCCCGCCCGTCGAACTTCGACACGAGGCGCAGCGGCGCAACCATCCCGGCGTCGGCCAGATGGTCCAACGCGGCAGCCTCGTCGCCGTTCAGTTCGAGTGGGCCCGGCTCCATGCCGAGGACGACCGCAACGACACAGTCGTCGCAGGCGCTGGTGTGCTGCATGGCGCACTGATTGCAGTCGATGATCACGGTTGCCCTCCTGGGTCCTACCACCTGTCACCACAACGTACGGAAAGGGTGTGACAAGAACGCCGCGTTCGGAACGTGTCAAGGGGAATGAGACAGGGGTTGCTCAGATGGCGATGGGTTCCTTCTCGGGCCGGTTGATCCAGGTGGCTTGGGGCACTGTGGGTGCTTGGGGTGGTTTTCGGAAGCGGTCGGGTCGGTTGGCGTAGGCGGCGTTGAGCACTCCTTGGCGTTTCTGGCGGATGATGTCGTCGAGGCCGTAGTGGACGTTGGCTGGGGTGTTGAGGCCGATACCGGAGTGGCGGTGTTCGTTGTTGTAGTACTCGAAGAAGGTTTCGCAGAATGATCGAGCCGCGGCGATGTTGGCGAACCGTTTGGGGAAGGTGGGTGAGTATTTCAGGGTCTTGAACTGCGCTTCGGAGTAGGGGTTGTCGTTGGACTGGTGTGGTCTGGAATGGCTTTGGAGCACGCCGAGGTCGGCGAGGAGTTGACTGACGGTGCGTGACGTCATCGAGCTGCCTCGATCGGCGTGGAGTGTCAACTGGTCGTGGTCGATGTCGTTGGTGTAGATGGCGTCGGCGATGAGTTGTTCGGCGAGCTTGGCGGATTCTGTGGGGGCGACGAGCCACCCCACTACGTACCGGGAGTAGATGTCGAGGATCGTGTAGAGATGGAACCAGGTCCATTTGTAGGGGCCGGCGAGTTTGGTGATGTCCCAGCTCCAGACTTCGTTGGGGCCAACCGCGACCAGTTCGGGTTTGATCAGCGCCGGGCGGCGAGCCTGGGCTCGACGTTCCCTGACCTGGTGACGTTGGCGCAGCAGGCGATACATGGTCGAGACCGACGCCAGGTAGGTGCCTTCGTCCAACAGGGTGGCCCATATCTGGGCCGGTGCCTTGTCGCAGAACCGTTCTTCGTTCAGGGTCTCGATCACGGTTTCAGCTTCGGTAGCTGTCAGGGCCCGAGGCGAGCGTCGTGGTATCGCAGGTCCATACCGGGGTCCCTGCCGTTGCCGGTAGTGGCTGGCACGAGATCGTCCGAGGGCTTCACAGGCTCGTTTACGCCCAACGATGGGAGCGAGTTCGTCGACTGCGGCGTCCAAAATGGCGGTCACGATTCGTCGGTGTCCGCGCTCTTTGAGATCTCCTCCAAGAGCGCGTGCACTTTTCCCTGGACCGTGATCACCGCCTCGGCCTGGGCCAGTTTGGTCTTCAGTCGCTCGTTCTCAGCCCGCAGCTTGGCCACCTCCGAACGGCTCGGCCCACCCCGACCACCGTCGCTCCGCCCGAGAGCGGCTTTCAACAGGCCCTGGCGATGTTGCCGCCGCCAGTCGGTGATCAAACTCGAGTAGAGGCCTTCCCTGCGCAAGATGGCGCCCTTCTCGCCGGTCTCGGATGCCCTGTCGTACTCGGCGAGGATCGACAACTTGTATTCCGGACTGAACGACCGGCGCACCGGATTCCTCAACGGCCTCCCACTCCCATCACTGGCAACAGCATCATCCATATGCCAAGTATCGGCCCTATAGATCGCTGCCCGCTTGTTTCCCACAACGGTTCACCTCTTCCACCGCCCTCACCACTCACAACACAAACCAGAAAGTGTCTCACCCATCATGGACACGGAGGGGTTTCCCGTTCTGGCCTGAAGACAAGCGCGGTTTCTGGTACCTCAGCCACGCCAGAACAGGGAAAATGACGGCGAGGTAGGGTCTCGGGATGCGGCTTGGACTCAACATCGCCTACTGGGGAGCCAACGCCGGGCTCGACATGGACCTGGTGCTCGAAGCCGAGCGGCTCGGCTACGACTCGGTGTGGGCCGCCGAAGCCTGGGGCTCGGACGCCGTCACCGTGCTCAGCTGGATCGCGGCGCGCACCGAGCGAATCAAGGCCGGCTCGGCCATCCTGCAGATGCCGGCCCGCACGCCGGCGATGACGGCCATGACGGCGGTCACCCTCAACGAGCTGTCCGGCGGCAGATTCCTGCTCGGGCTCGGCCTGTCCGGCCCCCAGGTGGTCGAAGGCTGGCACGGAGTGGCCTACGGCAAGCCGCTGGGCAAGACCCGCGAGTACGTCTCGATCGTGCGGGACGCGATCGCCCGCCGTGAGCCGCTCGAGCACGATGGCGACCACTACCAGATCCCATATCGAGGTGACGACGCCACGGGGTTGGGCAAGCCGCTGCGGATGATCACCCACCCGAAGCATGCCGTGCCGATCTACCTGGCATCGATCGGGCCCAAGAACGTGCAACTCACCGCCGAGATCGCCGACGGCTGGCTCCCCGTCTTCTACTCGCCCGAACGGGCCGGAACCGTCTTCGGGCCCATGATCGCCGCTGGTTTTGCCGCCGCAGGCGACCCGAACAAGGCTGCAACCTTCGACATCGCTCCGTCCGTGGCCGCCTTGATCAGCGACGACGTGGAAGCGGCCCGCAACTCGGTGCGACCCGGTCTGGCGCTCTACATCGGCGGGATGGGATCAAAAGGGCGCAACTTCTACAACGACCTTGCCTGCCGCTACGGCTTCGAACAAGCGGCCGCCGAGATCCAGGACCACTACCTCGCCGGCAAGCCTTTTGCGGCCGGCAACGCGGTTCCCGAAGCGCTCATCGACGAGGTCAGCCTGGTCGGAACCAGGGACATGGTTCGCGACCGCCTCGCCGCCTGGCGAGACTCGGGGGTCACAACGCTGAACGTCTCGACCACCGACGTCACCACTCTGCGCACTCTGGCCGAACTCGCCCTGTGACGCGCCGGAGCCGCGGCTGTGGCCGCGGCTCCGATCATCTCGTGATCCGGTGTTGTCCTCTAGGCGGCGCCCTTGAACACCTTGAACGTCCAGTCGTCGAGCCTGAACTGCGTTGCAGCATTGTTCACCCTCATCTGGACCTGGAACGTGTGCTGACCGGGCCCCATCGGGCCGTACGTTCTCGTCATGGCATGACTCTCATACCCGTCGGTATCAACGCTGTCGAAAGCGAAATCAGTGCCCGAGATCGGATGCATCTCGTTGCCATCAACCAGGATACGAACCGAGCACCAGCCGGTGCCCCCCTGGCAATAGCTCTCAGCGTCGAACTCAGCGATGAAGAGCTTCTGCTTCCCGTTTGGGATGCTCATGGTCAGGCTCGCGCCGGGCAGCGATACCCAACTCGTCGAACTCGTCGAATAGGCACTCGTCTCCGTCTTGACTCGGACGTTGTTGATCCCCTTGCTCTGGAACGAATTCGACGCTGCTATCGCAACCGCCGAAAACGCCAGCAAGCCGACCACAATTCCGCCGATGATGGTCAAGCGCTTACCTTTGCGCATGATCCCTCCCTCACATATCCGCCCGGGCCTGTCCCGGGCGCTTGTGGTTAAAGATACGCGGCCGGCCTGTCTGATACGGGAGAAATCGTCGTGGCTAGGACCCTTCGATCCAACCGACCAGCGCTTCCGACCAAAGTGCCAGCGCACCGGTAGATTCGGCCCCTTCGCGGACCTCGCGATCGCTGCTCACGACGACCACGGACCCGGTCAAGTCGCCGGCAAGCAGGATGACCTCCTCGTCGGCCAGACGGTCCTCTTCGGCAAACCGCACCTCGACGCCACCGGCGGTCGGGCGAGCCCGCCGCCCGCCCGGCAACGCCGAGTCGTACACCACGATTATCCGAGCGGTACCTGCTTCACGCTTCAAGCGACCAAGCTCTTGGGCCAGGCGTTGGCGGGCACGGCCGGTTGAGAAATCGCCGCGATCGAGATGGAACAGCACGTTGTAGCCGTCGACGATCAGTGAGAACACTCCTGCGGACCCAACAAGCCAGGTCACCGCGTCGGGCGAATCGGGGGCAACCCCCGCCGGCAGGGCCAAGCCAGCCGAGCCTGATGCGGATGCGGTCTGTGCCGGGCTGCGGCGTGATGCGGCTTCGGGGAGGACGCACGCCGGCGGCCATGTGGTCGAGCGTACGCGCCATGTCGATGGCGTCGCCGCCGAACGATGCCGCTCCCCCACGACGGGCCTCACGTTCGGCTGCCGCCCGTCCCCGGCGCAGCCTCCGAAACTGGACCCGCTGCTCGGCGAGCACATCCTGCACCTCTGCCCTGGCGGCTTCCGCCCCGGCGAGGCGTTGCTCCATGTCGGCCAACGCCTGCTCGAGTTTGGCCGTGTCGCCACCGGCCGCGGCCTCCGCCGCCTTGAGTTGCTTTCGGGTGGCAACGAGCTGAGCCTTGAGTTCGGCCACGCCGACCCGCGCCTCGCGCCGCGCATCCTTGAGCTTCCGTTTGGATTCCTCAACCCGGCTCAGCAGATCCTCGATCTGGCGCTGCGCCTTACCGGCCCGCCGTTCCTCATCGGCAACGGCCGTAGCGGCACCGGCGATGGCTAGTTCCGACCACCAACCCGGCGGGCGATTCAAAAAGAGGGCGGCGGGGTCATCCGGCGCGACCGCTTCGCCCAGCTTCTCGGACACTTTTTCCCGGAGCCACTCGTCGTCGTCGATTGCTTCGAGCAGCGATACCGCCAGCGGCGGCGGCAACCGGCCTCCGCTGTGTGCCGCCACTCGCTTGAGTCCGGCGGGGACCTCTTCAGCATCGAGGTCGCGTAGCGCAGCCCTCCCGGCCTCGATGGCACCGGCGAGTACCGATTGCAGCGGGATCGGAAATCGCTTCATGGAGTCATCTTCGCGGGACGATCGGGCAACACACATTCATGATCGTCGGCGGAGCTTGACACACGACTGCACAGTGGCATACTCGCTGTCCGACAACTGATTGAGCACATGACCACCAACGCCCCCTTCCTCGTACTTATCACCTAGGCGCATACGTCGTCCCAGACGCGTATGTGCCCACTGCCCTCCACCCGGAGGGCTCTTTCATATCCGGGGCAACACGGCCATATCCGGGACGACACGGCCATACCAAAGCATCCGAAGCATCCACCGAACCGACCAACGCAGGAGAACCGAGATGAGCGAGACCCTCACCGGAGCCCAGGCTCTCATCAGAGCACTCGAGCACGAAGGCGTTGAAGTCATGTTCGGGGTACCCGGCGGAGCCATCCTGCCTGCCTACGACCCGATCCTCGACAGTCCAATCCGACACGTCCTCGCTCGCCACGAACAGGGTGCCGGGCACATGGCGTCGGGGTATGCCCACGCCAGCGGGAAGGTTGGCGTGATGGTGGCCACATCCGGTCCGGGCGCCACCAACCTGATCACCCCACTCCAGGACGCCCACATGGACTCGATCCCGGTGGTCGCCATCACCGGTCAGGTGGCCTCGACCTCCATCGGGATGGATGCGTTCCAGGAAGCCCACACGTGGGGCATCTCGATGCCGTGCACCAAGCACAACTATCTGCTGACGGACGCCGATGAGATTCCCGACGTCATCCGGGAGGCATTCCACCTCGCCGCCACCGGCCGCCCCGGCCCCGTCCTCGTCGACATCCCGAAGGACGTCCTGTCGGCAACGATGACCTGGCGCCGCCCCGGCGAGATCAAACTCCCCGGCTACAAGCCCTCGATCAAAGGACACCCCCGCCAAATCAAGGCGGCCGTCAAGATGATCAACGCGTCGGAGCGCCCCGTGCTCTACGCCGGAGGCGGCATCCTTCGCGCCGGCGCCTCGGAAGAACTGGTGGCATTCGCCGAAGCGGCCAACCTGCCGGTTGTCACCACCCTGATGGCACGAGGCGTGATCCCCGACTCCCACCGCCTGTGTCTCGGCATGCCGGGGATGCACGGGACCTACACCGCGATCACGGCCATGCAGCAAGCCGATTTGCTCGTCGCCGTCGGCGCCCGCTTCGACGATCGAGTCACCGGCCAAGTCTCGTCCTTTGCCCCCAACGCCAAGATCATCCACGCCGACGTCGATCCCGCCGAGATCAGCAAGGTCCGACATGCCGACGTGCCCGTCGTCGGCGACGCCAAGGCGATCTTGGCCCAACTCATCGACGCCGAAGAGAAGTCGCTCGACGGGGGCCCGCCCCCGTCCCGGCGCCCGTGGATGGAAACCCTCGCCCGCTGGCAAGAAGAATTCCCACTGCAGTACGAGCAGGACCCCGACGGCCCGATCCAGCAGCAGTACGTCATCGAGGAGCTGCACCGGCTCACGGCGGGCAACGCGATCATCGTCGCCGGCGTCGGCCAGCATCAGATGTGGGCGTCGCAGTTCTGGGGATTCGAACGTCCCAACACCTGGATCAACTCAGGTGGTCTCGGCACGATGGGCTACGCGGTGCCCGCTGCGGTCGGCGCCCAGGTCGCCAAGCCCGACGAGACCGTCTTCGCAATCGATGGTGACGGCTGTTTCCAGATGACGTTCCAGGAACTCATCACCGCCTCGGTCGAGGGCATCCCGGTGAAGATCGCCGTCATGAACAACAACAACCTCGGCATGGTGAGGCAATGGCAGCGCCTCTTCTATAACGAGCGCTACAGCGCCACCGACCTGACCGACCACACCCCCGACTATGTGATGCTGGCCGAGGCAATGGGCTGTGTCGGGATGCGCGCCGAACGGCCGTCCGAGGTTGCGCCCACCCTGGAGAAAGCGCTTGCCATCACCGACCGGCCGGTGGTCGTCGAGTTCAAATGTGATCCCGACGCCATGGTGTTCCCGATGATTCCCGCCGGACGTTCCAACGATCAAGTGGTGATGTCCATCGCCGACCTCGAGACCCCCGAGGTGCCGGCATGAACAACCACGTGATCAGCGTGCTGGTGGAGAACAAGCCCGGCGTCCTTGCCCGAATCTCGTCGATGTTCGCCCGCCGCGGCTTCAACATCCACTCCCTGGCGGTCGGCCCGACCTCGGAACCGGAAATGTCTCGCGTCACCCTCGTCGTCGACGGCCCCGAGATGGAGCAGATCATCAAGCAGCTGTACAAGCTGGTGCACATTGTCAAGGTCACCGAGATGGTCCCCGGCGAGGGAGTCGAACGCGAGATCATGCTGCTGCGAGTGAACGCCGACCAACGCAGGGCGGAGATGCTCGAAGCCGCCGGGATCTTCAACGCCCGGGCCGTTGACGTCGGATCGTCCACGATCACGTTCGAACTGTCGGGCCCGCCCGATCGGCTCGGTGACTTTCTGGAGTTGATGCGGCCCTACGGGATCGTCGATCTGGTCAAGTCCGGCCGCATCGCGATGGCCAAGGACGCCAAGACCGGCAAGACCGGTCGGACCAAGCTGAGGTCGGCGTGACGCAGGGACGTCTGCTCCTTACGTAGCCGGGCGGGTGCCGGAAGGCCACCGACCCGGCGTCGTTCTGGTAGCTTCCACCGCCTCTCCAAGGAGATTCACCCCTATGTCCGACCGACTGATCATTCTCGATACCACCCTGCGCGACGGCGAGCAGGCCCCCGGCATTGCGCTGTCGCCCGACGACAAGGTCGCCATCGCCGCCCAGTTGGCTCGACTCAAGGTCGATGTCATCGAAGCCGGCTTTGCGGCATCGTCACCGGGCGACTTCGAGTCCGTTTCGAGGATCGCCGCCGAAGTGCAGGGACCAATCATCGCCAGCCTGGCCCGCACCCTCCCCGGCGACATCGATGCTGCCGCGGAGGCGATCCAGGCGGCAGATCGCCAGCGCATCCACGTCTTCATCTCCACATCGCCGATCCACATGGAGGAGATGTTGCGGATGACCCCGGCCGAGGTGATGGCGGCGGCGGTCGAAAGCGTCAAGCGAGCCCGTACCTATGTCGACGACGTCGAGTTCTCACCCCAGGACGCCACCCGGTCAGACCCCGATTTCATCATGGAGATCTGCCGTGCCGCAGTCGAGGCGGGGGCAACGACCATCAACATCCCCGATACCGTCGGCTACGCCACTCCCAACGAGTTCGTCGACATGCTGAGCCGGGTCTACCAGGAGGTCAGGGGTGACAACGAGGACGTCATCGTCTCCACCCACTGCCACAACGACCTCGGCCTGGCAGTTGCCAACTCGCTGTCTGCGATCGCCGCGGGTGCCCGCCAGATCGAAGGGGCCATCAACGGAATCGGCGAACGGGCCGGCAACACATCGACCGAGGAAGTCATCATGGCGATCACCACCCGCCAGGATCGCTTCGGAGTTGAGATCGGCGCCGACACGACTGAGATCTTCGAAACGTCGCGGCTCGTCTCCCGGCTGACGGGGTATCCGGTCCAATACAACAAGGCCGTCGTCGGACGCAACGCCTTTGCCCACGAATCGGGGATCCACCAGCACGGTGTGCTGCGCCATCGCGAAACTTACGAGATCATGGACCCGAAAGCCATCGGCCATGAGAGCGTGCTGGTGCTGGGCAAGCACTCAGGGCGCGCTGCGTTTGGTGATGCCCTCACCAAGCTGGGGATCAACCTCGAGGACGAGGACTTTGCCCGCGCCTTCACCAGATTCAAGGAGTTGGCCGACCGCAAAGGCGAAATCTCCGAAGAGGGACTGCGCGCCATCGTCTATGAGGAGACCAGCATCGCCACCGACCTGATCCACCTCGTCGGCATCCACGTCTCGGGAGGCAACGAGACCGTCCCGGTTGCGACCGTCAGGGTCGATCAGGGCGGCGCCGAGCGCACGGTCGAGGCCGAAGGTGACGGGATGGTGAACGCAGCGTTCGTCGCCCTCCAACAGGTGTTCGACATTCCGGCGACGCTGCTCGACTACCGGGTGAGTCCGCTCACCTCGGGCGCCGACGCCATGGCGGAAGTGAACGTCATCATCCAGGTTGGGCCTGATACCTACTCGGGCCGCGGGGTTTCAACCGATGTGGTCGAAGGCTCGGCTCGCGCGTTCGTCTCGGCTCTCAACAAGGCGCTCGTCGACCAGGCCGATCGCGTTGTCGGCAACGGCGGATGACGGTGACCGCCTCGTTCGTCCTCCTGCCCGGCGACGGCATCGGGCCGGAGGTCATCGCGGAGGGCCGCAAGGTTCTCGAGGCGGTGGCCGTCCGCTTCAACCACCGCTTCAGCTTCGAATCCCACGCCGTCGGCGGAATCGCCATCGACCAGTTCGGCGATCCGCTACCGGCCGCGACGCTCGAGGCATCTCGGGCGTCTGATGCGGTACTGCTCGGGGCGGTCGGTGGGCCCAAGTGGGACGACCCGACCGCCAAGACCCGCCCCGAAGCGGGACTGCTCGCCTTGCGACGCGAACTGGGTCTGTACGCCAATCTGCGGCCGGTGACCGCCCACCATCAACTCATCGCGGCGTCACCATTGCGCCGCGACCTCATCGATGGAGTCGACATTCTGTTCTTCAGGGAACTCACCGGTGGGATCTACTTCGGCGAGCATTCCACCAGCGCCGATGGCCGCAGTGCCCGCTCCGTCATGGAATACCACGTCGAGGAGATCGAGCGAATCGTTCGGCTGGCGGCGGCTGCGGCTCGCGACCGCCGTGGCCGGCTCACCTCAGTCGACAAAGCGAATGTGCTCGAGGTGTCGCGTCTGTGGCGCCGGGTAGCGGCCGCTGTTGTCGCCGAGGAGTTCCCCGACATCACCTACGAGGTGGTTCTGGTCGATGCGATGGCGATGCACCTGATCAGCAGGCCGGCGACCTTCGATGTGGTCGTAACCGGGAACATGTTCGGGGACATTCTCACCGATGAGGCTTCGATGCTGCCGGGGTCGATGGGGATGCTGCCGTCGGCCTCCCTCGGTGATTCCGGCCCCGGTCTCTACGAGCCAATCCACGGTTCGGCGCCGGACATCGCGGGCACCGGTGTTGCCAACCCGCTCGCCACCATCCTGGCGGCGGCGATGGCGCTACGGCACTCGCTCCATCTCAACGACGAAGCGGCCGTGGTCGAAGCCGCGGTTGAAGCCGTGCTCGACGCCGGTCTGCGCACTCCGGACATCGCGGCCGGCGGTCCCTGGGTGACGACCACGCAGATGGGTGACGCCGTCGCGGCCGCCATCGCCTGAGCGGACCAAATTCCGCGCAAGCCACACTCCAGCCATCGCTCGTTTAGGCCGATGAGTGAAGGAACCTGGAGGATTTACGGTGACCCGAGGACATACACCACGAGCGCTCATCGTTGGTGCCCTGATGGTGGCGCTGGCTGCCGCGGGCTGTGCCGAGACTCCCCAACCAGCGTCGACGTCACAGGCAACAACGTCGACCGTCGCCTTCGCTTCCCAGGCGGCCCTCAACCTCGAGGCGACCCAAGACGGGATGGGCGATCCGCTGGCCCCCACCCTCGGCAACGGCGGCTATGACGCCGCTCATTACGACCTCACCCTCACCTGGGACCCCGGCACGACAATCCTCTCGGCCGAGGTCGTGATCACTGCCACCGCCACAACCGACCTCGCTGTCTTCAATCTCGACTTCACCGGCTTCGTCATCGACCGGCTGACGGTGAATGACCAGACTGCAGATCTGGGCCGTCGGGGCCACGAGCTCATCGTGACTCCAGCCACCCCGATCGGGGCCGGCGAGGAGTTTGTGGTTACCGTCGCCTACCGAGGTAGCCCGGAGCCGGCTCGCTCGGAGCTCGCCCGCGGCCAGGTCGGGTGGATCACCCTGCCGGGCGGCGAGATCCTGGTTCGCAACGACCCGGATGGGGCTCACACCTGGTTCCCCGTCAACGATCATCCCAGTGACCGGGCACGATTCACCCTTTCCGTCACCGTCCCGCCGCCGCTGACAGTGGTGGCTTCGGGTTCGCTGGAGCGCCATCTCGACCGCGAGACCACCCGGCTCTTCGAGTGGGAGACCGCCGGCGAGATCGCCCCCCACTCGCTCGTCATGCTGATCGGCGAGTTCACCCTGGTCGAGGATGTACCCACCTCGGCCGCAACCGGCGTCGAAGTGCGCCATGTCGTGGCTGCCGGTGCCGAAGCCATGCCGGCCGAGTTGGCCGTGGTCGCCGATGCCATGGCGTTCCTCGAGAGGCGTTTTGGCCGCTTTCCCGCAGCCTCATACGGTGTGATCGTGGTCGATGGAGTGGCGACCATGCTGCCCGGCCACACATGGTCGATCATTTCTCCCGACGAACTCGCCGGCGACGCCTTCAGCGGGCGCATCGTTCGTGACCTGACCCGACACTGGTTTGGAGATGACGCCGGGTTCGCAACGTGGTCGAACGTCTGGTTGTCCACCGGCGTTCCGACCTACGCAGAGTGGATGTGGCTACAACGCATCATCGGCAAGAACGCCCTCGAACTCGCCGCCAAGGGTGGCCGCGCCAAGGTGAAGAATTCGAGTTGGCCTGCTCCGGACGACCCGCCGGAGGGGGACGTCTACGTGGACGGGGTGTTCGTCTACGGCGCCACCTTCCTCCACGCCCTCCGTCTCAAGATCGGCGACGAGGCCTTCTTCGAGACCCTGGGGACCTTCCACGACACCTTTGCCGGGAGTTTCGGCACGACTGCGGCGCTGGTCGACATCGCAGAAGCCACCGCAGGCGAGAGCCTCGATTTCTATTTCGACGCCTGGTTCCACGGCGACACCCTCCCCGGCTTCCCCTAGGGCTAACCGGACGCAATCGGTCCAAAGGTCGGGGACGCGCCATCTACACTCGATGGCATGACTACTCAACCACGCCAGTCGACGGGCCCCATCGGCAAGCCACGTTCGATCGGACTGACCATCTTGGTGACCATCTTCACCTTCGGGATCTGGACTCTGTTCTGGTCCTTCTGGAGCGGCGAGGATCTCAAGCGCTACCGCAACCAGGGCCTCGGCGGCATCTTCTACCTGCTGATGACGCTCTTCATCCTGCCGGTCACCATGTTCCTGATGGCCGACGAGGTTGGAAAGATGTACGAAGAGGCCGGCGAGCATCCGCCGATCAACGCCCTGTGGGGCCTGTGGTTCTTGCTTCCGTTGATTGGCCAGATCGTTTGGTACGTGAAGATTCAGGGTGCCATCAACGACTTCTGGATCGCCCGCGGCGCCCCGCCGGCCACCGGCGTCTGAGTCTCCCCGGCCCAGCGCTCAGTTTGTTCCGGCCGAGCCGTACTCTGCAGGCCATGCGTTGGGTTATCGCTGTCGTCGTCGTCGCCACTCTGAGCGGAGCATGCTCTGGGTCCGGCCTTGGTGACACGACCACGACGACCGGCCCGACCACCACCACGACGACCGACCTGACCACCACGACCACAATCGCAGGCCCGTCGACCACGACCTCGGCGCCACCTGAGGCCACTGTGGCTCCGGTCGGCGCGGCAGGAGCCGCAGGGATCGGCGATCCCTTCTACCCGGATCTAGGCAACGGTGGCTACGACGTCGACCACTACCTCCTCGAACTCGACCTCGATCCGGTCACCGGCGACCTCGTCGCCACCACCACGATCACGTCCGTCGCCACAATGGATCTCGATCGATTTAACCTTGACTTCGCCGGGTTTGAGGTCACGTCGCTCCTCATCGATGACACGCCTGCCGACTACGAACGACAGGGATCTGAGTTGGTCATCGACTTGTCTGCCGCGATCCCCACGGGGACGACGTTCACCACCACCGTTGCGTATGCCGGCCGCCCGGAGCCGGTTGCTTCGCGGGCCATTGCCTTCGGCATGGGATGGCAGTCGACCCCGTCCGGCCACCATTACGTCGTCGCCCAACCGGATGCCGCCCACTCGTGGTTCCCGAACAACGACCACCCCCGCGACAAGGCCACCTACACGTTCCACGTCACCGTTCCCGAGTCGGTCATCGCCGCAGCGAATGGCACGCTGGTGGAAACCGTGCCAACTGCCGCTGGCGCCACGTGGGTGTGGGAGATGAACGATCCGATGGCCCCGTATCTCGCCACCATCGTGGTCGGCGACTTCGAGATCGTGGAAGACACCGCGTCTGCCCAGGTCGCCGGCGTGCCGGTGCGCAATGTCCTCCCTGCGCACCTCGCCGCCGCTCCCCCGGTGGCCGTACAGCGCCAGGGCGAAATGATCGCCTTCCTCGCCGACCGATTCGGCCCATATCCATTCTCGACCTACGGGATTGCCGTGGTCGATGATTTTCCGGCCGCCCTCGAGAACCAGACCCTCTCCATCTTCGGCGCCGGCCTCGAGAGCAACGAGGCGATCATCGTTCACGAATTGGCCCACCAGTGGTTCGGAGACGCGGTCAGCACGGAAACCTGGGAGGACATCTGGCTCAACGAAGGGTTTGCCTCATACGCCGAGTGGTTGTGGCTCGAGGAGCAGCAGGGCCCTGAGTTCCTTGCGGTGGGAATCACTGCAGAGCGCAACCGGCTTGTCGAATTGAGCGAGTCCGGCTCGCTGACCCTGCCACCAGTAGGCACCCCGCCCCACGACGACCTCTTCAACACGTCGGTCTACCGAGTCGGCGCCATGACGCTGCATGCACTGCGTCTCACGGTCGGAGACGAGGCGTTCTTCACGACACTCCAGACCTACTTCGCCCGCTACAACGGGTCGACCGCAACGACCGCAGACTTCATCGCCGTCGCCGAAGAGGCTTCGGGACAGGACCTCGGCGACCTCTTCGACCGCTGGTTGTACGGCGAGGACATCCCCAACTTCCCGTCCTAGGAGCCGCGGCGGAAGAGGGACAGCGCACCGCGCCTAGCTGGGGTCGGCGGCTCGATCATGGCTGCATCTCGGTGCCGCAGCACGGCGTTGATGAAGTCGTGGCTCAGGTCGAAGCGTGGGTAGCGACCAAGCACGTCCTCGAAGCGGGCGTAGAGCTCGGCGTCGAACGCATCCTTCGAGTAGAAGAGTTGTTCGGGGACGAGGTCGAGTTGGTCGAAGTAGAACGTGTAGTGCGCCGCCGTCAGCTTGTTCACCCACGCCGCCCGCTTCTTCCGTCCGATGGTGTGCAGGTAGAACTCCTCGAACACCTCATCGGTGAACAGCAGATGCGGCCATGGGAAGTAGATGTCCCGATAGCGATGTGACGCTTTGGGACCGCGATAGAGGTTGGCGTAGATATAGGCCCTGCCCTCGGGGCCGAGCAGCTCCTTGACCCCCTGCAGCGCCGCATACGGATGCTCGACGTGTTCCCACACGGCAAAGGACAGGATCAAATCAAACGTGCCTAGCGCGGCGTTGTCGTCTGCCGACACGTCGTGGATCCGCAGGTCGACGTTGCGCCCGCTCAGGCTCTCCCACTGGTCGTACTCCTTGATGTCGACCCCCACGACCTCGCAGCCGTAGTGATCGGCGAGCCTTCGACAGATGTGACCCCGCCCCGAACCGATCTCGAGAACTCGCTTGTCCGATAGATCGACCCTTCGCTCAACATTGCTGAGGCGCCTCGCTGCGCCTTGGTCCAGGGACTGCTCGTCGAAGGTGCGCGGTCGAGCCACCACCGGCTTGGCTTCGTATTCCTCATTCAGTTGGAGGAAGAGCTCGAGATCAAAAGTGTGCGAAGGAGCCATCACCGCGATCCTATCGGTATTGTTGCCGCGGCCGCGCCGTCCCCATTCCCGAGGTGCGAGCGGCAGGGCCGTTACGCAGGACCGCGACGTCATGCCGTCGCACCGACCCGAGGAGACAACGACCGTGACCACAGCCGACATCGGCGTCATCGGCCTCGCCGTGATGGGCCGCAATCTCATCCTCAACATGGACGACCATGGCTTCACGGTGGCGGCCTACAACCGGACCACCGACCGAGTCGATGAATTCATCGCCGGCGAAGCCGCGGGGACCGCGGTCGTTGGAGTCCACTCGCTGCACGAGTTGGTGGCGGCACTCGAGCCACCACGCCGCATCATGCTGATGATCAAAGCCGGCCCCGCGGTGGATGCGACCATCGATGGGCTCGTTCCGCTGCTATCGCCCGGTGACATCATCATCGACGGCGGCAACTCACTGTTCACCGACACGATTCGACGCACCGCCGAGGTCGAGGCCGCCGGCCTGCGGTACGTCGGGACCGGCGTCTCCGGGGGCGAGGAGGGGGCTCGGAACGGTCCTTCGATCATGCCCGGTGGCACCACGTCGGCATGGCCTGAGGTGCAGTCCGTCTTCCAGACCATTGCCGCCCACGTCGATGGCGTCCCCTGCAGCGATTGGATCAGCAGCGACGGTTCCGGCCACTACGTCAAGATGGTGCACAACGGCATCGAATACGGTGACATGCAGGTGATTGCGGAGGCCTACGACCTAATGCATCGCGGACTCGGCATGAACCACGATGAGATGCACACCGTATTCGCCGAGTGGAATCGGGACAAGCTGGATTCCTACCTCATCGAGATCACGGCCGAGATCCTCGCCTTTCGCGACGAAGCCGGTGAACCGTTGCTCGAGAAGATCCTCGACACCGCCGGACAGAAGGGCACCGGCAAGTGGACGGTGATGTCGTCGATGGACCTCGGCGAGCCGGTCACGCTGGTGGCGGAGGCCGTCTACGCCCGCATCGTTTCCTCACTCAAGGATGACCGAGTTGCCGCCGCCGCTGTGCTCGACGGACCGTCGCCACACATCAAGGGAGACCGCACCGAGATCCTCACCGACCTACACGACGCGCTCTACGCCTCCAAGATCACTTCGTACGCTCAGGGGTTCATGCTCCTCGACGCGGCTGCGAACGAATACGGCTGGGATCTCGACTTCAGCTCGATTGCCTCGATGTGGCGGGGCGGCTGCATCATCCGCTCACGGTTCCTCGGAGAAGTGATGACGGCCTATCGCGACCGCCCCGAAGTCCGCAGCCTGCTCCTGCAACCCTTCTTTGCCGGCGAGATAACGGCGGCGCAGGGGGGATGGCGTCGCACCGTCGCCCGGGCCAGTGCGGCCGGGATCGCAGTACCCGCCTATTCCTCTGCGTTGGCGTTCTACGACGGCTACCGCTCAGGGCGAACTCCGGCGAATCTGATCCAGGCGCAACGCGACTACTTCGGGGCACACACCTACGAGCGGATCGATGAAGCCCGCGGCGAGTTCTTTCACACCAACTGGACCGGCGAGGGCGGCGACGTGTCATCAACTACCTACACGGTGTAGCAGGAGTGACATCTGGCGGGCGCGATCGATTCAGGCCGCCACAAATCTCCTAATCTCTATCCGATGCGCACCCCACCAAATGTGATGCCGGCGGTGATAACGCCATTCACTGCGGCCGGGGAACTGAATGAAGCCGCACATCTCCACAACCTGGCAACACTCCAGGCCCGCGGCTGTCAAGGGTTTCTCATCGCCGGCTCGACGGGAGAAGGCCCCTATCTCGAACCTGGTGAGCGGAAGTGGCTCCTCACCGCGGCCCGCAGTGAGCTCGGTAGCGACCCGTTCCTTCTCGGCGGTGTCTCCGGGGAGTCGGTGCGTCAGGCACTGACACAAATCTCCGAAGCGGCCGATGGAGGCGCCGACGCCGTGTTGGTGATCACGCCGACGTCGATGGCCCGGGGCAATCACGCTGCCGTCGTCCATTACTACCTCGACGTTGCCACTGCCTCACCCCTGCCGGTCTACCTGTACTCAGTCCCGCGGGTGACCGGTTACGAGATCCCGGTGGACGCCGTGGTAACCCTTGCCGCCCATCCCAACATCTTTGGTATGAAGGACTCGGGAGCTCGCCCTGTCAGGATCAAGGAGATCGCATCCAGCCTCGACGATCTCTTCTTGATGTTCGCCGGGGCTTCGATCGCTCTGGCGCCGTCGATGGCGGCCGGCGGTTACGGCGCCATCAACGCCAGCGGCAACTACGCCTCAGAGCTCATCGCCAAGATTGTCGCCGCCAGCGCAGTGTTGCAGGCCGATGCGGAGGTGCATCAAGGGCGACTCACCGCAATCGTGAAGGAAGTTGAAGCCTTCGGACTTCCAGGAACAAAGGCAGCGGCGAATGCCCGTGGCCTCCATGCCGGATTCCCCCGCCGCCCCTTGCTCCCGGTCAGCCCGGAAGATGCCGCCTTCGTGGCAGAGGTGGTCGCAGGTCTAGGCGTCTCTTGAACAATGTGAGTTCACGATCCCGGCTGTCACACCTTGGCACACCTAGGCGCTTGATGATGTGTCGCCTGAACTGGTCTCGACGCTAACCGCGGCCGCGAGGAATTCCGCGTTGGGCACGTCCATGGCCCGATGGTCCGACACCTGGATCCGAGTCGTGGAAAGCCCGATCTCGATCACCGCTCCCTCGACATCACCGATCCGCACTCTGTCACCCGGCTCGTAGCGACGGTGGACATGGCGGCCGGCCGAGACCTGCCGGGCGATGGGTACCGAGCCAAGGCCCGCGGCCAACGCCAAAGACAGGGCTGCGCCGAAGGCGACTGCGGCCACGAGGACCAGGATGATGTCCGTCGAGATCCCGATCTGCTGCAGCGCGATGATCACGCCGATGCCGAGGATGAGTGACGACGTGATCAGGCGAGCGCGGCCCGCGATCGCCGGGGAGAACCCCCGCAGACCCGCCTCGACCAGCAAGCCGACAATCCGTCCCAGGGCCCGAGCAATGATCACGATGATGACCGCCACCATGAGGTCCGGCACCGAACGAATGAATGAGTCGGCCAACTGTTCGGCCTGGTCGGGGTCGACCACAACGAGAGCGCCGACCACGAGCACGGCAAGGACGAGCACGGGAGTGAGTTGACCGACCAGGTCGCCCCACTGATCGGGCAGCTTCTTCTTGAGCACCCGCCCGATGATCCAGATGACCAACGCGATGGCCACGACGATGCCGGCCGTCACAAGCCGCTCCACGATGTCTCCTTCCATGCCGACCCTTCCCCCAGCCTACGGGGCGGATTCGCCCGCTTCATCATCCCCTGCCTCAGAGGCGGCTGCGTCAGCAGGATCTGCGTCTGCCTCGCGGAGCGTCATCGCTTCGGCCATCGCGGTGGGTGTCATCGACTCCGAAGGTGTACTCGGCGGTGGCGCGACCCATGGCGGAGACGATGTTCACGCCGAAGCCGACGATTTCGCTGAGGAACTGGTCAAATCGGATGCGGCGAATCACCGGTTCGCGCAGGTCGTGGCTGAGTTCGCCCTCCCACACTTCGGCGAGGAAAGCCTGGCACTCGTCGCATGTCTCCACGTGAGAGTCGAGGTCCTGGAAATCGGCGAGGTCAGCGCCGTCGACGAATGCGAAGAGAAGATCGTCGGTGGTGTGGCAGGTTCTCATCGCCACTCCTCCATCTGACTGCGCAACGCCCGACGAGCTCGCAGGATTCTGGTTCGCACCGTGTTGAGCGGCAGCTCCAGGCGCTCGGCGATCTCTTGGTAGGACAGGCCGTCGAACTCGCGCAGCACCAACGCCTCCCGCAGATCGGGGGGCAGCTCGGCGATAGCGGATTCCAGGTCGTCTCGCATCAGTGCGAGTTCCGTCTCGCGCTCCGGACCACGCCGGGCGGCAACCTCCGGCATCGAGTCCTGGGGGTATTCGCGGCGACGGGATACGGCATTGAGGGCGAGGTTCGTCGCAATGCGATACAGCCAGGACCGCACTTGCGCCTGGCCCCGGAAATCAGGCAGTGCCTTGTAGGCGCGTACGAACGCTTCTTGCGCCACGTCCTCGGCGAGGACCGGGTTTCGCACTACTCGCAACGCCGCTCCGTATACGAAGTCCTGATGTCGTCTCACCAGCTCGCCGAAGGCGTCGAGGTCGCCTGATGCCATCTCAACGAGATCGGCATCGGCGACCCCCTCAAATAGCGAGCTATGACCGGTTAGACCCACGCAACCCGCCCGAGGTTCCCGACTGGAAGAGAAATACTTTCACGAAGGAAAATACTGACGACCTGGGAACTTTGATGCAACTGCCGTGTCGAAATGGGGTATCGGTTTGGAGGGACCGTCCTCAACACCCTCCATCAGAGGTGACGGCGGCTGTGGGGTTGATCGTCTGTAACAACCCCCTCACGGATCTCCCTGCAGCCGCTGCACCATCTCGAACGAGCCCCGGACCCTCCTCCGGGCTCTTCCATTCGGCGTGCGAGCAACGCCCATTGTCCGATTTGGGCGAGGAACGCCTAGCAGCCTGCCAGAATGCGTCATGCCGATCAGATTCTGGCTCCTGACGAGCGACCTGTAGCCCCAGCCGCTATCGATGCAGGTCCTCGGCGGCGGTGAACTCGGGAAGACCCAGATCCCACACCCGGTTGGCCATCTCGAAGCCACGCACCACCCAGGGAGCAATCGACGATCCCGTAGGGACTCGGTCTGGATCGGGCCGCACCGCCACCGAACCGGCCGGACTGCCCCGCTCCCAGGTGATGGTCGCCTCAGGCGTCTCACCCGGCCGAGCCAGCCGGGATTGCCCGGCGGAGAGCACCACCCCGTGTACCTGCTTGTCGTCAGGTACTTCATCAATCATCAGAAACCCGATCCCGGAGCGCGCCGAATCGGCCCCGGTCACCAGCATGTGCTCGAACTCGCCGGGCCGGTAGTCGATGTCGACGCCGGCGATGAGAGCTCGGTTGATCGCCCCGAGGGCCAGATCGGGCAAACCACGCGCCGCCCGCCCGATACCCGCTCCCATCCTGGAATTGAGTTCGGTCGGCAGAAAGCCGTCGCGGGTCATCACACCGTCCACTGTGAACCCACCGGCATAGGCACGCTCGGAGCGCAACACCTTGCCGACCCGGCGGGCAATGTCGCGCATCTCCTCGCGGTCAGCCTGCGGCGGGTCCCAGTAGGAGGCCGTCCCGACGTATTTGAACTCGGTGGTTCCCACCTTGCGCAGCACCAGCATCTCGATTGGGCGAATCGCTGCCACATATTCGGGGAACACGAAGCCGTGCACGCTGCAGGGAATCCCCTCGAGGAACGGCATGATCCGCACGCGCTCGCACCTGGTGACGAACCAGTCCCGAGCACCCGCGGCATCGCCGGACGAGCGCACCCACCGGAGGTACTCGGCGCCACCGTGCCAGCCATCCGAGTTGTCCGCCACCCACACGGTGCCTGCACCCCAGTCGAGATCACCGAGTACCTGATCGATCTGCCGACCCGGCGACCGAAACAACCGCCGACGGCGCCCGCGGCACCTCGGCACGATCCCAGATCTGGTCGATGACGGTCTTGTCCTCGAGATCCACCCACGCCTGCGGTCGCGTCCCGTAGTGCGCGCGAGCCGGCCACCAACGACTCGGCCGCAAGGAACCCGTCCAGCACCTCGGCGCTCCGTTCTGGATCCCAAGCATCGATCTGCGCCACGATCCCGGAAGGCAAATCGGTCACCGCCTCCAGGAAGCTGCGGATCAACCCCATGTGCGTCGACCCGGTCGTCGCCAGCAGCGCCCACTCGGCGTCGGCCGGATCCGGCAACTCTCCCATACCCTCGTACGAGGCAAGGACGAATGGCCGTTGCGCCCCGCACTCGCCCAGGAAGCGAACCAGGCTGGTCGCCCCCGCAAGGCTCTCGCTCACGATCAAGAACTTCCTGGCGGTGAATTCCGACGCGAGCAGTCGAGCCCAGTAGCTCTGATCCATGGCGCAGAATCTACCGGTCGCCTCCCCTATCGGTGAATAGGGTCGAATTGCAGCAGAGTCGGGACCACCCTCGACTCGGAGCCGGGGCAGGAATCCGGTAGCGTGCCCGCCATGCACGTAGGAGTCCCCAAGGAGTCGCGCCCCGGTGAGCGGCGGGTTGCCGCAGTTCCCGCCACCGTCGAAACAATGCTCGGCTGGGGCTGGGCCGTGAAGGTCCAGGCCGATGCGGGCACCGAAGCCGGCTTCCCGGACGACCTGTTCGTTGCAGCCGGCGCCGAGATCGTGCCCGACGCGGCATCAGCCCACGACGCCGACCTCGTCCTACGGGTCGGCCCGCCCGCTCTCGAAGAGGTCGGATTGACCAAAGGAGAGCGCCGCGTTGATCGGATTCCTCGATCCATTTGTCGACGCCGACCTCGTGCGCGCCCTCGCCGCCCGCAACCTCACCTCGGTCGCCGTCGAGGCCATCCCCCGCACCACGCTGGCCCAGGCAATGGACGCCCTTTCCTCGCAAGCAAACCTTGCCGGCTATGCGGCCGTGCTGATGGGCGCCCAGGCCTCGCCCAAGTTGCTGCCGATGATGGTGACCGCAGCCGGAACGATTCCGCCCTCCAAGGCGCTCATCCTCGGAGTCGGTGTAGCCGGCCTGCAAGCCATCGCCACCGCCCGCCGCCTCGGCGCCGTCGTCCACGCCTACGACATTCGGGTCGAGACCAAGGAGCAGGTCGAGAGCCTCGGCGCAAAGTTCATCGAAGCCCCAACGGCCGAGGCAGACGAGGGCGGCTACGCCCGCGAAGTCCAAGATGACGTCCAGCAGCGCCAATTCGAGGCCCTGTCGCCCCACGTCGCCGACTCGGATCTCATCGTGACCACGGCGCAGATTCCCGGCCGACCGGCACCGCTCCTCATCACGCAGGAGATGGTCGCCACCATGCATCCCGGCTCGGTGATCGTCGACATGGCCGCCGGCACCGGCGGCAACGTTGCCGGATCCAAGCCGGACGAAGTAGTGGACATCGGCGGCGTCAAGATCTTCGGCCCGACCAACCTCGCCAGCTTCGTGCCGACCGACGCCAGCCGCATGTACGCCAGAAACCTGATCGCTTTCATCGACCGAGTCCGCGACAAGGAGACCGGCGAACTCGCCTTCGACCTGGACGACGAAATCATCGGGGGCAGCACCATCACCTACGACGGCCGCGTGGTTCAGCCCCGCAGCCGGCAACTGCTCGGAATGGAGGACTCCAGCGCATGAGCCCTGAGTTCATCACCGGCATCGTCGTCTTCGTCCTCGCCGCCTTCGTGGGCCTCGAGGTGATTTCGAAAGTGCCTCCAACCCTGCACACGCCGCTGATGTCCGGGGCAAACGCCATTTCGGGCATCACGGTCGTTGGCGCCATCACCGCGGCCGGGCTCGGCTCCGGCACCCTTGCCGCCGTGCTCGGTTTCCTGGCGGTTGCCGCCGCAATGATCAACGTCGTCGGCGGCTTCATGGTCACCGATCGCATGCTCGAGATGTTCAAGAAGAAGCCGGAGCGCAGGCGTGACTGAGCTCCTCTACCTCGCCGCTGCCGTCCTCTTCATCTTTGGCCTCAAGCAGCTCGGCTCGCCCCGCACCGCCCGCCGCGGCAACACGCTCGCCGCTACCGGCATGCTCGCCGCCATCGTCATCACGCTGATCGACCAGGACATCACCAATTGGGGCACCATCATCGCGGGCCTCGTGGTCGGTGGTGCCGTCGGCGCCTTCCTCGCCATCCGGGTGCAGATGACCGAGATGCCGCAACTCGTCGCCGCCTTCAACGGCTTCGGTGGCATCGCCTCGACCCTGGTGGCTCTTGTTGCGATCGACCAGGTCGCCGGCGTCTTTGACGTCGAAACCGGCGTCACCGTGGTGCTCTCGCTCGCAATCGGAACGGTGACGTTCTCCGGCAGCTTCGTTGCCTTCGGCAAACTCCAAGGAATCCTGCCTGGTCGTCCGCTCGGGTTCGCCGGGGGGCAGATCATCAATGCCCTCCTCGCCATCAGCATCGTCGGTTGCGGCATCTGGGCCATTGCGGCCGATTCCACCCTCGCCTACTGGCTGGTGGCGGCTGCTGCGTTGTTCCTCGGCGTGCTCGCCGTCACCCCCATCGGTGGCGCCGACATGCCGGTTGTGATCTCCCTGCTGAACTCACTGTCCGGCGTTGCCGCCGCCATGGCCGGCTTCGTCGTCGGCAACGAAGCCCTCATCATTGGCGGTGCCCTCGTCGGAGCTGCCGGCTTCATCCTCACCATGCTGATGGGAGAGGCGATGAACCGGTCTCTAGCCAACGTGCTGTTCTCCGGGTTCGGCACCGAGAGCGCCGGCCCGATCACTACCAGCGACAAGCCGGTGAAGTCGGCGACACCCGACGATGTCGCCATCGCGCTCGCCTACGCCGACAGCGTGATGGTGGTGCCCGGCTACGGAATGGCCGTCGCCCAAGCCCAGCACGCGGTGCGGGAACTCGCCACCGCTCTCGAAGAGCGCGGGGTCGAGGTCAACTATGCGATCCACCCGGTAGCGGGCCGCATGCCCGGCCACATGAACGTGTTGCTGGCGGAGGCCGACGTGCCCTACGACCAGCTACTCGACCTCGAACAGTCCAACCCCATGTTGCCCCAGACCGATGCCGTGTTGATCATCGGCGCCAACGATGTGGTCAACCCGTCGGCCCGCGACGATGCCACCAGCCCCATCTACGGGATGCCGATCCTCGAGGTCGACAACGCCCAAACCTGCATTGTGATCAAGCGCAGCCTGTCGCCGGGCTTCGCCGGCATCGACAATCCGCTGTTCTACCTCGACAACACGATGATGTTGTTTGCCGATGGCAAGGACGCCGTCGAGAGCGTCGTCACCGCCCTCGCCAACGTGTAACCGTGCAGTTCGAAGAGGTCGTCAAGCGGCGCCGCATCGTTCGCAACTACACGGATGAGCCGGTCGATCCGGCCACCCTGGAGCGCATTCTCGACACGGCGCGGCGCGCCCCATCGGCCGGTTTCAGTCAGGGGCAAGCCTTCATCGTCGTCACCGAACCGCAGCGGCGCAGCCGCATCGCCGAACTCGCCGACGAACCCGCCTACGTGGCCGAGGGGTTCGATCCCTGGATCTCCCGGGCGCCGGTCCATGTCGTGGTCTGCGTGAGCGAGAAGGTCTACCGAGACCGGTATTCCGAGCCTGACAAGGTCGCCGCAGGCAATGCGCAGGACTGGCCGGTTCCCTACTGGTGGGTCGACGCCGGCGCCGCCATGATGCTGCTCCTGCTCGCTGCGGTCGACGAGGGATTGGCCGCCGGGTTCCTCGGTTCCCATGCCATGCCGGAGCTCAAGAGGGAACTCGGGATCCCCGACGAAGTGGAACCGATCGGCATCGTCACCATCGGACACCCAGCACCGGACCGCCGCAGCGGCTCATTGGCAAGAGGTCGCAAGGACGCCGACGAGGTCGTCCACCGCGAGACCTGGTAGCGGGTTCAAAGACGGCGAACGACCGACCTGACGAAGCTTTCGAGCTTGGCCCGGTGTGGAGTCAGCACACCACCGTACGGGGGCAGCGCCTGCGGCAGGGTGTCGACGATGGCCAGCAGGTCGAAGAACGGCTGATGCTCGTATCCGCCCGTCAACGCCGCGTGGGTGCCCAGGAAGGCGTCGGCAACCGCAACGTCATAGAGCCTGGCGAGGTTCAACCGGCAGTGGGCGAGATCCATCGCCGAAGGCCCGATCGAAGCCGGCTCCCAGTCGATCAGCGCCGACGTTGCGTCACCCACCCACAGCACGTTGCCGGGATGAAAATCGCGGTGGATGAACGAGTAGGCCGACTCTGGAGCCGGACTTGCCGCAGTCTCGAGCACGAAGCTCCACAACGCCGGGTCGGAGCTCCAAATCGGGACGTCGAGTTCGTCGACATTGTTGTACACCGAGAACGGCCGCACCTCCGTTCCAATCGGCACTACTACCTCGTGCACCAACGGCAGCAATGCCGCCATACCCCGCAGCCAGTCCTCGACTGCGGGCGGGTCGAGGACGACGTTACCGGGAAGTCGCTCCATGATGAGGGTGGGCTCCCCCGCCTCGCTGCCCGTCGGGTCGACGGCGACAAGGCGCGGCGCAGGAACCGCGGTGGGAGCGAGCAGCTCGAGGTTGGCCGCCTCCCTGGTAACGGCCCGCACCTGCTCATCGGGCGGTTCGCCGGGAAACCGCTTGACTACAAGGGCGGCCATGCCGCCTTTGCCCATCGCGACGTCGACGGTGTGTACTGCGTTGAGGTGGTGGCCGGAGACTCCGTCCATGCCGACAATCCACGCATCCAAACCCAGCGCCTCCTCAACCCACGCCGCTACACGCGGCGGGAGCAGGCTCATGAGCCGACTCCGGATGCTGCGTGCGCCTGGTCGAGATCGGCAATGAGATCGACCGGACTTTCGAGGCCGACCGAAAGCCGAATCAACCCGGGTGGCGCCTCGGCGTCGGCCTCGATCCGATGCTCGACAAGGGACTCGACGCCCCCAAGCGATGTTGCGTTGCGGAAGAGCCGCACCGCATTCACCAATCGAGCGGCTCGGGCCGCCGACTCGACCTCGAATGAAAGCACCCCACCGAACGCCGTCATCTGCCGAACGGCAACATCGTGCCCGGGATGGTTCGGCAGGCCGGGATACCAGACCTGAGGCAGGTAGCTGCTCAGATGTTCGGCAACGGCGAGAGCGGATGCCGATTGGCGTTCGACCCGCAGCGGCAAGCTGCGCACACCACGCAACGCCAGCCAGGTCTCGAGTGCTCCGGGAATGGCTCCGTTGTCGCTGCGAATCTCCCGCAGCTGCGCCGCCACCGCCTCGTCGCCCGAAACCACGACACCGCCCATCGCATCGGAGTGGCCGGCGATGAACTTGGTGGCAGCGTGGACGACGAAGTCGGCACCCAGGCCCAGGGAACGCTGCAGGACCGGGGTAGCGAAGGTGGCGTCGACGACCACGTGAACGCCACGCGGGCGAGCCGCCGCCGCCACGTCGGCAATGTCGGTCACCAAACACTTGGGATTCGAAGGCGTCTCCACCCACCAGACATCGCCGGCTGCGAGCAGAGCCGAAGCCGTCACCTCCCAGGTGCCGTGGGTTGCCTCTCGGCCGACGAATGACCGCACCCCGTGGTAGACGTCCTCCGGAAGGGCAATGCGGCGAGGGCGCAGGAACCGCAACACCGCGGCGACTGCAGCCATGCCGGATGGGTACATCACCGCGCTGCCACCTTCGAGGGCACCCAGGACGGCCTCGAGCCGCTCAGTCGTCTCGTGTGACTCCCGCCGGTAGTACCGAGGCGTCGATGCCTTGGCGAACCTGTTGGCGTCTTTTGCGAACGTAGTCGCCGGCCGGATCGCTGGGGCGATGTCGGGGAGCTCAGCGAGTTCGCCGTCGGCGTGGAGGGCCACGGTGGCCGGATCGTCGTGCATGCGGCAAGGCTAGAAGACCGGCGAACAATCGGCGTTTGGCGCGGCGTTCGTCGTTCCGTGCAAACGGCCGCATCCCAAGAATCATTGTGGGACCATGCCGCCGGCCGATGAGGGAATACCCAATCTGCTTCGGCCTCGTCACGGTTCTATTCATGGCGTCGGGCAACTACCATCCCACCGAGTCCACGTCCTTGGGGAGTCCATGAACCTCTTGATCTCGCATCGATCGCCGTACGGGCCACATGTCGAATTCGTGGAACGCAAAGGCGTTGGCCATCCAGACACCATCTGCGACCGCCTGGCTGAGGACCTCGCCCAGCAACTCGCCGCGGCGTATCTGAAGCACACCGGCCAGGTGCAGGCGTTCAATGTGGACAAGGCCGTCTTCGCGGCGGGCTCGGTGGATATCGGTTTCGGCGGCGGAGAGCACACCAAGCCGTCGAAGCTGGTCTTGGTTGGCAAGGCCGACTTCGGCAGTGGCTACCAGCCGGACCCTGAAGCTCTGGCCGTGGAGTATCACGCCAAGTTGCTCGAGCTTCTCCCTGATGCCGGACCGGAGGCTTTCGAGGTCGAGGTCTGGCTCAACCAATCGTCGGTGGACCTCCAGGCCGTCGTCACCCGCAGCGGAGCCGCCGCTCCCCTGGCCAACGACACCTCGTTCGCCGCCGTGTCGTTGCCCCGTTCTCCACTCGAGGAGATGGTGCACAAGGTCGAAGATCTCCTGAACAGCCCCGAATACCGAGCTGAGGTGCCGATCGGGCGCGACATCAAGGTCATGGGTGCCCGCAACGAAGACGATGCCCGCCTCACCGTGGCGGCACCCGTCATGGCCCGCGCCGTGCAGTCTCGCGACGAGTACAACGAGGTCGTCGCTGCCGTGCGAGCGACGGCCGTCCGTCTCGCCACCGACATCTTCGGTGATGAGGTTGAGGTTGACGTCAACCAAGCCGACACCGAGGGCTCCGAGTACCTCACCCTCACGGGAACGTCGGCCGAGGCGGGAGACGACGGCCAGGTCGGCCGGGGCAACCGCTTCGGTGGGTTGATCACCCCGTACCGCCCCATGAGCCTCGAAGCCGCCGCCGGCAAGAACCCCGCCGCCCACGTCGGCAAGACCTACCACGCCGTCGGCTACGACATCGCCACTCGCCTCATCGCCGAGACCGACATCAGCGAAGTCACGGTGCGGCTCCTCTCGTCGATCGGCCACCCGGTCACCGATCCCCAGGCCGCCCACATCGAGGTGTGTGGCCCCCACGACGAGGCCTACGTCGCCGCGCGTCGTCAAGGACTGCTTCGAGGACTGGGACGGCGTGCGCGACCGCCTCATCGCCGACGAGTACGAGTTGTTCTAGGACCGAGTTGATCTCGGTCTGACCCGGTCACCTGCACTTCGCCGTCGCGGCGACAATCGACCCTTGTCGTTTGCCTGCGGCGGCGAGATGATGGGGACTCACGAACTCGGGGACACCGTATGGCCGAAACCGGCCGTGTCATCATCAGCGAGCCAAGCTTCCGGGAACGACTCCCGGACCGCCTCACGGTGTTCGGAATCGGACTCGCCGGGGGTATCGCTGTCGGACTGATCTCCGGGGCCATATTCGGCGCCCCGTTGGCGCCAGCGTTCGGCTACACCATGGTGATACTTGGTGCCATCTGCCTGCTGGGTGGCGGCCTCACCGGCGGTGGATACGCCGTGTACGGCATCGGTGAAGGCATCGGCCGCAACCACTACATGCGCGGCGACGGCAACAGGCTGGTGGGCGAAGCGCTGCGCGGCGGCTACGACCGCCCGGCCGCCGACCCCGGCGCGTTCTGGATGGCCATCGGGGGCTTCCTGTACCTGGTCATCGGGCTGCTGGCGATCGTGCTGAGTTCGTAGGGACGGCCCTGGCCGGTCCATACGCACCGCTGCGCCGCGGCGGAAGTCGCCGCCACGGCGCAACAGGCGCAATCCTCTCGGGCACGCTGAACGTGCCCGAGTGTCACTTGCCGCCTACTCCTCCAAGGATGAACCGACGTCGGCCTTGCCTCCTGGGGCAGCTCCGGCGCCGTTGGCTGAGTAGTTGATCGTCGCGCCATACGATGCGGTCGTGCTGTCGCCCGCACCGGGATTGCACTGCACGAAATAGAATATGCCGAGTTGTCGACCAGTCCGTTCGTCACCGCAGATGTGAGTGTCGTTGCTCCCGGCGTGCCACTGTCGCTACTGATGGCGCCAAATTGGTCTCGCCTCCCGGTGAGCACGTCATACCGGTCCGCCACAGGCTGCATCAGGATTGACGTTCGCGAACCGCGGCATTCGTGTCGTGGAGGGCGTCGTCACCGACGCCATCGTCACTCCATCAGGAACGGTAACGCTACAGCGGAACATGCCCGTTGCCGTTCGTGCTCGTACGATGCCTCTTCGAGTTGACCGCCAAGTAGTCCATATACGACCCAACGGGTTGCCCCAGCCGGCAGCGGTCCAGCTGCCGGCAAAATCCGCCGAGGCCGACGCCACCGACCGACTCAGCACTACTACCGAGGTTCTTGTCCACGTCATAGTCCTTCTTCTTCAAGAGTCCGGCGGCGTGGACGCCGTCAACCCGGTCGGCGTTCAGCTTGGGCACGGTGACGCCGGAGGACACGTGGAATGGTGGGTTGCCCGGCTTGACAACGAAGCGTGCCGCCACGCCCACGGCGCGGGTGTTGGTGACCTTGAAGTTCTGGAATTCGGCGTTGCCCTTCAGGTTGGTGGTCTTGTTCGAGGAGGTGCTCTGGCCTGCACGGATTACGTCACCAACCGCGGCACCCACCGGCACCGCGCTCAGCAGCAGAGCGACAAACAGTCCACCTACCAGTGCGGACTTGAAACTGAATCGACTTCTCATTGGGGCTTCCCCTCCCGATGGCCAACATGACTTGCACCGCCCAATGGCACTCGGGTGGCGCCATGCCGACCCTACACGCCAAAGCCCCTGCGTGGGGGGATCAATTGTTGTTGGCGGCGCGCGGCCCGCTGCAGCGAGACGCAACTCAACCCGATTCGGCACCCTTCAGGTGTGGCACACTCGTTCTCGTGACAAGGGACCAAGCCATCGCCGCTGATTCCGCCGATCCACTTGCCCGCTATCGGGACCACTTCGCTATCCCGGACCCCGGTCTGATCTACCTCGACGGCAACTCGCTGGGCCGGCCGACGGTTGATGGTGTCGAGAGTATCGAGGCGCGCTTCACGACGAGTGGGGTCGCGGCCTCGTTCGCTCCTGGCGCCGCGAGTGGATCGGACTTCCGGCACAGGTCGGCGACCTGCTCGCCCCCATCGTCGGCGCGGCACCGGGCGAGGTGTTGATCAGCGATCAGACCTCGGTGAATCTGTTCAAGCTGGCTTCGGCTGCGCTCGCTGCGACCGGACGAACCGACATCGTCTCGGACGACTCCAATTTCCCATCGGATCTCTACGTGCTCGACGCCGTGGCCCGCGCCGCCGGGGGCCGGCTTCGCGTCGCCCGCGTCGATCCGGCCGCAGGACCCGACGTCAATAACATCGAGCCATTGCAGAACAAGCAGGTGGGACTGGTTTCGCTCTCCCACGTTGGGTTCAAGTCCGGCGCCATTGCCGACCTGGATGCCATCACCGCCCTCACCCATGACGCCGGAGCGTTGATGCTGTGGGACCTCAGCCACTCGGCCGGCGTCGTCCCTGTCGGGCTCAACGCTCATGACGTCGACCTCGCCGTCGGCTGCACCTACAAGTACCTCAACGGCGGACCCGGAGCGCCCGGCGTTTCTGTACGTCCGCAGCGATCTCCAGGAGCGCCTCGTCACGCCAATTCCCGGCTGGTTCGGCCATGCCGATATGTTCGCCTTCGACCCCACCTACTCCCCCGCCCCCGGCATTCGCCGCTTTGCAGCCGGCACTCCACCGATCCTGTCCCTGCGCGGTAGTCAGGCAGGCATATCGTTCAGCGCCGAAGCCGGCATCGAGGCGATCCGCACCAAGAGTCTCCAACTCACCGAACTCCTCATCGCCCGCTACGACGCTCGACTGGCAGACCTCAGGTTCGCCCTCGGCTCACCACGGGACCCGGAACGGCGAGGCGGGCACGTCTCCTTGCTTCATCCCGACGCCTATCCGATCACACAGGCGCTGATCGACCGCAACGTGATCCCCGACTTCCGAGCCCCCGACACGATCCGCCTCGGGCTCGCCCCGCTCTACACGACATTCAGCGAGGTGTGGGATGCGGTCGAGGCCATGGCGGACGTGGTCGGCAGCGGCATCTACCGCGACTACCCGACCGAACGCAAAGGCGTGACCTAGGGGACCTTCGGGCCTGCGCTATGGGGTTCGCTGCCCCCTCCGACCCGGCGCTCAGAGCGGCGCCGGCCCACCTCCCCCACCCTCCGGGCGAGGGAGGGCGCAGAAAGAGGGGACGGATCGCTGGGCAACGACGCCGGTTTTGTGCCCTCCCCCGGCTCGCCGGGGGAGGTGCCTGAGGAGTCTGCGACGAAGGCGGAGGGGGCAGCCCCCACAAGGCGGGTTCGCATGCAACCCTGGCCGGGGACCCGTTCGCTAGCTCGATTCGATGTCCCGCAGGGCGACTCTGGGGCCGTATCTGGGCTCTTTGATGGGCGAATCCTTGAGGAGCAGAGCACCCGGCGGCGGTGGCCCCGATAGGGCTCGAGGAGCTCCAGCATCCGCTCGTCGTCGCCGCGGGGTTCTCCGGCAAGAGCCCACGACACCAGATTGGGCAGGTTGTAGTCGCCAACCGGGACGGCATCGTGATCCCCCCAGGCGATCCCCATGGCATACGCCGCAGTCCACGGGCCAACGCCACGCACCGCCTGTAACCGCCGATACGCCTCATCACGGGGTAGATCGACCGCCTCCTCGAGCCGCCCGGCCCGCCGGGCGACCTCGATCAGGATCGAGGCCCGTTTCCGCTCGACCCCGTAACCGGTGCAGCTCCGAGTAGTCGAGCCGTGCGATCGCCTCGGGAGTCGGCGGCACCCTCAAATCTCGGGGTCCCGGCGCCGGCTCCCCGTAGGCGGCGACGATGCGTCGATAGGATCGCTTCGACTCGACCCCGACCACCAGCTGTGCCAGCACCGTCGGCATGAGGGCCTCGAACACCCGCCCGGTACTGCCGAGGCGCAACCCGCCGGCACGCCGGTGCAGGTCCCGCACCACACCGGGAGGAGGATGAAACGTCGGGAGATCGTCATCGACGCCGATGAGTTCTGGGATGCGGGCCAGCAGCCAATCGGTGCCGGGACCCCATGCTTCCGCCTCAACCGAACCGGAGGCGACGTCGCAACTGCACGGTGGCCGGGACCGGCAGGTGTCACCGTCGCCCGCCATGCCTCAGTCGCCGTGGTCGGCACCCACTCGAGGGCGGGGGTCCCCAACGCAATCATGGTGCGCCGCAGATCAAACGGCTCTGGCAGCGGAATCAAGCGGGTCGGCATGCCACGAACCTACCCGACGTCGCGGGTCGGAACACCGGCCGCATCTATGGTGTCAGTCGGCGTGCCGGCAAGCGACGGGAGCAGACGTGCCCGAACCGATGATCCGCCTCGAGGCGGTGACCAAAACCTATCCAGGGACCACCGAGCCCGCCGTCGACGCGCTGACGCTCGACGTTCCCGAGGGCGAGATCGCGGTGTTGGTCGGCCCGTCGGGCTGCGGCAAGACGACAACGCTCAAGATGATCAACCGACTGATCGAGCCGACCGGGGGCGACATCGTCATCGGGGGCCTCAACATCCTCGACCTCGAAGCCCACGAGTTGCGCCGCCGCATCGGCTACGTGATCCAACAGATTGGGCTGTTCCCCCATCGCACGATCGCCCAGAACATCGCAACGGTGCCCAGCCTGCTGGGTTGGGACAAGGCCACGATCTCGGCTCGGGTCGACGAGTTGATCGACACCGTCCATCTCGACCCCGCCATGCGGGACCGCTACCCGGGCGAATTGTCCGGGGGTCAACGCCAACGGGTGGGCGTAGCCCGCGCCCTGGCCGCCGACCCGCCGGTGATGCTGATGGACGAACCGTTCGGCGCCGTCGACCCGATCATCCGCGCCAAGCTGCAAGATCAGTTCCTCGAACTCCAGGCCGAACTCAAGAAGACCATCGTGATGGTCACCCACGACATCGATGAGGCCATCAAGCTTGGCGACCGCATCGCCATCCTCAATGTCGGCGGGATCCTCGAGCAGTACGCCCCACCGGCCGACGTGCTGCGTGACCCCGCCAACCAGTTCGTCGCCGACTTCCTCGGCTCCGACCGCGGCCTGAAGCGTCTCGGGCTGATCCCCATCTCGACGGTTGCGCTCGAACCCGGGCCGGTTCTGCCCCCGACGGCGACCCCGGCGCAAGCCAACCGGGTGATGGAGGAATACGGGATCGATTGGATTGCGGTTGGTGTCGGCGAAGACCTCCAGGGTTGGGCGCCAGAAGAGGAGCTCACCAACGTCGCCATCCTGGGCGATGTCGACCTCCTCCCCTTCCAGACCACCCTGCAGTGCAGCGACTCCCTCAAGGAGGCACTCGATGCCGTCGTCAGCAGCCGCACCCAGATAGCGGCCGTCTTCGAAGGTGACCGGTTCCTCGGAATGCTCAGCGCGGAGGAAATCAGCCGGGAGATCGTCCAGTGACAGCCGTCTTCGCGCAGGCCGACAAGCCGCTGGTCGAGTGGGACTGGATCTGGAGCCACCTCGACGACATCTGGGACGCCACCGCCCAGCACCTCTACCTCACCGGCATGGCAGTTGGGATCGGGATCATCATCTCCCTGGTCCTCGCCGTCATCGCGTTGCGCCGTCCGGCGACCTACCCGACGATCATCGGAGCCAGCGGCCTGCTTTACACCATCCCGAGCCTGGCGCTGTTTGCCTTCCTGGTCCCGTTCACGGGTCTCACAAACACCACGGCGCTGATCGCTCTGGTCACCTACACCATTCTGATCCTGGTGCGCAACATCGTGACCGGAATCCGAGAGGTCCCCGCCGACATCAAGGAAGCTGCCATCGGAATGGGCTACCAACGTCGCAGGCTGTTCTTCAAGATCGAACTCCCTCTGGCGTTGCCCGTCATCATGGCCGGGGTGCGCATCGCCACCGTCACGATCGTCGGCCTGGTCACCGTCACTTCGTTGCTCGGCCTTGGTGGACTGGGAGCGTTCATCCTCGACGGCTTCAGACGCTCCATCATCTTCCCGACTGAGATCATCGTCGGCACCGTCCTCTCGGTCGTGCTGGCTGCAGCACTCGACCTGATCCTGCTGGGCGTGCAGCACGCCCTCACCCCATGGGCCAACCGGACGGGAGGCACCTGATGGAGATCTTGTCCGAAACGTTTGCGTGGTTCGCCGACCCGGCCAATTGGACCGGCACCAACGGGATTCCGGCCCGAGTGCTCGAACACATCTGGCTGACCATCGTCCCCATGGTCATCGCCGTGGTCGTTGCCATTCCCCCGGCCCTATAT
This sequence comes from uncultured Acidimicrobiia bacterium, assembly GCA_963821095.1. Classification (GTDB taxonomy): domain Bacteria; phylum Actinomycetota; class Acidimicrobiia; order Spongiisociales; family UBA5794; genus CAVPHV01. Next base: position 56,205 of record CAWGCJ010000023.1, on the reverse strand, counting down.
CTCGCCCACAAGCGCAAAGGAGCATTCTTCGCCAACGCCCTCGTCAACATCGGCCGAGCCGTTCCATCATTTGGGGTCATCATCATTGCCGGCCTGTTCTTTGTGCGCCGCGGCGTCAGCCTCCGCTTCTGGCCAGTCGTGGTTGCTCTCGTCGCTCTGGCCATTCCGCCCATCTTCACCAACGCATACACCGCCATCGCCGGCGTCGACCCCGCAATGACCGAGGCCGCCCGCGGCATGGGTCTCTCCGAACGCGAGGTACTCGTCGACGTCGAGATGCCGATTGGCGCCAATGTTCTCTTGGCCGGGATCCGGATCGCTCTCGTCCAGGTCATCGCCACAGTGACCATCGGAGCCATCATTTCGAGCGGAGGTGGGTTGGGCCGCTACATCGTCGACGGGTTCGCCCGCGGCCCGGGCGGCCACGCCGAGGTGTTTGCCGGCGCCATACTGCTCGGAATCCTGACGCTCGCCGCGGAGGGCGCCTTCACGCTGCTCGAACGCCTCGTACTGCCCCGGGGGGTCCAGCACCTCACTCGCGAGGCGACTCCGACCGGCGCCGCGGCTTAGCTGCCGACCAGGCCGGTGGGCAAACGTCGGAATACCGTCACTGGGGCCAGCGTTCGGGCTAGTGCTCCCAGTCGGTTACCGTCTGGGGCGGCCGGCCAGTCCGGCCTTTTTGCTATCGAACAGAGGAGTAACCCATGCGGGTAAACCACCGCATTCGAGTTCTCGGGGCGATTCTCGTTGCCTTTGCGCTGCTGGCTGCAGCGTGTGGCGACGATGATTCGGGTGGGGACACGACTACCACCGCAGCCGACGGGACCACCACAACCGCAGCAACCGAGACAACCACGACCGCAGCCAACGAAACGACGACCACTGCCGAGGCTACGGATGGCCCCACGATCACCGTGGCGTCGTTCAACTTCCCGGAAAGCGCCATCCTGGCCGAGATCTACGCCCAGGCGCTCGAGAATGCCGGATATCCGGTCGACAAGAAGCTCAATCTGGGTTCGCGGGAATTGATCTTCCCCTCCCTCGAGAACGGTGAACTTGATCTCCTGCCTGAATACCTGGGCTCCGCCCTCGGCGTCGGCTTCGGTGTCGACTCGGACTCGGACTCCGATTCGGTGGCAGCAGCACTGGCCGACGCTTTCGCCGCCTACGACGTCACCGTGCTCGACTACTCGCCGGGCGAAGACAAGAACGTCTTCGTGGTCACCGGCGATGCCGCCGCCGCCAACGATTTGTCCACAGTGAGTGATCTCAAGGGTCTCGACCCGGTCACACTCGGCGGACCGCCCGAGTGCGAGGAGCGCGACACGTGCTACCTCGGTTTGGTCGACACCTACGGCATCACCCAACTTGGCTTCGAGAGCCTGCAGGAGGGCGCAGCACGAATTGCTGCTCTCAAGAGCGGCGAAATCGATGTCGCACTTCTCTTCTCGACGCAGCCGGTAATTGCCGTTGAGGGATTTGTGGCGCTCGAGGATGACATGGGGTTGATCCGGGCCGAGAATATCGTGCCGGTCATCCGCAACGAGGTGCTCGACGCCTACGGAGCGGGTGTCTCCGATCTGCTGAACGCCATCTCGGCGAAGATCACGACCGAAGCGCTGATTGCGCTCAACGGCTTCGTCGAAATCGACGCGGAGGATCCTGAAGATGTGGCCACGGTGTGGCTGCAGGAGAACGGATTCCTCGGCTGATCCAACCAGAAACGCAGACTACGGCGGGGCGCCTCATCCGGGGCGCCCCGCTGGTTTTGCGGTACGGTGCTGCCCACGCATCACGCTCAGGTCTCCGCTAGTCGGCGCCGATGCATGACAGACCGGGCCAAGCAACCCCGAGGAAACGATGACCGACCGCAGCAATGAAGAGCCGCTCTCGAGCGAGGAGCTCCTTCGCCAAGCGCGGGACGAGTTGGCCCGCCCCTCGCCTCCGGACGACCCCGCGGCGCCGGTATCTGCCCCTCCCACGGCCGAAACTCCAGCTCAGCAGCCACCGAAGCCCGAAGGGCCGACAGCCGAAACACCGGCTCCTACCGGCGACGAGCCTCTGATCCCGGCAGATTTCCAGCCGGCCGCCGCACGCAGCCGACAGGCTCCTCTCCCGGGCTCCGACGCTCCGCCCCTCAACCCTGAGGACGGGCCGGTCGCCACCACTCAACCCGGCCTGGGATCGCAGCTGTGGGCCAAACGGGGATGGATCGTCGGTGGCGTATTCCTCGCCATCTTGGGTATCTCGTATCTCAACCGCAGCACGGCGGTTGAGGATCTCACCGCCGGCGACTGCTTCGATGATCCCGGATCTGAGGCGATCAGCGAGGTCGACACGGTGGACTGCAACACCTCGCACGATTACGAGATGTTCGCTTCTGTCATTCTGGTCGGCAACGATGGGGCGTGGCCAGGCAGTTTCGACTTGTTCCAAGAGGCGGATGACGCCTGTTTCGAGGCGTTCCTGGATTACACCGGGATCTCCCTCGACGACGAAGTGTTCATGTGGGACTACACGACGTTCATTCCCGAACAGGAATCGTGGGCCGAAGGCAGCCGCGACGCGTTGTGCACCCTCTTCCAAGTCGATCCAGACTTCAACCCGGTGCCGGCGTCGACATCCGCTCGCTCCGGCGGCTGACCCCAGCCGACCCCTGCTCGGCTAGCGTTTCCAACATGAGACGCAGCACCACCTCCGCAGCCGTCCTTTTCATCCTTGCGACCTTTGTGCTCGCGCCCGGACTCGCTTCGGCACAGGAACCCACCGGGCCCGTCGAGTGCGGCGTCTACGAGGGTGTCGTGTGCGTCGGATGGTTCACCGACGAGCCGGGTGTTGCGGCCGATCCGCAACGTGTCGAGGACGCCATCGACCGCCTGGTGGGCCGCTACGGCAACGACATCGCGCTGGTCATCGTGACCGACAGCCGCGGTCAGGACCCTCTGGAATTCGCCGCCAACCTTGGCAACGCCTGGGGCGTTGGTGACGCGGCACGCGACGACGGAATCGTGGTCCTCGTCGACCTCGAAGCCGAGGAGACCTTCGTCGTGACCGGCCCCGGCGTGTCCATCCCCGAACGGACGGTCGCCGGTGCCGGCAACAGCTTCTTTGGCGCCGGCGACTTCGAGGGTGGCGCCCTTGCCATTGTCGGCAGCCTCGAGCAGGCGCTCGCTGCGTTCCACGGCGATGCCGGCGACTCGGGGTCGGCTCCCATCGCCGCAGAACCCGACGACGACCGCGGCTCCGGATGGCTCGTACTCGCCGGCCTGGTCGGCGCCGCGGCCATCGGCGGTGGTCTGGCGATACGTCAGAACGCCCGCAAGCGCGATCGGCGCGAGACCAAGCGCCGCGAAGCCCTCATCGACAGCGACCTCGAAAAGCTAGAGCCGGCGGGACACGAATTGGCCCTCCTCACCGACTTCGAGGTGCCGTTTGCCGCCGAAGCCCCGCCGTCGACAACCGGCGATGCCGTCCGCTCGTTGCGAGCCGTGGCAGAGGGTCGTGATCCCGGCGACATGCCTGATCTGGAAGCCGTGTGGGCCGAAGGCCTCGTCGTCGTCATCGATCGCGACCGGCTATTGCTCGACACCGCCGAGCCGTTCGAACTGCTGGCTTCGGGCGAACGGGCACTCCTCGAAGGGGCGCTTCAGCAGACGACCCACGACGCCCTTGCCGTCGATTGGAAGCAGCCTGAAGTCTTCGACATCAAGCGCAACGAACTCGACCGGGTGATCACCGCACTGCGGCCCCACCGCGTTGCCGCCGCCCGCCGCCGAACGGCCGAGACCATCGCAGCGCATCTAGTCGCCACTCCGCTGGGCTGGATGACGCCGTCAGATGCAGGCGAACGTTTCATGCAATCAGCCGCCGCACTCAATCACGAAGCCTCTCTGTCGGCGTCGCTCAGCGAAATGGAGTCGGTGTACGCCAGAGCCAAGGACAAGACCGACCGCCTCGAAGTTCTCTACGGCAAGCTGCCGAGCAGCACGACCCGTCCCGCCGTCGCTGCGGCGCTGGCGGACCTCGAGACCAGCGTGGACACCTCATACGAGGACTACGAACGAGTCCGTCAGGAGTTGACGTCGACGGGAGACGTCCTGGCTCGCGATGGTCTCGACATCCCCGCCGTGGCGGCCCTGCTGCTGATGAACAACGACGAAGCCGACGTCGGCGAGTTCCTCGACGCCTATCGCCACAATCGCGGCCGGGGCTCCGAGCCCGACGAGTCGGTCGAGTACGCCCTCGCCGGCCTCCAGGAACCGGGCGAGATCGAACGGGTCCGTCGCGAAGCCGACCGGCTTGGACTCCCCATCGCCATCACAACCGCTTTGCTGCGTCGTCGTGACGACGGGCCCGAGGTCTACGCCATCCTGCGCGATCAGCTCGCCGAGCACGGTCTTGCTGGAGACTCCAGCAAGACCGTCGCCGGCATCCTCGCAATCTCCCTCGAACCGGCCCAGGCCATTCGCCGTTGGCTCGAGGCCAGAGAAGCCCTCTCCGCAATGGGCCTGCAAGGCAGCTACGCCGACGTGGCGGCTGCCTTCGGCGCCTCCGACCCGCGTGGCCCGCGGGTGTTCGCCCTCTCATACGCCGCTCAGCGCCAGGCTCTGGCGCGCAGCACCATCGACGACGCCGACCGCTTTGCGCCGGAACTCGCCCACGAGGGCACCCGGGACCAAACCGACACGTGGACCGGCCAACCCATCCCCCGCGGCCTGTACAACTTCGACCCCTTCACGTTGCTGTTCTACCACTGGGTCATCACCAAGGGCCACCACGGCAGCTACGGGTGGGAGCCGATCTACCGCGACCAGTCGTGGTCACAGGACCGCGGCTCATGGTGGTCCGGCGCCGGCGGATTTGGCGGTTGGGGCGGCGGTGGCGGCTTCTCCGGCGGCGGCGGAGGCAGCTCTTCGTGGGGAGGTGGCTCCTGGGGCGGCGGCGGTGGCTTTGGTGGCTTCGGCGGCGGTGGCGGCTTCTCGGGCGGCGGCGGAGGCGGCTGGTAGCGGTGCCGGATCAGATCACCAGCACGGCCAACCCGCTAGTCAAGTCACTGGCACGCCTCAAGGAGCGGCGGGGTCGGACTGCGGCCAACCGCTTCCTCATCGAGGGTGGCCGCGAATTGGGAAGAGCCGCAGCCGCAGACATTGCGATCGATCAGGTGGTCATCGCTCCCGACCTCGCCAACGATGACGACCGTGCCATCGCCGCCACCCTGGCGGCATCAGGTGTCGACTTGGTCGAGATGGGTGCCGACGCCTTTGCCCGGATCTCGATGCGACGCCATCCCGACGGATTGCTCGGCGCCGCGCCCATCCCACCGCGGCCGCTCGCGGCACTTGCCCTTAGTCCGAACCCGTTGGTCCTGGTGATCGAAGCGGTCGAGAAACCGGGAAACGTCGGAGCCATGTTGCGCACCGCAGACGGTGCCGGAGTCGAAGCCGTCGTCGTTGCCCCTGACGGAGCCGACCTATGGAATCCCAACGTGATCCGGGCCTCACAGGGAGCGGTCTTCGTCGTCCCGATCGCAACGGCATCGACCTCGGCAACACTCGACTGGTTGGTGCACCACGGCCTGCAGATGGTCGCCGCCTCACCCGACGCCCACCGCAGTCTGTGGGACGCCGACCTGGCGGTCCCCACCGCCGTCGTCGTCGGCTCTGAGGACACGGGACTCACCGCGGCGTTTCGCTCCCCCGGCACCACCGTGGCGATCCCAATGGCAGGCAGCTCCGACAGTCTCAACGCCTCGGTCGCCGCTGCGGTGATGCTCTACGAAGCCGTCCGGCAGCGTCTTGGCTCGCCCCGCTAGGTGAGCGGTGCAAACAGGTCCACCGGATTGCCGTCCGGATCGAGGACGGTGGCGTATCGCTGGCCCCAGAAGGCATCAAACGGCGCCAGCTGGCTGCGATAGCCCTCCCGCATCAGCTCGTCGTACCGAACATCGACCTCGGCGGCGCTGTCACATAGGAAAGCCAGACCGATCCGATGACCACCCCGAGGTGGCTGCCACGTGGAGAAACTCTCGATCACCTCGACCGTGTCCCAAGCCAGCCGCAGCCCGCCGGGAAGGGTGCACTCGACATGACCTCCACCATCAGCTTCCGGCGGGATGTCGAGACCCAACCGGCGGTAGAACGCCAACGCCCGGGGCATGTCGGCCACCACCAGACCGATGAGATCGAGTCGTACTCCCACCTTCCCTCCTTCGTCGCTGACTCGAGCGTACCGAAGATCACCGACTCAACCAGACCGCGGCACCCGGCAACCGGCTCAGCTGGCGGGATTCACCGTCTCAATGGCATCGTCCCGATCGCACCAGCGGCACACCACCCGCTCAACGGTCCGTTGGAGGATCTCTTCCTCGTCGATGGCGACCTCACCGCCGAGCGTGGCGTGCTCAAAGCGGCGGCGCCGGACCGTGTCGTAGACGTCAAATCGGGTCTTGTTGCCGCAGTGGGCACAGCGATATCGGACCAGGCCACTCATGGTTTGCGCAACTCCCACAGTCCATCGTCATCCAACATGCGGTTGATGGTTTCGAGGCGGTCGGACGCCCTATCCCGGGTGACGGCGCCGGTAGTCCGCACCTGGAGCACCGGACCGAGGCGATAGACGGACGGGACTCCGGCAACGCCGAGTTCGTCCCCCTCCCGGGTGGAGATCTCGAGCAGCCTGCGGCCCTCACCGTCGATCTCGGTGTCCGTCAGCAGATCTGGGTCCAGGCCGGCAAGACGGGCGGCCAACAGAATCGTGGCGGCGTCACCCGGCGGAGCCTCCTCCTCATGGACGGCAATGAACAGCGCCTGAAGGAATGGCCCCTGCTTGGTCGGGACGGCCTCTCGCACCCATTCGTACGCCGCTTGGGCCCTTTCCTGGCCGGTGAGCGGGCCATCGCCGAGTCCGCCGGCAACCCAACTCCGCCACTCGAGCCGAATCTGCGCCCGTTCCTCGAAAGCCCGTGCGATCAGTTGGTAGAAACGCCAACTGTCACCCGAGGCGATGTCGAAGTACACCCGTCCCGAGAATTCCATGGCGCGCAGGGTAGAGCACCGCGCCCGCCTCATGGTCAGATCCTTGACATCGAACATATGTTCGACCTACGGTGGATTGGTCCGGTGGGCAGGAGGACAAGGTGGCGGGTGGCCGGCAGCAGACGTTCGACGACATGGGGGCGCCGCTGCATGAGGTTCCCTTTTGCGTCCTCGATCTCGAAACGACCGGGGCGACGGCGGCTTCGTGCGAGATCACCGAAATCGGCGCAGTCAAGTACGTCGGCGGTGAACTGGTCGGGACGTTCCAGACACTGGTGAATCCCGGCGTCCCGATTCCGCCAATGATCACGGTCCTCACCGGAATCACCCACTTCATGCTCGTCGAGGCGCCGCGTATCGAGGAGGCCTTGCCGGCCTTCCTGGAGTTCATCGGCGACGCCGTCATCGTCGGCCACAACGTCCGCTTCGACATCTCGTTCCTGAACGCAGCCGCGATTCGGCTCGGCTACGGCAGGCTCCCGAACCGCAGCGCCGACACCTACGCCCTGGCCCGCCGCCTGGTCCGCCAGGAGGTTCGCAACCTGAAGCTCAGCTCCCTGGCGGCACACTTCCGCTCCCCCGTCACCCCAAATCACCGGGCACTCGAAGACGCCAAGGCCACGGCCCACGTGTTCTGGGAGTTGCTCGCCCGAGCTGGGTCGCTCGGGGTCAGCCACCTCGAAGACTTGATGCGCCTGCCGACCGCCCGCGGCAAGCCGCATTACCGCAAGATCGAACTGACCGACTCCCTGCCGCGTGGCCCCGGCGTGTATTTCTTCCGGGATCGCGACGAGACGGTGATCTACGTCGGCAAAGCCAAGAATCTGCGCTCGAGGGTGCGGTCGTACTTCTACGGCGATGACCGGCGCTCGGTCGAACAGATGCTGCGCGACCTGACTGTGATCGATCACATCTCGTGCGCCACAGAACTAGAAGCCGAGATCGCAGAACTACGCCTCATCCACGCCCACCGCCCCCGCTACAACCGCAGGTCGCGTCCACCCAAGTCGCCGCACTGGATCAAGCTGACGAACGAACGCTTCCCCCGCCTTTCGCTGGTACGCCGCTACCGCAGCGACGACGGCTGCCTCTACCTCGGGCCGTACCGCTCGCGTCGTCACGCCGAAGTGGTGATGCATGCCATGTGGGATGCCGTGCCGATCCGGCGCTGCCTCACTCGTGGCGGCACCCGCAGCGCTGCCTGCAACTACGCCCAGCTCGGCGTGGCAATCTGCCCCTGCGACGGCAGCGTGACCGAGGAGGCGTACGCTGCCGTCGTCGCCCAACTCGAACACGGGGTGACCACCGACCCTGAGGCTCTGCTGGCGCCGCTGACGGAACGCATGGTCAACCATGCCCGCAACGAACGATTCGAAGACGCTGCGACCCTGCGCGACCGGCACCGCGCCCTGGGGCGCAGCTTGGAGCGGCAGCGGGCCTGGCAGGCCCTCCAGGGCGCCGGAATGTTGTGGGCTGAGGACGAGAACGGCGACAGCGTCCTCGTCGACAGCGGACGGCTGGCCGCGGCGTGGCGGGCCCCAGGTTCGCCACCGCTGATGCGAATCGCCGGACACGAAGCCATGTCGGACGCCGTCCCGCCGTCGGTCTCTGTCGCTGAGGAGGCTCACCTGCTCTGGCGCTGGTTGGAGCGCCCCGGCGTGCACATCGTCGACGCCACCCATCCGCTGGCGTTGCCGGCCATCCCGGTGCCTCACCTCGACTCGCTGGCCGGCTGACCAATCGGGTGGTCGGACCGCTGCCGGCTATGGCACCGATGTCAACTGCGTCCGGCGGAGTAGCCTGCACCCTCATGCGATTTGTACTGCGTCCCGGCACGGACCCTCAGGCCCGCGCCGACTCCGCCCTCTTGACCGTGATGGGTCTCCCCGGCGGTGGAGTCATCAAACTCGGCAACACCCACGCCGTCGTCATGCCCGGCGACGTTGGCTCCGCCAACGGTCTCACCGTTGGACCGCGCACTCTGCACAATGCCGGTCTCGCCGTCGGCGACAACCCGGACGTGCAGCGTGCCCCCCTCCCCCAGGCATCGCGGGTCGTCCTCTCGTCGACAGATGAGCGACTCGACTCCCGTCATCTCGCCCGATCGCTTCAGGGCACTCCGGTCACGGCCGGCGATATGGTGGTCGTTCGGGCCTCGTACGGGGACGGCGGTTCGACCGGAGACGTCGAACTCCGGGTGGTGGATGTCGTGCCCGGCCCGGCCGGCATGGTCGGCAACGGCACCGTCGTCTATGAGGAGGGGGAGGCCCCGCCCGCCGTGGTCGCCCAGCCAGAGGGCCAGCCGGCCGGAGAGGCGCCGACCACGGCAGAGGCGCTCTTGGCCGGACTCGATGCCGAACTCGAGACTATGACGGGTTGGCTGTCGCTGCTGACCTCGCCGCAGAATCTGCCGAGCACCTGGGGCCTGCCCAAGGTGGCCGGCGTACTCATCGAAGGACCGGCAGGTTGCGGCAAGTCGGAACTGGTCAACGCCGCGGCGGAGGCAGCCGGCGCCAAAGTGCACGAAGTCTCGCTCGAGTTGGTGTTCAAGCCGGACAAGCTGCTCGAACTACTCGAAAAGGCGGTCAAGAACACGACCGTGCCTGCGGTCATCTTTGTCGACCGCCTCGACGCCGTCGCCGGGGACGACGCCATGTTCCGCAATCAGATGACCGCCATACTGCGTTGGTTCCTGGACGCAGTCGCCGATCGTCCGCGCCTGGCTTGCGTACTCGCCATCTCGTCGGTGACCAAGCTCCCCGATGCCGTTGCCGACTCGGCACTGTTGCCGCGGACGCTTTCGATCCCACCCCCCGACCTCGAGCGGCGCACCCTGCTGTTCGAGTCGGCGTTGGCTCAGGTGCCGACCGCAGAGATCGAATTCGCCAACCTGGCCAATCGCACCGCCGGCTTCTCGGGCGCCGACGTCATCTCCACCGTGGTGCACGCCTCAGCCCTCATCGCCACCAACGGGGGCGAAGTGACGGAGGATCTTCTCGAGCGCGCCATCACCGAAACGACCCCGTCGTTGGGTACCGCTTCGCTCGGCGAGATCCCGTCGTACGGCTTCGAACGCGTGGCCAACCTCGATGAGGTCAAGCAGCGCCTGACCGAGTCGGTCATCTGGCAAATGCAGGAGCCGGAGCGCTTCACCCGGCTCGGGATCGAACCTCCGAAGGGCCTCCTACTCCACGGACCTCCCGGCACCGGCAAGACGTTCGTAATCCGAGCGCTTGCCCACGAGTCCGGTGCGGCATTCTTCACCATCAAGGGCGCCGAATTGCTCGACAAGTACGTTGGAGAGTCCGAACGCGGGGTACGCGAGGTCTTTGCGCGAGCCCGGGCGGTGGCGCCCGCCATCCTGTTCTTCGACGAGATCGATGCCCTGGCGCCGGTCCGCGGCAACTCGACCAATTCTGTCACCGACTCGGTCGTCGCCGCTCTGCTGACCGAGATGGATGGCGTGTCCGAACGTGGCGACGTCTTCGTCATCGGCGCCACCAATCGCAAAGATCTGGTCGATCCTGCGCTGCTCCGACCGGGTAGGCTCGAGACCCACCTTTATCTGGGTTTGCCGCCGGCGGAATCGCGGCGCGCCTTCTTCGGAATCTCGCATGTCCCATTCGCCGAAGACGTCGATGTCGAGGAAGTCATCGCGGGCACCGAGGGGTTGTCGTTTGCAGACCTCTCCGGGTTGCTGCGCGAAGCGGCGCTGCAGGCACTGCGACGCGACTCGTCGGCAATGGCCGTCACCCGGGATGACCTGCAACGGGCGATGGAGCGTTACACCTCCGAAGCGAACTGAATCGGCGTTGGGAACGGGGGCCGGACGTCGATCGAGGGCTCTCGGCTACGTCCGCTCGACGATGAGGAGGAAATCGACCTTGCGCGTCACTCCGTAGATCTGAGCAAGGGTCGTCTTCCTCACGTTGGGAATGATCGAGACGACTTCTCCGCCAAGCCCATTCAAGAACGCCTCCAACTTGGCGGAATCGGTCACCATGTTGATATCAAATCGATGCACCTGTAGCTCATCAGATGCCTCCTCGCATCGTCGAGCGATATCGACCGAATGAAGGACCTGTGGCTGCTCGCAACTACCGAGCATCACCAACAGCCGGGGCAGCAGACCTGAGGCCAACAGCCCGAACGTGGCCGTACGGCCTGGCACAAGGTCAGTAGATGACCGGCCCTTACCGATGGACCTCGTTGTGCGATGCGTTGCTTGAAGTGTTGGAGAACAATTCGAGGAGAAGGCCGATCTCAACGCCCTGTTCATGGGGATGACGCAGTGTTTCGCCGGTCCTAATCGTGTAGTGGTTCCGTCGGCCAATCCGCTCGTGGCACAGGTAGCCGGCAGCCTCGAGGTCGGCGACGATTCGTTGGGTGGAGCGCTCGGTGAGGCCGGCAATGGCGGCGATTTCGCGGACGCGGATGCTCGGGTTGTGCGAGATGATGATGAGAACCCGGGCATGGCTCGTGAGGAACGTCCATGGTCGGTGGTCGTGATCGACTATGGCAGCTCCCTCTTTGGTACCGAGGTCGTGCGGTGCCGACGTGATGATCTCTCAGACGATCCGAATCTCTGCGGTGTGGCGCTGACCGCCCCTGCCCACCCGGCGCGCCGGTCGACACATACCATTATGAGTCAAGCATAACATGAGATAAATGGCAGATATAGACACAACCTTTCGAAGAAGCGGGCCACCGACGAGATGAGCCCCAGCCCACCCTCTGAACCCCGTACGGCGCCGGGTCCTGGGCACCGCAAACGGCCTGGACCGCTCTGGTCACAAAGCTTCTCGGCGAGCGACTCCCCCCGCCCGGGGATACGAGCCGTCCGGGGATACGAGCAGCGAACGCTCGCTTGACCGAGACCTCCCTAGACACGTCATTTATCTCATGATATGTTTGGCGTCACAAGGGGAGTATCCCGAAACAGCACTGCCGTCAGTACGGCCGCATGGCCCGGTTTGCTGGCCCTTTCTAGGGCGGGAGAGACCTTCGCAGATGGACGATCAGCGTCTCACGAAGGTCAAAGGAGTCGGTCATGGTGATCACAATCCCCCGCTTCGCACCGTCGACGACCACGGCCCTGGTTGGCCTCTTGCTGGATCGTCGTGCCTCGATAGAACGAAGGGTTGACGCGTTGCGCCGTGAGGCCGTCGATGCGTTCAGCCGGCGGGATCTGAGCGACATGTACGACCAGGAGGATCCAACGACGGATTCTGACGGCGCCGTAGTTCTGCTCTTGGTCGAGCGGGCCGAACGGCGTCTCAGGGAGGTTGAGCAGGCGCTGGCACGTATGGACGGCGGAACGTACGGATACTGCACCGTTTGCGGGAGGGGCATCCCATTGGAGCGGCTGCGGGCGTTGCCGGCGGCTGCGACCTGTGTTACATGCAGCGATCGGTCGTCACACCGCGCACGCACCCGTGTGGGCCCAGACCGCAAGACGACCGACAGAGCCGGTCGGCGATCTCCGCTGGTCGGTGGCACGTCGGGCCCGGCGGTCGGGCGATGAGGGTGTTGTCCACATCTGAATGGCGGCAACAGTCGCAGCTCCTCGACGAACAGAACCGACTGCGAGCTCTGCTCGAGGATCTGCGGGCCGCCGCGACTAGTCGCGGGGACTACGAACCGCACGACGTCACCGATGACGAGGCCGCGATGCAGGCTGATGTCATCGAGGCTCGCCTTGCCGGTATCGATGGCGCCCTCGAACGCATCGCATCGGGTGTCTATGGGCTGTGCTTTGCGTGCGGAATAGCGATCACAGGGAGGCGACTCGAGGCGCTACCCGCCACAACGACGTGCCGGGAGTGCGCGGGATGACACAACCGTATGAGCATCTCGGATAGGTCGGAACGCCAACTAGGCGAGGCACCCGCGAGAACCCGACGGCGGAGCGAACCATGGCTCGGGAATAACGGCCCGTCCCCCCCGAGGGCCGACCTAGGGAACATCCGTCCGTCGCCATCTCAGCCCCCCGGTGCGCCTCCCATCACCCGGGACGACGCCCAGCGCCGAAACGACAGTCGCCACAACGCCCACGACGGCGCCCCCCGGGTGATATGGACCCGCGGCGCTCAATGCCGGGCCCTCGCCGAAGTCCTCGGTGGCGGCACCGCCCGCAAAGCTGACGCCAATGTCGCCGCCGCCTGCATTGGGGCCCGAGCCGGGCTGCTGGTAGCTCGCCACCTCACCTCTTTCGACCTCTGCAACGTCGCCGTGCCCCACGGGTTCACCCCAGACACCACCCGTTCGGTCGTCGCCGCTGTCGGCAGCGGCCCCCACTCCCACCTCGCCGCTATCATCGCGCACCGCCTCTCACGCCAACTCGGGATCCCCGCCCGCGCCGTCTATGTCCGCCGCGACGGCGACGAGCAGCCCCAAGCACAAGCCGTCCTCGCCACCATCACTGCCGACCTTCCGGGCCTCGCCGTCGAGACCATCAGAACCACCAGTCCCGCCGCCATGGTCAGTTCACTACCCACTGGAACGCTCCTTGTCGTCGGAGCCCCCGGCGGATCGTGGTTCCAACGCCAGTTCTCCGGACCCGGCGCCCGCATCCAGGCAAAAGCCCACAATGGCACCATCGTTGTCAGACACGCCCGAACCCGCGTCTACCAGATCATGCAACCGCCAACCGCGTTTGGACCACACATGCGAGTCGCCGACGCTGCGCAACTTGCCGCCGACCAACACGTCATCGTCGCCCTAGATGGCCAACTCCTCGGAATCGCCTGCACCCAAGCCCTCCAACAAGCCCGACCCGACCACGAGCTCCGAGAAGTCATGGACGACCCTGTGTTTCTCAACGCCGACGAAGACCTCAGCCACGCAACGGAGTTGATCGCCCGCCACGGGAGCCCCATCCCCGTTGTCGACGCCGACACCCGCCTCGTCGGAACCGTGACCGCCGCAGATCTCAACCACCCGCCCCTTGGATAAACCGGCCCAGAATCGCCAGGACCGCACTCATGGGCTCGGGCGACGCGCGAGATGCCGCGCCAAGCCGCTCAGGTACCGGTGGCGGCGTGGAGCGCAATCTCGATCATATCGGCGAACGTGCTCTGCCGCTCCTCCGAACTCGTCGCCTCACCGGTGCGGAGGTGGTCGCTCACCGTGAAGATGGCCAGGGCGTGGGCGCTGGTTTCGGCGGCAACTCCGTAGAGGCCGGCGGCTTCCATCTCGACGGCGAGCACACCCATTCTCTCCATCAGGTCGATTCGGGCCGGCTCGGGGTGATAGAACAGATCGCTGGTGAACACGTTCCCAACCCTGACCGTCTTGCCCTGGGCAACCGCCGCATCAACCGCCGCTCGCAGCAGCCGGTAGTCGGCGATGGCAGCAAAATCCATGCCGCCGAACCTTGCCCGGTTGACACCGGAGTCGGTACAGGCGCCGGCGGCAACGATGACGTCGCGGATGTGCACGTCGCTGGCGATGCCGCCGCAGGTACCGACCCGGATCAGGTTCTTGACGCCGTACTCAGTGACCAACTCGGTGGCATAGATGGATACGGAAGGGACCCCCATGCCGGTCCCCATCACCGAGATCGGTGAACCCTGGTAGGTCCCGGTGAAGCCAAGCATGTTACGGACGGCCGTGACTTCGACAGCGTCGTCCAGGAATGTCTCGGCGATGTACTTGGCCCTGAGTGGATCACCGGGCAGCAGGATGGTCTCGGCAAAGGCTCCGGCCTCTGCGGAAATGTGTGGAGTTGACATCTCGTCCCTTCGTCAGCAGCAGGCCCCGCACCGTTGACGGAGCCGGGTCGCAGATGATTGCCCCCCTCTGGCCACTATTCAACCATCCTACGACGACATGGCGCTGAATCGGGGCCTAAGCCACAGGATCGCCAAGCACGGCAAGCGCCTGCGCAACGGTGAAGCGCCCTTCGTACAGCGCCCGGCCGACGATGACTCCTTCAACCTCCAGCGGCCGTAGCTCCTGCAGGTCTTCGAGCGAGCCAACCCCACCGGACGCAATCAGCCGGATGTTGGGGGCCACTGCGGCGGCCCGCTCGAGCAGTTCGACATCGGGGCCGTCCATGGTTCCATCGCGCGCGATGCCCGTGACCAATGCTCGAGATATGCCGGCCGCCGCCAAGTCGCCGAGTACCGGGCTCAGGTCACGCCCCGCGTCGAGCCAGCCGGCTCCCTGTGCCTTGCCGTTGCGCACGTCGATGGCGGCGACGATCTGGTCGGGGCCAATCGCGGCCAGCATCGCCCCGAGCGTCTTCGGATCCCACACCGCAGCCGTGCCGACAACGGCCCGAGTAGCACCGGCGCCAATTGCCGCGGCGACCAGTTCGGCCGTTCGCAATCCCCCGCCGACCTGATACCGGACTCCGGCGTCGCCGAGCGTTTGCCAGAGCGCAGGGTCGGGCCTGCCGTCGCGCGCGCCGGCAAGATCGACCACGTGCACCAAATCGGCACCCTGGTCTATCCACGCCCGGGCCTGGACGACCGGGCTCTCGCCGTAGACGGTCACCGCATCGAAATTGCCACGCGTGAGCCGTACGACCCGCCCGTCGAGCACGTCGATTGCCGGAATGAGTTCCATGGTCTTCGCCGCCTTCACCACTACTTAGAGAATTGCTTGTGTAGTAACATGTTAAAACGCTAATGTGCTGTTCGCTACTACCGAAACCCGAGGACGGTCTCCCATGGGCTTGCCGATGACCGACGCCGACTGGCGCAACGAAGACACCGCTGCATTGTTTGACGCGATCCTTCAGCTCGAGACCAGAGATGAGGCCGCGGCCTTCTTCCGCGACCTCTGCACCCGGCGCGAACTCGAGGAGATGCGGCAGCGTTGGGCGGTAGCCCGTCTGCTCACCACCCATCTCCCCTACCGCGAGATCTCCGAGCAAACCGGGGTCTCCACCGCAACGATCACCCGCATCAACCAGTGGCTCCAGCACGGTGCCGGCGGCTACCGCCTGCTACTCGACCGGCTCGGCTACGGAGAGGACAACCAATGAGCGACCGCATCAGGCTTGCCGTCCCCAACAAGGGACGGATGGAAGAGCCCACCGCCCGGCTGCTCAGCCAAGCGGGCCTCATCTACGAGAAGACGCCGCGTTCGCTATCGGTACCGGTGCGCAATGTGGCGATCGAGTTGCTCTTCGTTCGTACCGAGGACGTCAGCGAGCTCGTCGCCGACGGCGGAGCGACGCTCGGCATCACCGGTTTGGACCTGCTGGCAGAAAGCGGCGCCGATCTCGAGGTAATGGCTGAACTCGGCTACGGACGCTGCCGACTGACGGCCGCCGTCCCCGCAGCATCGCCAATCACCGACATCTCCGAACTCACCGGGCTCCGCATCGGCACCGCCCACCCCCGGACCACCGACCGCTTCTTCGCCGACAAGGGTATTGCGATCACCACCGTGCCGCTGCGTGGATCGGTGGAGGTTGCCCCCAAACTCGATGTCGCCGACGCCATCGTCGATCTCGTTTCTAGCGGCAGCACAATGCTCATCAACGGCCTGCGCCCCATCGCCACGTTGCTCGAGTCTCAGGCAGTGTTGGTCGCAGACCCGGCCGGCGCCGCGGTTGAGGTCGTCGATCAGGTTGCCACGATGCTGCGCGCCGTCGTCGCCGGGAGGCGCAAACGCTACGTCTTGATGAACGCACCCCAGGACGCACTCGCCGAGATCGAGGCCATCATCCCCGGCTTCGATGCGCCGTCAGTCGTTCCCCTGGCCCACAACGGCAAGGTGGCCATCCACTCCGTCGTCGACGCCGCCGACGTCTGGGACGTCCTCCCCAAGCTGAAGGCGGCGGGGGCATCCGGAATCCTCGTCCTCCCCATCGAGCAACTGATCCCCTGAGGAGACTTCCCGTGCTCATTCGCCGCATTGAACTCGCCGACGCCTCTCCCGCCGAGGTAGCCGCCGTTGTGGATCGTTCGCCCGTACCCGATCGATCCGTACGCGCCCAGGCCGCTGCGATCGTCGACGAGATTCGGCGCGACGGCGACGTGGCACTGCACGCCGCCAACATCCGTTACGGCGGCGGGCTACCGATCGAACGGATGAAGATCTCCCCCGCCCGGATGGCCGTAGCCTACGAGGGGTTGTCGCCACAACTGCGGGAGGCCCTCGAGGACGCCGCGAGCAACATCAGGGCCGTCCATCGCGAGCAACTCCCCGTCGATCACCTCGTTGAACCCGTCCTCGGGATCCAGGTCAAGCGCACCTGGTCGCCGCTGCGCCGGGTCGGCGTGTACGTTCCCGGTGGCCTCGCCGCCTACCCATCGTCACTGTTGATGGGAGTCATCCCGGCGCAGGTGGCGAGTGTCGCCGAGATCGCCGTCACGACGCCGGTGGGCCCCAACGAGGAGCTCAACCAGACCCTGCTGGCTACTGCAGGGCTGCTTGGGATCAGCGAGATGTATGCGACCGGAGGCGCCCAGGCGATCGGGGCTCTCGCCTACGGGACGGCGACGATCCCTGCGGTCGACAAGATCGTGGGGCCAGGCAATGCCTGGGTCACGGCTGCCAAGCTCGCCGTCTTCGGCGACTGCGGCATCGACCTTCCCGCCGGCCCGAGCGAGGCGTTGGAACTCGTCGACGGCACCGCCAACCCGCGGGCGGTCGCTGCCGACCTGATCAGCCAAGCTGAACATGGTCCAGATTCCGTGGCGCTGCTCGTGACGACTGACCCCGCCATTGCCGACGCGGTGGTTGCCGCCGTCGAGCAACTGCTCGAACACCTGGAACGAGCCGATACGGTCCGTGCGGCGCTGGCCGCTCACGGTCTGATCGTGATTGCCGACTCCATGGATGCCGCTATCGGTTTCGTCAACAAGTTCGCCCCCGAACACCTCAGCATTCAGACCGCCAACCCCGAGAACGTCGCCGCTGCCATCCCGGAGGCTGGGTCCGTATTCCTCGGGCACTGGTCGCCACACTCGGCCGGCGACTATGCCACCGGAGCCAACCACGTTCTGCCCACCGGCGGGTTGGCTCGCGCCTACGGCCCTCTATCGGTCGAGGACTTCGGCTCTTGGCGGCAGGTGCAGACCTTGACGGAAGCGGGCCTGGCCGAGATCCGAGCCACGGTCGGCGCCATCGCCTCGGCCGAGGGTCTCACCGCCCACCGCTTGTCGGTTGACATCCGATTCGAGGACCCCCGATGAGTTTCCCCACCTACCAGTGGCAGCCAACCACCGCTGAGATCGCCGCGGCCGCCGGGATTCCGGTGACCGCGGTTGAGCGCTTCGATCACAACACGTCGCCAACGCCGACCCCGTGGGCGGTCGACGTCGTGGCGCGTCGGGCAGCTGCCCTCAACGAGTATCCGGCGGCGTCGTATGCCTCGCTACGCAACGCCCTGGCAGCAGCCACCGGCCTCGACCCCGAACAGGTGGTTCCGGGGGCGGGCGCCGATGAACTCATCCTGCTGGCGGCCCGAGCTTTGCTGCGACCCGGTCAGGGTGCGGTACAAGCGGCTCCCACCTATCCCCTGTACGCCATCGCCACCGCCCAGGCACACGGCAACCTCGTTTCTGTCCCGGCGGCCGCGCCTGACTTCGACTTTCCGGCCGACGATGTCATCGCGGCTGCCCGAGATGCCGAATTGGTGTGGCTGTGCGTGCCTTCGAACCCGATCGGGAATCGCCCCGCGGACGCCGACATCGAGGCGGTGATTTCGGCGGCCGACGGAACCGTGGTCATCGACGCCGCCTACTCGGAATTCTGCGGCGCCGACTGGGCGGGATGGGTCGATCGATTCCACAACCTGCTCGTGCTCCACACCTTCTCCAAGGCGTACGGCATTGCCGGCACTCGGGTCGGATACGCCCTCGGTCACCCCGACCTCATCGCCGCCATCGACGGGGTGAGGCCCCCTGGCAGCATCAGCACCCTCTCGGTCGATGTCGCCCTGGCAGCACTCGCCGATCCGGACCGAATGCACCAACAGGTCGCCGCCATCGTGGCGGGGCGTACCGACCTGGCGACCAGGCTCGAAGAACTCGGTCTAAGCACCCTGCCCACCCAGACCAACTTCGTGCTCTGCGAGGTGGGGCCCTCAGCTCACGCGCTGCAGCAGACCCTCATTTCGGAGGGACTGGTCGTCCGCAAGTTCGCCATCGACGGACCGCTCGCCGAGTACCTCCGCTTTACCGTGCGGAGCCCCTCCGCCAACGCCAGATTGATCGACGCCCTGAGAAGGAGCATGTGATGGGACGCACCGCCGACCTGCACCGTGAGACACTCGAAACCGATGTTCGGGTGGCCATCGACCTCGACGGTTCCGGCCGCTGCGAGATCGCCACCGGAGTCGGCTTCTACGATCACATGCTTGGCGCCCTCGGCCACCACGGCCTGTTTGATCTGGTCATTGCCACCAACGGCGATCTCGAGGTCGACGAGCACCACACGGTCGAAGACACTGCGCTCGTCCTTGGCAGCGCCTTCGCCGAGGCGCTGGGGACGAGGGCCGGCATTGTGCGCTACGGAGACGCCACCGTGCCGATGGACGAGGCAGTGGCCACGGCGGTTGTTGACGTTGGCGGCCGCCCGTATGCCGTCATCGATCTGCCATTCACGACCGAGCGGATTGGAGCCCTCGGGACCCAGATGATCCCGCACGCCCTCGAGGCGTTCGCTCGCACCGCGGGGTTCACGATCCGCCTCACCGCCGCCGGCGGCAACGATCACCACATCGCCGAGGCGGCGTTCAAGGCTCTGGCCCGGGCGCTGCGGGCCGCAGTCGCCGTCGACCCGCGCCGTGAGGGCATCGCATCGACCAAGGGGACCGCGTGACCCGGATCGCTGTTGTCGACCACGGAGCGGGCAACCTCGTGTCCATCGCTCAGGGTCTGCGTCGCTCCGGGGCCGACGTTACGGTTGTCGATGGGCCGGGCCACTTCGAGGATTGTGACGGCATCGTCTTGCCCGGTGTCGGCACCACCGGCGCGGCGATGCAACGTCTCGACGCCGCCGGACTCTCCGATCCGCTGCGGGAGTGGTCGGGACCGCTGCTTGGGATCTGCGTCGGCCTGCAACTCTTCTTCGACTCTTCGGATGAGGACGCCAGCCTTGCCCTCGGGTTGATCCCCGGCGTCGTGCGCGAGTTGGTCGATGCACCCCGTCTGCCTCACATCGGGTGGAACGACGTGGCACTGCGCCCCGACCCGATCTTCACCGGGATTGAAGATGGCTCGACCTTCTACTTCGTCCACAGCTACGCACCCGATCCCGCCGGCGATTCAGTGGTGATCGGAACCAGCACCTATGGGAGTCGCTTCACCGCCGCGGTGCGCAGCGGCAACCGGGTCGGCGTCCAGTTCCATCCCGAGCGCAGCGGCGCCGCCGGCCTGCGCATCCTGGGCAACTTCGTTGCGGTCTGCGCGGAGGCGTCCCGTGCTGCGTAAGCGCATCATCCCCTGTCTCGACGTGCACAACGGCCGCGTGGTCAAGGGTGTGCAATTCGTGGACCTGACCGACGAGGGCGATCCGGTCGAGCTCGCCGCCCGCTACGTGGCGGAGGGCGCCGACGAGATCTGCTTCCTCGATATCACAGCCTCCCACGAAGCCCGCGACACCATGCTCGATGTGGTGCGCCGGACCGCAGAGAACGTGTTCGTTCCGCTCACCGTAGGGGGCGGGGTTCGCACGGTTGCCGACATGCGCGCCGTGCTGCGGGCCGGGGCAGACAAAGTCACGGTGAACACGGCCGCCGTCGAGCGACCCGAGCTGATCGCCGAGTGCGCTGCCGCTTTCGGCACCCAGTGCGTCGTGCTTGCCATCGACGCCAAGCGCACCGGCGACTCCTGGGAGGTGTACACCCACGGTGGACGCACCCCAACGGGACGCGACGCGGTTGAGTGGGCGGTGACCGCCACCCGGCTGGGCGCCGGCGAGATCCTGCTGACCTCGATGGACCGCGACGGAACCAAGGACGGCTACGACTTGGAGCTGCTGTCGACCGTACGGGGTGCGGTGGGGGTTCCGGTCATCGCCTCAGGCGGAGCCGGCACCATCGCCCACTGCGTCGAGGCACTCTCGGAGGAACGCTCCGACGCAGTGTTGGCCGCTTCGATCTTCCACCGCAGGGAGATCGAGATTGCGGACCTCAAGAACGGGTTGGCCGCCGCCGGCATCCCGGTGAGGATCACGCCATGATTCCCACCGGCATCCGTTTCGACGACACCGGCTTGGTCCCCGGCATCGTGCAGGACGCCGCCACCGGGCAGGTCCTCATGCTCGGCTATCTCAACGCCGAGTCGCTGCGCCTCACCGCGGAAACGGGCTTCGTGACATTCTGGAGCCGCTCCCGGGGTGAGCTCTGGCGCAAGGGCGAGACCAGCGGCAATACGCTCGCCGTCGTCGATATCGGTCTTGACTGTGACGGTGACGCTCTGCTGATTCGAGCCCAGCCGGCAGGCCCGACGTGCCATACCGGCGCCGTGTCCTGCTTCGACAACGTCACCCCAGGGGAACGATCGTTTGGCGAATTGGATGCGCTGTGGGCGGTAATCGCCGCTCGTGCCGCAGAGCGGCCCCCAGATTCGTATACGACGTCGCTGCTCGATGGCGGGGTCGATGCGGTCGGCCGCAAGGTCACGGAAGAGGCCACCGAGGTGCTGCTCGCCGCCAAGGACCATGCCGTCGGCGCCGGCAACCGAGTTGCCGAAGAGGCGGCAGATCTGGTCTATCACCTGCTGGTACTGCTCGCCGAACGCAACGTCGCCCCCGCCGACGTCCTCGAAGAGCTCGCCACCCGCCGCCGCTAGCGAGGCTTGTACGCCGCGTTGGCTCGTACACTCCGGGGGTGCGCCGTGTCGTCTTGCTCATCTTGGTCCTCTCCGCCGTGCTCGCCGCCTGTGGCGGTTCGGATGTCGACGTCTCCGACGTCCCCGAGCTGCCCCCGGTTACCGGGGACGAGATGATGGCGATCCTCGCCGCGTCTGAAGAGCCCGTGGTCCTCAACGTGTGGGCCTCGTGGTGCATCCCCTGCCGCTCCGAGGCGCCGCTCCTCGAACGGGCCGCCGAACAGTTTGCCGGTGAGGTGACGTTCATCGGCGTCAACGTGCGCGACGGCCAGAGCGGCGCCCGGGAGTTCATCGCCGAGTTCTTCCCCGACGCCCCGATCGACCACTATTTCGACCGGCCCGGAGATGTGCCCATCGCGCTGGAGGGCAACACCGGAGTGCCCCTCACCTTCTTCTACGCGCCACACGGCGAGTTGGTCCAGCTGCACAGCGGGGTGATCGACGAACGGACCCTGGCGCTTCAGATCGACGAGATCCTGGCGCGGACGGGCTGAGCGTGGAGTTCTCCCTGCTCTTCGCGGCACTGATGGGGATGCTGGCGATGTGGGCGATGTTGTGGTGGGAGGCCAAGCGGGGCAACGCCGCCGATTGCGCCCGGAGCCTGTGGGATGTGGCCCTGACCGCCGCCGTCGTCGGCCTCTTTGTCGGCCGGCTGGCGGCCATGATCGGCGACGGGGTCAATCCGCTCACGAATCCGAAAGACATCATCATCATTCGCGGCGGGGTCGCCACCGGATGGGCGGCACTCGCCGCCATCGTGACGGTATTGGTGATGGGCGCTAAGGAGCGCTGGATCGTTGCCGATGGCCTGTCGGCGGCGGCGCTCGCGGGACTGGCGGGCTGGCACTCCGGCTGCCTGGCCCGTGATGCCTGCTTGGGGACCGCCAGTGACCTGCCGTGGGCGCTCGCCCAAGAGGGCTCAGTCGTCACCCGCCATCCGGTCGAGCTCTATGCGGCAGTGCTGCTGGCGATCGGAGCGTTCGGCCTCGCCGCCTGGAAGGCACGGGGCCGGCCGCCGCTTGGTGCGCCGGCCGCAGCGGCACTGGCAATCGCCGGTGGGGTACGCCTGGTGACCGAACCGATGCGGCTCGCCCTATCGACGGGGCCGATCCTCTGGTATTGGGCAGCGCTCATGATCGGGACGGTGGCGCTGATCATTCTGCTCTGGCGGAAGCGAACGCTGGCTGCGACCGTGGTCGCTACGCCCCAAGTGCAACCAGAGCATCGAGCCGGGCCCTGATCTCATCCTCGCTAAGTGCCCCGGCCCAGGTGTCGACTGCCACGTCGCTACCGGTGATCAGGATGGTTACCGGCTGACCAAACACCCCGTAGAGGTCCCAGACGGAGTCGTCGAGACCCCAATCGAGCCTCGAGAACAGTACTTCGGCCTCGGCGGCGGTGTCGTCAAGGCTGCCGCGGCCTGCCACGGCAACAAAGCGGACATCATCCTCGTAGTCTGCGGCGACTTCATCAACGACGGGCAACTCCCGTCGACAGGTTGATCACCACTCGGCCCAGAACACCAGGTAAACGGGCTTCTGCTCATCACTCAGCACGAAGGTCTCACCCGAACCAAGCGCCAACGCAAAGTCGGGCGCTGCGGGACCATCGACCACGGGCGGGGCATCGGTTGCCTCCGTGCTAGTCGGTTCCTGTCCGCCACCAGATTCGCCCGCAGTCGTTGCGGTCGTTTCGGACGAGCCACCGTCCTCGGGCGCCGCAGTCGTTGCCTGCGAGTCGGCAGTCGTCGGTGCCGTCGTAGCGCTGTCGCCGGCATCGCTGTCGCCACAGGCGGCGGCGACCAGCGCAAGGGCGGCGGCGAACATGATCCATCTACGCATGGCAGAGAAGATACCGGGTACCAGGCGCTAGCGCGGCGTCTTTGTCGCCTTGTTCACCAACTGTTCACGTGTTGTCGGCTCGGGCCTGCTCCTCGGCGGCTAGTTCCCGGCGCAACACCTTGCCCACGAAGCTCTTGGGGAGTTCGTCGCGGATCTCCACCGTTCGGGGGATCTTGAATCTGGCCAAACGCTCCCGACAGAAGTCGAGCAGGTCATCGGCCGTCACCGGGGACCCAGGTTCGAGGACGACGAACGCCTTACCGCGTTGGTTGTCTCCGCCGACGGGGACACCGATGACACCGGCATCAACCACGGCGGGGTGTTCGTACAGCACATCTTCGATTTCGCGCGGGTACACGTTGAAGCCACCCGAGGCCAGGATCATGTCTTTCTTGCGGTCGACGATGCGGAACCAACCGGTTTCGTCCATGACGGCAACATCACCGGTATGCAGCCAGACGGTCCCGTTCTCGTCCGTATGGAGCGCGATCTCGGTCTCCTCCGGCATGTTCCAGTAGCCCCTCATCACCTGGGGGCCGCTGACGCAGAGGACACCGCGCTCCCCCGGCCCCAGGGTGATCTGCTCCGTCGCTTCGTCGACGATCTTGGCGTCGGTTCCCGAAAGCGGGACGCCGATGAAGCCGACCCGATCCTCGCCGCCGAGTGGGTTGCAGTGGGTCACCGGCGAGGCCTCGCTGAGGCCGTACCCCTCAACCAGTCGCGCTCCGGTGGCGTCCTCGAAGTGGCGCTGGATCTCCGGGGGAAGGGCGGCAGCGCCGCTCAGGCAGATGTTGATCGAACGGATGTTGTACTTGCCCGCGGCTACCTGCCGATGGCGGCTGATTGCGCCGTAGAGCGTCGGTACCCCGGGAAACACGGTCGGGCGATGGGCGTCGATGACCTTGAGAAGACCGACTAGGTCGCGGGCATCGGGCACGATGATCATCGTCCCGGTCCGCAGGACGGCGAGATGGGCTCCCACCGTTAGCGCATAGCTGTGGGTGAGCGGCAGCGCCAGAAGGACCGACTCCTCGAGGTCCTTGAGTTGCGGGGCGAACGCGTTGACCTGATGAAGGTTCGCCATGAGGTTGTCGTGGGTCAGTTCCGCACCCTTGGGAACGCCGGTGGTGCCACCGGTGTACATCAACATCGCAGAGTCATCGGCTCCAGTGCCGACCGGCTTCGGGGTGCGGGACTCGGCAAGGTGGTCGTGGAGCCATGAGGTGTCCGGGTCGTCGCTGATATCGATCCGGTGACCGTCCTTGCGCTCGCGCAACAGGGTGAACAGCGCCCGAGTCGGTCCCTTGAAGTACTCCTTGATGTTGGTGACGAGCACGTGCTCCAGCGCCGTCTCCGCCCGAGCTTCCTGCACCTTCGAATACAGCAGGGACAGCACGATGGCCACCTTGGAGCCGGCGTCGGCGGTTTGATGGGCGAACTCGGTAGCGGTGTACAGCGGGTTGCTCGGCACCACGATGGCCCCGGCCCGCCAGACGGCGTGGTAGGCGACGATGACTTGGGGACAGTTGGGCATGAAGAGGGACACCCGATCGCCCGTTCCCACGCCGAGATCTTGGAGCGTGGCAGCCAGTCGATCGACCAGATCGTCGAGTTCTCGATATGAGATCTTGCGGTCGTAGAAGATGATCGCGGTGTGCTCGGGATGGGCACGCGCGGTCTGGCGCAGCAACTGGTCGAGCCGCATCCGTTCCCAATCGATGCCGACGGGCACGCCATCGTCGTATTCGTCGTGCCAGGGCCGCGCCGTCATGGCCACAACCTACCCATCCCCGCAACCCACAAGCTCACCTACTCGCCGAACTCGCTGCTCATCGCGACAACCCGTTCGAGGACGCCTTGGGCGTCGCCGGAGTCGATTGCTTGCTGGGCCAGATCCACGCCCTCGACGAAGCCTTCGGCCATGCCGGCGGCCACGATGGCGGGCGCGGCATTGACCACGGCGATGTCCCGCTTGGGCCCTCCCTCTCCGGCCAAGATCGCCCGGGTGATGGCGACGTTCTTCGCGGCGTCACCTCCTTTGAGGTCATCGAGTGTTGCCCGTGCCACGCCAAAGTCCTCAGGGGTGAATTCGGCGTGGGTGATCTCGCCCGCCTTGAGCCGGTAGATGAACGACGGGCCCGTAGTCGTCAACTCGTCGAGGCCGTCTTCGCCGTGATAGACGAAGGCGACCTCGGCCCCGAGATTCGACAACACCTGAATCATCCGTTCGGCCATCCGATGATCCGAAACGCCCAGCGCCTGGCGGGTGGCTCTGGCCGGGTTGGCCAGCGGGCCCAGGAAGTTGAAGACGGTCCGCACCCCCAGTTCGCGACGCACCGGGCCGGCGTGCCGCATCGCCGGGTGGTACGCCGGGGCGAAGAAGAACCCAAACCCGATCTCACGCACCATCTGAACCGTGACCTCGGGCGGCAAGTCCAGTCGTACCCCCAGTGCCTCGAGCAGATCGGCCGATCCGGTCTTCGACGATGCCGCCCGATTGCCGTGCTTGGCGATCTTGGCGCCGGCACCCGCCGCAATCAGCGCAGCCGTTGTCGAGATGTTGAATGTGCCGGAGGCGTCACCACCGGTACCGGCTGTGTCGACGACCGGCTCGCCGATGTCGACCGTGACTGCGGCGTCCAGCATGCCCTCGACCAGCCCGGTCATCTCCTCAGCGGTCTCGCCCTTGGCGCGGATCGCGACGATGAACGCCGCGATCTGGGCCTGGGTGGCGCGGCCGGACATGATCTCGTCCATTGCGTCATGCGCCTGATCCCGGCTGAGGTGCTCCCCAGCCATCACACGGTTGAGGACGGTGGGCCATGAGAAATCGGTCATGGGCGCGACCATAGTCGCACCGCTACTGCGGCCCTTGCTGCCTCGGTTCAGCCATGGGTCGCCAACGGAAAGCTCAAGGCATCCTGGGCGGCCGCCACCACTGCGTCAAAGGCCGCGAACAGCGCCTCATCCGCTCCAAAGTCGTAGGTCACGGAGTCGAGCGTTTCGGGTCCGCTGGGGGTCCCGAAGCTTGCGGTGACGTCAATGCCGTCAAACGGTGCCTGCGCCACACCCGGCTCGAGCCGAGCCCGCAGCTCGTCGAAGTCCAGCGCCGCCGTGACGCCGGCGAGGGCGCCGACCAGGGCAGGGTCGATATTGGCGGACGCCGCAACACCCTCGGTCTTGCTGCGAGGGCCAAAGACCCCATCGGGTGGCGAAGTGCGGTACAACTGAACCATGCCATCACTCCACACGACGTAGACCGGACAATTGGGGCCCATCATCTCGCAGCCACCGGTGTATTCGGCGACCAGCACCACATATGGCTCATCGGGGATGGGAACCGTAGTGGTGGTGCCGTCCGATGCACTCGCTTCACCGCATGCTGCAGCCAGCAGGGCAAGAATGATCAATGTGCGTTTCATGTGCGACGCCTCCCTCTGCGATGTGGCGCGGTGCCGCCCCTAAGACGAGTCACACCCGCCGCCGGGTTCCCACCCGAACGGCGGATCCGCACGCGACAAACCGCCCGTCTCGACGCGCCGGAGCGCGCCGGGGGCGGTTCGAAGAGTTCCTCGAGACTCGGCTATGCAGATTTGCGGAGAAGGCGCCGACGCTGCTTTTCGGTCATCCCGCCCCACACGCCAAACCGCTCCCGGGCTTCGACGGCATAGTCCAGGCAGTCGGCACGCACCGGGCAGGTCGCACAGATCGCCAGCGCCTCGTCGACGCCGTCGCGGGTCGTCGGGAAGAAGACCGACGGATCGGCGTCGCGGCACGCCGCGAACACCATCCAGGGCCGCTCCTCGGTGATCGGCACTTCGATGAACTCCGTGAAATTGTCTTGGATATCAAACATTCGGCACCTCCATGGGTGTCGGACGCTGGGGGTCAAATTCTCTGTACCGGGTCCGTCCGGTCTCCCCTAAGACGCCGGGTTTCCACAAACGGTTCCCGTCTCATGTGATTCTCATGTTCCGTCGCGGTGCCGAATCGAAATGCCTGGTCAGCATCGCATCCGCTACAATGCTCGGCCTGCAGGACCGGGTTCGGAGTTTGGGAGGAAGCCCTGCTGTATTTTGCTTACACCGCTCGCATTGCGCCCGACCACATGGCCGAGGCGGCGCCGAGCGCTGAGTTCCAGTTCATCGCACACCTGCCCGAATGGGGATTGGACTTCCCCATCGAGGGCAATGGGTGGGAAGGGCACCTGCCGACGGTCGTTCCCGAAACCGGCAGCACCGTGTGGGGTGCCGTCTTTGCCGTTCCCGACCAGGAGCTCGATGACCTTCACGCCGTTGAACAGGAAGAACAACGCGTTGCCAGCACTATCGAGGCGATGGACCGCAACGGAAGGCGCCACCAGGTGATGGTGCACGTCGCTGATGTTAGCTGCTCGAATGGTGCCACCACCCGTCCTTCGGTTGAGTATCTGCAGATCATGCTCGATGGCTCCCGGCACTGGAATCTGCCCTTCGGCTACGTCGCCGGACTCGAAGAACACCTCCAGAACGTTTGACGGCGTCGTGAACTTCAATTGGGGCGCCATCGCGCTCGGGGCTATGACCGGGCTCGGGGCGGCGCTGATGGCGTTCCTGATCCTCGGTGTCGTCGGCATCCTCGATTCCTCCAACGCCGCCATTCCCGTAGCGTTCCTCCAGTTCCTTGCCCAATTGCTCGCCGGGTACGTCGCCGCCCGTTTTGCCGGACACGATGCGGTCATCCACGGCAGTCTTGCCGCCCTCCTCCTCTACCTCGTGGGCTCCACGATCACGTTGGCTGCAGCCCCGGACGCCGTTGGTCTCGTAACCCTTGCCTTGTTCGCAGTGGTGGCCGCCGTTGTCGGCGCCGCAGGCGGGCTGTTGGGCGACCAACGCACCCGGAACTAGCGGACCTACGGAACAGAGTGCCCTCCTTGTGCCCTTTTGCACAAGTAGGGCCTTTTGGCCCTATGGCCAGATGCATGAGATGCATACGCTGCACGAGCACTGTTCATCCGCATTTGGAACATACACAAACCGCACCATGGCCGTTCTGCTCACAACCAAAGACCTCCAAGAATTGATCAACGTCGACAAGTCGACCATCTACCGCATGGCGGAGGACGGTCGACTGCCTGCGATCAAGGTGGGCAGGCAGTGGCGCTTCCCGTCCGACCAGATCACCGAGATGCTCGGCGGGGTCGTCGATCCCCCCTCCGACGTCCCCGCCGCGGCATCCGGTAGCCCAGTACGCGACCTCCATCACCTCCTCCCGACCGAAGCCGCACAGGCCATCGCCGACCTGGCCGCCGACATCTTCGATGTGATGGCCGTGGTCACCGACATCAACGGCAACGCTCTGACCGACGTTGCCAACCCCTGCGGCTACTTCGTCGCCGTTCAGAGCCAACCCGACGCCATCGACCAGTGCGTCGAGGGATGGCGCCGCTTGGCGGCCGAAGTCGACCTGGAGCCACGTTTTATGCCGACCCACTTGGGATTCCTCTGCGCCCGCTCATTCATCCGTGTCGGCAGCGAATTGGTGGGGATGCTGATCGTCGGTGGAGTCACCCCCGACGTATGGCCGCCCGACGATGCGACCATCCGCCGGATTGCCGGCGAACTCGGGGTCCCGGTGGCGGCGATCGCCGACCACGTCGACGAGACGTACTACCTCGACGAGAACCACCGCCGCTGGGTGATCAGCCTGCTTCCCCGCCTGAGCGACCTCATCTCGCGCTTGGCGGCGACGCGCAGCGAACTGCTTTCGAAACTAGACAACATCGCCCTCCTTGCCGGAGAGGCGAATCCATATCAAAGGAGCACGACGTGAAGAAACTCCTCGTTCTCGGGGCGGGGACCGCCGGCACCATGGTGGTCAACAAACTACGGCCCCGACTCGACGACGACTGGCAGATAACGGTCGTCGATGCCAACGAGGCTCACCATTACCAGCCGGGCTATCTCTTCATCCCGTTTGGGATCTACAGCCGCAACGACATCGTCAAGTCCCGGCGCGACTTCGTCCCGTCCGGTGTCGACTTCGTTCTCGGCGAGATCGATGTCGTCGAGCCCGAGGCCAATCGGGTCAAGCTCATGGACGGGACGACGCTCGACTACGACTACCTGGTCATCGCCTCAGGCACCACCCCCCGCCCCGATCAGACCCCCGGCCTCGACAGCGACGCCTACGGCGACACCATCCACGACTTCTACACCCTCGATGGTGCCGAAGCCCTCGCCCGCAAACTCCAGACCTGGGACGGCGGACGGATGGCAATCAACGTCATCGAAATGCCGATCAAGTGCCCGGTGGCCCCGCTCGAATTCACCTTCCTCGCCGACTGGTACTTCCACGAACGCGGCATGCGCGACGCAGTCGAACTCGTCTACGTCACTCCCCTGCCGGGCGCATTCACCAAGCCGGTCGCCTCGAAGCACCTCGGGAGCCTGCTGACTGAGAAGAAGGTGATGGTCGAGGAGGACTACTTCCTGATGGAGGTCGACTCCGAGGGACAGAAGCTGGTCTCCTACGACGAGCGCGAGGTTCCCTACGACTTGTTGGTGACGATCCCGATCAACATGGGCGCCGACTACATCGCCCGCTCCGGTATGGGCGACGAACTCAACTACGTGCCCGTCGACAAGGAAACCTTCCTGTCGAAGACCTACGACAACGTGTTCGCCATCGGCGATGCTTCGAACATCCCGACATCCAAGGCCGGTTCGGTCGCCCACTTCGCAGTGGAAGTCTTCACCGAGAACTTCCTGCGCCACATCGCGGGCATGGAAATGACGGAGTCCTTCGACGGTCACGCCAACTGCTTCATCGAGTCCGGTTTCGGCAAGGGCATGCTGATCGACTTCAACTACGACACCGAGCCGCTGCCCGGCAAGTACCCGCTCCCGGGGGTCGGACCTTTCTCGCTCCTCAAGGAGACCGAGATGAACCACTGGGGCAAGATGATGTTCAAGTGGGTCTACTGGAACCTCCTGCTCAAGGGCAAGGACATGCCGCTGCCGCACGAGATGCTGATGGCCGGCAAGATCCGCGAGGATTCCTGATGACGGTCGCTTCACCCGACCGCACCGATGTACTCGAGGAGAAGATTGACGCCCTGACCGCTCAGGTGGCCAGGATTGCCGACGAGGCCCGCGAGCAACGTCTGCGCCGGGAGGCCTGGGATGAGCTGCGCCTCGACGTGACTCCCCTGATGGGCCAGGCGATGGCCACCGTCAGCACCGAATTGGAGGACGTCCAGGAGTTCGTGTCGGCCGAGGACCTGATTCGAGTCTTCAAGCGCCTCTTGCGCAACACCCGGCGCATCGAGGAGTCGCTCGAACGTTTCGAAAGCGCCATGGAGTTCCTCGACGATGCCGGCACGCTCACCGATGAGGCCTTTGTCAAGGCGATGCGACTGCTCGAGGAACTCGAGCAGCGTGGCTACTTCGAGTTCGCCAAAGCAGGACTCGGCATCGTCGATCGGATCGTGACCGGCTTCACCGAGGAGGACGTCGAGCAGCTCGGCGACAACGTCGTGCTGATCCTCCAGACGGTCAGGGAAATGACCCAGCCGGAGATCATGGCGGTCGCCTATCGCATGATCGAGGCAATCCACGCCCAGCAGGAGCGGATGGAGGCCGAACCCGACCAACCGCCCAGCGCATGGTCGCTGTTCAGGCGCCTGACCGACCCCGAGGTGCGTCGCGGCCTGGGCCGCGCCCTCAACACGTTGAGTGCCGTGTCCAACGTGGAGACCGGCCCCCCGCGCAAATTTGTCACCGTACGAGACGAAGACACCACGACAACGACGACACCAACCAACGAGCCAACAGAAGGAGCAAACTGATGGCGGTTACCACCATTGCAGGCCACGACGTCCAGGTGGACGCAGAGGGCTTCATGACCGAATACGACGAGTGGGACGAAGAAGTCGGCACCGCGCTTGCCGCCCAAATCGGCATCGACATGACCGACGAGCACTGGCAGGTCATCACATTCTTGCGTGAGGACTTCTCGCAGGAGGGCCAGACGGCCACGATTCGGCGGGTCGCCAACGTCGGCGGCATCCCCACCAAGCAGCTGTTCATGCTGTTCCCCAAGAAGCCGGCCAAGAAGATGTCCTACGTCGCCGGCCTCCCCAAGCCGGCCGGTTGCGTGTAGCGCTACCGCCTCACCCCCGTACCAACCCACCTCATTCCGCCAAAGGAGCAAATACACATGACCACCACCGAGGAAGCCCCAGCCATCGTCCCGGACTTCGGGGATGACGACGAAGAACGCAAGATCACCTTCATCTGCTCGAAGGGCAACCTTGACATGGCCTACCCGGCGTTGATCATGGCCAACGGTGCCCTCAGCGAAGGCGTGGAAGTCGACATCTTCTTCACCTTCTGGGGCATGGACATGATCAACAAGGGCACGTGGGACAAGCTGCAGTTCTCCATGCTGGGCAACACCGCGATGCACATGCCGGGCTCGACCAAGCACATCCCCCAGGGCCTCGGCGGTCTGCCGGGCATGACCGGCTACGCCACCAAGATGCTCAAGAAGCAGATTGCGGAGCAAGAGGTTCCGCCGGTACCCGAGTTCATGCAGATGCTCTCTGACATGGGCGCCCGCTTCTGGGCCTGCAAGATGTCGGTCGACATGATGGGACTCACCAAGGACGACATGTTCGACGACGTCGAGGACATCATCAACGTGAACGAGTTCATCGAGTTGTCGGAAGGTTCCCAAGTCATCTTCGTGTGAGGCCGGGCCGACACCAACTGCCAACGTGCTGGGTTCGGGCACAACACCAATACGCAATACGGGAGCGGGCGCCCCAGTCGTCCGCTCCCGTCGTTTGAGGAGGGTTCTTGACCGACTACACATTTGGGATCACAACGACCGGCGACTTCGAGGACGTTGTTGCGCGAGTGACAGCTGCGCTTGCCACTGAGGGTTTTGGCGTGCTGACGACCATCGACGTTGCCGCCACCCTGAAGGCCAAGCTCGACGCCGACATGGCCCCGTACCGCATCTTGGGCGCCTGCAATCCACCACTGGCCCATCAGGCCATCAGTGCCGAGCCTGAGATCGGCGCCCTGCTCCCCTGCAATGTTGTCGTGCGCCAAACCAACGATGGTGTCGCCGTCGACTTCATGGATCCGGGTGCGGTGCTGACCCTCGTCGAAAAGGACGGCATCGAGACCGTCGCCGCTGAGGTGAGCACCCGATTGCACCGAGTCGCCGCAGCGATCTAACCCGTTTGGGGTGCGGGAAAACAGATCTGACGCGAAGAAGCGCGGCCTTTTTGCCGATAGTCCCGTATGGGAGCGTCACATGCTCGCCCGAGCACAGCGCACAGCAGCCGGCGTTGGGTCACTTTGGTAACCCTCGGCGCTGGTTTCCTCGCGATCCTGCCTGCGCTTGCCGTACTCGGCTACTCGATGGTGGCCACCGAGCCACCAGGCCGTGGTCCAGCCATCGGGCGAGCCGCCTTCACCTTCTTCCTCGTGGTGATTGGACTCGTGATCTTCGGATTTGTGACCGAGGCGTATCGACGCCGCGATCAAGCGGGCCTTGAAGAGGCGTTGTCTGCGGCGAGGCGGGCGAGCCAGGCCAAGGACGAGCTTGTCGCCCAGATCTCGCACGATCTCCGTACTCCACTGACCGGCATCTACGGCTTCAGCGAGCACCTGTTGGCCAACCGCATGGATGACCCGGCGGAGGCGATGGAGTTGCTCGAACTCATCTACCAGGACTCAGCCGAGTCAAGCCGCATGGTCGAGGACCTACTCACCGCAGCCAGGCTCGACAGCCAGTCTCTGGTGATCGAACGCGGCCCGGTTGACATGCTCGAGGAGGCCGAGGCGGTGGTTGCGCCGCTGCTCCGCTCCGGCGCAACCATCGAACTCCGCGGCACCCGCGAAGTCGTCATGGCCGATGCGATGCGAATCCGCCAGGTCATTCGCAATCTCCTGTCGAACGCGATCCGCCACGGCGGGCCAACCATCCAACTCGTCATCACCGCTCGATCCGGCATCATGACCTGTACCGTCACCGACGACGGCCCCGGGCTGGATCCTGCAGTGGCCGGCCGCTTGCTCCGCGACTCGCAAAGCGAGCGGCCGTTGGGCCTCCTGACGGAGGGAACCGGCCTCGGCCTGGCCATCGCCGCCTCGCTGTCACGGCGGATGGGTGGAGCAATCCAGTATGTCGCCGACCGTGCAGACACGACGATCACTTTTGCCATGCCTTTGGCCCCGTCGGACGTCTGGAGCACGTTCCCCACGCCGCGATCGTCGCCCCGAGACCGCAGATCCCATGGTTCGTGAACTCTCCAACCGCTTCACGATCGACACCGCCAACGCTTTGGACACCGCAACGCCGGAGCCAACGCCCCAGCGCCGAATCAGGTTCAGCTGACCAGCGGTCGGCCCGAGCCGCTGACTGTCCCACTACCGTTGGGCTTGTTGCGAGCCCGGGGGACGGTCGCCGCGGAGCCAACCAGCTCCGTGGAGGAAAGTCCGGACTCCACAGGGCAGGGTGCTGGCTAACGGCCAGGCGGGGCGACCCGACGGATAGTGCAACAGAGAGCAGACCGCCTACGTCGGTTGTCATGCAACCGGCCGGCAAGGGTGAAACGGTGGTGTAAGAGACCACCAGCGCGTCGGGCGACCGGCGCGGCTCGGTAAACCCCACCCGGAGCAAGGCCAAGCAGGGAAGGGCTGCCCGCCCGTCAATCCCAGGTAGGCCGCACAGATAGATGATCGTCACCGGTCGGCGACGACCGGTACAGAATCCGGCTTACAACCGGACTCGCAACAACAAAGATGGGGCCCCCGAGGGCCCCATCTTTGTTCTCAAGACATCATTCGATTGTTCAGCCGCCGGTCCATTCGGTCATCACCGCATAGACACCGCCGGACGACACGGTGCCGACCTCTGCCATCGGGTAATAGCGGGCGAGATAGGCAGCGCGGGTGCCCTCGCCGTTGGCGAGCGGGTTGAGCTCGATACGAACTTTGAGGTCGTTGCCGGAGGCATGACGAAGCCGCATCGTCAGCTCGGGAGTGCGAGCAGCATCAGAGACGACTCGCTCCCAGCCTGCCGCGTCGTTGGGATGACTGAGCTGCTGCAACGGGACTCCGACAAGCTCCGGCAGGGTCCGGCCCAGCAACTGTGCCAGTGCCGGCTCGGCGAACAGAATGGTGCCGGTGGCGTCGAGCACCGCGACCGGGCCCCGGTCGACCATCTCGTTCTTGGGGAGCTCAGCGACCTCTTCGTCTGGCCGATCCAGCCGGTGGCGTTGGATGGCGAAGTGGATGGAGCGGGCCAAACCGTCTGGGCCGATTGTCCCCTTCACCAGATAGTCCTGGGCCCCCTCCTTGACCGCCTGGAGGGCGAGTTCGTCGTCCTCGTGCGAGCTGAGCACGACGATGGGAACCTGGGGAGCGACGGCAAGGATCGCCTTGACCGAGTCGAGGCCGTCGGCATCGGGGAGAATGAGGTCGAGCAGGACACACTCGGGGGGATCGGTGGTGACCAGTTCAACGGCCCGGTCGAGTCGCTTGGCCGCTCTGAGGTTCTCCGCTCCCGGCCAGACATCCGCCAGCATGGATTTGACCAACCGAACGTGGAGGGGGTTGTCCTCCACCAATAGCAGTTTGGGCATCTCTCCGTGATGGATGAACTCGGTGTCGTGTTCCATCTGTCCCTCTTCGGTCCCGCCGCGCCGTTGGTAGCTAACTTCATCGGCCACCGACAGCAGACCCTTGAGCATCTCTCACCATGAGCAACGGCGTCACCGGCGGTGGCCCCGGCATCTCAGAAATTGGCGACCGCCCGAGATCAGACGAGAATCATCGTCCCGAGAATCTCCGCGGGATGGCTGCGAGCGGTGACCGGCACGGGTCTCATCCCCCGGGGTTGCTGAATTCCCCGGACTCTCGCAACTTCTCGAGGGAATTGCCAGGATTCTGCAGCAGATTGGCGCAGGCCGATCCCTAAGCTGAGAGGACACGTTGTACCCCGAGGAGGTTGTCGTTGACTCGTTTCGCCTATTTCTGCGGCCACGAGCAGTGGCAACCCGAGCAACTTGTCCGCCACGCCGTACTCGCCGAGCAGGCAGGCTTCGACTTCCTCGTGGTTTCCGAACACTTCCATCCATGGGTTGACGACGCCGGCTCAGCCGGATTTGCCTTCTCGACCTTGGGAGCGATCGCCGAGGCCACCGAACGGGTTGAGTTCGCGACGGGGGTCACCACCCCGCTGTTCCGCTTCCACCCCGGCGTCGTTGCCCAAGCCGCCGCCACCATTGACCGACTCTCCGGCGGGCGTTTCCATCTCGGGGTCGGCACCGGCGAGAACCTCAACGAGGGCCCCCTTGGGTATCCCTTCCCGAAGTACGCCGAGCGGGCGGCCCGGATGGAAGAGGCGCTGGTCATCATGCGGCGTCTGCTGGACGGCGAGAAACTCTCCTACGAGGGCGAGTACTACCGAACCGACCGAGCCAAGCTGTACAGCCCGCCGATTGGGCCGGTGCCGATCTGGATGGCGGCCGGCGGACCGAAGTCCGCGGCTTTGGCCGCCCGCCTGGCCGACGGCATCATCACCTCCGTCAAAGTGCCCGCCGTTACGAAAGAGCGGGTGACCGATCCCGCCCATGAGGCCGCCGCTGCAGCAGGCAGACCCGACCCCAAGATCCTCGGCACCCGCTGGTCGATCTACGCCCAGAACGACGACGAAGCGTGGGAGGCGTTGGCCGCCTGGCGTGGGCTGCGCGCCCCGGGCCGACTCCAAGCCGTCGACCCGATCGAGCTGCGTCAGAAGGCAGACGAGATGCCGCGCGAGGAGATTCTGGGGCAATACAGCGTGGTTCGCTCCGCCGACGACTACGTCGAAACGTACCTGCCACTCGTGACCACCGTTGGAGCCGAGATCGTCACCATCCAGACGACGTCGCTCGACCAGGAGGCGACCATCGCCATGTTGGGCGACGAGGTCCTCCCCCGCCTGAGGGCTGCCGCCGCCGCGGACTGAACAGCGACGTCGCCTGGCTCACCCTTCAGTGGTGCTGGTCGAGGTCGCCGCCGCCTGGTCGAGGATCTCCTGCAGTCTTTCGATGTCGGCGGTGAGGACGCGGTTGCCCGGATCGCGCGCCGACGCGGCCCGCAACGCAGGCAAGGCCGAGACCCGAAGCGCCTCGCGTACCCGATCACCGGCCGCCCCCGCTGGGAGCTGCTCGGCAAGCCGCCGCAACTGGGCAGCAAACGCCGGCCCGACGGTCGCCAGCATGTCGACCTGCCAGCCGACGGAATCGTTGGAACGAGTCATCACCTCGACCTGATCCTCCTGCCCCCTGACCTCGACGGCGGCATAGGCGATATCGCCGACGGCGAGGATCTCGTATCGGCCGACTTCGAGCGTGTCGAGGCTTCCCCCGGAGAACTGCGAGAACTCGTCACGGAAGGACTGCCAGTAGCTGGCGGCGAAAGCGGGGTCGAGGCCATCGTCGAGCATCGTCGCGATCTGTGGCGCGTCGAGTCCGTTCTCAATCGCGAGCACCAACGTCAGCGACTCTTGGTAGACCGCGGCAGCGACGGCCGCAGCATCGCCATCGGCAATGCCAACAAGCCAGTCGTTGACGACCACGGGGGGGAAAGTGGGCAGCGTGGTGTCCGCGTCGGATTCGCCACCGCCGCATGCGGTCGCGAGAAGGAAGATGAGTAGAAACGCGGAGACTGGCCGGCGCATGCCGGGAGGCTACCCCAGGTGCCGCCAAAGCAGCACTCCTACACTCGCTGCATGCCGTCGTTCTACGTGCGTGGTGTTGCCGTCGGGCTCGTCGCCGGCTTCATCAGCGGACTCTTTGGTGTTGGCGGCGGCGTCATCGTCGTACCGGGTTTGGTGCTCTGGCTGGGTCTCGATCAGCGCCGAGCATCCGGGACCTCCATGGCCACGATCGTCGTATCCGCTGCGGCCGCTGCTCTCCTCTTCACCGCCGATCGTGCCGTTGATTGGTCTACGGCGTGGTGGCTCTTCGTTGGTGCCGGCATCGGTGCTGTGATCGGGGCTCGTGCCATTGCCAGCGTGCCGGAGATCTGGCTGACGCGGGCGTTTGCCGCAGTGATGGTGCTTGCCGCCGTACGGCTGCTGCTGCCATGACGGTGGCGCTGCTGATCGTGGTTGGTTTGCTGGCCGGGACGATGGCCGCCGCGCTCGGGGTCGGCGGCGGGATCGTCTTCGTACCCGCCCTGGTGGTGTTGCTGGACTTCACCCAGCACGAGGCGCAAGGAACCTCGCTGGCGGTGATCATCCCAACCGCGATCATCGCCACCATCGTTCATGCCAGACACGGCAGGGTCGACTGGCGGGCCGCCGTGCCCGTCGCCCTTGGCGGGGCCATCGGCGCCTTGGCCGGCGCCGCGTTGGCGCTGCGCCTCGACGGTGGCCTCCTCCGGCGACTGTTTGCCGTTCTGCTGATCGCCTTGGCGATTCGTATGCTGCTGCGCGCCCGTCGGCCGAGCACCAATGGCGCCATCCGCTAGGGGCGGATGGCGCCCATCCGCTAGGGGCGGATGGGGACATCAATCCTTCCGGTTGACCACAAAGTGGCCCGGGCTGCGGCCGATCCCAAACCGGCCCGCTGCCACAGCCATGCCAGGTAGACGAACCCGGCCAACTCCCCCGCCCACATCACGGGATCCGTCAGCACCTCGCGCAGATACCCGCCGACCGTGGCCGGCCCGGCTGCGGTGAACTCCCATCCGAGGAAGGGCCACAGGAAGGTTTCCTGGTCGGCCCACATCGCGTCGAGCACGAGATGGGCCAGCATCCCGACGGCGAGCGCCATCCAGCGGCGCCGCGGCCGGCCCCGCCGGGTCAGCGCCACAACGACCACCATCACCACCGAAGCAACGAGCAATGAGTGTGATCCCAACCGCACCGCTCCCAGGCTGCCGTACCCGAGGAGGCCGATCGGCGTGTCGACCAGATCTGCAACGACGGCACCAAGCACCAGGAACCGGAGATCCATTCGTTCATCGCGAAACGCGTAACGGATCAGTGCAATCGTGCCACCGATGTGCCAGAAGAACATGGAGGGTCAAGCGGCGCCGCTAGAGAACAAGAATGCGGCGACAGTGGATGCAGCGCGGCGGGTCGCTGCGGGTGACGTCGAGTCGTTCCGCGGCGGTGAGCCTCAGGTGGCAACCCCCGCAGATGCTTTCGACCAATCGGCCGATGGCGACACCTTCCTTGATGGGGCGCAGCTCTTCGTACAACGCCAGTAGGTCCTCGGCGATGAGCGGCACGATTTCAGCCTTGCGTGCTTCCTTGCGGGCGAGATCAGCGTCGATACCACGCCACGCCTCTTGGATTGCCGCCTCGAGCGTGGCCTTCCCCTCGGTTGCGTTCGCCAGCTCTCCCTGGAGCGCTTCGAGGGCTTGCTCCTGTTCCTCGCGCTGCTCCATGAACACAAGCAGCGCGTCTTCCATCTCGACCTTCTTGCGACCCAGCATCTCGACTTCCTGGCGCATGTAGTCGGCGTCCCTGGCGCTGAGCCCGCCGGCGTAGAGCCGATTCTGCTCGGATTCGAGCTTGGCCGCCGCGATGTCCAGCTCTCCGCTGGTCTTGTCGAACGCCAGGGTGGTCTCGCGCAGAGCCGCCTCCGCCGCACCGACCTGAGCCTTCAAGTCTTCCTCGCGGGCGTGCGCGGCGCGGTACTCGGCGAGCGCGGGCAACGATTGCCGTTCATTCAACAGGCGATCGATCTGGAGGTCGACGTCCTGGAGGTCCAGCAGATCCGCCAGGCTGTTCATCTCCTCCATCAATTCTCCTCCCACGGACTCGGGTCAAGATCGGTCAGATCCACCACTACGGTGGCCAATTGTGCGACCGCAGCGTACAAGGTTGCGATGCCTGGTCGTTCAGTCGCGGCGTGACCTGGGTCGATGATGGCCAGCCCCCGCTCCAGCGCGGCGCGCGCCTGGTGATGAGACACGTCTCCGGTCACCAACACATCGGCGACAGCCGCAGCCTCCGCGATGAAGTCGCCTCCCGAGCCGGGCACAACGGCAACCCGGGTCACCCGGTCCTGGACCCGCCCGGCAATCCTGATGTTGCCCCCGATGGCATCCGCGACCCGCCGGGCCAGAGCTCCGAGCGTGGCCTCGCCGTCGATTACCCCGGTCCGTCCCACAAATCCGGCGTTGGCCTTCACCTCGTAGACGTCGTAGGCAGGCTCCTCATATGGGTGCGCAGCCACCACCGCCGCCACAACACGATCGACGCTCGACCGCGGTGCGATCATCTCGATCCGAACCTCCGATTCACGGCTGAGCATGCCCGCCGCCCCGGTAACGGGGGCGGCACCGGCTTCGGGCCGGAAGGTGCCAACACCCTCGGCACGGAACGAGCACCCGGAGTACCGCCCAATCGTCCCCGCCCCAGCCGCGACCATGGCCGCCGCCAGCGCATCCGCGCCGCTCTCGGGAACAAAGACCACCACCTTGGCAGCGTCTGGTCCCCACAGCGGGGCGAATCCGACTGAGCCCGAGAGACCGAGCGTCGCGGCAAGGGCGTCCGCGGTTCCGCCTTGGGCAACATCGAACGCGGTGTGCACCACCGCCAACGCCACACCGGCCCTGAGCAGGCCGAACGCTCGGCCCGGGGCCGAGTTCCCCGCCACGATCCGCGTCGTGGGGCGAAAGAGAAGGGGGTGGTACACGATCAGCAGATCGATGGGGTCCGCTACGACGGCGGCCACCACGTCCGGCGTGACCTCATGGCAGACCGCCACTCGGGCTACCGGCGCAGCCGGATCCCCGAGTTGGAGCCCGACCGGGTCCCAGCCGGCCGCCTTGGCAAGCGGAGCCACCACATCGAGGTGGCCGATCACATCGGCAACGGTGAGCGCGCTCATAGACCGAGATGCTACCGATACCGCCGCAGGACGGCTGCAGGCGGCCGGAGCCCAGCTACCGAGTCGGACTCAGTACAGCTCCGGCACGAACTCTTGTTCACCGATCGGAGGACGAATGTAGCTCTCGTCGGTCCCCCGAGGTGGCAGTTCGATCGGCTCAGGCGTGGTGTCCTCATACGGGATCACCGTGAGCAGATGGCTGATGCAATTGAGCCGAGCCCGCTTTTTGTCGTCCGCGTTGACGACATACCAGGGGGCTTGCTTGATGTCGGTGTGATCGAACATGATGTCTTTGGCCTTTGAGAACTCGACCCACTTGCTTCGAGATTCGAGGTCCATCGGACTCAGCTTCCAGCGCTTCCGGGGATCGTCCATCCGGTCGCGGAAACGACGCTCCTGCTCCTCGTCGCTGACGGAGAACCAGTACTTGATGAGGATGATCCCTGAGCGCACCAGCATCCGCTCGAATTCGGGGCACGAGCGCAGGAACTCGGTGTATTCCTCCTGCGTGCAGAACCCCATGATCGGCTCGACCAACGCCCGGTTGTACCACGACCGATCGAACAGCACCATCTCGCCCGCCGCAGGGAGGTGGGTGACGTAGCGCTGGAACCACCACGACGTCTTGTCACGCTCGGTCGGGGTGCCGACGGCCACGACCCGGCAGACACGCGGATTCATCCGCTCGTCGATTCGCTTGATCACACCGCCCTTACCGGCAGCGTCACGGCCCTCGAAGATGACCACCACCCGCAGACCCTCCGCCTTGACCCACTCCTGGAGTTTGACGAGTTCCTGTTGCAGGCGCCGCAGTTCCTTCTCGTAGAATTTCTTCGGCAGCTTCGGCTTCTTCTTGGCCTTCATCGGCTCGACGACCTTGAAGTTCGGTGTGTCCAGCTCGTCAGTGGCGGTCATGGCTCTTGCCTCCCGGCTTCGATCTACGTCCGACAATACCGCGCCACAGCGGTCATTGGCCAGAGGAGATCGGCGGCGTTCGGTCATCGCAATGAGATCTTTGCGACTCCCCATGCCCTCTCGAGAGACAAATCGTGGCCGCGGCTCGCGGTTGAGAGGTGGCCCGGACTGCCGGTCACCATCCCTTGTGACCTTGGTCCTCTACCCCGTCGTGCTACAAAGCCGGACGCTGCGGGGTGAGCTTCCATGACACCATCTCGTAAACCATCTCGGACCAGGGGATTCTTCCTCGCGGCGCTCATCGCCGTAGCCAGTTTCGGCACCGCTGCCTCCGCTGCGGCAGCCGAAACGAGCGCCGACGACTCCATCTGGTACGAGGTCGGCGACGACGACGTCACCGTCGAGCTGTATTTTGTATGGTCTTCGAGCTGCCCGCACTGTCGCGAGGCGCACCCGTTCGTCGAGGAGCTCGAGGACCGCTACGACTGGCTGCGGGTCAGGTGGCTTCAGGTGAACGGTGAGGACCCGGCCGCCGTCGACACCGCGATCGCCGTTGCCGACTCCATCGGCCAGACGATCCCGGCCGTGCCCACTTTCCTCTACTGCGAAACCATGCACACCGGCTACGACGATGAGGCGGGCATCGGGGCGCTGCTCGACACCGAGTTGCAGGCCTGTCACGCCAACCTGGTCGCGACCCATTTCCCCGACGGTACGTCGCCGCCCACGACTGCGGCCGCGGAAGAAGATGAGGGTGTCACCCTCCCCATCATCGGCCGGGTTGATGCCGGCGCGGTCTCACTGCCGATCTTCACCATCACGGTGGCCGGGTTGGACGCCTTCAACCCCTGTGCGTTCTTTGTGCTGCTGTTTCTGCTCAGCTTGCTGGTCCATGCGAAGAGCCGGATGCGTATGGCGGTCATCGGCGGTGTCTTTGTCCTCTTCTCCGGACTGATCTACTTCGCGTTCATGACGGCGTGGCTGAACGTATTCCTGATCACCGGGACCCTGCGCTGGATCACCCTCGTCGCCGGGGCGGTGGCCGTTGTGATCGCTCTGCTCAACATCAAGGACTACTTCGCTCCCGGCACGGGGGCGTCGTTGTCGATTCCGGAAAGCGCCAAGCCCGGTTTGTTCAAACGAATGCGAACCCTGGCGGCGGCCGATCGCTACCCGGCGATTCTTGCCGGAACCGTGACCCTCGCCATCGCGGCCAACAGCTACGAACTGCTTTGCACCGCCGGACTGCCGATGGCCTTCACCCGGGTGCTCACCCTCAACGATCTGCCCACCTCGACCTACTACGGCTATTTGTTGCTCTACAACGTGATCTACGTGATCCCGCTGCTCGTGATCGTTGGCGTTTTTGTGTGGGCGCTCGGCTCCCGCAAGCTGCAGGAACATGAGGGGCGGACACTCAAGCTTTGTCCGGCACGATGATGCTGGGCCTTGGTTTGGTGCTGCTCCTTGCCCCCGAGTTGCTGGACAACATGCTGACGGCTGTTGTCGTCCTGGCGCTCGCCCTCGCCGTGACCGCCGTCGTCGCCGTCGGCGATCGGCTCCGACACCGCCAACGACCCGCCCACCGCTGACCGATAGGATCAAACCCTCCTAGGTCTCCCGACCCAATTGCGTCTCGCGATAAACCTCATCGACGCCTGCAACGAGTGACCGGTGGAGTGGGTAGTCCCCCACCGTGGTAGCGAGCGGAGGTCAGCAGATGTTCAGGAAGTTGAGTTTTCAGAAACAGCGCGGCATCGCCGTGCTTATCGCGGTCTTTGC
The DNA here is from genome assembly GCA_963821095.1 of uncultured Acidimicrobiia bacterium. Classification (GTDB taxonomy): domain Bacteria; phylum Actinomycetota; class Acidimicrobiia; order Spongiisociales; family UBA5794; genus CAVPHV01. Next base: position 12,947 of record CAWGCJ010000023.1, on the reverse strand, counting down.
GGTCGTCCTCATCGGAGGCGTCGCCCTCGCCCAGATCGGGAGCATGGGGGCTGGCTCCGACGAAGCCGGTGAACCGGCATCGCTGTCCGCCGCTACGAATGGCGACCAGACAACAAACGCTCCGGCCGCGCCCACCGCAGCGGTCGCCGGAACCGCCACCGAGGCGACCACGTTCCCGGCCGAGCCCCCACCGTCCGATGAGCCGAAGCCGCCGGGCGACGAGGTCAAGCCACCGGTCGACGATGAGAAGCCGCCGCCGGAAGATGACACCACCCCACCCAAGCTAACGATCCTGCGCCCCGACGACGGAGCGCACACCACCGACGAGGCGATCACGGTCAAGGGCGAAACGGAACCCGGCGCAGTGGTCACCTACGGCAGCTACACCGCCGACATGGACGGCGAGGGATACTGGCACATTCGGATCAAGCTGGACATCGGCCGCAATGCTCTGGTCTTCCACGCCACGGACGAGGCCGGCAACACGAGCGAGGCTGCGGTCACCGTCATCCGTGACGAACCCAAGCCGAAGCCCGAGCCGGAGCCTGATCACAAGTTCACGGCACACCAGAAGTGGGAAGCCGTCGATGGTGACCCCGTCGTCAACAAGTACTACGGAACCGCCGAACCCGACACCAAGATCTACGTCGCATCGGAATACGGCAAAGCCGAAACCAAAGCCGACAAGAACGGCGAATGGTTCGTCGCCGTCACGTTCAAGGAAACCGAGTGCAACACATCGTGGAAGGTCGCCATCGAAGCCAGCAGCGGCCACCGCGCCGAGTTCCGCATGAAGCGAATCTGCAAGACCGACACCAAGTTCACCGCACACCAGAAGTGGGAAGCCGTCGATGGTGACCCCGTCGTCAACAAGTACTACGGAACCGCCGAACCCGACACCAAGATCTACGTCGCATCGGAATACGGCAAAGCCGAAACCAAAGCCGACAAGAACGGCGAATGGTTCGTCGCCGTCACGTTCAAGGAAACCGAGTGCAACACATCGTGGAAGGTCGCCATCGAAGCCAGCAGCGGCCACCGCGCCGAGTTCCGCATGAAGCGAATCTGCAAGACCGACACCAAGTTCACCGCACACCAGAAGTATGGATCATGCGGTGAGGCGGTCCCCTACGACATCTTCTACGGGACCGGCACGCCGGGTCTCGAGGTGAAGGTCGACTCGGACTGGGGCAGAGGTAGCACGGTGATCGGCGAAGACGGGAAGTGGCGTATCGAGGTCGAGTTCCCGGAGGCCCCCTTCGACAAGAAGTTCCGGGTGAAGGTGAAGAGTTCGGCTGGTGATCTCTACGAGTTCTGGTTTGTCCGCACCGGCGGCGGCAAGTAGCCACCAGCGGAAGACGCGTTGACTGGGCCCGGGTTCTCGCAACCCGGGCCCAGTTGCGGCTACAGCAGATCCGGCAAAGCCGGCTTGCCGACGTGCTCGAACACCAGTGCTGTTTCGATATGGGCGACCTCAGGCATCGAAGTGAACCCGGTGACTGCGAGTTGACGAAGGTGCTCGGCGTCGCGCACCACCACGTGGACGAGGAAGTCGTTGGCCCCGGTGACGTGAGACCAGCCGATCACCTCGGGCATCGCCAGAGCGTGATCGCGGAACCGGTCGACCTCGCTGGCGGCGTGGCGGGACAGCCGGATGGCCACCATGGCCCGCAGCCCGATGCCGAGGGCACGAGGATCGACCGCTGCGTGCGAGCCAAGCAGCACACCTTCGGTCTCGAGTCGCTTGACCCGTTCCGAGCACGTCGATGGCGCGATCCCGATGGCCGACGCAAGCTCCTTGTTGGAGCGCCGTGCATCATCCTGGAGAAGCCGCACAATCTCACGATCTGTTCGGTCCAGTCGCCTCATTTTGCCTCCTTGCCGAAACTCCTACGGATTCTATTGACCATGTTCGGAGATTCCATACCCTGGGACCTAGACAAGTGGAGAAACTGCGGCCGAGACCGGTCGGCGCCGAACATCGAGGCACGAGGAGGCAACCATGCGAAAGAGTTGGGCCGAGCCCTACAAGATCAAGATGGTCGAACCGATCCGGATGACCACCCGCCAAGAACGCGAAGCCGCCATCGTCGCCGCCGGCTACAACACCTTCCTGCTCCGCTCCGACGACGTGTACATCGACCTACTCACCGACTCGGGCACCTCGGCGATGTCCGACTACCAGTGGGCCGGTCTCATGACTGGTGACGAGGCGTACGCGGGCTCACGCAGCTTCTATCACCTCGTCGATGCCGTTCGCGATGTGTACGGCTACGAGGAGCTGATCCCGACTCATCAGGGTCGCGGCGCCGAGCACCTCCTCAGCCAAATCCTGATCAAGCCCGGCGACTACGTACCGGGCAACATGTACTTCACCACCACCCGTTTCCACCAGGAGTACGCCGGAGGCATCTTCGTCGACGTGATCATCGACGAAGCTCACCAACCCGCCTCGCAGTTCCCCTTCAAGGGCAACGTCGATCTCGCCAAGCTGCGCGCCTTGATCGACGAGGTCGGCGCCGACCGCATCCCCTACATCTCGGTCGAGACCAACGTGAACATGGCGGGCGGCCAGCCGCTCTCGCTCGCCAACCTGCGGGCGACCTACGAGCTGTGCCACGAGCACGGCATTCTGGTGATGCTCGACGCCACCCGGGCGCTCGAGAACGCATGGTTCATCAAGGAACGTGAGCCCGGATACGAGGATCTGAGCGTCGCTGAGATCATGCGACAGATCTGTGACCTGTCCGACGGCGCCACCGTTTCATCCAAGAAGGACAACCTGGTCAACATCGGCGGCTTCCTCGCCCTGCGAGATCCCGAACTCGCCCGCCAGGCGCGCGCCCTGCTCGTCGCGTTTGAAGGCCTCCACACCTACGGCGGCATGTCGGGCCGCGACATGGAGGCACTCGCCCGCGGCATTCGGGAGATGGTCGACACCGACGACCACGTCCACGCCAGAGTCGGCCAGGTCGAGTACCTCGGCAACGGCCTGATCGAAGCGGGCATCCCCATCGTGCAGCCGGTCGGCGGCCACGGGATCTTCCTCGACGCCGCCGCCATCCTCCCCCACCTGCCCCAGGACCAGTTCCCGGCCGAGGCGTTGACCGCCGCGCTCTACCTGGAGTCCGGGGTGCGCGGCATGGAACGTGGCATCGTGTCGGCAGGACGCGACCCGAAGACCGGCGAGCACCACTATCCCAAGCTCGAGCTGGTTCGCCTCGCTATCCCGAGACGGGTCTACACCCAGGCGCACATGGACGTCGTCGCCGAATCGGTTGTCGAGGTCTACGAGCACCGCGACCAGGTTCGTGGTCTCCAGTTCACCTACGAGCCGCCGGAGCTCCGCTTCTTCCAGGCCCGCTTCGAACCCGTCGCCTGAGGCTGCGGGCCGATTCGCTCAGCTGAACTGCCCGGGGCGCCTGCCGCCCCCGGGCGCGGCGGCACAGATCGCGTGCATCGCTTCGCTCATGGGCGGCGATCGTAGCGGGACTCAGGCCACGGCGAGGCTCCGCTCGACGAGTTTGGCCACGGCGGCCGGCGTCGGGGTGCCGGCGAAGCGCAGCACCTCTCGGCCGTCGACTTCGATCAGTGTCGTCGGTAGCACCAGGATGTCTCGCTCAACGATCGTCGTCGGTTCATCGGGTTCGGTGTGGGCGAACAAGGCTTCGCACGCTGCGGCGAGATCGGCACAGATCGGCGTGCATCGCTTCACTCATCAGCGGCAAGCGCAGCCAGCGTCAAGCGACGGCGAGGCTCCGCTCTACGAGCTTGGCTACCGCAGCCGCCGTTGGGGTGCCGGCAAAGCGCAGGACCTCCCTGCCATCAACCTCGATCAGTGTGGTCGGCAGCACGATGATGTCTCGATCAACGATCGTCGTCGGTTCGTCCCGCGGATCGACCTTCAGCGTTGTCAGGTCGGCATCGTCGACCTGTACTTGTCCGAGCATCGCCTCGTGGTTGTTGCACGAGCGAAAATCGTTGGTTGCGAACCACACCAATCGCACGCTGCGCAGTGCGGTCTCCGGTCGCATCTCTACCAGGGTCATCAGATCTCCTCCCGCATACCCACCTGTACCGAGCGCGGCGACCCATCCGTGATACGCCCAATCCGCGCGTTAGCGTTCACCATCTGTTCAGGAACAGTTCGCCGACCTGCGGCGTTTTAATCGGTGAACAGAGGAGCGATGACATGAGCTTGTGGTCCAACCGCAAAAAGACCGAGATGCCTGCACCGGACAACGCCCTGCCGGGGCGCGATGAGGCGGTCACCGTGTCCGGCACACACTTCGTCAACGGCAGTTCCTACCTGCCACCCTTTCCCGACCAAGCCGAGGTTGCCGTCTTTGGCATGGGTTGCTTCTGGGGTGCCGAGCGCATCTTCTGGCAGATCCCCGGGGTGATCACCACTGCCGTCGGCTACAGCGGCGGCTACAGCAAGAACCCCAGCTACGAAGAGGTCTGCACCGGCCGGACCGGCCACAACGAGGTCGCCCTCGTGGTATTCGACCCATCCGTGGTCGACTACGAGACGTTGCTCAAGGCGTTCTGGGAGAACCACGACCCGACCCAGGGCATGCGCCAAGGCAACGACGTCGGCACCCAATACCGCTCCGGCATCTATGTCACCAACGACGAACAACGCGATGTCGCCAAACGATCCCTCGACCGCTACCAGGCCGACCTGACCGCCAACGGTTTTGGAACGATCACCACGGAAATCGATGACGCCGGCGAGTTCTACTACGGCGAGGAGTACCACCAGCAGTACCTGGCCAAGAACCCCGGCGGCTACTGCAACCACGGCTTCTGCCAGGTGTCCTACGGGAGTACGCCGCCGTCCGTGAGTTCCCGGCCTCCGCAGTACGCTTTGCCGCATGGAACGGCCTTTGGACCACGAGTCGCTCACCGAGATAGAGCGGTCCCTGGCGCGGGCGACCATGCGGCTCGGACGGCTCAGGGGCCGCAATCGGGGCAGTGACCTCCATCGCGACCTGACCGCGGTGTTCTACGACGTGCAAGCGGCACGACTCGAGATCGCCAGAATGCTCGAGGGCGACGACCCCGCCGACGAGGTCCCGATTCCCTGACCCCACCGCATTGCCCGACCCTTTACGGACTTCACCACCGCTTGTAGTGTCCTTGAGGCCACATTGGGTGGTAGGGAGGCTAGAAAGACCGGGTGCGTTGATCGATGTCGATCGTCGCCCGGCGAGGGCGCCGCCGAGGAGGGATCTCATGATGACCATCAGCCGTCTCCGCTCGACCCGAGTCGTCGCGCTCGGGCTGCTGTTCGCCGGATTGTCGCTTGTGGTGATCCCCGAGGCCGACGCTGCACTGACCTGCAAGGGCCTCGCCGTCACCATCACCGGCACGCCCGGCGCAGATACCCTGAACGGAACGCCCAACGACGATGTCATCCACGGTCGCGGCGGCAACGACGTGATCAAGGGGCGGGGCGGCAACGACGTCATCTGCGGCGGCTGGGGCGACGACAAGCTCAACGGCGGCGACGGCAATGACATCCTGCTCGGCGCAGGCGCCGCCGACACGCTGTACGGCGGAGAAGGCAACGATGAACTGTTGGGCGGCGACGGGCCCGACTCCCTGTTTGGCGGCAACGGCGCCGACACACTGAAAGGCGGCGACCACGGCGACTCCATCGACGCCGGCGCCGGCTCGGACACGGTGGTCGGCGGCGGCGGCAGTGACAAGGTCTGGGGCCGGAACGGCAACGACGACATCCAGACCGGCGCAGGCAATGACTCCGTCTGGGGCGGATCGGGCAACGACGACGTGAGCGGTGGTGGCGGCAACGACTACCTCGCCGGATGGACCGGCCTCGATACGCTCGACGGCGGACCAGGGTCGGACAAGGCCAACGGGGGCGGCGACTACGACATCTGCCTATCGGCAAAACGGCTGGACGACTGTGAGGGACCCGAGTTCCTCGAGACCTTTGACGGCGATCCCGCCCACCCGACCCCGTTTGGCAGTACGGCCGACATCACCGTCTCGGTGAACTCCCGCGATGAGTCGACCCAGGATCAGCTCTACTCGATGCAGGGCCACCACGGTCCCAATTGTGAACCGCCGTTCGCCACCCACCTCGTGCGGGACTACGAGGACGCGCTCTACAACTGCAAGAACCACATGATGACGGCGATCAGTTCCGGACCGGTGTCGTTGGGAAACTATGCCGTGTCGATGTTCTCGCCGAACCATCTGCTCGACTTCTCCGGCGGAGAGGCAACCATCCGCTTCGACGTCTCGACCCACCGCGCCTCGGCCCGTGACTGGTTCGAAGTTTGGATCACCCCCTACGACGATCTGGTTCGCATCCCCGTTCAGAAGGACCGGCCCTCGATGCAGGGGACACCGCGCAACGGAGTTCTGGTGGCGTTGAAGTCATTCACCCGGATCGGCGCCCCCGATGTCAAGATCGTGAAGAACTTTGGCGTCACCGAGATCGACGGACCGGTTGAGTGGATCGGCTACGAGAGCTTCCTCACCCCGAGTGCCACCGATCGATCGACCTTCGAGATCAAGATCTCCAAGGACCACATCACCGTCGGCATGCCGGACGAGAACTTCTACTGGGTGTCGAAGGACATCCCGGGTGGTCTCAACTTCAGCAAGGGAATCGTCCAGATCGGCCACAACTCGTATGACGTGTTCCACTGTGACGAGTGTGGCTCAGGGCCCAACACCTGGCACTGGGACAACGTCTACCTGCAGCCGGCCGAGCCGATCACGGCGCTTCCCGCCAGCCGGCGGGCCGTCAACGGGTCCGGCGCATCCTTCGTGACCTTCGCCAAAGGGGCGCCGGCCGGCGCCGACCTCCAGTTCACCGGCATCGGGTTCAACCTCGAGGTCAGTTTCAACAACGGCGCCACGTGGCTCCCGGTGGTCGAGGCTCACAACCGAGAGATCTACCACTGGCGGTACAAGAACTACTCCATGCCGATTCCGGCCGGAACCAAGCGGGTGGACTTTCGCGGCGACGATCCGTATTCGGGCCATTGGCAGATCCAAGATATCTCGGTGCTGAGCCTCACCCCGCCATAGAGGGCCTCATCCCGCCATCGAGGGTTGGCCACGGAACGTAGCAAGGAGCCCCTCGACCTCGTGTTGAGGGGGCCAATTGTGTCGCTTCCGAATGGGCTAGTCAATCTGGCGTCCCTGAGCCGACGTTGCTCGCCCCAGGCCGCCAGAATGCCCTGCAAATAGGGGCATTTGCCGGTGACTAGCCCTCTGTGACCCACTGTGTGGTCGCCGGTCCGCCCGAGGGACTGGCTCCTGAGCAGGGATTATCGCAGTCAAGAACACGCTGGGTGGTGGCCGATAGCGGTGGTATGGCTGCGGAATCCACCGTCCGATCGACCCGAGCGCTGGTGCGCCGGGGAATCGGTATCACCATGCTCATCGGTCTGGCACTCATCTTCGTGATTGGCATTGTCTTTGCCGTCGCCTACGGAAGCCAGCAGATCACCCGGAGCGCCACCGACCTCCACAAGGCCGACGAAACCCTGCGCCTTGCCACCGTGGTCCGGGCTCAGGTCGGCATGGACGTCTTCATGGCAACCGTCGATGACCGGTTCGGTACCGTCTCCGCCGTCGCCAGAGATACCGCCGCCCACGAAGCCGAAGAGGCGCTGGGGTTCCTCGGTGAGGGGATCGAAGAACTCAAGGCTGATGGGGTCACCGAAGGCACCGAATTGGAGGCCCTCGGCGTCGCGTTCATGGCGGATGCCATCACCACTCTGAATCTGCTTGCAGCCGAGGACTGGATCGGTGCCCAACAGTTCACCAACGACCAACTCGGACCCGCATTCGACGCATTCCTCCTAGAGGCCGTTGACATCCGTGACACCATCAAGGCCCAGGTCGAGGCCAACGACGACATGTTGGGCACCGCGTCGAACATTGCCCGGTTCCTCGTCGCCTTCTTCATTCCGGCTGCGGTCATCATCGTGTACCGGGAACTGGTTCGCCGCCAACAGCACGAGGTCGAACTCGAGCGGCGCCTCGCCGTCGAACGCGAGATCGCCGTATCCAGAGATGAGTTCATCGCCAACGCATCGCACGAGCTACGCACTCCCCTTACCGGTATCGCCGGGATGGCGATGCTGCTCGAGGAGGACGAGGCGATTCGAGAGTCCGATCTCGCCACCGAACTCGTCTCCGTGATCATCGGCGAGTCCCACGACCTCGAGCGCATGGTCGAAGACCTTCTGACCACGGCACGGCTCGACGCTGGTGCCCTCCAATTCACGTTCTCGGACGTTTCGGTGTGCAACGAGGTCAACGAGGCGGCCGCTTCGATGATGCGGGCCGGACTCGACGTCACCGTCGACACCAAACCCGCCTCGATCCGCGCCGACCAGCTCCGCTTCCGCCAGATCGTGCGCAACCTCCTGTCGAACGCCAAGAAATACGGCGGGCCCGAGGTGAAGGTCGAAGGCCGCGTCGAGGGCCGCACCTACCGAGTCTCCGTCTCCGACAGCGGCCAAGGGCTCGACCCGGAGGTCGCCGCCAACGCGTTCCAACGCTTCGTCCACCGCGGCCGCCAGACCGCTACCAAAGACTCCGTCGGCCTCGGCCTCTCCATCGTCAAATCGCTCGCTGAAGGCATGGGCGGATCTGTCTCCTACCGACGCGAAAGTGGATGGACCACGTTTGACGTTCGGCTCCCCCTCTCTGCCGCCAGCCGAGGCACCTCCGCAACGTTCAGTGTGCCCGACTCAGCCAAGCCCCGAGCCGCGGCCCACTCCACGGACCCCCTCTGATGAGCCTCACGACACGCCGCAGATGTGGTGGTGGCTCCGGCGGGTCGTGGCACCCCTCGCCGCCTTTTCTCTCCTCGCCACCCAACTGATTCTCCCCACGCCGGCGGAGGCGGCCACGGTCACGTACCGATCCGCAGCAACCGCCGTCTCCGCCGGCGAAGGAGTACTCGAGATCGCCACCCCTGAGGGGGTCGAACCCGGCGATCTCCTCCTCGCCCAGATCGCGTGGCGGGCCGACCTCCGAGATCACCGGCCCCGAAGGGTGGACCCTGCTGCGTCGCGACGATGCCGAGGGCCGCATCGCACAGGCGCTGTACTTCCGGATCGCCGCCGTTGACGAGCCGGCAACCCACGCCTGGACGGCGACCAGCGAGCGCGAGGGCCGGGGGCATCGTCGCCTACACCGGCGTCGATGCCTCCAACCCGATCGCAGACCACAGTGGCACCGCCGCGCTGGCTCCTCGGAGAGATCGCCGCCCCCACGATCGTTGCTTCCCAACCCACAGAATGATGGTCGGAGCCTTTTCGGCAGATGCATCGGGAGCGATGACTCCCCCGACCGGGACGAGTCGGCGTTGGGACCTCCCCGGCCTGCCGGCCGAGGACGAGGCAGCAGTGGCGATGCTGCTGGTCGACGAACTCGTTGCGGAAGCCGGAGTCGACATCGATGGTGTCGCCCCCCTCGAGGGAGGTGAAGCCAACATCGGCCAACTCGTACTCCTCAACCCTGCCGCGCCACCCCCACCTCCGGAGCCTGCCGAAGGAACCCCGGTTGTGGCCGAGCCCACTGAAGACCCCGAACCCGTTGATCCTCCGTCGAAACGGCCCGAGTTCTTGATGGAGTTCGAGCAGGCCGCCGTCGAACCAGGTGCCTTCGTCGCCAACGGGCAGGGCTACGACATCGTGCTCGACAACGGCGAGGCGGCCTTGACCCTCGGCGACGGCAAGGCCAAGCACGAAGTTCGTATGAGCTTCCGGGACTGGTACCTGTCCCCGGAAGCGAGCGGGATCGATGCCGTGGCGTCGGCCACCGAAACGCCGACCTACACGTCGGTCGGTTACGACGATGTCTATCCGGGCATCGACGTTCGTGCTCGCCCAATGGCCGCGAACTCGAAGGCACAATTTCGTCGTCGAACTGAACGTCCACCTTTCTCTGATCGGGCCATCGAAGTCCATGCGCCAAGCCCCCCACTCCGACGTCCACGGAGCCCCCAGTTGCCGACTCCAGCAGGCGCGCCGCAATCTTCAAGCTCATCACCGCCCCTACGCCTACCAACAGATCAGCGACCTGCAGATCCCGGTCGAGAGCAGCTACCGACTGAGCGACGACGGCACTGTTGGCATCACGGTCGGCGACTACGACTCGGCACTACCCCTCATCATCGACCCGACGTTCCGGTCGGCCGATACCGCGTTACTCCGGCCGTGTGGCGTTCGTAGTTCCTGCAGCCCGCTCGGTGTCCAGGCCAACGACGTCCTCGTCGCCCAGATTGCGCTGGAGTAGGAGTCGTCAACCGTCACGCCTCCCAGCGGCTGGGTCCTCATTCGTTCTGACGAATTCACCTCAAAGTTGTGGTCCGGGCTCTACTACAAGGTCGCCACCGGCAGTGAGCCCATCAGCTACACGTTCACCGTTTCACCCGGAGTCAAAGCCACCGGCGCCATCTCCGCATACAGCGACGTTGACATCGGCGCCCCCATCAACGCCCACGCCGGAACCGACATCGCGAAGGACGATCCCTTCTCCGCCCCATCGGTGACGACCACAGTCGCCGAGACCACGCTCGTCGCCTTCTTCGCCAACGTCGGACCCAACCCCATCACCCGACCGACCGGAATGACCGAGCGATGGGACATGGGCTCCGACATCGCTATCGCCTCCGCCGACGAGACGTTCGCCGGGCCGGGCACCACCGGCGACCGCACCGCATCGTTCGTGAATTCCGAGAAGATGGGCCAACTCATCGCCCTGACGCCGGCAGCGAATGCGGCTCCTACCGCAGTCGACGACACTGCGACCGTCCTCTACGAGACGACGACCAGCATCGACGTGCTGGCCAACGACACCGACCCAGACGGTGACACCCTCATCGCCGACGGGATCGGCCCGGCCTCCAACGGGACCACCGGGGCCGCCACAACTCACGTGGTCTACACGCCCAACCCTGGTTTCCTCGGCGTCGACTCGTTCAACTACACGATGACCGACGGCAACGGCCACTACGACTCTGGGACCGTGACAGTTCTGGTCGGCGACGCCTACCTCCTCGCCGGTAGCGGTGGGGCCAACGGCGGCGATGACCTCCTCACCATGGCCAACACGACGGAAAGCAGCGCAACCACGAACGAGGGCGATATCGGAACCGGCACCGGGACCATCCCGCTCAAGGGCATGGACGCTCAGCCGGGAACGGCGACAGTCTTCGCCGCAGCCGGCGCACAGCTCGGCACCATCGACCGCCAAACCGGGACCTGGTCCACCATCGGTTCCTTCGGGACGGGGCGCGGGCAGAGGGGACGTTGTCGATTGATGACGTAAATGCACTCGCATTTGATCCTTCGACCGGCCACCTGTACGGGGTTCACAACCAACCGGATACCGAGATCTGCTGTTCCGAGCCAATCCAGCCAACGGGGCCGTCATTGCCGAAGCCTTTGGTGCCGGAGTCGACTACGTCGTCATCGAGGCTGCCGGGGCTCGCAACGAGGTGCTTGGCATTGCGATCCATCCTGCAACAGGCGTGATGTTCGCTGCGCAAGGTGATGACGGGGGCGGACAGAACCAGCGGGGCGCACGACCATAGACATGGCCACCGGCGACACTTCGACCGTGGGCGACACCGACCCACCCATCCTCACTGGACTCGGCTTCGACGCTGGCGGAAACTTGTGGGGCACCGGGTATGATCGCTCGGCTCCGGCATCGCAATTCCTCTACAGGGTGAGTAGCGCAAACGCCTCGATCCTCACCTCGAACCCGATCGACAACGGCGGCGACTATCACGCGGTGGCCTTCGTGTTGCCGGCACCGCCCTCGACGATATCGGGCACGGTCTTCGAAGACATCGCCGGTGATCTCTTCAACGACGGCGTAATCCAGGACGTCAGAAACCCTGGGGTCGAGGACGTCGACGTCTACCTCTACCTCGATGACGGCGACATGAATCTCGACGCCGGCGATACCTTGGTTGGTGGCGCCGCCACGCAAACCGACCTCAACGGTGACGACAGGTTCTCCGGTTTGCCCGACGGCGACTATCACGTGGTGGTCGACTCGAAGACGGTGACTCCTTCCCAAGACGTGAACCCGGTCGCCACCGACATCTGGGCGGAGCAGACATACGGCCCCGTCGGCGGGTACTGCGACAACGGATTCGGATATACGATCCGGGCGACGGCCGGCGCTTGCTACGGCGGCATCGCCGGTCACCTGTCGGACAGCTTTGCTCAGTGGGACGATCGTGAGGATCGCTCGATCCTCAGCTTGAGCGGCGCGGGCATCGTCGACGCCGATTTCGGGTTCTCCTACAACGTGGTGGTCTCAACGGCGGGCGGCGGAACCGCAGATTGGGATCTCGCCACCAATCGCACCGTCCAGGGCTCGCTCCGCCAGTTCATCCAGAACGCCAACGCCGTCTCGGGACCGAACACGATGCGCTTCGTTCCGGCCGAATCGACAAACGGACTCGACGGTGGCGGCAACACCTGGTGGCGCATCTCGGTCACCAGCACCTTGCCCACTATCACCGGGGATGGAACGACCATCGATGGCACTGCCCACGACTTCACCGATGGCGCGACCAGGCGCAACACCAACGCCGCCCAAGTAGGTTCGGGGCTGCCGGTCGGTACGGCGGGCACCTACACCAGCCCCCTGCTTGATCCCGAGTTGGAGATCCGCAACCTCCGGTCAGCGACGGTGCTGCCGACCGGCCTCGTGTTCGAAGCGTCCGACAGCGTCCTCCGCCACGTTTCCATTTGGGGTTTTGGCGACGCAGCAGGGACCTTTGACACCAACGTTCGATTCGGAACGACCTACAGCACGGACCCCGATTTCACCGGATCATTGGTGGAGTTCAACGTCATCGGAACGGGCCCCAGTGCGTTCACCGATCCGGGGGCAACCGATCGAAGCGGCCAGAACAACCTCACGAT
>CAWGCJ010000022.1:0-442760 GCA_963821095.1 uncultured Acidimicrobiia bacterium | reverse complement strand
TCGCTACCAGAATGGCTGCCCGAGACCATCGACCGGCACCTCACCAACCACCCACCCGGACCCGACGGCCTGATCTTCACCGCACCCGAAGGCGGACCCATCCGCCGCAACACCTTCCGCAGCCGCTTCTGGCTCCCCGCCGTCGCAGACTCGGTCGGCCAACCCATGCGGTTCCACGACCTCCGCCACAGCCATGTTGCCCTCCTCATCGCCCAAGGCGCCCACCCCGCCGTCATCGCCTCCCGGCTCGGACACACCAGCGTCAAGACCGTCCTCGACGTCTACGGCCACCTCTACGAAGGCCTCGACCGCAACGCCGCCGACACCCTCAACCCACCCTGGGACCGATCTGATGTGGACGCATCGTGGTCGCGACGCACACGAAGCAGGGACGAAGGAAGGGGGCTGAGCTAGGAAACCCAGCGAACACAAGGGATCCAGGAGTGGGCGCTACTGGGATCGAACCAGTGACCTCTGCCGTGTGAAGGCAAGAAAGCGGGTCGCCACCACTAGCCTTCTAGCCGTAATCCCTTGTGCTGCAAGGGTTTCAGAGCCCATTGCATTTCATTGTTTCGCGCTGTTTTGCACCCTCTTGCCTACTTTTTGCCTACTTTGGAGATTCGCGCAACCGGATCCTCATCCCGACCCACTAGCGGAACACGGAATCTGACGCGGGTAGGGCCTGACTTCGCCAAAGAACCCTCTGTGCCAGCGAGGGCACCAGGCAATTCCGCCACCTTCGGGTTATGCGCGACGAGCTGGCTCACGGACCGGCATCTGTCGAGTAGCCCATCGGATGACCCGATTCGGGTGGGACGCGGCGCTGCCCTTCGGTGTACGTTGGCCGTAGGTCTCTTGCTAGTGATCCAACTGGACTCGCAAGCGAGGGTCTGGCAGAGGAACTCCGTAGACGGGGGACACAGATGAAGCAACTCACACAGCTCATGCTTGCCGCGTTCCTGGTCGTGGCGACCATGGGCGTGATCGCAGGGTGCAGCGATGATGGCGGCACAGGCGTCAGCCTCGTGACAACGACGGCATCATCGGGTGGTGATTCGGGGAGCGATACGACGGAAGCCCCGACCACGACGAAGGCGCCGGACACGACACAGGCATCGTCGGGCGACGACTCCGCAGGCGGAGCGACGAGTCCCTCGGACGACTCTTCGAGCAACATGATCTGGCTCGTTGTGATCGGTGGCGTCGTCATCGTTGCGATCATTGCCTTCGCCGCCGGTCGTGGAGATTCGACGAAGACAACGACGGAAACAGTCCCGCCGCCGCCACCGCCTGCCGGCGAAAGTGACGAGTAGCCCGGTGACACGGAGGCGTAGCCCTACGGCGTCGTGGCCGGCACAACTGTGAAGGAGACACATATGACGCAGCAACCAGGCGGTGGTCCCATCACGGTTGGTGCGCTCAGCAAGCCGGAGGCCAATGACGACGGATCGGTCGACGTCTACTTCGGAGCGGAGGCTCCCGAAGGCAAGGAGAAGAACTGGGTCAAGACGGACCCGTCGATGGGCTTCTTCGTGGTCTTCCGTTTCTACGGCCCGCTGGAGGGCTACATCGACAAGACCTGGGTGCTCAGCGACTTCGAGTTGATGGACTAGGCAAGGAATCCTGGCCGCGAATCCGACGTCACCGGGTACTGGCAGAAACATGCGCACGATTGGCTCCGCTATCAGACGTGGATGCTGCAAGCGGAGATGACCCGACCTTCGGGTGAAGAGGGGAGGATCGGTCGACGCGTGCAGCCGGGATGGCCGAAAGGACCGGCATGTTCGACAAACTCGGGGAACTCGGCGAGACCGTCCAGGACCGCTTCGACCTGTGGCAGCAGCGACTACCGGTTCTTGCGTTTCCAATCTCCGTGTGGCTGCGGTACCGGGAGGACCGCTGCTACGAGTACGCCGCGCTGCTGTCGTACTACGGCTTCTTCTCGCTCTTCCCGCTTCTCACCGTTGGGGTGACGATTGTCGGGTTTGTGCTCAGCAGCAGACCGAACCTGCGGGCTGAGCTGCTCGACACGATATTCGGACGATTCCCGGTGGTCGGCGAGGAGTTGGCCCGCCAGATCGATGGGCTCGAGGGGAACGGTCTGGTGCTCATCATCGCCGTGGGGTTCACGCTGTGGGCCGGGATCGGCGTGGTGAGGGTCGTTCAGGATGCTTTCAACGTGATGTGGGGCGTCTCCATCATGCGCCGTCCCTCATTCTTCCCGAAGTTGTTTCGTGCCCTTGCGGCGCTGCTGGTCGTCGGCGGTGCCTTCGTATTGGCGACCGTGGCCGCCGGCTTCGCGACCTTCGCGTTCGACCTTCCGGGCGCCGAGCGAATCGCAGTGGTCGTGTTGAGCTTGGCGATCAATGCCCTGATGCTTCTCGCGGCGTTCAAGGTGCTGACCGCTGCACCGGTCGGGTGGCGGGCGATGGTGGCGGGCGCGCTCGCAGGTGGTGTCGCGCTGTGGCTGCTCCAGTTCATCGGTGGCATCTACATCGAGGGTGTGATCCTGGGGGCCAGCGCCGTCTACGGGTCGTTTGCAGCCGCGATCGGCCTTCTCGTCTGGCTCGCACTCGTGGCTCGGGTCGTGCTCCTCGCTGCCGAGGTCAACGTCGTCGCCGCCAAACACCTGTGGCCGCGCAGCTTCACCGGGCTGAACCCCACCAGTGCCGACGAACGCAGCTTCGCCGAAGTGGGGACCCGCAGTATCCGGAGCCAGGAATATGCCGTGTCTGAAGATGAAGCAGGCGACTCCTCCCCCGACATCACGGAGTGACCTGTCCGGTCCGGCAACGACGGCGATGGGGACGCAGCGGTCTCGTGGTTCAAGGAGCGCTCCAGCCTCTCAGGCGGGAGGGTTCTCCGTTTCGCTTGCCGGGGGTGGCTGCTCGTCCTCCGCTGGTGTCGTTCGGCGGAGAAAGTCGGTGACGCCGTCGTCGACTTCGAGGTAGATGCCTTCGCCGGCGAGACGGTCCACGATGCCGGTCGACACAAGTTCGCCCTGTATCTCGGTTCTCACGCGTGACATGGCGAAGCCGATGTGTTCTTTGTCGAGGCGGTCCAGCATCTCGACGAGCACCTGGGCGCCGGTCGAGTCGATGTCGGTGACGGCCTCGGCGTCGAGCAGCACCTCGGTGACCGGCTCTTCGGCCGTGTCGATGGCGGAGCTGATGTCGTTGCGGAGTTGGGTCGCGTTGGCAAAGAAGATCGGGGCGTCGAACCGGTAGATGAGCAGTCCGGGGAACGTCGTGGTGTCGGTGTGATCTTCCACGTCCCGGTAGGTATCGGTTCCGGCCAGGCGCCCGAGCACCGCAGTGTGCGGCGAAGACGCTCGCAGCACGACGGCCAGCAGCGAGAGCGCCACCGCAACCAGGATTCCTCCGAGCATCCCGATGATCAGCACGGCAAAGATTGTGAAGACGCCCATCCAGAACTCGGTCCGTCGATAGCGCCACAGTGCGGCGAACTCGACGGTGTCGAGCAGCCCCAGACCGGCGACGATCACGACGCCGGCGAGCGTCGCATCCGGCAGGTACGCGAACACCGGAGCCAGCACGAGCAGCGTGAGGAGGACGAAAGCCGCTGCCCACAGATTCGCGACCTGGCTCTTCGCCCCGGCATCACCGAGTACGAAGCTCCTCGACTGGCTCCCGTTGACCGGGAACCCGCCCAAGAACCCCGCTCCGATGTTGGCGGCACCGATCCCGAAGAACTCCCGGTTGGCGTCGAGGCGGTAGTTGCTGATGCTGGCGAGGGAACGGCCGGTGAGCACGCTGTCGGGATACACCAGCAGCGCCACTGCGAAGGCCGGACCCAGCAGACCAAGCGTGTCGCTGAGCGGAACGCCCGGCAGGCTCGGAATCGGAATGCCGGACGGGAACTCTCCGACCACGGCAACGTCGATATTGAAGATCCATACGAGCGCCGTGAACACCACGACCGCTACGAGGGCTCCCGGAATCGCCCGTGCGAAGCGCTTGAACAGCATGACGATCACGATCGTGCCGACACCGATCGCCAGCGCAGCAAGATCAGTGTCGCCGAGGTTGCGAAGAACGCCACCGACGTCGGTGATGTAGAGGCTCGAGTCGATGTCGATGCCGAACAGCTTCGGCAGCTGACTCGCGACGATCAGGATCCCCGAACCGAACACGTAGCCGGCGAGGATGGGACGCGAGAAGAAATCGGCGATCCGGCCAAGGCGCAGGAACCCACCGATGAGCAGCATCGCTCCGACGAAGATGCTGAGCATTGCCGCCATGGCGATGTACTCCTCGGAACCCATCGCGGCTCGCGGCGCCAGGATCGTGGCGACCATGATGGCAACAGTGGACTCGGGCCCGACGTTGAGTTCCTTGCTCGAACCCCATATCCAGTAGAGGACGAGCGCCCCGACGGCGGCGTAGAGGCCGTTGACCGACGGCATGCCGGCGAGCGCGGCGTATCCGAGTGACTGCGGGACCAGCATCGCCCAGACGGTCAACCCGGCGAGCATGTCCGGGCGGACCCACGATCGCTTGTATCGCGTGAGCATCCCGATTCCCGGCGCGAACCGGTCGATTCCGCTCGTGACTCCCGGCATTCCAGCCTCTCGATGCTTCGTCCAAGTGTCGATCGTGAATCGTCGTACATCGATACGCATCACCCGAAAGGGGTGTTTCCTCGCGAGTATCGAGCCGCCGACATGCTGCGGAGCAGCCTCGACACGACCATCATGTGGTGCAGCCCAGGGAGGACCACACCGTGTTGACCATGCAAGGGCCGCCGGCGGCGTTCCATCTTCTTGCCAAGCCGACAGGTCCGATCTGCAACCTGGATTGCGAGTACTGCTTCTTCCTGTCGAAGGAGATGCTGTATCCGGGCGATCGGTTCCGCATGGCCGACGACATGCTGGAGGAGTACATCCGGCAACTCCTCGAATCGCATCGCACGCCCGAGGTCACCGTCGCGTGGCAGGGTGGCGAGCCGACGATGATGGGCCTCGACTTCTTCAAGCGATCCATCGAACTCGTCGAGCAGTATCGGCGCCCATCGCAGCGTGTCGACTACACGATCCAGACGAACGGTGTGCTGATCGACGAACGCTGGGCCGCCTTCTTCAAAGAGAACAACTTCCTCGTTGGCTTGTCGGTCGATGGTCCGCGCGATCTGCACGACACGTATCGGGTGGACAAGCGAGGCGGCGGTTCGTCGACGAGGTCAGCCACACCGAAGACCCGGAGCAGACGTACCGGCGTATCATGGCTCGCCAGTAGTCGCCGAGCGGTGATCCACGAAGAGAGCTTTGTGGTGCCGTGGTGAGGCTGCAGTGCGCGGGAACTCCGTGTGAGTGATCCGAGTGGGGTGACAGGGCGGGCTGCCACTTCTAGCGGAGTCAGGTCGCACCCACCCGGGTGATTCTGAAGTGCTCAACAGGAGTGGAATAAGTCTGTGCATAGCCCCGCCGTGCGAGCGATACCGGAGATCGGAGGCGGATTCCGAGGAACGAGCTTGCTCATCCCCCTCGCTCGAAGCACGGAACGCTCATCCGATACCCCCGGCGCGCTTGGACGATCGGAGGAGGCGACTAGCGAATGCTGTCGCCGCGATGGTGCCCACCGCCCCGGGGACCGACACCTCCCCGACCAGTGGCGGCACCTTTGCCGCCCACATGCGTGACGAGCCGAGAAACAGCGCCGCCGCGATAGTGGCGTAGACGAGGCGGTTGACGTTGCGGTCGAGGCCCCGCAGGTTCAGCGGGACCTCGATCTGGCCGGTGCGGATGCCCTCGAGGATCGCGGTCACTTCGTTCGGGAACGTCTCGATCAGACGTTCGTAGTCGCGGGCCGTCCGCCGCACCTCCCGGAGAACTCGCTCCGGGGAGAATCGTTTGGCCGCGATCATCGACGCGTGCGGCTGGAGCATCTCCTGGACGGTGATGTCGACCCCGGTCTCGACCAGCAGGCCCTGGAGTTGGACCAGAGTCCTGATCAGGAGAGCAACATCAGGGGGCATGAACAGCCGGTGCCGACGCAGGATCTCATCCGCTGCCTCGGAGGCTCCGCCCATGTCGAGGTTGGCGGCTCCCACAGACGCATAGCGATCGATCCAGCCACCCATGTCTGCGCGCAGGGCGCTGCGGTCCAGGGTCGGTGGGGCGTCACACAATCGGAGAATCGCGTCCACCATCGAGTCCGCGTCCGCGTTCAGGGCGGCAATGACGAGATCGTCGATACCGTCACGCAGGTCCTGGTCGATGCGACCCACCTTGCCGAAGTCGAGCAGCCCGACCCGGTCGCCCTCCATGACGAAGATGTTCCCGGGATGCGGATCGGCATGGAACAACCCGTCGCGAAAGATCATCTCGATGTAGATGTCGGCACCGCGGCGGATGAACGCTTCAGCCTGGTCGCCGAGCTCGTCGATCACGTCGGAGAGCGGCGTTCCATCCAGGAGGGACATCGTCAGCACCCGTCCCGACGAATGCTCCGGGTACGGCTGCGGGATCGCGACGTCTGGCTCCTCGGCGAAGTTCTCCCGAAAACGTGCCAGGTTCGCTGCTTCAAGCCGAAAGTCGACCTCCGCCAGCAGCGAGCGGCGCAGTTGACCGGCGATGGCAACCGGGCGGTACAGGACCAGATCAGGGTCGTGAGCTTCTGCGAGCACGGCCAGTGCCTCAATGATGTCGAGGTCGGTCTCGATCAGCCCCTGGATCCCGGCATGTTGGACCTTGAGGACGACAACGCTGCCGTCGTGCAGGCGGGCCAGGTGGACCTGGGCAATCGACGCCGAGCCGAGCGGCTGTAGGTCGAACTCGGCGAACGCATCTTCGACCGTTTGACCCAGCTCGGCCTCGACCGTCGCTCTCAGCACGTCCGGGGGATCCGGCGGCACATCACCTTGCAGGCTGGCCAGTTCGGCGGCGATCTCGGCGCCGACAATGTCGCTGCGGGTGCTCAGCACCTGACCGATCTTGATGAACGTCGTGCCCAGATCCAGACAGATCCGACGCATCCGCTCTCCGTCGCTCATCTCGAGGAGCTCCGGTTCCGCGATCCGCGACGCGGCGGCGCGGAACTGCTCCGGGATGCCACCGGACGCCCACGAGGCATACCCGTAGCGAGCAAACGTGTTCACAATCTCGGTGACCCGTTTCGAGTGACGCAACAACGTGCGCCGGGCCGTAGACGTATCAGTCATTGCCTTCTCTCCCTATTTCGCGCAACCGGACCCAAGACGAGTCTCACCATGCCGTCGCTGCCGAGCGTCATCAAGGTAGCTCTGGAGCAGATCCCTGTCTACGATGTCAAACGGCGCTCGATGATCATGACCGACCAGAACAAACCCACACTGTCAGGAACCGATGACCTCATCACGAATGCAAACGGCTCGATTGACATCTACTTCGGCCCGAAAGCTCCTGAGGGTTATGAGAAGAACTGGATAAAGACGACCCCAGGCGAGGGTTGGTTCACTCTGCCACGACTTTTCGCCCCACTCGAGCCAGTCCTGGACAAGACCTGGCGATGGAACGATGTCGAGCGGTTGGACTAGCGGCAGCGTCGCACCCGGGAGTTCGATGGTGTCGGAGGGGCGGGTCTAACCCAAAGTAGACGCGCACCCTGGCGTGGCGAGCTCTTCGCAGCGTGTGCGTCCAACCTGGTTGGGCGCACACTGCCGGTTCTGCTCGGCCATCGGTGCTCTCGACGGTGGCAGTATGCGCGGGTGAGCGACGAGTTGCCGACATGTGGACGTTCGAGACAGATCGACTCAGCGTTGGTCTATGGCGCGAGGTCGCCCCAAGACAGGGATACGTTGTAGACCGCACCAGCTCCCCGAGATCGAGCCGAGATACGGACCGGTAGGTGCGTGATTCGCCGAGCGCCTCACGAGCCGATCCGGAAGGTCGCCCTCTGACCCCTAGGAATCGGCAGGCGGCTCCGGCTGGGTTGTCTCCTCGTTGACCTCTGTTGAGCCTGAGCGGGTGACCATCCAGATCACTGCGACGAGCAGCACGAGCCCGGCGAGGATCCACACCCACACCGGAACGTCGGCGGGCTCGAGGTCGGGTTCGGCCTCGGCGGCTTCGCCGCCGGTGGCGGTCTCCTCCGTTGGCGGCTCTTCCGCGACGGCGGTCGTGGTTGGGGCTTCAGTTTTCGGCGGCTCCTCCGACGCGGGTGCCTCGGTGTCGTCGGTTCCTGCGGCCTCAGTGTCGGAGGTCTCGGCGGCCTGGGTTGTGGCCGGTGCGGGATCGCCACCCCCCTCGTCAGAGCACGCAACGAGAGCGACCGCGAGGACGAGCAACAACGTCAGCCCCACTGTCATCCGCCTGCTTCTTCCCCGCATCTCTGCTCCTCCCAATCTTCCTTCGTGTCTCCGGTCAGGTCTCATCACCTGACTGCTTCCGATCCTCAACCCACTGCCGTGAGTCGGTCACGAGCTGCATGGTGGCCTCATACACGTATTCGGTCTGGAGACGGATGTTCTGTCTCCCAATCACATCGGCGGCCCCTGTCGTATCGAGTTGCTGGGTAACACGGTCGCTATCGGTGACGATGGCGAGCTTGCTCCGGACCTCCTGCAGTGAACGTGCGTAGTCCCCCAGGACCGTGATCAGGGTCGACCCGACGTCCACCTTGCCCTCCAGGCGGATGATCACCACGGAACCGACGGATTGCTCAGTGACTTCGGGCAGTTCGGCCTCGAACACGGGTGCGCCGGCGTAGAAGAGACTCCCGAAGGGCTGCAGCACGACAACCTCCTTCGGCCCCACGACGTCGGGTGGATCAGCGCGGCGGACGCGGGTCAGGTCATCGCCTTCGAAGATCAGCTGCTTGATGAACACCTGCTCCGACTGGCGAAAAACGTAGAGGAGCATCGAGATCCCAACCCCGACGAGAACGGCGTACTGCAACGGTATGAGCAGTGTCAGCAGGAGCGTCACCACCATGGTGCCGGCCTGGATCCGGCCGGTCCGGTACACGTTGACGATCTCCGCAGGCTTGATCGTCTCGACGCCGACGACGATCAGCAACCCGGCGAGTGCCGGCATCGCGATGTGCTCCACAGCGCCTCCGAAGAGGACAATGACCACCGCCATCACAACACCGGTGTAGATCAGCGCCAGGCGGCTCCGGGCCCCGGCCGACACGACAAGCGAACTGGCAGACATCGAGCCCCCGACCGGCATCCCTTGGAAGAACCCCGATGCCACGTTGCCGACGCCCTGGCCGACGAAATCCTGGGAGGCATCAGACGGCGAGCCGTCCCGATTGGGGAACGCCGAGGTCACACCAGCCCCCTGCACGAGACCCACGAAGGCGAGCGACAACGCCGGAATCAGCAAGGCCGGCACATCGCTCAGCGACGGCAACATCGGCAGCGGAAGCGACCCGGGCACGTCGGCGATCTCACCCACCAACTGCGCGGTCTTGTCGAACACACCGAAAAGAGCTGCCAGCAGAGATCCGAGGACGATCGCCACAACCATGCCGAGTGCACCGAGCCGGGTCCGCCGCAGGACCACAATGAGGACGATCGTCACGACACCGACGGTCAACGTCCAGACATCGACGCGCCAGAAGTGGACCAGCAGGTCAAAGGTCCGTGCCACCCGGTTCGACCCTTCGGCCGCGTAACCCGTGAAATCGGGCAGCTGACCGAGGACGATATTGATCCCGACCGCTGAGAGAAAACCAACCATCACCGAGTTCGGGACGAAACGCAGCATCACTCCGAGCTTCAGTAATCCTGCAACGACCATTACGACGCCGGTCACGATGGACAACGTGAACAGGGCTCGGGCGGGATCGTCGCCGATGGAATCGAGCCCCACGTCGGCAACGATGATCGCCATCGCACCAGTGCCCTGCACCGCCATGAACGCCGTGCTCGTGAAGAACGCCGCCGAGAACGCCCCCACCATGTAGGCATACAATCCCGCCACCGGATTCACCCCAGCCAGCAAACCACTCGCAAGACCATCGGGAACGCTCTCGACACCCAGAACGAGACCAGCCATCCCATCACTGCGCAGCACCTTCGGCCGCACGACTGTGCGCAACTCGGCAAGCTTCATCATGGGTGGTACCCCATCCGCGTCCTCTTCCTTCCTTCACCTGGCGGCGATGTCGTGTGATCCGGTTGCGGGAGACGGCCGTATGACCCTTCCAAGCAAGCCAGATCCGGTTCGTCTCGCCATTCCCCTTGGCGAGTCACCTCGCTTTCATGCTCGATGTCACTCAACCAGTTCGATCTCGCCGAACCTCCAGCTGCGATCGTACCAGGGCCTCAGTGTGTCGTAGAGGCGGAAGAGACAGAACCATCCCTTGCCGGGAATGGTCTGGATCCAGTTGGGTTCCTTGCCTTCGGGTGCTTCCGGGCCGAAGTAGAGATCGATCGAGCCGTCGTCGTTCGCGACGTATTCGTCGAGTTTCTCATTGACGAGGGACTCGTTCTTGCGCCAGCTGGCTTTGGTCGGGTAGCGCTGCTCCGTGCGGAGCAAGGACCGGCTCTGGTTGTCGTAGACCGCAACCGACCAGAACCTCTCTTGGGGAACATCCTTGGGCAGGTGCAGCGTGTAGTTCTTGCCGCCGTCAAGGATGCTGCCTTCCGAGTCTCGGTATCCCCATGCGTACTGCGAGCCTGCATGGACGGCTGGTAGATAGCGAGCCTCCGAACACAAGTCTCTTGAGATCGTCAGTCGTTTCCACTGCTAGCGACGAATCCCAAACCCGGCCGGTTTCGCCGCCGTGGCCGTGGATACCTACCTGCATGTCGTTCCCCGAGACCGTCGAGTCCTTTGCCCCACCACGGCCGTGGGGGCCCGGCCGGTCACGGGTGTTCAAGGATGCGAGGGCGATCGAGTGCCTGCGGGATGTTTCGTGACGATGTCAACGACTAATGGCGTTTCGTTCGCGATCCTGTGCCAATGTCAGGAGTCGGAGATCATCCTGCATTGCGCGTTGGACTGCGATCCATGCGACCCGCTTGTCGATGTCCCTGCTTGGTGGTTGTGTTCCGAGGAGTTCGGGAGCTTCGTCGGGGATCTCCTGGTCGGTGCGGTACCGCACTACGCGGTCGACCAGTCTGTCCCATGCAGCCCGACGATCGTCGCCGGCGGGTCGCTCTCCGAGGGTCCCGGTGATCCATTCGGGTGGTTGGTAGGCAATGGTTGAGCGTCTGTCGCGGCGTCGGTTCTGCGCTTCATCGTGCAGAGTCAGATAGTTGACGAGGTGATCGCCCCCACAACGGCCGTCAGGCTGGGGACCGTTTGTCGCCTTCTGGGTTCCCGAACGCTGCTTCCGCTTCGGCGAGGCGCTGTGCGAGTTGTTCGTCCGCTTCGACCCGAGGTCCTCGTCCGGTGTCAAGGGCTGCGGGTTCCGCGGCGCTACGGCCGAGAGCAGCGACGAGAGCTGGGAGACGGTCGGCATGTTGGTGGGTGAGGTGAGTGCACTCGTCGTGGTCGTGCTCAGGGTCGGTGAGGTAGATGGTGTTCGCCTCGCGGCCTCGACTCATGGTGACGTAGATCCATTCGCGGTCGACGCCAGCACCTGCGACGGTGTGAACCCGGCGGGCGGTGGCTCCCTGAGCCTTGTGGCCAGTGAGGGCGTATCCCCAGTCGAGGTGGCCATCGTCGAGATACCAGTCCGGCACCGTGACCGTGTCGCTGGTGCGATCAAGGCAGATCGTCACGCCCCGCCGTTCGGTGTCGATTTCGGACACGGTTGCGAGGTCGCCGTTGAGGACTCCGAGGCGTGGCCTGTTCTTGAGACACACGACACGGTCCCCGGCCTGGAACACCCGGTCGCCAACGTCCAAGGCCGGTCCCTCAAGGTGCCCGGTTTCGGCGATGACGGTGCGTGCACGCCTGTTGAGTTGGTCCACGGTGGCGTTTCGATGTCCTATGAGGAGCACATCGGCGGGGTCACCGACGTCTTGGACGTCGCGGCACCAATCCTGTACGGCCTGGTTGATGGTGTCGTCGGTGTCGGCGGCGACGATGATCTTGCCGCGTCGGTCATACATCGCGACAGCACGGCCGATCGACCCGTCACGAAGCTCTGTGAGGGCGGTTCGTTCCCATTCCTGGTCCTGTCGGACGTTCTCGGTGAGCTCAACGGCCGGCAGACGAACAGTGAGTGCCCGGTAGAGGCCACCGGCGTCGATCTCGGCGAGTTGGTGGTGGTCGCCGATCAAGATGAGCTTTCCCGGAGGCTGCTTCAACAAGGTCGGAGGTTTCGGCGAGTTGGCGGCTGCCGACCATCCCGGCCTCATCGACAACCACAACAACGCCGTTGGGGAGGCCACCGGCCGTCTTGGCTTCCCCGAGCAAGCGGGTGAGCGTGGAGGATCGGATGCCGGTCGCTGATTCAAACCCTGCGGCGGTCCGGGCCGCCAACGCTGCACCCACCACAGGCGTATTCGTCTCTTCTGCGAGTTCACCGAGAGTCGCCATGACGGTCGTCTTCCCGGTCCCAGCCGCCCCCACTCCAATGTCGATGGCGTTCCCGGACGTAGCGAACTGGCGGACCATTTCGCGCTGTTCTTCAGTGAGCATCGGATGACGCTCGAGGGCCTCATCGACCTTCCCCACGGATACAGCCCACCGACTGGAACCAACGCCGTCTATGGCGCGGTCGATGATTCGTTGCTCGATCGCAAGGAGTTCGGTTGTGGTGTATCGGCGTTCATGGATGAGACCCGGGAAGGTGTCGCCGTCGCTGCGTCGCATGACCTGGGCGGCTCTCGTCGCGTATTCGAGGTCACGGAGGCGTTCTCGGTCGATTGCGCTGATCCCGATCGGCAGGTCGCTCGTGTTGTCGGCGCCGGTGTGGATGGGGAGGATCGGGATCACATCCGAGCGGCTCAGGAACGCGTCCACGGCGTCCTCCAGATCCGGTCGCTTCCCGCCTTCGGGGAGCGATTCCGCGGTGCTGGCGAGCACGTCTGAGCGTCCGAACGTTGATGCTTGTGCTGTCAGACCCTCCCCGGAGGCCAAGTGGTCGAAGAGACGTTCGGGGTCGGGAACGGTGACCTCATGACTCCGCTCGCACACCGTCGCCACCGTCTCAGGCGTGATCCCAACCTCGACTCCCCGCTCCAGCCACTGCGGCATCAACGTCTCGAGCGGGTGGTCCTGCTTCGGGCTCCGGGTGGCCAGGGTGGCGACCTCGTTCCCGGCAGGAGTGTCCGCAATGCCGTGAGCGTCACGCCATGCCACGATCTCCTGGCGTCGTTGCGAGAACGCCATAACCTGTTCGCGGGTGAAGCCCTCAATGTCGGCCATGCCGTTGTGGACGGGCTGCCACCGCACGCCAAGCCGTTCGGTGAGACGGCTCCGCAGCTCAGCTTCGTGGAGATACCCGGCCGCCAGCTGATGCCGGTACAAGATGTCGTCCGTCGATTGCACGCCAGACACCGTCGACGCCCTTCACTCGGTTCCCGACCACCACGTGAGTGTGAAGCTGCGGATCGTCGGCACGGGACGTGAACTCCGTGAACCACGCCGACACATAGCCCTCGGTCCGGATCGGCCACGTCTCAACCCGATGACGGGGCATCCCGTCATCATCGAGAACGGGTACTCCGTCATCATCGAGGACCGGGGTCCGGGAGGCCCCCCGCGTCGAAGACGCCACCGACTCCATGTACGAGACGGCCTCAGCGGTGGCCTCCTCGAACGCTTCAACGACATGCTTACGCGTACCTCGTCGTCTCCGAACGCCCACAACAGCGACACCGACTTGTCCGCCGAGAACGTCAAGTCCCACGCCGCCACCCCGTCCTTGCGAAGCCGATGTCCGAGCTGTTCCCCCGTGTCGGGATGCTGGCCGTCGAAGAGCCGCACCAGGCCCTCAGCCGTCACCGCGCCGTCGATACCCATCTCGGCTGCACCACTGCCGTGCCAGGAACCGCTCGCTGTGCCGCCCTTGAGGTAGTAGTCCTCGCGGGGTGAGATCTCGCCCACCTTCTGGAGGTAGTAGTCCTTGCGGGCCTTGGCGAGACTCAACATGCCGACACCCCCGACACGTCTACGTGTATACATCCGCAACTGTGTTGCAGGTGCGTGTGTTGAAAAGGCCGGTTCGGACCGAGACGCGGTGACAGGGTTGACGGGGAGCTCGCGAGGACTGTTCTGCCGGCGGGGACGGTTCGCCGTGCCATTCCCCGTTTCGATCTGGTCCATGTGACGGATTGTGAAGAAGGACCCTTGGCACAGAGTTGGCGCGAACATCGATATCCAGACTCTCCACGGAGAATCCGGGTTCTTCGTTGCCGGAGAGATCTCGGCCGTCACGGATACTGGTTGCGTGCTCCATTGCTACCGAGTAGACACGACAACCCTCTCAGCAGAGTGTCAACAGCCCTGTCAACCGAATCATCCGCAGGGTCGCCGTATCCCTGGAATCCGTTGCGCAGCAACGCTTCTCGCAGCATCGCCGGGTATTCGAAAGAAATCCCGTCGACCCCACGTTCCTGGGCCGTCTCGGCTCGCCGCCAAGGATCCGCCAACCCTGCGCCACTCTGTGCCAAGGGTCAGATACGACGATCACACCCGCGAAGCCGGCGACGCCGAGATGAAAGGCCTGTCATCAACCCTCCAACCGGCAACGGACCAACCGCGGACGAAGATCCAACAGCAATTCCCTGCGCCGGCCGGCCGCGCTCGAACCCTCTCACCAGAGTGTCAACAACCCTCTCACGAGAATGTCAACAACCCTGTCAGAAACCCTCCAACTGCAGGTCAGAGACAACGTCCGCGAACGCGAACACCACCTCCCCGCCGGCCACACCCGAAAGAAGAGAACATCGAAATGACACTCTGATGAGAGTTGCTGACACTCTGCTGACAGGGTCGACCCGCATGATCCGACCATGAACAACAAGAACGACCGTCTCCTCACCGCAGAAGAACTCGCCGACTTCCTCGACGTCCCAATCAAGACCCTCTACGCATGGCGCTACCGAGGAGAAGGACCCATCGGCTTCCGAGCCGGCCGACACATCCGCTACCGATGGGTCGACGTCGAGGTGTGGATCGAAGACCGTATCGCCGACACGTGTCACTCCCGGGTGGCACAATCGCCGTAGAGCCATCGAGGTCGGCTGATTCGAGGAGGTGCCATCGTGGCATGGGTAGAGAAGACACCAAAGGACAAGGGCCACGCCTGGCGCGTCGGGTATCGGGGCCCCGACCGGCGTCAACGGTACAAGACGTTCACCCGCAAAGCCGACGCCGACCTGTTCGCTGCGACCGTCGAGACCGACATGTCCCGCGGCGATTGGACCGACCCCCACCTCGGCAGGATCACCGTCACCGAATGGGCCTATCAGGTCGAAGCCAGCCGCCTGAATCGCCGCCCGTCGACGATTGTCCGCGACGACTCATATCTGCGCAACCTCATCCTCCCCACCTTCGCCGACCACACGCTGATCCAGGTCCAGCCCGTCGCGGTCCAGCAGTGGGTCGCCAAGCTCAACACCGCCGGGTATGCAGCGGCGACGATCCGCAAGGCCTACGAGCTCCTCGCCCGGATCTTCACCGCAGCCGTCGACTCGGGCCTGATCGCCCGCACACCGTGTCGGGGTGTCAAGTTGCCGAAGATCGAGCAGAGCGACAAGCGGTACCTCACCCCGACTGAGATTCAGCAGCTCGCCGACGTCATCGACCCCCGCTTCCAGGCCCTTGTGCTCACCGCTGCGTACAGCGGTGCCCGATATCGGGGAGCTCGCCGGTCTCGGAGTCGAGCACTACGAACCGCTCAAACGAGCAATCCGCATCGAACGCAACCTCACCGAAGTCTCCGGACACCTCGCCTATCGGAGAGACCAAGACCCGCGCAGCCCGACGCACCGTCTCCATCCCAACGTGGCTCGTCGACGTCCTCGCCCAACACATCGCCGCCTACCCCGGCGACGATGGCTTGATCTTCACCGCACCCGCAGGCGGGCCGCTGCGTCGCACCAGCTTCCGCACCCGCTTCTGGAAACCCGCAGTGCAATCCTCCGTCGGCGAACCGTGCCGGTTCCACGACATGAGACATACCCATGTGGCGCTCCTCATCGACCAAGGAGCCCACCCCTCGGTGATCGCCTCCCGGCTCGGTCACACGTCGGTGCGGACCGTCCTCGACGTCTACGGACACCTCTTCGAAGGCCTCGACCGCGACATCGCCGACGCCCTCGACGCGCCCTCCGACGCACCTGCTGCCTACTTTCTGCCTACTTCGGAACAGAACAAGGTCATCGACTTCCCACACCAAATAGCTGAAACCCTTGCAGGACAAGGGTTTCAGGAGTGGGCGTTGACGGGCTCGAACCGCCGACCTCTGCCTTGTAAGGGCAGCGCTCTCCCAACTGAGCTAAACGCCCGGAGCGGGCATGGTAACGCCGGGTTGGATCAGACCGTACGCGGAAGTGAGAGGCGTGATCCGGATCGTGTGGTGCGGGTGCGTGTTGGTCCGCTGGGTCCACCCGTTGCCGTCCACGGTCACGTCGGTGTTGTCGCACCCGCCGGCCTTGCGCTCCTGGTAGTTCACCGAGACCGTGCGAACGGGGATCGACTGCCCCTCCTCCCCCGTTGCCGAGAGTCGCTCCACTGTGCAGCGAACGACGGATGGTCACACCTGGCGAACGACTCGGTCCAGACGACGGGACCGCGAAGGAACTCCCCGGGCTGTAGAGGTCCCGCACGACCGACACCTCGCCGGTGTGCAGGTCTTCGATGCTGCCGCGCCATGCGAAGAGGCCCGCCGGCGCCGGATCGGGTGACCGGTCGATCAGGAGGCGGTACGGCCGATTCGGGTACCAGAGGAAGTCTCGCGTGTTCGGGTCGTTCGGTGTCGACGGCAGGGGTGACGGCGATCCCTCCAGCAGTCCCCCGTCCTCGGGCGGGGCGTAGCCACCCCAGTTTGCGGCGCTCGAGGCCGGGAACCTCGGATGATGCTGGAGACCGAGGTGCGCCCCTCCCCCGCCCGGCTTCACAAAGGACACCTGCAGCGCCCAGAACACGAGCCGATCCACCGTCGGCGGATCGACGATCTCGAGCGTCGCTGCGACGCTGGTCAGGCGCTCCCCGAACGGGACCTCCCACCACAGATGGAACGACGAGGCGCCGTTCCCGCTCTGCGGATCGCCAGACACACGAAGTGCGTCTGCACCGCCGCCGAAGAGCCAATCAAGCCATCCCATCGTCTCAATGTACCGCCAATCCGACGGGCTGTCGGCGCAGGACCCCGGTACGCTTCCGTCCCAATGACCGTTGCCAAGAGCCGCGTGCTCCGATCGTTGTTCCTCGTCCTCGGATTCTTCTTCCTGGGGACGGCGTTCATTGGCGTCGCCGTTCCGCTGATCCCAACCGTCGGACCGG
This sequence comes from uncultured Acidimicrobiia bacterium, assembly GCA_963821095.1. Taxonomy (GTDB): domain Bacteria; phylum Actinomycetota; class Acidimicrobiia; order Spongiisociales; family UBA5794; genus CAVPHV01. Next base: position 425,410 of record CAWGCJ010000022.1, on the reverse strand, counting down.
TGCTGCTCGCCGCGTTCTTCTTCTCGAAATCGTCGGAGCGGTTCGACGAGTGGCTGGTCAACAACCGGCTGTTCGGCGGCATCGTCCGAGACTGGCGAGCGGGCCTCGGGTTCACGATTCGGGCCAAGACGGTCGCCATCGTCGCGATCATCGTGACGTTCACGATTTCGGTGGTGTTCGTCGTCGAGCCGATGTTCATCAGGATCGGACTCGTCGTGCTTGCCTCGGCGCTCGTGGTCTACATCGCCCAACTCCCGACCAAGCAGAGCGTGCCAGAACCGGTGTAGACCACGGACCGATCTGCCATCTCAAACTGCAGCCGCTTACTGCTCGCCCTCTGGATCGATCGTTGGGAGTTCGTCGGGCATCAGCGGATTCGGCCGGTTGCGGTGGTACCGCTCGAGCGCCTCGGCGTCGCACTCCGAGCAGAGCATCACGATCCGGGTCCCGACGACCGAGAGTTGGGTGCCTCTCCCCTTCTCGACGATCGCGAGCGGTGCCGATTGCATGTCGTCTCCGCCACATTTCGGGCACTTGGGTGCGAGGTCCCTCGTCCAGGAAGCGCCGCATGATCCGCAGGTGACGGTGATCACGTCGTTGGTTCTCCGCCCGGCGAGGTCTTCGGTCTCGTTGCACTCGGGCAACGAAATGTGTTCACAGGGCGGTGAGGGCGCTGTCCACGGCACGCCCGACAGTGAACGGGAGTCCTCCGGTGACGATGGCGGCACCCGCTGCCTTCTCCCCGGTCGAGAGTTCGAGGAGCACGGTCACCACCGTCGTGCCGTCCACATCACGTGTGTTCGTCGCGACCCGGGACGGCGCGGGGAATCCGCGGAGGCGGGCAACCGCGGATGCAACCGCGATCGTCAGGCCGTCGGGGCCCGGTTCGACGACTGCTTCGGCTTCCTGACCGAGGTCGTCGATCGCGCGAATGTCGACCCCCTCCGACGTCTCCTCGATCGCCAGTCTGAGAAAGCGCCCGTCGCGTTCGATCGTGCGCTCTTCGGTCGCGAGGTGGGAGGGTTCCGGTTCGGCGAACGCATGCGGCAACGTCTCGACGAGGCTGCGTCCGAGACCGCTTCGCCGTTTCGCCGGCTCCGCCGGCGGGAGGTCGTCGTAGTCACGGCTGTCCGAAGGACTAGCCACGGACCCGGCATCGGAACCGACACCGGCGAACGCACCGGTAGAGACGAGTCGCTCGACCGAGCGTTGCACCTCGACGTCTGGCATGGTGCCGTCGGTCCAGACTCGTACGAGGGGAGGCGCGCCAACTTGCGGTGTCACGTCGACTGACGCGACACCCGGCAGAGAACGCACCGCATGGCGCAGTTCTTCAATCGTCATGTCGATCCCCCTGATCGAGCCCCACAGGGATTGTACCTCGCTCGCGGGGTCCCGCGAAAGGGTCAGATTGCCGAGTGACGTCGTGACTGGACCATGATGCAAGCGTTGGCAAGGTAGTCGAAGTCGTTGTCGGCGAGATAGGCCAGAACGTCCTCATTCTCGGCACCCGGCTGGATCCACGCGTTCATCAAGCTGAGTTCCTTGGCGCGCTGCAGGTGCCGGAGCGTTCGGGGTGGGGGCACGACGAAATTGACGATGTCCGGTGTCTCCGGGAGGTCTCCAAGATCGCCGTACGCGGTGTCGCCGTCGATCGTGTCCTTGGTGGGATTCACGGGATAGACCCGGAAGCCCTTCCCCTTGAGGTCGCGGTAGACGCGATTCCCGTACTTCTCGGGGTTGTCGGTAGCGCCGACGATCGCGATCACCGGGTCACCTTCGTTGAGCAGTGTGCTGATGGTATCCATGGGGGTGGAACGCTACCGCACCCCGACGCCATTCCATCCACTCAGATCCGAGAGTCCTCGCCCTTGGTCCTGAACACCGTTCCGAACGTCTCGAAGAGGATCTTGATGTCGACCTTCATCGAGCGAATCTCGACATATTCGTCGTCGAGGGCTGTCCGCTCGGAGATCGAGATGGAGTCGCGCCCGTGCACCTGGGCGTACCCGGTGATGCCGGGCTTCACCAGGAACCGGGGGTTGTCGAGGCCAACAAGGTCGGCCTCCTCCGGGACGAGCGGTCGTGGGCCGACGAGCGACATGGACCCCTTGAGTACGTTCCAGAGGTTCGGGAGTTCATCGAGGGACCATCGCCGCAGGAAACCGCCGACCCTGGTGATTCGGGGATCGTCGTCGATCCTGATCGTGTACTCCGCGTCCTCCTGGCTGTCCTGGAGTTGTTCCAGGTGTTCGTGGAAGACAGCATCGTCGTGGTCGAACGCCATGGTGCGCAGCTTCACCATCCAGAAGTCCACGCCGTCCCGGCCGGTCCGGAGCTGACGGAAGAACGCGGGACCGCGGGAGTCGACCTTGACGGCGACCGCCGAGATCAACAGCACCGGGCCCAGCAGCAACATGGCGATGAGCGCCACCGCAATGTCGAGGGAGCGCTTCGCCACGGCGTACCCGTGCGAGATCTCCCCCTCCTCGGGGTCGCGCATGAGGGCGCCGATGACGAGCGCCGCCAGGGCGAAGGTCTCTCCGACGACGAACGCCACCACCACGTGCACCACAGGATCGGAGATCGGGACGATCACCGCCACCACCGCTGCAGCGACCGCAATGAACCATGCGACAGCAAGACGGACTGCCCGTCCGCGGGCCACGAGGATCTGGCCAATGAACAGACCTGCGGAGGCGAGGACGACACCGGCCGCCGCAAGCGCCGCAACGGTCGCGCTGGGTCGGAAACCGTCGCCGAATGCCACGGCGACCATCGGCGGACCGAGGATCGCCCCGATCCCTGCGCCCACGAAGGCGAGGGCCACGCCTGCGATACCCATGCCTCGGGCCCACGACCGCAACTCACGGCGCTCTCCCCGCGCCGCCATCTCGGTGAACGGTGGCAGAACCCTTGCAATCAGGTTGTAGCCGAGCGTCAGCGGAGCACGGGCCAGGACGAGCGTGGCATACGTGATCGAGAACTGGGCTGCCGTGGCGCCGAGGGCACCGGCGACCAGCGGTCCCGCGAGCAGGAGCGCCTGGGAGGCGGCCGATGAGAGTACGAGGCCCGAGAGCAGCCCCTTCTCCCCGACCCGCTCAACATGCTCGTCGTCGAGTTCGCCTCGCGAGCCGGTCCGGCGCTCCCCCGGCGTACGCCACGGCCGCCAGAAGAAGATCACGAGAGGGCCGAGGACCTGGGCCCACGCGAACCCCGTCACCGTCGGCCCGATGATCACCACGAGCAGCGCGATTGCCAGTCGCAGCATTGACGCCGCGCCGCTGACGTAGCCGTACGAGCGGAAGCGACGGTACCCGGCGAGGTAGCCGCGACCGACCACGAAGAAGAAGTGGAAGCCAACGGTCGCGATGACGAACCATACGAAAGACGAATCGCCGTCGAAGTACGTATCGGCCGACGCCCACACGACGACTGCGGCCACGGCCGCCGCTGAGATCGTCAAGGCGATGGCCCGAATAGGAACGACCCAACCCTGGTAACCGAGGGTGATGCGGCGAATTACGAACTGCTCGATCGGCAGCAGGATGATAACGAAGGCCAGGAAGTGGGCCGTCAGAAGAGCTGCGATCGGGGCAAACGCCTCCTCTCCGAGGCTACGACCACCGAGGAACTGATAGGCATAGGCGCCGAGGCCGGCGACGAGGCTCCCCAGGACGATGTCGAGTGTGCCATCGCTCCGCATGTACGCGTACCGGGTACGGTGCGCGTGCTCGGGCGAGTCGGCAGATTCGTCGTCGATGGGGGTGTCGTTCACTGGTGAGCTTCACGATCGTCGTCGGGTTCCCGCAGGATACTCCCGTACCTCCGATGCCGACGCGACCGTTGCCACGACTACTGGGGCGCGATTCCTACCATGCGCGTATGACGGGCAAACGATCCGAATCACGCTCGCCACATCCGCTCCTCGCCGCAGGTGCATCGGCCCTTCTCCCGGGTCTCGGTCAGTTGCTCACCGGCGACCGGAAGAAGGCACGCAACCTCTTCATCATCGATGTCGTAGTGCTCGCCGTCTTGCTGTTCTTCTTCCACGACAAGGTCTCCATCCTCACGGCCTTCGTGAAGCCGACGTCGATGATCCTCTTGATGATCGTCAACATCGCCCTCCTCGGATACCGGGTATGGGCCGCAGACGATGCCTATCGGTCCGCATCGACGACGGGTTCGTCAGTCAGCCGCGTCGTTGGGCTCACCGCGATGGTGGCCCTCGGAGCGTTCCTCCTCATGCCCCACGTCGTGTTCGGCTACTACGACCTCGTTCAGTACAGCCTGATCACGACCGTCTTCGACGACGGCGAAGCTTCTGCGACCACCACGACGACACTGGCCGGCGCTGCCTCCACGGGCGACACCGACGCCTCCGGGTCGACCACGTCGTCGACCACCACAACCGTGGTCGAGGAGACAGCCGTGGGAGGATCTCGATCGGCTGAACATCCTGCTGCTCGGCGGTGACTTCGGGGTCGGACGGACCGGCATCCGCACCGACACGATGATCACCGTCAGCATCGATCCGAAGACCGGCGAAGCGGCCATGTTCCAGGTGCCGCGGAACTGGACCTACTCCCCGCTCCCCGAAGGTCACGGGATCTGGGACTGCAACTGCTACCCGGAATTGATCAACGAACTGTGGATCCAGGGCGAGCAGCATCCGGAGGCCTTCCCCGGACCGGGCGAGCCACCGGAGAACGCCGTGAAAGGCGTGATCTCCGAGTTCCTCGGCATCCCCATCCACTACTACGCCCTCGTGAACCTCGACGGGTTCGTCGACATCATCGACGCGATCGGCGGCGTCGACATCTACGTGCCGGAGCAGATCGTCGACGACGAGTACCCGCTCCTCGACGGAACGCTCACCCGTCTCGTCATCGAGCAAGGTCAGCAGCAGATGGACGGCGTCGAGGCGTTGGCGTACGCCCGCACCCGCCATGCCGACAGCGACTACTTCCGCATGTCGCGCCAGCGCTGTGTCCTCGAGGCCGCCATGGAACAGACCGACCCCACGTCGCTGCTCCTGAACTTCGGCAAGTTCGCCGAGGTCATCAAGGAGACGACCACGACGGACATCCCGGTCGACCTCCTCCCGAAGCTCGTCGAACTACTGCCCTCGGTGGAGATCGAAGAAGTTGTCTCCGTCCGGTTCATTCCGCCGGAGTACCACCTGAAGTTCCGCGACGACGGGAAGCCTGGCCGCATCGCCAACATCGACCTCGTCCACGAGCACGTTCAGCTCGTGATCGACGATCCGGAGTTGGCGAAAATCGAACTCAACCTGCAGGATTCCGAGGACTGCCCGGTCGCACCCGGCACCTGATCAGATCAGCCGCGAGTCCTTGCGGTGGTAGTGCGTTCCCTCGAGATCGGACTCGGATCTCCACTCACCGAACACGATTCGCGGGGACCGCACCGGCGCAACGACCTCAACTGGTTCGTCGACGTCGTCGAGTGCGTCGAGATCGATCGAGACGCTGGGATCCACGTAGGCGCCCATCGAACGCTGCTCGTACTTCGACGGTCCGCTCATGACGACGGTCACCTCTTCGACATCGACTTCGACGTCTTCGTCCGGAGCCACACCCGGCTTCGGTGGAGGTGGGACAACGGCGTGACGGCCCTTGATGCGGGAGTTGCTGAACCCGGTCGTATACGACCGTGAGGTCGTTGGGCCGGGCTTGAACTTCTTCGGTGCGGGCATACGTGTCCCTCTGGACGCTTGACACAGCGTACCGCGCGGCCCCAGGCCGCGGAAGGGCTATACCGCGGAATGGTCATCTGGCTGGTTCGCCTTCTGATTCGTCGCGATTGCCGAGATGGCAAGGCCCGCGCCGAGCAGCAGCACGGCTCCCGGGACGATCCAGCGCGACACGTCATTGGAGAACCAGTGGTAGTTCGGGGCGAGGAACGCCATGCCGACGAAGAGCAGACCGAACACGAAAGAGATGGCGTCGAATCGGTGACGGTACATGGTGCTATCCCTCCCGCAGGGGCTCGGGGACGTTCTCGAGCGGAACGTCGACGACGACCGATCCGAAGTCGGCTCTGGCGTAGATCGTGAAGATCGTCCCGGGTTGATTCGTGTTGATCTCGACGGTGTTCGAGACGCCGATTCCGGCGCTCTGGTCGCCGAGGATCTCAACTGATCCGAGGCCGGCCGATCCGGTCACTACCGCCCGAGCGTCTTGAGGGAGCCAGATCCGCAGTTCACCTGCGCTCACCCGGGCATCGATCGAGATCGGGTAGCCCTCAGATGGTGGCTCGAACCAACGGAAGTCGAGTTCGAGGACGCCTGCAGCGTGGTCGTACTCGTAGTTGACGGCCTCGAGATCATCAATCGTCCGCACCTGAACATATCGCTCGCCGGCCTCGCCGCTGAACGACCATTCGGAGACGAAGCTCGCGAGGAACAGGAACGGCGCGAGGACGAGGCCGATGAAGACGAGCCAGCGGGCGCGCCCGAAGAGGGTGCCGATCGAGCAACCCTCCCCCGATCACGCCGACGGCGGCCGCGAGGTAGTGGACGGGCTCCGGATACAGGACGTCAGCCGCGTCCAGGAGGGCGAGGCCCCCCAGAACGATCAGGATTGCAGCGAGCGTCAATTGGCCAAGGATCGACCTCGGTTTCGGTGGACGGGGTCTGGGCTGGGGAGCAGCGGCGAGCGGAGCGGTCGCGGCTGGAGCCGTCGCGTCGAGCCGCCGATCGTGGCCGCCCCAGCCACCGAAGGTCTTCCGGACCTCGGCGTGTTCGCCGCGGCCTCTTCTTCGACCCTCGTCGTCGTTGCCTTCGTCGACTCGGTGTCGTCATCGGTCCTCGGCCCGTCGTCCGGCGGCGGCGTCGGGTTCGGACGGCGTCTTCGAGGAGGTCAAGTCACCTCGATAGAGGAGCACGCCGATGACCAGGAGGACTCCGGCCATCACGAACTTGCCTGAGATCAACTGGAACCCCGACACGATGATGACCGCAGCCATGCCGATCAGGACCACGCCGATCACCATCGACGTATTCGAACCATCGAACCCTTCGACCAGGCTCTCGGCGATCGACTGGTCGCTGCCCTCGTCTGGGAATCAGGAGCCATCCAAGGGCATAGAGGAAGAAGCCGATTCCGCCTGCGAGAGCGAGCAATACGAAGCCGACCCGGAACCATGCCGGATTGACGGAGAACCGCTGGGCCAGGCCAGCGGCCACGCCGGCGAATGCACGATCGTTGAGCGGCCGCGGAGCGGTGGGTGCTGCTGGGGTTGGGTTGATGTGCTCATGGGACCATGATGCGCCGAGCGGCCGGGCAGCGCTATTGGGGATGTTCCTGGTCGAACCCTGAGGTCTCAGGGTGATCTCAGGGTCGTCACGGGTTGTCGCCCGAGAGCGCCTGTGACAACATCACTATCGCATGGACGACACCGCCGCATCCAATCAGCAGGGACGTCAGGACCGCCTCCAGGTCCTCAGCGGCCGCCTGACGCGGTCCAATGACGATCGCGTCGTTGCCGGCCTCTCGGCGGGGATCGCTGCCCGCCTCGGCATTCCGACGGTGTACGTACGCAGCGGGGTTCCTCTCACTGACGCTCGCTGGCGGGTTCGGGATCCTCTGCTACCTCGCCGGTTGGATCATCACGCCAGACGAGAAACAGTACGGCTCGATGATCGAGGCCGACCATCCGGCAACGACCGGGCAGCAGGTCGGCCTCGCGTCGGGTTCCTCGCCACTCCTCATCGCTCTGGAAGCCTTCGGACTCTGGTTCGGCCCGGTCGTGTGGCCGGCAACCCTGGTCATCTTCGGGGCCGCACTCATCTGGGACCGGTCGAGCGCCGAGTCCAGGAAGCGGCTCTCTCGCCTCACCCGTCCATCGGAGAACGGCGGAGGCCGAAGCAAGACCCAGATCTTCGTTGGCGCGGCCCTCATGGCCGTCGGGATCGTGGTCGTGCTGGCCTCCCTCGACTCCATCCAGTCGCTCGGACCGGCCGCCATCGCGGTGCTCCTCACCGCGGCCGGGTTCATGCTTCTGTTCGGGCCATGGGTCTGGGGGCTCTTCGAGGAACTTTCCGACGAGCGCCGCGCAAGGATCCGGGAACAGGAACGCGCCGACATGGCCGCGCACCTCCACGACTCGGTGCTCCAGACGCTCGCGATGATCCAGCGCAGCGACGACCCACAACGCATGATCACCCTCGCCCGTGCCCAGGAACGCGACCTCCGCACGTGGCTGTTCGAGCCGACCGGTCTTGAACCCACCGGAACCGTCGGCGAAGCGATCGCCGCTGCCGCCGTCCAAGGTCGAGGTCGATTTCGATGTGCCGGTCGAGGTCGTCGTCGTCGGGGACCGTGCCCTCGACGACAGCTCGAATCCTCTCGTAGCCGCGGCCACCGAGGCGATGGCCAACGCGGCCGAGCACTCCGGAGCCCGGACCATCTCGGTCTACGTCGAGTGCACCGAAGACGCCGTCGATGCCTGGATCACCGACCAGGGCGTCGGATTCGACCCGCAGACCGTGCCCGATGACCGGAAGGGCATCTCTGAGTCGATCACCGCCCGCATGGCACGGTCCGGTGGCGAGGCGACTCGTTGTGTCCACGCCAGACGAAGGCACCGAAGTCCATCTACGATCGGGGAGCCGATGACATCTATCTACCTCGTTGACGACCATGAACTCTTCCTGAGCGGCGTACGTGCCGAACTCTCCGAGCGTTTCGACGTCGCCGGATCGTCCACCGACGTCGATGCCGCGGTGGACGGAATCCGCAAGCACCGACCCGATGTCGTGCTGGTCGATGTCCACATGCCGGGCGGAGGCGGCCTCTCGGTGGTCGGCAATGTGCTGGAAACGAACCCGGACATCCGCTTCCTGGCGCTCTCGGTCTCAGATGCTCCGGAGGACGTGATCGCGATGATCCGGGCAGGTGCACGTGGATACGTCACCAAGTCAATCGACCCGGAGGCACTCGCGGACGCGATCGAACGGATCGCTGCCGGCGACGCGGTGTTTTCACCGAAGCTCGCCGGCTTCGTGCTCGATGCCTTCTCAGACACGGTGCCGGTCGAAGCCGATCCCGAACTCGACCAGCTGACGCCGCGAGAACGCGAGGTCCTCCGCCAGATCGCACGCGGCTATGCCTACAAGCAGGTCGCGACCCGACTCTCGATTTCGGTGAAGACCGTCGAGACGCACGTCTCAGCCGTGTTGCGCAAGCTGCAGTTGTCGAACCGCCACGAACTGGCCCGATGGGCGTCCGAACGCCGAATCGTGTGAGCTGGGTAGGGTTCTGGCGATGAACCTCCTGCTCCGAATCGGCCTGAACAGCGCCGCAGCATGGCTGACGGTGTGGCTCGTGCCCGGACTCTCATTCACCGGAGAATGGTGGTGGTGGCTCGTCTTCGGCCTTGGCATCGGGCTGACCAACGCGATCATCCGGCCGATCGCCAAGCTCCTCACGCTTCCCCTCAGACTCCTGACCCTCGGCCTGATCACGCTCGTCGTCAACGTCGGGCTCATGGCTGCTGCGATCTGGATCGCCAGGGACGCCAACGTTGGCCTCTCGAGCGAAAGCGTCTTGGCGACGCTCACCGGAGCACTCGTCCTCACGATCGTGGCTTCGCTCCTCAACCAGATCGGTCCGGAATGACTCCTGCGTTCTGCCCAGCATCCCCAACCCAGAGGTACCGTCCATGAAGAATCCACTCCGACCGCTGGCCGCGTTCCTGAGACAGCCGCACGTCCAAACCGGCCTCGCACTCGGTGCCGCCGCGGCCATCGAGTCGAACCAGCCGTCCCTGATGGAACGACCCCGAACCGATCAGGCCCTCGTCGTCGCCGGTTCCTTCGCCTCGGGATACGTCGCCGGCAGCGGCTACACACAGGTCATCCAGCGCGTTCCGCTCGCCGCCCCCGTCCTCACCGATGCCATCGCCGGGATCACATCCGCCGCGTTTGCCGTGCTCGCCGGCCCGAGACTCCGACACTCTCGCCTGGGATCGCTCGCAGTCACCGCTGCCCAGACCCGCTCCTACGCGTCGGCCGCAGCCATCACCATGGACATTGCTCGCCGATCCGTTGGCGCCGCTGCAGCACGCGGTCGGTTGACACGAGGCGCAGCAGTCGCAGGAACCGGGGCCGCAGTCGACGCCGTCTCGCTCGTCTACCTCAGCGATCGACTCAGCCGCTACGAGACCGACGGTCGCGAACCCCCGGCCACCGGAAACGTGGCGTGGACGCTCGCCGTCGGGACCGGCGTTGCGGTCGGTGCCGGAGCCGTGGTCATGGCAGAGCGCAAGGCCGCCGAAGCTGCCGCATCGCTCCTCGGACGCAAGATCGGGGGCCCCGGTGTCGCCTGGCTCCCGGTGACCCACGCGGTTCTCGGCGGGAGCCTCGTGTATGGCATTCGGACCGGCTTCAGCCTCCTCCTCAGCAAGATCGCGGCCTCGAACAGCCGCACCGAGGTCCGGTACGCGGAAGCACCCGAGGCCGAGACCGTCAGCGGGAGTCCCGACAGCGTGGTCGCCTTCGAGGATCTCGGCCTCCAGGGCCGTCGCTTCGTGATCGAAGCTTCGACCGGGGAGCAGATCGACGAAGTCCTCGGCGAGAGCGGAGCGATGGATGCGATTCGTGCATACGTCGGCGTCGCATCCGCAGACACCGTCGAGGATCGGGTCGCCCTCGCGATCGAGGAGTTGCTCCGCACCGGGGCGTTCGATCGCTCGCTGCTGATCGTCGGCTCGCCCGCAGGCACGGGCTACTTCAACTACATCCCGGTCGAAGCGGCCGAGTACCTGGCACGGGGCGATGTTGCCTCGGTCGCGATCCAGTACGGGTCGCTGCCGTCCATGCTCTCCGTCGGGAAGATCCCGCTCGCGATCGAGCAGCACACCGCGCTCCTGCAGGCAATCAACGACGTCCTGTCCCAGCGTGACCCCGACCATCGCCCCCGCGTCGTGCTGTACGGCGAGAGCCTCGGAGCGCAGACGAGCCAGGGCGGCTTCGTCGGAGGCGGCACCGAGATCCTCGACGAGCTTCGCGTCGACCGTGGGCTCTGGGCCGGCACGCCGTACGCCGGCAAGTGGCGGAAGGAACTTCTCGATGGTGGGCCCACCATCGACGACGCCCTCTTCGGGCGATTCGCTTCGATCGACGAATACCGTGCCCTGCCCGACGATGAGCGGGAGTCGATCCGGTTCTTCTTCCTCGATCACCATGAGGATCCGGTGACCCATTTCGGTCTCGACGTGGCCTACCAGGAACCGTCGTGGCTCGGCCCGCCGGACCAGCGCCCACCGAACGTCTCCCGGGCCCAGCGGTGGGTCCCTGCCGTGACGTTCTGGCAGACGGCCATCGACACCAAGAACGCAGCGACCGTCGTCCCCGGCGCCTTCAACGCACTCGGCCACGACTACCGGGCCGATCTCGCAGACTTCGTGAGCACGGCATACGCCCTCACGGACGTTTCAGACGAGCAGATGGCGGAGCATCGAAGCCCGCCTCCGCGAGTCCGAGATCGAGCGCGCCGCCAAGATCGCGGAAGGCTGAGAAAGTCGCCGGTCTAGAGGGCGTCGGAGACGGCTTGGACGACGGCTCGACGGTGGTCCAGGACGCCTTCGTAGAGATCGGTGCGGTGTGAACGCCACCAACCGGTCCACGCCCGCCAGATGAGGCGCCCGCGTTCAACCAGCGCAAACAGGGCATACAGGTACAGCGGCATGACCAGCAACACCGCTGCCACGCCCTCGATGCCGGACCAGGTCCAGCCCGACCAACCGGCGATCCCCCACGTGATCACGAACAGGAAGATGGCCGAGGCCGGCTTCACGGTGGCTGCCATGGCTGGATCCATCTTGACCCGACTGATCAGCCACAGGAGCACGAACGGGATGAAGTTGATCACGAACCCGGCAAGGGCGAACGGCAGCAAGAGGATGCCGACGATGAGGTTCCAGATGATGCGCCAGAGGAAGGAACGCCGGCTCTGGTGAGAGGTCACCATCTGCTGGTCGTTCAGGCCGACGGCGTCGAGATCGGCGGTGTAGGCGTCGACGGCTGCGGCGATGCCTTCCTTGGTCCCCCGCGGTCGCTGCGAGAGGAGGTTGGCGAGTGCCGACTCCTCGCCGTAGTCCACATCGGCCGGTGCATCGGGGATCGACCGAAGCGCGATCGAGGCCGCGGACGTCAGAGCGCGTTCCTCCTCCCAATCCGAGTAGTCGGGGGCCGATCGACGGAGGCGCTCTTCGATGTCTGCGGTCAACGCCCGCACGGCTACTCGGTTTGAGGCGTCCTGCGCTGTTCCTGGCTCGGCATAGGTGCCGATCTCCTCGTCGAGATCGAGCGGTGCACCGACATTGACCCACACCTTCGATCGGAACGCCGCCTTGTCGTCGTAGTGGATTCCGGACGGAATGATCTCGATCCCTTCAACGCCGGAAGCACGCGCGCCCATAGCGATACGGGCAGCGCCGGTCTTCACGCGGGCGATCGACGGATCATCGACAGTGATGCCCTCAGGAAAGATCATCACGAGATCGCCTTCGCCGAGTGCGGTGTAGGTCGAGTGGAACATCTGGTCGTTGCCCGCTGGACCCTTGTCCTCCGGCTTATGCGTCGGGATGGCGCGGAAGAACTCCATCAACTGCTTGGCGACCGGATACCGCCAGATCACGTCACGGGCGATGAATCGGGGCACCCGATCGAGTGCGTACGCCTGGATGAGGGCATCCGAGAAGCCACCGAAGTGGTTGGAGACCGCGAGTTGCGGTCCGCTCGAGGTCTCCCCCGCGATCTGGCGTACCTCAACACTGCGGTAGATGAGACGAATGGCAAGCCCCGCAATGTTCTTGGTGAACCGCTCGCGCCTGGTCACGTGCGTCGTCGACCGCTCCGTCGTCACCCATCCTCCTCGTCGCTGCCGAGCCATGGTACCCAAGGACCCTCGTGGTGATCGACCACGCGGAGCACCACATGCAGGACGGCGGCCGACACGACCGTGACGACGGCGATCACGGCGGCGATATCGAGCGGCGGGATCACCAGATCGAAGAACGCTCGTCCGAACGGCACGGCAAGCACGAGGGCAAACGCGGCGATCATCGCTCCGACCAGCGCCGCGCGGCTCGGAGTGAGCGGCATGACCAGTTCCGTCAGCACCCACATGCCGACCAGAACCATCGTGATCGTGGTGGCGCTCCTCGCGATGGTGAGGTCGCCGTCGATCGCCCGCGCTGCGCTGTAGACGCCATACGCGGCGGTGGCAGCGACGACCCCTGACGGAACCGCAAACCCCATGATCCTGCTGAAGGCGCCCGGTCTCACCGGTTCGTCCGTGGCCTCGAATGACAGGAAGAACGCCGGGATGCCGATCGTGAGCGACCCGATCAGCGTTAGGTGCCGCGGGAGCAGCGGGAAGGCCCATCCGGCAAAACCGATGGCGACCGCCAGGATTGCCGCGTAGACGGTCTTCGTCACGAACAGCGACGCCACCCGCTCCATGTTGGCGATGACACGGCGCCCCTCGGCAACCACGTAGGGCAGAGACGAGAAGCGATTGTCGAGCAGGACGATCTGAGCGACGGCGCGGGTCGCCGGCGCTCCTGAGCCCATCGCAATCCCGATGTCCGCTCCCTTGAGCGCCAACACGTCGTTGACGCCATCGCCGGTCATGGCAACGGTGTGACCGGCGTTCTGCATGGCGCTGACCATGTGCCGCTTCTGGTCGGGGATGACCCGGCCGAACACTGATTCCTCGGCAATGGCCTCGTCGAATTCCCGCGTGTCGGCTTCTGGCAACTCGCGGGCATCGACGGCATGGTCTGCGCCGGGAACTCCGACCGCACCGGCGATCGAGCCGACGGTCAATGCCGCATCACCCGAGATGACCTTGGGCGCGACATTCTGCTCGATGAAGTAGGCGACCGTGTCGGCGGCATCTGACCGTATCTCCTCGGCAAACGTCAGGTAGCCAATGGCCTCGAGTCGTTCAGGGAGATCCCCGTCGTGGTCGGGGATCGGGGCATCGGTTGCGGCAACGAGCAGAACCCGCTCGCCCCTGGCGGCAATCGGGCGGAGGCGGTCGAGCAGTCCCGGGTCGGAGTCTCCTACGACGATCTCGGGCGCCCCGAGCACCCATGAACATCCGTCTGCGAATCGCACGGCGGAGAACTTGCGCTCCGAGGAGAATGGAACGAAGCGCTCGACCGCCCATCCAGGGTCATCCGGATAGGCCTGCGCAACCCCCTGCATCGTCGGATTCGGATGGGGATCGGCGGCAGCGATTGCGGCAACCGCTCCCGCCAGATCGTCGGGATCCCGGTCGGTGAGGGAGACCGTTTCGCGGTGCCGGACGATGCCCGTGGTGAGCGTGCCGGTCTTGTCGACACACACGACGTCCACCCGGGCGAGGGTCTCAACGGCCGGCAATTCCTGCACGAGGGCGTTCCTCCTGCCGAGCCGGATGACCGCGACCGCAGATGCCATCGATACGAGGAGGACGAGTCCTTGCGGCACCATGCCGACGACGCCTGCCACCGTCGACACCATGGCCTCGCCGAGCGATCGGTCGGTCTGCATCTGGCTCCACAGCAACAGACCGCCGATCGGGATGAGCATCCAGGTGACGACACGGAGGATCTGGTCGATCCCCTGTTGAAGGGCGCTCTTCGTGAGAGCGAACTTCCTTGCCTCGACCGCGAGGTGCTGGGCGTAGGCGTCCTCACCTACAGCCGTCGCCTGGATCGTCACCGATCCGGCCACGATGAACGAACCGGACAGGATCGGATCGCCGGGGCTCTTGTGGAGCGGGTCGGCTTCTCCGGTGACGAGCGACTCATCGACTTGAACGCTGCCGGATACGAGGACGGTGCCGTCGGCAGGGACCTGATCTCCCGACGACAGCTCGATGACATCATCGAGGACCACGTCATCGGTTGGAATCTCAGTCGGCGCGCCGTCGCGGACGACGGTGACGTTCGGTGCGACGAGCACGCTCAGTCGATCGAGCGTCCGCTTCGCTCGGAGTTCCTGGACGATCCCGATGACGGCATTCGCCACCATCACGAATCCGAACAGTGCATCCGGGAGATGCCCGAAGATCAGCACGATCACGAGCATCACCGACATGATCGCGTTGAACCTGGTCAGGAGATTCGATCGCAAGATGTCGACGACCGACCGCGACCCCCGGGTCTCGACGGTATTGACCTTCCCCGCGGCGACGCGTTCGGCCACCTGGGCCGTCGTGAGCCCGCGTTCGCTGGAGTCGATCGTCACTGCCCGGATCCCCCGATCTGCGCTACCCGCCGTAGTGATCGTCGTAGTCGGCCATGGCCTCGGCAACCACCCGCACGGCATGATCGTGGCCGTAGATCTCAGGGATCTGGACCTGGTCTTCTTCGCCCGGCATCGTCTTGTAGGTGAGGAAATAGTGCTCGAGCCGGTCGATCAGCGCGTCAGGAATGTCGGCGATGTCGCGCGCTCCCCCCAGGACGGCATCATCGACGAGGATGGCGATGATCTTGTCGTCTGCCTCTCCGTGGTCGATCATCCGCAGACCTCCGACTACCCGGGCGTTGAGCATGATCTCGGACCGATCGATGGCTCGCTCGGAGATGACGCAGATATCGAGCGGATCTCGGTCGGCCTCGGTGACCTCCGGAGAGAGGGCGGCAACCCGCTCGGCGCAGAACGTCTTCGGGATGAGGCCGTAGAGCGTCGGCGGTGAGCTACTCCCCCGCTGCGGCCGGTCAACCTTCAAATAGCCCGTCCGCTTCTCCACCTCGTACTTGACGAAGTCGAACGGTGAGATCTCGATAAACGCCGTGACGATCTCCGGAGCGTCCGGCCCCGGGTCCAATCCATGCCACGGATGCGGGCGCCAGCGGAAGAACGGTTCGGGGAATGCCATGCAACCTCCTGCCCGCGATCGTAGCCGGGGGCGAAGGACTGACGGCATTCAGGACCGGCGTCGCCGCCTCACCCATCCCATCCAAAGCCTGCGTCAGTCCGTGAGACCCGTTGCAGCGGCGTCGAACACGGCCCGGGCGTAGGCGAGCACCCGCTCGGGACCGTCGGGTGCGCCGGCAACGTCGCTGTAGGCCAACGTCGAGCCTTCCCAGCCATCGGTGTGCCAGCCAGCGCCATCAGGCAGATCGACGGCAAGCAGGCTGTCGGCATCGAACGGCCACGGGTTCGAGTAGAAGTAGGCGTCACCTGCCGGGTAGAGACCGAGGTTGATCTGGGCGGGGACCTCCGAGGACTCGGCCATGTCGCTGGTCGCGACCATGCGCGTCCCGAACCACTCGAAGGCCAGGTCGAATCCGTGTGGCCACAACTGGATCGGGCCGGTGTTCCCTCCGATTCGGCTTCGATGGATCGCCAGGACCCCCTCCGCCGTCACGAGAGCCTGAAAGAGGCCGAGCGCATCATCTGGGTCATAGGGTCGGTCATCATCGTCCTCGAACTTCGAACGATCGTAGTCACCGAGGAGGCCGAATTCGGCGGCCGCGGCAATCAAGGCATCGCCCATCTCGGTCGCTGTGAGTCCGGCGTTCATCGGGAAGGAACGTGGCGCGCCCGATGAGGTCTCAAACACGACCATGTTCGTCCTCGGGTCCATGCGAACCTGCGCCGCCCCCCCGTCTGGAAGTGCCATCGCGTCGGTCACCAGGCCATCGGGGCGAACGCTCAGGGAGATGTGCCACCACAGCGGGTGCGGAAGCGCATGGGCGCGGGGAAGAGCCGCCACGGCATGGGCGTAGGCGTGGAGGGTCGCTCGCGTCGACTCGCCGTCGGCGGGAAGTGCCGGGAATACCTGTGACATCGTTGGGTCCAATCTTGTTGCTCGCTCTGGTTCAATGCCGCGGCGCTGCGATGCATTCCCCTCCGACGGCCGGGGTACGCTGCGGGACATGGAACCGATCAACCTGTCCGAGCCCGTCGTACATCCATCAGCGTACGTAGCCCCGACGGCCCGTGTGTATGGATCGGTCGAGATCAGGGCTCTCGCTGTGGTCATGTTCGGTGCAGTACTCCGGGCCGAACTCGACCAGATCGTGATTGGTGAGGAAACGAACCTGCAGGACAACGTCGTCGTGCACACGGATCTGGGAATCCCAACGACGATCGGTAGACGAGTGACCGTCGGCCATGCAGCAGTGGTCCACGGAGCGACCATCGGCGACCACTGCCTCGTCGGTATCGGCGCGCTGGCCCTCAACGGCTCAACCCTTGGGGAGGGAGCCTGGTTGGCCGCAGGTTCGGTGCTGCCGGAAGGCAAGGAGATCCCGCCGTGGACACTGGCCGTGGGGATGCCGGCCAAGCCAGTGCGAGAGCTGCGGCCAGATGAGATCGAGCGGCAGGATCATGGGGTGGATGTGTATCTACGCTTCGGCCAGGCCTACAGGGAGCTGTGAGCTACGAGCGCCGAGCTATGAGCAGGACCGAAGAACGGCGCAGGGGGACTACTCGGCCGCGGCTATGGGGCGACGGCTCGGGCTAGGGCTTCCACGATGCGCTTCTCGCTGACCTTGCCTTTCGTGCCGATGGTCTGGGCGAATGCGCTCACGCGAAGCTCCTGGAGCATCCAGGCGACCTCGATGAGTTCTGGCGAGTTCGGTACCGCGTCCGAGAGATCGTCGCGTTCGGCCTCCAGTTCCCGGATACGGTCCATGAGCTCAAGATCCCGCTCGACCCGGTTCGGGAGCGAGTCAAGGCGTCGCGAGATGGCTCGCAGATAGCGGAGAAGGTCAGGCAGGCGGTCGATGCCGACCGCGGTGAGGAACCCCACATAGATCAGGCGGTCGAGCTGCTCCTCAACGTCCGCAGTGGCATCGCGATACTGCTCGACCGACCCGTCGTCCAACGTCCTTCGGATCTCTCGGAGTACATCGAGAATCTCGAGCGCATCGGAGGCCACCGCGATCAACTGATCGGCTGACGATGCACCGATCTGAATGGCCAGACGACCAAACGCTCCAGCCTCCCACGCCGGGCCGCCTGCGGCGACAAGCAGATCATCCACCGCGCACGACAGGCAATCGGCCGCCCAGTCGTCGAACGAGTCGTAGGGGCCTGCAGCGATCGCCCGCTTCCCGTCTTCGGTGACGAGGGGCCGCAGGCTCCTCCCCGGCGACGGCAGACCAAGCACGATCAGGCGCCGTGTGCCATCCCACATGGCCTGCGCCTGTTCGGTCTCCGTAGCAAACAAGCGGACGGCGACCGACTCACCTTCATCGACGAGCGCCGGATAGGCCGTTACCGGCCGACCCGGCCCTTCCACATCAACCGCGTGCGGCAGATCACCGATATCCCATGCCGTGATCCGGGTTCGTTCGACATCGTGCCCGGAAGTCGCCATCGCTGCCTTCGCTTCGGCGTGGAGTTGGTCTCCGAGAACCGAGAGATCTGAACCTTCGGCGAGGACGGAGCCATCGTCTGCGACCACGCGAAATGACGGCCGGAGGTGGGACGGTATCCGCTCCAGATCGAATGCATCGAGCGGAATGGCGACGCCGGCGTGCTTGGTCAATGCTCGCCGCAGGAACGGCACCAGCGATTCCACGGCGGGGTCATGAGCTGCGAGGACCGATCGGGCCGTTTCGGGTATCGGTGCGAGTTGCTTGCGTATGGCCTTTGGCAGCGATCTCATCATGGCAATGACGAGCTCTTCTCTCAACCCCGGAACCGACCATTCGAAGATCGCCGGGTCGACGCGTGCGAGCCCACCAATGGGGATGTCCACGATCAGCCCGTCGGTCACAGTGCCGGGCTCGAACTCGTACGTGAGGGGCATCGAGACACCGCCGTACTGCCAGATCTCGGGGAACGCCTCCTCGCCCGGTGTGTCGATCTCCGGTTCGAGGAGATCCTCGACGGTGAGGTCGAGGAGATGCGGATCCGTCGCCCGCGCGTCCTTCCACCAGCGATCGAAGTGCCGGACGGAGACGATGTCCTCGGGGATACGCTGATCGAAGAAGTCGATCACGACCTCGTCGTCGACGAGCAGGTCGGTGCGACGGTACCGCGCCTCGAGGTCGAGCACCTCGTCGATGACCGCCGCGTTGTGTTCGACGAACCGGTGGTGTGTCTCCCATTCCCCCGCCACCAACGCGTGACGGATGAACAGGTCACGGGCGGCCGCCTGGTCGATCCTGCCGTAGAGCACGGGGCGAGCGGTCTGCAGCGCGAGGCCGTACAGCGACACCGTTTCGTTTGCTGCCGCCGCCCCACGCGTGGCGTCCCACTCCGGATCGGAGTACGAGCGGGTCACGAGGTGGTTGGCTGCACGCTCGATCCACTCTGGCTGAACGGCTGCGACCCCGCGCGCCCACAACCGGGTCGTCTCGACGAGTTCTGCCGCCATCACCCACTCCGGAGCCCGCTTGAAGAGGGTCGATCCCGGATTGATCGAGAAGCGGCTGCTCCGTGCGCCGCGGTACTCGAACGACCCGGGGTCCTTCTTCCCGACGTTCGACAGAAGGCCGGTGAGCAGCGTCCGGTGAACGACTTCACGCTCCGCCGACTTACGGTTCGGTACGAAGCCGAGGTCCTTCGTCACGTCGCGGAGTTGGGCGTGGAGATCCTGCCACTCTCTGATTCGGCGGTAGTTGAGGTACTCGTTCTTGCACAGCCGACGGAACTGGCTCGACGAACGGGCTCTGCGTTCCTCGCTGAGGTACTCCCACAAGTGGAGCCAGGTGTAGAAGTCGGAATCTTCATCGCGGAACCTGGCGTGGGCTTGGTCCGCCTGCGTCTGCTTCTCCGTCGGCCGTTCTCGCGGATCCTGGATGGCGAGTGCTGCGGTGATGATGAGCACTTCACGCAGGCTTGCCGTGCGGCTCGCCTCGAGGATCATCCGGGCGAGCCGGAGGTCGATCGGAAGGTCGGCGAGTTGCCGCCCGAGCTTCGTCAGCCGCTGCCGTCCCGTCTCGCGCCCTTCGTCAATGGCGCCCAGTTCGACGAGCCTCGCAATGCCGTCTCGAATCGACCGGGAATCCGGCGGATCGAGGAACGGGAACGTCTCGATCGCGCCCAGGTCTCGGGCCGTCATCTGCAAGATCACGGAGGCAAGGTTGGTGCGCTGAATCTCCGGCTCGGTGAAATGCGGACGGCCTTCGAAATCGTCCTCGGCGTAGAGGCGGATGCAGATGCCGGGACCGAGACGGCCGCATCGTCCTGCCCGCTGATTGGCCGAGGCCTGCGACACCGCTTCGATCGGAAGGCGTTGCACCTTCGTTCGGCGGCTGTAGCGCGACATTCGGGCCGTACCGGCGTCCACCACGTAGCGAATGCCGGGGACCGTAAGCGACGTCTCCGCGACGTTGGTGGCGAGGACGATTCGCCGACCGGTGTGCGAGCGGAACACCCGATGCTGCTCGGCTGCCGACAGGCGGGCGTACAGCGGCAGCACCTCGGTGTGCGGCAGGCCGAGGTCGTTGAGGGCATCAGCAGCATCCCGGATCTCCCGTTCGCCGGAGCAGAAGACCAGGATGTCGCCGTTCCCCTCGCTGAACAACTCCCTGACCGCGTCGCAGATGCCCTGTGTCTGGTCCCGCGGCTCCGGCTGATCCGGGTCGTCGAGCGGCCGATATCGGATCTCGACCGGATAGGTCCGCCCGGACACCTCGATGACCGGCGCATCGTCGAAGTGCTCGGCGAACCGAGCGGTGTCGATCGTCGCGGACGTGATGATGACCTTGAGGTCCGGCCGCTTCGGAAGCAGGTTCCTCAGATAGCCGAGCAGGAAGTCGATGTTGAGGCTCCGCTCATGGGCCTCATCGATGATGATCGTGTCGTATCGTTCAAGACGTCGATCCCGATGGATCTCTGCTAGCAGCAGGCCATCGGTCATCACCTTGACCAGCGTTGAATCTCCGGTCTGGTCGGAGAACCGGACGGCGTAGCCAACCGCCTCTCCAACCGTTGTACCGATCTCCTCGGCGATCCGATCCGCGATCGACCGTGCAGCGATCCGGCGCGGCTGCGTATGGCCAATTGTTCCAGCGACACCCCGGCCGAGTTCGAGACAGAACTTCGGTATCTGCGTGCTCTTCCCCGACCCGGTCTCGCCGGCAACGATGACGACTTGATGCTCCCTGATCGCCTCAAGGATCTCCTCCCGCCACGCGGTGATCGGAAGCTCTTCCGGGTATGCGATGCGCTTCGGGACGGCAGCCGTTCGCGCAGCGATCCGTTTCTCGGCTGCCTCGATGACTTCCGTGACCTTGACCACGTTCTCGGCCCGCCGCTTCGGATCCTCGGCGTGTTCGGCTCCGGTCAGACGCCGATGCAGGCGCCGCCGTTCGGCCCGTGGCAGGCGGTCGATACGCCGACGAAGGTTGTCAGGAGGCTGGCTCACAATCCGGAAGGGTACGACGGTTGGGGGCACGAGTCGCCAGTCGCCAGTCGCCAATCCGCCCCTCTCCCATTCCTCCCCTTCAGGGAGAGGAATCGATTCGCCTACGCGATGCTCGTGCGTTGCCGTGCGGGGGGTGCGTGGATGTGTGGGTTGAGGAGTCGTCGGCGTTGGGGTGGGGATGTGGGGTCGATGCGGTGGCCTTGGCCGTGGATCGCGACGTGGTGGTGGAACCAGCACAGGGTGGTGAGGTTCTCTGGATCCGTCGGGCCGTCTTCGGACCACGGAACGATGTGGTGGATCTGGAGGCGGTAGCGGGATACGCAGCCTGAGATGGTGCAGCGTCGGTGGTCGCGGTGCAGGATGAAGCGTCTGAGGCGGGGTGGGATGGTGCGGGTGCGGCGTCCGAGGGCGAGGGGTTGTCCGTCTGCGGTGCGTGCGGTGACTTCGACGGTGCCGGTGCAGAGGATTGCTTCGATCGCATTCGGTCCGACCCGCGGTCCGGCTTCCAACGTGACACCGGTCGTGGCGTTCGACGCTGCAGCTTCGGTGGCGTCGACGAACACGGTCAACATCGGAGATGAGGCGTCAACTGGTGGCGCCGTCGCTGCCGGTGACGGCGTCGTGGCTGATCGACCACAAGGCGTCTGCGTTGCGGGTCGTACGTGGCGGTGTCGCTTCCGGCCCGGAGGGGAAGGTGTCGCCTCTGGTTTCGAGGGCTTCGATGATGGTGCGGCCCGCAAAGCCGGGGAGGCGTCCGGTGAGGCGCCATGCTGATTCGTCGAGGTTCGGTTGGATCGAGACGTAGCGCTCTTCGAACGCCTGGATCTCATCGAGACGCGTCATCCTGCGTCGCTTGGCGGCCAACGCCCGGATCCCGTCGATGTCATACCCGGCCGCGTCGCTCAACAGATCCAAAGCATTGTCACGGCCCGCAAGACGCGACACCGCAACCGCCCGATCGAAACCGATCTCACCGCAAGCGACCGCTGCATCAACATCGGGGAGGTCTTCGAGGCGCCGGGCCGTGGTGACGAGCATCCGGGCGGTCTCAGAAGCGACGTCCATCCTCCGGCCGCCCATTCCTGGAGGGACCGATGCCCGTCCCGGAGTGCGACCTGGCGGCGGTCGAGTTCCCGCAACAGCGACATCTGTTCACCGCGTTGACGGGCGATTCCAGACTCAAGATCGAGGAGTCTCTGCTCGATCGTTGCGGTGGCGAGATCGTGGTATCCCATACCCGCAACCTATCAACCGGGTGTGACAGAAACCGGTGCTCGGCAACAAGAACCTCGAAGAACTATGCGAATTCTTTGGCCGGATATGCGCCGCGATGTGGAGACCCCCTCCGCCACCAACAATGCAGGCATTGGTGGGCGTTCTGATGCCGTATCGTGTAGGTTCCTCGGTGACGCACCCGTAGTTCGCAGCGTCGGCGAGAGGGGGATATCTTGCTGCTGCGATATCAGCGGGTGCGTCTGGTATTTGAGCGTAGGGTTGGGTCGTTCGGTGCGTCGGCGGCGTACACCCTCCCCCCAATTGGGTGCGCCGCCGGCTGCACCCCTGTTGCCGATTGGCGTCAGAGGTCCGCGGTGCGGTCAGCTGACGGCCGAGGTCACGGTGATGCTGACCGAATCGGGTGAGACGGCGGTCCAGCGATCTCCGTCACGTTCGAAGAGGTAGGTGCGACCGACGTAGTCGCGGTAACCCTTCTGGAGCCCCACGTCCACGGCAACGACGCTGCCATTCGGCCGGTACGGCTCGCCCGGAGAGATCAGGATGGCACCGTCGATGAAGCGACCGTCGTCGCCCGTCCGAGCCTCGAGCGAGGCCTCAGACAGGTACTCGACTTCGTCAGAGAAGTCGGTCCGGATCGCCTCGCGCACGTCGTCTGGAAGCCTATCGGGCGCGAGGATCGGCGCCCCAGGACACAGCACCTCGAGGCAGGCAACCGCGAAGGCGGTGGCACGCACCCCCGCGATGTCCTCGGGCGCCAGCTCGGACGCCGAGTCGGAACACGCCCCTGCCAGGAGCGCAACGACGATCGCGCCCATCCAGATCCGCATGCTGTCCCCTTCTCGGTTGGCAGCCTCGTCCCGAAGGCTCGGCCACTCTCAACGACGCAACGCCCTAGACGTCTCGTTTGAAGATCGCCGCAGCACCCATGCCGCCACCGATGCACATACTCACAATGCCGTACTCGACATCGCGTCGCTTCATCTCGTGGAGCAGGGTGGCGGTGAGCTTCGCTCCGGTGCATCCGAGCGGGTGTCCAAGTGCGATCGCGCCTCCGTTGACGTTGACGATCGCTGGATCGAGTCCGAGCTTGCGCATCGAGTAGAGCGCCTGGCTGGCGAATGCCTCGTTGAGTTCGACCAGTCCGATGTCGGCAATCGACAGTCCCGCGGCGTCGAGCGCCTTCGGGATCGCCACAGTCGGGCCAATCCCCATCTCGTCAGGGTGGACACCGGCCACCTGATAGGTGACAAGCTCGGCCAGCGGCGTGAATCCCAGTTCCTCCGCCGCCTCACGACTCATCAGGACCTCGATCGCTGCACCATCGGAGGTCTGCGACGAGTTGCCTGCCGTCGACCGGCCATCGACCTTGAAGACCGGCCGGAGCTTGCTCAGCCCCTCGATCGTGCTCGCACGGGGACCGTCATCGGTGTCGAAGATGACCGACTTCCCGCCGAGGCTGACCTCGATCGGGATGATCTCATCCTTGAACCGGCCTTCCTCGATCGCGGCGATCGCCCGCCGATTGGACTCGACGGCGAACGCGTCCTGGTCCTCGCGGCTCACGTCGTAGCGTTCGGCGACGGTCTCGCTGGTGATGCCCATCGAGTCGTAGGACGCGGGGAACGTCTCGACCAAGGTCGGATTCGGGGCCGGCTTCTGGCCGCCCATTGGGACCAGCGACATCGACTCGACGCCGCCGGTGATCACGATGCTCGACCAACCGGCCGCAATCTGGGCCGCCCCGGTCGCGAGCGACTGGACGCCGCTGCTGCAGAACCGGTTCAACGTCATTCCCGGTACCGAGACCGGCAGACCGGCACGCAGCGCCGCGATACGGGCGACATTCATGCCCTGCTCCGCCTCGGGGAATGCGCATCCCACGATCACGTCGTCAATCATGGTCGGGTCCAGGTCCGGTACCTGTTCCATGAACTGCTCGATCAACTGACCGAGTAGTTCGTCTGGCCTCGTCTCTCGCAGCGTTCCGCGACCGGACTTCCCGACTGCCGTGCGCTGTGCGTGGGTGACCACCACTCCTGTGCTCATGCGTCTACTCCTTCTCAGTTCCGCAACGGTTTGCCGGTCTCCAGCATGTGCAGGATCCGATCGATTGTTCTCTGCTCCTTGCACAGGCCGATGAAGGCCTCTCGCTCGAGATCGAGGAAGTCCTGCTCCGAGAGCATGGTGCCAGCAGGAACGTCGCCGCCGCACAGCACGGTGGCGAGCACCGTGCCGAGGTGCTCGTCGTACTCGCTCAGGTAGCCGCCCTGGCGCATGCCGTGAACACCCACCTTGAGCGCGGCGATCCCGGTTGATCCCGGCGCCGGCACCTTGCGCGGCATCGGGGGCTTGTAGCCCATCTGCACCATGGCGAGCACATCGGCTTTCGCGTCGGCGAGCACGGCATCAGGGTTCAGGGTGATCCGGTCGGTCCGGCGGAGGAACCCGTACGACTTGGCTTCCTCGGCACTGGTGGCCACCGTGGCGGTGCCGACCGTCATGAATGCCTTCTCCATGAAGGGGAACAGGTCGACCTTCACGCCCTCGGGGACCGACCCGTAGTAGCGGAACGCCATCTCCTTGCAACCGCCGCCTGCGGGGATCACACCGACTCCCAGTTCGACGAGCCCGATATAGGACTCGGCGGCCGCTCGAACAGAGTCGCCATGCATCACGGCTTCGCAACCGCCGCCGAGCGCCAGGCCACGCGGGGCCACCACGACGGGGCCGTCGCAGTACTTCATCCGCATGAACGTGTCCTGGATGACGCGCGACTGCCTGATCGATCTGGTCCCAGTCCTGTGACATCGCAAGCATGCCGATCAGTCCAACATTGGCACCGACGGAGAAGTTCGTCGCTTCGTTGCCGATCACCAGACCGACGAGATCACCGGCATCAACCATGTCACAACCGGTCGCGATGACCTCGAGAATGGTGTTGTCGATGGCGTTCATCTTCGTGTGGAAGGCGACGCAGCCGACGCCGTCACCCATGTCGTACAACGTTGCACCGACGCTCTCAGCGAGAACCTTCCCCTCTTCGGCGAGGGTTGTGAGGAAGATCGCATTCTCAGAGATCGGGGCCGGGAGGTACTCCTCGGATCCGACGTCCCAGAAGTAGGCGTCCCCGTCACGTTTGACGTACCAGGTGCCTTCTCCGACTTCGATCAGCCGATCGACGGCCTCGGGGACAACCATCCCCTCGGCTCGCATGCGCTCGACGGACTCTGCAACACCGATGGCATCCCATGTCTCGAAGGGCCCAAGTTCGTAGTTGAAGCCCCATCGCATGGCTCGGTCGACGTTGACGATGTCGTCCGCGATCTCGCCAAGAAGTTCGAGGGCATAGATGCAGGACTCGGCAGTGACCTTCCAGGCGAAGCGTCCATGGTCGTCGTCGAATACCGTCATCGCTGCGATCTTTGCGCCGACGTCCTCGAGTTTGCGAGCAACACCAACCGAGGCCAGCCGGAGCTTGCCCGCATCGATGTAGTCGAGCGTGTCAAGGTCGAGGCTCAGGATCGTGCTGCCCTGCTCCCCTCTCACCTTCTTGTAGAACCCTGCGCCGCTCTTACCGCCGAGGCGGCCGTCCGCAATCAGTGCCTGCATCTCGTCGGGGACAACGAACCGATCCCGCCACGGGTCGTCGGGACATCCCTCGCCGATCGTCGCAAACACGTGAGCCATCGTGTCGAGGCCGACGATGTCGACGGTGCGGAACACAGCGGACTTCGGTCGACCCATCGCGGGGCCGAACACGACGTCGACTTCGGCGACGCCGAGGCCGTACTCCTTCATCCAGTGGAACACCGAAGCCATGCCGAACGTCCCGATCCGGTTTGCAATGAAGTTCGGGGTGTCCTTGCAGTACACGACGCCCTTGCCGAGCACGTTCTCACCGAAGTCGGCCATGGCAGCGAACACACCGGGATCCGTGTCGCCGATCGGCACCATTTCAAGGAGGCGCATGTAGCGGACCGGGTTGAAGAAGTGGGTCACCATGAAGTGACTGCGGAAGTCGTCGCTGCGTCCCTCTGCCATTGCCTCAGCGGAGAGGCCGGACGTATTCGACGACACGACGCTACCTGGGCGCCGGTGCTCGTCGACCATCGCGAAGACGCGTTGCTTGATGTCCATCCGTTCGACGACGACTTCGACGATCCAGTCGCACTCGGCAAGCTTGTCGAGGTCGTCCTCGTAGTTGCACGGGGTCACCATCGCAGCGAGATCCGGGCGGTAGAGCAGCGCCGGCTTCGACTTCTTCATGGCGACGATGCCGGCGTCGGTGATTCGGTTGCGGACCCTGCGGTCTTCCAGTGAGAGTCCTGCCGCGGCCTCCGCTTCCGTGAGTTCTCCGGGAGCGATGTCGAACAGGTATGAAGG
Organism: uncultured Acidimicrobiia bacterium; assembly: GCA_963821095.1. Taxonomy (GTDB): domain Bacteria; phylum Actinomycetota; class Acidimicrobiia; order Spongiisociales; family UBA5794; genus CAVPHV01. Next base: position 398,441 of record CAWGCJ010000022.1, on the reverse strand, counting down.
AATCCCGGCGTTGGCGAGATGAGCGGCAATGCCCTGACCCATCACTCCAGCTCCGAGGACTGCTGCCCGCTTGATCCGAATGCCCATAGGTCCTCTCCTCGCGCGTTGCGCACTCATCGGTGCTGCCTCGCACGATGGTTGAGTATCGAGATCGAAACCAGGGTCGGAGGACCCCTCCCCTGCGACGTTCGCCCCGTCAGCCCTCGATTCGGGCGCGAACGTCCTCGGGAACCGTTGCGGTTGAAGGCATACGGATTGGAGCGATTGAGATCCGACCATCCCTCCCAGCCTCGATGTCTGTGCCGTCGAGCGGTTCGAACTCGATGAGCCGGCCGTTGAAGTCGTGGCGATACACGCCGTTGCCGTCGTCGCTGAAGAGGCGGTCGTAGCCGATCCGTGCGATCGTCGTCACGTGTCGCGGTGTGTCGAGCGTGGCGTCGAACGGGACGTTGATCGAGACCACATCGGCCAAATCTGGGAGACCCGCGTTCACGACGACGTCGACAAGTTCGGCACCGACCTTGCCCAGGCGCTGCCCAGTCGGTTCCCGCGGCCGGGTCGAGGGCACGACGCTTCCATGCCGACCAGTCGCCGTTGGCTCCGGTCGACACCGCAATCGAAGGAACACCGGAGACCCAGCCTTCGACGGCTGCCCCGATGGTCCCGGAGGACATCAGGAAGCCTGCGCCGTGGTTGTAGCCGATGTTGATACCGGACACGACCAGCGCAGGCGGTTCGTCGAAGAGTCCATGAATGCCGATCTGCACCGCGTCGGCGGGATACCCGGTGCAGGTCCAGGCTGTCTCGCCGTCGAGTTCAACCTCGGCTGTGCCGATCGGTCCGATTCGGGTAATCGCCTTGCCGACCCAACTCCGCTCCTGGTCGGGCACGACGACGCGGACCGTGCCGAGTCTCCTCAGGGCGTCGGCGAACGGAATGAGCGCGGGGCTATCGATGCCGTCGTCGTTGGTCAGCAGGATCCAGGACACGCGTCGGGTCAGCGCTCTTCCCTGAAGTACGGGATCCCGAGGGCTGCCGGTGCTCCGAGGAACTTCGCCCGCTTCCCGCTCGTGAGGGCGATCATCGCGATGATCGCGAGCAAGAACGGCAGCATGTCGAGCAAGGTGGCCGGCACGTTGATCTCGAGTGTCTGGAACGTGAAGTTGAGCCGTCCGGCGATCCCGAACAGGTAGGCGACCCAGAGCGCGCGCCACGGACGCCACGACGCCAGGATCACGAGGGCGATGGCAATCCACCCGGCCTGCCCGATCGGGTTGTCCTGCCACGACGGCACCAATGCGAGCGAGAAGTAGGCACCACCGAGCCCTGCGAGGGCGCCGCCGAGCATGACGTGGATGTAGCGGACCTTCGACACGTTGATGCCGGCGGCCTCCGCACTGGCGGGGTCCTCTCCAACGGCCCGTACCGTCAATCCGGGCCGAGTGTGGAAGAGGTAGTAGCTCGCTGCGGCGACGATGATCCAGGAGAGGTAGATGAGCGCGTCGTGTCCGAAGATGAGCGGCCCGACAATCGGCAGGTCGGCCAAGGCCTCGGGGAAGATCGGCTCGAACACCGCCTTCGACGGCTGTCCGATCAACGGATCCGCGCCGGCCTTGCCGATGTAGACGGCGACGCCGGTTCCGAAGATGGTGAGTGCCAATCCCGAAACAATCTGGCTCACGCGCAGCGTGATCGAATTGAAGGCATGGATCAGCGAAATGGCGGCGCCGGCCACGAGGGCGGCGAGCACGCCGAGCCACAGGCTGCCTGACACGAAGGTAGCCCAGAACCCCATGACCGCGCCGAACAGCATCATGCCCTGAACGCCAAGGTTGAGGATGCCCGACCGCTCGGTCAGGATTTCGCCGACAGTTCCGAACACGAGCGGCGTACCGAGGCCGATACCGGCCATGAGCGTGAGCATGAGTACGGATTCGTTCATGCTGCCTTCGCCTCCGGCTCTGCCTTCGCCTCACCAGCGATGGGGTCAGGGCGGTGAATCCGGTTCGAGATCAGGAACTCGCCTGCGACGGCGAAGATCAGAATCGCACCCTGGAGGATCTGGACCGTCGCCGAGGGCACACCGATCGACTGGAGCGATGGCCCCGCGTTGTTCAACGCCCCCATCAGAATCGCAACCGGGATGATGGCGATGGGGTTGAGGCGGGCCAGCGCGGCGACGATGATGCCGGTGAAACCGAGTCCGAGGTCGAGGGACCGCGGATCCATCTTGCCGAGGATTCCTGCAACGAGAATCGAACCAGCGAGGCCGGCGGCGGCTCCGGAGAAGAGGAACGTACCAAGAACCTTCTTCGGCACCCTGATACCCGCATAGCGAGCGGTATCGAACGAGTCGCCCACGATGCGGTACTCAAACCCGCTCCGCGTCTTGCTAATCACGAACCAGGCGATCACCGCGACGCCGATGGCGATGAACAGGCCCCAGTCGAGGCGGTGGAAGAACTCTGGGATACGTCCCGCGTCGAGGATGGGACGGCCCTGAGGGAACTGCGTCGCCTCGGGATCACGCCACGGACTCGAACTGCCAAGCACGAGGTACTGCATGAGGTTCAGAGCAATGAAGTTCAGCATCAGCGTCGTGATGATCTCGTTGGTCCCGAGGTACACCCTGGGAACGGCCGCCAACGAAGCCCAGAACGCTCCACCGACCGCACCGGCGATCACGACCGCAACGACGGCGATGACCTGTGGAGTTGAATCGGCCAGCCAGATCCCAACGCCAGCCGCGGTGATGGCACCGAAGATCAGCTGTCCCTCTCCACCGATATTCCAGACCAGCATCTTGAAGGCGATGGCGGCAGCCACACCGGTAAGGATGAGGGGGGTGGCGGATACGAGCGTCTCGGCGAATCCGCGTCCGGAACCGAACGCTGCGTCGGCCATCTTCTGGTAGACCTCAACCCAGTCGTTGCCGGTGATCGCGAGGAAGACCGCTCCGAGGAGCATCGCTGCGATCACGGACCCAATCGGAATGAGCAGCTTGAGCCACCAGGGTGCGAGACCACGCGGTTCGACGATGAAGCGACGGCTCATGCTGACTGCTCCTCGGAATGGCCGGACATGAGCAGCCCGAGGCGCTCGGCAGTTGCCTCGGATGCCGGCATCTCACCGACGATCTGCCCCTCGTAGATGACGAGTAGGCGATCGGAGAGCGCGAGCAACTCGTCGAGATCTTCCGATATCAGAAGGACGGCGATGCCTCGGTCCCGTTCGGCGAGGATCTGGTCGCGGACCACCGCCGTTGCACCGACATCGAGCCCTCGGGTCGGCGACCGGGCGATCAGCACGCAGTGATCCTGGGTGACCTCGCGCGCGATGAGTGCCTTCTGGAGATTGCCGCCCGAGAGAAGGCGGATCGGCAGACCCGGACGCACGCCGCGCACGTCGAACTCCTCGATGAGTTCGGCGCCCCTGGTCTTGAATGCCTTCGGGGAGAGCATGGGTCCTTTGGAGTACGGCGGTTCGCGGAACTGCTTCAGCGCGAGGTTGTCGTCCGTGTCAAGACCGGGGGCAAGCCCCATCCCGAGGCGGCTCTGCGGCACGTATGCGATACCGGCCTTGATCGACTTGAGGGGGGTCGTTCCTGTGATGTCCTTGCCCTGGAGATGGACGGATCCGCCGGCGACCTTCATCAGTCCGACGATGCCTTGTGCAAGCTCACGTTGGCCGTTGCCGGAGACCCCCGCGATGCCGACGACCTCGCCGGCACTCACCGTGATCGAGAGTCCGTCGACAGCGTCGAGGCCACGATCGTCCCGGACCTTCAGATCATCGACCACCAGGACGGGGTCCCCGATGGATTCGTTCGGCGCCCGTGTAGGGAGCACGAGGTCCTTGCCGACCATCATGCGGGCCAGATCGCGCGGCTCGGCATCAGCGGTGTCGACGTTGCCGACGACCCGACCCTCGCGGAGGACCGTGACTCGGTCGGAGACCTGCTTCACCTCGTGGAGTTTGTGTGAGACGAAGATCAGGGACCGGCCTTCGTCTGCCAGAGTTCGCATGGCCCTGAACAACGCCTGCCCCTCCTGCGGGGTGAGCACGGCGGTTGGCTCATCGAGGATCAGGATGCGGACATCGCGGTAGAGGAGTTTGAGGATCTCGACCCGCTGCTGTTGGCCGACCGAGAGCTGCCAGATGCGAGCCGTCGGATCAACAGGGAAGTCGTAGCGCTCACCGAGTTCACGTGCTTCGGCTTCGAGTTCGCTCTGCGAGAGACGCAGACCAACCTCTGGATTCCCGAGCGCGAGGTTCTCGGCCACGGTGAGATTCGATACGAGGCGGAAGTGCTGGTACACCATGCCGATTCCGGCCGCGAGGGCGTCCTTCGGCGACTTCAGAACGATCGGACTGCCGTCGATAAGCATCTCGCCGGAGTCCGGTCGGTAGAGGCCGGCGATGACCGAGCAGAGGGTCGACTTGCCGGCACCATTCTCGCCAAGAAGGGTGTGGACCTCGCCCCGAGCGAGGTTGAAGTCGACATCGGCGTTGGCGAGAACCCCATAGAACGACTTATCGATCTTGCGAAGCTCTACCGCTGGGGGCGTGCTGCTCTGATCGGCGCTCGGCATGCCGGCATCCTAGCCAGACAATCCGAGGTGGTCACAACGCACGAGGGCCCCGCAGATGCGGGGCCCTCGGATCAACTGGTTGGAGCGTCGATCAGCCGGTCGGGCTGCCGATGACTCCCTCGACGAAGTAGTCCATGCTGAAGATGTCACCGAGCGGCTGCTCGGTGCCAGCCTGGTTCACAATCGGATCCGGGAGGACCGAGAAGGTCCCAGCGATGATCTCGCCCATCCGCGTCTCGATGAGCGCCGCCGTCTCGTCGGAGACCGACGGACCGAGCGGTGCAATGTTGACCATGCCGTCCGCCATGTTGCCGTAGAAGGCCTCGGGCGCCCAGGTGCCGGCCGTGACCGCTTCGGCGGTCGCCAGGTAGTACGGGCCCCAATCCCAGGTAGCAGCCGTGAGCCAACCCTCCGGTGCGAATTCGGACATGTCGGTGTTGTAGCCAACCCAGCCTGCGCCGGCGGCCTCGGCCGCCTGGCCCGGTGCGGATGAGTCCTGGTGCATAGCGATCACGTCGACGCCTGCGTCGAGCAGCGCCTGTGCTGCGTCACCCTCGGTTGGTGGATCGAACCACGTCGACGTCCAGACAACCTGAACAGTGGCGTCAGGATTGATCTCGCGGGCACCGAGCGTGAACGCGTTGATGCCGCGCAGCACCTCGGGAATCGGGAACGCTGCAACGTACCCGATCTCGCCCGTCTCGCTGCGTGCGCCGGCGGCCATACCTGAGAGGTAGCGACCCTCTTCGGCAGCGCCGAAGTAGTTGCCCATGTTGTCGGAGGTCTTGTACCCGGTCGCGTGCATGAAGGCAACGTCCGGGAAGTTCTCGGCTGCGGCGAGCATCGGATCCATGTAGCCGAACGACGTGCCGAAGATCAGCACGTTTCCGTCAGCAGCAAGGTCCTCGAACACACGCTGCGAGTCAGGCCCCTCGGGGATGCTCTCGAGCGTCGTGATCACGGCACCTGGCATGTTGGCCTCAAGATACTGAGCGCCCTGATCGTGTGCCCAGGACCATCCCTTGTCTGCCGTCGGTCCGACGTGGACGAACGCGACCTTGAACTCTTCGCCCTCTTCCATGGCGGCCGTCGTCGTCGTCTCGTCGCCGCCTGACGCCGCCGCCGCCGTCGTCGTCGTATCGTCGCCGCCATCGTCACTGCTGCATGCTGCTGCGACCATCGCAAGCACCATCATCAGAGCGACCATGAACGTCCATCTGTTCCGAGCCATTGGCTCTCCCTTCGGTGTTCCTTGTATCAGTCGTCGGATCGCCGCAGCGCGCGACGATCCGTACGGAGGACTCTAGATGGAATGGGTTCTAGCGCGCGCCACAAGGGCCCGTCGACGAGTCCGGCGGTGTGGCCGTTCAGGCGACAGGGTGGTTGCGGCGCACCGTGACCAGTTCGGCAACGATGGAGACAGCGATCTCTTCCGGGGTGAGCGCGCCAATTCCGAGCCCGACCGGTCCGTAGAGAAGCTCTGTGTGTTCTGGCGACATACCTGCCTCGGCGAGACGCTGCTTGCGGGCCGCCTGGTTGCGGCGGCTCCCGAGTACGCCGATGTAACACGCTCCGGCGTCGGCGAGCAACGGGAGGAGTACATCTTCGACTTCCGCGTTGTGGGCGAGACAGACGGCGTAGGTGCGGTCGTCCGGTGACACGAGCGGCACGATATCGGCCGGCCAACCGACGAGCACCTGGGCCGCATCTGGATACTGATCGGAGTCCGCAAGCCCGGGCCGGTGATCGGCCACGGTCACCCGGAAACCGATGGCGGTTGCGGCCGCGCAGAGTGCCTGGGCCGTGTGGCCGGCACCGTAGATGAGCAACCTCGGTGGAGCGACCACAGGTTCGAGGTAGATGCGCGAACCTCCAACCTCCACGATGCGGGCCTTCTCCCCCGCGATGGTGGACTTCGACGTCGCCAGCGAGTTCGTCACCGTCGATCGGCGACAGATCGCCCGACCAGACGCCGGAATCGCGGTTGAACAGCGCGTGACCTCCTCGACCGTGTCCGTCGATGACGGTCGCCATCACGCCCATGAACTGCGGGATCGGGTGCTCCGCCCAGGTCGGCAGCGAGGCTCGTCCATGGCTCGATGAACACCTCCATCGCTCCACCGCAGGTGAGGCCGAGTCCGAAAGCGTCTTCGTCGCTCAGGCCGTAGGACACGAGGCGCGGCTCGCCGCTCTCGAGGACCGCTTCGGCATGGGCGGCGACATCGGCTTCGACACAGCCGAAGCTCACCGACCCGGATAGTCGCCCCATCGGACGAGACCAACAGACGGGCTTCCGAGCGGCGCGGCACCGACCCGTCCACGCTCACCAATGTTGCGGCCGCCACGGTTCGGCCATCCTGTCCCAACCGTTGAGCTTCTTCGAGTGCATGCTTCATGGCGCCCAATCCTACGACCGGTCCACGCCATCGGCCGCACCTTCGGCAGGTGGCGAGGACTTCGGTTGGTAGCATCGCCAGGCGAACACACGCAGCGGCTTGAGAAGGGCCCTTCTATGGCAAGGCAATTCCGGTACGGGCTGTTTGGTGTGGGACGGATCGGCCGGGTGCACGGCCAGATCGTCAAGGAACAGGGTCACTCGATCGTTGCCGTCGGCGATGAGGTCCTCGCTGCGGCCGAGGAAGCAGCACAGATTCTCGACGAGCCGACGGCACCGACGTTCACCGACCCTCGCGAGATGATCGCCGGCGCGGACCTCGATGCCGTGATCATCTCGTCGCATACCAAAGACCACGCCCGCGATGCGCGGCCGTTCGTCGAAGCCGGCATCCCGGTGTATCTGGAGAAGCCGCTCACCTCGGATCTGCCTGAAGCGTTCGACTTCGTTGAAGCCGTAGGAACCGACCGGACACTCATTCAGATCGGACTCCAGCGCCGATTCGACGAGGCGCTGCTCCATGCCAAGCGATTGATGGACGACGGATTGATCGGGCCGATCCGTGAGATCCGCTCGATCCTTCGCGACCAGTTCCCTCCCCCGCCGACGTATACCAGCCGCGGTCTCATCATCGACATGGGAATCCACGTCGCCGATGAGGCGCTCTGGCTCCTCGGCGAATACCCCGATGAGGTCTGGGCACGCATGCTCAACGCCAAGCACTACGACAGCCCCGTCGACGAAGGAGGCAACACCGCTTTCGTCGGCTTCACGACGCCGTCCGGCACGATCGGTCGCCTCGACCTGAGCCGGACCCATGCCTCCGGCTACAACAACGAGACCTACCTCATCGGCACCGAAGGCACCATCCACGTTGGCCGGTTCGCCGGGTATCCGGGCCCGATCCCCGTCGAACTCTGGACTGCAGGCGGTGAGCTCCACCCCGCGTCGAAGACGTTCCACATGACCGCTCTTGAGGGCGACTACGCGGAGTTCCAGCCCCGGTTCCACGCGACCTATGAGCGTGCACACGCTGCGTTCCGGGATGCGGTCGAGGCGAGCGATCCATTCCGGGTCACCCAGAACGAGGTGCTGAGCGCCCAGGTCTTCGTGGAGGCCGCCCACCTCTCCGCCCTGGACGAAGGCCGGCCCCGCCGCTTTGCGCACGCGGACAGTCCCACCGAGTTCCGACGGCTGTCGATCGACAACGGACTCTTGGCCTAGGGCGTTTCGTCGGGTACCTGCGCCTGCAGAATGCAGAACTCGTTGCCTTCGGGATCAGCGAGCACCACCCACGTCACATCGTCGGTCTGCCCGACGTCGATTCGGGACGCACCGAGCGCTTCCGCTCGGGCGACCTCCCGCTCCTGATCGTCAGGGCGAAGGTCAATGTGAAGGCGGTTCTTGATGTGTTTGGTTTCCGGAACCCGTCCGAACAGGAGGTCGGGAGAGGTACCGTCTTCGGGTGAGCCCACCGGCGGTTCGAGGACCAGTTCGTCGGCGTCTTCGAAGGTGATACGCCAGCCGAGGAAGTCCGCCCACCACCGTCCCAGCGAGCCGGGATCGACGGTGTCGACGACGATGGACTGCCATCGCAAGCTCATCACCGCAGCCTAGCTTCGGGGGTTCCCGATTCATCGTCAGGCGGAGTGTGGTGTGCCAACGTACGTCACACCACGAGACCGAAGAGGTCTCGACGGAAGTACACGCAACCGATTGTGGGCCCGGCAGGACTCGAACCTTCAACGACCACCGAAGCCACACCCGGACCACACCAACCGACACCTGAGGAAACACGCCGCGAGGCAACAGGATGCCACCCCACACGGCACGACGTCGAGACCGAAGAGGTCTCGACGGAAGTACACGCAACCGATTGTGGGCCCGGCAGGACTCGAACCTTCAACGACCACCGAAGCCACACCCGGACCACACCAACCGACACCTGAGGAAACACGCCGCGAGGCAACAGGATGCCACCCCACACGGCACGACGTCGAGACCGAAGAGGTCTCGACGGAAGTACACGCAACCTATTGTGGGCCCGGCAGGACTCGAACCTGCGGCCAAGCGATTATGAGTCGCCTGCTCTAACCAGCTGAGCTACGGGCCCGCTCTCCCCCGCCAGCAGTCGCGAGCGTAGCGAACCGGATGCATCAGGTTGACCCATGCTCCGGGTCGCGCCCGGTAGGGTCGACGCCATCCGTACGAGAGGAGCGTCATGAAGATCGATGTCGACTACCGACCCGCATTCGCCACGGCCAAGGTGGCCCTGGATCCCGGCGAGGACATCGTCGTTGAGGCCGGTGCCATGGTTGCCATGTCCTCGGATCTCGAACTCCAGACCAAAGCACGCGGCGGATTCCTGAAGTCGCTCGGCCGAGCGACGTTCGGGAAGGAGAGCTTCTTCCTCAACACATACACGGCGCCAGCAACCGGCGGGACGATCTACGTTGCCCCGGCCCTCCCCGGCGACATGAAGGTGTTGGAACTCACCGGCGAGTCGCTGATGGTCCAGAGCGGGAGCTACATCGCGTCGTCGCCGTCGCTCAACATCGATACGAAGTGGAGCGGAGCAAAGACGTTCTTCGCAAGCGAAGGCCTGGTCATGTTGAAGGTCCATGGGACGGGGACGCTCATCGTCTCATCGTATGGCGCCATCGAGGAGATCACGCTCGGCCCGGGTGAGCGCTTCACGTTCGATACCGGGCACCTGGTCACATTCACTGAGGGCATGGACTTCAAGGTCCGCAAGGTTGCCGGGTGGAAGAGCACCATCTTCGGCGGAGAAGGCCTGGTCGTCGATCTCACCGGACCGGGGAAGGCAACGCTGCAGACCAGGAGCGAAGATGCGCTGCTGAGTTGGCTGATTCCGAACCTGCCTTCGCAGAACGCGAGCAACTAGCTCTCAGCGGACGCGAGCGGCCGCTACGCATCAGACCGGCGGTACCAGTAGCGGTGGGACACTTCGTATCCGACCGACTGGTACAGGCCGATCGCCCGTTCGTCGTTCTCCAGAACCTGGAGGAACGCGGTCGCCGCCCCCGAGCGCGCGCCGAATGCGTGGAGCGCACCCATCATCCGGGTGGCATGACCCTGCCTTCGGTGGGCCGGATCGACCACGACCTCGAACACGCCGAGATGGTCGCCCACCACTACGCCGAGACCCGCGCCGACCGGAAGCCCCGCCACCGCAGGGCTGACGAACGCTGCAGGGCCGGGGATCCGTGCCAGTGTCGCGAGCCAGGGACCGGCCTGTGACGGATCGATGCCCAGAGCGCCGATCTCCGCCGAGATCCAGTCATCGGTAGCGACGGGGGACTCGAGCACGTCGCGGACCTGCTCCGCTCGGCTCTGTCGCCCGCCGCATCACGAGCGTCGGGGCGTCGATGGAGTAGCCGATCGTCGGCGAGGACGGCGTCGATCGCCGGATCGCAGGTCGGGTTGATCCGGAAGATCGTCGGAAGGGCCCGCACGCGATACCACTCGGCGACATCGGCGAGGCGCCGTTCCAGGTCATCGGGCACCGGCCCTGCCGGTACCGCCGAGTTCCGCCGGCGGGAGAAGCCGTCGCCGGCTGAAAGCGTCCACTCGCCGATCGTCGTCGACTCCGTCGGAGGCCATGCGACCGCTGCCGCCGCTTCGATCGCTTCGACCGTCACGACTCTAGGAGGTAGGGACGGAGACGCTCGACCATCGGCTCGGGGAATCGAATCGGTCGCCCCTGGAGATTGGTGACAGCAGCACCGAGTTCTTGTTCGACGATGACTTCGCCGTTTCGCACCAGTCTGCTGGCGCCAGCGGGAGGTAACCCGCTTGAACTCCAGCACCTCGGTCTCGACCACGAGATCGTCGTTCCCCTCGGCCGACCGGAGGAACCGTGTCGCAATGTCGGTGACGACGATCATGACACCGTCGTCCATCATCCCCTGGAGGGTCAGACCCGGCCTCGCGCAGCAACTCAACACGAGCCGCTTCGAAGTACTGGATGTAGACGGCGTGGTTGACGTGGCGGTATGGATCGAGTTCGTAGAACCGGACGCTGATCGGGAATTGGTGTTTCACGGCCATCAAGGTACCGGATCGGACGCAGGCAGGTCGGGAATCAACGAGGCTCCGGCCCTATGCGAAGTCGGCCTGGCGCCACGCTTCGTAGACGACGATCGCCGCGGCGTTCGCAAGGTTCAAGGACCGACCTCCCGGCGCGATCGGAATGCGCAGCCGATCCTCGACGGCGGGATGACCGAGTGCCTCGGGCGGCAACCCGTCTGACTCGCTGCCGAACATCAGGGCGTCGCCGTCTGCGTATGCGACGTTCGTGTAGAGATGCTCGGCATGCTGGGTGAATGCGAACACACGAGGCGGGCGGACGGTGTCGAGGAAGGCATCCAGGTCGTCGTACACCTCGACGTCGGCGTACTCGCGATAGTCGAGTCCGGCGCGGCGCAGGCGCGCGTCGTCCAGGTCGAAGCCGAGCGGGCGGATGAGGTGGAGTCGGTTCCCGGTGTTCACGCACAGCCGCATGAGGTTGCCGGTGTTGGGCGGGATCTCCGGTCGGTGCAGGACAACGTGGAACATGCGGGTGGTCCGGGATCGGCGTGGCCGCTCCCCTACCTCTCCTTCGACTCTCCGCGAACGGCCTTCTCCAACAGCAACATGAACGAGAGCGCAGGATCCTTCGATTGCATCGCCTGCGCTGCCGACCAGTTCTGACCGATCCTGCGGTACATGTATCCGGCGATATCGCCGTGGAGCCTCCACCGGTGCGAGACGTCACGCTGCGTCGGCGGGCGGGCTCCGAACGCCATGAGGCGGACCCGCGGTCCGTCCGGATGGTCGGCCTCCCCGTTTTCGAGCAGGTCGGCGATCACGCGCGACACGCGTTCCTCGCCGAGGGCACCGAACCGATTCAGCGCCGCGCGCAGCACCTTCGGGTCACGGGCCGACGCGTTGAGGTCGGCCCGGCCTTCCTTCACCTCGGCGATGATGAGGTCGATCCGTTCGAGGTCGACGTCGAGATCCGGGTCGACGCCGACGAACGTGCCGCCGACTTCGCCGCCGCCCCGTCCTGCACCCGGGATGCGGACGGCGAGCACGTCAACGTCGGTGACGGTGCGGTACTCGCCATCCTCCATCAGTTCGAGGACCGGATACTCCGTGACGGTGAAGTACCCATTCATATACAGGTAGCTCTGTACGAGCGCGACGGCCGTGTCCATCAGGCGTCGGCCAATCGATCGGTTGCAGGAACCTAGACAGCGGCGTACCGCTCCCTGCGGCCGTACTCGCTCGCTCCGTAGCTGGCGATGTCCAGGAAGACTCCGATGGCGACGATGAAGAAGTCGAAGCCCGTGACCCCGCCAGGCGCCACGGCGACCCACGACATCGTGGTCCACGGAGCGAAGATGAACCCAAGGAACGGCCAGAAGAAGCTCGAGAATGCGGCTTCCCAGCGGGCAGGTTGCATCAGCCACCAGATCAGGATTGCGAAGCGGGGACCAAGCGTCACCAACGCAGCGAAGAAACAACACATATGAACCCTCCCTTGGATCGTTCCTGCGACTCTAGCGGGACGCGCGAGGCCTCATCTAGATAGGCTGGCAGCGAGCGCACGGGGAGGCCCCTCAGGTGGAGTTCAAGGAAGAGCACGTCGCATTTCGCCGGGTAATGCGAGAGTTCGCCGACGCAGAAGTCGCCCCGCACGCCCGTGAGTGGGACCGGACGCGAGCCTTCCCGCTCGACGTGGTCGCCAAGATGGGTGACCTCGGCCTCTTCGGGCTGCCGTTTCCGGAGCAGTACGGCGGTTCCGGCTCAGACTTCACGACGCTGTGCATCGCGATCGAGGAGTTGGCCCGCGTCGATCAGTCGATTGCGATCACCCTCGAGGCGGCTGTGGGTCTGGGCATCAATCCGATCGCCGAGTTCGGCACGAACGCCCAGAAAGACCGATGGCTTCCCGATCTCATCGCGGGCCGCACGCTCGCGGGCTTCGGCCTCACGGAGGCAGGCGGTGGATCCGATGCTGGGGCGACCCAAACCCGGGCCGACTTGGTTGATGGCGAATGGGTGATCAACGGTTCGAAGGCGTTCATCACCAATTCCGGCACCGCCATCACCTCCCTGGTGACCGTGACCGCCAGAACCGGCCCCGACGAGATTTCCGCGATCATCGTCCCGGCCGGTACCGCTGGGTTCGTGGTCGAACCGTCGTACGAGAAGATGGGCTGGCATGCTTCCGACACCCACGGCCTCAGCTTCACCGAGTGCCGCGTCCCTGAGGATCACCTCCTTGGAACGCGAGGCGACGGATTCCGGCAGTTCCTCTCGATTCTCGATGACGGCAGGATCGCCATTGCCGCACTCGCCGTTGGCGTGCTCCAGTCGTGCCTCGACGAGACGGTTGCCTATGCCCAGGATCGGATGTCGTTTGGAAGCCCCATCGGCTCGTATCAGGGCATCGCCTTCAAGATCGCCGATATCGAGGTCATGGTCGAAGCGGCGCGCCTCCTCACCTACAAGGCCGCATGGCTCAAGGACACCGGCCAGCCCTACAAGCACGCCGCCGCCCGAGCGAAGCTCTACGCAACCGAGTCGGCCGTCACGGCGACTCGCGACGCGACCCAAGTCTTCGGCGGTGCCGGATTCCTCGACGACACCCTCGTCGCCCGCCACTATCGCGACGCGAAGGTCCTCGAGATCGGCGAAGGGACCAGCGAGATGCAGCGCCTGATCATTGCCCGCGGGTTCGGGTTGCCGGTGGAGTGAGGCGAGAGCCCCGAGCTGCGAGCCTCGAGCAACACCGGGCGGCTGTGGCGTTGCGTCCCACTTCCCACCAAGGGAGAGGACTCTGGCTCGAGCTCAGCTCGTAGCTCGCAGCTCACAGCTCGCAGCTCGCAGCTCGTAGCTGGTAGCTTCCTGCCATGTCCCCCGCGCTCTATGTCCGCGACGGCGAGGCCTTTCCATCCCACCGGTCTGACGCGGAGTATCTGGTCGGGTGACATCCAGCACGGTGGTCCGCCGGTCGGGTTGCTCGCACGGGCGGTCGAACGAACGCCGAGCACCGTTCCGATGCAGGTCGTACGGCTGACCGTGGACCTCTTCCGCGGTGTACCGGTCGACATACCGCTGAGCGTCGACACGACGGTGGCCCGGGATGGGCGCCGAATCCAGGTTGTCGACGCCGTGCTCGTTGCAGCCGGTCAGCCCGTGGCCCGGGCCTCGGGTCTGAAGATTCGGACGAGCGAGGTGCCAATCCCGGATCCGGTCGACTCCTGGACCCCTCCCCCGGGGCTCGACGAGGCTGAGGCGATCTCATGGGGCCGCTTCGGATTCGACGTCACCGATCAGGAACGTTTCCACAGCCATGCCATCGAGGCGCGGACGGTCAACGACTCGTTCTTCACGCTCGGTGAGGGTCTGTCGTGGGTACGGCTGCTGGTGCCGGTCGTCGAGCACGAGCCGACGACCCCGTTGGTACAGACGGCGACGCTCTCAGACGTCGGCAACGGCAACTCGATGGCGCTCGACGGCAGCGACTGGTTGTACGTGAACCCGGATGTGAGCCTCATGCTCCATCGCCTTCCGACCGGGCCGTGGCTCGGCATGCGGTCGCGTGCTCACCAGCACGCCACAGGGATCGGCTCCGCAGACTCCGATCTCTTCGACGCCGACGGACCCGTCGGCAGGGTCGTTCAGTCCCAGATCCTCGAACCGAGGACCGATTCACGGACGACGTAGCGCTCGAACGCGCCGGGATCCGGGTCGAACCCCACCCCTGGCCGATCCGAGACTTCCACGCGGTCTCCCACGACGGCCGGCTCAAGAGCATCGACGCCGCCCCTCCAGGTACCAGTCCGGTGCGGCGACGTCTGAGGAGACAGCCGCCGGCAGCGTGGCAATTGCGAGCGTGTGCGCCCTCCCAATGGCGGTCTCGACCAGCCCGGAAGCCTTGATCCGGAGGCCGGCGGCGAGGGCAATGTCGTGGATGACACGCGCCGTGGTCATACCGAGTCGGGCCGGTTTCACCACGAGCATGTCTGCGGCGCCGGCCTCGATCGCACCGATAGCCGACGACGTCGAATCGATCGGCTCGTCCAGGGCCACCGCGGCGACGATCTCATCCCTCAGTCGGGTGTGTGACTCAAGGTCATCCGCCGGGAACGGCTGTTCGATGTAGTCGATCGCGTACTTGTCGAGTCGGAGGAGCGCCGCCCGCTCGTCCCACCGGTAGGAACCGTTGGCGTCGACGCCAATCGAAAGTTCCGGCAACGCCGCTCGCACCACTGCCACGCGGCTCGCGTCGTCGCCCGGCCGGATCTTGAGCTTCACGCCGGCGGCGCCCGTCGCCTCCACCCGTGCTATCGGATCCTCGTCCAGGCCAACAGCAATTGATGTCGGCACAGACCGCCGAGACCCACCAATGCTCTTCCACAACGGCACAGCAGCACGCCGCGCTTCGAGATCGGTCAGCGCTTCGTCGACGGCGGCGGCCGCAGAAGGAGCGAGCACACTCCCCCGCCCGAGCGTGTCCCAGGCGTCATCGACCGTGTCGGGCGTGATTCCCGGATAGGGTGCCGCCTCGCCCCACCCGGTCAAGAAGCCGTCGCTGATCGACACGATGACCACACGACGATTCACGACCGTGCCGGAAGCGTTCGTGAACGGCGAGTGGAGCGGTATGGCGACCTCCCACATCCGGCCGGTCAGCGTCCCGGTTCCGTCGCCTCGCTCCACGGGCTGCCCGGTCACGGTGTCGCTACATCCTCGATGCGGAGGCCGGCAGGCAGGCCAAGCCGGTGTTCGGCAAGCAGGTCCGGATCGCCAAGCACGTCGCGGGTGGTTCCGTCGGCCACAATCCGTCCTGCGTCGATGATCACGGATCGTTCGCACACCTCGAGCGCGTAGAGCAGGTCGTGGGTCACGATCAGTTGCGTCACCTCGAGGCTGTCGAGGATCACGGTCAGATCCTTGCGGCTCGCCGGATCAAGGTTCGACGTCGGCTCGTCGAGTACGAGTATCTCAGGCTGCATCGCCATGACCCCGGCGATCGCCACTCTGCGCTTCTGGCCAAACGACAGATGGTTGGGCGGGCGATCGGCAAGGTCACTCACCTCCACGGCGGCAAGCGCCTGGTTGACCCGGTTGTCGAGGTCGGTGCCGGTGAGGCCGAGGTTGGCCGGACCGAAGCCGACATCTTCACGCACCGTCGGCATGAACAGTTGGTCGTCTGGATCCTGGAAGACGATCCCCACCCTCCTGCGGATGTCGACCAGGTTGTCGTCGGTCACCGGATACCCGGAGACGGCAACCGTCCCCGTCTGCGGCAGGTAGATGCCGTTCATGTGGAGGATCAGCGTGGTCTTGCCGGCACCGTTCGGCCCGAGCAGGGCAACCCGCTCACCTTGGTGGATATGGAGGTCCACATCTTCAAGGGCAACGGTGCCGTCCGGGTAGTGATAGCCGAGCCCGTCAATCTCGATCACGGGCGTACTCACGCCAAACCCCTGGACGCGACCATGACGATCGCCGCCGAGCCGACGATCGCCGCGGCGGCCGCCCATTGGGCGCCGGGAACGGCAACGACCCCGGCGGACGGCATGGTCCCGTTGTAGACGCGCGACAGCATCGCAAGGTAGACACGCTCCCCTCGCTCGTAGGTGCGCACGAACACCGACCCAACGGTCCTTGCGTAGACACGCCACGTCGCGATCGATCGCCCCTGGTAGCCACGAGAGGCGAGGGCGACCCGCATCCGACCGAAATCCGCTCCGACAATATCGATGTATCGCACAGCGAATCCGATGATCGATGTGACGATCCGCGGCATGTGGAGAGCATCGAGGCCGCGAAGGAGGTCGGCAATCGCGGTAGTGGCCGCCAGAACGACCGCGACGAGGAACCCGAGGCCCGCCTTGGCAAACACGTTCCACATGTCCCACAACCCCTGCTCCGACAGTGAGATGCCGAACACCTCGACGCGCTCGCCCGATCCGACGATCGGGAAAAGCAGGGCGACGACCAGGAACGGGATCAGAACGATCGCGCGTCGTGCGATGAACGCGACGGACAGGTTCGCGGCCGCGATCAACCCTGCAACGATTACCCCATACACCGCGAAAGCCCAGATCGCGGTCCGTGGGGTGAGGGCGATCACAAACACGAGCCCGAATGCAGCGACGATCTTCACTTGAGGAGCGGCGCGGTGCAGCTGCGAGTTCCCATGGCGATAGAGCGCGTGGACGTGGCTCCCGCTCACGATGTCCGGCGCGGCGAGTCGGCGTTCGGGGCCCGAATCAGCCAGAACAAGCCGAACCCGACCCCCAGGGACGCGACCACTCCGATGAACCCGGCGACGCCGGTCGAGATCGCACCATCGGACTCGAGATTCTCGCCGTAGTCGGCAAGCGGTGCATCTGCGAGATCGTGGTCTTCTGCCGTGTCGGCGAAGCCCTGGTCCTCAGCCACGTACTCGAGACCGTCCGGTTCGGAGGATGCAAACTGTGAGAGCACGACAGCAACGAACACCGTGATCAGCAGACCGAGAGCGAACAAGCCGAGGGCGCGACGACTCATGCCAGCAACTCCTCGGTTCTGCGGCCGGAGAAGGTCGGAGAACCGTAGACCAGGTCCGGTCGGGCCTTCATCACCGCGCCGACAACGAAGAACGTGATGAAGCCCTCACCGATCCCGATCAGGAGGTGTGTCCCGAGCATCGCGGCGAGGATCGCCCCGATCGAGAGACTCTCGGCCGTGCCACCAAGCGCGAACTCGACGACGAACCCCATTCCCGCCAGCGGAACCGACACGAATGCAGCAATCCCGGCGGACACCGCGACCCGGTCAGGCCGGGAACCCGCAAAGCGGAACACCACGCGATACACGCCGTAGCCGACGACTCCGCCGATCAACGCCATGTTGACGATATTGAGTCCGAGCGCCGTGAGCCCTCCGTCGGCAAACAGGAACGCCTGGATGAGGAGCACGATTGCGATCACGAGGAAGCCGGCCCACGGGCCGACCAGTACGGCGGCGAGCACACCGCCGATCAGATGACCCGACATTCCCGGCAGCACGGGAAAGTTGATCATCTGGCCGGCAAACACGAACGCGGTAACGAGCGCTGCCAGCGGCACGAGTCGATCGGTCAGGTATCTCCGCGCACGAGAGACAGCGACACCGAACCCACCAGCGGCAACGACACCCGCAGCGGCGCTCACGCCTGGGCCGATCACGCCATCGGGTATATGCATCGCGTTCCTCCTCGTCGCTGACCGTACAGATTACCCCAGCAGAGCGTGGCCTAGATCGGCGGCGCTTCATCCTCGGGATCGGAGGGTGGGGGGTCGGACGGGGTGGGATCCGCGGGAGCGGCCTCGTCGTTCGGGTGTTCATCGACCCAGGCGACCGCCTGCTCGTATGCCGTCCGTAGGGTCTGCCCGAGCCACTCGTCCGAGGTGAACACGTTCTGCTCCCCCACGAGATCCGCAACGCCGGCGACCTGCAACTGGTCGTGCATGTTCTCATCTGCCGAGACGAGCATCAACTCGTTCCCCTGTTCCTTCAGAGCTCGTCCGTACTTCTCCAGGACATCCATGAACGTCGACCCGAGGTCGCTCCGGCCGCGGAGCCGCAGAATCACGACGGAGCCCCGCGTTTCGGGTGTGACGTCGGGAAGCTTCTCCTCAAAGACCGGTGCCGATGCGAAGAACAGGCTCCCATAGGGTTGCAGGATGATGACTTGACCCGGAGGGACCTCTTCGGGCCGGTCGGTCTCGCGGAGGCCACCGTCTTCCATCACCCACTGCTTGATGACCACCTGGTTCGACTGGTTGATGATGAACAGAATCATCGAGATGCCGACACCGACGAGCACTGCGTATTGCAGCGGGATGATCATGGTGAGCACGAACGTGATCACCATGACGGTCTGTTGCATGGCACCGGTCTTCCAGATCGCCTTGATGTCGGCCGGTTTCACCGTTCGGTAGCCGACCGTCATCAACAATCCGGCGAGCGCCGGCATCGCGATGTACCCGACGAGATCGCCGAACACGAGGATCACGGTCGCCATCACGATGCTCGCGATGATGAGTGCCAGCCGCGACTTCGCGCCAGCCGTCTTGACGAGCGAACTCGCAGACATCGATCCGCCGACCGGCATCCCCTGGAAGATGCCAGAAGCCACGTTCGCCGCCCCCTGACCGATGAAGTCTCGGGAAGCCTTCGGATAGGTTCCGTCCGGGTTCGGGAAGTTCGCGGAGATTCCGGCACCCTGGACAAGCCCAACGAACGCCAGCGAGAGCGCGGGAATGATCAGGGCGAACACGAGGCTGAGGTCGGGCAGCATCGGGAGCGGGAGCGAACTCGGGATGTCGGCAATGTCGTTGAGCGTCGCTACAACAACGTCGGTGTTGGCGGTGATTGCCCACGTCGCTGCCGAGGTGAGGATGATCGCCACTACCAAACCGAGCGGTCCAAGCTTCGTGCGTTCGAGGAGCAGGATCAGCGCGATCGTGGCGACGCCGATGGCCAGCGTCGGCCAGTGCACCTGACCGAAGTTCAACAAAAGGTCGAACGCCCGCACGACGCGATTTCCGCCGTCTGCCTCATACCCGGTGAAGTCATCGAGTTGTCCGAGGACGATATTCACGCCAACGGCATTGATGAAGCCGACCATCACCGCGTTCGAGACGAAGCGCAGGATCGATCCGAGCTTCAGCAGGCCGGCTACAAGCATGACGATCCCGGTGAGGATCGAGAGGGTGAACAGGGCCCGACCCGGATCGTCTGCCGTGTGGATGACGGACACATCGGCGACGACAATTGCCATCGCCCCGGTCGCCTGCACCGCCATGAACGACGAACTCGTGAACAGCGCACCGGTAACGGTCCCAACCATGTACCCGTAGAGCCCGTAGACGGGGTTGACCCCGGCGAGGAGACCGCCCGCGAGGCCGTCAGGGACGCTCTCGACCCCGAGCACGACACCCGCGACCGCATCGCTCTTCAGCGTCTCTTTGCGGAATAGGGATCGAATGTTCACTCGCCACCACTCCCGACAGGTGTCGACTCGGCTCGGTTTCGGGGAGACTACTCGGTTGACCGTTGTCGGATGCGCGCGTCGCCCGGCACGGGTTGAGCCGCACCCCGGAACAGAACACCCGATCCTGCGGTTGACGACCCCACGGGAACCGTCAACGCGAGGAGCGCACCGTCGTGAGCGACTGGAACCAGCAGATCACCGACGGATTCCGGGCCAACGACCGCAAGGTCGGTGGCATGTTCGAGGGCGCACCGCTCCTGCTCCTCCACCACGCCGGGGCCCGCACCGGGACCCAGCGGGTGACCCCCCTGATGTATCAGGCTATCCCGATCGGCTACGCCGTCTTCGCGTCCAAAGCCGGAGCGGACTCGAACCCGGACTGGTTCTACAACGTGACCACAAACCCCGAGACGACGGTCGAAGTCGGATCCGAGACGGTACAGGTCGCCGTTCGGATGGCTGATGGCGAGGAGTACGACGACATCTGGAGTCGTCAGAAGAGGGAATGGCCCCAGTTCGCCGAGTACGAAGAGCAGACGGCGCGCGACGTCATCCCCGTTGTCGTTCTGGAGCGTTCCTGACCTCGCAGGTTGTGCGATCCGCAGCGTCTACTTCAGCCGAACCGAACGTGAACTCGTAGCGAGTCCAGAACCTCCGGTCAGGCTCGGATCGATGACACCGAGTGTGGTATCGCCCACCCGGTTGGCAGCCGGGAGCTCCAACTCGAACGTGGTCCAGTCTCGCTCCCTGTAGTACGAGAGCGATCCGTCCATCAGCCCGGCCAAGTGATGCGACACGAACAGCCCAAGCCCAATCGCCTGGGTGGTGCCGTCGTCCGTATTCACGCGGTGAAACGCCTCGAAGATGTGACGCTCGTGGCCCGGTGGTACGCCTGAACCATTGTCGGACACCGTCAGAATGGCCCGGTCTTCCGCTCGTCGAACGCGCAGTATCAGTTCCTCCCCACCGTACCGCGACGCGTTGCTGACGAGGCAGCGAATGATCTGCCGGATCCGGATCGGGTCTCCCGTAGCAATGGCATCTGCATCGTCAACAACAACGTCGGGAGCGTCGCTCCTCCCTCTGGCAGCGATCACGGCCCGGGCCTCTCGCTCCAGCGGTACCGGGACTCGAACGACCGATAGTGCGTCAATGTCGGCACGGGCGGCAACCAACAGATCCTCGACGATGTCAGCCATCTCGCGAGCCTGCTGGACGACGAGGCCCACCATCTCGGTGCCCCCTGGCCCAAGCCCTACGGCCTCGTCTCGAAGCACCTCGGAGAAACCCAGTACCGCGGTCAGCGGCGTGCGGATCTCGTGACTGATCGAGGCGAGGAATTGGTCTTTGGACTCGACGAGTTCTTCGAGTTCTCGCATCGCCCGCCCACGTTCCCAGAATGATCCGATCATCGCCGCCGCAGTCTGGAGAACATTGAGATCATCCGGATCCCAATGGCGGTCAACGACGTAGTCGGCGAGTCGAAGCGTCCCCGCCCACTCGCCGTTGATGGTGATCGGGATGTTCAATTCGGATTTGCAGCCGTCTTCAGCGTGGATTCCTCGTGCACGACCAAGAAGATCCGTTGTGTGCACCGTCACAGCTTCACCGCTTGAGAGAGCTTCGCGAAGGTCGGGGACCTCGTTGTAGGCGAACTCCGCGCGGGCAATCCGATCGGGATCCCCGCGGTTGTACCAGATCTCCTTCCCGGAGAAGGCTTCGGAACCGGGTCGTGTGGCTTCGTGGGACACCCTCGCGCACAGCCCGATGACCGGATCCTCAAAATTCTCATCGACGACGATACTCTGCACCGGTGCCACATCGAGGAGTGCTGCCAGGGCCGAATCGATGGCTCGTTCCTCTGGATTCGCAAGGAGAACTTCCCCGCATCGAGCGAGAACCTCGTCCAATCGAGCTCGACGCTCGCCGTCTCGGTAGGAAATCTCGAGTCGGTACGACATCACGCCGAGAAGTGACAGTGTGAGCCCGCCGAACGCGACGACGGCAATGCCGGTCACGACAATCTCGGGAACTCCGGTCGGCGGGGCCGTCATCGAACCTGTGCCGAGTCCGACCACAGACCAAGCCATGCCGTAGGCGACCACTGGCACTGCCCGGTGCCACGGGAGGAACACCACTGGGATGGCCATCATGTACAGGAGAGCGGCACCAATCCCAGCCGCAGCAAGATCCACGACCACGATTGCCACGCCGATCAGGGTGAAGTCCAGCAGCAGCGACGAGACCGGAGATCCGGCCGGCGACTCGTACCGCCAGACTGCGCCGACCAGCGCGACGGTTGCCAGTGAGGCCACAATGAATCCACCCGTCCAACCCCACACGGTCGCCAACCCGATGCCGCTGATGACGAGCGCAAGACAGACGATGATGCGGAAGATCTGCCAGATCCGCCACATACCACCAATGCGCAGGAGGCCGTGCTGGAGATCCGACGGATTTCGGTTGCCTGCGGACGCGGCGACGCCTTCGCTGGTGCTCATCTCGCGTTCCTCCGCGCCAGGTACCGGCTTGATGCCCTCATGTGTAGACAGGTATCGGCGTCGAGGCACCAGAACCTGAGGTTCCGGGCATTCTTCGTTGAGGCGACCCCGAGGCGGGAACGCGTCGAGCGCCGCCCGCGAAGCGCCCCTCGACTCATCGCGTTGGGTTCGACGGGAACACCTACCAACCGCTCTGGTAGGCGGACCCGGTCAGCTTGTTGAGATCAAGGTCGAACAGGAGGCACCGGGCGAGGTGGTAGCCGTTCGTCCAGGCCGTCTCATCCGGCCACACGCCCGTGAACTGGAGAGCCGACGACTCGTAGTCGCGGCCCACGTAGCCCTCGAACTCGCCGAGGCACAAGTTCTGCATTTCTGCGATCAATGCGTCCTCACCTGGATACGCCAAATCGCCGAAGTCGTGCACGTAGTAGACCTCGTTGTCGTGGGGTTCGGCACATGACATGAGTGAGGAGTCAGAGAGGTTCATGTAGAGCTCCATCTGATCATCATCGATGCAGTCCCCGACCGCGAGGTCCTGCCCGCCGCTGGCGGACGCAGCCGTCGTCTCGGGTGTTGAGTGAGCGGCGGTGCCACCACCGACAGGCGCGAGTGTCTTGTCGGTGTTGAGCGTGCCCTCCAGATAGGCGACGTCGGAGTTGCGCCAGACCTCGATCTGAATCGCGGAATCCGGATCATGGCTCCGGAGGACATCGCAGTAGTCCGACATCGTGCCATCCGTCGCCGGGATCAGACCCTCGATCTCGCTCACGATGTCGCCGCCGCGGATGCCCACGAGATCGGCCGGAGAACCGGAAGCAACCGAGTACACCCAGATACCGGAAGCGGCATCGGTGAGTAGCGCAGAGCCGTTGATGCCGATCGAGGTGACGTCCTCTCCGGCCTGAAGTTTCGGAATGACCTGGCGGGCTTCGTCGTAGCCGATGGCGTACGTCTGGCCCTGGTCGTCTCCGGAGTAGTTGACGCCAACCACGCGACCCTGATCGGTCACGAGCGGGCCGCCGGAGTTTCCGGGGAGGATGTCGGTGGTGTGTTCGATAACCTTGTCGACGGACGCCCAGTTCGTCTCGCCGTTGGCGTTCTCCTTCGAGACGATGCCATCGAGGAGGGTGTATTCGTGGTCGCCGAGCGGGAAGCCGGCGGCGTAGACGTTCACGCCAACGGCAACCTCGTCGGCGTACCAGGCGAGGTACTCGAAACCCTCCCCCTCCACGTCAATCACGGCAAGGTCCGAACACTCGGACACGCCGAGAATCTTCGCATTGCGCGGTTCGTCTTCACCTTCGACGTAGACCTGGAGGAATGCGGCCCCGGTAACGACGTGGTTGTTGGTGACGGCGACACCGTCCGGGCTGATGAAGAAGCCGCTTCCCGAGGATCCTTCGTTGTACGACGTGCCTTCACCCGGATAGTCGAACGAGCCCTGGGCTTCGATACGAATCACGGCGCTCCGCACATCCTCGAGGGCCTTGACCGCCTTGTTCGCGTCCGCGGCCTCGACGACCGAGGTCTCACTGCCTTCGGCAGCATCATCTGAGCCCCCGCAGGCAGCCGCTACCAGAGCGAGAACGACCAGGAGGACGCTCATTCCCATTCGCCGACTGCCGTGCTTCCGTGATCTCATCCTTCGACCCTTTCGGTCAGTTCTCTGACTGTCGCTCCGTTCCGGGTGGCCCGAAGCTCCGCTCCCGCGCGGTGGCCTCGATGGGCGCAGCGCACGTGGCTCCATCAGTCTGTGTCGGCAATCACAAGCCGGGAGTTGAGCTGAGTCTCTGGAAGATCCAGGCTGGACCTGAGAAGCGACCCTTCGCCGCTATGGCCGACGACCCGCAGGTCAGGCGATGCCGCTGGCAGTTGGTGGGGTCGACACGAACCACGCGGCGAGGCGATCGAACCCCTCGGCAAGCGTGATTGTGGGCCTCCATTGCAGCGCATCGCGGGTCTCGCGCTGATCGAACCAATGCGCCGTGCCGAGTTGCTCGGCAAGGAAGCTAGTCATCGGCGGGTCTCCGTCGCTCCCCCGCCGCTCCCAGATCCGTTCCGCGATGAAGCCACCACCCCAAGCGATGCGATATGGGATTCGGACAGCGGGACGGCTCCAGACCTGCCGCGAGCACGATGCGGTTCAGGATCTCGCGGACAGGACGAGGCTCACCGTTGGTGACTACGAACGCCCGCCCTCCGAGATCTCGGGGCTCGGTCAAGGGCAGCCACGAGCGCGTCTGCCGCATTGTCGACATAGGTGGTATCGATCAGCGCCGCCCCGGTCCCGATGGTCGGCAACCGGTCCGCCCGTGCACGTTCGACGATCCTCCCGACGAGCTGGGTATCTCCCGGCCCCCACACGAGGTGCGGTCTGATGGCGACCGTGGCCAGTTGCGTCGAGTGCGAACCAAGGGCAATCAATTCGCCATGTGCCTTGCTCCTGGAGTAGTTGCCCCGCGCACGTTCCGGGTCCGCAGGTCCGGCGGGAGCCCCCACGAGCGAGTCGCCGTGATGTGCGACCGACGGAGACGAGACATACACGAGTCGCCGGACGCCGGACGATTGCGCTGCCTCGACGATGTTCCGGGTCCCAACGACATTGGTTGCCTCGTACTCGGACCATGGACCGGTCACCCCGACACGAGCGGCCAGGTGGATGATGGCGGCTGCGCCATCGACCGCCCGGCTGACGGCGTCGCGGTCTGCGACATCACCGAGGTGTTCGGTCAGGCTGGAGCCTCCGGATCCACGCTGGAACACCGACACGTCGTCGCCGCGGGCGACGAGTCGGTCCACGACGGCTCCGCCAAGCAGGCTCGTCGCCCCGGTGACGAGCACCTTCATATGCGTCCGATTCTGCCGCCGGCGAGTACCCGGTCCGCCCACCGGGCGATCCTCGTCCGGTTGATCTTGGAGTTGTGGCGCTTGTCGACCGGGAGGCGAGGTGCCACCAGGACCGCGGCGATGTCAACCTCGGTGGTCTGAGCCGCGCACGATGTCGGAGAGGGCCTCGTCGGCGAGACCCGGACGTGTCTTGCCCCCGGACGGTACGACGACGACCACAACCTGCTGCGCTCCCGCGGGTCCGACGCCGACCACGGCGGCGTGCTCGACCTGCGGAGCATCCTCAACCACGTGCTCGATCCCGATGGGAGTCACCGGCCCGTCGGGCGTCGTCACGATGTGACCCATCCGGCCCTCGATCCACAATCGGCCCTGCTCGTCGAGGTGCCCGACATCCCCACTCCGGTGCCAGCCCTCGGGTTGTGACGCTGCGTGCTCTGTCATCCACAGCTTGTCGTAGCCGTCACGCATGTGGGGCGCACGAATGCACACTTCACCGACGACGTTCGGCTCATCCGTCAATCTCGCGTTCGCGGGCTCAGCCTCGGCGAACCCATCGATCGCCGCGAGCGGATCGATCATGATCTCTACCGATGGCAGCGGGTGCCCGACGCAGACGCCATCCCCCGAACCCGCTTCCTCGATACCGGCAAGGCTGATATCTGCGACCGGGAGCACCTCGGTCATCCCGTACGGTGTGTGGGCTTCGGCGGCAGGGAGGAGATCGCCCACGGACCGCAGGACCGCAGCCGGCACCGGAGCCCCGGCCGACATCAGGAGACGCACGTCCTTCATGGACTCCGCATCCTCCGCGGACATCTCGGTCGCCGTGGCGACCACGTTCCTCAGCGCGGCGGGCGAGGCGAAGACCAACGTCGCGTCGACGGACCGGACGGCCGCGGCGAGCGCATCTGCCGTCAGACTCCCCGGCGACGTCACCTCCATGTCGGGAACCACCGAGGGGATTCCCATCGCCGGTCCATAGAGCGCGAACGGACCGAACGCGGCCACCAGACGGTCGTCAGAACCGATGTCGAACAGGTCGACGAGGGCGTCGCGTTGGGCCTGCATCTGGTGGTGTCGATAGGTGACGCCCTTCGCAGGGCCGGTCGCTCCCGAGGTGAAGCCGATCGCGGCCTCGTCGGACGGGTCGGGTGGCGGGGGCACCGGACGCCCTTCGCCGCGTTGGCGAACGTCGTCCAGCGTCGCCGTGACACCGAGCACTGTCCGGCGTGCGCGTCGCATGGGCTCCGATGAGATGCGGACGCCGGGCCAGCGGAGTGCTCTGGCAGCCGCGAGCGCGCGCGGGATGCCGATGAGATACGCCGGGTTGGCGCTCGTCAGCGCCCTGGTCATGCCGCGTACACCGAGACCGGCATCGGCAACGACTACGACGGCTCCGAGGCGCCAACAGGCGTAGACGCAGATCGCCACGTCGATACCGGGCGGAACGAGGAGGGCGACCCGGTCCCCCTTCTCGACTCCGAGGTCGGCGAGGCCCGCCGCGACCCGGTTCACGTCTGCATCGAGTTCGGCGAAGGTGATCACCGCTTTCGGCCCGCCGGGCCCCATTTCGACGATGGCGACGGCTTCGTCGTCCGTGTGATCGGCGAGCGCCGCCCACAGCGGTGCCCGTTCCTGCGCTGGCTTCGACGGCGGCGGCCGGTCGCCGATCTGCTCAAGCCACCCGTAGATCACGGGGGCAATGTCGGCGTCCTCCGGCACGAGGTGGCTGGCCCCGACGAAGCGATGGACATCGGCCTGCGGCAGCCGTTCGATGAAGTCGCGGAGATACAGGTCGGAGAAGACCGGGTCGGATGGTCCCCACAGCAGAAGCACGGGCGTCTCGCTCAGGTCGTCGAGGCCTGCGGCGATCCGGTCCAGCGCGTCAGCGCTCGGGTGGTCCGGGCTCAATGGGATGTCTTCGACGAAGGCGGCAATGGCTGCCCGGCGCTCGGCGCTGGCGTACGGGGCTTCGTAGGCCTCGCGGATCGGGCGGTCCGGGCGAGGCCGCGACAGCGCCATCGTCCCGCGCACGAAGGTCGGGGTGGTCGTGCATACGGCGTTGAGAACGCCCGGAACGCGGACCATCCGGATCAACCCCGGTGCCGGAGAACCGGCGGGCTGGTGCACTGCCGTATTTGTCAGGACGACGCCGGCCACCTGCTCGAGATGCTGCTCTGCCCAACCGAGAGCGATCGGCCCGCCCCAGTCGTGGGCGACGATGACAACCGGACCCGTCGACATCGAGTTCGTCGGTGAGGGCAGAGAGATCGTCGATCCGCTGTTGGAGACGCCGGACCGTGCCGGTCCGCTCCGAGTACCCCATGTCGAGTTGATCGATTGCGACGACGCGGACGTTCTCGGGTGCTTGCGCAAGGAGATCACGCCAGAGATATGACCACGTGGGGTTCCCGTGGACGCAGAGCAGCGTGAACGCTGGATTGGCGGCCTGGTTGTCGAGGAGATGCCACGTTCTCCCGACGCCGTCGAGTTCCGGAGTCTCGACCAGTCGAGACCACTCCGGTTGGAGCCCGGGGAGACCGGGCGGTGGCAGTGCGGCGGACGACACGGGGCCGGCCGTCACCAGCGCAGTTCCATCACCGATGTGTTGATGCCCGAACCGATGCCCATCAGCAACACCTGGTCGCCTGGCTGCAGGTTCTCGGCTTCCATCGACAACGTGATCGGAATCGATGCCGGGCCGACGTTGCCGAGGAACGGGAACGTGAGCGGGACCTTCTCGATGTCGATCCCGAGCCGTTCGCAGAGCATGGTCGTGTGGACCTGGGAGATCTGGTGGAAGATGTAGCGGTCGGCGTCGAGGTATCCGTTCTCCTCGGCGTCGCCCCATGAGAGCTTCGAGACCTGGAGTCCGGCTTCGAGCAGGGCCCTGGTGTCGGTCTGCATCTTGTCGAGGCTTCCGACGCAGAGCTTGTGGTGGCTGGTGTCGGCGTGCGCCATCCCGCCAATGACCTTGTGGCTGCCAGGGTTGTCGGAGTGGCGGCCTACGACCGCTGCCGCACCACCGGATCCGAGCGTGAGCGAGGCGAACTCGGCGAAAATGTCGCCCATCGTTGTGTCTGGGCCCGAGAGGCGGGCCAGGGTCGCCTCCTGCAGGCCGCGGCTCCCCTCTCCGTCGACGATCAGCGCATAGTTGATCTGACCGCTGTCAATCATGTTGCCGGCTACCTGAAGGGCGTTGACGAACCCCAGGCAGGCGTTGGAGAGGTCAAAGCTGAGGCATGAGCTTGGAAGATCAAGTGCGTGGTGGACGGTGACCGCAGACGAGGGCTCGAGCCGGTCACGGCAGACCGACGTGTCGATCAAGAGACCGATCTCTTCAACCCGGATACCCGCGGCCTCAATCGCCTTCGCCCCCGCGGCTGCAGCGGCGTCGGTGAACAAGTACCCCTCGGGCCACCACCGACGTTCGCGGATGCCGGCCAGGCTCTCGAGCAGACCCGGTTGGGTCCCCACACGCTCAAACGTGTCCGCCAGAATCTCATCGAACTGGGCCGACGTGACCACCTCAGGGGCATCGACGTGGGCGATCGATACGAGAGCGGTATCGGACATTTCGAACGTGGCATTGCCGGACATCGAGAGCGTCTTCCGTAGCGTGTTGAGGGGATTCTCGCACGGTCTCTGCCAAAGTGACCATCCGTTTCCCGATTTGTGGCTGTCGTCGCCCGATACGTGCGCCCGTCAGAATGGGCTGAAACCTCTTGTGGGCTAACGTTTCCAGGCATTCTGTAGGCCGCGTGCAGCAGGATCGACAGCGGCGACACGATTGAGGAGTTCGGTGTACATGGGCCGATCGGAGACGAGACGGACGAAAGCCTCAACGGCTTCATCGACTCGATCCAATCGCCACAGGCCGAACGGTCGTGGGAGTCGTCGGTGTTGATGGACGGGTCGATCATTTGGTGCATCGACTGGAATCCGGATTCACACCGCCACTTGGCTTCCTTGTCATCGAACCGCCATTCACTGAAGTTGCGATACATCACGATGATGGAGTTGTCCTGCTTGTCGGTGGCAGGCAACGAGGCGCCGCGAGCCGAGGTCCACAAACGCCGGTCCTTCTGCTGCGCAGCGGTCCATGACGTAGCGCCATTGGGTCCGGAACCGGCAGCCCTGATGGCCTCGATCTTCACAAGAGAGAAGGACGCCGAAGAAGACTCGTTGAGCCAAGCCCCTGTCTGCACGTGTTCTGGTCTTGCCTCGCCGACGATCGATTCCTCAACACCGCCTACGATGTGGGGGTCTCGGCTTCCCAGCCTGGATCGAGCGAAAGGAAGAACGATCGGTGCGATCGCCATCAAGCTCGAGGACGTCTCCAAGCAGTTCGAAGGCGCAGCCACACCGGCGGTGACGTCCCTCGACCTCGACATCGAGGAGGGGTCGATCGTCGTGCTGATTGGCCCATCGGGCTGTGGCAAGACGACCACCCTGCGGATGATCAACCGGTTGATCGAGCCAACGTCCGGGCGAATCGATATCAACGGGGAGGATGTCACGCAACGCCCGGTAGCCGAACTCCGCCGCGAGATCGGCTACGTGATCCAGCAGGTGGGCCTCTTCCCACACCAGACGATCGCCGCCAACATCGCCACGGTTCCGAAGATGCTTGGTTGGGAGAAGCAGCGGATCTCTGATCGGATCGAAGAGCTCGCGGATCTCGTGGGCCTCGAGCCGTCGCTGCTCGACCGATATCCGGACGAGCTCTCGGGCGGCCAGCAGCAGCGGGTCGGCGTAGCGCGGGCACTGGCTGCGGACCCGCCGGTGTTGCTGATGGACGAGCCATTTGGAGCCGTGGACCCGATCGTGCGGATCCGGCTCCAGGATGAGCTCCTCGAGCTGCAGGCGAGGGTTGGCAAGACCATCGTGCTCGTCACGCACGACATCGACGAGGCGCTGAAGATCGCCGACCGGATCGCACTCCTCAACGTCGGTGGCATTCTCGAGCAGTACTCCTCTCCAGATGAACTGCTCGCGGAGCCCGCGAACCGATTCGTCGAGGAGTTCGTCGGGGAGGATCGCAGCGTCAAGCGGCTCCAGCTGAGGACCGTCGCCGATCTTCCGTTCAACCGGGGACCGGTCGTTGCGGCCACCGACGGCGCCGCAGCGGCCCGCAGCATCATGGAGGAGTACGCAACCGAGTGGGTTGGCGTGACCTCGCGAGGACGTGTTCCTCGGGTGGATCCATGTCGACGATCTCCAGGACAACGTGTCGCTCGAATCCGTGCCGCGATCCGTTCCGGCTGCGCAAGTGCAACCGGAGAGCACATTGCGCAACGCCATGCAGATCATCATGACATCGCATACGTCGACGGCCGTCATCGAGGACGAAGGGCGGTTTGGCGGAATCGTCACCCTGGAGCTGATCCGCGCCAGCCTCGAGGAGGAGCCGGGTCGATGATCCCCCTGCTTGCGCAGGCGCCCAACCCGATCGTCCGGTGGGAGTACTTCATCGATGAGTGGGATCAGATCCAACGCGCGTTGATCGAACATCTGGAGCTCACGGTGTACGCCGTGGTCCTCGGACTCGTCGCCTCGGCTGGCCTCTCTGCGATCGCCTTGCGCTACCGCTGGACGCTGGCGCCAATCAACGGGTTCACCGCGTTTCTCTACACCATTCCGAGCGTCGCGCTGTTCGGCATCCTGGTTCCCTACTTCGGCCTGAGCAGGCTCACCGCCGTTCTGCCGCTGGCCGCCTACACCCTGCTCATCCTGGTGACCAACATCGTCGCCGGGTTCAACGCGGTGTCGCCGGAGGTGCGAGAAGCCGCCGACGGCATGGGCATGACGCCTACTCGCAGAGTTCTCCAGGTCGAGTTGCCGCTGGCGATGCCGTACATCATCGCGGGTCTCCGCATCGCCGTGGTCTCAACCGTAGGGATCGTGACGGTCGCTGCCATCATCGGTCAGGGTGGCCTCGGGCGTCTCATCCTCGACGGATTGCGGCGCGCCTTCTGGACGCCGATGACCATCGGCGCCGCCCTTTCGATCCTGCTCGCCCTGGCGCTCGATGGGCTGATTCTTGGTGCCGGAAGGTGGCTCACCCCCTGGGCCCAACGCGCAAGGCGTGCACCGTGACGCTGCTTGCCCAGGCTCCAGTCCCGCGGGATATCGGGATCTTCGAGTGGCTGCTCGATCCCGACAGTTGGACGGGGTCCGATGGCATTCTGGTCTCGCTCGCCGACACCGTCATCTTGTGCTCAATCGTCGTTGTGGTTGCCACCGTCACCATGGTGCCGCTGGCTTCCTGGCTGGCCCACACTCGGCGTGGCGAAGTGTCCGTGTCGTGGATGGTCACGCTGAGTCGCGCGATTCCGACGTTCGCCGTTGCCGGGCTCCTGGTGCCGATCTCGCTTCGCATCGGCTGGGGATTCGAGCCGTGGCCGATCTTCATCGCTCTGCTGCTGCTTGCGCTGCCGCCGATATTCCTCAACACCTACACGGCGATCCAGCAGGTGGACCCGGGAGCGGTCGACGCCGCTCGGGCCATGGGCTACAGCGAGACCAGCGTCTTGGTCCGGGTGGAGCTGGCGCTCGCAACGTCGGTGATCCTCGCCGGCGTGCGGGTTGCGGCCGTCACCGTTGTTGCGACAGAACCGATTCGTGCATTCCTGGGCGGAGACGGACTCGGGCGCTACGTGCGCGATGGGCTTGGACAGAACAACGACGGTCTCCTCATTGCCGGGCGCTATCCTCGTTGCAGGTCTGGCCGGATTGACTGCCTTGGTCTTCCGGTTGATCGAAGGATTCGCCCTCCCGGAGGGCGTGCGTCGACTTGCTACGACCGCAACCCGGTAGGAGATCCCTGTGAGAGTTCCTGTACTGAAGAAACTGATCGTTGTGTTGATGGCACTGGCCGTCGTCTTGACCGCCTGCGGTGACGATGACGCGGCTCAGCCGTCGACGGACCGACGATTCGCCTCCGTGGTCAAGACTTCAGTGAGGCCGTCACGATTGCCGAGGTCTACGGCCAGTACCTGCAGGCCAAGGGATACGACGTCGAGATCCTGACCCCGGCCGGATTCCGCACCGAGGCAATCGACGGGCTTCGCAATGACGAACTCGACCTGATCGTGGACTACATCGGTGGTTCGCTCACCGCCCTCGCCCCGGAAGCAGCGACTTCGTCTGATCCCGACGACGTCGTAGCGATCATCGGCCCGGCGTACGAGGAGATCGGCGCCACGCTCCTCGACTACTCACCGGCCGTCGACGGTGACGCCTTTGTGGTGCGCGGCGATTCGCCTGCAAGCACGATCAGCGATGTTGCCGATCTCGGATATGTGTTTGGGGCATCTGCGCAGTGTTTCGAGCGGCCGCAGTGCTTCCTCGGCTACACCGACCCTGCGATCTACGGCATCACCTTCTCCGACACGGTGACGATCGAATTCGGCCCGCTGCTGGGTGAGGCGCTCGCCGCCGGTGAGGTCGACGCCGTGGTGTGGAACACAACCGCGCCGCAGATCACCGAACAGGGTTTCAAGGTTCTCGAGGACGATCTGGGACTGCACCCGGCGCAGAACATCGCTCCCATCATCTCAACGGACGTGCTCGACGAGTACGGCGACCAGTTGCGCGACGATCTGAACGAGCTGAGCGCGATGATCACCACCGACGATCTGCTGGCGTGGAACACGGAAACGGACATCGCGAAGCGTGAGTCCGATGACGTTGCCGCCGAGTGGCTCGAAGCCAAGGACCTCTAGCCAAGACAACCGGGCACGCGCCAAGTCTGCGCAGTGGATCGGGACTGCGGGCATCCAGGTCTCGATTGACGGACGCCGCTTGATCCCGACGCCATATCGCAGCGGTTCAACAGAATCGTCAAGGCACCGGGACGCCGCGGGAGCATTCACCGACAAGCAACACACCATCGGCTCCCAGGCCGCCAAACCATCCGGTACGTCTCATTCTGTCCGAGACCGGCGAGCAGCTTGCGGTCGATCCTGGCCAACACGCCACGTTCGAGTTCCATCACCGCCTCACCGTCCTACCTGTAGACACCGAGCAGCTTGTTGCATGTGCGTGTGTGATTTGGGGGTCTCTGCGCGGATTCGCGCTTGCAGTGTGACATCGGCGTGTTTGCGCATCGGTGGTGGTTCGGTCGTGACGATCGTGTGCTGACATCGGGTTCCTCCTTTGCATGTGGCTCATGTCGTCATTGTCGAGGAGGACCCTGTCATCTCGTGACCATTTCCGGATCCGGATCGCTCGACTTCGCCGTATGGCTTGTGGACTGGGGTTCGCACGGTCGGCGTCATACGCCATCGCCGCGATTGCCTCCCGTGAGCTGGGCGAGGCGGTGAACCGCAAACGGGCACAGCGGATCATGCGCGAACATCGGTTGTTGCAGCCGGTCCGTGGCCTGGACCGTCGGCGCCGGCCCGGATACTTTCGGGTGCGGCGCCCGGACGAGTTGTGGCACATGGACATGACCAAGGTGTGGACCGCTGAGCATGGCTGGGTCTACCTGCATGCCATCATCGACTGCTGCACGAGGGAGGTCATTGGCTGGACGCCTCGATCTGCGCAGCACGCACCGAGGAGGCCATTGGCTGTGTCGAGCTCGGCCGATCACACACCAGTGGGATCCCGGCCGGGACATGCTCACGATCGGCTCAGACAACGGCACCCAGTTCACCTCGCGACCCTTCCGTCAGCACCTGACCGACCGGGGCATCGTCCATCGGCGCGGCGGCTACCGGGATCCCGAATCGCAGGCGTTCATCGAGTCCTGGTTCGGGCAGTTCAAGAAGCGATGCGCCTGGCGCAGCCGAATGGGAATCCCTCGACCAGGCAAGGAGCGACATCGCCACGTACATGAACTCTACCACCACCGGCCCCACTCCGGGCTGGCCTACCGAACCCCCGCCGAGGTCGCCCAGACCTGGCAGACACTCAGACCTACACAACCAAGCGACCTGAAACCGTCAACGATTGAACGGGGTCCACGTCAGGGGCGCACCTCCAATTGCGACTCAACGAGCTGGCCGAGAGAATCGGGCCCTTTTCGTTATCACCGGGACCAACGTTGCGTTGTCGGTGGGCGCCGACCCCGTCTCAGCGGCCATCGTCGGAGCTATCTCCGGCGTCGGCGGCGGCATGATCCGCGACGTGTTGGCCAATCAAATACCCGCCGTGCTCCAGACACTCCAAGATATGCGACGGCGGCGTTCGTCGGTGCGCTGCTGTACGTATTGCTGCCCGAACTCTCGGTATCGCTGATCGTCGCCATGTGGTTCCCCGTCTTCTCAATCTCCATGATCAGGATTTGTCACTGAAGTACGGTTGGGTCTACCCAAGTTCGACGCTCGGGCAACGTAAGTTGGGCCAATACCTCCATCAGCAGCTCAGCGAACTCGAAAAGCGATTCGTACTCCTCAATGCGGTCAAACGCCGATGCCCGTCGCCCGTTGTCGCCCTAGCCGGTTCCAGCCCCGTTGTCTCCCGAGCCCGCTCCAGCGTTGCGGACCATCCAGAGGATCGCTGCCAACAGAATCAGCCCCCCGACGACCCAGGTCCACAGAGGTACCGATGAGGGTTCCCGCGCCGGTTCTTCGGTGACGCCCTCCGGTTCTTCAGGTGCAGAGGTATCGGCGGGAACGGTTGTCTCCTCCGGAGGGGCAGTCGTCGGTGACTCCTGTGCCGCTATCGTCGGAGCCGCCACCGCAGCGGTGCTGGCGAAACCGGCCATGCCCCACACCAGCAATAGCGCCAACAACCCTGCGCCCGTCCTTCGTACTACCACTGCCATCATTGGGATCCCTCCCTATTCTCATCCCTCTTCACACGCCTTGCTGTGCCACTTCGAACCCTGGCTAGAGCCGCAACGGAGCCGACTGGGTCATTCACCATCCGGAGCGTCGCTTTCGTGTTCTGCCACCCAAGCCTTGGCATCGTCATAGGCTCTCGCAATCGACTCAGTCAGCCATTCGGTTGCTTCATAGATATTCTCTGCCCCGATTACCTTGGTCGCTCCCGACGCGGCCAACTGGTCTCGGATTCTGTCGCCGTCGGTGACAATCATCATCTTGCTGTCCACCGCAAGGAGGGACTCTGCGTAGCGCTTAAATACCTCGATCAGAGTCGAGCCGACATCACTCTTGCCACGAAGCCTGATGATGACTACCGAGTTCCTCGAGGTATCCGACACCGCAGGCAACTGCTCTTCGAACACGGGTGCCGCTGCAAAGAACAGGCTCCCGTAAGGCTGGAGAACGAGAACTTGGTTGGCCGCTACCTCCGCTGGAGGTTCCGCTTCCCGAACTCTGCCATCGTCACTGATCTCGAGGCTCTTGGTCACGATTTGGTTGGCTTGCCGGATGATGAAAAGAATCATCGAGATTCCGACTCCAACCAACACCGCATACTGCAGCGGGATGATCAGCGTGAGGAGCAAAGTGACGATCATCACTACCGCTTGAACCTGGCCCGTCTTGAAGACTGACATGATCTCTGCCGGCTTCACGGTTTCGACACCGATGACCATGAGCAGACCGGCCAGCGCAGGCATCGCGATGTACTCAACTGCCCCTCCGAGAACCAGGATCACTACTGCCATGACGAGACCCGTATAGATCAACGCCAGCCGACTCTTCGCGCCACCGGCGACGACTAGCGAACTTGCCGACATCGAACCGCCGACCGGCATACCCTGAAAAATCCCCGCCGCGATATTGCCGGCACCCTGGCCGACGAAATCCTGTGATATATCGGAAGGTGACCCATCTGGGTTAGGGAACCCTGCCGTAACCGCGGCCCCCTGGATCAGGCCAACAAACGACAGCGACAACGCCGGGATGATTAGAAAGCCCACGTCGCTGATTGCGGGGAGCTTGGGCAACGGGAGCGCCCGCGGAACCTCGGCAATGTTGCCAACCAACACGATGTCGACATCGAACAGCTGGAATACTGCCGCCACCACCGATCCGAGGATGATGGCGACGACGAGACCAAGCGCACCCAGCTTCGTACGGCGGAGAACAATAATGAGGACCACCGTGGTGACCCCGACGATCAGCGTGTAGATGTCGATCTTCCAGAAATGGAAGAGGAGATCAAACGCTCTAGTTACTCGATTCGAACCTGCCGCGTCGTAGCCCGTGAAGTCGCCCAACTGGCCGAGCACGATGTTGATACCGACCGCCGAAATGAAACCGACCATCACCGAGTTCGGAACAAACCTCAGCAGTGCGCCAAGCTTGAAGAACCCCGCGGCCACCATGACTATGCCCGTCAGCACCGACAGAGTAACCAGCGCTCTGGTCGGATCCTCCCGCGACGCCAGATCGACGTCGGCAATAATGATCGCCATCGCCCCGGTTCCCTGGACCGCCATGAAGGCCGTGCTTGTGAAGAAGGCCGCAGAGAAAGCGCCGACCATGTAGGCGTACAGCCCGGCGACCGGGTTGACGCCCGCAAGGAGCCCACTCGCTAGCCCATCGGGGACGCTCTCCACGCCAAGGACTAACCCGGCCATCCCGTCCTCGCGCAGGGACTTGCCACTCGCTAGCTTGCGAAGGTCCGCCAATTTCACTGTGGGGTACCTCCTAAATTACTGCGGACAGACTGGATATCGAATCGCCGAGTCGGTGCCGATCGGCGCTCAGCTCATCGGCGGCACGGCTCTCGGCAACGCGTGCTTCGTCGACAACCCCCGCCACAGCGGCTGGATCGTCCTCGACGGATCGCCGGTGGCGACGGGCATCTGCGACTCGATCGCGAGCGGCTCGTGTTGAATTGAGATTGTCCCCCAACACCGTGGCCGGATGGGCGATGTGAGGATCGCCGACCGTCGATTCGAGCTTGTAGAGGGCATCGCGAGCTCCGCTCATGCGCGTTGGGAGCTGGTTCCAGGTTGTCTGATGCGTGGTGTTGATGGCTGCGGTGCTGCTTGAGATCTGCGCTTCGTAGAGCGTGTCACCCCTCCAGACACCCAACTCGACATCCATCCCGTCGTAGAGCCATCTCGATTCGGAATATGCCGACCGCGCCGACTCTCTCCAGGCAACCGGGGTCGGGGTAGCGGGCGGCGGGGCCTGTACAGAAACCGTCTGCTCGCTCTTGCCGGAGCGGCTGGCAAAGAAGGCGATGAGCCCGATGAGAACAAGGGCGAGGAGGCCGATTGCCCAGAGAGTTGACGAATACCCATCATCTTCGGTGGACGAAGAAGTGTCTTCTTGCGGGGCCTGTGTAGTTTCCGGGGCCTCAGTGGTCTCAGGGGCCTCGGTGGTCTCTGGGGCCTCGGTGGTCTCGGGCAATTCAATCTCGGGAAGGGTTACGCCATCCGGCAATGTGATGTCGGATCCGTCTTCGCTGCAGGCACCCAATACCAGCGCAAACACCAC
Source organism: uncultured Acidimicrobiia bacterium (assembly GCA_963821095.1). Lineage (GTDB taxonomy): Bacteria > Actinomycetota > Acidimicrobiia > Spongiisociales > UBA5794 > CAVPHV01. Next base: position 360,693 of record CAWGCJ010000022.1, on the reverse strand, counting down.
CAGGAGTAGTGCGGCCAGCGTTGTCGTATTCCCCATCTTCCCCGTCTTCAGAAAAGCCAATGGCTTCCTCCTCGTGCACTCGACGCCAATTCGGCCACCTGCGTCTCACCGAGCGCAGTCCAAGCCGAATCGCTAGTCATTACCTTTGCGATTGACCGACCCTGCTGCCTCACCCAATTCGGGTACTCCGCCGGGTCGTCGGCGTCGGCTCTGGGTGGCGACGCCCGGAAAGACACCCGATCCGGGTGAAGATCGACTGCCATCAGCGAATACCATCAAACACCATGGCGAATACTGAGAAAGCAAGCTCTGGCTGGCGTCCGGCTCCCTGGCTGGCGGACTATGACAAATCCTGGTTTCGCACCGATGCCGTTGCCGGCATAACGGTGTGGGCGCTCCTCGTCCCCCAGGCGTTGGCCTACGGTCAGCTGACCGGACTCCCGGCCGTTCACGGTCTCTATGCGGCTTTGGGCGCACTGGCGCTCTATGCCCTGTACGGAACATCGCGGCACCTCAATGTTGGCCCTGAGGCGACCGTTGCCACTCTGGTGGCGACCATCATCGCCCCGCTGGCCATGGGAGATCCCGAGCGTTATCTGACGTTGGCGGTGATCCTGGCGCTCCTCACCGGTGCGGTGCTCGCGCTCGCCGGTTTGCTGAAGCTGGGTGCGGTTACACGGCTGCTCAGCACCCCGGTGCTGATCGGCTACATAACCGGCTCCGCTCTCGTCATCATCGCCGGCCAACTCGACGACCTCTTGGGCATAGAAGTCGACGCCGCCCAATACCACACCAAGCTCGGTGCAATACTGCGCAACCTCGGGGACCTCAACGCATGGGACACGGGGATCGGACTGGCGACCATCGCCCTGCTGCTCGTTATGCGCTGGGCTGTGCCCAAAGCACCGTCGTACCTGATAGCGGTCATCCTCTTTCGAACTGCTGCATGCCGGAGTCCGGGTCGGCGTACACGATGTACTCGTCGGACCGGGCCGAGGGCGCAGCGTCATTGCCGACCTCGTCGGATTCCTTGTCGGGGTTCGGGTCTGGGGTCTTGCGGCGTGTCACGCCACCACCCTATGCCCCAAGACAGCCAGGCACCACAGCATCACGGCACCCATGGGGCGGTGGTGACTCGTGAATGGGGCCACGTAGCAACTGAAGGGACGGCACCAGGGGCGATGTCGGTGTCTCCGTGCTCGGCCCAGGTGGTGCGGTAGCGGCGCACCGTGTCGCCAGGTCATTCCCGGGACGTGGTGGCCACCACCAGAGTCTCCCCATACCATTGGTCGCATGAGCATTCGCTGCGGCCACTGCCACGAACGGCACGCCACGGTCGATGAGGTCCGCAATTGTTCCGCCGAGCACCGCTGCGGCATGCGAAAGGGTATCAACCGGTGAACCGCCTTCGCCGACATGTCAGGCCGTGCCGTTCGGCCCCTGGGTCATGCCCGCTGGTCGTGGTAGGCGTAGAGCAAGTGAAAGGGAGGCAGTGATGCGCACCATATCCACACCCAGGTCTGTGGTCTTCAGTTGCGCTGCCGTGCTCATCGTTGGGGTAGTGATGGCGATCCAATCCCCCGCCGCTGATGCGGCACCGCCGTTGTGTGATGGGAAACCCGCCACCATCGTGGGCACCTCTGGCGATGATGTGCTGATCGGCACTGATGGTGACGATGTGATCGTTGGTCGAGGCGGCGACGATCGGCTGGTGGGCGGCGACGGAAACGACACGCTGTGCGGCAAGGACGGCGACGACACGCTCGTGGGCGGTGCCGGTGATGACGTGCTGCTCGGCGGCTCGGGTTCGGATTGGGTTGCCTACGGTCTCGCCCCCAACGGAGTGGAGGTCGATCTCCCGTCCGCCACGGCGACCGGGTGGGGAACCGACCATTTGGGAGCAATCGAGAACATCCTCGGGTCGCCGTTCAGCGATCTCCTCGTCGGCAACCGGTTCAGGAACCTGATCAAGGGCGGCGACGGCAACGACACGATCAAGGGACGCCGCTGGTCCGATCACCTCCAAGGCGGCAACGGCGACGACCTCATCTGGGGCGAGCAGGGCCACGACGTGATCGAGGGGAACAACGACGACGACTACCTCAACGGAGGGTGGGGCGACGACATCCTCCAAGGGTCGGAAGGCAATGATCTCATCGAACCGGGCGGCGGCGACGACCACCTATACGGCGGCAACGGCAACGACGAAGTGACCTACCGCCGTGCCCCAAACGGGATCGTGCTCCGCCTCGGCGGCCACGCATCGGGGTCTGGCGACGACCGCAATGAGGGGATCAGCAATGCGCACGGCTCGGCTTACGACGATGTCATTGTGGGTAGTGGTGGCAACAACGTGCTCAGGGGATGGCTCGGAGACGATGTCATCCGTGGCCGAGGCACCAACGATGAACTGTGGGGTGGCCCGGGTGCCGATGTGATCAACGGCGGCGTCGGCGACGACCACCTATACGGCGGCGACGGCAACGACTGGCTCGACGGCGATAACGGCACCAACACCCTCAACGGCGGCCCGGACCACGACGAATGCACCCGAGGCGAGGTGTACGAGTTGTGTGAGGTGATCCTGTAGCGGCTTCCTGGTTGCGGGCTACCTAACGCTTTGTACTCTCGAAGGCTCGGGTAGGTATAGAGCGTTAGGTACCACTCCGGCCCGACCGTGCTGAGGGCGTCGACGACGATGTGATCAACGTCCGACCTTTCAAGCCGGGGGCGTGAACAGCCAGGAACTCGGCGGCCTCTTCCTCTGTGGCCTTCTCCCCAGGACACGTCCCCGCCAATACCTGACACCTCAGCGAGGAGTCGTTTTCGGTCCGCGATCTCTCGGTGTGTGACTAGCCCTGGGGACCTGGTTGATCGGGACCTTTGGCAGTGGTTGGGGGTGGGGTTTAGAGACATCCCATCGGCTAAATACGAAGCCAACCACCACCGTCGGAACAGCCAAACCTAAGCGGCTCAACTCATTCGAAGCGGTGGCCTCCGAAGAACCTGGATCGGTTGCGGTCTTCCAGGTCACGGCCTCACCCGCTGCCCGAATATGTCCTGCCCTCGGGTGAAGTATTCTCGGGCATCGGCCCACACCACCAGGTGCTCCCCGGCGTCGGGGTTGTAAGCCACGGCAGGAGACTTCTGGTCGTCGTGGGCGTCCAGGTCGCTCACCCGGAAGTTGAATCCAACCCGAGAACCGGACGGTGACACCTTCTGTCCAAAAATGTCCATGTCCCTCCTCTTCTTGCGTCCGTCGCCCCAGACCACCAGGTACTCGCCGTCGTCCGGGTCGTACGCCACCGCCGCGTGCTGGTCTATCCAGGTGGCATTCTTGCCGCTCACCCGGAAGTTGAATCCAACCCGGGAACCGGACGGTGACACCCGTTGGGCGAAGATGTCGGCGCCCCGGATGGCGGATTCTCGTCCGTCACTCCAGACGACCAGATACTCGCCGTCGTCCGGGTCGTACGCCACCTCCGGGTCGCTGTCCAAACCGGTGGCATTCTTGCCGCTCACCCGGAAGTTGAATCCAACCCGGGAACCGGACGGTGACACCCGTTGGGCGAAGATGTCGGCGCTCCCGATGGCGGATTCTCGTCGGTCACTCCAGACGACCAGATACTCGCCGTCGTCCGGGTCGTACGCCACCTCCGGGCCCCAGTCATCACCGGTGGCATTCTTGCCGCTCACCCGGAAGTTGAATCCAACCGGGTCCCCCGAGGTTGAGACCCTCTGCCCGAATACATCTGATCCCCGGGTTCCTTCATTTCGGTCATCTTCCCAGACGATCAGGTACTCACCGGCATTGGAGCTGTACCCCACCGCCGGACTGAGATCGGTTCCGATGGCCTCCTCGTCGCTCACCCGGAAGTCGGATCCGGCCGGGGACCCGGTGCTGGATATCCGTTGAGCGTAGATGTCGGCGCCCCTGGTCGCGTAATCACGCGTGTCAACCCAGACCACCAGGTATTCGTCGGCATCCGGGTTGTAGACCACCGCCGGACCGTATTCGTCTGATGTCGCCATTTCGTCGCTCACTCGGACATTGGACCCCAACAGGGACCCGGTGCCGGACAGCCGCTGTGCGTAGATGTCGGAACCCCTTGTCGAATACTCGCGCCCGTCCCTCCAGACCACCAGGTACTCGGTGGCATCGGGGTTGGAGGCGACATCTGTGTGGTACGCCGAGCTATGAGCCGTTTCATCGCTAACCCTGAAGTTGGAGCCCACCAGCGCCCCATCCTCCGCACCAGCGGAAGCCGCTCTCCCGGCCACCCCGATCACGACGGACGCCCCGATGAGGACCCAAACCCACCACCGCTGATACCACTGCTTGGTCGGCGTTGGCTCCGGTGCGGGTCCGTGAGTCATCGCTTTAGTCTCCTGGCTCGGCGGCGCTTGTGTCAGGCTCGCCACGGCGGAGTACCACGACTAGGGCCTTTCGCCACTGATGGCGCTGACCCAAGGCACCGCGAGTCGACGGCCTCCCGACCCCTCAACGAAGTGAAGGGGGCGGAGAGGCCGATCCCATGTTGAGAGGATCGAGATGGTTATCTACATCGCCCCGTCATATGAACTGTGCAGAGGCATGGGTCACGTTCGACCCGCCACGGTGGAGGGCAAGCATGCTGAGAACTGGAGGTTCGTCTACCGCACCATGCCTGGCCATGGCATCGGTGTTGACAGTACCCACGAACGGTGGCGTGGACTCCTCATGGTCATGGCCTATGGCGGCCTGCGGTTTGGGGAAGCAGCCGGGCTTGCCCCTGAGGATGTCGTCGTCGGCGGCGTCTACGTCCGTCGGGCAGTATCGGAAACGAGTCGGGGCCTACTCCTCGGCCCGGTCAAGGACCACGAGGAACGATTCGTGGGACTACCCCGTCCTGTGCTGCGGGTCCTCCTTCGGTTCGCTGAGGCCGCAACTGGCGACTTTCTCTTCACAACTCGGAGGGGTGGCATGCTCTCGGTCTCGTCATTCCGCAAGCAGGTGTGGATACCAGCTCTTGATCGGAGACATGTGGACTACCGCCCGATGAAGACGCTGAGAGCCTTCGCAGCGTCGCTGTGGTTGGACGCCGGAGCCTCCATCGAGTTCGTCCGGGACCAGCTCGGCCACGCCGACCTCCGTACCACCCAGAAGTACCTGGAGACCTTCAGCAGCCGCCGGGAGTCGATCATGAGCCGCCTCGACGACCGGCTCGAATCTCGATCAGATGTGGGGCCGGCGTGGGGTTGGACCGCTGAGGCACCCACCGGCTCCTGACCCAGACACCAAGAAACCCCCTGCGAACAGGGGGTTTCTGGTGGCTCCGGGGGTGGGACTCGAACCCACAACCTACGGATTAACAGTCCGTGCAGGCTGTGTCACGAGGATGGGCGCCTCGCTGCCGTATCCGCCGAAGACCCTTGTAGATCAGGGGCTTCCGGCCTCTCATCATCGTTGGTCGTGTCTGGGTGGTTCGCATCGCTTCTCGTTCTCCCGCGCCCCCAGCGCGCCCCGAGATACGGGCGCCTGTTCGTCGCTCTCTCGCTCGGGTGCCGGCCGCGGATCCGTACTGATGAGGTCGTCGGTCGACAGGCCGTTGCTCGGGGATCGTCAATCTGGAGAACGAATACCTCTATCCGATGCCGCTCGTTGAGGGGGGCTGCCAAGGCCGTGCTGTCGAGGACGGGAATGTCTGGTTCCTGACGCTCAACGGTTGGACCAAGACCGTGGGGCCGGTCGAGTTCCAACGCTATGACACCGAATAGACCGATGCATCGGCTCGATCAAAGGGGCAACGACTGACGAATCGCCACTACACAACGAAGCGGCTACCACGTAGAGTGGTCGCCATGAGCCGTCTCCGTCGCGTGTTGGGGTTCCTGTTCGCTGCGGCACTGGTGACCGCGGCTGCTCCGGGTGCTGCGCAGGGTGCCGCGGTGCCGGGGGAGCGGGTCATGTTTGTGGAGGCAGCAATGCCGCCTGGGGACAGCCAGACGGTCGTGATGGATCCTGACGGGTCGAACGAGAGTGTGCTTTTCGAAGATTCTGGTGGCCTTGTCTCACCTGATGGCGACTGGGTCATCTATGGGCGTGAGCTGGGGCGTTCGCTGTGGAAGCTGCCGAGTGCGGGTGGTGCCTCGGTGAAGGTGCTCGATGCGCCTGAGGGTACGTCGGTCAGCTTCGTGGACTGGTCGCCTGATTCGCAGCGGTTGGCGCTGGAGTTGCGGACGCCGGGTGAGGATGAGCATGATCCTCCTCTGTCGGACGTGTGGGTCGTGAACATCGACGGGTCTGCATTGGTGAATCTGACGGACACTCCGGTGGCGAATGAGTTGGCACCAGTGTGGTTCCCGGACGGGCAACGGATTCTGTTCACGTTCAGGTCGACGCCTACCCCGCTCCCGGGAGCGGCCGAGCTGGCGGTGATCGACGGCGAATCCGGTGGTGGCTATGAGGTGATCACCGATGAGCCGAGTCTGTCCGTTTCGACATACTCGACGGTCGGGTTCCTTCACGATGCTCGGGAGTTGGTGGTGGCAGCGGATCCGGTTCTGGATCCGGACCCCGACAACCCGCAATTCGGGCCTGGCGACCTGTGGCGCATCGATGTCGCCACTGGCGAGATGAGCATGCTGCTCGGTTCCAACACCGAGAAGAACCTGAGGCTGATGGACATGACGTCCGACGGGTCGACGATGCTGTACGTTGCGTCCGGTGACGGTCACACGACTCTGTGGATGGCCAACGGCAAGGGCGGCAACCGGACCAAGCTCTACAAGAAGCCGGGCGTCGGAGTCTGGGCGGCCCGGTTCAACTCCGACAAGTCGCTGGTCGCCCTCAACCTCACCGACGGCGAGACCGAGACCCTTGCAGTCAAAGAACTCGGTACCGGTGCAGTGACTACTCTGCGCTCGGGTGCGTTCGTCCGTAGCCCCCAGTGGATTGCGCCGGGGGTGTTGTGTGAGGGTCGGGTGGCGACGATTGTGGGTACCGACGGTGACGACACCCTGGTGGGCACGTCGGGTGTTGATGTGATTGTGGGGTTTGGTGGCGATGATGTGATCGATGGTGGTGGCGGGGACGATGTGGTGTGTGCCGGGTACGGCAACGATGTGGTGCGCGGCGAGGCCGGCGACGACATCCTGTTGGGTGGCCCGGGCCAGGATGAGTTGCGGGGTGGTGCCGGTAAGGACACGGTGCTGGGTGAGTCGGGTAACGACAGCCTGTACGGCGGGAAGGGCAAAGACCTGGTACGGGGCGGCGGCGGCGCCGATTGGATCCACGGCCAGTGGAAACAGGACCGGCTCTACGGTGAGCTGGGCAAGGACATCATCTACGGCGGGGAAGGCGACGACCGTATCCGTGGGGGCAATGCCGACGATCACCTCTACGGCGGTGCCGGCGACGATGACGCGGCGGGTAACCGCGGCGACGACGTCCTCGACGGCGGACCGGGTGATGACGTGTTGACCGGCGGACTCGATGTTGATGTCGTGTACGGCAACACCGGTGTCGACACCTGCACCGCAGAAACCACCCACGGCTGCTGAGCCAACGGCCGGACCGGCCTGGCGCGTCGTCGGAGGCTTTCCGCGACGAATGTGGCGTGGGGCGCTTGATCTCGCCGCCGCATCACTAACTTGGGGGAGGAGCTGGACGTGGTTGATGGGCATACCGACCTGAGGACGCCTGGTTGTGCTCCGCGGGGAGGTTGGCTTGAGGATGTGGGCGTCAGCGGCCGATGCCAGGGTGATGCCGGTTGGGAGTCCGCTCTGCGGTGCGGCGTTGCCTGGCGGCTTCGATGCTCCGGTTGACTGCCTGCCAGGCCTGGTCATCGTCGGATCGGTGGTCGTCGATGGCGAGGGTGTGGTCGGGCGGGTCGGCGTGGACCTGTTGATGGCCGGCTGCGGGGTGGTCTCCGAGTTCGCTTCCGCTTGTCCAGCGTGTCACTCGGCTGCCGGTCCCGAGGTCTCTTTGTCGGGTGATGGCGGGTTGGTCGATCCAGTCCTGGCTGATCGCCGTCGTGAGGACATCGGCTGCGGTTTCGTTGTCGCTGGTGATGACGTAGGCGTGGTTGGCGTGTCGTCCGCGGGTCAGCGGGGTGTAGAGACCGCGGTTGTCGGTTGGTGCGTCGATGAGGAGGAGGCCTGTGTCGACGGTGCGGCCTTGGGTGGCGTGGCTGGTTTGGGCGTACCCGAGTTCGAGATGGTGGTGGCTGTAGTCGGGGGGCAGGGTCACGGCGCCGGTGCGGCCTGTGAGCGTGACCGCACCATCTCCGTGGATCTGTTCGACGCTCCAGTGGTCGCGGTTCTTGACGATCGCTCCTTGGTTGGTGCGCAGGGTGCGTTGGTTGCGGCGGGTGACCACGTCGTCGCCGATAAGCAGACGTTGATCGCCGACGTCGAGGCCCGGCCCGTTCGGGTCGAGGTCGCCGGTGGTGATGCGTCGCTGTTGGGCGAGCTGGTTCAATCGGTCGACGGTGTGGTTGGTGTTGGCCATCAACGCCACCGACTCGCCGCGTTGTCGTGCCAGGCTCCAGGCGTCAATGACGGCAGCCTCCATGTCGTCTGGGGTGCCGTCGTGGAGCCGCCCATGCCGGTCGTAGTCGGCGATCACCGTCACGTCGCCTCGGCGGAGGCGTCGGGTGGCAGCACGTTCCCAGTCGTGGGTGAAGCGGTGGATGTGGTCGAGTTCGATGGCACCGTGCGTGTCGATGAGGTGGGCGAACATGCCGCCCCGGCCGACGGCGGAGAACTGGCGGGGATCCCCCACCATCACCACCCTCCACGCCCTGTAATCGGCGAGACGAGTGAGAGCGGCGAGTTTCGGGGTGGCAACGGTGCCGGCTTCATCCACGACCACCGTCGCCCCCGCTGGCAGGTCATACCCCGCACCTGGTGACCGGTCGGGCCGGGAGTGTTCGTACAGCAGCTTGTCCAACGTGTCGGCGGGCATCGTGGTTTCGGTGGCGAGCACTTCGGCGGCCGCCGCGGTGGGTGCCACCCCAAACACCGTCTCCCCGCGACCCTGCAGATAGGCAACGGCGGGAGTGAGGGCAGTGGTCTTGCCCGACCCGGCCGGTCCCACGATCAGCTCCAAAGGGGCCATCCCCGCCACCGCCCTGCAGGCGTCGGCTTGGCCCGCACTCAACCCCGCCGTGTCGAGGTCTCGAGGTCTCGTGTCGACCATGCTGGCGAATTGGCGTTGCCGGTCGGCCCATTCGAGGATCTGTTCCTCCTCATCCAGGATGGTTCGGGTGGTGAAGGCACGGTCGGTGGATGGTTCGCTGATCGGGCGTCCATCACGACGCAACACCACACCAGCCGGGATCGGTGGTGACAGATCAACACAGCGCGACGCGGTGGCGTGGTCGGCGAGGCGCTCCAGGAACTCACAGAGCCGCCCGGGTTGGACGGTGACGTCGGTGGGGACCTGGGCGGCGAGCTCACGCACCACCTCGGCGGGCCGCCACGTCGACTGCCGCTCCCCCAGCGCCTCCAATGCCCCCTCCACCATTCCTGCCATGCTCGCCTGGTCGACGCCGGCCGGCCGCCGGACACGACCCACAACGCCGGTCACGAGGTCGTGTGGTTCAAGGTCGAGGGCTCGCAGCCGCATCCTCCACCCTTCATGCAGGGCGGCGGCGGAGTGACGGCGCTCCTTGGCGGGTCGGCTGTCGAGCACGGCCTCACGCTCCAGCCGCCACCGCTCCCGTGGCGTTGGCTCCCGAGCCAAGTCGGTGAGGAACCGGTCCAGCTTCGCAGCGACGCGCTGCTCGATGTCGCGGCTGCGTTGCGAGAACTCGACCAACACGTCCGGGTCGACACCGGCCATCTCAGCAATCCCATGTTCAGGTTGGCGCCATCGGACTCCGAGACGGCGGGTCAACTCAGCCCGCAACCCAGCGTGATACAGGCTCGACAAGGTCCGTTGATCCATCTTGATGGTGCGCGCATCCAACGCCAACCAGCGTCCGTCCGAGGCGTTCACTCGGTTGGCGATCACCGCATGAGTGTGCAGCTGCGGGTCCAAACGACGGCTCGTATGTTGCCGGAACACGCCGGCCACGATGCCGTCAGCGTCGACACACACCACATGACCCCGCCGCCGCATCCTCGTATGCGCTTGGGACTCAACCCAGGCCAACACGGCGTCGACCGCGGTGTCGTGCGCCTCCGTCACCTCCCGTTGCAGTCGCTCGTTGCCGACGGCGAACAGGACCGACACTGACTTCGGCGCCGAGAACGTGGCATCGAACCCCCGCACTGATGTCTCTCCGAAGCGGCGCCCCAACCGTACCCCGGTCGCCGGATCGAGACCGGCCATCACCGCCAGAAACGCCTCATCATCGATCCCGCCATCAAGACCCAACATCGCGGCGCCCCGACCGAACCAGCGACCCGGCGGCTCACCACCATCCAAGTAGTACGACGGGAGCTGCTCGGTGTAATACCGGCCTGCCGCGGCGCCCTTCAACGTCGTCACCCGCACCGTCACTGCCCCACCCCCACAGCGGGACCGCAGGTGTGCACTCGTCTGTCTTTCCGGACTCGGTAACGCGCATCGGGACGCGCGTGGAGCGACTCGTTCTGCTGGAGGTCCGGTGCGTCGTTCGCTGGGATCTCGGAACGTCGATCAGGTGGGAGTGAGGACTCGTCGCTCGCATCGACGGATGCGGTGTCGGTTCCTTGCCTCGCAGCTGTGGCAGGGAGGCCTCGCTCACCTGGGCCACGTCGCCGTCGCTCCTGCCGGCACCCCCACAGCCTGCCGGCGAAGGGGCACTCCACTGCAGTGCAGCGGCGCACACGGGTCGCGGCGAGGTGGCGGATCGGGTCCATCGCCTCGCATCAGACACCGCGACCCTGTCACCAGAGTGTCAAAAACCGTGTCACCCGACGGCCGAAACCGGCCCCAAACCAGGCCGTGCAAGGGTTTCCGGCGCCGCCAACAATCCAGTCCGATCCCGAGCGATCCCTGTGCGCTCCCGGCAGTTGGAGGGTTCCTGACAGGGTCCGTGACAGGGTTGCGGGCATCGTGATGACAGGGTCAAGGCCCACAATGCGGGCAAATGGACACCCTCGACCGTCTCCTCAGCGTCCAGGACCTCGCCGATTACCTCGGCGTCCCCGTCGCCACCATCTACGGATGGCGCCACCGCGGCCACGGCCCACCCGGCTTCCGTGTCGGCCGCCACCTCCGCTTCCGCACCAGCGACGTAACCCACTGGATCAACCAACGAATCAACGGAAGCCAAACCGAACAGAAGCGTGTCAGAGCCGGCGGGTAGCGTTGCCTCGAGGACACACGTGCGCCAGATCGATCACGAGGAGGTGCTCATGGCAGGATGGATCATCAAGACCGACGGCGGCCGCTGGAAGGCACGGCTGTCGATCACGGGTGCCGGTACCCGCAACAAGACCTTCGACCGCAAGATCGACGCCGAGAAATGGCTCCGCAATGAACAAGCCCGCCTCGACCGCTCCGAATGGACCGACCCCCGCCTCGCCCGCACCACCTTCGCCGACTGGGCGATTCCCTGGCTCGACACCCGACGCCACCTCAAACCCAAGACCCTCGCCGGCTACGAGTCGCTCCTCACCGTCCACCTCCTTCCTCGCTTCGGTCAGCTCCCCCTGGCCGCCATCGATCCCCTCATGATCGAAACCTGGGTCGTCGAACTCACCGACCGCGGACTCTCCGCCAGCCGCACCCGACAAGCGCATCAGCTCCTGTCGATGATCCTCAAAGCGGCGGTGCGAGCCCGGCGTTTGGCGTCCAATCCGGCCGACGGAACACCGCTGCCGCGGGCAACTCGCCGAACACCGCGGTTTCTCACCTCCGACCAGGTGGACGAACTCGCCGACCTCGTCCCTCGCCGGTATCGCGGACTGATCTACGTTCTGGCGTACGGAGGCCTTCGCTGGGCGGAAGCAGTCGGCCTCAAGCTGGAGTATGTCAACCTGCTGCGGCGCAGGATCGTGGTCAGCGAGACCCTCTCCGAGGTCAAGGGTCGGCTGCACCCGGTGCCTCCGAAGACCTGGGAGTCTCGCACCATCGCAATCCCACCCTTCGTCGCCGACGTCCTGGGCGAGCACATCGGGCGATTCACAGGCGACACCGAAGACGGCCTGCTGTTCGTGACAGACAACGAAACACCGCTCCGCTCGTCCAACTTCCGACGTTGGGTGTGGAAACCCGCCGTCGCCGAGCTGAGCGAGGAAGGGTTGCGGATTCACGACCTCCGACACACTTGCGCCTCGCTGCTCATCGCCACCGGCGCCCACCCCGGACACGTACGCGAGCACCTCGGGCACTCGTCGATTCGTGTCACCATGGATGTCTACGGACACCTCTACGACGACGTCAGGGATGAGATCGCCGACCGGTTGGAGCGGCAGCGCTCACGGTGAGAACGCCGATGGCTGGTCCGTGGCGCGCCCTCTCCGCGCCCCGTGATCCAAATGGCAGCCGTGCGCGGCGGCAACAGAGACAACGAAACCCCTGGTCAACAGGGGTTTCGTTATGGCTCCGGGGGTGGGACTCGAACCCACAACCTACGGATTAACAGTCCGGCGCTCTGCCAATTGAGCTACCCCGGAAGGGCCTTCAACCGTGAAGGTGCTCCGAACGGAGCGCAGCGATAGTACTACACGGTTGGCTGTGGCCAAGATGATCGGCCCAACCCGCCCGCAACTTCAGTCTTCCGATCTGGCAGAATGGCGTCCATGAAGATGCGCACCGGCCTGATCATCGGTTTTGGCGCCGGCTACGTCTTGGGCACCAAGGCGGGCCGGCAGCGCTATCGGCAGATCTACAGCGCCTTTCGGACCGTCACTGAGAACCCACCCATCAAGCGGGTGATCGAGGACACCAAGGTGTTGACCGACTCGAGCACCGTGAAGGCCCGCGCCATCCTCGCCGAGCAACTCGAGCAGGCAAGCGAACTCATCCGTGAGAAAGCCGATGAGTAGCGCCGACTAGGCGCCTTCGAGGTAGCCCTCGAGTCGCTTGGCTCGGGCCGGCTGGCGCAGCTTGGCGAGCGCTTTCGTCTCGATCTGGCGAATCCGCTCCCTCGTCACGCTGAAGTGCGACCCGACCTGTTCCAAGGTGCGGATCTTGCCGTCGGCAAGGCCAAAGCGCATCACGAGCACCTGACGTTCCCGCTCGTTGAGCCCCTCGAGGGCCAGGCTGAGGTACTCCTGGAGCAGCTTGAACGACGCCGCCTCGACCGGAACCTCGGCGTCGGTGTCTTCCACGAAATCGCCGAGCGTCGAGTCCTCTTCCTCGCCCAGCGGCATCTCCAACGACACCGGGTCCTGAGCGATGCGACGCAGCTCGGACACCCGGCCCGGCTCCATCTCCATCTCGGCTGATATCTCTTCGATGCTCGGCTCGCGACCCAACTCCTGCATCAGGGTGCGCTGTGCCCGCGCCAGCTTGTTGATGGTTTCAACCATGTGCACCGGCACCCGGATCGTGCGGGCCTGGTCGGCCAGCGCCCGGGTCACCGCCTGACGAATCCACCAAGTGGCATACGTCGAGAACTTGAAGCCCTTGCGGTAGTCGAACTTCTCAACCGCCCTGATCAACCCGAGGTTGCCCTCCTGGATCAAGTCGAGCAGCGACAAGCCGCGCCCGACATACTTCTTGGCGATCGAAACGACGAGCCGCAGGTTCGCCTCGACCAAGCGCTTGCGGGCCCGGTCGGCCGAACGGCTCGCCCGCTCCAAGATCGTGCGCTCCCCCACCTCGAGTCCCGGCCCGGCGGCGGCGAGCTTGTCGTCGGCCCTTATCCCGGCCTCCATCTGCATCGCCAGCTCGACTTCTTGCTGGGGAGTGAGCAGCGGGTAGCGGCCGATCTCCTGGAGATACATCCGCACCGGATCCGAAACGTGCACCAACTCATCGCTGCTGAGTGCAGTCGCCGCCAGCGCGTCATGCGAGTCCTCGCGGATGGTGATCCCACGCTCGCGCAGCGCGACAAAGATGTCGTCAAACGACTCCGGCGGAGCCTCAACATCTTCGAGTTCCTGTTGCACCTCGGTCATGACGAGGAACCCGCGCTGTTTGCCGCGCGACGTCAATTCCTCGAAGACTCTTGATGCTGATTCGTTCACTCTTGACTCCGCAACTCGCGTCGTTGGGTCTCCAACGCTATCAACTCTTGGAACGTGTCGGAATAACCCTGTTGATCCTGGTCCGGATCCAGCCCCTCCAACGAACGTCGTAATTCTTCAATTCGGCGCTCCATGCCCCCCACCTTGAGCCTATTCACCAACGCCTCGGCGTCGGACAGCGGTCGACTCTCCATCGCCAAGCGCCGCAGCAGTGCACCTTCGGGCGACTCATCGTCTCCAATCAAGCCCCCGAGGTTCGGCGGTGTCCCCGGCGGGAGCGCCAGGACTTCCGGTCCCACTAGACCATAGGCACGTTGCAGCCGGGGAACGGCGAATAGGTCGGCGCTGAGCTCAACCCGACGGATCCCCGGATCGTTGGCCAGCACCAGCCGCAGGAGTTCGAGCTCGGCCTTTTCCTCGCCGGTGAGCCTGCGGACGAACTCATCGGCAGGCTCGATGTCGGTATCTCGTTCCCGCTGGACGCGGCGGCCGGCTTCTGAGACGGCCCGCTCCACCACCGCCAACTCCACCCCGGTGCGCCGCGACAGCAGAACCGCATATTCGTGACGCACAACGGAATCGGGGTGAAGGGCGACGAGGGCGGCAGTGGCGCCGATGGCTCTTCCCCGGGCCTCGGCTTCTCCGAGATTGAACTGGCGCAGCTCCGCCTCGAGCCTGAACTGCAGCAGCGGGGTGGAGTCTCCGACCGCGGCGAGCAGCAGGTCGACGTCACCGTCGCGCATCAGATCGGCAGGATCCCGCCCCTCCGGGAGAGCCGCCACCCGCAGGTCGAGATCGCCCGGTACCGAGCGTTCAAAACCGCGGAACGCGGCCCCGGCGCCGGCCTCATCGGCATCAAACGCCAGCACTACACGCCCGGTGAACCGGCGCAGCAGGTCGAGATGATCCTCCCCCAGCGCCGTGCCGCAGGTGGCAACCGCAACCGGCAGGTCGGCATCGTGGAAGGCAATCACATCGGTATATCCCTCAACGACCACCGCCTCGCCACGACGAACGATTTCGCCCTTTGCCCAGTTCAGCCCATAGAGCAGCCGTGACTTCTGATAGATCGGGGTCTCGGGCGAGTTCAAGTACTTCGGCCCATCACCCTCCAGGAGGCGGGCACCAAAGCCGACTGCATCACCCCGCAGGTCGTAGATGGGGAACATCAGCCGGCCCCGAAAGCGGTCGATCAGCCTGCCCTGCCTGCTGCGCGACGCCAGCCCGGCAGTATCGAGCACTGCGTCGCTGAAACCCTTGGTCTTCAGATATCGGGTGAGCGTGTCCCACGTGTCGGGCGAATACCCAACCTCGAAGCGCTCAACCACCTCGGCCCCGTACCCTCTCCCCCGCAGGTAGCTGCGGGCGGCCGCGGCGTCATCGGCCTTGCGCAACCGCTCGTGGTAGAACTCGACCGCGGCTGCGGTGGCACGTATCAGTTCCTCGCGCCGACCCCGTCGCTCCTTTGCCCCCTTCTCCTCAGTGAGTTCGATCCCGGCGCGCCGTGCCAGGAACTCGACCGCTTCACGGAAGTCGAGGGTATGGGTCTCCTGCACCCACCGGAACACGTCGCCGCTCTTGCCACACCCAAAGCAGTGGTAGAGGCCACGGGCGGCGTCGATCGACAACGACGGCGTCTTTTCCTGGTGGAAAGGGCACACGGCCATCACCGAACGGCCGGACCGGCGAACCTTGGTCACCTCGGATGCCAGTTCCACCAGATCGGTACGGTCTCGCACCTGATCGATCTCTTCGCGGGGATACGCCACGACGGCGAGTGTACCGAGACCCCCGGACCCGAATCCCGGTCCGCTCCGCTCAATTGAAACGGGGAGCCCATCGGACTCCCCGTTGATCGTGGAAAGGGAGGCGACCTCTCCGCGCTGGATCGATTGACTACTTCTCACGCTTCTTGTTGGCGGCGGCGTTGGCATTGCGCCGTGACATCACCATCTGGTGCACTGTGTCGGGATGCATGTTCATCGTGGTCCTCAGTCCTGTCGTGTCCTACCGACCCGGAGTATCGCGAAACTCAGGTGCGGTGTCAAGATATCTTCTATCAATATCAACGTTCTTCCGTTAATCTTATTCCCATGGATGCTCTAGACCAGAAGATCATCGGTTTCCTCGCTGAAGATGCACGTCTCCCCCTCGCCCAGGTCGCCAAGGAGCTCGGCGTCGCCACGGCAACCGTCCACGCCCGCGTCAAGCGCCTTCGCGACGACGGGGTCATCCGCGGCTCGCGCATCCTGCTGGACTGGACCAAAGTCGACCTCCCCGTCGCTGCCATCATCAGCCTGGCGCTCGGAACGGCTGAGTCTCTGGCCGACGTCGCAGCACGACTCAAGACCATCCCCTACGTCGTGAGCTGTTTCGCAGTGACCGGCGAGTTCGATCTCCAAGTCGTGGTGCGGGCCCGTTCATCGGACCATCTCGGCCAGATCCTCGAGGACATTCGCCAGGTCGCGCCCGGGATGAGCCGCACCGTGGTGGCACTCACCACCTACTTCGAAGGGCGCGTCCCCCCGCTCACCAACGGGTAGGTCGACCGGTCGGACCCAGGTCGTACAATCGGGCCATGGGCGTGTTCTTCATCTTCGTGATCATCGCCGTGATCAGCGGCATCATTCGGGTTGCCTCCCGAGCGCAACGAGCCACCGGCCTGATTTGGCAGGCGGCGGCCGCCGACCTGGGTCTTGGCTTCCAACCGGGCTCGCTGACCAAGCAGCCGCGCATCGCCGGCCAGCGCAACGGTCTCGATATCGAGGTCGCAACCAAGTCACAACGGAGCGGCAACAACAATCAGGTCGTTACGCACTACCGAGTCGCCTACCCGCAGCTCGGCCACAAGATGAAGCTGACCCGCCAAACCGGGTTCAGCCGCATCACCCAAGCCTTCGGTGCTCAGGACATCGAGGTCGGCGACCAGAGTTTCGACGATGCCTTCGTCGTCAAGAGCGACGACCCCAACGCCCTCAAGCTGCTCCTGACCCCGGCCGTTCGCATATCGCTGTTGCGACTCCAGGCGGCGTATCCCGCTGTCGTCGTCGAGGGCGATCACGTCCGCCTCGAAACCGCCGGCATGGAGAAGCGGGGTGACGTGATCACGACAACGGTCCGCCGCCTACTTGGCACCGCTCGGGTCCTCACCGGACGGTCGGCCACCGACGACATCTCCGAGGCCCTCACCATGCGAGGGCAGGGCCAGCTCGGCGAGTCCACGGCCAAGCTCCGCACCGTCGCGGCCAAAGATCCGACCGATCTCGAGAGCCGCATGCTCGAAGCCGAGGCGCTCGCCACGTCGGGCGATACTGTCGAAGCGTCGGCCGTCCTCGACGAGCTCGCGACGCTGTTGCCGGCCGACACGGAGGTCGAGGGGTGGCGCCAGTCGGTCGAATCTCGCACAACGCCGTCCACGCCGGCCCCTCCCTCGAGCCCGGCGACGACAGGTGACGGACCGAGCGCGGAGACAGTGGCATCCGCCATCTTCACCGAAACCGCATTGAGCTACGAGAGCAACGACCTATTCGACCAGCAGTTCCGGGGGGCTCACGTCACCTGGACCGGCGACCTCAAGTCGATTCGGGCCTACCAATACGATGCCGACTTCGGCGATCAACCCGGAGTCAAGGCCGTCGTGACCATCGCCTCGGTACAGCACGACCTCTACGGCAACACCAGCATCGACGCCGTCGTTGCGCTGCCACCCGGGTCAGCTCGCGGCAGGCAGCGTCACGACACGGTCACCGTCAGCGGGGTCTTGGCCAAGGTGGACCCGCTGATGCGGAACATCTTCATCGAAGACGCCACGCTCGCCTGAGCCGGAGTCCGTATGGCCTCCTAGAGCCGGTCCTGCAGGTAGCTCTTGACCCGGTCCATCGAGATGCGATCCTGCTCCATCGTGTCACGATCGCGCACCGTGACCTGCTGGTCCTCGAGCGTGTCGAAATCCACGGTTACGCAATAGGGGGTGCCGATCTCGTCCTGGCGCCGGTAGCGGCGGCCGATCGCCTGGGTGACATCGTGTTCGACGGGCCAAAGCGGACGCAAGTCGGCCGCGATCCGCTCAGAGACCTCGGTCAGTTCCGGCTTCTTCGAAAGCGGCAGCACCCCGACCTTGATCGGCGAGAGACGCGGGTCGAGCTTCAGCACCACCCGGGTGTCGCCCCTGACCTCCTCCTCGTGATACGCATCGATCAGGAAGGCAAAGGTGGTTCGAGTGGCGCCTGCCGCCGGTTCGATCACATACGGCACGAAGCGCTCGTTGGACTCCTGATCGAAGTACGTCAAATCCTTGCCGCTGCGGGCAATGTGGGCCTTGAGATCGAAGTCGGTGCGGTTGGCAATGCCCTCGAGTTCGTCGAACCCCCACGGGAATCGATAGTCCACGTCGTAGGTGCCGGTCGAGTAGTGCGAGAGTTCATCCTGCTCGTGAGCGCGGAACTGAAGATTCTCCGGCTTCATCCCAAGGTCGACGTACCAATTGCGGCGTTCCTCGACCCAGTAACGGAACCACTCGTCGGCTTCCTCGGGCCGGCAGAAGAACTCCATCTCCATCTGCTCGAACTCACGGGTCCGAAACACGAACTGACCCGGCGTGATCTCGTTGCGGAACGACTTGCCGATCTGGGCGATGCCGAACGGCAGCTTGAGCCGAGCGGTACGGCGCACGTTCTCGAAGTTGATGAAGATGCCCTGGGCGGTCTCGGGCCGCAGGTAGACGGCATTGTCGGTGCTCTCGACCGGGCCCATGTGGGTCTTGAACATGAGGTTGAAGTTCTTGGCCTCGGTGAAGGTCCCCCGCTTGCCACAGGAGGGGCACTGGTCTTCGTCATCGAGCTTGTCGAGCCGGAAGCGGTTGTTGCAATTGGTGCACTCCACCAGCGGATCCGTGAACGAGGCGAGGTGGCCGGAAGCCTCCCACACCTGGGGGGACTGGATCACGGCCGAATCGATGCCCACGACGTCGTCGCGCATCCTGACCATCGAATGCCACCACTGCTCCTTGACATTGCGCAGCAACTCGACGCCCAGCGGACCGTAGTCGTAGGCAGAGCGGAGCCCGCCGTAGATCTCGGACGACTGGAAGACGAAGCCGCGCTTCTTGGACAGGTTGACGATGGTGTCGAAGTCGATAGCCATGGTTCTGATGCCTCACTGGCGGTGGGGAGCGCCAGATGGTAGCCCAAGAGGGTTTTGGCGGACGACAGCGCATCATGATGCGCTCATGTCCGCCAAAACCCTCTATGTCGACTCGTCGGCGGCGGTGCCAAAACGGCGGTCGCGGGATTGGAACTCGGCGACGCAGTCGGCAAAGACGTAGCGATCGAAGTCGGGCCACAACACGGGCGAGAAGACGTACTCGCTGTACGCCGCTTCCCACAGTAGGAAGTTCGAGGTGCGCTGTTCGCCGGAGGATCGTATGACGAGGTCGGGGTCGGGCATGTCCGGCAGATAGAGCCTGGCACTGAGCGCTGCGGTGTCCACGTCGGCCGGATCCAGCTCCCCCGCCGCAGCCTCCTCGGCAATCCGTCTTGCAGCCGAGGCCAACTCGACTCTCCCGCCGTAGTTGAAGGCGAAGATCAGGTGCAGGGTGTCGTTGTCCCTGGTGAGTTCCTCGGCCGCCCAGATCTCTTGGCGCAACTCATCGGGAACCCGCGGGTCGTCGCGTTCACCGATGAAGATGATCCGCACCCCCTTCTCGTTCATCTCATCCCTGCGGCGCCGCAGCAGGTCGATGTTGAAGTGCATGAGGAACTGCACCTCGTACTCGTCACGCGCCCAGTTCTCCGTCGAGAACACGAAGGCGGTGAGCCACTTCACGCCGAGATCGAGGGCACCTTCGATGACGTCGAACAGTGCCGGTTCGCCACGGGCGTGGCCGGCCGTACGGTGCAGACCCTGAGCGTTGGCCCAGCGCCCGTTGCCGTCGAGGATGATCCCGACATGCTCGGGGACGCGGGAGCGATCAACGCGGGGAGCAAATGCGGCGTCAGCCATCGAGCACCGCCAGGCTCTGCAGCTTGCGCTCGAGGTGGTACTCGACGAAGCGCCGCGCCACCCCCATTGCCTCCCGACTGAATGACTCATCGACGGTCGGCATCTCGCCGAGGTCGGACCCAGCCAACTGGGCGAGATAGTCGGTCAAACCCGGCCGCAACGCATAAGCACCCGCCGTCCGGCACCGCTCACACAGCACCCCGCCCGCCGAGAAGCTGAACCGAGTCAATTCATCGGGGCGTCCGCACCCGGCGCATTGGTCGAGTTGGGCGGCAACGCCGACGACGTCCGCGGCCTTCAAGAGAAAGGCGGTGACCAGATCGGGATGAAGGCTGCCGGTGTCAAGGGTGCGCAACCCTCGCTGGAGCAGCAGAAACAGCCGAATCGAACTCTCGTCTTCCTGTGCAACGGCATCGGCCACCTCCACCATCGTGCCTGCGGCCACGACCTTGTCGAGGTCGAATCGCAGGTGGTGGAACGGCTCGATCATCGTGACCTGGGTGATGGTGTCGAGATTGCGCCCCTCGTACAGCACAAGATCGACATGGGAGAACGGCTCGAGCCGGCCACCAAAACGACTCTTGGTCTTGCGGACGCCCTTGGCCACGGTCCGCAGCTTGCCGTTGTTGGGGCTCAGCAGCACGACGACCCGGTCAGCCTCCCCAAAGGGATAACCGCGCAGGACAATTCCTTGGTCGTGACGAATAGCCATGGTGGGTGCGCTACCAGGTGCCGGGTACCGGCCAGGGTACCGCCCCGGAGCCCGTAGCTCGTGCACCATGCGTAGCCTGGAGGCAGCCTACAAGGAGCCCAATGCCCGCACTCGACCAAGCTGCCCGTGCCACCTTCCTCGCCGAACATCCCCAGTGGACGCTCAACGGCGAGGAAATCTCGCGGACCTTCGTATTCGCCGACTTCAACGAGGCGATGGGATTTGTGAACCGGGTTGCTCTCGCCGCCGAGGTAGCCGACCACCATCCCGATATTGACATCCGCTGGAACAAGGTGACGTTGGTCCTCAGCACCCACGATGAGGGATCCCTCACCCAAAAGGACACGAAGCTGGCCGTCGCCTTCGACAGTTGGGCCTCCTAGAAACCCATTCGGTCCAGGGTCGAGTCGCGGCGCTGCCAGTCCTTCTCGACCTTGACCCTCAGCTCGAGATACACCTTCGCCCCGAAGAGGCGCTCGAGGTCGAGCCGCGCTTCCGAGCCGACCTCGCGCAACACGGAGCCACCCTTGCCGATGACCATGCCCTTCTGCGAGTTCCGCTCGACGTAGACGATGGCGGGAACGTGAACGACGCCGTCGGGGCGAGTTGTCACCTGGTCTACAATGACTGCCAGCGAATGCGGCAACTCGTCACGCAGTCGTGACAGGTACTTCTCGCGCACCAACTCGGCGGCGAGCAGTTCATCGGGCTGGTCGGTGTGCATGCCGGGCGGGAAGAACGCCGGACCCGGTTCGAGCAAACCGTCCAACTCGCCGAGCACCAGGTCGGTGCCGTCGCCCTTCAGCGCCGACACCGGCACGTAGGCACGGAACCCCCATTCCCCGGCCTCACCGAGGTGGGCAACGATCTGAGGTTGGGTCGCCAGGTCGACCTTGTTCACGATCACCACGACGGGCAACCCTCCCTCGATGAGTCGCTCCGCAATGAGCCGATCGCCCGGGCCGATCTGCTGGGTGGCGTCGAGCACGAACAGTGCGGCATCGTTCTCAGCGAGCGACCCGTAGACGAGCTTGTTGAGTCGCTCTCCAAGGGCGGTGCGAGGGCGGTGAAGCCCGGGAGTGTCGACGAACACAAACTGTGCGGGAGGATCCTCGACCGTCAGCACGCCACGAATGGTGTTGCGGGTGGTCTGAGGGCGTGACGAGGTGATCGCCACCTTTTCCCCCACCAGGGCGTTCACCAAGGTTGATTTGCCGACGTTGGGCCGCCCAACGACGGAGATGAATCCCGACTTCATGTCATTGCCGCGCTTCGAGACGGATCCGAGCGATGCGGCGCCCCTGCACCCGGTCGGCCACAAAGACGTGCTGAGCGATGGTGAAGGCCTCGCCCTCGCGGGGCACCCGGCCGGCCAATCCGAGGACGAGTCCCCCAACCGTGTCCCATTCGTCATCCGGCAGGTCGACGCCGATCAGCTCCGCCAACTCGTCAACCGCCATTCGACCGTCGACCAGGAAACTGCCGCCTTCGAGCGGTGTCACCATTGGCTCCTCACGGTCGTATTCGTCGGCGATCTCACCGACGATCTCCTCCAACAAGTCCTCGATCGTGACCACACCGGCCGTTCCACCGAACTCGTCGACCACGATCGCCAGGTGCACCTGGTTGCTCTGCATGTCGCGCAGCAGCTCCGAGACACGCTTGGTCTCCGGCACGAAGTACGCGGCTCTCATCAGCTTGTTGCACAAGCGGGGCTCGGCGTCGGCGTCCATCAGCTTGAGCAGGTCGCGGGCATAGAGAACCCCGAGCACATCGTCGATGCCTTCACCCAGCACCGGGACTCGGGAGCGGCCCGCTGCCAGCACCAGGTCCAGGGCGGCGTCGGTCGAGTCGTCACCGCTGAGGGTGATCATGTCGGTGCGCGGCGTCATCACCTCGCGCACGATCGTGTCGGTGAACTCGAGGATCGATGAGATCAAGACCCGCTCCTCGGCGTCCGCCATGGCCTCTTCATCGTCGTCCTCATCCTCGTCGTCGTCCTCATCGACGTCGATCAAGTCGGCGGCGGCATGACCGAACGCAACCGCCGGACGCAAGAGCCAGGCGAACTGGTAGGCGATCGCACGGGGCCGGCTCCGACCGATCTTGCGCGGAACCAGGTCACCAAACGCGACCACCACCAACGCAACCAACACGATGGCAATGAACAATTCGATCCCGTCGAGACGGTCGGTGAGCGCCCACGTCGCCAGGATCACCACAATGACCAGCAGCAGCGTGTTGACCATGCTCAGCGCAGGCTGCAGCCTGGCGCGATCGTCCAGCAACTCGGCGACGACGGCGGCCCGCTCGTCCCCATCGGCGGCATCGTGGAGCGCATCGGCCCGCGGGGTGCGCACCAGGGACGCGCCGGCGGCTCGCAGCAACGCGGTGACCAGCAGCAAGAGAGCGGCAACAACAAGACCCAGCAGACTCACGGCCGAGTCCTCCCCACTGCCGCCAGCAGGGTGCGCTCCCGCGCCTCCATGTGTTCGGCTTCATCATCCTCGTGGTGGTCGTAGCCGAGAAGGTGCAGGATGCCGTGGACGACCATCAGCGCCAGTTCGTCGCCAAACTCGACCTCAGCGTCCGCAGCGTTCCTCGCCACCACCTCCGGGCAGACGATGATGTCGCCGAGATTGAGCGGCGGCCCGTCCGGATCGGCCGGCGGCACCGCACCGGGTTGCATATCCTCGATCGGTAACGCGAGCACGTCGGTCGGCCCTTCTCGCTCGAGGTAACGCTCGTTGAGGCTGGTCATCTCGTCGCGGTCGACCAGAGTGATCGACACCTCGGTGTCATCGGGAAGCCGCTCGGCTTCCAGCACGGATGCGGCCAAGGCAATCAGCGGCTCGGTTTCAAGAGGGTCATCCTGCTCGTCGGCGACGAAGACCTTCATCCCACCCCCGCCGGTGCGCCGGGGAAGTCCGGGTACGGGATCCGCGTGTGGTAATAGCCGATCAACGCGTCGACCATGGCTTGCTTGACGTTGGTCAAGTCGCCGAAGGTGAGCGCAGATTCGTCGAACTGGCCGTCTTCCAGCTTCTCGGTGACGACCGAATCGACCACCTTCTTGACGTTGTCCGGCGTCGGGTCCTCTTGCTGAACGAGCGCCCGCACCGCACCCTCGCAGGAGTCGGCGATCATCAGAATGGCCATCTCCTTGCTCTTCGGTTTCTCTCCGGCATGACGGTACATCGTCGGATCGACCCCGGGGTCCTCCGCCAGTGCCTTGTGATAGAAGTATCGCATCAGCCCGTCGCCGTGGTGCTGCCGAATGCCGGCCACAACTTCAGGCGGCAATCGATACTGGCGGGCCAGCCGCAGCCCGTCGGTGACGTGCTGGCGGATCAGACGCACCGATTCTTCCGAGTCCAGCTCATCATGCGGGTTGGAAACGCCAAACTGGTTCTCGATGTAGTACTGCGGGTTCTCGGTCTTGCCCAGGTCGTGATAGAACGCGACCGATTGGGCGAGAAGCGGGTCCGCTCCAATGGTCCGAGCCGCCTTGCCGGCCAGCGTGCCGACCAGGATTGAGTGATTGAAGGTGCCCGGCGCCTTTTCCTCGATGAGGCGAAGGGCGGGATGGTTACGGTCGGTGAGGTCGAGCAGCGTGAGCGTGGTGGTGACCCGGAAGGTGTTCTCGAGGAACGACAGCAAGCCCTGGGCCACCAAACCGCCGAGCACACCACCGAGCACCGCAAAAAAGGCCGCGGGAAGCGCGGTATCGATCCCGGTGAACAGCCACGCGATCGCAAATGCCATCGGGGCCAACACCAGCGCGGACATAGCTACGGCAACCCGGAGTTGGCGGCGGCTGGACACTGAGGAAACGAACGCCACCGGAGCAACGGTGGCTGCCGCGGCGTAGATCGTGAGTGCGGCGTCGCCGGTGGAGATGGCGGTGAAGATGGCAACCGGAACCGCCATGAGCATCGCGGTGCGGGGGTCGTAGAGGATCGCGGCGAGGTAGCCGAAGATCACCATCGGCAGCACGTAGGCGAGTTGCGGGTTGTCTTCGACGATGATCTCAGGAAGGCGCGACGTTGCGGCGGCGAGGACCAGGAGGACGCCGAGCAGTGCGAAGTGCTTCGGCTCAGACCACTGGCTGGTAGCGATCCGCCACAGCACGAAGGCCGTCAACAGCACCGCCAGCGCACCGAGCACCGCAATCGGTGTCAGCGACTCCCCAGCCGCGGGCTGCTGTAGGTCGAGCGTCTCGATGGCATCGAGTTGCACCGCCGAGAGGGTCTGGGCGGCGCCGACGATCTCCTGACCGGCGAGGAATACAACCGTAACCGGTGGGACCGCGGCCGCCGCGGCCTCTTCCTGGCGCGTGGTCTCTTCGAAGTCGTTGCGAGCGTTCGACTGCATGAACGAAGCCACGATGTCGGCAATCGCGTCGCTGACGCCGGCGGTCAATTCCGGCCCCAGCGCGGGAACCGACACGATCGGAGGGTTGCGACGGAGATCGTTCTGCACTGCGTCCAGCTCATCGGGCAGGATGCCGGGTTCGGCCAGCTCTTGGGCGGCGATCTCGAGCGCAGAACGCTCGACGTCGTCATAAACCCGTTCTTCGCCGAGGACAACGGCGGCCGCATCGCGTTCGATGAGATCCACGAGGACCACAATGGTTGACTCCTGGAGGCGGAATCCATATTCCTCCGTCAACCGAGCGATCTGCTCGTCGCGTGTCGCCGGCGGAAGCGTGGTGGTTGTGGTCGTCGGGGGTTCGGTCGGGAGGGGCACTTCCCCCTCGGCGAGGGTGGTCGTCGTGGTCGGGGCCTCTGTGGTCGTGGTGGTGGGCTCGGTCGTCGTGGTTCCCTCGAGGACCTCGCCGGGCTCGAGCGGGCGGGTCGCCCGCAACCCGTCGATGAACAACGTGCGGATGTTGTTGGCGACGGCAATGTCGACCCCGGGGTCGAGAACGACAATCGTCTCAACCGAGTTGTAGGCAGACAAGCGGGCCTGCTCGGTCGCCGCGGCGTCCTCAACCGAGATGGTCTCGGTTGCAATGAACTGCTCGGGCGCCGGCTGCCCGACGACCAATACGGGGGGTTCCTCGCCGGTCGAACGACCGACGATGAGCGCCACCGCCACCAGCACGATGGTGACCGCGATCACCAGCAGGCTGAGCACAGCGGGATTGCGGCGCAGCAACGTCATCGCTTGCGGTCCCGCTCTTGATCCGCGGCAAGCTTCGCCTCATACCGGCCGTAGGCCTCGACGATTGCGGCGACGATGCGATGTCGGACAACGTCCTTGCCGGTCAGTTCGATGAACCCGATCCCGGGAACGTCGCTCAAGACCCGGCCGACGACGCGCAACCCCGAGGAACGACCATCGGCGAGGTCGACTTGCGTGACGTCCCCGGTCACGACCATCTTCGAGTTGAACCCCAAGCGGGTGAGAAACATCTTCATCTGCTCCGGAGACGTATTCTGCGCCTCATCGAGGACTATGAACGCGTCGTTCAATGTCCTCCCTCTCATATAAGCGAGCGGAGCGATCTCGATAGTTCCCCGCTCGATGAGTCGGGCGGTCTCGTCAGGACCGAGCATCTCAAAGAGCGCGTCGTAGAGCGGCCTCAGGTAGGGATCGACCTTGGCGCTGAGATCACCGGGGAGAAACCCCAAACGCTCGCCTGCCTCGACGGCGGGACGGGTCAGGATGATGCGACGTACTGAGCCCGACATGAGCGCCTCGACGGCACACGCCATCGCCAGGTAGGTCTTCCCGGTTCCTGCCGGCCCCACGCCAAAGACCATCGTGTTCTCGCGGACGGCATCGACGTAGCGCTTCTGGCCGAACGTCTTGGCGCGCACCACCTTGCCCCTGCCAACCCTGATGGCGTCCGTGAAGATCCCCGACGGCGACGGCACATCATCCTTGACGAGGTCGATGACCCTGCGAACCCGGTCGGCATCGAGCGCTTCACCCTCCTGGACGAGGATCAGCAGTTCGTCAAACACGGTGCGGGCCGATCCGGCCGATCCTTCCGGTCCCTTGATGTCGAGTTCGTTGCCGCGCGCCACGATCTGTACATCCGGAAAAGCCTCTTCGACTATCCGCAGGTACACGTCGCGTTCGCCCAGGAGGTCCACCATCAGGTGGTGGCTGGATACGAGTAGCTGGATCTCGGTCATGGCAGGAGCGGTCACAAAAGCGTCACTCATCCGAAGAGGGGAATGGGGGAAGCGTCGCGGGACGCAAGGACGGTGGCGAGTATATCGGGAATCGCGCTCTCAGAGAAGAGCCGGTACCGCGATGGGACGAAAGCGGAACCTAGGTACCTTCGGCCGTTACCCCTAGATCATCGAGGTGATCGCTGAACGACTCCTCGGTCTGGTCGAGCAACATGGCCAGCGTCCGCAGATCGTCGCCGCGGATCGTGAGGACCTTGCCATTGAAGTCTTGGCGCAGCATCTGAATGCCGCGGAGGAATCGCTCGATGACCATCGAGTCCTGGCCGGAGAGATTCTCAACATTCGTCAGGTCGATGGTCACGCCACCGGTTGGCCCAGCCGCGGCGCCGCGTTCGCCGACCTCTTCCTGGGGAAGCAACTGACCGATCGGTACCCCAAAGAACTTGGCGAGCCGGTGCAGCCGGGGCAGAGAGAGACTGCGCTCACCCCGCTCATAGGCACCAAGCACAGCTGCCTTGAACTCCTGATTGGAAAGACGTTGCACATCCTGGAGCGACAGCCCGCGCTGCTTCCGGATCGAACGAAGCCGTTTCCCGACCTGCTCGTTATACGTTGCCACCCTTTTGCCTCCTCAGGCATCACGGAGAGCGCGTATATCAACCGCTCTCTGTAGGCACACCATACTAGGAACCGATCGTCTCGTGCAGGGTTTCGTTTCCAGCAGGAGACAAAACCCCAGCGCACGCGCTGACTAGTCCTTCGTCGCGCCACCGCGATGGTGCCGTTGCGCCGCCACGATACCCGATGCGACGATCGCTGCCGTCTCGACCCGAAGAATTCGCCCACCTAGCGACAGGCGCGGCACGCCCGGGGGCACCTCATCGGGGGCGAGGCCGCCCTCGGGACCGACCACCATCGTGAGCCGTCCCCCATTCGAGTAGTCGAGCGCCGCATCAATCGGATCACCGCTCGGATCGGCAATGACCACGCCGCGACCCGCGGCGACAACGTCCTCCAGGCGGATCGAACCGGCGACCTCGAGCAGCCAGGCACCCTGGGACTGTTCGAGGGCGGCAACCGCCCACGACATGGTCCGGCTCGACCGGGGCGGCCGGCCATGGGACCACTCCGTCTCGAGCCACAGCAACCGATCGACCCCCACCTCGGCAAGCTTCTCAACCACCATGCGGGCCCGGTTGGTGCTGGTCGGTGCCGCCACGGCGAGCGTCAGCCGCGGTACGGGTCGAGCCACGTCCGACTCCCGGCCACGGGCAATGTGCCCCGCCGCATAGGTTCCAAGGCCGACGCGACCGGCGCCGTCTGTGTAGGAAATGTCGCCGTCGCTGCGGCGCAGCACCTTCTCGAGGTGGTGCCTGGCTTCTTCGCCGACGGCGAGTTCGGCACCGCCCCACGGAGCAGGCACGTACACATGAGGCGTGTGCCCCATGGCTCAGCGCCCGCGGCGGCGCCGGCGACGTTTCTCCTCCGCCGGTTGCTCGCCGTGCAGCTCGGCAAACTGCCGGAGCAGACCCTCTTCTTCGTCCGAGAGCTTCTCGGGAATGGCGACGTCGATCTCGACCAGCAGGTCGCCCCGGCCTCGCCGTCTCAGCCGCGGCATGCCCTGTTTCGACAATCGGTAGACCGTGCCGGGCTGGGTCCCGCGCGGAACATCGATCTCGGTGGCTTCGCCGTCAACCAGGGGAATCTCGAGTTCCACCCCAAGCGCTGCTTCGGCCATCCCAAGCCGCACTCGGTGAAAGAGATCGTCGCCACGCCGCTCGAAACGAGGATCGGCGGTGACTCGGACCTCGACATAAAGGTCACCGGGAGGTGCCCCGGCTTCACCCGCCCCGCCCCGCCCCGACAGCCGGAGCCTCGTGCCGTCGTCGACACCGGCCGGGATCTCAACGTTGAGCGTCCGGTCCTCTTGGACCAAGCCGGCGCCGCGGCATTCGTCACACACCTGCTCGATCATCTGGCCGCGACCGCTGCACGCCGAGCATTGGGTGACCGTCATCATCGCTCCAAGGAACGTGTTGCGCTGCACCTGGACCTGGCCGCGCCCGCCACATGTCGGGCAGGTGACCGGATCGTGACCGGGTTCGGCGCCGGTCCCGGCGCAGACCGCACAACGTGACGGAGCCGCAAAATCGAGGTCACGACTGACCCCGGTGGCGGCCTCAGCCAGGGTGAGTTCAACTCCCATGGCAAGGTCTGAGCCCCGACGTGGACCGGGACGGGCTCCCCCAAAACCGCCAAAGCCACCAAAGCCGCCACCGCCGAAGAATTGCTGGAGGATTTCGTCGAGTCCGGCGAAGCTGCTGAACAGATCGCCGGCACCAACCTGCTCGCCGCGGTCGTAGCGGGCGCGGCGCTGGGGATCCGACAGCACTTCGTACGCCTCGGCGACCTCGCGGAACTTGGCCTCCGCCGCCGGGTCGCCGGGATTGGCGTCCGGGTGGGTGTCGCGCGCCAGGCGCCGAAACGCCTTCTTGATGTCATCCTGTGAGGCGTCGCGCGGGACGCCGAGCGCTTCGTAGTAGTCCTGCATCAGTGACCGAGGCTGTCTGCCAGGCCGTCGCCGACCTCTTCGACGATCTTGATGGTCCGCCGATAGTCCATCCGCATCGGCCCGAGCACCCCGATCCGGCCGCTGCCGTGCTCGCCGGCCTCGTAAGTGGTGGACACCACGGAGAGGTCAACATCGTCCATGTTCAATTCGCTGCCGATCCGGACTGCGGTTCCCGCCTGATCGGACTCGAGGATGTCGCGCAGCACGGCTTCGCGTTCGATCAGGCCGAGCACTGCCGACATGGCCGCAAGATCCTCCCAGAGCGCAGCGAGTTGGCTCGTGCCGCCCACATAGATGTCGCTCGTGGACTCCTCGCTCCGTCGCAGCGAACCGGCAACCGCATTGACGACGGCACGGACCTTGGTGGGTACGTCGCCGGCAGAGATTTGCTTGACGGCGTCGGCGCCGTCTTCGAGGCTGGCATCGGCGTAGCAACGCTCGAGGAGGGCCTCGGCCCGCGCCAGATCGTTGTCCGTGGGGTCAAAGCTGAGTCGCACGATCTCGCGCGACACCCGTCCGGAGTGGGCAACGATGACCGCCAGCAACACCGAGTCGCCGAGGTGCACCAGGTGGACCCCACTCACCGACTCCGTCCCCAGCCCGGGGCCGATGACGACCGCGGGATAGTGGCTGATGTCGGAGAGCATGCCCGAGGTCTCCTTCAGCAGCCGGCTCAGTTCGTGGTGGACGTCGGTGAAGAAGGACTCGATCCGAACCCGGGTCGCCGAGCGGAGTCGCGCCGGTGAGCAGTGATCGACGAAGTAGCGATACCCCTGGGGGGTGGGGACCCGGCCTGCGGACGTGTGCGGCTGGCTGATGAACCCGTACGACTCGAGCTTGGCGAGGTCGTTGCGAACAGTCGCGCTTGACACGTTCAGTCCGCTGTTGACCAACACAGCGCGCGAACTCACGGGCTGCCCGGTCGAGATGTACTCCTCGACCAGCGCCTGCAGCACTTGCGATCGCCGATCATCCAGCATCTGCAGAACTTAGCACTCTCCCGGAGAGAGTGATAAGGATCAGAGCCCCGCCGCCCGCTATCCCCACTCGGCAGGAGGCGATAGCCCGACCACGGCGCGGGCGGCAGCGTCGGTCAACAACGGGCGGGTGACGATGAGACGATCGTCCCGCACCGCCAGCACTCCGGCCGCCATCAACCGCTCGCCATCTGTTGACCGCAGCAGGGCGGTACCCGCCGGCCCGGCGACAACCCCGGCGGCGCGGCGCAAGCCGAGCATGACCCGCTCTTGCTCACCAGCCCAACCTTCGAGGACTTCGCTCCCGGATTCTGGCGACCGACCGCCGCCGACCCGCTCCAGATACACGTCGAGGCGCCGCACGTTTCTCCGCCGGACACCGCTGCGATGGTCGTGGGCCCCCAACCCGAACCCGAGGTACTCACCTTGGGCCCACGTGGCGAGGTTGTAGCGGCACGGATGGCCCGGGGTGGCGAAGTTCGACACTTCATAGCGAGTCAGCCCCGCCCCAGCGACTGCCTCATCGAGGTACTCGTACTTGTCGGCCAGGTCGTCGGGGTCGGGGGCCGGAGCCCCGGCCAGGACCGCTCGCGACAATCCTGTGCCGTGTTCGACGGTGAGGGCGTACGCCGAGAGGTGATCCGGTTCTGCGGCCATCGCCCGATCGACCGTGTCCCGCCACGACGGGAACGACTCCCCCGGCGTGCCGAAGATCAGGTCGATGCTCACCGAACCGAAGCCCGCGCCGCGCGCCGCGGCAACGGCAGCAGCGGCCTCGTCGGCGTCGTGGACCCGGCCGAGCGATGCCAACACGGCGTCATCAAACGACTGCAACCCCAACGATAGCCGGGTGAATCCAACCGCAGTCAGGGCGGCTGCCGTGGCAACGTCGATGTCCTCCGGGTTCGCTTCGATGCTGATCTCGGCGTTGGGACGCAACCCCCAACGGTCCGCCAGCCGATCGAGAATCAACGCGAGGTCGCCCGGCGCCAGAGCTGATGGCGTCCCGCCGCCGAAGTTGACTGCGTCGAGCTGACCAAAGCCGTTCGGCTCCCTGTCGATCTCGGCAAGGACCGCCGCGACGTACCGGTCGACGACGTCAGGAGTGGCACCCTCGTCGGGGGTGACAACGGCGAAGTCACAATACGGACATCGCCTCCGACAGAACGGGATGTGGACGTATGCCGACTTCCACGACGCGGCGCGGTCGGCCAGTTCGGCGGAATCGGGAGCAACGAGGTCGGCGGCGCTCACGGGTCGAGCCGCTACTCGTCGATCCGCAGCGCGCTGATGAAGGCTTCCTGGGGTACCTCGACCTGGCCCACCATCTTCATGCGCTTCTTGCCCTCTTTCTGGCGCTCGAGCAGTTTGCGCTTGCGGGTGATGTCTCCGCCGTAGCACTTGGCGGTCACGTCTTTGCGCTTCGCTTTGATGGTCTCGCGCGAGATGATCCGGCTGCCGACCGCCGCCTGAATCGGCACGTCGAACAGCTGACGCGGGATCAGTTCGCGCAGCCGCTCCACCATCGCCTTGCCGTAGCGGTACGCCCGCTCCTTGTGCACGATCGACGAGAAGGCGTCGACCGCCAAGCCGTTGAGCAGGATGTCAACCCGCACGAGATCCGACACCCGGTAGTCGTCGGGTTCGTAGTCGAGTGAGGCGTAGCCGCGGGTGCGCGACTTGAGCTGGTCGAAGAAGTCGAACACGATCTCAGCCAGCGGCATTCGGTAGTGCAGCTCGACCCGCTCCGGCGACAGGTACGTCATCTCTCCCATCTGGCCGCGTTTGCCGATGACGAGCTCCATCACCGTCCCGACGTACTCGGACGGTGTGATGATCATCACCTTGACGAATGGCTCTTCGACCGAAACGAGGTTGGCGGGTGATGGCAGCTCTTGGGGGCTGCGGATCGGAGTCGAGCTGCCGTCGGTGAGGTTGGCCCGGAACTCGACCGAGGGTGCAGTCGAGACGAGGTCGAGGTCGTACTCGCGTTCGAGCCGCTCCCTGACGATTTCCATGTGGAGCAGCCCGAGGAAGCCGCAGCGGAAACCAAACCCGAGCGCACGTGACGTCTCGGCCTGATACACCAGCGATGAGTCGTTGAGCCTCAGCTTCTCGAGCGCCTCACGCAACCGCTCGAAGTCGTCGCCGTCGGTGGGGAACATGCCGGAGAACACCATCGGTTTTGGTTCCAGGTACCCGGCGAGAGGAGTCGGAGCCGGAATCGCCGTCCTGGTGACGGTGTCACCGACCCTGACCAGGTCGATCTCCTTGACGCCGGTGATCAGGTAGCCGACCTCGCCGATCCCGAGCTCGCCGATTGGCGTGGCCGCAGGCGCCAGCACCCCGATCTCGTCCGCGATGGCATCCTCGCCGGTCGCCATGAACCGGACCCCGTCACCCTTTCCGACTGATCCATCAAACACGCGGATGTTGCAGACCACGCCCCGATACGTGTCGTAGAACGAGTCGAAGACCAACGCTCGCAGCGGTGCTCCCGGGTCCCCGCCGGGCGCCGGCAGACGATGGACGATCGCTTCGAGCAAGTCATCGACGCCGACGCCGGTCTTGGCGGATACCCGGATGACGTCGTCCACGCTGCCGCCGAGGATGCCGACGAGTTCGGCGGCCACCGCATCGGGGTCGGCGGCGGGCAGGTCGATCTTGTTGATGACTGGGATGATCTCGAGCCCCTCCTCGATGGCGAGGTAGGCGTTGGCCAGGGTCTGCGCCTCAACCCCTTGGGAGGCATCAACCAGCAGGAGCGCGCCCTCGCACGCCTCCAGGCTGCGTGACACTTCGTACGAGAAGTCGACGTGACCCGGGGTATCGATGAGGTGGAGAATGAAGTCCTCGCCGTCGGCCGCTCGGTAGTTGAGCCTGACCGAGTTCGCCTTGATCGTTATGCCGCGTTCGCGCTCGAGGTCCATCGTGTCGAGCAACTGCGCTCGCATGTCCCTCTCTTCGACCGCGCCGGTTCGTTCGAGCAGGCGGTCGGCCAGCGTCGACTTGCCGTGGTCGATATGGGCGATGACGGCGAAGTTGCGTATGCGCGCAGGGTTGATCACAGGATCCGATTCGGGAGAGCGGGAAACGCATTGTACCCAAAGCCCGGCTGCTGCTAACCTCTCGTCGTTCCCTTCGAACCCAGAGGTCCGTTTCGCATGGCCAATATCAAGTCTCAAATCAAGCGCAATCGTCAGAACGAGAAGAACCAGGAGCGCAACAAGGCGCTCCGTTCCGAGCTGAAGACTCGCGAGGCGTCGGCGCTCGCCGCCGCCGAGTCCGGTGATGCCGCCGCCGCTCAGGAAGCTCTGCGCATGGCGCAGAAGAAGATCGATACTGCGGTGAGCAAGGGTTTGCTCAAGAAGAACACCGCAGATCGCCGCAAGTCGAACCTGAACCGGCAAGTCGTCGCCCTTCTCGGCTGACCTGCCCGGAGGCCCTCATGCCCGATGATTCCAAGACGTGGCTGACCCCTGCCGCAGAGCAGAAGCTGCGCGACGAATACGAGGATCTCACCACCAACGGCCGCCGCGTCATGGAGCAGCGGATCTCCGATGCGCGAGATCACGGTGATCTGCGCGAGAACGCCGAGTACGATACGGCCAAGAACGATCAGGGAATGATGGAGGCGAGAATCCGCCAGATCCGCCACATCCTCGAAAACTCCGAAGTCCGCGAAGTCGAAGACTCAGGCGTCGTCGCCGTCGGCACGATTGCCACCGTGGTCGACGAAGACGGTGACGAGATGGAGTTCTTTGTCGCCCCGGCCGAGAACAAGATTGCCGGTTTCCTGCTGGCCTCCCCCGACAGCCCGCTGGGTGGTGCCCTGCTCGGCGCCAAGCCGGGTGACACCGTGAGCTACGAGGCCCCGGGCGGGACCTTCAGCTACGAGGTCAAGGCCGTTCGGGTGTTCGAGGGCTAACGCCCCGTTCTGGAGCGGCTCTCACCGCCCGTACCAGCGGCACATCGCCACCGTCAGCCGTTCCATCGTGACCCGATGCGTGGCTTCCGGCGCCGTCTTCATCGTCAGGTCGGCCCGGGCGAGGGCATCGAGCGCTAGGCGCAGATCGCTGCCCTTGACCTGTTGGCGCTGCTTCCAGACCTTCTCCATGCCCCAGTTGCGCTTGCCCCCGTCGCGATCGACGAACGTCTCATAGTCCGGTGCCGCCGAAGCAAGCGCGCGACGGCGCAGGTCGTTGTTGAGGGCGGCAAGCAACACCAGCGGGTGCCCATGGTGCAGGAAGTCGGCCAGACGTCGCAGCGCTTGAGCCCGATCGCCTGAGGACACGGCATCGAGGTACAGCCACGAAGGCTCGTCGGGCCGGTTCTTGAAGCGACTCCGCACCGCATCACCGGTGATGGCCTCGCCCGATGACGCCAGTTGGTCGAGCGCCTGACCCAATGAGGCCACGTCCGTCCCGAAGGTCGCGATCAGAGCCCGAGTCGCTTCAGCGTCGAGCCGGAGCCTGCGATCGCGAGCGGCCTGCGACAGCCATTCGGTGGCGCCGCGTTCGTTGAGCCGTTTCACGCTGAGCGATTCCCCCACCTCACGCAGCATCTTGCCGAGCGGCGCCGGAACCGTCCCGGCAGCGACAAACACCGCGACGACGGACTCCGGGTCGGCCAAGCCGACCAGTTCGGTGATCACCTCGGCCTCCGCCTTGAGCAGCGATTGGGCATCAACCACGAGCAATCCGGTCTTGTCGCCGAACAGCGAGCCACTCTGGAGAGCCGGAACCACCGCCTCGACGGCGGTCCGCAGCGGACCCTCACCGTCGTCACTGGTTCCCTTGGGCGGCACATCGACCCGCACTACATCAGGAACATCGAGTTGCTCGAACGTCGCCTGCGCTCGCGACAGCATCAGGTCCCGCTCGCCCGGTCCCGCCTCGCGGGGCCCGCTGATCGTAACGATCGACTTCATCATGCCGAGCGTAGCTTGCCCTAGGGACACGGCCCACCGACCGGGCCCCCTCCGACCCGGCGCCCAAAGGGCGCCGGCCCACCTAATGGGGGGTGTATCCGGTGTGGTTGACTGGTATTGGGTGCCTGCTGGCCGGTGAGTACTTGCCCACCTTGTGACGTGGATTGCTTGGGGGAGAGCGTGCCCCGGCTGGTTGTTCGGAACTGTTGAGTACTTATGGGATGTCGTTGCCACCGAGCACTGGTCCATTAGGTCGTACCTGGTTCCGGTCAGGCTCACCGGTTGGGTTCGCTCGATTGAAGGGAGTGCGGTGATGATCTTTGTTGGTGATGACTGGTCGGAGGCTCATCACGATGTCCATGTCAGTGACGGGGAGGGACGCCGGCTAGCGAGTCGTCGTTTCCCGGAGGGTCTCGAGGGGGTTGCCGGGTTCCATTCGTTGATGGCCGGGTTCGTGACCGATCCCAGTGAGGTGCTGGTCGGGATCGAAACGGATCGTGGTTTATGGGTCCAGGCGTTACTCGCTGCGGGGTATCGAGTGTTCGTGGTGAACCCGTTGAGAGTGTCGAGATACCGCGAGTTACATCATCTCTCGGGTGCGAAATCGGACCCGGCCGATGCCGAAACGTTGGCTGACATGGTGCGCACCTACCGTCACCAGTTGCGACCCGCCACTGGCGACACCGAGTTAGTGGCCGGGATCAACATGCTGGCGAGGACCCATCAGACCCTGATTTGGGAACGGACCCGGCACACCAACCGGCTCCGTTCCACCCTCCGCGAGTACTACCCGGCGGCGTTGGCAGCGTTCACTGATCTGGATCATCCCGACACCCTCGCCGTATTGGACAAGGCCCCGACCCCAGCCCAGGGCGCCGCGTTGACCATCACCCAACTCACCGCCACATTGAAAAGAGGGGGCCGGCAACGCAACGTGGAACGACGAGCCAACGAGATCCAAACCCACCTACGAACACCCCAACTCGCCGCATCCACCACCGTCGCAGTCGCGTTCGGGGCAACCACCAAAGCCACCGTGGCGATCATCGCCGAGTTCAACACCCAAATCGCTGTGCTCGAAACCGAACTCGGTACCCATTTTGAGCAACACCCGGACGCCGTCATCGTCCGTTCCTTGCCAGGTCTCGGTGTGATCCTCGGCGCCCGGGTGCTCAGCGAGTTCGGGGACAACCCGAACCGATACCTCAATGCTAAAGCCCGCAAGAACTACGCCGGGACGTCACCAATCACCCGATCCTCAGGCACGATACGGGTCGTGTCCGCCCGCTGGATCCGCAACAAACGACTCGCCGACGCCATCACGAGATGGGCCTTCTGCTCACTGAGTACCAGCCCAGGCTGCCGCCAGTTCTACGACAAACACCGAGCCAACGGCAACACCCACAACCAAGCCCTCCGCGCCCTCGGGAACCGCCTCGTCGGCATCCTCCACGGCTGCCTCACCCACCAAACCACCTACAACGAACACACCGCCTGGAACCACCAACACCCCACCCCAACAACAAAAGCCGCTTGACACTTACACCCATGGGATGTCTCCCCCGCCCTTCAGGCGAGGGAGGGCACAGAAACGTCGCGGCCTCCGTCCAGCCAAGCCGCAGGACTGCACACGGAACAACTGCCGCGCCCACCACACGCGCCTTCCCCCGGCCGCCGGGGGAGGTGCTGAGGAGCATCGCGACGAAGCGGAGGGGGCAACCACCGGGAACGCTCAGCCCTGCGCTCGAAGCTTCACTCCCGCGGCACCGAGGGAGGGCAATCGGCTGGCTGGCTCTTCGATGCCCTCCCCCGGCCGCCGGGGGAGGTGTCCGACGGCGGAGCCGTCGGACGGAGGGGGAACCACAGGGACGCTCAACCCTGCGCTCGGCACGGGGCCCATCACCCGAAGGGCACGACGATGTCGCCGTGCTCTGAGGTGAGCCACACCGGCACTCCGGCGTCGTCGAGGACCTGCATGATCTCGGGGGCGGGATGCCCATACGTGTTGTCCCGGCCGACGCTGACGATTGCCAGGGCGGGCGCATGGGCGGCGAGCCAATCGAGGTCGGTGGTCGACGAGCCATGGTGTGGTATCAACATCACATCGGGCCGGACGGCCTCGATTTCGCCCTGCGCCACCGCTCCGATGTCGCCGGGTAGCAGCACCGTGGACCCCGCAACGGTGACCCAAAGCACGATCGACCCGTTGTTCGACTCCGCGTAGCGGCGGCGGGGACCAAGCGTCGCCAGCTCATATGCCCCGAGGCGCGCCACCGCTCCGGCCCGCTGCAGCACCACCGGGATCCCGTGCTCGCCGGCGTCGACTACCAGCTCCGGCAAGACATCGCCGAGGTCGGGTTGACCCGGCACCCACAACCGACCCACGTCGACCCGGTCGAACAGACCGACGAAGCCACCGACATGGTCAAAATCGCCGTGGGTTGCCACCAGCAGGTGAATCCGACGCACGCCGTGGTCACGTAGGGCGTGGCTCAGCACCTGCGGGTCACGTCCGCCGTCGACCAGCACCGTCCAACCGTTGGGATCTTGAAGCAGGACGGCGTCGCCTTGCCCGACATCGAGCACCGTCATCGTTGGCACCGCCGGAAGCCCGGCCGGTATCGCCATTGCAGTCCCCGCCAGGACCATCGCGGCCAACGCAATCGCCCGGGTCTCACGGCGGCGCACCATCACGACAAGCACCCCGACCACGCCAACACCGGCCCAGCCGAGCTGTGGCCAGCCCGCCGCGGCGTGGGCGATGGCCAGGACCACCCGACCGGCGCCAAGCCCGAGGGAGACGAGGATGTCGACCCCGGTGAGAACGCCGATACCGCCCAGCGCGGTCGACAAGGTCACGAGCGGCGCCGCCAGCAGGTTGGCCGCCGGCGCCAGCAACGGCACCCCACCGAAGTGGCTCATCAGCAGGGGAACGACCGCCGCCTGCGCCGCGATCGTCGCTCCAAGGGTCGCCCAGAGCCAGCGGGGTCGGCGTCCGGCGAACATGCCGGCGCCGACGAGGACACCGGCCGT
This sequence comes from uncultured Acidimicrobiia bacterium, assembly GCA_963821095.1. Classification (GTDB taxonomy): domain Bacteria; phylum Actinomycetota; class Acidimicrobiia; order Spongiisociales; family UBA5794; genus CAVPHV01. The sequence continues at coordinate 322,214 of CAWGCJ010000022.1, read as the reverse complement.
AGCCGCCGCCGACAGTTGGAAGCCGACGTTGACGGCGAGGTCGCCCGACACGAGGAGTAGCAGCGTGACGGCGCCGCCCAGCGCCGCCCACGCATCCAACGGAAAGCCGGCGATCCGAGCGCCGAGGACAAGACCGGCCATGGTGGCGGCGCGCACCACGGAAGGTTCCCACCGGGTCACGACCACGAACACGGCCAAACCAACGAGTCCGATCCCCGCCCGAAGCCGGGGGTTCCAGGCGAACGGTGCCGCCACCAACCACCAGGCGGCGAGGAACAACGCCACGTTGCTGCCTGAAACGGCGACGTAGTGGGTGAGGCCGGTCCGGCGCAGCGCTTCGGTGTCGGCGGCGTCGAGGCTGGAGGTATCCCCGATGAGGAACCCGGCCAGCAGCGCTGCGGCAGGGTCCTCCTGGTGGCCCACGAGTCCGGAGGTCACCCTCGCCCTCAGCTGGTTCCCGGCCACGAACAACGGGTTCGATGAACCGGCCAACCGGGTCACTTGGCCTGCGTTGACCACACCCGCAACCGGATCGCCCCGTACCAGCGCGGGTCGGGACCTCCCGAAGCCTTCGACACGAATCGTGTCGCCCGCCTCGGGCAGATCGCCATCGGCGACGACCGCCAGCGGCGCTCCCGGGTAGGGACGCCACGCTCCGGCGACGAAGAGGTGGCTCGGCTCGAAGACAAACCGAAATGACTCCCCGTACGGACGCGGATCCTCAGCTACCACACCGACCACATCGACGACCCCCACGGGAGCGGCAGCTTCGAGAGTGCGCTCCACTCGGGTCGAAGCCACCGTTCCGGAGATCGCAGCCGCGATCACCACCACCGACACCAGTTGCGCCGGGGTCGACCAGCGACGGCCCACCGCGGCAACAACACCAGCCATTACGACCGCGCCGCCAACTGCCGCCGGACCAAAGTGAAAGCCGGCGAAGGCCCCCACCCAGGCCAGGCCGGCCGCTCCGGCAGCCCACCCCCCCAGCGCCTGCGGCCACCGCAGCCGCAACGCCGTCATGGCACCACGACAGAGTCCCGCAGCGACGACAGCTTGCCTTCGCCGATCCCCGAGACGTCAAGCAGGTCCTCAACAACGGCGAAGGGTCCGTGGTCGCTGCGATACGTCAGAATCCGGTCGGCAAGCACCGGACCGACGCCGGGAAGCGCCTGGAGTTCCACCGCGTCGGCCAGATTGATCCTGACCCGGCCGGCAGCGTCGACCGCTCCCCCGCCAGTCGCAACCGCTTCGCTCCTGCCGGGCACGGCGATCTGCTCGCCGTCGCGCACCGGGGCGGCAAGATTCAGAGCCCGCAGATCGGCGTCCGCAAGCGCGCCCCCGGCCGCGGAGACCACATCGGCGATTCGTGCCCCCGGCGGCACGCTCACCAAACCAGGGTTGACCACCGCCCCGGAGACATGAACCGTGAGCCCACCATCCGCAGCAGGCTCCACCGCCGCAGCGTCGGCAGCCGGCAACGACGCCGGTTGGCTGAGCCCAAACCAAGCGGCTGCCCCGAGCGCAACCACCACAATGAGAACTCCGCCGCCCGCAACCATGCGGCGCTCGTTGGATTCGATTGGCCTGCCCCCTTCAGCGGACCCATCACACCTGCGCCGCCTCTCCTCAGAGATCTACCAGGTGGGTGTGACGCGTAGAAGGGGTATCACCCCAGGCCGACCAACGCGGCCAGAGTCTCGAGTTGCTCCTGCATCTCCTCGAGACGCTCAACAACCTCGTCGCCAAACAGGGCAAGCAGCATGGCGGTCAAGTTGACCCCGGCGTGCAACATGATCGGCAGGCCGAGCGACCCGGTGCGCAGCGCAAAGTAGCCAAGCACCAGGCCGATCAGGAACAACCCGGGAACCACCAGCCACGCATTGGGATCAAGCAGGTGCACGCCGGCAAAGACAAGAGCCGAGATCGCCACGGCGCCCCAGGCCGGCATCACCCGCCGCAGCCATGACAGCAGTATGCCCCGATACAGCAACTCCTCAACCAGCGGGGCGAAGATCACCACCGCAACGAAGATGAGCGCCGTCGCTCCGACGCCGGCGGCGTCGGCGATGATCTCCCCCACCGCCTGCTGTGGGGGGTCGTCACCGCCCAACCACGAGACCAGGGGGGCGAGCGCCAATCCGACCACGATTTGGAGTCCCAGCCCGCCCGGAATCCCCCAAAGGTTTGACGTCGTGAAGCGCAAGCCGTAGTCGGTCGCCCAACTCCCGGTGCCGACGCGGGCGGAGAGATAGGCCATGGCGGCTAGGTAGCCAAGCACCTGGAACCCGAAGAGCACCCCGAGGTTGGTCCAGACCGAGTCGAGGTCCATGTCGAGCGCCGCTACCAGAACGGCACCGATGACCGCCCCCGCTAGGCCGGCGAAGAACACGGCGAGGAAGTGGCGCCAGTTCCAGGCAGTACCCGGCAGGAATTCGGTGGTGATCGCCTCAGCGGTCATCGCGGCCCGTCCTCGGCAATGAGACGAGCCGCCGCCCGAGCCTCCTGCTCCAGGCGCACTGCACGATACGCCTCCCAGTGGGTGAGGCCACGAGCGCGACCCCGCAAGTAGTCACCGACATACTGAACAAGGTGCTGGAATCCGCCGAGCCGCCGCCACTGCTCAACGTGCATGAGTTCGTGCACCATCAATCGGCCTGTCCGGCGCGGCTCTGCGCCCGCCAGATGGCGGTCCATCACCGCGGGCGCAACGTAGATTGCCCACGGCATGGTGACCGCGGATATCCCGCGGGCCCACGTCCGGCGAAACAGTGGCGAGGCGACCCGAACCGTGACCGTGTCGGGATCCACCCGCGGCGCGATGGAGACGAGGGCGGAGGGATCGATCCCTCCGCGGCGCAGCATGTCACTGACGGTGATCGGCCCCGCGTGTCGGGAAAGAGCTTCTGGCATGGCCGGGAGCCTACCGCCGCATGGCCCCCGAACCCGCACCCTGTTCATTCGACAGTCTCTACCATGACGCCCTCACTCACGCCGGATGGAAGCATGGCTAGCGACTACAACCACTTGGACATCGAACGCACCTGGCAGAAACGCTGGGAGGCCGACGGCCTTTACCGCTCCCGTGTCGATTGGGACCGCCCCAAGCACTACGCCGTCACCATGCTTCCGTACCCGTCGGGCGACCTTCACATGGGCCACTGGTACGCCATGACCCCGTCCGACGCCCGCGCCCGGCTGATGCGGATGAAGGGCTACAACGTGCTATTCCCGATTGGGTTCGACGCGTTCGGCCTCCCAGCCGAGAACGCTGCGGTGCAGCGCAACATTCACCCCGCCATCTGGACATCAGAGAACATCGAGCGAATGCGGGTCCAACTGCGCTCGATGGGTGCCATGTTCGATTGGGAGCGCGTGGCCGTCACCAATGATCCCGAGTACTACAAGTGGACCGAGTGGTTCTTCAAACAGATGTTCGAGCACGGCGTCGCGTACCGCGACGAAGCGATGGTCAACTGGTCACCATCCCTCCAGACCGTCCTTGCCAACGAGCAGGTCATCGATGGGAAGGATGAGCGCAACCACCAACCCGTCATCCAGATGATGATGGAGCAGTGGTTCTTCGCGATCACCAGGTACGCCGACGAACTGCTGGACTATGGCCGTACCGACTGGCCTGAGTCCATCCGCATGATGCAGCGCAACTGGATCGGCCGGTCCGAGGGCGCCGAGGTCACGTTCGTCACTGTTCCCCAGGGCGAGGCGGCACCCGAAGACATCGTCGTGTTCACGACGCGTCCGGACACGCTGTGGGGCGCCACCTTCATGGTGCTGGCTCCGGAGCATCCTCTGGTCGACACCCTCACGACCGAGGACCGTCGCGAGACCGTCGAGGCCTACCGCACCGCCGCAGCCGGGCGATCCGAGCTCGAGCGGATGGAAGACAGCCGGGACAAAACCGGCGTCTTCACCGGCGGCTACGCGGTCAACCCCGTCAATCAGGAGCCGATCCCGATCTGGATCGCCGACTACGTGCTGCTCTCCTACGGCACCGGCGCCATCATGGCCGTCCCCGCCCACGACCAACGCGACTTCGAATTCGCCCGCCACTTCGGGCTCGACATCGTTCCGGTGATCCAGCCCGACGGCGAGCCGCCGCTGGTCGAGGCCGACATGACCGAGGCGTTTGTCGGCCCGGGCGTGATGGTGAACAGCGGTCCGATCGACGGAGTTGAGACCACCGACGCCAAGGGACGGGCCAATCCTTCGGTGGCCGCCGCCATAGACTGGCTCGAAGCGAACGGGGCCGGGACGGAGGCCATCAACTACCGCCTGCGCGATTGGCTGATCTCCCGCCAGCGCTACTGGGGAGCTCCCATCCCCATGATCCATCGTGAAGACGGCAGCATCGAAGCCGTGCCCGACGCCGAGCTACCGGTCATCCTTCCCGAGGACGTCGAGTTCGATGGACGTAGCCCGCTCGCCACTTACGAGGAGTTCTTCGCGACCACGGATTCCGAGGGCCAACCCGCCCGACGTGAGACCGACACCCTGGACACCTTCATGTGCTCGTCGTGGTACTGGTTCCGCTACTTGTCGCCGTGGTTCGCCGACGCACCCTTCGATCCGGAAGAGGCGGCGTACTGGCTGCCCGTCGACATGTATACCGGCGGCACGGAGCACGCCGTGATGCACCTGCTCTACTCCCGCTTCTTCGTCAAGGCGATGCGCGACATGGGCCTCTTCGACGACACGGCCGCCGTCATGCGGGCCCACGACCGGAACCCCGATGGCCTCTTCGACGAGCCCTTCATGGTGGTTCGCAACCAGGGCCAAATCCTTGGCGAGGAGCACGACGGCGACAGTGTGGTGGTCGACGGCGAGTGGGACGGGGAACGGCTCATTGCCTCGTCGGTGCGTGTCGACCCTGCGGCAGGGCCGGAGGCCGGCGTCATCGCCGGCGAGATCATGTGGCGCACCGAAAACGTCCTGCAGGTTCAGGACGGCGACCGGGTGGTGGCGGTCGAGGTGCCCGAGTCCGCGCTTGTCGAGATCCCGGCAATTCCCGGCGTCAACAACGTCAACCAGCTCAAGCACCACCTCGAGGTCCAGCGGATGTCGAAGTCCCGAGGCAACGTGGTCAACCCGGACGAACTCGTCGACCTCTATGGGGCCGACGCGGTTCGCACCCATCTCATGTTCGCCTTCGAGTGGCAGAAGGGCGGACCGTGGGACAGCCGCGGCATCCTCGGCTCACGCCGCTTCATCGAGGACGTCTGGAAGCTCGGTACCACCGACTACACACCCGGAACCGGGACGGCAGAGGCGTCGGCGGCGCTGCGACGGCGCACCCATCAGACCATCCAAAAGGTCGACGGTGACATGTACGACCTCAAGTGGAACACGGCCATCGCCGCTCTGATGACGCTGCGCAACGACATGCAGGCAGCACGGCGTGCCGCGGATGTCTCGCCAGAGGCGTGGGACGAGGCCGTCGAGGCGCTGCTGCTGATGTTGGCGCCCATTGCCCCCCACATCGCCGAGGAGCTGTGGCACCGCCGCGGCCACGAGACATCGATTCACATCCAGGCGTGGCCCGAAGCCGACCCCGAGCTGGCGAGAGAGGACACCGTGACGATGGTCATCCAGGTCAACGGCAAGGTGAGGGACCGCATCGAGGTCGCCGCCGATGTGTCCGAAGAGGACGCCACCGCCGCCGCCCTCGGCGCGGAGCGGATCCAATCGTGGCTGGAGCAAGGCGAGGTCCGCAAGGTCATCGCCCGGCCCCCCAAGCTGGTCAACATCGTCGTCGCCTAGCGTCCCGGAGAACGCACCGCTGCCACGCAAGAATGCTGCTAGGCAGCGGCGTTGCGGAGCTGGAAAGCACCGATTGCTCGAGCTCCGCCCATGACGATCATCATGATGCCGCCGATAATGGCTAGGGCGCCCGCCGACTCCACCGGCGAGGACATCAGGACAATGCCGGCGAGTGCCGTGATGGCGCCGACGAAGATCATCCAACCGCGATGCTCGATGTCGGGATTGGCGATCGCCTCGATCGCCTCGAACAGCCCGGCAACGAGCCACGCCGCCCCCAGGATGATGGCCAAGATCACCACTGTGCGGCCGGGAACCCGGAAGGTGGCGATGCCGGCCATGATGGCGAGCACACCGCCGATGATGCCGAGGATCAGCGAGCCGATCCCCTCATGGAGGACGGCACGGGAGACGATGAGCATCAGACCCCAAATGATCAGCTGGATGCCAAAGATGACCGAGATCACCAGGAGCGTTTGCTCGGGCCAGGCGATGACCACGATGCCGAGCACGACCGAAATGATGCCCCCGATGAGCCCCCATCTCCACATGATCTCTTCGTTCGTCGCAGCCATGGCGCCTCCTTGCCGACGTGGTGAAGTGCGCGGGTCAGCCTACCGAGCCGACCTTCTGTCGCAGGTGACCTTCGTCTCCGGACCTGGGCCTAGGCTTCTGAGCGATGGACGGCAACGAGTACCGCGCCTTCACCGAGCGCCTCATTGGGTGGGCCGACGCAACCCCCGAGGTGAGGGGCCTCGTTGCGCTTGGATCGATGGCCGGACGGAGCCGAGTCCCCGACGTATGGTCGGATCACGACTTCTGGGTTGTGGTGGATGACGGTGCCGCTGAGCGGCTACGCACCACTCACGATTGGCTGCCGGACCCCGAGCGCATCGTCCTGTTCTTCCGCGAAACCCACCACGGAGTCAAGGCCGTCTACGACGATGGGCATCTGGTGGAACCGGCGATCTTCGAAGCGGAAGAACTCGCGGTCACCCGGGCGAACGCGTACCGGGTGCTGGTCGACAAGATGGACCTGGCGGCCCGAATGGAAACGATCGCCGCCTCCACCGAGGCTGAGGCGTCGGACAGCCAACCCGACGACGAGTTCTTGTTCGGTCAGTTCCTGACGAACCTCCTCGTCGGCACGGGCCGCTGGGCGCGGGGCGAACGCCAATCCGGCCGGCTCTTCGTAAAACAGCATGCCGTCGGCCATCTCCTCCAACTTGCCAACCGACACTGCCCCGCCGAATCGTCAGGCTCCCTCGACAACCTCGATCCGCACCGGCGGCTCGAGTTCGCCTTCCCCGAGTTCGGAGAACGGCTCGCCGCCATCCTCGCCGAAGATGTTCCCGTTGCCGCCGAGGGTTTGCTCGGCCTCGGACAATGGGTCGTCCCCAGCCTCTTTGTCGTACACGAGTCGGCGGTCCTCGCCATCGCCGCCAAGCTGGCTGAGGTGGCGGAGCTCGCCCGGCCGCGCCACCTCGCCGTCGGACTTCATCATGTGCAGCTCGCCATGCCGCCCGGGGAGGAGCAAACCGCACGAGCGTTCTTCGGCGGAGTACTGGAAATGGACGAGCTAGCCAAGCCACGTGCCCTCGACGCTCGTGACGGGTGCTGGTTCCGCTCAGGCGGCCTCGAGATTCACCTCGGCGTCGAGACACCCTTTACCCCGGCCGCCAAGGCACACCCCGGCATCATCAGCGGCGACATCGACAGGCTCGCCGATCGCCTCGAATCGGCCGGCTACCAGGTGGAATGGGATCTCCACCTCCTCGGGTACCGCCGCATCTACACGGCCGACCCTTTCGGCAACCGCCTCGAGTTCCTCCAGTCGCAGGATTGACTCAGGGAATCGATAGCACCGCAACCACACCAAAGTGGTCGGACGCCCACAAGCCGTCGGGCGTCTTCGCAGCCATGCCGGTCATGAAGATCTCGTGGGTCTTGATCGCCCTGGTCCGAGTCAAGATCAGATCGATCCTCGTGTAGGCGGTCGAGGCCACATTGGTCAGGTCCGCTTCCTGGCAGCACGAGAGCCCCAGATCGGCGCCGTTGGCCTTCCACGCGTCGTGCATTTTGCCGTTGGAACGTTTGGTGAGGATGCGATAGGCCCCATTCTCAGGTCCCGCCGGAGGCGAGTTGAAGTCGCCAACTGCGACCACCTTCTTGTTGGTGGCGAGCGGCCCATCGACGATCTCTCGCGCCTGCAGGGTGCGCACCGGCGTCTGATAGGACTCGAGGTGGGTGTTGACGAATCGGAACGGCCGTTTCCCCATGTCGACATCGATGGCCACCCAGCCGCGCAAATCGACGATCTCGCCGGCAATGGTCTGATAGGTGGCGTTGGTCTCGAAGTGGGCCTGCTGAACGTTCGAGTACACCACCCCCGATTTCACCAGGATCACATTGCGCATCGTCACCCGTACGTCCTGGAAGATCGGAGCGCCGGCAGAGGTAAACGTCGCCGGACTCTCGATGTCGAAGTTCTCCTGAACGACGGCAGTCGTGTACTCAAGACCGAGCGCGGTCAGTTCGGCCTGCAAGATCAACAAGAAGTCGTAGGCAACGGTCTCGGCCGGCGCCGGATCGCCGATGGGACCGGTGCGCCAGAGCGCTACTTCTTGCAGGCCAATCAGGTCCGGTGACGTTTCTTTGATCTCCGCGGCCAGCAGCTTGGCTCGCTCCGGGAAATTGGTGTCGACAACGTTCTGGAAGCCGTCTGCGGCCGCCATGAAGAGCTCATCGGGCGTTGTCGCCCCGATGGCGCCGGTCAGGTCGGCCCCGAGGTAGATGTTGCGGCTCATCACCACTGCGGTGGCACGTTTGGCGTCGGCATCGGCGGGCGCCAGAGCGACCACGGCGACGAGGATCGCCATCAGGGCAACAAGAGATCGAGACAAACGACGAATCATGCGCATTCCCCTTTGACGGCGCCCGGCGGCGGGCCCCACAGCCCACAGCAAGAGACCGGACTCCCACTCAGTCGTTCAGTATGGTTGGCTGCCCTCGCTGCCCACCAGGGCCAAACGGACCGATCTGACGATCGCGGGAGACGAGAGCACCGCCCGCAACCGAGAACGCTTAGAATCCGCCATATATAGGGCCTCAAACGAAAGGAAGGTACACAAGTGCCTTTGTTAGACCTGTTGTTGGCGATGTTCTGGTTTTTCCTCTTCATCATGTGGATCTGGCTGGTCATCACCATCTTCATTGACATCTTCCAGACCGACATGTCGGGATGGGCCAAGGCCGGATGGACGATCTTCGTCATATTCCTGCCGTTCCTCGGCGTGCTTGTCTACCTGATCGTCAACGGCAGCGACATGCAGAAGCGCCGTATGGACGCGGCGATTGAATCGCAGAAGGCGCAGCAGCAGTACATCCAGCAGGTCGCCGGCACCAGCTCGGCCGACCAGTTGGAGAAGCTGAAGAGCCTGCACGACCAGGGCGTCCTCACCGACGACGAGTATGCCGCTCAGAAGCAGAAGGTGCTCAACAGCTAGTCCAGCTGCCAAACAAGCACTGTCAGCGCCCCCGGACGCGAGGCACAACCAGACCGCAACGGTTTGGGCCCGCCTCGGTTCCGGGGGCGTTGCCGATGAGGTTGCTGGCGCCACCGGGACGCAGCTCACCTCACTCGGTTGATGTCCAGCGCCAGCAAGATGAACTGAGTGAGCTGCCCTGGGCTGAAGTTGTTGTCGCCGACAATCACCAACCACTGCCGCCCGTCGGGCAATGTCGGGCAGAAGGCCATGCCCTCGATGTTGTCGATCGGGACGCCGAGATCGTCAACGCAAAGACCTGACGCTGCGCTATCGGTTGAAGGCGATCGGAGAACCGCCCTCATAGAGGGCGCCCCTCAGGGCTAGTCCTCCCCCGTGGGCGCGAGGATCGGAAACCGCCCAGCCCCGTCGCACGCTGCTCCTCACATGCGCCCTCATTCTGGGGCTCGTCGTGCCGGGGATCGCCACCGGGGCTCAAGGACCCGCTCCCGCCGGGCCGGTCGCCATCGAGTTTCCGCCGAAGACGCCGGTGACGGATGCCTGGTATGGCACGTCGGTAGCCGTCGACGGCACCTACTTCGTCGTCGGAGCACCGTGGGACGATCGGGTGGTCGGCAACACCACCCACTACGGCGTTGGTTCTGTCTGGCTGTACGCGGAAGGCGGCGATACCTGGACCAGTACGCAATTCTGGCCGCCCTACTGGCAGGACGGCAATGACAGCAACCTCTATTTCGGTGAATCCGTGGACGTCGACGGCGAACGCTTCGTCGTGGGGGCGCCGCGACACAACACGGCCTGGGCCTATGACAAGGTGGGGGACGATTGGACTCCAACCGAGTTGGCACCCAACGCGACCGAGGTCGCTCAATTCGGCGGTGCGGTTGCGGTCTCCGGAAACCGCGTGGTGGTCGGAGCTCACGGCACGGGCTATGACGGAAACACGGGTACCCCCGGTCCGGGGTCGCTCCACCTGTTCGAGTACTCCGGGAACAGTTGGGCCGAACAAGAATTGTCGATCAACGGGGCGGCAATGGGCGATCAAGTTGGACTCGGCAACTCGAGTCTTGCCATCGACGGGGACGTCATTGTGGCAGGGGTCTCCCAAGGGGTTCCGTTCGGCCAGTGGTTTGGGCCGGGGCGGGTCCACATCTACACCAGGAACGGGGCTGCCTGGGACGAGCAGGTGATTGCTCCTGCGGGGTTGAGCGTCAACGATGCCTTCGGATGGAGTGTCGCCATCGACGACGCCAGGATGGTGGTCGGAGCCCCCGGGGACGACACCAAGGGATCGAACGCCGGCGCGGTGTACGTGTTCGAGAAATCGGGTGACACCTGGTCACAGACCAAGAAGCTGCTCGCCGCGGACGGCGAATCCCCCGACACCTTTGGATGGTCCGTTGGCATATCCGGCAGCAAGATCTCCGTGGGAGCCCCGGGAACCGGCGAGGGCGGCACCGTCTACTGGTACACGGGCTCGGGCGACACATGGCAATCGCTCCCGGCGGATGCCCCCGAATACGACAGTCCGTCGGCGCTCGGCCGCGCCTTGGACACGGACGGAAACCGCATCGTGGCCGGTGATCCCTACAACGACCGCGGCGAGGAAGACGCTGGTACCGCCGTGTTGCTGGAGTTCATGTATTGCGCAGGCGAAGCAGCCACGATGGTCGGGGGCATCGGCGCCGACAATCTGATCGGTACGCCGAACCGAGACGTGATCGTCGGTCTGGCGGGCGACGACCTCATCGACGGCAAGGCGGGGCATGACATCATCTGTGCCGGGCCCGGCAATGACGAGCTTCGTGGCAAGGACGGCAACGACAAGCTGTACGGCGAAAGCGGCAACGACAAGCTCAACGGAGCTGCGGGCAATGATCTCATCGATGGTGGCCCGGGCAAGGACACGGCCGTATATTTTGGGGCGTCTGCTGGCGTCACGGTCGACCTGGGCACCGGCGTAGGGGGCGGCGCCGACCAAGGAACCGACACCATCAACCGTACTGAACACGTGATGGGATCCTCCTTCGCCGACGTGTTGAGAGGAGATGCGGGTGGCAACCGGCTCAAGGGATTGGCCGGCGCCGACGAACTGCGCGGCATGGGCGGCATCGACATTCTGATCGGGGCGGCGAACAACGACCTGATCTACGGGGCGGCCGGCGACGACATCCTGCAAGGCAAAGCCGGACTGGACACCATCTACGGAGGAACCGGTAACGACACGATCGAGGGCAACAACGGCAACGACACGCTCTTCGGAGATGCCGACGACGACACCCTTCGCGGCGGACCCGGTGAGGACCTGCTCGATGGTGGCACGGGAACCAATACCCTCAACGGCGGAGCCGACGACGATGCGTGCATCCGTGGCCCGCTCTACGAGTTATGTGAGCTCATACTGTGAGCGAGACCCCCGTCACACCCGAACTGCGCGCCGGCAGCCACCCGGACCGACCCAGCCACCCCCACTGGCGCCCCCAGTCGAGGTGCTGCACTTCCTCTCGCCTTCTTCTACCCCGTCAACGTGTTGAGGCCCGTTGGCGGATTATGCATGGAGCGAGTGACGTCACCCTTGCTCGTGTCGCAGTTGGATCGTCTTGTCGGTTGCCACGTAGAGCGGGCTGATGAGGGAGAGGGCGATCACGGCCACCCACTGGCCGCCACTGAGCGAGACCGTCGTGAGGAGGCGCTGGAATACTCCAAGTTCCACAGCCAGAAGCGTCAGGAACCAGCCAAGCATCACCCATCCCATGTAGGGGAACAGGGGGGCCGACCACCACGGTTCGCGCTCGCGTCGCATCACCAGACCGTTGTTGACTCCGGCGAGTGCAACCACGGCGAATGCCATCGTCATCGATATCGACCCGACGGTGGTACTTGGCTCGTCGGGACCGTACTGGAGCAGGAGGAGTGCCGGTCCGGCGATCAGGAGCCCGCCGATCACCCAGCGGACCGTCTGCGCCCCGCTGGCGATCTTGGTCCCCGGGACACGGGGAGGCCGTTGCATGACGCTCGGGTCCGGCACATCGACGATGAAGCCAACCACCACCGTGGAGATGACGAAGAACTTGGCGAACAGCAGCATCATCGGGAAGAGAGCGATGCCCTCGTTGATGTTGAGGATCGTGGCCAGCAGCATGAGCTGGAGAACCGCGGACAGCACGGTCAGTTGGAGTTTCACGTACGACGAGATGCGCCGGTAGATGTCGCGACCGAGGTCAACGGCCCGCACGAGCGTGGCGAAGTTGTCATCTGTGAGGATGAGCTTGCCTGCCTGCTTGGTGACCTCGGAACCGCTCCCCATCGCCACCCCGATGTCGGCCTGCTTGAGGGCTGCGGCATCGTTGACGGCGTCGCCGGTCATGGCCACGACCTCGCCGGACTCCTGCATCAGCTTGGCGAGACGAACCTTGTCCTCGGGGGCGACCCGCCCGAAGACGTGTAGCTCCGGGAGCCGCTCGATGACGGTGGCGTCGTCGAGTGCCTCCAGATCGGTCCCGGTGATGACCCCGGCGCCCAGACCCAGCTGGTCGGCGATCGCCCGTGCCGTGACGGTGTGATCACCAGTGATCATCCGGACGTCGATACCGGCGGCGAGCGCCTGCTGTACGGCGTCCCGAGCCTCAGCTCGCAGTGGGTCGATGATCCCAACCAGTGAGATGAGATCGAGATCCGTCACGGCACCCATCGGGTCGTCGATCGCTGCCGCATACTCCTGCGCGGACAAGCCCCGCACCGCAAAAGCGAGAACCCGCAGACCCTTCTCCGAGAGCTCCTGATTGGCCGCGAGGAGGTCGCCGCGGGTATCGATGATCGGTGCACGCTCACCGTTCCACGCGGCAGCCGAACACCGGTCGATCACGACGTCGGGTGCGCCCTTGACGCACATGAAGTGCGGGAACGCCGCGATCGCCCCCGTTGCCGTCGGCGGCGTGTCGTGGATCGTGGCCATGAATTTGTACTCGGAGTCGAATGGAACCTCCGCCACGCGCGGGAGGCTGCGACGCGTCACCTCTGCATCGACCCCCACCTTGGCGGCGAGAACGACCAACGCAGCCTCCGTGGGATCACCGATGATCGACCCGTCGTCGGCAACGGTGGCATCGCTGCACAGCGTCAGACCGAGGCCGAGTCGAACAAAATCGGGAGGCGCCTGCCCGGCCGGCCCGAGGATGGCGCCGGTCTTCGCATAGCCACCACCCTCGATCATGTACCACTCTCCGGCGGTGAACATCGTGGTCGCGGTCATGGCGTTCATCGTCAACGTACCGGTCTTGTCGCTGTTGATCACCGTTGTGCCACCGAGCGTTTCGACGTCCGTGAGTGACTTGACGACCGCTTTGTGCTCTGCGAGGCGCTGCGCTCCCGATGACAACATGAGCTGGACGAAGGTCGGAAGCCCGGTCGGGATCGCCGAGATCGCCGTCGTGATCGCGAGCAGAACCAGCGTCTCGGTGTCCTGGCCACGGGCGATACCGACGATGACGATGATGGCGACCGCACCCCATGCCAGGAACCCGAAGATCTTCGTCAGCCCATCGAGCTCGGCTTGGAGCGGAGATTTGGTCCGCTTCGTAGCGGAGACCATGTCGGCAATGTGGCCCATCTGCGTCGAAGCCCCCGTCGCAAAGACCGCGACGGTTGCTGATCCCCGGGTGACCTGGGTGTTTTGGAACACGAGATTCGTCCGGTCACCGAGCGGAGTCTCTTCGTCGGGCAACGGCGTAGCGTCCTTGGCGATCGGAGCGCTTTCGCCGGTGAGCGAAGCCTCCTGGACCTCGAGCGACGCCGACGTCACGATCCGGGCGTCGGCGGGGACGATGTCTCCAGCCTCGAGGAGCAGGATGTCACCAGGGACCAAGCCGCTGGCGTCGACCTCCTCGACCCGCTCCGAGCGGCGCACCCGTGCCGTCGGTACCTGGAGATCGGCCAGGGCATCGACGCTCGCCATCGCCTTGCGTTCCTGGTTGGTTCCCATTCCCACATTGAGCAGAACCAGCAACCCGACGACGGCGCCGGTTGCGATCTGGCCGATCACGAAGCTCGCGATGCTGACGATCAGCAGCATGATGTTCATCGGGTTCGCCAACTGGCCTTTCGCCATCTCCCAGATCGTGGGCGGCGGCTCCGTGGCGACAACGTTCGCCCCGTGTTCGGCAATGCGGCGCTCCACCTCGTCCGGGGCGAGGCCATGGTCGGCATCGGTACCGAGTCGGTCCATCGCCGCAGTAGTCGACAGGGCGAACCAACGAACGGTGGTTGGCGACTGGTCGGTCACGGTCATGGCGAGAACCTCAGTTTCTTGGGGCACAATCCGCGCACCCTGTGTCGGTGGCATTCTCGCATACGCCGTACACCCGAAGACCATCCAGGACCGCCTGGGACATGCATTGATCAGGACAACGCTTGGCGCCAACGCGCACCGCGTCGACGGACCCGACGAGGCTGCCGCCGACCGACCGGATGCCACTGTCGCGCTCTCAACGCGCCCTCAACAGCACGGCGGCGGGTCGAAGGGGCTCATAGAACGAGCGAAGACCCCCGACGTGCGGGGGTCTTCGGGGAGTGGAGCTGGAGGGATTTGAACCCTCGACCTCTTGCATGCCATGCAAGCGCTCTGCCGAGCTGAGCTACAGCCCCATGCCGTCAAGCGGACCGGATGTTATCAGGCCTCGGCGGCCACCGATTCGACTTCGATGCTGGGCGCGTCGGCCCAGAGGCGTTCCAGTTCGTAGTAGTCGCGGGTCACCTGGTCGAAGACGTGCACGACGAAGTCGCCGTAGTCGAGCAAGACCCAGCGACCGTGGTCTTCGCCCTCGCGTCGAACCGGGCGGCGTCCGATCTCGGTCTTGATCTTGTGTTCGGCTTCCTCCACGAGCGTCTTGACGTGACGACTCGAGGTTCCGGTGCCAATGACAAACAGTTCCGTCACGACAACGAGTTCGGAAACATCAAGCAGGAGGAGGTCGAAGCCCTTCATGTCGGCGATGGCGACCGCAGCAAGCTGTGCGGCGGCGATGCTGTCTGGGTGGGCGGTGATAATCAGGCCTCTCTTGGCTTCAGGTGGCGCAATTGTAGGGGGGATCGAGCAAATGTGGCAGCGGAATCAGGTAGCGCCGTAGAGACCGTGTTCCTGGATGTACTCCCACACGGAGTCCGGAACCAGAAACCGCAGGCTGCGACCCGTCGCCGCTCGCTCTCGCAGAATGGTGCCGCTCAGGACCAACTCTGGTGTATCGAGCCACTCATAGCGGTGGCCATGCAGCGCCCGATCAACGTCGTTCCGGTCGACCTTGGGTCGCGGGATCACGGCGACACGCACACGCCGCAAGATGTCCTCGCTCCGCTGCCACGACATGATCCCCCTCGCCGCGTCGGCTCCGAGAACCAGCGTGATCTCGTCGTCGTCATCAAAGGACGCCAGCGTGTCTGCGGTGTAGGTCCAACCGTCACGGCGGACCTCTCGGTCGTCCGCTTCGAAATAGTCGGCGACGGCGACCGCCAGTTGCACCATCTGCCATCGGTCCTCGGCGCCGGTGACGTACTGGCCGGCCTTCTGCCACGGGGCGCCTGCCGGGATGAAGGTGACCACGTCGAGGTTCAGATCTCGATAAGCCGCCTCTCCGGCGAAGAGGTGGGCGAGGTGGGGCGGATCGAACGTACCGCCGAGGATGCCGCGTTGCACGCCGCGAAGGATAGGCCGACGCCGCACGGCGTGGCGCCAGCGCCAGGCCAGGCGAGGGAGACCCCACGCAAACGAACCATGGTTCCGGGTCGACGTACTCGCCGCCGAGGCGGACCGAAAGATGCACAGCGCCAACACCATGGTCGGTTCCTGATCGCCCCACCGTGGCGCCGAGGCTCACTTGCTCGCCGCGGCGAACCGCAATCTCGGTTAGGTAGGAGTACGACGTGCGGAGTCCACCGCCGTGATCGATCGTCACCGACCGGCGTCCGGCGATCGACCCGGCAAAGGAGACAATCCCGGCACCCATGGCCGGAACGGGCGTCCCGGGCCTCATGGCGACATCCACTCCCCAATGCCCGGCGTAGCGGCCGATGGGGGCAAAGCGACGAACCACCGGCCCATTCGGTGGGACCAGCCCGGCGCAGCCGGGCATGGGGACAAGGATCGAGGCGAAGAGGACAAGTGCAGCAAGCATCGGCTATCTCCAGTGCTCGCCCCACCGCACCAGCACCGTACCGCACGCCTGTGACGGGGAGAAGGGGGAGGCTGGGTATGAGGCGCCTTGCGGCCCAAGCACTGCAACGTACAGCCCGCCACGAAGGACCCGCGCCTTGCGCCACGGGGCTCGCTGCCCCCTCCGACCCAGCGTCCAAAGCGGCGCCGGCCCACCTCCCCCAGCAAGCTGAGGGAGGGCACGGAAGGAGGCTCAAGTCGTGGGCGGTGGTCCGTAGTTCTCTTCGTAGTCGGCCATGGCGGCCTCGACGACATCCAGGGCGTGGTCTTTGCCGTAGCGGCGGTCGATCGAAACGCTCACGTCTGCTCCGGGAAGGGCCTTGTAGGTGAGAAAATAGTGGACGAGGCGGTCGATCATGGGGGTCGGTATATCCTCGAGATCAGTATCGCCACCCATGACCGGATCATCACGGAGGACGGCGATGATCTTGTCGTCGGCCTCTCCCCCATCGACCATCTGTAGCCCACCGATGACACGGGCGGGCACCAGAATCTCAGCTCGGGAAATCGGTCGCTCCGAGATCACGCATACATCGAGCGGGTCGCCATCACCTCGGTCCGATCCGGGACTGAGGTCGCGGACCCGATCGGCGCAATACGTGCGGGGGATGAACCCGTACAGGGTCGGCGGTGAAGCGCTCGTCAGCTGGGGGCGATCGACCATCGTGTACCCGGTCGGCTTGTGGACCTCGTACTTGATGACGTCGAACGGCGTGATCTCGATATACGCCCAGATCAGCGCAGGTGGTTCCGGGCCGACCTCGAGGCCGTGCCAGGGATGCGGCCGCGACTGCGAGAAGCTGTGGTTCATGGACACCGTTCTACGGTGTAGACGACCCCGCTGTCAAGCGGACGCTATACGGCCCGGAGGGTGCCGAGTTCGCTGAGCAACGGACGTGCCAGTTCGATCACGGCGCTGCGCAATTCGTCGGGTCGGAACGGCTTGGTGAGGAATCCATTGGCCCCGCTCTTGATCGCTCGTTCCCTGGTCTGGTCCTGGGCGTGAGCCGTCAGGACGAGCACCTTGACGCCATCCATACCGGGGTCGTCCCGCAGGTGGGAAAGCACTTCCCATCCGTCCATCACGGGGAGTCCAACATCGAGCACAACAACATCAGGCTTCCAACCGCGGGCAGCTTCGAGTCCAGAAGGCCCATCGGCCCGCAGTTCCACCTGGAAACCGGCCGGTCGTAGGCAGACCTCGATGAGGCGCTGGATCACGAGGGAATCCTCGATGACGAGCACTCTGGGTGCTGCTACTTGCTCTTCAAGCATTTCAATCTCCACCTCTGCGCCGCTGGGCGCTTTCCTGCCCTGCCTCTTGGCTGGTATCGACATCCGGGCCCCAAGACCTTGAGGACTTCCTACGGCGCAAAGGGAGCATTCGTCGCATATTCGGCGGCGATGTGGCTCCGCACCGGAGGTCCGGCGGGAAGCGCAACACGCTCGACAAACCCCTCCAATTGGCGCAATGTCCGCACCTCATAGGTGTCGGTGCACAGCGGGATGTAGGTACCCATGATCGAGTCGCCGGTGTTCCAATAGCGGTTCGCCTCCGGGTTGAGCCAATAGAGCGCCCGGGCTCGCTCGGCGATGCCGGCCAGCACGTCGATCCCACTATCACGGTAGTTGTTGCGGGCGTCCCCGGTGACGATCACCGTTGTCTTCGAGGTGATGGCATCGGCGTACATCTCATCAAATCGGGCCAGCGCATTGCCGTAGTCCGAATGGCCGTCTCGCCAGACCAATGCCGCCTCACGACCCATAGTGAGCAGCGCCTCCGCGAAGTCGGCACCCGATCCGAAGTAGTCGGTCACTTCGTCGATGCCGTCGACGAACGCAAAGGTTCGCACCTTGGAGAACTGATGCCCGATGGCGTAGGTGAGTTGCATCGTGAAACGAGCGAAGGTCGCCATCGAACCCGAGACGTCGCACAACAGCACCAACTCCGGCTTGGATCGACGCGGCGGCTTGAACTTCGGCTCCAACAAAGCGCCGCCGTGCGCCAGTGAGCGGCGGATGGTGCGCCGTACGTCGAGTCTGCCCTTGCGTCCTCGCTTGCGCCGTTGCGCCAGCCGGGTGGCCAGCTTGCGGGCCAGCGGTGCCACCGCCCGCTCGATGCGAGCCAACTCTTCCCGAGTGGCGTGCATCAGATCGATGTCCTCGACGAGCGGCGTGCGCAACGTTCGGGCGACGGCCTGTGTGCCACGATCGGCGACCAGGCGACGGACGATCTCGCGGCGCAGCTCGGTACGGAACTGATCGGCCAAAGCCTCGGCGTCCTCGGCAGCAAGCCGTTCGGCAAGGGGGTCCCCGGCGGGGTCGGCCGCTTCCTGCAACCGGCCGGCCAGTCGTTCGGCGTCGAGACGCCGCATCACCCGATAGAAGTAGTACCGGCCACCAACCGGACGGCCCGGCTCGAGCCCGGACAGCCGGTCGACGGCTTGGGCGACCAGCCGACGCAGAGCCGCGTCGTCGCCGGTGCGTAGTGCCCGCAGAATGGCCTCGAACAGCGCCTCGGCCTCGCCGTCGTCGCCGCCTCCCCCACCACCAGCCGCCCCCTCGCCTCCGCTGCCGACCGGCCGGTCCCCGGCTGGATCGTCATCGTCGGCGGGTCCGAGCGGGGCGGCCTTGAGACCAAAGAACACGTCGAACGCCGTCTCGAACGCGACGTAGTGGCGCTCGTTCTTCACCATCGTGGCCCCCAGCCCCGCTCGCAGTGCCTCGGGGTTCGATAGGTCGATGTAGCGCAGCGCCTCAGCGGCATCCAGAGTCTCGACCATCGAAACCGGTACACCGACGGCCCTGAGTTCCTCAACAAACTCGGTGAGCGAGTGAAGCACCTAGTCCTCCGTCGCGGCTGCGACGTCGAGCTCCTTGAGAACCTTCTCGATGTCCGCCTGGTACTTGAGCAAGACGTTCATGGTCCCAGCCGTGATCCCGGCGTCGACATCCTCGACCTCGAGGGCCAGCAGCGTCCGCGCCCAGTCGATGCTCTCGCTCACCGATGGCGCCTTGCGCACCGGGACCTGGCGGATGCTGCGCACCACTTTGGCGATGCGGGTCGCCAGCTCTTCGGAGAGATCCGGCACTCTGGTCAGCAGAATCTGGCGTTCTCGCTCGACGGTCGGGTAGCCGATGTGGAGGAACAGGCACCGTCGTTTCAAGGCCTCGGAGAGCTCCCGGGTGTTGTTGGATGTCAGAACAACCAAGGGACGGGTCCGAGCCGTGATCGTCCCGAGCTCGGGAACCGTCACCTGGAAGGCATCAAGAACTTCGAGCAGCAGCGCCTCGGTCTCGACCTCGACCCGGTCGACCTCGTCGATGAGCAGCACGACCGGCTGTTCCGACGTGATCGCGTCGAGCAGAGGCCGCGACAGCAGGAAGTCCTCGGTGAAGATGTTGCCTTCGAGTTCGTCCCATGTCTTGCCCTCGTCGCTCTGGATGCGCAGCAGTTGCTTGTGGTAGTCCCACTCGTACAACGCTTTCGCCTCATCGAGCCCCTCGTAACACTGCAGCCTGACCAGACGCCGGCCGGTTGCCTCTGCCATGGCCAGGGCAAGCGCCGTCTTGCCGACGCCGGCGGGCCCCTCAGCAAGGATGGGCTTGTCGAGCCGGTCGGCGAGGAACACCACTTGGGCGATGCCGGGATCGGCCAGATACCCAGCACTGCTGAGCGCGGCTGCCACTTCGGGTGCGTTGGTCCAGTCGGCCATGGCCGCCAGTATTGCCGAGATGGCCACCCTTCGGGAACCCGCGGCGCCAGCCGATTTGGTTTCGAGGGTGGGCAACCCGAGCAGTTCGTATCTCGACTCCGCTAGCGCCCGATGTCAGGGTCGTCCTGGGTGACCCGGCTGCGAATGGTGAACGCCGAATCGCCCGAGAGCACACCGCCACGGCCGAAGAGGCGGCCGAACTGCCAGTTGGAAAGCCCCAACTCCGGCTTGTCGAGAGCGTATTGACCATCGACCCAGCGGGTGAAGCCGTTGCCGACGAAGGGAGCATCAATGGTGTCGAAGAAGCGCTGATGTTCGGCGGCGTCCGCCGCGATCAGACTGGCGGCAAACTTGGGGCTCTGGGCGTTGAATAGATCGACCGCCTGGCCAACCGAATCGACGATCTTGAGCGTGACCTCAGGGCTGTCTTCCCACTCCCATTCGTGGCCCAGCCGATCCGGCGCGATCGTTTCAGTACGAGGCTCCGCGACGACACCTCCGGCTCGGCTGATCCCAACCGGCTCGAACCATGCCGCCGGGATCAGGCCCTCGTCACCGGCAGCGACATGGAGCTTGGCGTTGGCACCGCGCCGCTCCGCTGCCTTGTTGAGCGCATCGAGGAAGACCGGAACGAGATCGTCGACCCGGGAGGCCACGATGCAGCAGGTGTTGAGCGTGTTGCAGACCTTGCGATCAAGCGAGTGATAGACGGCCAGCCCGAACACCTCAGCGTCGGCCGAGTCGCCGGCAACGATCCAAGCGCCGCCGGTGCCGTGCAAGCTGAGCGGGATGCCCGCCTGGCGAGCGACGGCGCCGAGTTGTGCCACCGCACCGCCGGAGCCGCGGGCAACGGCCAGCCCGAGCCGAGGGTCGGAGAACATCGCCCAACCGGCCGCCCGCGAGGGCGCAGCGACCAGCGACGCGGCCCCGGGAGGCAGGCCGGCTGCTTCGAGTGCCGGATCGAGCGCGTGCTCCACAATGGCGCGGGCCGTGCCCAGAGCGTCCGAGCCGATCCGAAACACCACGGTGTTGCCGCCGCGCAGGACGCCTGTGGCGTCGGCGAACACATTGGGCCTGCCCTCGAAGACGAACCCCACCACCCCAAGGCCCGCCTTGATTTGATCCACCCGCCACCCGTCGTGAGCGACGGTCTCGGTGACGCTGCCGCGGCCCGCGCCCGCCCGAGCCCACGTTCTGAGGCCTTCAATCATGTCGCCCCGCATCACATCGGAGAGGATCAGCCGAGTGCTGGAGCGGCCGAGTTGTCGCGCCTGTTCGACGTCGGAGTCGTTGGCCCTAGCGATTGGAGCGAAGGCGCCATCGTCGGCGAGACGGTCGGCGAATGCCTCATAGAACGCAGTGATCTGCCCGTCGGTGACGGTTCCCATTTGACCAAAGGCGGTCCAGGCCGCACCAACCGCGCCGGCGGCGGTGTCCCAGTCATCAGCGGGGATGTGCAGTAGGGCACCGGTGTCCTGCACCACCACGAGACGGTCGCCACCCTGGAAGGCGGCTGCGAGCTCTGCGGGGACCTGCACGACCTTGTTTCCGCCGTAGATGATGGGCATGCCTGCTTCGAGGTGGGTCAAACGTTCGCTCATGGGCGGCAAGCGTACCCGGAGCGGGAGCAGCTTGGGCGGCGACGTACAATCGGACGATGAGCCGCCCCGACCACGAGATCTACACCCACAGTCACCGCCCCAATGTGCTGGCGGCGCACGGACGGCGCACCGCCGAGGAGGCGGCGGCGTTCCTCATCCCCCACCTCGAGCCGGGAATGGAGGTCCTCGACCTCGGATGTGGTCCCGGATCGATCACCGTCGGCCTCGCTCGCTACGTGGCTCCTTCACTCGTGGTCGGGATCGACCGCGCCCAAGCGGCCATCGACCATGCCGCCGCACATGGAGTGGAACAAGGCCTCGACAACCTTCGCTTTGAACTCGCCGACGTCTACGCCCTGCCGTTTCCGGCGGGGAGTTTCGACGTGGTCTACGCCCATCAACTACTCCAGCACCTCGCCGATCCGGTGGCGGCCCTGCGCGAGGCGGCCCGGGTGCTGCGACCCGGCGGTTACGTAGCGGTGCGCGACGCCGACTACGGAACCATGACGCATCATCCCAACGACCCAACCATCGACCGCTGGCTGGAGGTGTATCGCACCGTAGCCCGCGCCAACGGCGGCGAGCCCGACGCCGGTCGCCATCTGGCGCAATGGGTGCTCGCTGCCGGGTTCGAGCACATCCATGCCGGCGCCTCGAGTTGGGTGTTTGCCTCGCCCGACGATCGCCGCTGGTGGGCCGAACTGTGGGCGGGACGCAGCGACCCGGAGCCCGACGATGCCGGCGAGTTCACGCCGTACACCTTGCGCGTTGAGGAACTCGACGTGGCTACTCGCAACGACCTCGTCGCCTTCGGTGCCGCCTTCCGTGCCTGGGCGGAGCAGCCGGCGGGATGGTTCGCCTTCATCCACGGCGAAGTGCTGGCGCGCAAGCCCTCCTAGGTGTGCTTCCCACAGACGGGTTGACCCTCATTCACACGGAGCGCCCAAGCTGCTGTCGCCCGATCAGAGACGGAGATCGGCGATCCCGATCAAGGCCGCGCTCATCGGGCCGTTCGGCATGGTTCGGGCAACGGTGGGCCACAACGAAGGCGTCAAGATATCCGAGGAGGGACGGTGGGAGGACGCTGTGGTGGCCTACACCGAGTTGATCGAATCCGACTCAAACGACACCGATCTGCTGGCGAGAACCTACGGAAGCCGAGGCTTCGCGCTTGGCGAGCTGGGGCGGTTCGAGGAGACGATGGCAGACAACACGGTGGTGATCGAGCTTGTGCGGGTCGCCGTGAGGACAGCTCAGAGGTTGAGCCATTCGGCGATGAGCGGGGCTCCAATCTCGGGTGAGTAGATGGAATGGTGATCGACCCCTTCTGGACGAAGAACCGTGAGGGAATGGCCACCGTCCTCGAGTGCGGTTGCGAAAGTCTCTGTGAAGACCATCGGCACTGTTGCGTCTGCCTGTCCATGGATCAACAGGACCTGGAGCTCGGGACGTTCGTGGGCATGGACCATGGGGTTGCCCGCTGCCCATACGGCTGGGTCGGTGTTGTCAGGTCCGAACAGGCTATCTGCGAATCGCGAGGCCCGGACGACGTCGTACGGACCTGCGAGTCCCACGAAACGGTCTGGAGCCACCGTGGGGTGACGACAGTTGGCTGAGTACGTGTCCGGAAGAAGGGCAACCAGGCTTGCGAGGTGCGCACCAGACGAGTGACCCACCACGGCTACCTGTCCAACGTCGAACCCTGCGTCGCGTACTGCCGTGGCTGATGCGCTGACTGCGCACGCAACATCACCGGGCTGGTCTGGGAAGTAGACACCCGCGTCACCGGCTCGGTAGGTGGTCAGAGACACTGCCGCACCGAGAGCACCCAGATCTTCAGCCAGGGGAAGGAGACCCGTTGGATCGGCGGTGGCCCACCCGCCACCGGGTACCAGGACGATGAGCGGCACGATCTCCCCGGCTTCCCGATCGGGAACAACCAGACGTGACACGAGACCCTCCGCGAACTCAACCTGCGTATCTGTGCCGGTAGTCGTTCGTGCCGGCCCGGCCGTGCTCGAGCTCGCTGTGGACGAAGGGTCGGTGCTACATGAGGCGAGGACGGCGGCTGCGACCAGCAGCAAAGCCGCTACACATCTCATACCTACCTCCGCGACCAGCGTATCTCAGGCACCAATCGACACGCCACTTCCCGAGACGGGGCGACCACCGAACGCCCAACCAGCGCGCATATGCGCCGATCCCGGACACTCGACGGAATGTCAGTTCGTGTTTGGGATTTGCGATCGGGGCAGAGGTCACCGTGGGTGCCGGCATGGGCGCCTTGTTTCTTGACGGGGGTATGGGCGGTTGCCTCTGGTCCGCGCGACTGCGTTTTCGTACGGTGGGGAGGATTCTCCTGTCAGGTTCGGCGTTTGCCGGAGGTATTGAAGGTAGGAGAACGTCGGTGATCCCACACCGTGGGAGGAGCGATGGAGCGGTCCTCGGGGGCGTTTCGGCGGCTGTATGTGCTGCACCACCGGGCCGTCTATGCGTACTGTCTGCGACGAGTCGATCCTGATGATGCCGTCGACGCTGCCGCCGAGGTGTTCCTGACCGCCTGGCGCTGCATGGACGAGATACCTGATGGAGAGGCGGCGTTGGCTTGGCTGTTCGCCGTTGCACGCCGGAGAGTGTCACGTCACAAGCGAGGACAGATGAGGCGGCATCGACTCAGGCTACGGGCGAGAGCGCTGGTGAACTCTGCAGCGGAGAGTCCCGAACGAGTTGTGGTTCGCGGTGAGGAATACGCGCTTGCGCTCCAGGCGTTGCGAAGCCTCAGAGCGCCGGATCAGGAGATTCTGATACTCGCAGCCTGGGATGAGTGCCCGCACGGTGAGATCGCCGGTCTGCTCGGATGCTCGGTCACCGCAGTGGATCAGCGCCTTCACCGCGCCCGACGGCGTCTCGCCAAGCAGTACCGCAAGCTCGCCCACCATCGACCCATCGAGAAGGCGCCCCTGCCAAGGATCGAGGAAGGAGGCCAGGTGTGAAATCCGACACCGAGATCTACGCACTCCTGGCAGACGCCGACCCCGTGGCCGACCCCGCCGCACTCGACACCTCTGCGCTCACCGCTCGGATGGAGAGCGCCCTCGGACGTGGACTCGCCACGTCCCCGGCCGACCTGACCCGTAAGGAGACGACCATGGTCACCCGTCAACAACCCGATCTCGAAACCCGAGCCCCAACCCCGACACCGCCACCCCGAACCCGACGCGGGCCCCTGATTGCGGCCGCGACCGCCGTCGTCATCATCCTGGCCGGCGTCGGCCTCGCCTTCGCCGCCGGCGTATTCGACTCCGAAAGCGACACCACCGCCGCTGATGAACTCACGACCACCGTCCCCACGACCATATCGGCCGATCCGCAGGTCGCAGAGGTCGCCGACGGAACCATCGGAACGTATCCCCCGGGCCGGTACCGGGTCGACCAACTCAGCCCAGCGACTCGTTTCACGATTGAGGACGAGTGGTCGATCTCCGATTTCGCCGCCCCAGATGATCAGGGCGGGTTCTCCGGGCTCCGCCCCGAGGAACTCGCCGCCGCAGACGCCGAAGACCCGTTCGTTTCGATCTGGGGGCCAATCACTGCCTGGTACGACATCGCCACCGAAACCCATGTGGTCTTCCCACCAGGTGAGCTGGCAGCCAGAGTCGAAGCCGACCCCAGGCTGACCGACGTTGCCGTGACCCAGGTCACAGTCGGGGACTACCCGGCAATCCGGATCGGAGCCAACGTCCTCGACGAGTACCAGACCGGCAACTTCTGGCTGGGTGCGGGCTATCCAAGAGAAGACGGCGACATCGACTGGTACCTCGGCAACGTCATCTCCGATGCGGGTGACGCTGCCGAACACGTCGTGTTCTGGGTCATCGACATCGACGGCGACGAAATGCTGGTCAACGCCACCTACCCAACGGAACTCGCCGACGAGTTCGAACCCATACTCGAAGCCCTCGTCGCCTCCATCGAATTCGAATAGCGCCGCGCCGCAACACCAAGACGGGAGCGAAGGCAGGCGTATCCCTAGTACTCGCGCGGGGCGCCGCCCGACCACCCCACCCCATCCACATCGTGATGGCAACGACCGGTTCGTCGTTTCGGCCTTGCTGGAGAACCTCTCCTGTGCCGAGATCATCATCAAGGGCGGCCCAGGAGACGGCGATACGTTCTGGCCTCAGCCTCAAGGGGAGCCGATGTTGATCGATCTCGAGCGTGGCATCGCCAGGGTGAAGCACTGGCCGTGGTCGGAACGTTTCCGCTTCACGAGTATCGAGGACACCCACGGAGGGAAGGGTAAGGACCTGATCATCGGGAACGAAGTAGCGAACACGATTCGCGCCGGGGCCGGAAGAGACGAGGTCCATGGACGCGGCGGAAACGACACGCTGTGGGGTGAGAGGCACCACGACCGCCTGTTCGGCGGTGACGGTGACGACACCATCGATGGCGGCGTAGACAACGACTTCGTCGACGGTGGCGCCGGGAACGATACTCTCGAAGGCTATTACGGGATCGACTTTCTCGATGGCGGCGCCGGCATCGATGATCTCGATGGTGGTGGCGGTACGGACACGTGCGTCA
Organism: uncultured Acidimicrobiia bacterium; assembly: GCA_963821095.1. Lineage (GTDB taxonomy): Bacteria > Actinomycetota > Acidimicrobiia > Spongiisociales > UBA5794 > CAVPHV01. The sequence continues at coordinate 295,822 of CAWGCJ010000022.1, read as the reverse complement.
ACGGCGAAACCTACGTGTCGTGCGAACTTCCCCAGTAGGACCCCTCAACGGCGTTCGTCGTCCTGGAAGGCGCACGACGGGCGGCCACGGGCGACATAGGCTCGATTTGGTGCCGAAAGAACGGCTGCCGAATCCGTCCCAATGGCCCATAGCGTGTGGCGGCTCTCCTCACGTTGCCATTATCGCCATCGTGCCATTTGCCCCTACGTCACCTGATCGCTGGGCGGTAGGAATGGCGGTGGAAGGGTGGGAGGAATGCGTGTGGTCTCGAAACCCAGGCCCCTGATTCTGATCGCTGCTGCTTCGCTTGCGGTGGGTGTGGTGATGCTCGTTCCCGGACCTCGTGTTGATGCGGCGCCGCCGTTGTGTGATGGGAAGGCGGCGACGATCGTGGGCACCAGCGGCGACGACGAGTTGACCGGTACCGGCGGTGACGACGTGATTGTTGGCCTCGGTGGCGACGACCGGATCGTGGGTGGTGCCGGCAATGACACGCTGTGTGGGTTCAACGGCGACGACACGCTCATCGGTGGTGAGGGTGACGACGTCATCTTCGGGGGAGGCGGCTCGGACTGGATCGCCCATGGTATGGCGCCCACCGCAGTCGAGGTCGACCTCGCGGCAGGAACCGTTGTCGGTTGGGGATCCGACACACTCCGGTCAATTGAGAGTGTCCTCGGCTCGCCCTTCGACGATCGGTTGCTTGGCAGCGACGTGCCAAACGTGATGCGCGGTGGTGAGGGCGATGACGTCATCTTCGGGCGACGAGGCGGCGATCATCTCCTCGGCGGTACCGGCGGCGACGACCTCGATGGGGGTGGTGGCGATGACGTCCTCGACGGCCATGCCGGTGACGACACGCTAAGAGGTGGATGGGGCGCCGACCTGTTGCGAGGTTGGTCGGGCCGTGATGTGCTGATCCCCGGTGGTGGAGACGACGTCCTCAAAGGCGGGAACGGCATCGACAAGGTGTCCTACGTGGACGCACCGCGCCGGGTGATGGTGAACCTGCCCAAGGGGACCGCAACCGGCTTCGGCACCGACAATGTCGGAGGGGTCGCCGACGTAGATGGCAGCCCACACGATGACGAGGTGATTGGCACCAATGGGGCCAACGCTCTGAGCGGGCTGGGCGGTGACGATGTGCTGCGCGGCAGCGGCGGGACCGACTCGATCTCAGGCGACGCGGGACGCGACGTGCTGTACGGGGGTTTCGGAGATGACCTCCTGGACGGAGGCATCGGTACGGACACTCTGCGCGGGGGTGGTGATCGTGACCGGTGCGACAACGGCGAGACAAATATCTCCTGCGAGGTGATCCTCGACGGAGGCGAGGTCGTGGTGCCCGCCCGACGTATCCCTCGAGGCGACCAACTCGTCGGCAATGGCGACTTCCTTCAAGGCAAGGAGGGTTGGAAGCTCTACGCGGCCAAAGGACCTCCGCCGGCTGTTGCCTCGTTCAGGATCCTGGATTCCCCGGCGGTACGGAACCGTCTCGATGGCTATCGGGGCGATGTGCTCCATGCCACGATTGCAGCCAGCCCGGCGCTAGAGCCCCCCAACGTCGTGTTGGCCCAACGCGGGCTTTCGGATTCCCACCGGCGCCTACCAACTGGAGTTCTCGGCTCGATCCCCAACGGCTCGCACCATCGAGGTCGCTCTTCAGGAGGTCGGCGGCTCGAACGTGGGCACGCTCTATACGAGGACGGTGAGCGTCGGCTCTACCTGGAAGACGTACCGCCTGGCGATGACCGTGCCACCCCACGGCGCCACCTCCTGGGTCGGAAAGCTCGCATTCAAGCTGGGCGCAAGCACCGCGACCGTCTACCTCGCCGATATCAGCCTCGTGTGGACAGACGGCAATGACTACACCACTGGCGGTCCGGCGCCCCCGCCACCGGTAGTGGTTCCCCCCAGCGTGGAACCCGATGGATATCGGCGTTCCCTTGTCAGGTTGCGTCCTGGGTTTGAGTTCTTCGAGGGTTCGTGGGAGGACAACGAGAACCTTGTGGTGAGCGGGAACGGCATGGTCGACCTCCTCCATCGCAACATGATCATTGGCTGGGGTGTCGATCCTGTGTGGGCCAAGAAGTACTTCTTCGAGGCAAACGGAGAGGTGGGATCCGACAAGGATCGCTACGAAGAAGCAGTGAGCACCGTGGTTGAGTTGGGGGCCATCGTCGCTGCCGACAAGAACCTCGTGACCGTGCCACCGGCCTTCGATCCAGCCGGCTACCCGAGATCTGTTGGCCACGAGCACCTGCAAGGACGTCGCCAACCAGGACGTCGCGATCCCCTGGTTCTGTCCCGCCGATGATCCCGGCCGTGTCGACAAGATGTGGTTCTGTGCCCACCGACCTGACTTCAATCAACATCTCAAGGACGAGATCGACCGTTGACTCAGCGCAGGCGCCAACGTCGGTTCACCTACTCGGTGTTCTCAACGGCGCGACTGGAGTGGCTCGACTTCAGCGGCTCCTTCGATCCGCTCAACATGCTGGGCTTCCGCAACTACCTGATCGCCAACTACAACCAGTCTGACTTCGACGCATGGGGAATCGGCGACATCTCGACCTTCAACTACCGGCGCTTCCTCGCCGCTGATCTGACCGCTCTGTGGCAAACCGCGCCGTGGGACCGCCTCGAAAGCCTGCAGAAGGTGTTCCACTGTCGATACCAATACCACCACCCGGTCCACGGCTCCGCCTCGTACGGCGGAACGACCGGATCAACCAAGGGTTGCCCCACCAACAACGTTCCCGAACTGCCTCTTGATCGACATCTACAACGCATACCTGTACCAGAGAGTCCAGTGGACCATCAACGGCTTGAAGGCTCACACCCAGACCACGAACCCGCAGCCGCTGTTCTCAGGCAACTCGTACAACCTCGATGTGCTGCACCTGATGGGATGGAACCTCTACGACTTCTTTGGACCGGAGGTCAACTACCTCAACCACTTCGGACGGCGAAGCCCCGCATGCCGCAAAGATGGCCGACGCCCTCGGAAAGCCCATGGTGGCGGTGCTCCCAAGTCCAAACTACGACTATCTCAATACCCACTCGCTTTTCCACGCCCCGGCGTGGTGGACCGCACAGACGTATGCGTTCGGGCACCAACTGTCCTACGCCCACTTCGGGTGGGCCACGGAGGGGAACTACACGTCAGACGCCGCTACTCACCGCCCCGTCTTCAACTTCGTGTTGTCCAACCCTGAGCTCTTCGACGGCTTTGAGCCGGTTGAACAGGTGGCGGTTCTGGTCGACAGCGCCGCAACCCGGGTCGGCAAGAGCACCAGCACCGAAGTGTTGTCGCAGATGCTCGAACACCACGTCCCCGCAGGCCTTGTCGTCGCCGGTGACGAGCTCCTCTTCACCAAGGTGCTCACCGCCGATGAACTGAGCCCTTATCAGAAGGTCTACGTCCCAGGCGAACTCGTGGTTGAGGGCCCGCAGCGATCTGTGGTGGAGGCAGGCATGGCTGCGGGTCGAGTAGAGACATACAGCAGCATGGAGCAGGTCCTCAGCCAGATCACGCCCTTGATCGAAGTCCTCGAAGGTGAAAATGGCCTGCTCGTCCTACCCCGCCGGAAGGTCGCGGGCGGCCAGACCGAGGTGGTGCTTCATCTCCTCAACCGAGTCTTCAGCCAAGCCGCAGACGATGGTCGCCCGCACGAGCGAGTCCGGCTCTTCGTACACGACAGCCTGCTCGAGGGCATCGACCAACCCGCCTTTGAACTGCACGCACCAGAACCCACCACGCAGTACGAGCTGATCGTCCGCCGCGCCGCAAACCGTCCGGGGTACGTAGTCGAGGTACCGAACCTCGACATGTGGGCCATCCTGCGCATCTCGGGATGACGCGGGGGTCGGGCGATCCGGCACTCGCGCCATTCGACCACCTAGAGTTGTCAACCCGTGGTGGCAATGCACTGCTAAAGGAGAGCCAATGCCTGCGGCATCCAGATCCCGGTCCGTGATTCTGAGTTGCGCCGCCCTGCTCATCGTGTCCGTGGTGATGCTCATCCCCTCTCCCGCTGCCGATGCGGTTCCGCCGTTGTGTGACGGGAAGCTGGCGACTCTGGTTGGGACCCCCGGCGACGACGTGCTCAAGGGCACCAAGGGCGACGACGTGATTGTCGGACTCGGCGGCGATGATCGACTCGTCGGGCGAGGGGGCGCCGACACGATCTGTGGGTCGGAGGGCGACGACACCCTGATCGGTGCCCAGGCCGCGACACGCTCATCGGTGACGACGGGTCCGATTGGGTCGGCTTCGGTGAGACCCCACACGGCGTCACAGTGAACCTCAGGGGCGGATGGGCCGGGAGGTGTGATAACATCGACACACTGCGAACGATCGAGAACGTCGTCGGGTCTCGCTTCGAAGACACAATCCAGGGCGACGAGGGGCCAAACATAATCCGAGGCAACGACGGCCACGACGAGATTAACGGAGGCGAAGGGTCCGACACGCTCTCTGGTGGTCCCGGCCCTGACAAGCTGTGGGGGTACTTGGGTGACGACTTGCTCGCCGGCCGCCCCGGAGACGACCTCCTGGTCGGTGGCGCCGGCAACGACGTGTTGCGAGGGTGGGAAGGCAACGATGGGCTTCGAGGAGACGCCGGCGACGACATCATGGGCGGAGGCAGCGGCTCCGATACCCTCATCTACCTCAATGCCCCCGATGCCGTCGCATACATCGACTTGGCCGCCGGGACTGCAATGGGCGAAGGGTCCGACGTGCTCAAGTCCATCGAAGTCGTTCGAGGCGCAATCCACGCCACCAACTACTTGTATGGCACCAACGGAGCTGATGTTCTGATCGGTGGCTGGGAAACGGATCACATTTACGGCCGCGGCGGTGACGATCGCCTCGATGGACGCTACGAGGACGATCACATCTACGGAGAGGGCGGCAACGATGAGCTCTACGGCGATATCGGCAACGACACTCTCATCGGCGGCGACGGCGATGATCTCCTCCTCGGCTACCGTGGCTCGGATACCATCGTGCCTGGGGCGGGTAGCGACACCATCAAGGGAGGCGGCAAGGGGCCGAATACCTTGGACTATCACGACTCATTGGGGCCGGTGGTCGTGGATCTGAACTCGGGCGTCGCGACCGGCTCAGGAACCGATGACATCACTGGGATCAGCCGGATCACCGGCAGCGACTATGACGACACGCTGATCGGTAACGCAGCGAGCAATTGGATCAGCGGCCGGACGGGAGACGACCTGATCCACGGTGAGGCCGGCAGCGACAACCCGCTGGCCCTGGCGTTGACACGATCTACGGAGGTCCCGACAACGACGAATGCACCCCGGCGAGATCTACGAGTCGTGCGAAGTGATCCGGTAGCCGCCGTCCGCCCCGCGTCACCGTCACCTCCTACGGCCGCTACCCAGGCCCGGCTGAGCGACCTGACGCCGGTCGTGTCGCATGGGGATTCCGCTATCGGGTGCGGGCTTCAACGGTCGCGGGGCCCGGGTCCGGCGTTCTGCCGACGCCTGGTCAGAGAATACGGCGTGCGAGGGAGACCACTCCCCCTCTAGGAGTCGTGAACGGTGTCCAAGGTTCCTGGAAGGTCCACGTCGCCCGATCCGATGCACGGTGAACTCGGGGTCCTCCTTCTACCACGGCGAGAAGGTCCAATGTCACGTCTCCTGGCGAGTGGTACCGACACCTGGGTCTCACACCGAATGCTGTCTCATGGCCCTACTGCTGACGCGTACCCGAAGCGTTTCAGGTTGATGCAGAAGACGAAGCTCGGTGGGCCGGCCTCGTTGGCGATGCGGAGTGCCATTCCCGCTGGGTATCTCCGCACTGTGGAGGCGCCTCGTCGCCAGCAACAGCAACTATCCGGGCGGCCGGGGCGGTTGGGTTCTCGTCCTCTTGTGTCGCCGGTGACGAGCTCCTCTTCACCAAGGTGCTCACCGCCGATGAACTGAGCCCCTATCAGAAGGTCTACGTCCCAGGCGAACTCGTGGTTGAGGGCCCGCAGCGATCTGTGGTGGAGGCAGGCATGGCTGCGGGTCGAGTAGAGACATACAGCAGCATGGAGCAGGTCCTCAGCCAGATCACGCCCTTGATCGAAGTCCTCGAAGGTGAAAATGGCCTGCTCGTCCTACCCCGCCGGAAGGTCGCGGGCGGCCAGACCGAGGTGGTGCTCCATCTCCTCAACCGAGTCTTCAGCCAGAGCCGCAGACGATGGTCGCCCGCACGAGCGAGTCCGGCTCTTCGTACACGACAGCCTGCTCGAGGGCATCGACCAACCCGCCTTTGAACTGCACGCACCAGAACCCACCACGCAGGACGAGCTGATCGTCCGCCGCGCCGCAAACCGTCCGGGTACGTAGTCGAGGTACCGAACCTCGACATGTGGGCCATCCTGCGTATCTCGGGATAGGCGCCGACGAGGACCGGTCCAGGCGCCCGCCGCCGGAGCAAACCTGCTCGGGCGATTCAACAGCCTCCTAGGGAGCCAGGACCACCAGGTCGTCGCGATGGACGGCGGCGCCGCCGGTCACGGTGCTGTGCTGACCGAGCGCAGCACGAAGATCCTCTGCCGGTATGCCGACCAGTCCCTTGCCGATGAACTTGTTGTTGGGTCCCACGACCTCGACGGCGGCACCCGCCTCGAATTCGCCCCCGACCACGAGGATCCCGGCAGCCAGCAGCGAACCACCCCGCCTCAGGAGAGCCCGGGCAGCTCCGGCGTCCACCACCAGCTTGCCCTGGACCGGCAGGCCAAAGGCAATCCAGAGCTTGCGGGCCGTGAGGCGTGCTTCGTGGGGCTCGACCCAGGTGCCGACCTCATCGCCGCTAACGGCCGCGGCAACCGCGGTTGGGTTCGAGGCATCGGCGATCACGGTGGGGATTCCCGACCAGGCGGCCATGCGCGCCGCGCTGACCTTGGTGGCGACACCACCAGACCCGAGCGCACCGGTGGTCGAGCGCTGCCACAGCGCATCGAGGATCTTGTCGGTGTGCCGAACGGCACTGAGCAACTCGACATCGTCGGCGAGGCGTGGATCGTCGGAGTAGAGCCCGGTGGTGTCGGTCAGTATGACCAGCATCCCGGCCCCAACGAGGTGGGAAACGATGGCGGCCAACCGATCGTTGTCCCCGAGCCTGAGCTCATCGACAACCACGGTGTCGTTTTCATTGACGATGGGGACCACCCCAAGTGCCAGGAGTCGATCCAGGGCCTCGCGGGCGTGGAGGTACTGGGGGCGGTGGGCCAGGACATCGCGAGTGAGGAGGACTTGCCCGACCACGCGTCCCCGTTCGCCGAACTCGAATGCATACCGTTCCATGAGTCTGCCTTGGCCAACCGCCGCGGCCGCCTGCAGGCCGGGCAGGTCCTTTGGCCGGGTCGCCAAACCCAACGCGGGGAGCCCGGCGGCAACGGCACCCGACGTGACGAGCACCGGCGCATGGCCCAGGGCACTGAGCTGCTCCACCTGATCGACCACCCCACGAACCGCGTCGATGTTGAGCCCACCGTCGGGATGCGCCAGGCTCGACGAGCCGACCTTGACGACAACGGGACTCCCCGCAGTGGCCGGGCGTCTCACGGTGCCGTCTCCTCACCGGGACCACCTTGGGGGCCGGTGTCGTCCACGTCGGGATTGAAGCTGAAGGTGATATCGCCGATCTGCACATCGTCGCCGGGCAGTGCCCCGGCCTCGCGCAGCGCGTCCTCGACGCCGATCCGGCGCAGCCGGGCCGCAACAAAGTCCGCAGCTTCCGGCACGGTGAGGTCGGCGAGGTTGATGGCACGCTCCGCGGCGCGGCCGGCCACAACCCAACCGTCGCCTGCCCTTGCTACCCGATAGCCGGCCACGACTGGCCGGTGCAGCACAAACCCTTCCCGATCCGGCGCCTCCCTTTCGTGTTGGGCCACCGCATCGGCGACGGCATGCATCAACGCGTCGATCCCCTCACCGGTCACGGCCGAAACCAGGTGAACGTCGCGGTCTGCCTGAGCCATCCACGCCGTGATCTCGTCGGTGTCGGCGAGGGCGTCGATCTTGTTGACCACCACCACTCGCGGTCGGTTCGCCAGGTCGGGCGAGTGGGCGTCGAGCTCTCTGAGCAGCACATCGAGTTGAGCGTCATAGGTCATGTCCTGAAGCGGCGTCGGATCAAGCAAGATGACCAACACCCGCGCCCGCTCGACGTGGCGGAGGAACTCGTGCCCAAGGCCCTTGCCGTCTGCGGCGCCTTCGATGAGCCCGGGAACGTCGGCGAAGGCGAACTCGCGGCCGGCGATCGTCACCACTCCGAGGTGGGGGGTGAGGGTCGTGAACGGATAGTCGGCGATCTTGGGTTTGGCCGATGAGACTCGTGAGATCAACGTGCTCTTGCCGGCATTGGGGAAACCGACGAGGGCGGCGTCGGCGAGAACCTTCATCTCCAGCGTTACCCAGGTGGATTCGCCGTATTCGCCCTGTTCCGAGAACGTCGGCGCCTTGCGCTGCGGCGAGACAAAGGCGGCGTTGCCACGTCCGCCGCGGCCACCGTCCACGAGTTTGATCTGCTGTCCGGCCTCAACGAGGTCGGCGATCACCGTTCCGGAGTCTTCGACAACCACTGTGCCGAGCGGAACGGGCAAGATCAGGTCTTCACCCTTGGCACCGTGACGCAGATCACCTTCGCCGTGGGTGCCATCGTCGGCCCGCCAGTGGGGACGCCGCGAATAACGAAGCAGGGTGGCAGTGGAATCGTCGGCGATGGCGATCACGGAACCGCCGCTGCCGCCCGAACCACCGTCAGGTTTTCCGCGCGGCCGACCTTTGATTCGGCGAAAGCTGGCTACTCCGGCTCCACCGTCTCCGCCGCGGGCTTCAATGCGGACCCGGTCTACAAACATGGCTACTCCGGGTCGCGACGCAGTCGGTTTCCCGGCCGGCTACGCCTCGGTGAGGATGCTGACCTGACGGCGCCCTCGTCGGGAACCGTACTTGACGGTCCCGTCGATCTTGGCGAAGAGCGTGTCATCGCTCCCCTTCCCGACGTTGTCGCCGGGATGAATGCGGGTGCCGCGCTGGCGGACGAGAATCGAACCTGCCGTTACCATTTGGCCGTCGAAGGCCTTCGGGCCGAGCCGCTGTGCGGCCGAGTCGCGACCGTTCTTGGTCGAGCCTCCGGATTTGGTCTTTGACATGGGCTATGCCTCCTCGTCGCCGGCCGCCGTCTCCGCGGCGGGCGCTTCGGCCTTGGGTTCGGTAGCGGCCTTGTCCTTGGGAGCCTTAGGTGCCTTCTTTGGCGCCTCTTTGGCCGCCTTCTCCTCGGACGAAGCCGTCTCTTTCTTCTTTGGCTCAGCCTTCTTGGTCTCAGCCTTCTTTGGTCTCAGCCGTCTCATCGGCTTTCTTCGGGGACTCTTTGGCTGTCTTCTTGGACGCCTTTTTGACCCCGGTCTCGATGGCCGTCACCTGGATGGTCGTGTAAGTCTGGCGGTGCCCTTGGCGTCGCCGATACCCGGTCTTGTTCTTGTACTTGAAGACCTCGACCTTGTCGCCCCGGCTCTCACCCAGCACTTCGGCGACCACCTTTGTCTTGTCGAGCGCAGCGCGCTCGGAGATCACCGTGCCGTCGTCTTGAACGACGAGCAACGGAGTGAAAGTGACCTCGGCGTCGGCAGCCTTGATCCGTTCGATGGCGATGACGTCGCCTTCGCTGACCTTTGCCTGCTTACCGCCCGCGCGGATGATCGCGTACATGTTCTGAATCCTCCGAAGTGGTTACCGGCCCGGCTGGCAGGCCGGTATGGGCGGCACACCGCGCCCGAAAGCTTCGGCGTGCGGAGATATGTTACCCCGTCGACGACAGGACGGAAACTGCGTCGGCCCTCTAGTCGTCGGCAGACGCCGCCTTGGGCAGCGGCGTGCCTGCGGTTGCTGCGTCCTCGTAGAGCAGGACGCCACGGCCGCTGCAATGCGGGCAGACCTCCGAGAACGACTCCAGCAGCCCGGCGGAGACGTTCTTGCGGGTCATCTCGACCAGACCAAGGTTGGAGACATCGAATACCTGGGTCCGCATCTTGTCCTTGGCGAGTTGCTCGCGGAACTTCAGCAGCACCAGATCTTGATTCTTCTGGATCTCCATGTCGATGAAGTCGATCACGATGATGCCGCCGATGTCGCGCAGCCGAAGCTGGCGGGCGATCTCCTCGGCAGACTCGAGGTTGTTCTGGAGCACCGTTTCTTCGAGGTTGGAGTGACCCACAAAACGACCGGTGTTCACATCGATAACCGTCAGGGCCTCGGTGCGATCGATGACGATGTGTCCGCCGGACGGCAACCACACCTTGCGATCGAGAGCCTTGCGGAGCTGATCCTCGACGTGGAATCGCTCGAAGATCGACAACTCGTCCTCGTAGAGCTTGACCTTGTTGACCAGGTCGGCCTCGGTGCCGCCCAGATAATCCAGCACCATGCGATGTGTCTTCGGGTCGTCGATCATTAGACGCCGGAAGTCACGGGTGAAGTGCTCACGGATGACCCGCAGCACCAACGGCGGCTCTTGGTAGATCAGTGCAGGTGCGGGAGTGTCCCGCTTTGAGTTGACCTCGTCCCAGATGCCCTTGAGGCGGTCGATATCGGCGGCAATGTCCTCCTGGGAGGCGCCCTCGGCGGCGGTGCGGACGATGACGCCCATGCCTTTGGGTCGTACCTCAGCGACGATGTCGCGCAGTCGGCGGCGTTCCTCCTCGGCGAGGCGGCGGCTGATGCCGCGCACCTCGGGATCGGCTGCGAGCACGAGGTAGCGGCCTGCGATGCTGATCTGGTTGGTGAGCCTGGCGCCCTTGTGGCCCATGGCGTCTTTGACGACCTGGACCAGCACCGAGTCGCCGGGCTTGAGCACCATCTCGATGCGACGGCGCTTGCCCTCCATGTCGGTGTCTTCGTAGTTGACGTCGCCGGCGTACAGCACTCCGTTCTTGCCTTCACCGAAGTCGACAAAAGCGGCTTCCATCCCGGGGAGTACGTTGCGAACCTTGCCGACGTATACGTTGCCGACCAGCGATCTCTTGTCGGAACGAGCGACGTAGTGCTCAACGAGGACCGGTCCCTCCAGGACCACAATCTGGGTCTGGTGGGGGTTGGAACGCACCAGCATCTGCTTGCGCGCCGTGTCGGGGGGCGGAACGATTTCGAGGTGGGGTCGGCTGGGCCGACGCACCCGCTCGCGAGAGCGTCGCGAACGGTCGGTTTGGCGGCGCTGCTGAGTTCCCTTTGGTCCCGCTTTGGCCGAACTCTTCGCTTTCTTCTTCTTCTTTTTGGCGGGCGCCGTCTGCGGTTCGGTCTCAGGTGCGGCGTAACGCCGGACCGTCACCTCGTGTTTGCTCCCGCGTTTGCGTCCCCCCGAAGCCCCGCCGTCTTGGGCGGTGGACTTCTTTCGGAACAATCCCATGCAAATTCTCCTTTGGTCGCCCCAAAGGGCGATCGACAGATCCTGCCGGGTCGGAAGCAGGGCGAACCATGTTCGGGAGCAGAAGTATGGCTCCCGGAGGTTTCTGACCACGGGGGGCACGACTCCGAACGAACGGAGCCAACGAAGATGCGACTAGAACGAACGCGTCCGTCATGCGTGCCTCGGCCCGATGGCGAAACCGGTCGCCGCGATGCGGCCCGGATAGCTACAGAGCGTAGCATCAGTTTCTTCGGAGCCCAGCAAAACCTCATGAAGCTTATTTTTCGCGCTCTGCCGGGAGGTCGACCTCGAGCCCACGCCACCCCTTTGTCGGTTTTCGCGATGCGGAAACTACACGTGTGTAATGCTATGGTCCCGCGCCATGCTGCACCGACGCGCTGATCAGGGATGGATCGAAGTCATCTGTGGCCCGATGTTCTCCGGCAAGAGCGAAGAACTCATCCGACGGGTCACTCGCTACCACCTCGCCAGGGTGCCCACCCAGACGTTCAAACCGGAGCTTGACGTTCGGTACTCGGTCGGTGAGGTCGTCTCACACTCGAAGCTCTCGACCGCGGCCATACCGGTTCCGAACGCACAGGAACTGCTGCGCACCGTCGAGGATCGCACCATCGTGGTCGGCATCGACGAGGGCCAGTTCTTCGACGATGATCTGGTCGAGGTGGCGATGATGCTGGCCGGCGCCGGCAAGCAGGTCATCGTCGCCGGTCTCGACAACGACTACCTCGGCCGTCCTTTCGAGCCGATCCCCTCGCTCATCCTGCGAGCCGAATACGTGACCAAGAGCCTGGCCGTATGCCACCGCTGCGGCGGCCCCGGCCTGTTCACCCAGCGAGTCGTCCACAGCGACGAACTTGTTGTCCTCGGCGCCACCGACGCCTACGAAGCCCGCTGCCGCCGCTGCTACAACCCCGAAGAAGCCGTCCAACCCACGCTGGAAATGGAAACGGCGTAGCAATCGTGGTTTTGGCGGATCTCAGCGACACATCTGTCGCTCCTGTCCGCCAAAAGCCTCTCTAGTCCGGGACGGGGCTGCGGCGCATCCAGACTGAGTGGGCGAGGCCGAGGGCGAGACTCATCGCGATGAAGGCGGAGCCGCCGGCGCTCAGGTACGGCAGGGGCAGGCCGGTGACCGGCATCAGGGTCATCGTCATGGCGACGTTGACGAAGATGTGGAACACGAGCAGAGCGGCGACGCCGGTAGCGACCAACTGAGAGAACTTGTCCCGGCCGTTGCCGGCGGCGACCAGCACACGCCAGATGATCATGGCGAACAGGCCAAGCACGATCACAGCACCGATGAACCCAAGCTGCTCTCCAATGGCGGTGAAGATGAAGTCGGTTGACTGCTCGGGAACAAAGTTGAGATTGGTCTGGCTCCCGCCGAACAGCCCCTTGCCAAAGAAACCGCCGGACCCGATGGCAATCTCGCTCTGGGTCTGGTTGTAGAGAGCAGTTGCGGCCAGATCTTCGGTCGGATCAAGAAACGCCGTCAAGCGGCGCAGTTGGAACTCCTTGAGGGCGCCGGCCTGGAAGATGCCGACGGCGCCCACCACCCCCGCAATGAGCAGGAACGCCAACTGGCGCCAGGTCGTCCCTGCCACAAACAACATCGAGAGGGCAATGAACCCGAATACAAGCATGGTGCCGAGGTCGGGTTGCACGAAGATCAGGAGCGCCGGCAACGCCACGATGAGGAGGGCACGGCCGACGTAGTCCCACCGCAAACGGTCGCCACCGCGGCTGAGTAACAGGGCGAGGGCCAAGACGACTGCGATCTTGGCAAACTCGGACGGCTGGAATGCGTAGAAACCGAAGTCGACCCACCGCCGGGCCCCATTGGCGTAGGTGCCGATGGGGGTGAGTACCAACAGCAGCGTCACCAGGCTCCCGACGTAGACCGCCGGCGTGACGGACCGCACCAATCGCATGTCGATCATGGACGTGAAGATGAACACGGCAACGCCGACAGCGGCAAAGATCAGGTGGCGGCGCATGACCGCAGTCGGGTCGAGGCCACGGGCTTGGAGCCCGGGCGCCGATGCGCTGTAGACCATGAGCACGCCGAACGCGGTGAGCGCCAAGTACGGAATGACCATGAAGAAGTCCGGCCGCAGTGTGCGTTCTCGCTGAAGGATCGAGATTGGTTCGGTGCGACGGGCTGCGAGTGACATCAGTCGGCGTCCTCACCGAGGATGATCGGGGTAATGCCTTCGGGGCCATTCATCAGGAACTGGAGGATCGGTTTGGCGGTCGGAGCGGCCACCTTGCCTCCTGACCCGCCCCGCTCCACGACGACGACCACGATGTACTTGGGGTTGCTGATCGGAGCCACTCCGGCGAAAAGGGCCGTTGAAACGCCTTCTTCTCCCTTGATGATCTCGGCGGTGCCGGTCTTGCCGCCGACCTGCTCCTTTCGGAACCCAAAGTCGGCGAAGGCGGCAGCTGCGGTACCTTTGGGATTGTTGACTACCTGCTGCATGTCGGCGCGCAGCCCCAGTACCGTGGTGCGATCGATGTCGAGCTCCCGGATCAGCTTCTGCGGATTCTCGAAGATGACCTCACCGTCGGAATCGACGATCTCGTTGACCACCCGTGGCTGCCACAACGACCCGCCGTTGAGCATGGCGGCGTAGGCGTTGGCGAGCTGCAGCGGCGTCACCACCACCGAACCCTGGCCGACCGAGGCGAGCAGGAGGTCACCGCCGAGCCACGGAGACGCCAGTTCGAGGCGTGCCGGGTCGAGCCGCAACGGTGAGTTCTCCGCCCAGTCTTCGTAGAGCGCCCGGTCGGGGATGATGCCCTCGCGCTCGAAGGGGAGGTCGATGCCGGACTCGGCCGCAAAGCCAAGGTCTCGAGCCCAATCCTGGAGCATGTTCTCGCGTGGGGTGTCCTTGTAGGTGTCCCAGATGTTGAGGGCCACGTCCCAGAAGTAGACGTTGCAGGACCGCATGAATGCCTCATGGATGTTCTGTTCACCGTCGTCTGCTCGGGTCCAGTTCCGCCACACAAGCTGGCTGCGGTCGGTGAATGGAGCGTCGAGCTGTCCGGCGCACATGATGCGGGTTTCCTCGGATCGTGCCTCGCGCGGATAGACATTCTCCTCGAGCGAGGTCACGTAGGTGACGGCCTTGAAGGTGGAGGCGGGGGCGTATTGGCCCTGGACCGCGGAGTTGGTGAAAGCCCCTTCGGGAAACGCGGCGAACTCGGCCTCGGAGAGCCCCCCGACGAAGATGTTCGGGTCGTAGGTCGGAACGGAGGCCATGGCCAGCACGCTGCCGTCCTTGGCGTCGAGCACCACGCCGACGGCGCGCACGGGACACTGAGGGTCGTCTTCACCCGGCACACAATCGGGGTCATACTGCTCGCGGGAAAGGGCCAGGCCCTCGGCCAGCGACTCTTCGAGTACCCGTTGGATGTCGAGGTCGATGGTGAGCAGGAGACTACCTCCCGGTTCTGGGGACTGCTCGGCGAGTTCCTCGATCACATTGCGCTTGGCATCGACCTGGTACTTCTTGAGCCCCGGCGTGCCCCGCAGCAGATCGTCGTATTCACGTTCCACGCCGATCTTGCCGATCAGGTCGGTGTGCTTGACCCCAGGCCGCTCGAGATCCTCGTCGTTGGGACGACCGATGTAGCCGATGACGTGTGAGGCCAGTTCGCCTTCGGGGTAGATCCTCACCGGTTGCGGCTCGACCGCAACGCCGGGGAACTCCTCGGAGTGTTCGATGAGGAAGACGGCCTGCTCGTCGGTGAGTTCCGGGACCAGCGTGATCCGGTCACCGCGGGCCCGAGCATCGTCGATGATGGCAGCCACTTCTCCGGGCGCGAGGGAAGTGAACGCAGCCAGGCTGCTGACCAGCTCATCCTGTTCGTTCTTGGGAATGAGCTGTCCGTCGACCACGATCGCCAGTGCGGGACGGGTGCCGGCTAGGAGTCGGCCCTTGACATCGCGGATCTCGCCACGCGGGGCAGGGGTGCTCGCCACGTCGATCCGGTTGCTGATCGCCTGTTCCTCGTAGGTTGCAGCCTCGGTGACCTGGATCTGCCACAAACGCAACGTGAGCACGCTGAACAGCCCGATGAAGATCAGGCCGAGGACGCCGAGCCGCCAGCCGGCACTCACGGCGTGTTCTTGCTGTCTGCGATGTTGGTCACTTTGCCCAGTTCCTGACGACGGGCCCGACTCCCATCAGCTTGGTCACGCCGGGCAGCACGAGCGCCGCCAGCAGAGTGTTGTACACCGAGGGAAGCATCATCGTTTGCACCACCGAAGGGTTGTTCAGCGTGCGTTGCCCAAATAGCGTACCCCCGACCGCGAATAACACTTGACCCAGAAGGGTCAAACTGAAGATCCCGATCGCAACGATCGGCCAGCCTTCGTCCGCCCGCCGCCGCACCCGCAGCGTGATGAAGGCGATGACGGTCAGCGACATCGCCCACAGACCGAGGGGCGAGCCGCCGAGCAAATCGAGCAACAAGCCGGCCGTGAATCCAATGAGGATGCCCGGTTCGGGATCGAGGTAGCGCACCGTGGCAATGACCACCAGGGTCACGATGTTGGGAGCGGACCCAAACGGTTGGATGCGCCCATCCCCAAAGACCGTCGTCTGCATGATGACGGCGACGACGACCAGCGCAAGGGTGATGGCGATTTGGCGGCCGGTCATTGCCCTTCCACCCCAGCAGGGTCGGACGGCGGTTGCGTGGTGGTGGTCACCGTCCCCGTATCGTCAACGTCCGCATCGAGTGGCGACCACCCAACGATGACCTTCACGTAATCGAGTCGGCTCAGCTCGATCGCCGGGACCACGTCGGTGATGAGGGCAAAGCCGGCCTCTGACTCGGCCGTGCTGCGCACTGTGCCGACCAGGATCCCCGGCGGGTAGCGCCCCCCGGCGGTAAAGAGACGATCACCCGCAGTCACCTCCTCGAGGGCGTTGAACATCTTCAGCTGCGGGAAGTCGAGACCTTGCCCCTCGATCCACCCGGTCTCGTTGGTGGCGACATCACGGACTCCGACCCCAGACTGGGGATCGGTGATCAACCGCACCCGGGCCGAACCGTTGGATACAAAATCGATCCGCCCGACGAGTCCGTTCTCATCGATGACGGCCTGGCCTTTGACGATGCCGGCTTCGCTGCCCTTGTCGATGAAGCGCACCTGGTCGAAGGCGCTGTTGCCGAGCGCAGTGATGCGGGCCGACACCGCGGCAAGGTCGTCGGGCGGGTCGAGTTGGAGCGACCGCTCCAACTCTTCGACTCGTCGCTCGAGTTGCTCGGCATTGCCGACGAGAGCCTCCAACTCGATGACGCGCTCTTGCAGCCGCTCGTTCTCGTCTCGCAGACCGGCGATGTTCGAGACGCCGTCGACAAAACCGACGAGAGGCCGGGTGACCGCGACGGCGAAGTCCTGGAGCGGCGAGAACAATGACTGAGCGCCATCCCGCATGACGTTGCCGACACCTTCGCCTTGGGAGCGAACGTCGAACGTCGCCAGCAGGAACGACACCACCAGCAACCCGACAAACAGGGTGGTGGAGCGGTCGAAGCGGCGGAAGGATTGCATCGGCCGGGGAAGCCCGCGGCCTCGGCTCAGGTCCGGCCGCTGGAGGACAACACAACGTGCAGCACGTCGAACTCCTCCAGACAGGCGCCCGACCCGAGCACGACGGACTGCAGCGGGCGGTCCGCGGTGACGATCGGCATGCCGGTCTCGTTGGCGAGCCGCACATCGAGCCCGCGCAGGAGCGCGCCACCGCCGGTGAGCACGATGCCGCGCTCCATGATGTCGGCAGCGAGTTCCGGCGGTGTCTTGTCGAGCGTGAACTTGACGGCATCGACAATCTGCTGGACGGGCTCCTCGATGGCTTCGCGGATCTCAGGGCTCGAGAGCACAACCGTCTTGGGGAGACCGGTGATCAGGTCGCGGCCGCGGACCTCGGCGGCGGGCTCCTCGGCGTACGGCCAGGCGGAGCCGATCGCCATCTTGACTTGCTCGGCGGTTCGCTCGCCGAGCATGAGGTTGTACTCCTTCTTCACCCAGGTGATGACGGATTCGTCGAGTTCGTCACCGCCGATGCGAATGCTCTTTGAAACGACGATGCCGCCGAGAGAGATGACGGCGACCTCGGTTGTGCCACCGCCCATGTCGATGACCATGGATCCCGATGGCTCGTGAACCGGCAGGCCCACGCCGATGGCGGCGGCCATCGGCTCCTCGATGGTGTAGGCGCGGCGGGCGCCGGCGTGATAGGCGGCTTCCTCGACAGCGCGGCGCTCGACAGCGGTGATGCCGGATGGCACGCAGATCACGATGCGGGGCCGAGCCGCGAAGCGCCGGTTGTGCACCTTGTCGATGAAGTAACGCAGCATCTTCTCGGTGATGTCAAAGTCGGCGATGACGCCGTTGCGCAGCGGCCGAATCGCCTGGATGTACGAAGGAGTCCTGCCGATCATCCGCTTGGCTTCCATGCCGACTTCGAGCGGCCGATTGTCGCGGGTGTTGATGGCGACCACGGACGGCTCGTTGAGCACGATGCCCATGCCGCGGACGAAGACCAATGTGTTTGCGGTTCCTAGGTCGATGGCCATGTCTCGGCCGGCGACGGAGAAGATGCTGTTCAGCATGCGGTAATACCCATCCTGATGCGTGCAGTCATTGTAGCCAAGCTGTGATTTGTCATTCCCGGGCCGCTCCCAGAGACGTCTAGCCGAAGAAAATGTCGAGTTCGCGCTCCGCACTCGCCTGCGAGTCCGAGCCGTGGACGATGTTCTCAGTGATGATGAGGCCGAAGTCGCCGCGGATGCTGCCCGGGGGCGCCTCGGCAGGATTGGTCGGGCCCATGACGGTTCGCGCCACGGAAACGGCCGACTCCCCCGACCACTCCATTGCGAACACCGGCCCACTCGTGATGAAGGCGACCAGTTCACCGAAGAACGGCTTGTCGACATGCTCGGCGTAGTGCCGGCTTGCCAGCGCTTCATCGATCGTCAAGACCCGAGCTCGCTCGAGCTTGAGCCCCTTGCGTTCGAACCGGGAGACAACCTCCCCGATCAAGCCGCGCGCAACGCCGTCGGGCTTCACCATCAGGAACGTGTTTTCAACCGCCATAGCCAGAATCCTCAGAAGTGGGGTGCGAAGTCCGAGATGGTAGGCGGATGCGGGCGCCAACGGCCAGTCGGCACCTCCGTCATCTATACCGTCCGGGTGAAACGGGCGCGAGCTTCACCGACTACATACAGCGAGCCGGCGATGACGATGGCTCCGGTGTCGTCGACCCGATCAAGGGCTTCGGTGATGGCTTGCGCCACGGGGGTAACGGCTTCGACCGGTGTCTCGTCGCCGAAGACAACACGAGCGGCTGCGGCGACGTCGGCGGCGGGAATGGATGACGGGTCGGTTGCCTCGGTGGCGATCACCTCGCCAACCACACCCCGGAGCGGCGACAGGAGCTCAACCACGTTCCGATCACCCTTCACCCCGAACACGAGCATCCAGTCCTGGGGCGGGAACTCGTCGAGGAGCGTGCCGGCCAGGCCATCAATGCCTTGCTCGTTGTGCGAACCATCGGCCACCACCAGCGGATTGCGGTGCAGGACTTCGATTCGGCCGGGCGAGGTCATCGTCGCCGCCGCAGCCCGCACCGCCTCAGGGTCGAGTTCGCGGCCGAAGAACTGCTCGGAGACCGCCACCGCGGTGGCGAAATGATCGACCTGGTGCCTGCCATGGAGGGACAGGAAGATCTCGTCGTAGTCGCGATACAGGCCGTGCACCGTGAACGTCCACCCACCGACGGCAAGCAGGTCGTCGTCGACACTGAAGGCGTCACCAAAACGCAGCCACTTCGAATGGGTGGTTGCCACCTGCGCGGTGATGGCGCCTTCCGCGGCCGGGGGCAGCGGCCCAGATACCAGAGTGCCGTCTTGTTTGAGGATCGCCGCTTTCTCGCCCGCGATCTGCCCGATCGAATCACCGAGGTAGGACATGTGGTCCATCGCGATGCCGGTGATGACGGATACGTCGGCAGTCACGACATTGGTGGCATCCCAGCGGCCGCCAAGGCCAACCTCGACCACGGCAACATCGACGCCTGAGGCCGCAAATGCCTGAAAGGCGATGGCCGCGGTCATCTCGAAGTAGGTGACGGTTTCGCCGGTCCGCGCTTCATAGATCTCAACGAATGGAGCAACGTCTGCCACCGCTCCAACAAACTCGTCGGGACCAAAGGTGCGGCCGTCGATTGAATAGCGTTCCTCAACGGCGTGCAGGTGCGGGGACACAAACGTCCCTACCCGCAGCCCATGGTTCTGCAGCAGATCGCACACCATGCGCACCACGGTGGTCTTGCCGTTGGTGCCTGCGACGTGGATGATCGGGAAGCTGTCCTGAGGGTCGGTCATCAGGTCCAGGGCTCCAACGATGCGCTCCAGCCCGGGTTTGACTCCCTGACCGATTCGGGCATCGAGGAAGCCAACGGCAGCGTTGTAGTCGGAGATGAGTGGAGGTGTCACCGCCATCGGCTCAGCCAAGCTCGGCGAGAGCGGTGCGGAGCTTGTTCAGCTTGGCCTCGAATTCGGCGGCCTTGGCCTCTTCCTTTGCGACGACCTCGGCCGGGGCACGGTCGCGGAAGTTGGCGTTCCCCAGCTTGCCTTGCGTCTTGGCGAGTTGTGCCTCGATTTCGCCGATCGCCTTCTCGAGCCTGGGTCGCTCGGCTTCCACGTCAACCACCCCGGCAAGCGGAATGAACGCCTGCATGCCACCTGCGGTCAGGCGGGTGTGGCCGGTGACATCTTGCGGCACCTCACCAACGTGAGGCGCGACGGCGCCGAGCATCTGGAGCTGCTCCTCCCACCACGCTCCGGGGGCGGCACCTGCGGTATCGACCAGGAGCGGCAATTCCTGGCGCGGTCCGAGCTGATGCTCCGACCGGAAACGGCGCACCCCGCTGATCAGCTCTTGGAGCTCCCCCATGGCCTCAGGGGCAGTGACCGGCGGCGGAGTCGGCCAGTCGGCGGTGATCAGCAGCGAACCGTCACCCAATTCGGACCACAGTTCCTCGGTCACAAACGGGATGATCGGATGGAACAACTTGAGCAGATCACGCAGCACCACGCCGAGGGTCTGCTTGGTGACCCCCGCTCGCGCCTCGTCCTTGAGCGGCGTCTTCGCCATCTCGAGGTACCAGTCGAAGACCTCGGACCAAGCGAAGTTGTACAGCAGGCTGGTGGCGTCGGAGAAGCGATAGAGATCCATCAGCCGGTCGTACTCCGCAACAACCTCGTGGAGGCGGGACAGCACCCAGGCGTCCTCCGGGCCGGGGTCGGTGGGGTATCCACCGGTGACCGGGACGTCCCTCACGCCAATGTGCTCAACCGCAAAGCGCAGCGCATTCCACAGCTTGTTCCCAAACCGGCGCGAGGCGTCAATCCAGTCCTCGTTGAGTGGAATGTCATGGCCAGGAGCGGCCGATTGGATCAGGGTCAGCCTGATCGAGTCGGCGCCGTACTTGGCGACCAGCTCGAGCGGGTCGAGGGCGTTGCCGGACGACTTCGACATCTTGCGCCCGTCCATCGAGCGCACCAGACCATGGATGACGATGTCGTCGAACGGCACATCGTCCATGAAGTGGATGCCCATCTGCATCATCCGGGCAACCCAGAAGTAGATGATGTCGAAACCGGTGACCAGGACACTGGTCGGGTAGAAGCGTTCCAGATCCTCGGTCTCGCCGGGCCAACCCAGCGTCGAGAACGGCCAAAGCGCAGAAGAGAACCAGGTGTCGAGCACGTCATCGTCCGGCCGCACTGGCCCGTCACACTCGGGGCAGGCGTCCGGGTCATCAACGGCCACGGTGACGTGACCGCAGTCGTCGCAATACCACGCCGGGATCCGGTGGCCCCACCAGAGCTGGCGGCTGATGCACCAGTCCCGCAGGTTCTCCATCCAGTGCAGGTAGTTCTTCTCCCAACGCTTGGGGATGAAGCGGGTTGATCCGTCCTCGACGGCAGCGATGGCCGGCTCGACCAGGGGCCTGACATTGACGAACCACTGCAGCGACAGCATCGGCTCAACCACCGTGCCGCAACGTGAGCAATGCCCCACCGAGTGGTGGTGGTCCTCGATCTTGATGAGGTAGCCCTCTTTGCCGAGGGCGTAGCGGATCGCCTCGCGGGCTTCGTAGCGATCCATGCCGAAGAAACGCCCACCTTCGGCGGTGATCTTGGCGTCGGTGTCGATGACCTGGATCGCTTCGAGACCGTGGCGCTCGCCGATCTCGAAGTCGAGCGGGTCGTGGGCGGGGGTGACCTTGACGGCCCCGGTGCCGAACTCGAGCTCGACGCCCTCATCGGCCACGATCGGGATCTCACGATCGACCAGGGGCAGCTTGACCATGCGGCCGACGGCGTCGCGGTAGCGGTCATCGTCGGGGTGCACCGCCACCGCGGTGTCCCCGAGCATCGTCTCGGCCCGGGTCGTGGCGACGGTGATGCCCTTCTCGCCGTTGGGTCCGGGGCCATCGACAAACGGGTACTCGATGTGGACCAACTCGCCTTGCTCGTCCTCATACTCCACCTCGATCTCCGAGATGGCGGTGTGACAGCGCGGGCACCAGTTGATGATCCGATTGCCCCGGTAGATGAGACCCTCGTCGTAGAGGGTGACGAACACCTGACGCACCGCCTGCGAGAGCCCCTCATCGAGGGTGAAGCGCTCCCTGGTCCAATCAGTTGAGAATCCGAGGGTGCGGATCTGCTCGGCGATGCGCCCACCGGACCGCTCTTTCCAGGCCCACACCTGGTCGACAAATGCATCGCGACCCAGATCGTGACGGGTCAGACCCTCGGCGGCGAGTTCGCGCTCGACGACGTTCTGGGTTGCGATGCCGGCGTGGTCGGTCCCCGGCACCCAGAGCGCGGCATAGCCCTGCATCCGCTTGCGGCGGATGAGCACGTCTTGGATCGAAAGGTCGAGAGCGTGGCCCATGTGGAGCACGCCGGTGACGTTCGGTGGCGGAATGACGATGGAGAACGGCTCCCCATCGGGATTGACCTCAGGCCGAAAGGCCCCGGCTTCCTCCCAGACGGAGTACCAGCGCGCCTCGATATCGGTCGGGTCGTACGTTGGCTTCATCGCGTCCTTCGTTCATCTCTTGCCCCGTGCGGATGTCTCTTGCGCTCTGCGGAAGAGACAATGCTACCCGGGAGCGGAAGCGACTCCGGCGCATCACGCCGCGGACCGCGGGCGCATCTTGCGTCGCTTCGGATACGCCCGCCGGTGACTAGTCCCTTCGTACCGAGCCCTTTGTGTCTGGTTCACTACCGAGAGTGGTTGTAGCGTAACTCCAAGCGGTTAGAGAACCGCTCCGCAGATACGGCGGGTCAGAAAGCAACTTCGGTTCGGGCAAGCAGGGGGACGTTGCGGGCCAGGGATCCGGGAGCTGGGGGGCTCCCGGTTCCAAGGCCGGCTGGGGGCGTCACGGAAGGCATGGCTGACCGCAGAGCAGCTCGTGCACTTGCTACGAGGGGCATGACCCGGGGCGAGAGCCCCGGGTCATGCGCGTGGTACGCCGGGCCAGTCCTCGCCGTTTGCTGCCCCCGCCAACCAGTGGCGTCGCCCTGTCAACCAATCACGGGAGATACGAAGCCTGGTGGTTTGACCGCCAAGATCGACGCATCGACGCCTGCCAAGACTCGCTCCGCGGTATTGCCCATGATGACTCCCTTGAGCCCGGCCCTCGCCAAGGTCCCCATCACGACGACTCCCGGACCGGAGCGCGCCACGACCGACGAGATCACGTCGGAGGCGTCGCCCTTCTCGAGATGTTCGACCATTGGCACGTCAACGGTTGGCACCCGATCGAGCAAGGACTTGAGTCCGACGGCAGCCTCCCTGTGTGCGTCATCGACCATTGCATCCACCCCGAGGTCGGAGGTCCCAACTCGGTTACTGCGAAGCAGGGACTCTCCTTCGAGGCGCCATGCGTGGATCACGTGCAGCGAACCGCCCCGCCTGGCTGCAAGCGACGAACCCAGTTCGAGAAGGGCAACGTTGAGAGCCTCGTGTTGGTGGTCTGGCTCAATCGGTCCAAGCGCCACGGCCACATCCGGACTCTGGTCCTGCTGGCCGGCTTCCACCCATACGGGAACGGGAGACTTGCGGAGGAGATGCATCGTGTTCGAGGATCCGGCGAGGCCGAGTCGGCGCTTCGTCTCCTCCGGTGACGCCATGACGATGTCGTGGCCTCGAGCAACGACCCTCCTGATGACCTCCAGGAACTTCGTCCCAAACGCAATGTCGACCTCGATGGGGTAGTCGGTTGTTTGCGACGCCAGATCCTGCAGTTCGCCGATGCGGGTCTCGGCGACGAGCGCTTCGAGGTCGATTTCGCCGATACTGCTGCGGAGGAAGCGACGACGCTCGGATAGTGGCTCCAGCACGTCGAACAGGGTGACGGTGGCTTTGTTGCGTGTGGCAAGCTCGACTGCTGACTCCAGTAGCGAAGGCAGTGCAGCGTCTCCCGGCGCCACGACGAGCACATTCTCAAATCTCTTCACGATCTCTCCTCATTGGCCGCCGCTTCTCGACGGGTGTCGAACTCATCATGCGTTCCAGTTTACACGAATTGCTTGACGTATGTTGCAAGAAAGTGCATCATGATTCGTGTAATTGTCATCGTGAGTACGCAGCCAAGGGAGGGCCCAGATGAGCCTCGACGTTCTGAACCTGCTGCTGGTTCTACTGGCGGCCGTAGCCGGCGGTTGGGTTGCCCGCCGTTTCGGCTACCCCGCCATCCTTGGAGAACTGGCCGCCGGTATCCTCCTCGGTCCCCCCTTGCTGGGTTTGCTCGAATCGGACGACGCCCTCGCTGTGATCGGCAAACTCGGAGTCGTCCTGCTGATGCTCGCCATCGGCCTCCACCTCGATCCGTCGGACCTGGGCAGAACCGCGAAGGCGGGGGCACTGGCCGCCGCCGGTGGTTTCTTGGTCCCCGCTTCCCTCGGATTCGGGCTGATGATGCTCGTCGATGGCGACCCGATGTCGGCTACGTTCGTCGCCGTGGCCATGGGCGTCACCTCGTTGGCCACAAAGTCGCGCATCCTGGTCGACCTTGGAATTCTCAACACCCGGGTAGCGCATGTCCTCATGTCGGGAGCGCTGTTCTCGGATATCGCAGCGCTCATCATCTTTGCCGCAATCCTCGGTCTGGCGGCCACCGGAACGTTGGCCGTCGGAGGCATCGCTGCTGCCGTCGTCAAGGCCGCCATTTTCCTCGGAGGAACCTGGCTCATCGGAACTCGGGTGTTCCCCGCAGCCGGCAGAATGCTCGCCAAGAGCAAGCCCGACCTTTCGATGGTCGTCCTCGGGGTGGTCGTTGTCGGGCTTGCGTTTGCCGCCGCCGCCGACGCTGCCGGCCTGCACGCCATTCTCGGAGCGTTCCTTGCCGGTCTCTATCTACGGGAGGATCTCCTCCCCCGAGGTTTGCTGGTCGATGTCGAACGGCGGATGCGGGGAATCTCGGTGGGTCTCCTCGCCCCGGTGTTCTTTGTCACGGCCGGATTCCAGGTATCGTTCGATGTGTTCACCGAAGCGCCGCTGCTGCTGGCCGGCGTCGTCGTGCTTGCCACGGTCGGCAAGGTTCTGGGGACTGCCGTGTTCTATCTCCCCACCGGCTATGGCTTTCGTGAGGGCATTGCGGTGGGGGCGGGCATGAACGGTCGTGGAGCCGTAG
Source organism: uncultured Acidimicrobiia bacterium (assembly GCA_963821095.1). Lineage (GTDB taxonomy): Bacteria > Actinomycetota > Acidimicrobiia > Spongiisociales > UBA5794 > CAVPHV01. The sequence continues at coordinate 270,643 of CAWGCJ010000022.1, read as the reverse complement.
AGATCATCGTCGCAGAGATCGCCCTCGCCGCCGGGCTGATCGATGCGACCGTCTTCTCCATTCTGGTCTTCATGGCGATCTTCACCACGGCCACAGTGCCGATCCTTCTCACCCGGGCCATTTCCTGGCTCGAGCGCCACGGCGAGTTGGTCGGAGAGGATCGCGATGCCTACATCATCGTCGGCGCCGGCCCCATCGCCAGGCGCATGGCAGCTTCGCTGTCGAGAACGGCACCGGTGACCCTCATCGACACCAACGCCGACCATTGCGCTGCGGCCCAGAAGGCCGGACTGGCAGTGATCAACGGCAGCGGGCTCGACGAGGATGTGCTTGCCGAAGCAAACGCTGCGGAAGCCCGCACACTGCTGGCGGCCACCGCCAACACCGAGGTCAATCTCTTGGCCGCCAAGATCGCCAAGCGCCGATTTGGTGTCACCAACGTCATCACAACCATGGCGCCCGAAACCACTCAGAGTATGCACGCCATGCTCGCCGAGCTCGACGGTGAGCTGCTCTTCGGTCGTCCGGTTGACATCGGGCTGTGGGATGCAGACCTCGATCAGAACAGAACGCAGGACCTGGAGTACGCAATTGCCGAACCAAACGAGCTACTCAACGCCAACGGCGTTGACGAACGGCAGGCCGCTTTGACTAGCCTTCCCCTCGTCATCCACACACCGGACGGCTACGAACCATATGTGAGCGAAAGAGACCTGGCGTCGCACGATCGGGTACTGGCGCTCGGGCGTATCGAACACGCCCAATCGGTCGAGAGAAGCGCGCCTGCGGCTGTCGACTGATCACACCCAGCCTTTGTCGTACCGGCCGATGTGGCCCCCGGGGAGACCCGGGGGCCACTTGACAGAAACAGCCATTCATGATCTGGACCGCGAGCATCGCCCTGTACTTCCTCGTCGCCGCCATCTTGGCGATGGGTCGGTCGCGGCTTGGTCGACTCGCACCCGTTGTCGCATCCGTGCCCTTTGTCGCCCAGCTCGCCGTCGTGGTCGGGTTCGCTGCCGGCTCCACCCCGAGATTCGAGGCGATCGAGTGGATCCCCTCGCTGGGCGTCACCATCGGCTTTCGGATCGACCCTCTCACGCTGTTGCTGACAGCGATCGTGGCGGCCATCGGGCTGCTCATCGTGATCTACACCGCCGGCTACATGGACGAGTCCCTCAACCGGACTCGATTCCTAGGGCTCATGGTGCTGTTCTCCGGCGGGATGGCGGGGATCGTGAGCTCCGACGACCTGTTCGGTCTCTTTGTGTTCTGGGAGGTCACCACCGTCGCTTCGTACCTCCTCATCGGCTTCAACGACAAGCAAGCTGCGGCGCGCAGTGCGGCGTTGCAGGCGATTCTGGTGACGACGGCCGGAGGCCTCGCCATGTTGGCCGGCTTCGTGTTGCTGACCATTGCCGGCGGTACCGCCAACATCACCACACTCGTGAACGAACCTCCGACTGGTGCCATGGCGACGGCGGCACTACTCCTCGTGTTCCTTGGAGCTTTCACGAAGTCGGCGCAGATCCCGTTCCACTTCTGGCTGCCGGGTGCCATGGCGGCGCCAACACCGGCATCCGCCTACCTGCACTCGGCCACCATGGTCAAGGCGGGCATCGTGCTGCTGGTGTTCTTGGCACCCGGTTTTGCCACTTTCTCGGTTTGGGCGCCGATCGTGACCGCGGTCGGACTGGCCACCATGTCACTGGGGGCGGTGGTTGCGATGTGGCAGCGCGACCTGAAACTGCTGCTGGCCTATGGCACCGTGAGTCAACTCGGGTTCATGATGACGCTCATCGGCCTCGACCTGATCGGCGCCGCCGTTGCGGTGCTCGTCGGCCATGCCCTCTTCAAAGCAGCGCTGTTCCTCGTCGTGGGCATCGTTGACAAGTCCACCGGCACTCGAGACATCGAGAAGCTCTCCGGCCTGGGTCGCCGGCAGCGCGGGCTGGCCACGATTGCCGCCTTGTCGGCGATGTCGATGGCCGGGATACCCCCCCTGCTCGGTTTCGTAACGAAGGAGGCGGCAATTGATGCGCTGATTGCAGACTCCGACTGGCTCGCCCTCACCGTCATTGCTGCTGCGTCGATCCTCACCGTGGCGTACTCAGCTCGGTTCTGGTGGGGTGCCTTCGCGACAAAACCCGACCTGGCCACCAGTGCCGTTGCACCACTACGCACCACGATGATGCTCCCGGCCGCATTGCTCGCAGCCGCCTCCCTCATGCTCGGGCTGTTCCCCGCTCGACTCGGCTCCGTCATCACCGCAGCGACCGGACAAACGACGAAACTCGTTCTCTGGCCTGGATTCAAACCGGCATTGGCCGTCTCGACGTTCATCGTCGTGGCGGGGGTCGTCGTCTGGAGCCTCGCCCCCAGACTCATCCAGAGTGCCACCTTCACCCGGTTGCGCCGATCCCAGACTCTGAGCGCCGCAGGCGTCTATCAGTCAACTCTGCGAGGCCTCAACCTCACCGCCAAGCGGGTATCCGGCTTCGTTCAAAATGGCTCTCTCCCGACGTACCTGGCAGTGATCCTCACCACCGTCGTCGCAATCCCGACGGCCATCTGGCTCACCAGCTGGGAGGGACAACCCGTCCTGCCGGCGACCAACGGACCGGCGGAAATCGTGCTCGGCGTCGTCGTCGTTGCAGCCGCCGTCGGTGCCGCCCGTGCCCAGCGCCGCATGGCTGCGGTCCTACTCCTTGGGGTCGTCGGCTACGGGGTTGCGGGCATCTACGTGACCTTTGGCGCCCCCGACCTGGCGCTGACCCAGGTGCTCGTTGAAACCCTCACGGTCGCCCTCTTCGCCCTGGTCTTGGCGAAGCTCCCCCGCCGGTTTGGGATCGAGCCACGCTCCCTCTCGCGACGCGTCCGCATCGGAGTCGCCGCTGCGGTGGGCGGCTTCGCCGCTACTGCCGCGGTCCTGGTCACTGTGGTCAATCCGGAGAGGTCGGTCGCACGCGAATACATCGAACTCGCTCCCGAGGCCGGAGGCACCAACGTCGTCAACGTCATCCTGACGAACTTCCGTGCCCTCGACACGCTCGGCGAGATCACGGTGCTGGCAGCGGCAGCCATAGGCGTCGGCGCCTTGGTTGCTGCCGGACGCCGCAAACAGCGCAGCGATGGCGTTCCAACGCCATGAGAATTCGCTTCTCCCCCCTATTGGCCACCGGGGCTCGCACCATGGTGCCGACCCTCCTCCTGTTCTCGGTCTTCCTCTTGGTGATCGGTCACGATCTACCCGGAGGTGGTTTCGCCGGCGGACTCATCGCGGCGACGGCGCTTCTGCTGATCTTCCTCGCCTTCGGCCACCGTGGCCTGCAGCGGGCGCTGCCAGTCGACCCGGAGATCGTGATCGGAACCGGCTTGGCACTCGCCATCGCCGCCGGATTGATCGGCCTGTTCTTCCAAGGGACCTTCCTCGCCTACTCGTATGTCGCTGAGACGCTGCCGATCGTCGGCGAGGTAAAAGTATCGAGCCTGCTCGTGTTCGACCTCGGCGTCTATGTACTCGTGATTGGCCTCGTCGTCGGTGCAATCCTGCGCCTCGGGACGGAGCCATCGTGAGCTGGATCATCGCCCTCACCGCAGGCATGCTGTTTGCCGCAGGCACGTACCTCATCCTCCAACGCCTGTTGAGCCGAATCATCGTTGGGCTGGGCTTGATCGCCCACGGGGCCAACCTGGTGCTGCTCGGCTCGGGAGGCGAACCCGGGTCGCCACCCATCGTTGACGCAGCCACTCCCGCCTCCGGTTACAGCGATCCCCTCGAACAGGCGCTGGTGCTGACGGCCATCGTGATCACATTCGGTATCACCGCGTTCCTTCTGGCCCTCGCCTATCGGTCGTGGACCGAGCTGGGCAGCGATGAGGTCGAAGATGATGCTGAGGACCGCAGGATCGCCGCTCTGGGAGCTCCCAGATCATGACCACGTTGGCGACACTCCCTGTGATCATCCCGCTGATTGCCGCCGCCGCGGCGCTGCTGGCAACGCGCCATTTGGCGGTCCAGCGCTTCATCGGTATTGCGGCGTCCTCACTCCTCGCCGCCGTGTCGATCTGGCTGCTCGTCGCCGTCGACACTTCGGGCACGATCGTGGTGTCAGTGGGGGGTTGGGCTCCTCCGATTGGGATCGCTTTGGTTGCGGACCGATTGGCGGTGCTGCTGCTCGCAACAGCATCGCTGGCGCTTCTTGCAGTGCTGGTATACGCCGTCGCCCAGCGCGCCACCGATGAGGAACTCGGCGGCTTCCACGCGGTGTATCAGGTCCTCGCTGCCGGAGTGGCCCTGGCCCTGCTCACCGGCGATCTGTTCACCCTGTTTGTTGCGTTCGAAATCATGCTCACCGCCAGCTACGTCCTCCTCACCCACGGCAGCGGCGGCAGCTCGACGCGGGCAACGCTGAGCTACGTAGTCATCGGCCTGGTTGCTTCGGCGCTGCTGCTCACCGCAATTGCCTTGCTCTACGCCGTCGCCGGAACGGTGAACCTCGCCGACTTGAGCACCCGCCTCGACGACGTTCCACCCGGGCTGCGGAGGGGCCTGGGGTGGATGTTGTTCCTTGTCTTCGGGATCAAGGCCGCGATCTTCCCGCTGTTCTTCTGGCTGCCAGACTCGTACCCGCTTGCTCCGACGCCGGTGACGGCACTCTTCGCCGGGCTCCTCACCAAGATCGGCGTGTATGCCATCCTGCGGACCCAGACACTGCTGTTTCCCAGCGATGGCCCGGTCACGCTGATGCTTGTCTTCGCCGGCCTCACCATGGTCGTCGGCGTGCTCGGGGCCATCGCCCAGAAGGACATCAAGCGCATCCTCTCCTTCCACATCGTGAGCCAGATCGGCTACATGATCATGGGCCTGGCGTTCTTCACCGTGGCAGGCATCGCCGCGGCCATCGTGTTCACCGTCCACCAAATCGTGGTGAAGGCTTCGCTGTTCCTGGTCGGCGGCATGGTCGAGGAATCCGAGGGTACCGGGGCCATCGACTCCGTCGATGGCGTCGCCCACAAGTCACCGGTACTGGCCTGGCTGTTCCTACCGGCGGCGTTGAGCCTCGCCGGCTTTCCGCCCTTCTCCGGGTTCGTGGGCAAGCTGGCCCTGATCGAGGCAGGGTTTGACGTGCAGGGATGGGTCATCATCGGCGTTTCGCTGGTGGTCAGCGTGCTGACGCTCTTCTCGATGACGAAGATCTGGGGCGGGGTGTTCTGGGGGAAACCCTCCCCCGGGGAACCGCGTCCCATCCCCCTGGGCATGATCGTCCCAACGGCCGCTCTTGTCGTGGTTGGGTTCGTCATCGCGCTCGGGGCTGAGCCGTTGGTGGCGTATGCCGAGCGGGCGGCCACCGATCTGGTGGATCCGGCCATCTACCGGAACTGGGTGCTGGGAGTCGTGCAATGATCATCGCCACCACCATCGCCGCGATCTTCCTCGCCATCGCCGCGATCGGCGCCACCATCCGAGTCGTTCTGGGCCCAACCGTTGCCGACCGCATGGTGGCACTCGACACCCTGTTGTTCATCGGTGTCGGTGCGCTCGGCGTCTACGTCGCGAGAACCGGTGATACGACGTACCTTCCCGTGCTCGTGGTAGCGGTCGTGACCGCATTCGTCAGCACCATCGTCGTGGCTCGCTACATCGAAGCGGAGACGGGCCAATGATGATCATCGACGTCTTGGCCGGCACCGCCCTCGTGATCGGATCTCTGCTGGTCGCGCTCGGGGCGTTTGGCTTGCTGCGTCTTCCGGATGTCTTCACCCGGATGCACGCAGCGACCAAGGCCGCCACCGTTGGGGTCATCGGCACCACCGCGGCTGCCGCCGTCGAAGCCGGAGCCGTCGGAGGGGTGATGGTCCTGCTACTGGTCGTGGCCCTGCTCTTTCTCTCGGGTCCCCTCGGCATGAGTCTTCTGGCCCGAGCCGCCTACCACGACCCCGAAACGCCGATGTGGAAGAACACCCGAGAACTGCCCATCGAGCTTCCGATCCCCGAATCGACACCGTCGCGCCGGACCGGAGGGACGAGCCCGTATCTCGCGGCTGTGGCTCTTTGGGATCTGGGTGGCGGCCTTCGGTTCCGTCGCTCCGAATGTGCTCATCGGTGGGGCGCTCGTGGCCGGTGTGCTTGCGGTTGCGTTCCGCCGCATGGCCCCGCGTTGGCCTCGTGCGGTGCTGCACCCCGTTGCTGCACTTCGCTTCGTGGGACACTTCATGGCTCAACTTGCCGCTTCGACCTGGGATGTCGTCAAAGCACTGCGCCTGTCGCCTGAGGAGATCAGGCCCGCCATCATCGAGATACCGCTGCGGGTCCGTACCCGCAATGAAGTCACCTTGCTGATGAATTCGATATCGTTCACGCCGGGCACGGTCGCGTTGGAACTCCACGGTCGCAACCTGTACGTCCACGTCTTGACCACAGATGATCCCGCCGCAGTGGTTGCCGAAGTTGCCGCGATGGAGGACGCCGTGATGGCCGTCTTCAGCGGGCCCGCAACCGCCGAAACCGAAGCGCCTCAGCCGTAGTGCGAATCACGTAATGGTTGACGTATGATGCCCCCTATGCCAGAAGAACATCGATGGACATTCCTGACGAATCACGCCCACGTGCTGTTGTGCGTTGCGGCGGACCCTGACGTTCGGCTGCGAGACGTCGCAGCACGCGTGGGCATCACCGAGCGCGCCACGCAGCGCATTGTTGCGGAGCTCGAGGCCGCAGGCTATCTCTCTCACGAGAGGGTCGGTCGCCGCAACCACTACGCGGTCAACGCCTCGCTGCCACTGCGACATCCGCTCGAAGACCATCTCGAGATCGGTGCCCTGCTGCGTGTGCTCTCGGCACGCCGCAGCTGACCGATCATCCCTCACGAGCCCGCCGCGGCGGTGGTTCAGCAGCCTCCTACGCCCTGCCCAGCACCAGCGACAGCAACGCCATCCGTACGTACATGCCGTACTCCATCTGCCGGAAGTAGGCCGCGCGTGGATCGTCGTCGACCTCGGTGGCGATCTCGCCGACTCGGGGCAACGGGTGCATGACGATCATCTCGTCTTTGGCACTGAGCATCGTCTCGGCCGTGATGACGTACGAGTTCTTGACGAGGTCGTACTCGGACGGATCCTCGAAGCGTTCCTTCTGGATGCGGGTGACGTAGAGCACGTCGGTGTCGACGAGAACCTCATCGAGATCGGTCGTCTCGTACTGCTCGATCCCGGCTGCGTCGACCTCCTTGACCAGTAGCTCGGGCATCTGGAGGATCTCGGGGGCCACATAGTTGATCTTGACGTCAAACAGCGTCAGCAGCTTGGCCAACGAGTGCACGGTGCGGCCGTACTTGAGGTCGCCAAGCATCGTGATGGTGAGCCCGTCGATCCGGCCCATCTCTTCGCGAATGGTGTAGGCATCGAGCAACGCCTGGGTGGGGTGTTCGCCGGCACCGTCGCCGGCGTTGATGACCGGCTTCGAGGCTGCCTTGGCGGCAATGGCGGCCGACCCCTGGTCGGGATGCCGCAGCACGATGGCGTCGGTATACGACTCCATGGTCTTGACGGTGTCCTGGAGCGACTCGCCCTTGGACACCGACGAGTAGGTGACGTTGTTGATCTGGACGACGCTGCCGCCGAGCCGCTCAATGGCAGCGATGAACGACGACGAGGTCCTGGTGGACGGCTCGTAGAACAGGTTGGTGAGTACCTTGCCTTTGAGCAGATCGAAGGTCCCGATCCGCTCCACCATCTCGTACATCTCGTGGGCGACCGCAAAGATGGTCTCGAGGTCCACCCGATCGAATTGGTCGACCGACAGTATGTCCTGTCCGAAGAACCTCGGGTCCCGCTTCTCTCCGAATGGGAGATGCTCGGTGGTCCGCCGCGTGCTCATGTCATGTCTCCTTGTGGATGATCAGCGCTTGACGCCGGGTGAGCCCCTTCGCCCGTCCCGACGGGTAGAGCCAATTGCCGCCATTTTTGGCAAAAAAAATACCGCCTCCTGGGCGGTGGTTTTCCGACGGCGACGACTCGTACATCGGGATGAGACCATAGCGCTCGCGCGTCCGCGCTCCGGTATTACCGACCCAGAACGCGATTCTTTTGCCTGGCTCGACTCTTGCGGGCTAAGCGCCGTCGGGGGCAACGCCGGCCATCATCAGACCGATCTGTTCCCGAGTCGCCTCGGCGGGGTCGACGATGCCCATGATCTTGCCCTCGTACATGACGGCGATACGGTCGGAGAGGGCGAAGATCTCGTCGAGGTCCTCGGAGATCACCAGAATCGCGGTGTCCTCGGCGCGCTGCTTGACAAGACGTTTGTGGATGTACTCCGCCGCACCGATGTCAACGCCCCGAGTCGGCTGGCTGGCCAGCAGCACATTGGGTGCCCCAGACAGTTCGCGGGCCATGATCAGCTTCTGGATATTGCCGCCGGAGAGGCTCTGCACCGGTGTATCGAGGCGTGGCGTCTTGACGGAGAAGTCGTCGACCAGGGCCTGACTGTGGGTATTGATGGCGTCAAAATTCATCAGGCCGGCGTCGCGGAAGTCTTTGGAGTTGTGATCGATGAGCAGCAGGTTCTCGGCCACGGTGAAGGTACCGATGATGCCGTCCTTCATCCGACCCTCGGGAACGTAGGAGAGCCCGGCGCCGCGCACCTGCAGCGGTTTGAGGTTCGTCACGTCCCGATCGCCGATACGGATCGACCCTGCCGTCACCTCGCGCAGGCCGGCGATGGCCTCGGCCAACTCGCGCTGGCCGTTGCCCGAGACTCCGGCGATGCCGACGATCTCACCGGTGCGCACCTCGAGATCAACGCCATCAACTTCGACGATGTCGCGATCTCCCATCACCTGCAGGTCCTTGACGACCAGCGCAGCCGGCCCGGGCGTGACGGCAGGCTTGTCGGGCACCAGCTTGACGTCGCGCCCCACCATCAGCTCGGCGAGTGACTGCCGGGTGGAGCCCTCGGGAGTGGCCTGCCCGGTCACCTTGCCGTTTCGTAGCACGGTGATGCGGTCGCTCAGTGCCAGCACTTCGTGCAGCTTGTGGGAGATGAAAATGAGGCCACGCCCGTCGGCGGTCAGCTGACGCAACGTGGCAAAGAGTTGGTCGACCTCTTGGGGCGTCAGGACTGCGGTCGGTTCGTCGAGAATCAGCAGCCGCGCCTCGCGGTACAGCGCCTTGATGATCTCGACCCGCTGCTTCTGCCCAACGGCGAGCTGCCAAACCACCGCCGAGGGATCGATCTCGAGCCCGTATTGTGAACCGAGTTCATCGATCCGCTGCGAGACCGCGTCGAGATCGGTGAGCGGGCCTCGGCTCGAGGGCAGCCCGAGCGCTACGTTCTCGGCCACCGTCAGCGTATCGACCAGCATGAAATGCTGATGGATCATCCCGATGTTGTGCTCGATGGCTGCCGTTGGGTCGGCAATGGTGACCTGCTCGCCGTTGAGGTAGATCTCGCCTTCGTCGGCCTGGTAGAGGCCGTACAGAATCTTCATCAAGGTGCTCTTGCCCGCGCCGTTCTCCCCGAGCAGGGTGTGTACCTCGCCCGAGCGCAAGTCGAAGTCGACATTGTCGTTGGCGAGGACGCCGGGGAAACGTTTAGTGATTCCCTTCATGTCGAGCATCGGCACGTCGGCCACCGTCGGTCTGTTCCTTCCTTCATGGTGTTCCCGGGGGGCCGAAGCCCCCCGGGGCACCATTTCGTTTCCTCTACTCGATCAGCCGGTCGGGGGGTCGGGGTGATCGCACCCGAGATGATGTCGGCGATCACCTGGTCGGCCAGGGACTTCACCTCATCCGGCAAGGGGTAGGCGTCGTTGTACTCGAGCACCAGGCCGCCGTTCTCGAAGTCGATCACGTAGGTGGTCCCGCCAAGAACGCCGCCGTCCATCTGGGCGAGGATGTCACGCAGCACTACCTCCCACTTGTACACCTGGCTGGCGACAACGATGTCCTCCGCCAGGGTGGTCTGGTTCGCCTGCGTCCCAAACCAGGGAACACCGGCGTCATTGGCGACGGTGATCGCACCAACCACCATTTGCGCCGTGCCGGTCAGCACGTCGGCGCCGGCCGCGATATGGGCGGAGGCCGCCTCAGAGGCGAGCTGCACGTCGCTGAACGAGCCGGTGTAGTTGATGTTCACGGTGACGCCGGACCCGTCGGCTTCGGCGCCGTTCTTGAAGCCATCGACGTAGAGCTTGGCATCGCCGACTTCGACAGGTCCAACGATCCCAACGGTGCTACTGGTCGTGAGCGCCGCCGCCATCTTTCCCATGACGTAACCGCCCTCATCGGATGCAGCTTCGTAGGCGAAGACGTTTGGTGCACCAAACGTGTCGGCCGCCGTACCCCAGGCAAAAGCCGTCTCGGGGAAGTCAGGCGCAATTTCCGAAAGCGACCCGCCGTACTGTGAACCGTGGGCGATGACGAGGTCGAAGCCCTGGTTGGCGTAGTCGCGAATGGCAGCCGCGGCATCCTCGACGACGAAGATGCCGTCGGAGATGGCAACCTCGATGTCCCGCTCACCGGCGATGACATCGACGGCGTCGACTATCGACTGGGTGAACGCCAGGTCGTTGGAAGCCGAAGGAGCCACAACGGCGACCTTCAGCGCTTCGGCCGGAGCCGCGGTCGTCGTGGTGGTCGTCTCGCCGCCCTCGGCGGTCGTTGTCGTTTCACCTTCGGCGGTGGTCGTAGTTTCGGCGGCCGTCGTCGTGGTGGTCTCGCCGGCGGCCGCGGTTGTTGTCGTTGTCGTTTCGTCGTCACCGCCGCTGCTGGCGATCACAATGCCGATCACAATCACCGCAAGAGCGGCAACTCCGATCCAGATCCATGTGTTTCTACTCAACGTCTGCTCTCCTCTATCTATCTATCTGAACGCGTGAGCCGAAGCTCACTTCGATGGTCAGGTTCCTCTCGTAAACGGTTTGGTCAGCGCTGCCGGCGGCCGGAAGCGGCTGGCCACGAAGACTAGGGCCAAAATCGTGATGATCGCCGGAGCCATGGCGGCGATGTCGGACCAATCTTGGGGAATGACACCGACCGTCTTGAGTTGCAGTACCAGGGAGTTGACAAAGCCGAAGAGCAGAGCGCCCAGCATCACCCCGATGGGCCGCCAGGCCCCGAAGTAGACGAGTGCAATCGCAACGAACCCCATGGCGTTGGTCAGGTTCTGCTGGAAGATGCCGAGGTCGATGGCCAGCGCGGCGCCGGCAATACCCGCCATCGTGCCGCCGATGGTCACGGTGGCGTAGCGGACGGCGGTGACGCTGACCCCCAGGCTGTCGGCCGCTCCCGGATTCTGACCGACGGCGCGAATGTTCATTCCAAACGTGGTCCGGTTGATGATGAATGTCGCCACCGGCACGGCCAGGAACGCCATGTAGACCACTGCGCTGTGGTTGAAGAACATCTCGCCGATCCAAGGAATGTCGCTGAGCAACGGGATTGCGACCTTGGGAAACTTGGTGATCGGAACGGGAGTGCCCACCAGGCGCTGGAACAGCAGATCACTCATGCCCAGGCCGAAGAGGAACACTCCAATGCCCGCGATCCCTTGCTCGGCCTGGAGCGACACCGCAATCACCGCGGAGAGCACACCCATCACGATGCCGAGAGCGAGGCCGGCGAGTAGCCCGTACCAGACGTTGCCGGTCTTCAGCACGGTGTAGTACCCGGCGAAGGCGCCGAGCAACATGATGCCGTCAACACCGAGGTTGAGCACGCCACTGCGCTGCCCAAAGGTCTCACCGAGTGCGGCCAGCAACAGCGGAACGGAGAGCCGAATCGCACCGGCCACGGTGGCAATGATGACGGCCTCGGTGAAGAAGTCGCTCATGACTCGTCCTGCAGGTAGTCGGGGTCCCCGAAGTCATCCGGGGGCGCGGGAGGACCAGGTGATTGCGGTGGCTCATCCGGGATGATTGCCTCTTCGATCTGCTCCTGTTTGGCCAGAGCGGCGGCCGTCTCGGCCTCGGTGGCCCGGTTTTGCAGCAGCTTCTTGTAGCGGTCTGTGGAGACCACCAGGACGACGACGATCCCGTTGATGGCGAGGATCAACGCCGATGGCACCTGCACGGCGCGCTGCAGGGCGTTGCCGCCGACCAGCAGACCACCGAACAAGAACGAGGCCGGGATGGTCCACAGCGGATGCAACGCGCCGAACAACGCGGCGACGATGCCATTGAACCCAGCGCTCCCGGTGAAGCCAGCCGTTGAACCGTCGGTGACCATCCGATGGCTCTCGCTGCCGAACACCAACACCGCGCCGGCGAGGCCGCACATCGCCCCGCTCAGCATCATCGCCGTGACGATGGTGCGCTTGACCGGAATGCCTGCGTACCGGGACGCATCAACGTTCTGGCCGACGGCCCGCAGTCGATAGCCGAGCGGGGTACGCCACAACAGGATGTAGGCCGCAATAGCGGCGAGCACCGCAAGCAGCGGGCCGATGTGGAACCGGTCGCTGTTGAGAATCAGGGGGAGGTCGGCGGTCTCCGGCAGGCGCTCGGTCTGCGGGATGCGGGTCCCCCGCTCGATCTCAGCCGGGTCGAGCAGCGGACCGCGCAGCAGGTAGTTCATCAGCTGCACCGCAACGATATTCAGCATGATCGTGCTGAGGATCTCGCTGACCCGGTAGTAGGCCTTGAGGAATCCGGGGATCGCCCCCCAGATGGCCCCGCCGACCATGCCGGCGATGATCACGGCCGGGAGCATGATGATGGCGGGAAGATCGCCCAACAGGAGGGCGGCCATGGTGGCGAAGAGGCCGCCGAGCACCATCTGGCCCTCACCACCGATATTGATGACGTTGGCGCGGAACGCAATGGTGATGCCGACGCCGACGAAGAGAAGCGGGGTGGCCTTCAAGATGGTTGCGATGAGCGCATCACCACTGCCGAAGGCGCCCTCGAACATCGCCTTGAAGCCCTCGACCGGACTGGCGTCCAAGATCACCAGCATGATGGCGGCAATGAGGAGGGCAACAAAAACGGCGGCGAGCGGCACGAGGTAGGCGAGGTACTTCGACCTCGATCGCAGGTTCGCTCCCGCGCTGGTCACACCCGTTCGCTTCCCACTCGTCCGACAGGACTCACACCATCAGGCGGGAGGCTGGCCATCTGCTTACAAAATGTCAAACCGAACCCCCAGGGGTGATTCACGGGTCGCGGCTCAGCGTCAAGTAGTTGTAAATGGTGATGCGGCTGACCCCCATCCGCTCGGCCACGTCGTCGATCGACTTGCGCAGCAGGAAGGCTCCCTGGTCATCGAGCATGCGCACCGCGGCCTGTTTGTCGGTCCTAGCCAGGGACGAGAGTTCGCCGCCCAGTTCGGCTTCGACATGCGCCACCATGCGGTCGAGCGCATCGGTGAGAGAGCTCACCCTCACGGCGCCGATGGCGGTGTCCTGCCAGCAGATCGGCACGTCACCCGGTTGGATCGCGTCGGGCTCGACCACCTCACCACCGACGAGAACCAGCAGCGGCTCCATCGCCCGGAAGACGGGATGGTCGGTGGCGCCTGCCATGTCAGTCCAAGAAGTCGATCTGTAGGGCCACACGGGTTGCTCCCGCCGCCCGAGCCGCCTCGAGCATGGCGGCAATCGCCTCGGTCACGGCTGCGGCATCACCGGCAATGGCGGTGCCAAATGGACCAATCTGGGCTTCGAACCCCCGATTGCGCACCTCGTCGATAGCTGCGAGCACGTGTGGCCCGGGGTTGGCATCGACGAACGGCTCGACGGTGAACTCCGCCTCTCCTCGCATCAGCCGTGTCCTCTCGTTCGGTTCCGGCGACTCTATCGACGCCATCCGGCCGGCCGAAACCGGGGCGCGCGTATGCTGGGGAAAGATCGCACCACAGGCTCGGTTTTGACAAATTGTTAAGCCCTCAGAAAAGTGGCAAAGTGGAGCCGAGTCCGGTGCGAACATCCTCGAGCCCTGGGGAGGGATGGACATGACACTCACGCCGACGAGTACCACCACGTTTGTGGTGAATGGGCACGAGGTCTCCGTCCGCGCCGACCACCCCCACTTGCTCGCCGCGCTGCGGGAGGAACTCGACGTCACTTCGCCCAAGGACGGCTGCTCTCCCTCGGGCCAATGTGGCGCCTGCACGGTGCTGCTCGACGGCAAACCGATCCAGAGCTGCCTCGTCTCGCTCGAGAAGGCATCCGGCAAAGAGGTCACCACCCTCGAGGGTTTTGACCCCGCCGAACGGGATCGCCTCGCTACGGCGTTCTCGGCGGCCGGCGCGCTGCAGTGTGGGTTCTGCACTCCCGGCATCCTGGTGCGCACCAAGGCACTGCTCGACCAGAAGGGCAAGGACCTCGACAGGGCCACTGCGGCGGGCCGCCTCGGGGCCCACCTCTGCCGCTGCACCGGGTACACCAAGATCTTCGACGCCATCGAAATGCTCCGCGAGGACAGCATTCCGCTGCCGACCTTGCCGGGCGGCGTAGGGACCTCTGGGGCCAAATACGAGGCGCCCGAGCTTGCCCTCGGCGACCGCGGCTACGTCGATGACCTGCGGGTACCCGGACTACTTCACGGGGCGCTGCGCCTCGCCGACCACGCCCGAGCCGACGTCGTCTCCATCGACCCATCCCCCGCTCTCGCAATCGAAGGGGTCCACGCCGTCTACACCGCCGCCGACATCCCCGGCGTGCTCAAGGTCGGCATCATCTACAAAGACTGGCCGGTCATGATCCCGGTAGGTGGGCGCACCTCGTACCTCGGCGACGTGCTCGCCATCGTCGTTGCCGATACCGTCGCTATCGCCCGGGAGGCGGCCGACGCCATCGCCATCGAGTACAACGTGCTCGAACCATTCGCCGACCCCGACCGAGCACTCGCCTCAGACGAGGACGCAGTGTGGGGTCTCGACGGCAACGTGTTGTCGACTTCGACCTACGCCCGCGGCGACGTCGATACCGCCATCGCCGCTTCAGCCCACCAGGTGACCGAGACGTTCTACACGCAGCGGGTCGAGCACGCCTTTCTCGAGCCCGAGTCGACGATGGTCATCCCGGGCGGGGACGGCAGCCTCATGGTGTATTCGGGTGGCCAGGGCGTGTGGGACGACCGCGACCAGATCGCCGACATGCTCGGCATTCCCAAGGACCAGGTGACCGTCGAGTTGGTCTCCAACGGTGGGGCGTTCGGTGGCAAAGAGGACATGTCGAACCAGGCGCAGACGGCACTAGCCGCCTCGTTGCTCGGCAAGCCGGTCAAGTGCACCCTGACCCGACCCCAGTCCTTGCTGATGCACGCCAAGCGTCACCCGATTCGGATCGAAGCCACCGCCGCCTGCGACGAGAACGGCAAGCTCACCGCCTACCGCGCCAGGATGATCGGCGACAGCGGCCCCTATGCCTCGGTCGGGATGAAGGTGCTCGAGCGTGCCGCCGGTCACGCCACCGGTCCCTATGAAATCGCCAACGTCGATGTCGAAGCGATCGCAGTTCGCACCAACAACCCGGTGTGCGGCGCCTTCCGCGGCTTTGGCGCCAACCAGGCCCAGTTCGCCTCCGAGGGTCTGCTCGACCGGTTGGCGGCCCAGGTCGGTATCAGCGGTTGGGAGATGCGGGATCGCAACGTGGTCAAGCCCGGTGACGTCTGGGGACCCGGCCAGGTCATGGACGACGGCTGTCGCGGTGCCCGCGAGTGCCTCGACGCCATCAAGCCTGCCTACGACGCAGCCCGCGCCGCGGGCAAGGCGATCGGAATGGGTCTCGCCCTGAAGAACTCCGGACTCGGCAACGGCTTCCTCGAGATCTCACGTGCCGTGATCCGTTTCGACGAGGACGGCGGCGTCGAAGTCCGCCACTGCTGGACCGAGATGGGCCAGGGCATCCACACCGTGGCCCTCCAGGTTGCCGTCGAAGAACTCGGGGTCGACCCCGAGAAGGTCCGGGTCATTGTCGATACGACCCGCGACCTGGGCGCCGGCCAAACCACCGGCTCGCGCGGCACCCTGATGGGCGCCGGATCGGTCCAGGACGCCTGCCGGGTCGCCCGCGAGGGGGGCATGGAGCCGGGGATCGACTACGTCGGCGAGTACATCGTCGACTGGACCAACGCTCTCGAAGAGGGCGTTGAGAACCCGATCATCCACTCCGCGTTCGGGTACGCCGCCCAACTCGTGATTGCCGACCCGGACAGCGGCGCCATCGAGAAGGTGGTCGCCGTCCACGATGTCGGCCGCGCCGTCAATCCGACACTCTGCGAAGGTCAGATCGAAGGGGCGGTCCACATGGGGCTCGGCTACGCCCTGACCGAGGACTTCCCCACCGACGCCGAGGCCAGACCGACCAACATGACGTTGCGCAGCCTCGGCATCCTGCGGGCGAAGGACATCCCGGACATCGAGGCCATCTTGGTCGAGGTCCCCCAGCCGCGGGCACCGTACGGCGTGAAGGGGGTCGGCGAAATCGGGCTGGTTCCCACCGCAGGTGCCGTCGCCGCTGCCCTCCACGAAGTCGACGGGGTCTGGCGCAATCGACTGCCGATGAGTGCTCACCATCCGGTGGGCTCGTGACGGCAGGCACCCGGCCGCCGCTCCCCACGATTTGTTCTCTGTCGCCCATACGGTCTTGCGGCCCTTCCGAGGCTTCGGGCGCGTCCCTAGGTTCAATTGAAGAAGGCAACCGATCACTCAGCTCAAGGAGGGTTCTGTGAGTGCAGTCACGCCCGGTCTCGTTTGTGCCCACCACCACCTCTATTCGGCCCTTGCCCGCGGCATGCCACCACCGCCTGAGGTGGCGACGGACTTCCAGGGCATCCTGGAACAGATCTGGTGGCGGCTCGACACCGCCCTCGATCTGGAGATGATCCGCTGGTCGGCGATGCTCGGGGCGCTCGAAGCCCTCGAGAACGGAACGACCGGGATCGTCGACCACCACGAGTCACCCAACGCCATCGAGGGAAGCCTCGAGGTCATCGCCCAGGCCTGCGCCGAGGTCGGGGTCCGGGTACTCACCGGCTATGGAATCACCGACCGGCACGGCGCCGACGGTGCCCGCCGTGGCCTCGCCGAGAACAAGCACTTCATCGAGTCGGGTGGGCCGGGCATGGTGGCCGTTCACGCCACTTTCACCTGCAGCGACGAGTCGCTCGAAGCGGCCGCCGGACTGGCCGAGGACCTCGGTGTCGGCGTCCACATCCACGTGTGCGAGGGCATTGGCGACATCGACGCCCCGCAGCGCCTCGAAGGACTCACCCGCGACAACTGGCTGTTGAGCCACTGCGTACATCTGCCCACCGAGCACACCCTCAAGGGCACCATCCTCCACAACCCGATGTCGAATCTGAACAACGCGGTCGGCTACGCCAACCCGGCTCGGTTTGGCAACCCGGTGGCACTGGGCACCGACGGCATCGGCGGGAACGTGCTCGAGTCGTTCCGCCTGGCCTACGTGATGCAGCGCTCAGTCGACGTCACCTGCGGCCCCGACACGGCCTGGTCGTGGCTCGAGAACGGGTGGAGCATCATTCCCGAGGCCCGCAACGACGAGGTCGTCTGGAGCTATGACCCGATGGACCCGTGGCACATTGCCTTCACCCCCGGGATCATGCCCCGCCAGGTCACGATCGATGACGAAGTCGTATTCACCGACGGCAACCCGACCAGAGTCGACGCCGACGAAGTACGAGCCAAAGCGGCAGAACAAGCCGCCAGGCTGCACGCCAAGCTGTAGAACGCCCGAACAACTGATACCAACGAACTAGCGGAGGAGGACCCGCGCATGTCCGATCGATTTCATCCCATCTCGATGGAGCAGTTGACGGACTGGGTGTTCACCGAGCTGGACCAGAAGGACTCGTTGTTCAACGTACCGCGTTCGGCGTTCTTCGTCCCGAGTGCCGATGACCGGTTCCGTCTCTCCAAGTACGGCGTCGAACTCGACACCCCGTTTGGCGTCGCCGCCGGACCGCACACCCAGATGGCGCAGAACATCATCGTGTCGTGGCTGGTCGGTGCCCGGCTCATCGAGCTCAAGACCATCCAGACCCTCGACGAACTCGACGTCTCCAAGCCGTGCATCGACGTCGAGGACGAGGGCTACAACGTGGAGTGGTCCCAGGAACTCAAGGTATTCGAGTCGTTTGATGAGTACCTGCGCGCTTGGGTGCTGATCCACGCGCTGCACCACAAGTTCGGTTGGCTCGGTGAGCGACCCGGCATGGTCTTCAACATGAGCGTCGGGTACAACCTCGAAGGCATGCTCAAGCCAAACGTGCAGTGGTACTTCGACACCATGGCAGACGCCTCGCAGTACCTACCGGCCTACATCGACATCGTGGCGGAGCACTACCCGGCGGTGCGCGACATCGACATCCCGGCCCAACTCTCCGACACCATCACCCTGTCGACGATGCACGGTTGCCCACCCGACGAGATCGAGAAGATCTCGCTCTACCTGCTCGAGGAGCGTGGCCTGCACACGTCGGTCAAGTGCAACCCGACGCTGCTCGGCGCCGACCGGGTGCGCGGCATCCTCAACGACTCACTGGAGTTCGACGACATCCCGGTTCCCGACGAGGCATTCGGGCACGACCTCAAATACGTCGATGCCGTCCCGATGTTCCACAATCTGCGCAGGGTGGCTGCGACCAAAGGCCTGACCTTCGGTCTGAAGCTGTCGAACACCCTCGAGGTGGACAACTGGCGAACGGTATTCGACAAGGACGAGATGATGTATCTGTCTGGCCGGGCGCTCCACCCGATCACGACCAATCTCGCCTCGAAGATCTCGGAGGAGTTCCGCGGTGATCTCATGCTGTCGTTTGCCGGCGGCGCCGATTGCTTCAACATGTCCGACCTGATGCGCTCGGGGATGGCAACGGTCACCGTGTGCTCCGACCTGCTCAAGACCGGCGGCTACCTGCGGATGCTCCAGTACATGGAGAACGTCAACGCCGCCTACGACGCGGTTGGGGCGGTCGACACGGCCGACTTCATCGCCAAGGCGGCCCTCGAGCAGCCCGGCATCATCGAGTTCGCCCCGATGATGAAGATGGCAGCCCTCACCGACACCGGGCTCGACCTGACCCTCGAGCAGTGCATCGAGTTGCAGGAAGTGCTGCTCGCTGCCGAAGGACCGGCCCCCGTCGCCGAGGTGGTGCGGGTGTGGGCCGGGGATGCCGGATTCGACGCGAGCCGCGCCGATGCCATCGTGGCCCTCAGCACCAAGGTGCTGTCACGGGTCAACCTGCGCCAATACGCCGGGCAGGCCCGTTCGGCGTGGCGCTATCAGAAGCACTCGTTCCGGATGGATCGCTCGAAGACGCCGCGTGAACTGCACTACTTCGACTGCATCGAGGCGCCGTGTGTCGACGAGTGCCCGGTCGACCAGAAGGTCCCGCAATACATGAATGCGGTGCGTGACGGCGACTTCCTCGGCGCAGTGAAGATGGCCCGCGAGGACAACCCGTTGCCGTCGATCCTCGGCAGGGTGTGCGATCACCTCTGCGAGAACACGTGCATCCGCACTCACCTGGATCAGCCGCTGGCGATCCGCCACATGAAGCGCTTCATCATGGAGCAGGAGGAGCAGCCGGTGCTGTTCACCCGCACCCCGATGGGGCCGACCAAGGTCGCCATCATCGGCGCCGGGCCGGCCGGCCTCGCCGCTGCCCAGGAACTTGGCTACAGCGGGTTCGCCGTCACGATCTTCGAGGCGCACCCCTATGCCGGCGGCATGGTCGGCGGGGCGATCCCCTCGTATCGGCTCCCCCAGGAGCAGATCGACCAAGACCTGGCGATACTGGATGAACTCGGCGTCGAGATTCGCTACGGCCAGAAAGCCGGGGTCGACTTCACGATCGAGCAGCTGCGCGCCGACGGGTATGTCGCCGTGTTCGTCGCGGTCGGGGCTCAGCTCGCCAAGAAGCTGAACCTCCCCGGCGAGGACGCCGAGGGGATGTTGGACGGCATCAGCTTCCTGCGCAGCGTGCGCGAAGAGGACCCGGTCCCGATCGGCGCCAAGGTCGGCGTCATCGGTGCCGGCGATACGGCGATGGACACGGTGCGCTCGGCGCTGCGGGTCGGTGCTGAGGACGTGTACCTCATCTATCGCCGCACCGTCGACCAGATGCCGGCGGATCCCGAGGAGATCCACGCCATCCGCGAGGAGGGCATCCACATCGTCGAGTTGTCGAACCCGGCCGCGTTGCATGTCGAGGACGGCAAGCTCGCCGGGCTGATCTGCACCAAGACGGAGTACCGGGGGGATCGGGATGCTTCCGGACGCAAGATCCCGTTCGACGTTCCCGACTCCGAGTTCGAGATTCCGCTCGACACCTTGATCCTGGCGATCAGCCAGCATTCGGTGCTCGACTTCTTCGGAGACACCACACCTGAGCTGACCAAGCGCGGCTACATCGAAGTCGACCCCGAGACGCTCGAGTCGTCGATCCCCGGCGTGTACGCAGGAGGCGACGTCGCCGCCCACGGGCCGTCGTCGATCGTCAAGGCGGCCGCCGACGGCAAGCTGGTCGCCGCGGCGATTGCGGCGAAGTACGGCGCCGATCGGGTGATGCCGGTCGAATCCGAGCGGCCGATCGATCTGCACGAGATGGTCATCCGCCGGGCGCGGCGCGAGTACCGGGTGCCGATCAGGTTCAGCCCGCTCGACCAGCGCGACGGATTCGAAGAAACGGTGCTCTCCTACACGCCCGCCGAGGCGATGCAGGAGGCCGGTCGGTGCCTCGACTGCCACGAGATCTGCAGCCTGTGCGTCGGTGTCTGCCCCAACATGGCGCTGATGACGTATGAGATGGAGTCGGTGCGGGCCGAGCTGCCGGCGCTCACCGTCGCCGACGGCGCGGTCGTCGCCGGCGATGCGTCGCCCTTTGTGGCGGGACAGAGCCTCCAGATCGCGGTGCTCACGGACTTCTGCAACGAGTGCGGCAACTGCGTGACGGCCTGCCCGACATCGGGAGAGCCGTATCGCGACAAGCCGCGCCTGTACCTGAACCGGGCAGACTTCGAAGCCGAGAAGACCAACGCCTTCATGGCGTTTGGCGATTCGGTGCTGGAGGCCCGGATCGACGGCCAGACGCATCGCATCGAGGTGAACGGGCAGATCGAGTACACCTCGCCTGCCTTCACCGCCAAGCTCGACGCCGACACCCTGGCGTTGATCGAGGCGACCCCGACCGCGGCAGCCGCCGACGGCGAGGTCCTCTCGCTGCAACCGGCCGCCGAGATGTACACCGTGTTGAAGGGCGTCGGCGGCTCGATGCCCCAGATCCCAGTGATGGCCGAGGGCGGCACCTTCGTCCCCCATCCCGGCTACGTGGAGGACTAAGGCCTACCCCACGTGCCCTCCCCCGACGAAGTCGGGGGAGGTGGGCCGGCACCCCTTGGGCGCCGGGTCGGAGGGGGCAGCGAGCCCCACTGCGCAAGAACGGGATTGGGCTCAGGCGATCGGGACCCAGTTGCCAGATTGGTCCGAGGCGATGATGGCGTCGACCACCTTCTGGACCTCCCAGGCTTCCCGGAAGTCGGGCCACGGTGCGGGCGATCCAGAATCTAGCCCCACCAGGAGGTCGCGGACCTCGATCGTCTTGAGGTCGTTGAACCCGAGTTGGTGACCCGGCGCCGGGACGAACGCAGCGAAGTCGGGATGGGACGGCCCGGCGAGGATGGTGGTGAACCCTTCCCGCCCGCGGGGTTGGCCGGCCGGGTAGAGCCTGAGCTCACTGAGACGCTCGAAGTCGAATGCCAGCGTGCCTTTCGTGCCGAAGACCTCGACCGCGATCGTGTGCTTGTGACCGGCAGCCATCCAAGAGGCCTCGATCGTCCCATTGGCTCCGGCGCCAAACCGAACCAACGCTGCCACAGTGTCGGGAACCGAGACCGGTACCTCTTCTCGATTCTCCCCCACAGCCCGCATCCGCTTCACCGTCGTACGGCGGGCCGCCACCTCAGCGATATCGCCGACGAGATAGCGTGCCATCGAGATGGCGTGGCTACCAAGATCGGATGTGACACCGTCGCCGGTATCCGGACTGAGCCGCCATGCATTGACCAGCGTGTCGGGATCGTGCATGTAGTCCTCGAAGTGCCAGCCGCGGTACCCGAACACGGAACCGATCTCGCCCGACTCGATGATCTCGCGGGCCACCGCCGCGATCGGGTTCTTCAGGTAGTTGAAGCCGACCATGGTGCGGACCCCGAGCGGCCTCGGCGGCCGCCACCATTCGACCTGCACCGGCCGCGGTCGGCGCCAGCGGTTTCTCGCAATAGACCGCTTTGCCTGCGGCGATAGCGGCCAGGGCCATTTCCTCGTGGAGGTGATTCGGGGTGGTGATGTCGACGAGATCGACAGCAGGGTCGGCGACAAGGGCCCGCCAATCGCCGGTCGACCGACCAAACCCAAGATCCAAGGCTGCCTGTGCCGCCGTGCTGTCATCGATGTCGGCCAGGATCTCGAAGCGCGGTGGCTCGAACCCAAATACCGCAGGAGCCGCCCGGTAGGCCAGGGCATGGACCTTGCCGATGAATCCGCTCCCAATCAGCCCGACCCCGATACTCATCGCCGCACTCCCTACTTCGGTACCGGCCCGCTGGTCGACCCAACAACGAGGGCCGGCGGGATGACGATGTGACGTGCCTCGCGGCGCCCGTCCTCGACTCGCTCCCTGAGCAGCCGAACTGCGATGCGGCCCAATTCCTCGGCAGGCTGGGCAATCGTGGTCAGATCGATCCGACTCATCCGCGCCAGAGCGATGTCGTCGTAGCCCGTCACCGACAGCTCCCCGGGAATGTCAATCTCCGCCTCATCGGCAACCTCGAGTACCCCGATCGCGGCAAAGTCATTCGGAGCGATCACGGCGGTCGGCTTTGGTGTCGCATCGAGCAGGCGTCCCATGCCGGCCCGTCCACCGCGACGGGTGAAAGCCCCCTCGACCACGTTGATCTTGGCCTCGAGACCGTGGTGGCGCATCTGTGCTTCGTAGCCCGCCCGTCTCCCGGGCGCTCCGGCGGCTTCGCCCGGCGAAATGTGGGCGATCCTGGTATGGCCGAGTGCCACGAGGTGGTCGACAAGAATGGCCGCTCCGAGCCGGTCGTCGTCTCGCACCGAATCCATGATCTCGGACGGCGTCTCCCGGCTGACAACGACGATAGGAGCCGAGCCGGCCATGGCCTCGAAGCGGTCGATCGGCCCGACATTGCCCAACAGGATCAGACCGTCGGCCCGCAACTGGATGAGGGTGTCGACTGCGGTCAATTCTCGATCGGCATCGAGAAACCCGCTGCTCAGCAACGCCCGATAGTCGGCGGCAACCGCCTCCTCCTCGATGCCGTCGGCGACGTCGGCAAAGAACGGGTTGTGGAGATCGGAAACAACAACCCCAAACACGCCGGACCGGCTGCGCGCCAGGGAGCGGGCAGCGGCGTTGGGGCTGTAGTTGAGCTCCCGAGCAGCTTCGAGGACCGCCACACGACGCGCCTCGCTGACGTTGGGGGACCCACGCATTACCAGCGACACGAGAGACTTGGAGACCCCGGCCCGCTCGGCCACGTCATGGATGGTTGAGTGTTTTGGCTTCACCCCTGCCATTGCCGCAACATACCAGCACTTTGGAACGCTCCAAAGAGCTGGTGCTGCGGATCGCCTGCGGCAATACTGCCGGGATGGAACCACCAAGCTTCTCTTTGTCCGGACAGGTCGCCGTCGTGACCGGAGCGGGGCGCGGCATCGGCCGTGGCCTCGCCATGTCACTGGCCGCCGCCGGCGCATCCGTTGCCGTCGCCGGCCGGGACCTCGACGCTCTCAGCGAACTCGCCACAGAGATCGCGGCCGACGGCGCCACAGCCTGGCCGGTCCACCTCGACGTCACCGACATCGTCGACATCGACGCCGCGTTTGGCCGGGTTCGCGACCACTTCGGGTCCGTCGACATCCTCGTCAACAACGCCGGGCTCGGCGCCAACCACCCCGCTGAGGACGTCACCGAGGCCGACTGGGACGAGATCATGGACGTCAACCTCAAGGGGTTGTTCTTCTGCTGCCGTGCCGCCGGTCGCATCATGCTCGAACAAGGCGGCGGCCGGATTGTGAATCTCAGCTCGCAAGCCGGCGTGGTCGGCATCCGCGACCACGCGGTCTACTCCGCCAGCAAAGGCGGGGTCAACCTGTTGACGAAGGTACTCGCGCTCGAATGGTCCTCGCGCGGCGTCAACGTCAACGCGGTTGCCCCCACCTTCATCTACACGCCAGGTACCGCCGAACGGCTCGACGAACCCGACTATCTCGCCGGCGTGCTCGAACGCATCCCGGCCGGCAGAGTCGGCACCATCGACGATGTGGCCGGGGCCGTCATCTACCTGGCATCGCCCGCCTCCGACATGGTGACCGGCCACGTTCTGGTCGTCGACGGCGGCTGGACCGCCCAGTAGGCGGGACGGCTCAATAGCCGAGGTACCAGGTTTCGTCGGCGTCAGGCATCCCGTGGCATCGCGCGGCGCCGAACTCCTTCTCGGTACCGAGCGCCACCATCGATTGGCTCGGATGCGTTCTGGTTCTCGAGGGGCAAGTCCGGAGCCACCCAACTCGGAAAGGACGTCGCGGGGACGGCCTCCCCATGAATCAGCTCACAGGTTCCCCTTCGCAAGATCTGCCAAGTCAGGAGCGGTCAAACCGTTTTCCTTCATCAGGAACTTGTGGTCGCCAAGCTTCTGGAACTTGTCGCCCAGGCTGGCGATTACCTGTTTTGGAGCATCGGCGAACCCGGCTTTGTATTCCGCAACCGCCCCTCCCAGACCGCCCACCGAGCTGTGTTCTTCAACCGTAACGACGAGCTGGTTTTCGGCAAATACCCTGTCAAGCATCTCGGTATCCAACGGTTTCACCGTGTGCATGTCGACAACCCGGGTTGAAATCCCCTTGCCCTCGAGGATGTCCGCAGCACCGACCGCATCGGCCAGGAGCGATCCGCTCGTAATGAACGCCACATCACTGCCCGAGCGGTACTCGATGGCTTTGCCGATCTGGAAATCAAAATCCTCGGCATACATAACTGGGTATCCCGGACCGCCGGTGAGCCGCATGTAGACGGGACCCTCGTGCTCGATGCAGGCGTAGAGCGCCTTGTGGGTTGAGAGCGGATCCGACGGGGCGATCACCGTGAAGTTCGGGATCGCTCTGACCACCGCGATGTCGTCCATGGCGTAGTGAGTGTTCCCCAGCGGACCGAAACGCACCCCGGCTTCAATCCCGATGACCGTCACGTTCGCTTTCATGTAGCCGATGGCGGCACGCATCTGCTCGGCCGGACGCATCGGCACCATCGCCGCCAGACCCACAGCAAACGGGCGCAGCCCTTCGAGGGCAAGACCGGCTGAGAAGTCGATCAGGTTCTGTTCGGCAATTCCGACGTCAAAGAACCGGTCCGGATAGGTGTCCTTGAATTCGACCAGCCGCGCTGTAGGGGTGAGATCGGCGCTCAGGGCAACCATCTCCGGATAGTCGGCGGCCAGCATCAACAGAGTGTCCGCCTGTGCTGAGCGGTGACCCTTCTCGGACCACTCCTGCAACTTGTCCAGTGCTGCTTTGTTCATGTTGTCTTCGCGTTCTCTAGATCCGCAATCGCTTCGTCGTATTGCTCTTTGTTCATTGGTCGGGCATGCCAGTTGAGGCTGCCCTCCATAAACGAGATGCCCTTGCCCTTCGTGGTGTTGGCAATGATCACGTGAGGCTTCCCATTGCTGGACTCTTTCATTGTCTCCAGGGCATCGAGCAAGCTGGCCGCGTCGTTGCCATCCTCGATGACCAGGACGTCCCAGCCCGCAGCTCTCCACAGCGCCTCGATATCAACATCCATGATGTCTTTGGTGGTGCCGGCCAGCTGGACAAAATTGCGATCGATGATGGCAATGAGGTTGTCCAGCTCGTACTTGACGGCATTCATGGCCGCTTCCCAGATGACCCCTTCGTTGCACTCTCCGTCACCAACGAGGCTGAAGACCTTGTGATCCTCGCCCTTGATCTTCGCCGCCTTCGCCATCCCGCAAGCAATTGCGAAGCCGTTACCGAGGGTTCCCGACGACACCTCGATGCCGTATTGCGGGTTCCGGGTGGGATGCCCGGCGAGGAAGCTGCCATCGCCCTTGAACGTGGCCATCTGTTCCTTGGTGATGTAGCCGGCCTCCCCCAGGGCCGAGTACAAGGCAAGACAGGCATGGCCTTTGCTCTGCACGAATCGGTCCCGATCCGCCATCGTGGGATCCTTGGGATCATGGTTCATGATTGCGAAGAAGAGGCTCGCCACGATTTCGATGCTGGACAGCGCCGGTCCGAAGTGGGCGCCGCGGCCCCCCGCCCCAAATCCCATCTCGACGACATGCCGCCGCATCAGAGCAGCCTTCTCGTTGATGAGGTCAACTGTTTCCGTATTTGCCATGTGTGCTTCTCCGTGCGAGACGTTACGACGTGCTGTTGCTTGTTGGAACTCTGAACTGATGTCCGCTGAACTGTCCGGTAGGAATTGCTGAGGCTTGCCACCTGGCGAGATCGATCATCTTCGGGATGTCGACGTCGAGTTGGTATCCCATCTCCGACAGCATGAACGCCAGGTCCTCGGTGGCCAGGTTGCCGGATGCCCCGGGGGCGAACGGACAGCCACCCAGGCCGCCCAGGGTCGATTGCACTTTGTCGACGCCAAGCTCGATGGCGGCCAGCGTGTTGACCATGCCCATGTTGCGGGTGTCGTGAATGTGAACCTGAAGATCAAGCGACGGGTACTCGGCCCAGACGGCTTCGATGATCCGGCGCACCTGAGCGGGGTTGGCGATTCCGATTGTGTCGCAGAGGTTGACGGTCTGGATCCCGCTGTCGACGTAGGGCTTCAGGAACGGCACAACGTCGTCTTCGGTCTTCTTCCCCTCAAACGGACAACCGAACGTGGTGGACAGATCCAGACAGACATCCATTTCCGGATAGGCCTCCAGAATCGCCTGCAGTCCGGAGAACGACTCTGCGTGTGTTCGCCTGATATTGGCCTTGTTGTGGCTCTCTCCCAGCGAGACGACATAGGACACCGACCTGAGGCCGGATTCCCAGGCCGCCTCGGCGCCACGCAGGTTCGGGACCAGCGCAAAGAGGTCTGCATCGGGGTACTTGCCGACGACCCTCGAAGCCAATTCCCCCGCATCTCGCATTTGAGGAATCGCCTTCGGGCTGACGAAGGATGTCATTTGCAGATGCCGCACTCCGGCATCCAGAAGCCCCTCGACGATGCGAACCTTCGTCTCCAGCGGAATGTATTCATCCACCATCTGAAAACCATCGCGGGGTCCTACTTCATACAGTTCGATCTTCTTCATGTCGCCAGCATGGTCCCTTCGTCCTTGAGCCGCCGATACCAGCCAAACGCCGCTGCGGGTAGCTGGGGATGGTGCCCGCCGATTTGCTCACGTGATGTCTGTAGGTAAGCCGTCAGCTGACCCCGATACGCCTCGGAAGCGCAGTGCGCGACGATGGCGTCCGCTCGTTCTCCGTCGTCCAGACCGCGTAGGTCGGCCACGCCGTGCTCGGTGACAACGACGTCGACATCGTGCTCGCCGATGTCCTGGTGGGACACCATGGGGACAATGTTCGAAACGGCTCCGCCCTTGGCCGTGGAAGGAATCAGAATCACGGACAGGCCGGCGTTCTGCGCGAAACTCGCTCCACCCCCGATGCCGTTCACCACCCGGCTCCCGGCGATATGGCTCGAGTTCACATTGCCGTAGATGTCGATCTCAATACCGGTGTTCAGCGTAACCAGCCCCAGCCGGCCGATCACCTCGGCGCTGTTGGTGATGTCGCCATTGCGAATCACCAGGTGGTCTCGCAGATTCGGAGTGTCGTTCAGGATCTGCTCCACCCGCTCGCTCATCCCCAACCCGCCGGTTGACAGCGCCGTTGCCCTTCCCGAGGCAAGGAGCTCCAGCACCGGCTCGGTGATGCCACCGCAGAAGAACTGCAGATCGCGGAAGCTGGAATGCTGGAATGCGTCGGCAACGGAATCGGCAAGGCTGCCGAAGCCGGTCTGAATCGGCGGGAGATGCCCGGTTTTCTGGACCTCCAGCTCGAGGAAGTTGAACAGGTGGTCGGCGATGCCCTTTGTCACCGCGGTGCCTGCCGGCTGAGGACCCAGCCGTTCCGGGATGTTGGTCTCGACGATGTGGCGGATCTTGTTCGAGTCAACCGGGATTCCCGGCTTGCCGATTCGCTGACTTGTGCGAACCAACGGGATCGGCTGCGTGTTGGGCGCTGCTGCCGGTACAAACACGTCATGCAGGGTGCGGAGGACCTCCGGCTGGGCAGCATTGATCTCGACGATGATGTTGTCGGTCGCATCCATCAGATAGTGGGCCATACCGATGGAGCTGGTGGGGATGAGGTCGCCGTCCTCGTCGAAACCCAGAGCTTCGACCACTGCAACATCGATCTCCCCGAAGCTGTGGTTTCTGAGCAGCCGGGGCATTTTGCTCATCTGCTGCTCCACGTAGCGGAGAGAACCGCTATTGGCCTGGGCGGCGAGGGTGCGACTGGCCACCATCGGGGCCCTCCGGCTGACGAGTTCTTCGGCTCCGAGCTTCTCGTCCAGCCAGGGCACATTGGCACCGGTGATCAGCTCGAACGCCAAGTCCTCACCACTTTGTTTGCGTTGCACCAGAGCTTCGACAACCGCTTTCGGATATCCCGCCATGGCATATCCGCTCATCGCAACGGTCATGCCGTCACCGATTGAGGCGGCTGCCTCCTCGGCTGTCGAAACCCGATTGTTGTTCAAGGTCTTCTCCAGATTCCCAACATCAACGAGGGGTGAAGCCGGAGAACAGCTCCTCGTCGGTTGGTTGGAAGCTGGGGATCTCGCGGATGACCCAGGTGTTGTTCATGTAGTGCTTGAGGGCAACGTTCTCCGATAGGCCGTTGCCGCCCCAGGTTCCGCAGCCCAGAGAGTGGGTGAATGGCATTCCGCTGACCCAGCTGCCGCCGTTGGTTGCAGCCTGAGGCTGGTTGACGACCACACGAGTCGTATAGGTTCCCAACGCCAGCTTCTCTACGTTCTCAGGTGTTGCCGAAAAGATTCCGCATGAGTGTCCGTGGCCCGAGTACGCATGGTTCTCGTTGGTGATACGGATGGCTTCGTCGATGCTGCTGCTCTTGTAGACAGTTGTTACGAGACTCATCTTCTCGCCGCTGAATGGCGAGGCTTCCCCGGTCTTGTCCTCTTCCACCAGCAGGAAGCTCGTTCCCTCGGGGACATCGAGACCTGCCAGCTCGGCGATATTGCTCACCGGCGACGCCACGACATGCCGGTTGATAATGTGGTTTGCCGGCCATTCAGGCCAGATTGCTTTCCTTAGCTTCTCCTTCTCATCCGCATTGAGCAGATGAGCCCCGACCTTCTCGAACTCGGCCAGCATCTCGGCGTACACCGACTCGTCGATCACGACAGCGTTGTCACAGGAACACCCTGCGGCAAGGTCGAATGTCTTGCTGGCTTTGATCTTGGTAGCTGCCTCGGCAAGGTCGGCGGTCTTGTCGATGATGATGATGGCGTTTCCGGCTCCGACACCGAACGCCGGCGTTCCCGAACTGTGGGCCGCACGGACCATGGGCTGGCCACCGGTGGCGATGACCAGATCACATTGCTTCATCAGCTCATTGGTCTTGGGAATCGAAGGATCCTCGATGGCGATGAACAGATCCTCCGGAGCGCCGTACTTCTTCATCACGGCCCGCAGCAGGTTTGTCACCTTCGCCGTGGTGAGCTTGCTCCTGGGATGGGGTGAGAATATGACCGCGTCCCGGGCTTTGACCACGAAGATGGCCTGAGTCAGCGGATGAAACTCTCCCTGGGTGCTGGGTACCAGCGAGCCGATGACGCCAACAGGTTTTGCAATGCGAACAAGCCCGCGTTCGGGGATCTCCTCGACGACCCCCACGCTCTTGACCCCCTTGACGTCATAGAGGATTCCCCGGCATTTCCCGGCGACTTTGGCGACTTTCGAGGGGATATCCCCCAACCGGCATTCCGCGAATGAGAATTCGGCAATTTCCCTGAGAAGTTCGTCATTTGCGGCGATTTCCCAGGCGATTGCATAGGCGAGCTCATCGACCTTCTCTTGGGAGAACCCTTCTGCAACCTTCTGCGCCCTACGGGCCCGGTCCATCAGCTCGGAGATGTAGGCCGCCGTATCCGCATCGTTCTGGCTCATAGGTCTCCTCCAGTTTCCAAACTTGTTGGCGCCTCAATTCCGACAGCCAGGTTGCCCCCAGTAGAGCTGATGTGCGGTGTCGGCGATTACAACTACACCCAGATCCTGCAACGGAAGTCCATTTCCGACAATACCCCGTTTGTTGGAACGTTCCACTCGGATGGTTCGGTTGTCAACTGAGAACCAGCCAACAGCTGGCGCTTGGCTACCGCAACCTCCACGCTCCAGCGGTGTCCTACTGCCAGCCCGAGGTATGGCCATGACGAGGTCGTGGTTGCCGCTCATTGCGGGATCTCCTCGGGGGGCAGGATCGGTTGGAGGCCGGCGCCAATCACCGACTGGTCGAAGTCGATCACGGCCCCGGTCATCATGCCCGAGTCGTCAGAAGCCAGGAAGGCCACCGCGTTGGCCACCTCGTCGGGCTTGAGGATTCTCCCGAACGGCATTCCGGCCTCGGCAGTAGCAAGCCAGTCGTCGGGAGCCCCGTGATACTCGCGCTGGATCGCGTCCTCGGCGGGGGTATCCATCCAGCCGATGTTGAGAGTGTTGATCCTGATGCGGTCACGCGACAGAGCAAATGCCGCGTTACGGGTGAGGGGCAGCAGCGCCCCTTTGGAGATGGCATACGGAGCCAAGATCGGAACGCTCCCGTGGGCGGCGACGGAGCCAATGTTGACGATGGCGCCGGCGATGCCCTCGCGCCGCATGAGGTGCGCTACGGCTTGGATGAGAAAGAATGGGGCGCGCAGATTGACGTCCATGATCCGGTCCCATAGTTCGGGACTCGTATCGAGAATCGTGCCGCGATCAGTAATCGCTCCCGAGTTGACCAGGAGGTCGACCCGACCGAAGCGGGCGTCGGCAGCCGCCACCAACGCCGTGACCCGATCGAGATCACCGAGTTCGACGGGGACGAAGATGGCATCGGTGCCCGCCTCGGCCAGTGACGCCGCGACCGCTTCGCCACGCGCTGCGTTGCGTCCAGCACACAACGATGCCCGCAGCCCCCTCTGCGGCGAACCTGCGGACAACGGCCTCGCCGAGGCCCTGGGTACTCCCGGTGACAAGCGCCACCTTGCCGTCGAATCTCGCCATGGGGTCTGTCTCCTATCGACTGAAGGCGGCCCGAAACCGCTCGAGAGCGACACCATCATCGCCGGACGCCCAACCCTCGAGGCCGACCACGCCGCGGTACCCAGTCTCGTACAATGCAGCGGCCACCGCCGGGTAGTTGATCTCGCCGGTCCCCGGTTCGCATCGGCCCGGGACATCCGCCACCTGCACTTCGCCGATGTAGGGAGCGCAGCGGCGCACCTGGTCAATCAGGTTGCCCTCATCGACCTGGGAGTGATAGAGGTCGAGCATCAGCCGGAGGCTGGGATGGTTGACCGCCTCGATGAGAGTCAGCGTGTCCGCCGCCGTGGCAAACGGAACCCCGGGGTGGTCGACCGCGGTATTGAGGTTCTCGAGACAAAAGGTCACGCCCGCCTGCTCGCCCAACTCGGCGATCCGGGTGAGGGTGCGGCCGGCCGCCAGCCACATCGCCCCGGTCGTCTCGTGCACCGGCTCGACCGGGAGACCACCTTCACCGAGCCCGGTCCCGTGCAGGTTGAGACGGGGGCAATCGATCCTCGTTGCAGCAGCAGTTGCCAACTCGGCGGTACGGAGCAGTTCATCGGCCCCGTCCGGGTCGGTGAGATTGCCGCTGATGTAGCCGGTCATGGACGAGAAGGTGGCGCCGGTCGCCGCCAGAGCGTCGAGGTCCTTGTCCCACCAACTCCAAATCTCCACCAGGAACCCCAGCTCATCGATGCGCTTGATACGCTCGACAATCGGCAGGTCGACGTACACCATTTCGCTACAGACGGCCAGATCGAACATCGGCTCACTCACGCGCCGCGTCCTCACTCGAGGGGCTTGGCCACTGAACGCCGGGGTGGGCCCGCTGGGCATGCCCGAGGGCTTCGGGCCCCAGGGCGCTGTAGCCCCCATCGACGGCGAGGTCGCTGCCGGTGATGAACGAGGCGTGCTCCGACGCAAGGAAGACGATGGCGTCGGCAATCTCCTCGGGATCGGCCATTCGGCCCAATGGATGGGTCTCGGCCGCAAACGCATCGGCCGCCTCCCGCGAGCCGTAGCGGACCGCGACGTTGCGGCTCCACGTCCAACCGGGAGACACGACGTTGACCCGAATGCCTCGCGGGGCGAGTTGCTGCGCTCCCGTCTTGGCGAGCATCAGCAACCCGGCCTTGGTCACGTTGTAGACCATGCGATCCGGCTGGGACGCCTTGCCGCTGATCGAGCCTACGTAGACGACCGACGCCCCGGTGGCGAGATGCGGCAGCGCCGCCGCAGTCAATTGGGCCGCAGACACCAGGTTGATGTCGAGAGCGCGGTGCCACACCTCGCGGCCGGCGTCGTAGCCGTGGCCTTCGAAGATCGCCGGGCCGCTCACCACCGTGTCCAGGCGACCGAACTCATCCATCGCCGTGGCAACGAGCGCCGCCAGGTAGTCGTCGTCCCTGACATCACCGATCAGGTATCGGCCGCTGCGCCCGACCAGGGCCTCGATCTCGCCGCGGTCTTCCTCGTTACGATCGCCCAGGACGACACAACCGCCCGCGTCGATCCAAACCCGGGCAAACGCCATCCCGATCAGGGAGGCGCCACCCGTCATCACCGCGACGCGGCGACGAGACATCAGAAGCCCACTCGTTGGTGTTTCTTCTCAGCGGCCCACTCCGCCCGGGCGACGCGGACCTGCTCACGATCGCTCACCTCGGGGATCCCAACTTCCCACCACGCTCCGCCTTCGGTCCAGGTGTACTCGTCGATGTCGACGACGATGGCGTAGCTGCGGTCGGCTGCCTTGGCTCGGTCCCAGGCTGCCGGCAGATCCTCGAGTCGCTCCACCTTTTCGGCGATGGCGCCCATCGCCTCGATGTGCTTCACAAAATCGACGTGGAAGTACCGCTCGTGGCGGGTGGTGCGCAGCAGGTTGTTGAACTCGGCGCCGCCGGTGTTGACCTGGAGCCGGTTGATCACGGCGAACCCGCCGTTGTCGCACACCATGAAGATGACCTTCTGGCCCGTCATCACCGTCGAGTAGACGTCCGAGTTCATCATCAAGTAGGACCCGTCACCGACCCAGCAGATGACGTCGCCGTCGCGAGCCATCCGGGCACCCCAGGCGCCGGCGATCTCGTACCCCATGGTCGAGTAGCCGTACTCGGAGTCGAACGAGTTGACCGACTTCGAGCGCCAACCCATTACCAGTTCGCCGGGGAGGCCACCGGCCGCGGAGAGGCAGTAGTCGTCGTCGTCGCAGATCTCGTTGATGACCTGGATGACCTCGGCGTACGCAGGTGGTCCGTCCGAGTCGCGCTGCTGCCACGAGTCGAGGTAGCCATGCCAGTCGGCGATCTGAGCTTGAGCGAACACCAGCCATTCGGCCGGAGGCCTGATAGTCCCCCATCCGGGCGTCGATCGCGGCGATGGCGACACCGGCGTCGGCGATGAGGGGTTGGGCCATCTGCTTGTGGGCATCCCAACTGGCCGTGTTGATCGCGACAAACCGGACGTCTGGGTTCTTGAAGACCGACCACGAGCCCGTCGTGAAGTCCTGGAGCCGAGTGCCCACGGCCAGCACGAGGTCGGCGTCCTCGGCCACGGCATTCGCCGCCGACGAACCCGTGACGCCAATAGGTCCGGCGTAGTTGGGGTGGTCGGCGACCATGACCGACTTACCTGCAACCGTCTCGACTACGGGAATGCCGCGCCGCTCGGCGAAGTCGGTCAGCGTGGCAACGGCGTCCGAGTAGTGGACCCCACCGCCGGCGATGATCATCGGCTTGCGGGCTCGCGCCAACGCGTCGACGGCCGCCGTCACATCCCGGGGGTCGGGACCGGGGCGGCGGATGTAGTGCACCTTGGCCTCGAAGAACTTGGCCGGGATAGTCGTACGCCTCAGCCTGGATGTCCTGGGGCAGGGCGAAGAACGCAGGTCCCCGAGTGGCCGGATCGAGCATCACCGCGAAGCGCTTGGGGCAGCGACTGGACAATCTGCTCGGGGCGGCTGATCCGGTCCCAGTAACGAGTGACCGGGCGGAAGGCGTCGGCAGCGGTGATCGTCGGGTTGTTGAACACCTCGATCTGCTGCAGGACCGGATCGACGATGCGGTGCTGGAAAGCGTCGCCGGAGAACAACAGCAGCGGGACACGATTGGCATGGGCGGCGGCCGCCGCCGTCACCATGTTGGTGCTGCCCGGGCCGATCGACGAGGTGGCGATCATGATCTGGCGGCCCTTCATCGCCTTCCCGTAGGCCAGTGCGGCCAGCGCCATGGACTGCTCGTTGTGGCCCCGCCACGTCGGCAACTCGTCTTGGACCGGCTGGAGCGCCTCGGCGAGGCAGGTCACATTGCCGTGGCCGAAGATGCCGAAGGCCCCGGCGAACACTGGGGCTTCTGCACCGTCGATCATCGTGCGCTGCGCCAGCAGCCACTTCACGATCGCTTGGCCGGTCGTCAGTCGAATGGTCTCCATGGCTAGCTCCTCACCTGATCCAGGTAGTCCTGCATGCCCTTCTTCAAAAACCCGTCGGGGGTGGTCGCAAAGTACCGGGCGCCTCGCTCGTACCAACGGTGGGCAAACTCCGGTGTCCCGGCAAAGATGCCGAGGGTCTTGCCGGAGCCGACCACTGCGGCGGCAACTCGCTCCATGGCTTCGACCACCTCGGGATGGGCGGCATCCCCGGGGTGGCCAAGCGAATGCGAGAGATCCGTCGGCCCGATGAACAGCACGTCGACCCCGTCGATGGCGACGTAGTCGTCGATGGCGTCGACCGCGTCGTTGGTTTCGATGTGAACGATGAGCATGGTTTCACGATTGGCCCGCTCGGTGTAGGCAGCGAGCGACTCGGACATGCCCCACTCGGAGGCTCGGCTCCCGGCAAGACCACGCTGGCCCTGCGGCCAGTACTTGGTCGATTGCACCGCCTCCTCGACGCCGGCTGCGGTGTTGACCCACGGCACATGGATCCCGTGCACCCCGGTGTCGAGCACCTGAAGAATGATGTGGGGTTGGTTGGTGACAACCCGGGCGATCGGCGTGGCCCCACGCAGTTCAATCAGGGGACACAGCGACTCCATCTCGCGGGGCCCGAGGGTGCCGTGCTCGCCGTCGAAGATGATGAAGTCCCAGCCCTGCATGGCGATGAACTCGGCGAACGTGGGTTCGCGATAGCGGATGAAGCAGCCGTAGACCCCCCCGCCGGCAGCCAGCTTCGCTTTGACCCGGTTCTCGAGCATGTTGGCTCCTCGATTCTCAGTCGACCTTGAGGCTGGTTACGGGTTCCCACGACTTCGGATTCCCACGAGCGCACCATGGCGGCGGCCACCGATGCATTGGCGAGGGCGTCGTCGAAACCGGGGTGGTGGGGACGCCCAGCGGCTACCGAGCGCAGGAACTCGAGCGCCTCGATGACCTTCATGTCCTCGTAGCCGAGCGAGTTGCCGCCGCCGGGGACGATGTTGCCCTGGTGGGGCAGGCTGTCGCCGGCGAGCAACTCGACAAAGCCATCGTTGTGCTGTTCTTCGGCGAGGTAGAGCTGCAATTGGTTGAGCTTCTCGTGGTCCCACGACGCCGCACCCTTCGAGCCGTTCAATTCGTAGGCCATCGAACTCTGCGGTCCGAAGATGGAGCGGTCGGCCTCGAGCGTTCCGCGCACCCCGTTGGCGAACTCGACGAGCGCCCCGACATAGTCCTCGTTGGTGACGGTGCCGGTTGGGTCGCCGGGCGCGCCCCGTTCGTAGTGGGTGCCGGCGCCGGGCTTGGGCAGCGGCCGCTCCTTCACGAAGATTTCGTTGACCGAAACCAGTCTGGTGATAGGACCGCAGAGGTGCTGGGCCATATCGATGGCGTGGGACATGATGTCGCTGAGCGCTCCGAAACCGCCCTCGTCCTGGAGGTAGCGCCACGACAACAACCCGAGGCGATCGCGCCCGTACATCGAGAAGAAGCGGCCTCGATAGTGAGTCAGCTCGCCGAAGCGCCCGTCCTCGATGAGTTGTCTGGTGTACTGCACGACGGGCGCCCAGCGGTAGTTGTAGCCGACACCCGTGATGACGCCGGCACGACGGGCCGCCCGCTCGATGGCTGCCGTGGCGGCCGGTTCGATGCCGACCGGTTTCTCGCAGAAGATGTCCTTGCCTGCTGCAGCCGCTGCCTCTGCGATCTCCTGATGGAGGGCGTTTGGCGCCGTGATGTCGACGACGTCGACGTCATCGCGCGCGACGACCTCACGCCAATCGAGCGTGCCGTGCTCGTATCCGAAGTTCCTCGTGGCCAAATCGAGACGCTCGGGAACGTTGTCGGAGATGGCAACGAGGCGCGGCTCGATTCCCGCTTCGGGGAAGTACACCGGGATGTTGCGGTAGGAACGTGAGTGGGCCTGACCCATCCAGCCGAAGCCGATCAATCCGATCCCAATCGTCGTGGTCATGAATTCACTCCTGTTGATCCCACACTTCAGGGTTGACCACGTGAGGGCGGTCGTTCGCCGTCGAGCACCATGAGTACTTGCTCGAACGCCGTCTCGAAGAGTCGGCGCTTCCCATCGGCGGTTCCCGAAGCAATGTGAGGGGTAACGATTACGTCGTCTCGATTCAGCAATGGATGGTCTGGGGGCAGGGGTTCGGGTTCGGTGACGTCGAGGCCGGCGCCGAACAACCACCCTGATTCGAGGGCGGCGAGCAGTGCGGCGTGGTCGACCAACCCACCCCGTGCCGTGTTGACGAAGACCGCGCCCCGCTTCATGGTGCCAAATGCCTCAGCGTCAAAGAGCCCGGCCGTCTCGTCGGTGAGCGGAATATGGACCGACACGACGTCGGCGGCTCGCAGCAATCGCTCGAGTGACCCGGCGGGAGCGGTGGCGCCAAATTCGCCAGGTGGACAATAGGGGTCATAAGCGACCACGTTCATCCCCAACCCGCGCCCGGCGTCCGCCACCCGGCGGGCGATCCTGCCGTAGCCGACGAGCCCTAGGGTCTTGCCGCTCAACTCGACCCCGGTGTAGCCGGCGTACAGGTTGGTCCCGCCATTCTGGAGGCGGCGAGCCGACCCTTTGAGATCCTTGGCGGCGGCCGACAGATGAGAGCGACGGCGTGTTCCGCAGTGGATATGGTCGGCCCATCTGGTGCGTTGCACACCACGATCCCCCGCCGGGTGGCCTCGCCGATATCGACCTTGTCGACACCGATCCCGGTGCGGGCGATCACCCGGATCTGAGGGGCACGGCTGATCCAGTCTGCATCGAAGGTCGATGCGCCCACCACCGCGCCCATGCGCCGCGCCGAGTCCGGCGTAGGGGTCGGCTTCGGTCCGGGGGCCGAGTACCTCAGCCCGTTGTTCCACGAGGGTTCTGAGTTCGGGCAGAACCGGTCGTTCAAACCACACGGGGTGTCGCTCAGCCATCGGTTCTCCGCTTCCGGCTGGTGGATGCCATTCGTCGGGAAGTGTAGCCAGCGGCCTTGGAACGTTCCATCGGAGGTCTAATCCAGGCCCGACGCGGCGAAGGAGGGCTCCGGAAGCCCGCGCACCCCGGGGTCGAGCGCCAGCAACTGCCCGCCGGCCGCAGTCTGGGAGGGAGCAGAGGCCGATTCGGCGTCCCCGATCGACGTGACATAGAGGGTGTCGAGCTCCCGCCCGCCAAAGGCCGCCATGCTCGGCTTGTCGACGGGTAGGAGCAGCAGCCGATCCAATTCGCCGTCTGGGGTGAACCGGGCAACGGCCGAACCGTTGACACACGCCACCCACAATGCACCGGTGGAATCGACGCAGGCGCCGTCGGGTGCACCAGGCAGGTCGGTGAAGTCCACGAAGACTCGCGGCGCTCCCGGTTCGCCGGAAACCACGTCATAGTCGTGGGCCCAGATCGTCTCCTGGAATGTGTCGGCCCAGTACATGGTCTTCCCGTCGGGCGAGAATGCGAGGGCGTTGGAGATCCCCACCTCGTCGCGCACCACGGTGTGGCACCCGTCGGGGTCGACCCGATGCAGCATGCCGGTGAAGCGTCGTTCGGCGGGACGCTCATGCATGCTCCCGACCCAGAACCTCCCCTGCGGATCACACCGCCCGTCGTTGAGCCGGTTGCCGGTACCTGCCGATTCGAGGTCGACCCAAGGCTCGAACCCGGCGTCTTCCCACGAGAACCAGCCGACCTGGTGCTCGCTCGCCAGCAGCAGCCGCCCGGCGACCCCGGTCAGCGCGATGGACCCCGGCCGTCCCGGAGTGGGCCGCGCCTGATCGCGCCCCGACAATGGGTCGCAGCGGTGAACCGCCCGGCCATCGATATCGATCCAGTAGAGGACCTGTTCCGCTTGACTCCACACCGGGCATTCGCCGAGCCGTGCCGAAGTGGCCACCACAGTGTCGACCATCGGCCGCTCCGGCGTGATCACAGGGTGGTGGCAAGCTGCTTCAGATACTCGACGCTGGCGATGGCATCGGCTTTCGGCCCCGCGCCCAACTCGGGATCCTCGGTGAGCGACACATCCTGTTCGAGCACATACCAGCCGTCGTAGCCGGCTGCCTCGAGGGTCTGGATGACGCCGGCGATGTCGACGTCGCCATCCCCCAACGGCGTGAAGGCGCCTTCGATGACAGCCTGACGGAACGGCACCTCGCCGGACCGCACCTTCTCGGCGGACACCGGGTCCACATCTTTCAGATGTACGTGATGGACCCGATCGGAAGCCAGCTTGGCGATGGCGGTCGGATCGGTCCCCGCCAGATAGAGGTGTCCGGTGTCGAGACATAGTCCAACATCACACGACTCGAGCAGGCGTTCGACGTGGTCGCCGGTTTCGATCGCCATCCCCCAATGGGGGTGCAAAGCGGTGAGCAGGCCCTGGCCTGCAACGATGTCGTTGAGGCGGCCGAGGTTCTGGAGGAAGATCGCCCATTCCTCGTCATCCATGTCGATCGAGGTGTCGTAGCCGTCGTAGTGAGAGCTTGGTCCCAGCACGAGGACGTTCGAACCGGTGCGAGCCAGTTGGGTTGACGCTCTCGTCACGTACTCGAGCACGCCGTCGACCCGATCGGGTCGGTAGAGCAGCGCAGGGACAAAACCGCCGACGGTGCTCAAATCGTACCCGGCGAGATAGTCGCTCAATTCGTCGGGATCGAGCGGCAGGTAGCCGTCCGGTCCCAGCTCCGTTGCCGACAGTCCGATCTCCGTCATCTCGGCCATGACCCGATCGCGATCCATCAGGTACCCCCAGCCCGGGGATCCATCGACGCCCCAGGTGATGGGCGCCCCGGCAATGCGGTCTAGAAACTCGCTCACTCGATTTCCTCCATTCTCACGGTGCGTCCCTCGGCCAGCGACAGGTCGCAGGCGACCGCCACCCGAAGGTCTTGATAGGCGTCGTGGTGGTTCGAGGCCGGCGCTTCCTCACCCCGAATCACCCGGACAAAGGCTTCCATCTCAGCTCGGAATGCAGCGTCGAAACGATCCATGAACGAATCGATCGGGTCAATCGTCGCCGGGACCCCCGGCTCAGTGGAGTGGATCGGCGAACGATCACTCCACCCGGCCGCCAGGCTGCGGTTCGAGCCGAAGACTTCGAGACGCACGTCGTACCCGACCGGGTCGTGACGTAGCGCCGACAACTGCGCCAGCGTGCCGTCCGACATCCCAAGCACCGCGGTTGCCGTGTCGACATCACCGAGGGCTCCGATCTCCTCGAACCCAAGCACGGCACCCGCTGCCGTGACGGTCACCACCTCCTGGCCGCTGACGTAGCGGACGACGTCGATGTCGTGGATCAGGCAATCCCGGAAGATGCCACCCGAGACAGGCAGGTAGTCGAGCGGCGGCGGTGACGGGTCGTGGGTCTGGGACCGGATGAGATAGGGAGTGCCCAACTCGCCCGAGGCAACGCTGTCGTGGATGGCTCGCATTGCTGGGTCGTACCGGCGCTGAAACCCCATCTGAACCATGATCCCGGCGGCATCGACCGCGGCGACCGCCGCTCTGGTGCTCTCCAGGTCGAGGGCAATGGGCTTCTCGCAGAACGCAGCGACGCCGGCAGCCGCGGCCCGCTCCAACATCTCGGCGTGCATGTCGGTCGAGGTAGCGATGACTACGGCGTCGACGTCGTCGAAGGCGCGATCGAGGTCGATCGATTTGGCCAGATCGAAGCGCGCCGCGAGAGCCACGGCTCGTTCCGGCTCCAGATCAGCGATGGCCAAGTGATCGACGGCCGCAACGTCGGCGAGGACGGCGGCGTGATTTGAGCCGATCCGCCCGGCGCCTATCAGGGTGAACCGCATGTCCCTCCTCGGGTACGTCTCAGGACTTGGAACGCTCCAAAGGATACCGCACATCGACCGGGCCCTAATCGACGCGAGTGGCGGCAACACGCCGGGCCTCTCCTCGCGTATCCTGGGGAGGCCGAGTGCCTGTTGAACGAAGCGGGCCGACGCACTAAGTTAACGTTCGTGACAAGTTGGAGCGTTCCAAAGGCGCCTCGGAGGAGGACGACAGGACGACTTCATACGCAAACGCCGTCGGTTTCTGCGACGGCAAGGAGGGCTGCACCGTATGGGCGTGTCGAATAGACCGACCGATCGGGGCAGCCTTCTCTTCCCTGAGGAGGGATTCATGAGACGATTCCGCTGGATAGCGGTTCTATTTGCACTCATGCTTGTTGTTGCCGCCTGTGGCGACGATGACAGCACGACAGAGACCACCGCCGGTGGTGGCGACGACGGTCAGGTCTCGCAAAGGGACTTCCGCTTCATCGTCGTATCGCATGGCCAAACGTCCGATTCATTCTGGTCGGTGGCCCAGAATGGCGTGGCCGCCGCGGCGGAGGATATGGGCGTCGACGTTCAATACCAGGCACCGGGCACCTACGACATGGTCGAGATGAGCCAGATCATCGAAGCCGCCGTTGCTTCGGAACCGGACGGCCTCGTCGTAACGATTCCGGACGCCGACGCACTCGGACCAGCCATCGAGGCCGCCGTTGCCGCCGGCATCCCCGTCATCTCGATGAACTCGGGCAGCGATGACTTCGCCGACCTCGGCGTATTGGTCCATATCGGCCAGACCGAGTACGCGGCCGGCCTCATCGGCGGCCAGCGGATGGCCGCCGAAGGCGTGACCAACGCCTTGTGTGTGAACCAGGAAGTTGGCAACACGGCTCTTGACCTCCGTTGTCAGGGATTCACCGACGGACTTGGCGGCAACGTCACCATCGTCCCCGTTGAACTCGCCGACCCGACCGGCTCCCAAGAGGCCATCGCTGGTGCGCTGCAGACCAACCCGGATGTCGACGGCATCTTGACCCTCGGACCCACCGGCGCCCTTCCGGCCCTTGCCGCGCTCGAGAGCGGCGGACAGTTGGGGACCATGAAGATCGCGACCTTCGACCTCGCGCCAGAGGTTCTCGAGGCAATTGTCGACGGTAACATGCTGTTCGCCATCGACCAGGCGCAGTATCTGCAAGGTTACCTGCCGATCGTGCTGCTGACCCAGTACCTGGAGACGGGCGCGCTGCCACTCGGCTCGGTGGAACGCGTGATCCTGACCGGACCGCAGATCGTCACCGCAGACACCGCGGCCGACGTCATTGCGGCATCCGAAGCAGGTACCCGCTAGATAGCCAACTTGGGGTGGGGCCTGCCGCAGGGCAGGCCCCACCCCAACTCTTATGAAGGCGGCGGCACGGGAGGAGGACACGTGTGACGACGGAAGCACCCAAGGCTGAGACACCGACGACAACGGACGAACGGGTCAGGGAGATTGGGCCCATCCAGCGGCTGCTGGTGATGCCGGGCACCGGGGCAATCATCATCACGGTCATTCTCTGGGTCTTTTTTGCGATCGTCGCCGGCGGCAACAGCTTCGTGAGCATGGATGTGACGGCGGCGATCCTGAACCGCGCCGCTCCACTCGGCATCCTGGCGATCGCCGTCTGCCTATTGATGATCGGCGGCGAGTTCGACCTCTCGGTCGGCTCGATACTCGGGTTCTCCGGAATGGCGATCATGGTCGGCGCCACCCCCGCTTCAGCTGGGGGGTTTGGCTGGCCGCTGTGGATCGCCGTCCTGGTCGCCCTGGTGCTTGCCCTGCTGATCGGCATGGGCAACGGGGCACTGGTGGTGGCCACGAAGTTACCCTCCTTCATCATCACCCTGGGAACGCTGTTCATCCTGCGTGGTCTGGCCATCGCCATCCCCCGCCAGCTGACCAATCGCACACAGCTCGGCAACCTCGATGAAGTCGACGGCTTCGGCTTCTTCGACACCCTCTTTGCTACGGAGATCAACCTCTTCGGGGCCAGCTTCGATATCGCCATCCTGTGGTGGATCGGCTTGGCGATTCTGGCCACGTGGCTGTTGAGCCGAACCGAGTGGGGCAACTGGATCTTCGGCACCGGAGGCGCCGAGGACGCCGCCCGCAACGTCGGGGTCCCGACTCGACGGGTCAAGATCCTGCTCTTCATGGGCACTGCGTTTGCGGCGTTCCTGGTGGCGCTGATCCAGGCGGTCCAGTTCACCGGATCGGACTCGCTGCGCGGCACCCTGCAGGAATTCAACGCCATCATCGCAGTGGTTGTCGGTGGAACGCTGCTGACCGGAGGCTACGGGTCGGCGGTCGGAGCCTTCTTCGGCGCATTGGCCTTCGCCACGCTGCAGCAGGGCGTCATCATCTGGGGCGTCGATGCCGATTGGTTCCGCGTCTTCGTCGGTGGCCTGCTCGTCGTAGCAGTCGTGTTCAACAACTATGTCCGGCAACGCGCCGCGAGGAGGTGACGTTATGACCACGGAAGCCAAGAGTTCGCTCCTCGAGGTTCGGAACATTTCGAAGTATTTTGGAGGCGTCATCGCGCTCGAAGACGTGTCGGCCTTCGTACGGGCCGGCGAGGTCACCTGCTTGCTCGGCGACAACGGTGCCGGCAAGTCCACCCTGATCAAGGTGCTCTCCGGTGTTTACAAGCCGACCTCAGGCGAGTACTTCTTCAAGGGCGACCAA
Source organism: uncultured Acidimicrobiia bacterium (assembly GCA_963821095.1). Classification (GTDB taxonomy): domain Bacteria; phylum Actinomycetota; class Acidimicrobiia; order Spongiisociales; family UBA5794; genus CAVPHV01. The sequence goes on along the minus strand of CAWGCJ010000022.1, from coordinate 227,382 downwards.
ATGCACTTCGACTCGCCCCGCGACGCCCTCGAACTTGGGATCGCCACGGTGTATCAGGACCTCGCCATGATCCCGCTGATGTCGATCTGGAGGAACTTCTTCCTCGGCTCGGAACCCACCAAGGGCACCGGACCGTTCAAGATGTTCGACGTCGACTTCGCCAAGAAGACGACCAGCGAAGAGATGGCCAAGATGGGCATCGACCTGCGTGATCCCGATCAGCCGGTGGGCACCCTCTCCGGTGGTGAACGCCAATCCGTCGCCATTGCCCGCGCCGTCTACTTTGGCGCGGAGGTGCTGATCCTCGATGAGCCGACCGCAGCGCTCGGGGTGAAACAGGCCGGTGTGGTACTCAAGTACGTGGTCCAGGCCAAGCAGCGGGGCATTGGGGTCATCCTGATCACTCACAACCCGCACCACGCCTATCCGGTTGGCGACCACTTCGTCATTCTGCGCCGGGGGCAAATCTACGGCGACTACTCCAAAGACCAGATCACGCTCGACGAACTCGTCCAGATGATGGCCGGCGGGGCGGATCTCGAGGTGCTCACCCACGAACTCGAGACGGCAACCCAGGAGTCCTCGTCGGACGACGCGTGAACTGATCGGCCTTGGCGATTGGCTTCAGGCTTCGGCCTGGAGCCAGTCACGCACGACGGTCAAGGCGTCCGGAGTGAGCTGGATCCTGAGCTGGTTGCGACGTCGATTGGAGAGGGTGGCGACGACCACCGCCTCGGCAAACTGCTCGGACGGCTTCTGCTCCCAAGCGACGTCGGCGAACCATGGGGTGTTCGCCGGATGCCCCTGGGCAGCAAGGAACGCAGGGCGGAACTCGGCATGGGACGGACACGACACCTCGAGGTGGTGAGCCAGCTCGTGAATCAGCGAGCCCTCGAGACTGGCCGCGTTGGCGGGCACACGGACCTCGATGGTGGCGGTGCCCTGGTCGTACCGCGCCAAGTCGTCGAGCCGACGAGAGGCTTCGAGGCGGACGTCCCCCATACAGGCCGCGGCAGCAGGTGCCGCAACTGCGAACTCTTCGAAGGTCTCCTGGGCCAGGGCTGCCAAGTTGGATGCGACGCTCTCTCCCATCGTCAGCGCGCCGGAGTCGTCTCCCGCCGCGAATGCACATGCCGCCACCAGCAGCATCGCACCTGCCAGCACCCCGATCCTGGTTCGTCGCATCACCCATTCCCGGCCGCAGTCCGCCGCCGACGATACACCAACGCCGCAATGGAGCCGAGGGCGTTGGTTGACACCGGACGATCGACACGGGTAACTTGATTGTGGAACGTTCCAAACTCGACCGCGAGGCCAATATGCAGCAGTTGTTCCTCCCCCGCGCCGCCGGGAAGTCAGCCGACTCCGATCTGGTGATCACCGCCGCATCTGCCGGTTGGGCCTACAGCGGCCTGATGGTGATGACGCTGAGCGACGGCGAGTCGAGGGTCATCTCCACCGGCGACACAGAAATGGCAGTACTTCCCCTCAGCGGTTCATGCCGGGTTGAGGTCGACCACCGCAGCTTCGACATCGATGGGCGCGCCGGCGTATTCGAGGGGATCGCCGGATTCGCCTACCTTCCCATCGACACCGAAGCACGCATCACCGGGTCGGGCGGGATCGCGTTGTGTACCGCCAAGGCCCGCCGCCACATCGACCCCTATGTCGTTCGTGCTGCCGAGATTCCGGTCGAGGTACGGGGAGGCGGCATCGGTACCCGCCAGATCAACAACTTCCTCAGCGCGGACGTCTTCGAAGCAGACCGACTGATTGCCGTCGAAGTCATCACCCCCGAGGGTGGCTGGTCGTCGTACCCGCCGCACAAGCACGACGAATTCACCGATGACGAGGTGGAACTCGAGGAGATCTACTACTTCAAGATCAGCGGTGATGCCGGGACCGGTTTCTTCTCCTGCTACACCACCGACGGGATCATCAACGACACCGTGACCGTCCGCGACGGCGATGTGTACCTGGTGCCGCGTGGTTACCACGGCCCTTCGGCGCCAACCCCCGGTCATCACATGTACTTCCTGAACGTAATGGCGGGACCGGCCGAAGAGCGGGTTTGGAAGTTCACCGACGATCCCGACCATCACTGGGCGCGGGCTATGCTCGACGCTCTTCCCCCCGATCCCCGACTCCCCCTCACCACAGCCTGAAAGGGTTCACTCATGCAAGACATGACATTCATCATCTCCGCCGATCGGGCTGCCGCCGAGATCTGGGAAACCCTCGGCGCCGCCGGCGTCAACGTCGAGGCTTCATGCACCTTTCCCTCAACCAGCGGCCGCGTGGTTCGGATCGTGGTTGCCGATGAGCAGGCTGCCGCCGGCAAGGCTGCTCTCCTCCAAGCCGGTTTCGCCGCCCTCGACCAGCATGAGGTGATCGTCGCCCCCATCGACAATCAGCCCGGCGGGCTCGCCAGGCTTGCCCGCCAGGTGGCCGACAGCGGCGCCAAGCTCACCACCCTCTACATGGCCATGGGCGACCAGGTTGTTGTCAGCGCCGACGACCTCGGCAAGGTCCGCGCCATCCTCGCCGAAGACTGACCCAGGACCCTTTTCTCCCCGTTCGTGCGTGGCTGAGGCGCGCTTTCTGGTACCTCAACCACGCACGAACAGGAACGCCGCCACCCTCCTTTGTCCTTGCGTGACTCACACGCGATTTTCCGCACCCTGACCACGCACGAACAGCACGGCTGCCTCCCGATGGGTAGTTTCTGAGGTGGAGAGGAGACCACACATGCCCCAGGCCCCAGCGCTGACCCCATACCCACTCGACCTATTGCTGGGCCGCGTCGCCCGGGAATGGGAGAGTCGGCAACGCATCTTCGACCTACCCATAGCTCGGTTCTGGAAGAAGGCCGACGGTGTTGACCTGTCCATGGACTTCCTGGGCCGGCCGGCAGCTACCCCGGTTGGCCCAGCGGCTGGTCCGCACAGCCAGATGGCGCAGAACATCGTGCTGGGTTGGCTTGCCGGTGCCCGCGTCTTCGAACTCAAGACGGTGCAGGTCCTTGACGACCTCGACATCGCCCGCCCCTGCATCGACATGGAGACCATCGGCTTCAACATCGAATGGAGCCAGGAACTCAAGGTGCACGAGTCACTCGAGGAGTATGTCAAGGCGTGGATGATGATCGAGATTCTGCGGCGCTGGGAGCCACTCAGGCCCTACCTCGGTGATGATCCCGGACCACACCTGTTCGACATGTCGGTCGGCTACGACCTTGCCGGGATCCAAACCGACAAGGTTGGCGGCTTCATCGACGCGCTGCGCGACGCCACCACCGAGATCGAGCGGCTCCGCCCCCTCATCCCCGAGCCATTTGCCGAGTTCCGCGACTTCGACTTCCCGACGGCGATCTCGGACACGCTCACGCTGTCCACTTTCCACGGCTGCCCGCCGGATGAGATCGAGGCGATGGTCAAGCACCTGATGGATCGTCACGGACTCGACGTCATCGCCAAGCTCAACCCGACGCTGCTCGGCTTTGGGCGAGTAGTCGAGGTTCTCCAGCAGGACCTCGCCTACGAGCACATCAGACTGAACCGCCTCTCGTTTGTCGACGACCTCGAGATCAGCCGAGCGGTCGACCTCATCTCAGACCTCCAGACATATGCGGCAGCCAACGACCGCAAGTTTGGGGTCAAGCTCACCAACACCATGGTCGTCAACAACGACCGGGACTTCCTCCCAGACGACCCGATGTACATGTCCGGCCCCCCGCTGCACGTGCTCGCCACCTGTCTGCTCGACGACCTCCTGAGCACCATGCCGGGTACCTTCCGGGTCGCTGGTCACGATGGTCCGGTCCAAGTCAGCTTCTCGGCCGGCCTGACCAAGGAGAACATCGGCGCCACGCTCGGCATGGGCGTTGCCCCGGCGACCCTGTGCTCAGATCTCTTGCGGCCGGGAGGCTACGGACGGCTCGAGCCGATGATCCGCCAATTGGAGCGCGACATGATCGCGGCCGGCGCCGCCAACCTCGGCGAATGGCATCGTCACAGGTGGGAAGAGGCGACGGCAGCGGGCTTCCGCGGCCCTGCCGAAGCTCACATGACCGAGAGTGTCTCCGGAGACCGCAAGTCCGAGTACGACCTGTACGCCCATGAGGACCTGCCCCGCAAGGTCGACCACGACCTTGAGATGTGGGGCTGCGTCGCCTGCAACTTCTGCGTCACCGTCTGCCCCAACGACGCCTTCTTCCGACTCCCCACCCCCGCAGACGCCGACATCAGCGGGCGCCAGCAGTACTTCGTCCTCGCCGAGCTCTGCAACGAGTGCGGTAACTGCATGGTCTTCTGCCCCGAGACCGGCGACCCGGCGAAGGTCAAACCCAAGCTCTATCTGACCGAGAGCCGATTCGACCTAGCCGATGGCCAAGCCTTCATGCTGACCCCCGAGGCGGACGGCGTCGCCGTCGAAGCCAAGCCGGGCTGGGAAACCGAACTCCCCCGTCTGACCGAATGCTCAACGACAAAGACCGCGGCCTCCCCGTCCCGTTGACCGAGACCAGCTGAGACCAGAACGATCCAGCGAGCGCTGCCTCTCTGTCTCCCGCCGCGGGAGGCCACGAAGAAGCAACAAAACAGGCAGCGAAACCTCTTCGGCGGGCTTTGTCCCGCCGTCTGGGATCGCAGCGGCCTCGACGGTGCCATCCCGCAATGAGAGCGGCCGAAGGGCCGCAAAACACGGATCAGCCGCCCAGGGGGCCGCGAGGAAAACTCGGCCCGAACCTGTTCGGGCCGAACCTCTCGTCGGCGGCCTGCCGGCGCCGACACGCTCTACCGTTCTTCGCGGAAGTAGGGGATGCCGAGCGCGGCGGGCAGCGCCGAGGAATCTGGCCCGTTTGCCGCTGGTGAGCACGATCATGGCGATGATGGCGAGAACAAACGGGGTCATCGCCAGCAGCGTTGACGGGATGTTGCTCCACGGTTCGCCAAGGGTCTGGAGGGTGAACTGGACCCGCTCGGCGGCACCAAACAGGTAGGCGGCAAACACCGCTCGCCAGGGCCGCCAGCTCGCCAGGATGACGAGGGCGATCGCGATCCACCCCGCCTCACCGATCGGGTCATCCTGCCAGGTCGGCACGATCTTCAGTGAGTAGTAGGCGCCACCCACGCCGGCAAGGGCGCCACCAACCATGACGTAGGCGTACCGCACTGCGGACACGTTGATGCCGGCCGCTTCAGCGCTCGCTGGGTCTTCCCCGACCGCCCGCAGCGCCAGCCCCATCTTCGTGTGGAACAGGTAGTAGCTGGCGAAACCGGCGACGACCCACGCCACATAGACCATGAGGTCGTGGCCGAACAGCAGCGGCCCCACGATCGGCCACTCTGTGATGCTTCCACTGAAGAGCGGTTCGAACACGATCGGCGAAGGATTCCCAACCAGCGGCTCACTCCCGGCTTGTCCGAGGAAGCTGGCCAACCCGGTACCAAAGATCGTCAACGCCAAACCAGAGACGATCTGGTTGACGCGCAGGGTCACCGACGTGAAGGCGTGGATTGCGGACAACCCAGCACCGGCGACGATGCCGGCGACCAGGCCCAGCAAGAGGTTCTCGGTGTTGTACGTCGCCCAGAAGGCTGAGACGGCTCCAACCAGCATCATGCCCTGAACACCGAGGTTGAGGATGCCGGAGCGTTCCGTCATGATCTCGCCGATGGTGGCGAAGATCAGTGGCGTACCGAGAATCATCGCAGCGAAGGCGAGTTCAACTACCCAGGTGTCATTCACGCCGGACTCGCCTCCTCCCCGGATGATGACGCGGTCTTTGGAGCCTTCTCGGGACGACGGATCCGGTTCTGGATCACAAACTCCCCCGCCACGGCAAAGATCAGGATGGCGCCCTGGAGCATCGTCACTGTGGCCGTCGGCACTCCGATCGACTGCAGTGACGGCCCTGCATTGATGAGCGCACCCATCAGGACCGCTACCGGAATGATGGCCAGCGGGTTGAGTCGAGCCAACGCCGCCACGATGATCCCGGTGAAACCGAGCCCAAGAGCCAGCGATCGTGGGTCGAGCGCTCCAACCGGCCCCGCCACGAACAAGCCTCCGGCAAAGCCTGCAGCGGCGCCGGACAGCAGGAAGACGCCGAGGATCTTGCTGGGGACTCTGATACCTGCGTAGCGGGCCGTGTCGGCAGAATCCCCAACGATCCTGACCTGGAAGCCCCACCTGGTCTTGCCGAGCAAGTACCACGCAAAGATGGCCAGGGCGATGGCGACGAAGATTCCAAAGTCAAGCCGCTCGAAGAACTCGGGGATGAGGGAGGAGTCCGGAATGGGCCGCCCCTCGGGGAACGTGGCGACCTCGGGGTCGCGCCACGGACTGTTGCTCCCAAAGATGAGGTAGTTCATGAAGTTGAGCGCGATGAAGTTGAGCATCAACGTCGTGATGATCTCGTTGGTCCCCAGATACACGCGTGGCACCGCCGAGATGGACGCCCAGAAGGCCCCCCCGACGCCACCGGCGATGATGACCAACGGCAGGGCGACATAGGCCGGGGTTCCCTCGCCGAGCCAGATGGCCAGGCCGGAGGCAAAGATTGCCCCAAAGATGAACTGACCCTCACCACCGATGTTCCACACGAGCATCTTGAACGCGATCGCAGCGGCAACACCGGTCAGGATCAGCGGAGTGGCGGTGAGCAGCGTCTCGGCAATGCTTCTGGAGGTCCCGAACGCAGCATCGACCATGTGGCCGTAGACACTGAACGGGTTCTCACCGGTGAGCGCCAGGAAGATGGCGCCGACGACGAGGGCAGCAAAGACCGAGCCGATGGGTACCAACAGCTTCAGCCACGGCGAGGCCAGGCCGCGGGGCTCGACGACGAAGCGCCGGGTACTCAAGTCGATGCCTCCTCACGCTGGCCGGCCATCAGCAGACCGAGCCGTTCGGCGGTGGCGTCCTCGACCGGCATCCGGCCGACGACCTCGCCTTCGTAGATCACGAGTAGCCGGTCGGAGAGGGCCAGCAACTCATCGAGATCCTCCGAAATCAGCAGCACTCCGGCACCCCGCGCCCGCTCAGCTAGCAAAAGATTGCGAACCGCTTCGGTGGCGCCGACGTCGAGCCCACGGGTCGGTGAGCGGGCGATCATCAGTATCGGCTTCAGCTCGACCTCCCGCGCCACGAGCGCCTTCTGCAGATTGCCCCCTGAAAGCAGCCGAATCGGGAGGCCGGGACGCACGCCACGGATGTCGTACTCCTCGATCTCGCGCGCCCCTTCATCTCGAAATGCGGTCTGGACGAGACGGCCCGACTTGGAATAGGGCGGATCACGGAATGCCTTCAGCGCCAGGTTCTCCTCGGTGGTGAGTCCCGGCGCCAACCCCATGCCCAGTCGACTCTGCGGGACGTAGGCGATTCCCCGCTTGATCCGCTGCAGCACTGAAGCAGAGGTGACGTCGTGTCCGCCGAGGATCACGGATCCCGCCGTCGGGATGCGCAAGCCCACAAGACCGTAGGCGAGTTCCCGCTGGCCGTTGCCGGACACTCCGGAGATGCCAACGACCTCGCCGGCACGAACTTCAAACGTCATGCCCCGGATGGCCTCGAGCCCGCGATCCCCTTGGACGCGCAGGTCCTTGACGGAGAGCACCGGATCGCCGGGAGGAGCACCGGGATCTCGGGTCGGAAGCTCGAGGTCACGGCCAACCATCATCCGTGCCAGGTCGCGGGGTTCAGCGTCGGCCGTGTCGACGCCGCCGACGGTTCGTCCGCCTCGCAACACCGTGACACGATCGGAGACTTGCTTGACCTCGTGAAGCTTGTGGGACACAAAGATCACGGAGCGGCCCTCTTCAGCCATTTGGCGCATGGTCTTGAACAGCGCTTGGCTCTCCTGCGGAGTGAGCACCGCGGTCGGCTCGTCGAGAATCAGAACCTTGGCGTTGCGGTAGAGCAGCTTGAGGATCTCGACCCGCTGCTGCTCACCTACCGAGAGCTGCCAGATCCGCGCCGAAGGATCGACGCCGAGGCCATACTTCTCGCCAAGCTCGGTTGCTTCCTCCTCGAGCCGCGATTCGTCAAGCCTGATTCCAAGGTCGGGATGACCGAGGGCGAGGTTCTCGGCGACGGTCAGATTGGCAACCAGCCGGAAGTGTTGGTAGACCATCCCGACCCCGGCCGCCAATGCGTCCTTGGGCGACTTGAAGGCGACGGCTGCACCGTCCATGTACATCTCGCCGCTATCGGGTCGGTAGAGGCCGGCAAGGATCGAACACAGCGTGGACTTGCCTGCGCCGTTCTCGCCGAGGAGGGCGTGAACCTCGCCGTGGCGCAATCGGAAGTTGACGTCAGCGTTCGCCAGCACCCCGTAGAAGGCCTTATCGATGTTGCGCAGCTCGACGGCGAGCGTCTCAGTGTTCGCAGCATCTACCATGATTGGATCACCCTAGCGAGCCGAACCCCGGCTGTGCAGATCCTGCCGGGGTCTCGTCACAGACGCGCAGGGACCCCGCCGCAGCGGGGCCCCCGTCGTAGTCGATGGGACGAATCGGATCAGCCGGTCGGGCTGCCGATCACGCCGAGAACGAAGTAGTCCATCGCGAAGATGTCCCCAAGGGGAATCTCATTGCCGTCCTGGTCGATGATCGGATCCGGGAACACCTGGAAGGTGCCCGCCTTGATCTCAGCTTCGCGCTCCTTGATCAAGGTCTGGGTTTCCTCAGCAACCGAGGTCCCAAACGGGGCGATGTTGACCATGCCGTCCGCCATGGTGCCGTAGTAGGCCTCAGCCGTCCAGGAGCCGTCCATCACCTGCTGGGCAGTCGCCAGATAGAACGGGCCCCAGTCCCAGGTCGGTGCCGTCAGCCAGGCGTTCGGAGCGAACTCGGTCATGTCGGTGTTGTACCCGGACCACTTGGCTCCGGCGGCCTCAGCGGCCTGCCCGGGTGCGGCGGAGTCCTGGTGCATCGCGATCACGTCGGCGCCCGCGTCGAGCAGCGACTGTGCGGCCGTGCCTTCCTTGGGCGGATCAAACCAGGTCGAGGTCCAGACAACCTGCACCTGAGCATCGGGGTTCACTTCCTGCACTCCAAGGGTGAAGGCGTTGATGCCGCGCAGCACCTCGGGGATCGGGAATGCCGCGACGTAGCCGACGAGATTGGTCTCGGTAGCAGCTCCGGCGGCCATTCCGCTCAGATAGCGGCCCTCTTCGGCAGCACCGAAGTAGTTGCCCATGTTCTCCGCGGTCTTGAAGCCCGTGGCATGCATGAACACCGTGTCCGGGTAGTTCGCAGCTGCGGCCAGCATCGGATCCATGTATCCAAACGATGTACCAAAGATCAGCTGGTTGCCATCTGCGGCCAGCTCCTCGAAGACCCGCTGTGAGTCAGAACCCTCGGGAATGCTCTCGAGCGTCGTGACCTCAACGTTCATGTTCGCTTCGAGGTACTGAGCGCCCTGGTCGTGGGCCCACGACCAACCTTTGTCGGCGACGGGTCCGACGTGAACGAAGGCGACCTTCATCGCTTCGCCGTCGGATCCAGCAGCCGTCGTCTCGGTTGTCTCGCCCCCATCGCTGGGGGCCGCCGTGGTCGTTGCCGTGTCATCATCGTCGCCGCACGCAGCAGCGACGAGCGCGAGCGCCAGCACGAGAATCGCCAGCAGCCGCCATCTCTTATGTGCCATGTCTTCCTCTCTCCATGTCCGGTTCGCCGTACCTCGAGTGGGCACGAACGCCGTCCTGAGCGAGGATCCTAGAGCTTTCCCTCGCTACTCACCCCATTCATCCAGGCTCGGGTTGGCGCCGATCGAAGCCGATTTGCCCGCAACAAGAGGTCGCTCCAAGCTGGTCTCAACCTGAGGAGGCAAACAGTGAGTGATCTCAACGGAACCGTCGTAGCCATCACCGGAGCGAGCGCCGGAATTGGTGCTGCTGCAGCCCGTCTATTGGCGGCCGAGGGAGCCTCGGTTGTGCTCGGCGCGCGCCGGGTTGAGCGGCTGGACGCAACGGTTGCCGAACTTGGCGAGCAGGCTGCTGCAGTCGAGATGGACGTACGCAATCCGGAAGACTCGCGGCGCTTGGTGGCGACGGCCATCGAAAGCTACGGCCGGCTCGATGCTCTGGTGGCGAATGCCGGGATCGGCGCCTACGGCGGGATCATGGATCTCAGCGACGAGCAATTGGCGGTCATGATGGACACCAACGTTGCAGGCACCGTCTGGCCGATCCGGGCTGCGGTTCCCCACATGATCGAAGCCGGCGGAGGTGACATCGTGATTGTCGCCTCGGTGGCCGGGCTGCGGGGAGCTGGAGATGAGGCCGTCTACGCCGCGACCAAGTACGCCCAGGTCGGGCTGGCCGGTGGCCTCGATAGGGAACTACGAGCCAAGAACATCAGGGTCAGCACCATCTGCCCCGGAGGAACCGCGACCGAATTTGCGATGGGCGCCGGCCGGACTCCCGACATGCCCGGGCTGGCGAACATGCTCAACGCCGAAGACGTCGCTGCCGCCATTGTCACCGTGCTCAGCCAGCCGAAGAACATGCGCTCCCTGGTCTGGTCGATGCGCAGCATCCACGAAGAGGACTAGCAAACCCGGCGGGTTCGTGCCACGCGAGCCCGCGCAAATGCAGAGCAAACCCGGCGGGTTCGCACCACACCGGGCCGCGCTGGGCGCGCCGCTAGGCGCGGAAAGGTCCTACGACTACCACACGCTCAACCCGCGTCTCTGTCGCCAGGGCCCCCCGGATCTGTACGGCCGCCGGTCCATCATCGCCCGTCAGGGCCACCACGACCGCGCGCCGTGTCGGGCACGCGCCACATGCCACCCCTTGGATGGGTGATCACCGTCGCCAGGTCGACGGGTTCGACCACGTGGTCGACCTCGCGCCCCAGCAGCGCAGCGACCCGTTCCGGACGGTGAGCGACTGCGGCGATGCGGCCCCCAACCGAGCCCAGCCCCACAACGACCACCACCAGCGTCGTGGTCCCGGGAATAACCGGCTCGTGTTCCGCCGGCGCCTTCAGGAGTCGGCCGGCGGCGCCGTCGGCCTCAGCCAACACGAAGTCGACACCCCGGAGGGCAAACACGTCGTCCACCACGGCCGGCGACGCTCCCACGATCTTCGAGCTGTCGACGTCCGCTAGCAGGAAGACGGGCCGGCCGGGGCCGACGGCCGCCGTGACCTCGCCCACAGTTCGACACGCCACCGCCCAGTCGGGCAACTGATCGGCGCCCATCTTCGTCGTGGTGGTCATCACCACAGAGTTCCCTGCCGTCGACAGCTCACGACCGAGGCCGAGTAGCAGCGTCGACTTGCCCCCGGCGCCGACAACGGCCACCAATTCGCCAGACCCAAGCCCGAGCTGCTCCGCAACCCTCACAACGTTTCACGATTCAGCCAGACCAGGACCGCCTCGAGCACGCCGGCTCCGACCAGGCGCGACTTGTCCGAGATCTCAAAGCAGGCGGCACGATCGGCGCGGGGATCGACGTCGCCGATCTTGGTCCCGGCCGACACCACGGAGCCGGCAGCGATCAAACCACGCACCACTCCGCCGATAGAAGCCTGCGCCACCACATCGCCGATCGACCCGAGTGCCTGTGTCGCAGTGACGACATCGCCGATCGCGACCGACCATTCGACGACCCCATCCACCGGGGCACGTACCAGACGATCGCTCGCCGCCCCACCTACCGTCCCGGGGATCCCGGTGTTGGGAACCGCCGGGCCATCCCAGATCACGCGGCCGAGGCGGTGGCCCCGCATCGTCTCGATGACAGCGTCGCAGTCGGTGCCGGCGTTAAACCCCGGACCGAGAGCCACTACCAGCGGAGCCTGGTCGATGGCGGTGTCGATGTTGCGCTTGGCCATGCGGGCGTCGACCAATACCGAGATCGGCCGGGAAAACACAGGGATGGCCGGGCTGACCAGCACCGCAACTTCGCGCCGGGTGGCAATGACCAATGCGTCATCGGTTGTTGCCGCCCGTTGCCCGATGATCCCATCGATGGTGATCTCGCCCGAGATGACGGCCGAGGAAAAGGCAACGGTTCGACGCACCGCGAGGGGTCGCTCGAGTTCGAGCACGATAACGGGAAACCCGGCGTTGTGGAGTTGGGCGACTGCGCCGCTGGCCAAGTCGCCACCGCCGCGCACCACGACAAGCTGTTCGGCAAAGAGCATCAGTCCGCGTCGCCGGACCCCGGCGCGGCGCGGGTTTCACGAATGACTTCCGACAGAATCGAAACGGCAATCTCCTCAACCGTTTCGGCACCGAGTTCGATCCCGACCGGCACGTGGATTCGGGCGAGGTCGGCCTCGGCAGCTCCCTCATCGACCAGTTGCCGCCGGGTGGTCAACCAACGCCGCTCGCTGCCCATCACCCCGAGGTAACGGGCCCGAGTGTCCAGCAGCAGCGGGATGGCGGTAACGTCGATCCCGGTGTCGCGGGTGACGACGACAATCGAGGTATCCGCCGTCACCGGATGGGCTTCCAGGGCCTCTGCCACACTGCCGGCGATCCTCTCGTCGGCCAACGGCATCGCTTCTGGCGTGACCCGATCAGCGCGGTCATCACAGACAACGGTGCGGTAGCCGAGCCAATGGGCGAGCTCGACGACTGCCTTTCCGACGTGGCCGGCTCCGATGACAAAAACGGTGTGAGGTGGCATGTAGGGCTCCAGGTAGATCTGCACTTCGCCCCCGCAGACGCCGGGGTCACCGCGTTCGGGCTCGACCAAATCGTAGGACAGCAGACGGGTCTTGCCGGTCGCCAGCACTTCGCGGGCGGCGGCGATGACCCGGCTTTCCATGGCGCCGCCGCCGACCGTGCCGCTCAGCGAACCGTCGGCGTAGACGAGCATCTTGGTTCCCGCACGCCGCGGCACCGACCGCTTCGTAGCGACGACGGTGGCGAGCGCCACGGGACGCCCCTCACCCATCGCTGCGGTCAGTTCCTGCAGCAGCCGCTGGTCCTCACCGGTCGTCACGCGTCACTCAGCTCGACTGCAGCGCCCGCCAGACGCGCTCGGGGGTGAACGGGATGGCATCGATCCGGGCGCCGGTGGCATCGGCAATGGCGTTGCGGATCGCAGGAGCCACGCCGTCCTTGGGGATCTCGGCGATGGCCTTGGCCCCAAACGGACCGCTCTTTTCCATCGTCTGAACCAGGAACGTGTCGATACGGGGCATCTCGTCGGCTCGGTAGATCTTGTACGGGCCAAAACTGGCATTCACCATCCGGCCACTCTCGTCGTACGCCATCTCCTCGCAGTGGCCATAGCCGAGCGCCTGGATCATGCCGCCCTCGACTTGGCCGGCCGAGGTGACCGGATTGATCGGCACGCCGCAGTCGACCGCCATCACCAGGGACTTCACCGTGACCTGGCCGGTCTCGATGTCGACCTCGACCTCGGCGAACTGCGCCGCATACGGCGGCGGCGATTCGGGCGACACGTACGAAGCGGTCGCCATGATCTGATGCTGCTGTTCCTGGTGGAGCGCATTGAGGGCGACGTCGGCGAGCGTGACCGAGCTGCCATCGGTGGACCAGGCCCTCCGGTCGGCAAGTTCGATGCCCCCGGGGCTCTCGTCGAGCATCAGCGCCGCCCGGTCGACGATCTGGCGCCGCGCCTCTTCGGCGGCACGCTTGACCGCCATGCCCGAGATGTACGTGGTGCTCGACGCATAGGCGCCGGTGTCGAACGGCGTCATGTCGGTGTCGGCGGCGTACACGAGGATGTCGTCGAGCGGTACGCCGAGCACCTCGGCGGCGATCTGGCCGAGGATGGTGTCGGCCCCGGTGCCGAGGTCGGTGGCACCGATCAGCAGGTTGAACGAGCCATCGTCGTTGATCTTGATGCTCGCCGCGCCCATGTCGAGCCCGGGGATCGCGGTGCCGTGCATGCACATCGCAAACCCGAGGCCGCGCCGGATATGGGGCCGGTCCTTGGGCTGCTTCCAGTCGGGATCGAGCCGGCGCTGCCAGCCGATTGAGCGCTGACCCTGGGCGACGCACTCTTCGATGCCGCTGGAGGTGACCACCGGAACGAAGCTGTCGTCCGAATCACCCTCACCGAGTTGGGGAGCAACGTCGATCGGGTCGCCGGTTGTCGTCCAGTTCATCCGCCGGAACTCGAGCGGGTCCATCCCGATTTTGTGGGCGATGTCCTCCATGTGCGCCTCGAGGGCGAACAGCGCTTGGGGTGCGCCGTAGCCGCGGTATGCGCCGGGCACGGGGATGTTGGTGTAGGCCACGTCGCAGCGGAACCGCTTGTTGGGCGACTTGTACGAGCTCAGACCGCGCAACCCGCTGACCATCTGCACGGTGAGGCCGTGGGTGCCGTAGGCGCCGGTGTTGGCGACGACCTTCATGTCCTGGGCGACCACCCTGCCGCCGGCGTCGATCCCGGTCCGGTAGGCAATGGTCTGCGGGTGCCGGGTCCGGCTGGAAACGAACTCTTCCTCACGGGTGAGTTCGTAACGGACCGGACGTCCAGTAGCCATGGTGAGGTGCCCGACGATGTCCTCGATCAGCATCTCCTGCTTGACCCCAAACCCACCACCGATACGCGGCTTGATGATCCGGATCTGCTTCACCGGAAGGCCGAGCAAGGGGGCCACCATGCGGCGCACGTGGAAGGGCACCTGGGTCGAGGTGCGAATCACCATACGTTCGTCGCTGTCCCAGTAGGCGATGGCGATGTGTGGTTCGATCGGCGTTTGCTGCACCTGATGGACCCGCAAGGTCTGCTCGAAGATGCGACTCGCCTGCTCGAACCCTTCGTCGACGTTGCCGACGTCGGCGCTGATGTGGTGGACGATGTTGCGGGCCGGATCGTGGGCTCCGTCCATCTCGGGTTCGTCGTGGATGACGGGGGCGCCCTCGGCGATGGCCTCGTTCTCGTCGAAGACCGCAGGCAGCACCTCGTAGGTGACGTCGATCAGTCCGATCGCCTCTTCGGCAATCTCAAGCGTCTCGGCCGCAACGGCGGCAACCCGGTCGCCCACGTAGCGGACCTTGTTGTCAAAGCTGACCTGGTCGTAGGGCAGTGGATTCGGGTAGCTCTGTCCGCCGGAGGCATACCGCACCCGCGGCACGTTCTCGTGGTGGAGCACCGCCTTGACGCCGGGGAGGGCCAGCGCCTTGGAGTCGTCGATGGCGACGATCCGGGCATGGGCGTGCGGGCTGTAGAGCACCTTGGCATAGAGCATGCGGCGCATGTCGACGTCATCGACGAACGCCGGGTTGCCCTTCGCCAGTTTGAGGGCGTCGACCTTCAACTCAGGGTGGCCGACAACCTTCGTTTCCGGTACCTCGGGGTGGGGTACCACCTTGGGAAACACGCTGGGGATGGCGCCGGGGTCGGCGCCATCGCCACCAACGTCGTGGGTGAGCGGGGCAACGAGCGCGGTTTCGATCTCTGGGACGGATTCGCCCCGCAACACAGCAGCGGCCCGTTGGATGGCAAGCACCGGGCGCAAGTAGCCCGTCTCGCGGTCGAGGATGCCCGAGAGGGCATCACGGATCTCATCTTCGGTCGGGTCGGGGGTGGCAGCGAGCAGCGCCTTGGCCGCGAGGATCATCGCCGGGGTCGAATAGCCGGACTGGATGGCACCGGTGACCACAAACGCTTCCTGAATAGGGTGCAGGCTCATCCGCGGAGCCAAGCCTTCGACGGTCTCGATCTCGTGGCCGTCGGCCTGGGCGGCCAGCATCACCTCTGCGGACACCAGGTGGCCGTCTACGAGGACGGCGGCGGCACCGGTCTCCCCGGTCTCGGAACCAAACCGGACGCTGTAGAAGCCCTCACGCCGCAGCACGGATTTGAGCGACTCGTGGGGCTCACAAACCAGGTCGTAGGCGTCGCCGTTGATGACGAGGTTGATGTTCATGCTTGCCCCGCTTTCTTGAGGTCGGCGATGACCCTGGCACTGAGGACTCCGACGAGGGCTCGCCGGTACTCGGCGGAGCCACGGAAGTCGGGCGGCGGATCGAGGTCGTCGAGAGCGTCGAGGTCGATGAGGACCGGGGTCTCGGCGACTCCGGTGGCAGCGAGGCGGGGGCTGGCGGCGTCGTCGCATACGCCGGCCACCATCACGATGGGAGTATCGGCCGGGGTGCGGCCGGTGCGGGCCGCGGCACCGGTGCCCCCGATGATGATATGGACCGCAATGATCAAGCCGCCGTCGAGTTCGGAACGATCGGCGAGCAGGTCGGCGAGCCCGATGTCGGTCGGGCCCGAGGGGCGGGTGATGGTGACTCCAGCACCGTGGGCGAGCAGGCCGGCAAGCAATTCACTCTCGGGGTCGGCGGCGGCGACCGTCCCGCCGATGGTCGCTGCGTTCCGGATCGTGTTGGGAGCTTCCCGGTGGGCTAGGTCCTTCAGCAGCGGCGGAACCCACTCGTGATCGATGAGACCCTGGAGGCGGACCATCGCCCCGATCCGCAGCGCCGCACCGTCGCGGGTGATTCCGTCGAGGCCGAGCTCCTGCAGATCGACAACCTCAGCCGGAGTCGAGGCGGGTAGCCCGTTGAGGACCGTGCCTCCGCCGAGCGGCACCACGTCGGGCTGTGCCAGCAAGGCAAGCGCGTCATCGAGAGTTGCAGGTCGGTGATACGCACGAATCGTCGTCATGGTCGACTCAGATCCTTTCAGTCGGAGGTGGCTGCGGGCCTGACCTCACTCTAATGAGCGGCCCCTCCCCCCGATGCCGGTCGACGTATCGAGGGCCATGTGGCCCTGGGCGGAAATCGCACTGTGGACAACGCTGGCGAGTAAGCCGTCGACAAAAGGTCCGGCCGGTCGGCAGCAGGGGATGCTGTCGGTCGTCGACGGCGGGTGAATACTGAGCATCTGGCGCCGGTCGAATACTGCGCGGTGTGTGTGGTTGGCGGCGATCCTTGGATCCGTATCGGGTTTGAGGAGGAGAGGAGGTATCGGGTGCGGGATTGGGCTGAGGTTCACCGTTTGTTTGAGCGGGAGGGTTGATCGAACACCAAGGGCATCTTGGACCAGTTGAACCTGCAGATCGGCGGACACGACACCCATTGACCTAGGAGGTACACGACGATGATGGACGCCAATGAGCGTGCGGCAGAAGCATCCACCAATGGCAGCATGGCGAGAAGGCCGACCGCAGGCAGGACGGTGGTGATCGTCCTGGCAGAGGTGGTGGTCATCGTGGCGCTCCTCGTGCTGTGGTCGGTACTCCGCGGAGGCAAAACCAGCGACTGACCAGCTCCTTGGAAGCGACGATGGGCATGACGTGAGGCGTTGATGACAGGCGTTGTGGACGTGCGGCATCTCGAGAAGCGGTACGGCAGTTTTGTCGCCGTCGAAGACGTGAGTTTCTCGGTGAATGAAGGCGAGATCTTTGGGATCCTCGGCCCCAATGGCGCAGGAAAGACGACAACCGTTGAGTGCCTTCAGGGCCTGCGACACGCAGACGGTGGCGACTTGTCGGTCCTCGGCTACAACCCTCGCACCGAGGCGAAGCAGTTGCGGCGACAGATCGGCTCGCAGCTCCAGGAGTCGGCGCTGCCAGATCGCATGAAGGTATGGGAGGCGCTGGATCTGTTCTCTTCGTTGACGCCAGGAGGTCCCTCGTGGGAAACGGTGATCGATCAATGGGGCCTGGCGCCCAAGCGTGCAGCCAAATTCGGCAGCCTCTCAGGAGGCCAGCAGCAACGGCTCTTCGTTGCCCTGGCCGTGGTCAACGCTCCCAGACTCGTCTTTTTCGACGAGATGACGACAGGGCTCGACCCGATGTCACGCCGCGTCACTTGGAACCTGGTCAGGCAGGTTCGAGAACAGGGAACCACGGTCGTGCTCGTCACCCACTTCATGGACGAAGCGGAGGAACTGTGCGACCGCATCGCCGTGATCAACGACAAGCGGGTAGCCGCAATCGACACCCCGGACGGACTTATCGAGCGTTTTGGCGGTGGCGCCACGGTCACCTTCTCGACGGATGCCACCGAACTCGGGTTCCTCGGCCAACTCGAGGAGGTCGACGATGTCACCCGCGAGGGCCGCCACATCACCGTCAGCGGCCACGGAGCGTTGTTGGCGAGCACCGCAGCCGCTCTCGTCGCGCGCGGCTTGAAGCCCCTCGATCTGGCCACCCATCGCGCCAGCTTGGAGGACGTGTTCCTCACCATCACCGGCGAGGGGAACTGAAGTGCGGACCTTCCTCAAGCTGTCGTGGGTGAACCTGAAGCTGTTCCTGCGCGAGCCGCTCACGGTGGTCTTCTCGCTCGCTCTGCCGCTGATCATCTTGTTCGTTCTCGGCGGTGTGTTCGGCAATGAGTCGTCGCAGCCCGGCGAGCAGGTGGTCTTCCGCGACGTCGGGGCGATGAGCTACTACGTGCCTGCGTATGTCGCACTGGTGGTCGCGTCGGTGTGCGTCATCAGCATCCCCACCCATCTCGCCTCGGACCGGGAACGGGGAGTACTCAAACGCCTGCATGCCTCATCGGTCAGCGTCTGGGCAGTGGCGGGCGCCGAGGTGGCCGTCGCTTGCGTACTCTCGGTCGTCAGCGCTGTGGTCCTGCTCGTGGCGGCGTGGCTCGTTTACGATTTCGAACCGGCGAAGTCGTTCCTTGCCGTCATCGGTGTGTTTCTCCTGCTGACGCTGGGATTTGCCGCGTTCGGCATCTTCCTCGGGTCAATTCTGCCGACGGCTCGCTCTGCCCAGGCGGTCGGCATGTTGGTCTGGTTCGTGATGCTGTTCCTGGGCGGCGCGGGACCGCCACCCGAAGTACTCACCGGTGCCATGCAGACCATGTCCGACTTCACGCCGCTGTGGCATGCGGTGCTCATGATGCAGGACGCTTGGCTCGGCCTCGATGCCGGCCTGTCGTGGCTTGTGTTCTGCGCAATCGGGCTGGCGAGCGCATTGCTGGGTCTCCGCTTCTTCCGCTGGGAGTAAGCGCAGGATCTATCGCCGGCCATCGCTTCAGCCGGTGCGGCACACCATGATGAGGTCGCCGACGTTGGTGCCGGTGGGGCCGCAGATCACGGCGTCGCCGATCGCTTCCAGGAAGCTCCCGGAGTCGTTGCGGACGAGGTAGTCCCCGGCGTCGAGACCCAGGTCCGCACCTCTGGCCACTGCCGTGCCGTCGCCGAACCCACCGGCTGCTCGGCTCATCCCGTCGATACCGTCCGTGCCCAGCGACAGAACCACAATGTCACCGCGGCCGGCGAGTGCGATCGAAGCGGCCAACGCCAGTTCCTGGTTACGGCCGCCCCGACCGTCTCCAGTCACCGTCACGGTTGTCTCGCCGGCGAAGACCAGAATCTCCCCCAACCCGAGGTCGGCCGCTACCGCCGTCAGTTCCTGCGCTACGTTTCTGGCCTCACCGGCGAGCTGGGTGGTCACTACTCGGGCCATCCAACCGCCGACTGTTGCGGCCTCGAAGGCGGCTCGTGCCGCGACCCCGGCATCGGCAACCAGGTCGATCACCTGACGATCGAACACCGCTCCGCCCATCGGAGTCTCGTCGAGGCCTCCGGCTGCTCCGGCCTCGAGATGGGCGAGGACGTCGCGGGTGACCCTCTCACGCAGGTCGTAGCGGTCGAGTACGGCAAGAGCGTCTCCAAAGGTGGTCGGATCGGGCACCGTCGGGCCGGAGGCAATCACGTCGAGTGGGTTCCCGATCACGTCCGAGAGGATCAGCGTCACGACGGCCCCTGCGTTGCTGAGGGCTTCGGCGAGACGGCCGCCCTTCACCGCGGAGAGGTGCTTGCGCACCGTGTTGAGCTCGACGATGTCTGCCCCCGACTTCAGCAACAGGGCGCTGGTGTCGTGGAGGTCCTCGAGGGTGAGTCCCGCAGCAGGGACGGCAAGCAGCGCCGAGCCACCGCCCGAGATGAGCACAATCGCCAGGTCGCCGGGACCCGTCGCTTGGGCAACATCCAAGACGCGGCGACCGCCGGCGAGGCTGCCGCCACTGGGAATCGGATGGCCCCCCTCGACCACCTCGAGCGGCGGGACCGGATCGGGGGCGTTGGTGACCAGGACGCCCGTTGTCGGCAAACCGTCGACGAGTTCGACCGCAGCTCGCCCCATCGGGACCGCCGCCTTGCCGAACCCCAGAACGACGGCGCGGTCGAAAGGAGTGAGGTCCAGGGCGTGATCACCAACGTGGAGCGTTGCTCCGTCGCGCGTTGCAGCGCGTGCGACGGCGGCACCGGGGTCGATCGCTTCGAGCACGGCGTCTGCGATCCGCAACAGATCCAGTCGCCGCGGATCCTCGCCGTGGGTGTCGAGTTCGAATCTGGTCATTGCCTGCTCCACGCTACGCAGCTCGCGGGAGCTGCCTGCGCGGGCCACGAGGCTCGCGGGAGCTGCCCCCTCCGGCCCGGCGCCCAAAGCAGCGCCGGCCCACCTCCCCCGCTTCGCGGGGGAGGGCACGTACATGGCCGCCTATGCCTCGATCCAGGCTTTCAGGCCGGTTAGACCTGCTTCGATGTCGGGGACGTCGATGCCGGAGTAGGCGAAGCGAATGTACTTCTCCTTCTCGTCGGGCAGGGGGCGCCCGAAGTGGAGACGGGTGCAGAACGACACGCCGGTGGCATGCAGCGCAGCCTGGCGGAACTCGTCGTAGTCAGTCATCCCTTTGATCGCCATGGCTTCCGTCACGTTGGGCCACAGGTAGAAGGTGGCGTCCGGGCTGAAGCATTTGATGCCTGCGATGTCGTTGAGCAGGGCAACGGCGGCGTCGCGTCGGGCGTGCAGCGTGTCGAGAATCGCCAGCACCTCGGTCTGATCTCCGGCGAGACCGGCGACGGCGCCATATTGGATGAAGTGATTGGAGCAGGACTCGTCGTTGACGTTGATCTTGGCGATGATGTCGACGATCTCCTTGGGGCCGATGCTGGCGCCAAGTCGCCATCCGGTCATCGCGAACTTCTTGGAGAACGTGTAGAGGATGACCGTGCGTTCGGCCATACCGGGCTCCTCGACAATCGAGCGACTCCGACCGGCGTAGCGCATGTCAAAATACGCCTCGTCGCTGAGCACGTACAGGTCGTGCTTCAAGATGAGGGCGGCCAGTCGGGCCCGCTCCTCGGCCGACAATTCGGTACCCATCGGGTTCTGCAAGTCGTTGAGGATGAAGAGGGTCGTCTTGTCCGTGATGGCCCGCTCGATTCCGTCAAAGTCGAGCTCGAAGCCGTTCTCGCCTTCGATGTAGCCGTAGGGGACTGCGGTGCCGCCGTGGAATTCGATCTGCGATTCGTAGATCGGATACCCCGGATTCGGATAGAGCACCTCATCGCCGGGGTTCATCAGTGCCATGATGAATTTGCCGATGGTCGGCTTGCCACCGGGCTGGACGGCAACGTTCTCGATGGTGTAGTCGACCCCGTGGGAAGCGGAGACGTTGAGGGCGATGGCCTCACGCAACTCGGGAATCCCGGCGTTGGGGCAGTACCCCGTCTTGCCCAGCTTGATCGCAGCGAACGATCCCTCGACCACCGTCGAGGGCGTGGGCAGGTTCAGATCACCAAGGTGAAACGGGTAGACGGCGTTGCCTTGGGCGGCCCAGGCCGCGGCTTCGGCGCCCACTGCAAAGGCGGTTTCCGTTCCAAGCCTGCTGATCCGATCGGCGATGCGCATGGTCATAGCTCTCTTTCTCTTCCTTCAGGTCAAACCAAGTTCTTTGGCGTTCACGATGCTGGGGGTGACGTTGGGTAGGTCGCCGCTCAGCAGGGGCACGACGTCGTCGCTATCCCACAGGGGGTACCCCTGCAGGATCCCGGCGACGTTGGCCGCTGCCAGCGTCGCCATGCCCTGTCGGGTCCAGACGGTCGCAGAAGCAATGTGGGGCACAACCACGACGTTGTGGAGATCGGTCAATCCCGGCTTCATGGCAGGCTCGTCCTCGACCACGTCGAGGCCCGCCTTGAAGTCGGGATGCGTCTGGCAATGGGCCACCAACGCCACCTCATCGACGACCGGACCGCGGCTCGAATTGATCAGGATGGCGTCGTCTTTCATCAGCGCCAGCCGCTCGGCATTGATGAGGTGGGTCGTCGTCTCATCGAGCACGGTGTGCAAGCTGACGACGTCGGCTTCGCGCAGAACAGCCTCGACGCTGTCAAGTTGTCGGCACGTGATCGGCGCTTCGCCGTTGGCGACCAGCAGGTCCGAGTAGTCGCTGATGTACTGCTCGAGCCGCTCGTTGCGGTACAGGTCGTAGTAGACGACGTTCATCTTGAAGCCCTCGGCCATCATCCGGGCATAGGCAGACCCGATCCGACCACACCCGATGACGCCGACCGTTCCTCCGAAGAACCGCGCTCCCATATACATGGTCGGCAGCCAGCCCTCGAACTTGCCGGCCCGCATGAAGTTGTCGGCCTCGACAACCCGGCGACCCGCGGAGAACGTGAGCGCCACCGCCATCTCGGCGGTCGTCTCCGTCAGCACCCCGGGAGTGTTGCCGACGGGGATGCCTGCCGCAGTCGCTCCAGCAACGTCGACGTTGTTGTAGCCAACGGCATAGTTGCTGTAGGCGGTACCTCCGGCGGCGGCGAGCTTGGCGAAGAGGTCGGCATTCCAGTTCTCGGTGAGCTGGCCGATGGCTCCGTCGCAGCGATCACCGAAGTGTTCGATGATCTCGTCGTTGGTCAGCACATCAGGCGACTCGCACACCTCAACGGCGCAGTCGGCCGCGACCAGAATGTCGAGCCAGCGGGTACCCGGCAGTTGCTTGGTAACGACGACCCGCCGCTTCCCCTCCGGGTTGTGCACCTTCCATTCGTGGCCCATCAGTTCTCCCATCTCGCGAACCATCCGGATCTTGTCATTGGTCGTTAAGGATCTCCTTCGCCACCCGCTCCATGTCGGCCGGGTCGACGAATTGCACGATGTCGGGCACTCCCTCGAGCAAGGAGGCGGCCTTCTCCTGAAGGGCCTCCGGCACCTCCAGCAGCAAGGGGATCCCGTAGATCCTGCAGATGTGAAACACATCCTGGTAGCTCGGTTGGTGGGGCAGCAGCGGCTCTGGCGCAAAGATCTTGTGCACGTAGCCGACCAGGAGGTCCACCCGATTCTGCTCGTTGATGAGGCGCACATGCATGCCATGGCTGTCGAATCCGTTGGAAACCGGCAGCGTGTCGTGGCCCTCGCACACGAGAGCGGTCAGCAATGTCGAGTCGGTGCCTTCAAAGTATCCGATGCTCTTTCTCATCATCCCCTCCTACACGATGCCCTGGTCAACCATGGCGCGGGCGACCTTCAAGAAGCCGGCGATGTTGGCTCCCGCGACATAATTGCCGGGCTCTCCGTACTGTTCTGCGGCATCACGACAACTCTGATGGATGTCGCTCATGATCCCGAGCAACCTCGAGTCGACCGAGTCACGGCTCCACGACGTGAACTCGGCGTTCTGCGCCATCTCGAGACCGCTGGTAGCAACACCACCGGCGTTGGCCGCCTTGCCCGGCGCGAAGAGGATCTTCTGCTCCATGAACTGTATCGCCGCGTCGGGCGAACACGGCATGTTGGCACCCTCGGCCACGACGTAGACACCGTTGGCGAGCAGTTGCTTGGCATCCTCACCGTCGAGTTCATTCTGGGTGGCGCACGGCAATGCCACTTCGGCGCCTTCGACGGCCCAGGGGCGCATGTCGGGGTGATAGTCCGCCCCATAATGCTCGGCGTACTCAGCGATGCGACCGCGGCGCACGTTCTTCAGCTCCTTGACCCACTCGAGCTTCTCGGAGTCGATGCCCTCGGGGTCGTAGATGAACCCAGACGAGTCAGACAGTGTCACGGCTTTGCCGCCGAGTCGGTTGATGTTCTCGACGGCGTACTGGGCAACGTTGCCCGATCCCGAGACCAGAACCGTCTTGCCGTAGACGCTCTCTTGGCGCGTCTTGAGCATCTCTTCCGTGAAGTACACGGTGCCATAACCAGTGGACTCGGGGCGAATCAGACTTCCGCCCCAGTCGATGCCCTTGCCGGTGAGTACCCCGCTGAACTCGTTGGTCAGCTTCTTGTATTGGCCAAACAGAAAGCCGATCTCGCGGCCTCCAACGCCGATATCGCCGGCGGGCACGTCCGTGCGCGATCCGATGTGGCGGAACAGCTCGGACATGAAGGACTGGCAGAACCGCATCACCTCACCGTCGCTGCGACCCTTCGGGTCGAAGTCCGACCCGCCCTTTCCACCGCCCAGGGGCAGCGTCGTCAGGGCGTTCTTGTAAACCTGCTCGAAGGCCAGGAACTTCAGTACCCCGAGGTTCACGGTCGGATGAAAGCGCAACCCGCCCTTGTAAGGCCCGATGGCGCTGTTCATCTCGATCCGGTAGCCCCGGTTTACTTGCACCTCGCCGGAGTCGTCGACCCACGGCACTCGGAACATGATGACTCGCTCAGGTTCGACCATACGGTCGAGCACTCTGGCGTCGCTGAACTCCGGGTGCCGGTCGAGGACCGGCCACACCGATTCGACTACTTCGCGGGCCGCCTGATGGAACTCCGGCTCGCCCGGGCTGCGCTCGGCAACCCGCTCCATGAACTCGGCTACGGACTCTCTCACCGAATCACCTTTCGTATTGGATCAAACGCTCCCGCTTCTTGTCTATCCCAAGCCGACCTTGGCGTTGAACGCCTCGATCAGCTCATCGATCGGATCGGCCATCGCCTGGATCGAGGTCCAGTAATCGGGGTCGTACCACTGCGCCTGGATCTCCTCGTAGGTCTTACCCTGCTGCTCGACCCACGTGTAGTACTTGAGGTTGTGAATCCGCTTACGGTCGTAGTACGACAGCTCGTGGACGTAATCGATTCCGGCGCCCATCAGATACTGATGGTAGGACCCGGCCGCATCGAGGCTGCTGAATTCGCCACGCTCTTCGCGTAGTTCGACCAAACGGCTCTGGTACATCTCCATCGAATCGGTGCCAACCGTGACCAGGACGTCGCCTGCGCCCATCTCGTAGTACTTCGCCATCTTGATCGTGGCAACCATGTTGCCGATACACGAGATCCCAAACAACGACAGCTGCTCGACAAGCTCCGGCTTGACGCCCTGGTCGATCAGGTAGGCCTTGCCCGCCGGCTCGTTGAAGAGCCGAGTGAGCGAGATCGTGGCTTCGTCGTCGACTCCAATCGCAACGTCGGTGTTCTTCACATTGTGGATCCACGGGATGTGCTTGTCGCCGATCCCTTCGATGCGGTGCTCTCCGAAACCGTTGTAGAGAATCGTGGGACATTGGGTGGCTTCTGCCGCTCCGATCAGGGACGCCGGGAAATACCTGCTTGAGGTAGTCGCCAGACGCGATCGTCCCCGCCGATCCGGTGGCCAGGGCCACACCGCGGATAGGTTTCCCCGGGCTGCATGGATGCTTTGAGCGCCTCCACCATGGCGGGGCCGGTGACGGTGTAGTGCCACAGGTAGTTCCCGAACTCGTCAAATTGGTTGAAAATGACCAGATCCTCGCCTGAGGCCCTCAGCTCATTGCACTTGTCGAAGATCTCCTTGACGTTTGACTCGGAGCCCGGTGTCTTGATGATCTCACCGGCAACGCCCTCGAGCCACTCGAATCGCTCAGCACTCATCCCTTCGGGCAGGATCGCAACAGATTCGCACGACAACAGATTGGAGTCGTAGGCGCCGCCACGGCAGTAGTTGCCGGTCGAAGGCCACACCGCCTTCTGGCTGACCGGATCGAACTGTCCGGTGACCAGACGCGGGACGAGGCAGCCAAACGCGGCGCCGACCTTGTGCGCACCGGTCGGGAACCACTTGCCGACCAGCATCACGATCTTGGCGTCGATGCCGGTCAACTCGGAGGGAAGCTCGATGTAGTTGACCCCTCCATACTGGCCCCCGGAGGCCACCGGTTCGTTCTTCCACGTGATGCGAAATAGGTTGAGCGGATCGAGGTCCCACAGTCCCACTTCGCGCAACTCGGCCTTGATCGAATCGGGGATCGAGCGATGGGTCCTGCATCTGCTTGAACGTTGGAATCCTGAATGTTGCGCTCCTGCGCCCGCTGCGCGGCGGAGTCGAGCGTTGCTTCGTCGATGGTGAGGTCGATCATTTGGGGTGTGTCCCTTCAGTCCTTGGTGATGCGGGTGCCGGTCTCGCCGGCTATCGCCCGTTCGATGTTCTCCGGGTTTGTGATCAACGCCTCGGTGCCACCGCCCTCGAGGAACTGCACGACGGCCCGCATCTTGGGGGCCATCGAACCCTCGGCGAAATGGCCGCCCTCGGCGAGGTACTGCTTGACCTCGGCCAGCGTCATGTGAGCGACCCAGCGTTGGTCCGGGGTCCCCCAGTTCAGCGCTACTTGTTCGATCGCCGTCGAGATCAACAGCAGATCGGCATCGATGTTGTTGGCCAACAGGGCCGAGGCCAGATCCTTGTCGATCACCGCGGCCACGCCGAAGAGATCGCCGTTCTCGTCGGCGACGACGGGGATGCCCCCGCCGCCGACGCAGATCACGACCACGCCGGAGTCAATGAGTTGCTTGATGACGTCGATCTCGACGATTCGCTTGGGCTGAGGCGAGGCGACAACCCGTCGCCAGCCACGACCCGAATCTTCGAGAACGTCCCAGCCCTCTTCGTCACGACGCCGAAGGGCTTCGTCCTCGTCGAGGAATGTTCCGATCGGCTTGGAAGGATTGAGCATGGCCGGGTCGTCGGCGGCAACTTCGACCTGAGTGACGATGGTCGCCACCGGCTTGTTGATCCCCATCTCGCGGAAATCGTTGATCAGGTTCTGCTGGAGCGCATACCCGATCGCACCTTGCGTGTCGGCGCCGCAGACGTCCATCGGGACCTCGTGGAGTTCGCCGCGAGCGAGTTCGGAGCGCCGCATGATGAACCCGACCTGGGGCCCGTTGCCGTGCGAGATCGCCACATCCCAGCCCTTCTTGATGAGCTGGGCGATGTGGTGATCGGTCGCCCCGGCGGCCTCGTACTGGTCCTCGACGCTTTGGTGTTCCTTGTCGGTGATGAGTGAGTTGCCGCCGATGGCGACCACGACCTTGGGCATGGCTACTCCACCGCGCCGAGCACGAGGGCGAGCAGGGCCATGCGCATCACGACACCGTTGTAGGCCTCTTGCCAGTAGCGGGCGTGCTTGAGCTGGTCGACCTCGGGAAGGAGCTCATCCATCCGGGGCAGGGAGTGCAGCACGATCGAGTCACCCTTGGCCTTCTTCATGACCTTCTTGGTGATCTGATAGTTGGCCGGGGTCTGGCTGTAGTCGTCGGGAACATCGTCCCGAGACAGCGTGTAGTCCGGCTGGACCACGGGCTCCATGTAGATGACGTCGGCTTCGTCGATGACCTCGTCGATGTGGTCGACGATGCGCCAGGCGGTGCCCTTCTCATCGAGTTCGGCGAGGAACTCTTCGGTGGGCGACATGTCCTCGGGGGCGAGGATGACCAGTTCGGCATCGAACTGCGACAGGGCGTAGCCGATGGAGTGCATCGTGCGCATCCGGTGGTCGCCGATGGCGACGATGGTCTTGCCGTCGACGGATCCCATTTCCTTGGTGATGGTGTAGAGGTCGGTCAGTACCTGGGTGGGGTGCTCGCCCCAGCCGTCGCCGGCGTTGATGACCGGGATCGACGCCCACCGGGCTGCTTCATGCGGGGCGCCCTGCTGGAAGTGGCGCATCACGATGACGTCGCCGTAGTACTCCAACATATGGACGGTGTCCTTGATCGACTCCTGATAGAAGTCGCCGGCGCGGGTCATTTTGGCGTCGGAGAAGCCGAGCACGGCGCCGCCGAGGCGGTGCATGGCGGCTTCGTGAGCGAGGCGGGTGCGGGTGGATGGCTGATAGAAGGCGGTCACCAGTGACTTGGTGGCGAGCAGGTCGGTATTGCGACGCTCGCGAGCGATGGGCTCGAGCCGATCGGCGATCTGGAAGACGTGCTCGAACTCGTTCCGTTCGAAGTCTTTGAGCGACAGGATGTCGCGTCCCGCAAAGCTGCGCATTTGCTCTCCTCTTTGGTCGAAACGCTGCAATTTCAGCGTATTTGTGGGGTTTCCCGGGTCCAGGGGTGGACAGGTGGGGTGACCTCCGGTACAATTCGTATGACAAGCATACAACATGATGACCGGACCTGCTACCCCGGCTTTCCAGAAAGCATTGCGAAGAACAGCGAGATTCTGCGAGTGATCACCCGAAGCCCCTCCCTCACCGATCAGGTGAAAGCGCACCTGAAGGAGCGCATCGTCGCGGGCGACTTCGAGGAGGGTCGGATCCCGTCGGAGACCGAACTCGCCACCGATCTCGGGGTCAGCCGCACCACCATCCGCGACGCCCTCTCCCGCCTCGAGCAGGAGGGTTCCATCTACCGCAAACAGGGTTCCGGCACCTTCGTCAACGTCCCCGGCCTGCAGATCAAGTCCCGGTTGGAGGAGATCTGGTCCTACGAAGAGGTAATGGAGGATCACGGCTACACGCCATCGGTCCAGGTACTCGGCATCGAACGGGAAGCTGCCGTCGAACCATTCGCCGGCGACCTCGGCATCGAGCCTGGCGACGAGGTGTTGGTGATGGAGAAGCTGTTCCTCGAGGACGCCCTGCCCGTGGTGCTCACCTACAACCGCATCCCCGCCGCCTATTTGCAGGATGATGTCGACTCCGACGGCAGCGACCAGCCGCTCTACGCCTTCCTCGAAGCGCATTGTGATCGTTACCTCGCCTACTACCTCTCCGAGATCGTTCCCGTCGTCCTCGACGACTACCAAGCCGAGCAACTCGGGGTCGCCGCGGGCACCCCGGCGATCTGTTTCGAGGAGATCGGGTTCGACCAAGAGAACACGCCGGTGGTGCGTTCCACCTCGTACTTCCGTGATGACCTGCTCCGCTTCCGCCTGATCAGGCGGAAGGCCGGGGCTTGAAGAGAAGGACCTTGAGCTCCCATTCTGTGGGGGAGCCCGAGGGGGCGGGCCCTGTCCCGGCCCCCTCGGTAGCGATCGGGTCGGCTTGCCGATTCGATCGGCAGTGAGGGCGGCCGGGAGGCCGTTCGAACACGAGTCTTCGCAGCCGGCGAAGACGAGAGACTCGTTCGGTAACGCAGTTGCCGAACGAAGGAGGACCGATGCAAACGTATCTCCGTGGGCGCGACATGATCACGACCCAGGAATGGACCAAGGACGAGCTCGATACCATCATCGACGTCGCCCTCGAACTGAAGCGGCGCCGGGCGCTGGGAGAAGATCATGCCCTGTTGCGGGACAAGGTCCTGGCGATGCTCTTCTTCTTCTCGAGCACCCGGACCCGCGCCAGCTTCGAAGCCGGCATGGCCCAACTCGGCGGCCACGCCATGTTCCTCGACAGCACCAGCACCCAGATCGGCCACGGCGACACGTGGAAGGAAATCGGCGAGATCCTCGGCCGCTACGACGACGGCATCGCCATCCGCAACGTTGACTGGGACATCGGCAACAAGTACATCCGCGCCGTCGCTGAAGCCAGCCGCACCCCCGTCCTCAACATGCAGTGCGACTGGTACCACCCGTTCCAGGCGCTCGCCGACCTGCTCACGGTCATCGAACAGAAGGGCGACCCCCGCAAGCTCACGTTCAACATGAGCTACGCCTACGCCGCCAGCTACCAGAAGCCGATCTCGGTTCCGCAGAGCGTCATCCTGCTGATGACCCGCTACGGCGCCAACGTCCGCCTGACCCGGCCGCCGGAGTTCAAGCTGATGCCCGAGATCGTCGCCCAGGCCGAGGCAAACGCCAAGGCCTCCCACGGCAGCTTCGAAATCGTCGAAGACTTCGACGAGGGCATGCGCGGCGCCGACGTCGTCTACGCCAAGGCGTGGGGCTCGATGCTCACCACGTCGGACCTCGACGAGTCCGCCAAGATCTCGGCGAAGTACGAGGACTGGATCGTCGATCCCCGCCGTATGGAGATGGCCGACGAGGACGCCATCTACATGCACCCGCTCCCCGCCGACCGCAACATCGAGGTCGCCGACGCCGTGATCGACGGCCGCTGGAGCCGGGTCTTCGACCAGGCCGAGAATCGCCTCCACGTCCAGAAGTCGGTGATGGCGTTGACTATGTGAGCTTCGCTCCCATAGTCAACGTCGGAGAACCCAGGCGGCGCCTGGGTTCTCCAGCTCTACGGGCGCTGGCGAAATCCAGAAGAGGGCCGCCCTTTCCCCCAGGGCGGCCCTCTCTCTCGTTCTGGCGTGGCTGACACGCCGCGGCTTTTCGCGCCCTGGCCACGCAGGAACAGGTTGGGCGACGTACGATTGATACATGAACACCAATCCTGACGTCGATGCTTGGTTTGCCGATTCCGACCATCCGATGGCCGAGACGATGCAGCGGGTCCGGATGATCATCCTCTCCGACGACCGGATGACCGAAACGATCAAGTGGAAGAGCCCGACCTTCATGTACAAAGGCAACATGGCCAGCTTCAACCCGCGCACCAAGGCGCACGTCAGCCTCATGTTCCACACCGGGGCCAAGATCCCCGGCGATCATCCCCGGCTGATCGGTGGCGGCGAGACCGCCCGCTACATGAAGTTCGAGAGCCTCGATGATGCCAATGGCGCCGAGGGGGACCTACTCGATATCGTGAACGCCTGGTGCACCAGCCGCGACTAGCAGCGAGGTTCCATGTACACCGGGTTTGGGTTCCGCCGATTTGAGATAGGTGACGTCGATGTGGTCTTTCACGACGGCACCTTCCATCTATTCCACCTCGTGCTGCCCAACCACGACTACATCGCCCACGCCGTCTCCGACGATGGACTGACCTGGCGCCGGGTCGACAACGCACTCTTCATCTCGGACCCCGGGGACTGGGACGACGACATGCTGTGGACGATGCAGGTGACGCTCGACCCCCACCGGCCCGGCTGGTGGCGGATGTTTTACACCGGTCTGCAGATGAACGAACAGGGCCGCATCCAGCGGGTCGGGATGGCGGCAAGCCGCGATCTCTACCAGTGGGAGAAGGTGCCCGGACCCCACTTCCCGATCGAGGCCCAGCCACCTCACTACGAGGCCACCCTCGACGAGGGCCGCGGCTGGGTGAGCTTCCGCGACCCGTTCTACCTGCGAAACGACAACACCGGATACCTGCTCGCCGCCGCACGGGAGCCCGACGGACCGGTCAACCGGCGCGGCGCCGTGGCGCTTGCCGAGGAGACTGCCCCCAACCGGTTCGAGCTGCGCCCTCCGCTGTTTACGCCGGGTCGCTACGACGACATCGAGGTCCCCGGCATCGTCGAGATCCACGGACGCTTCTACCTCCTCGGATCGATCCGAGAGGACCTCAAAGTCCACTACTGGTACGCCGACGACTTCGTCGGCCCGTACCGCAATTTCCACGACAATGTGCTGCTCCCCCAGGGCAACTACGCCGCCCGGATCTGGTACCACGACGAAACCGACATGTGGGTGGTGTGGAACTTCTTTTTCCGCGATGCCAAGGCCAAGGGCGAACACCTGCTGCCGCCCCCAAAGGAGTTGGTCGTCTCCGACACCGGCCTGCTCAGGCTGCGCAGCTACCGGGAGTTCGACTCGAAGGTCACTTCGACGGCTCGGGGCGACGACGTCACTCCGTTCGAACCACTGTTCGGTCGGCCGGATGCCGTCTGCGACGACGATGCTGCCGGCTGTCTCCTCGACGCCCCCTCGGGCTTCGAAGCGTTCCTCCTCCCCGGACTCCACCACGACTACCGGCTGTCGGGCACGATCGCGCTCGAGGGCAACGGCAAGCTGGGCCTGGTGATGCGCCTTTCGGAGGAGGGCGACGGCTACTACATCGCGCTCGATCCATTCAAGGGTCTCAGCCAGATCCGCTACTGGGCGCAGAACCCCGGCGGCGGCATCGAAGAGGCGTTCGACTACAGGCCGCTCCAGGCGTCGTATCAGGTCCCGCACCCGGGCCCCATCCCGTTCTCGCTCATCGCCTACGGCACCTACATCGAGCTGTCGCTGTACGGCTACGTCGTGTTGACCCTGAGCGACGAGCGCCAACACCTGGGGCGGGTTGGGTTCTATGCGGAGTCGTCGCGATTCCGCGTCACCGATCTGGTCCTCGAGACGCTGATTTGCCCGGCCACCGACCCGTTCGTGTCGCCGCAGGCCGCGACCTGAGCCGCTGCCGCGCTCGGTACTCTCTTACCCCGCACACGAGAGGGAGCCCAACGATGACCGTCCGGATTGACGCCGACCTGCTGATTCCCGGTACTGGAGAGCCGATCCCGAACGGAACGGTGATCCTCGAAGGAGCCGGCATCACCTACGCCGGCCCAACCGCGGCGGCACCGCCCACACCCGGCGCCGAGGTCACGACGGTCCCCACCGTCATGCCGGGGATGTGGGAGTCGCACGGCCACTTCCTCGGGATCACCAACCCGGACTTCGAGCGGGTGGCACTCGAGTCCCGGGTCACCCAGGCGGCGCGGGCCACCGCCGACGCCAAAGCCACTCTCGACGGCGGCATCACGACGGTGCGGGAAATGGGCGGACTCGGCATCAACCTGCGCCGGGCCATCGCCGAGGGCTTCGTCCCCGGGCCCAACATCTACTGCGGCCGGAGCCGTGCTCTCGACCACCGGCGGACACGCCGACATCCACGGGTTCCCGATCCACTGGGTCGAAGAACTCGCCGCCACCAGCTTCCTTGGCCACACCTGTGATGGGGTGGCCGACTGCCTCAAGGCCGTCAGACTCCAACTCCGCAAAGGCGCCGACGTCATCAAGATCTGTGCCTCCGGTGGGGTGATGAGCGAGATCGACCACCCCATCCACCAGCAGTTCAGCCACGAGGAGCTGCGCGCCATGGTCGAGGAGGCCGAACGGGCCGAGCGAATCGTCGGCGCCCACTGCCACGGCAAGCCCGGGATCATGGCGGCGCTGCGGGCTGGGGTGAAGACGATCGAACACGGCAGCTACCTCGATGAGGAGGCCGCCGAGATGATGGTCGAGCACGATGCCATCCTGGTGCCAACCCGGTTCATCGTCGACCAGTTGCTCGGGATGGAAGGCGCCGTACCCGCGTATGCCTATCGCAAGGCGGTGATGATCGCCGACCAGCACGAAATGGCCATGAAGATCGCCGTCGCCGCCGGAGTCAAGATCGCCATGGGCACCGACATCTTCATCAGCGGACCGATGTATGGGCGCAACAGCGCCGAGGTGCGCTTCCTCATCGACGCCGGAATGACGCCACTGGCCGCGATCGAGGCGGCTACCGCCAATGGACCGCTCACTCTCGGACCCCAAGCGCCGCTATCCGGGCAGCTACGTCAGGGCTACAACGCCGACGTGATCGCCTTCGACACCAACCCGCTCGAAGACATTTCGGTGTGGGGCGATGCCTCCCGAGTCACCCACATCTGGAAGGCGGGGGTCCCCGCCAAGGCGCCCGTCGGCTAGCCGTAGCGATCGGCTCCGGTCGATCCGCTTCGGCACAGCTCATCCGGCAGCCGCCGGCGCATCGAACATCGAGTGATTGCTCGGCGGCTTCGACGAACGAGAAGGATGGGAGCGATGCCCGAAGGACACGTCATACATCGCTACGCCCGCTCCCACCGGGCGGCACTCGGCGGACAGCGAATAGCGGCATCGTCGCCACAGGGTCGATTTGCCGTCGGCGCCGCCCTGATCGACGGACGCCGGCTCACATCCGTCGATGCCCACGGCAAGCACCTGTTCTATCGGTGGGAGGGAGCCGAGACGCTTCACGTGCACCTGGGCCTGTACGGCCGCTTCCGCATCCATCGGTCGGACCCGCCGCCGCCAACCCCCGCCACGCGTTTGGTCCTCTCAACCGATGAAATCGTCGTCTACCTTTCGGGGCCAACGATCTGTGAAATGATCGACCCGGATGCTGAGGAGGCGTTGCGCGCCCGGCTCGGACCAGACCCGCTGGGGCCAAAAAGGCGCACCGGAATGGACCCGGCGGAAGCGTTCACTACCAACCTGTCGCGCCGGTCCATACCCATCGGCGCCGCTTTGCTCGATCAGCGGGTGATCGCCGGCCTCGGCAACATCTACCGTGCCGAGGCCCTCTTCCTCACCGGGATCGATCCCCACCTTCCCGCGCAAGAAGTCGACCGGGAACATGCGCTCGATCTGTGGAGGACCAGCGTCGTACTGCTGCGGCGGGGGGTGCGGTCCGGCCGAATCGTCACGGTTGAACCACCGGACGTTGGAGCGAAGCGGCGGAGCGATCTAGGGCCCACCGAGCGCCTGTACGTGTACAAACGCTACGGCGAACCGTGCCGGCGATGTGGAACCACCGTGATGCGAGCCGACATGGCCAACCGC
This sequence comes from uncultured Acidimicrobiia bacterium, assembly GCA_963821095.1. Lineage (GTDB taxonomy): Bacteria > Actinomycetota > Acidimicrobiia > Spongiisociales > UBA5794 > CAVPHV01. Next base: position 193,123 of record CAWGCJ010000022.1, on the reverse strand, counting down.
ATGCTGTGGTGGTGCGGTGCGTGCCAGCCCGCCGGGGCGGGCAGCTGACCTACGCCTTCTTCTCCACCGAGGTGCTGTGAAGATTGCCGCGGCGAGGTCGCGCCATCGGACCCAGCTCGACCGGTGAGGAACTCGGTCGGCGAATCGGCCCGGATAGCGGCGACGAAGGCGTAGAGCGCTGTGGCAAGATTGCCGAGGAAGACCAGTGCGATCAGCCAGGGGGCCGCTCGCCAACTGCGCTCCCGCATCAGGATCCAGCCGCCGAACAAGACAAGGCCGACATAGAGATCGATGAGAGTCACCCGACCCCAGGCAAGATCCAGGATGGTGCGACCCTCGTCTCCGAACGACCCCGCGGCGAAGCCGTAGGCAATCGTTGCCGCCATCAGCCCGGTGAGCAGGCCCGTCGAGACCCGGATCAATCGCATGTGCTGCCTCCTTGTCACTCAATACGGTGTGTGGGGTGCAGTTGGATGCCGGATCACTGGCCGTCACGGACAATACCGGCAGCTGTCTGGGCGAAAGTCTCGATGCTGGCGTTCTCTCCGTTGGAGAGTGCGACCACAACAAGGCCGTCGACGGGAAAGTAGTAGAACTGGGAGGTGTAGCCGGGGATGGCGCCACCATGGCCCCACACCGTCTCACCATCCAGTGGCTCCACCACGGCGCCGAGGCCGTAGCCGCCCTCGGGCCCGGCGGCAGTGGTCATCGTCGTCACGGTATCTGCACCCAGCAGGGGACCTTTAAACGCTCCCGAGACGAATGTGGCGAATTCGCCTGCCGTTGCGGCCAACCCACCAGCCGCCCAGGCGACGGTGTAAAGCGTGGAACCGAGGAGCGGCTCGGTTGGATCGGGCTCACGGTCGGCGTCGAAATCGGTGAAGCCGTTGACGACCGGTCGTCCCAACTCACCGGCGAGGCGCATGTCCTCGAGACCCAGCGGCGCATAGACCCGGGTCTCGAGTTCGCCGGCCAGCGAGTTGCCGGTGACCTCCTCGACAATGGACCCCGCGATGAGGTAGTTGGTGTTGCTGTAGGAGAACTGCTCTCCGGGGACAAACAGGCGATCCTGTTCGAGTGCGATGTCTATCACCTGCTGGGGGGTGACCTCCTGGAAGGGATCGGAGAACAACCCGATCACGAGAGCGGGATAGTCAGTGATGTTGAACAGGCCCGACTGATGCGACAGCACGTGACGCACGGTGATCGACTCCCCCGCCAGCACGTCGGGCAGGTAGGTGTCCACCGTGGCATCCAGATCGACGAGGCCCTCCTCGACCAACTGCATCACAACGGTCGCGATCACCGGCTTCGTGAGGCTGCCGACGTAGAAAACGTCGTCCGGTTGGATCGCCGTTCCCACCTCCGGGTCGGCAAATCCTGCGGCGAAGAGCTGCGGGTCACCACTGGCGGGCGCCACCGCAAGCACCACACCCTGCTCGTTGGTCTCGCTCCATGAATCGACGAACGTGGCAAGCCGCTCCACTGCCAACGCCGTCGTGGTCGGCGGTATGGTCGATGTGGTGGCGCTCGGTGCTGCGGTGGTAGTGCTCGACGGCGCGGTGGCGGTGGTCTGTGCGGAGTCGCTTCCACCGCAGGCGGCGACAAGCACCACTGAGACGGTGATCCAGATCAGTGCACGGGACCACATGGAAGAACGGTAGCGAGTCGGTGAAACCACACAGGCCCGCCGACTCCTAAGCCGAGCGTTCCTCGGGCAGGTCGGTTGAGGCCAGCTCAGATATCGCCACCAGCGTCGGATTGACCTTTTCTGCCACGACATCGCCATCGATCACAACCTGCGCAACGTCGGTGCGGGAGGGAAGCTCATACATGGTGTTGAGCAACACTTCTTCCATGATGGCCCGCAGCCCACGGGCCCCGGTCCCCCGCTTGAGTGCCTGAGTGGCGATGCCTTCGAGGGCGTCCTCGGTGATGACCAACTCGACGCCGTCCATTTCGAAGAACCTGGCGTATTGGCGGGTCAGCGCGTTCTTCGGCTCGGTGAGCACCCGAACCAGGGCTTGCTGATCGAGGTCCTCGACCGTGGTGACCACGGGGAGACGACCGATGAACTCGGGGATGAGGCCGAAGGAGATGAGGTCTTCGGGCATGACCTGAGCGATGATCTCGCTCTGCGTGGCCTCTTCGTTGGCCCGCACGTCAGCGCCGAAGCCGACCGTCGTGTTGCCGATTCGGTGACTGATGACTCCATCGAGCCCGGCGAAGGCTCCACCGCAGATGAACAGCATGTTGGTGGTGTCGATCTGGAGGAACTCTTGGTGGGGATGCTTGCGGCCACCTTGCGGCGGAACCGAAGCGGTCGTCCCCTCGAGGATTTTCAGCAGCGCTTGCTGGACACCCTCACCGGAAACGTCACGGGTGATGGAGGGGTTCTCGGCCTTGCGGGCGATCTTGTCGATCTCATCGATGTAGATGATCCCGGTCTCGGCGCGTTTGATGTCGAAGTCGGCCGCCTGGATGAGCTTGAGGAGGATGTTCTCGACGTCCTCGCCGACGTACCCCGCTTCGGTGAGAGCGGTGGCGTCGGCGATGGCAAACGGCACGTTGAGCACCTTGGCCAGCGTCTGCGCCATGAGCGTCTTGCCGCTGCCGGTCGGGCCGACGAGCAGAATGTTCGACTTCTGGAGCTCGACGTCGTCTTCCTTGGACCGCTGACCGGCCCGCACCCGCTTGTAGTGGTTGTAGACGGCGACGGCGAGGACCTTCTTGGCCCGGTCCTGAGCGATGACGTAGCTGTCGAGGAACTCGAAGATTTCGTGCGGCTTGGGCAACTCGGTGAAGGACACCTCTTCGGTGTCGGACAGCTCTTCTTCGATGATCTCGTTGCACAGCTCGATGCATTCATCGCAGATGTACACGCCCGGACCGGCGATGAGCTTCTTCACCTGCTTCTGCGACTTGCCGCAGAAGCTGCACTTCAGTAGCTCGCTACCTTCGTACTTAGCCAAGTCGGTGTCTCCTACCCGCTTACGGCTTCCAGGGTACGCCCTGTGAGCACTTCGTCAACCAACCCGTACTCGAGCGCCTCAGCGGCGGTCATCCAGAAGTCGCGCTCCGTGTCGGCCTTGATGTCGTCCACGGATTTTCCGGCATGGCTCGCCAGCAACTCGTTGATCTCCACCTTGATGCGCATGATCTCTCTGGCGTGGATCTCGATATCTGATGCCTGGCCTTCGAGCCCAGAGATGTGCGGCTGGTGGATCATGATCGCGCGAGTGCGGAAGCGCAAAACGTTTGCCGGGCTCACCGGCGGCGAGCAACACCGCAGCGGCGGAGGCGGCCTGGCCCATGCAGTAGGTGGCGATGTTCGGCTTGACGAACTCCATGGTGTCGTAGATCGCCATCAGCGATGTGGTCGAACCGCCCGGGGAGTTGATGTAGAGGTTGATGTCCTTCTCGGCATCCTCGCCTTCGAGGTGGAGAAGCTGGGCCATGATGAGGTTGGCGACACCATCGTCGATGGGGGTTCCGAGGAAGATGATCCGCTCTTTGAGCAGGCGGCTGTAGATGTCGAACGCGCGCTCGCCCCGTGGGGTCTGTTCGACGACGGTCGGGACCAGGTAGCTCATTCGGTCTCCTTGGCTGTGGTGTCAGTGGCCGTCACTCGGCGTCACCGGTGTCGGCGTCAGGGTCATCAACGTCTTCAGTATCGGCTTGTTCCCCGGAATCCTCCTGGCTCTCTTCCTCCTCGTCGTCTGCCTCCGGCTGAGGTGGACTGAGGTCGACCGGGTTGCCTTCGGCGTCGATCGCACTCGCCTGTGCGAGCACATGCTCGATCGCCTTGCTCCGCAGGATATCACCGGTGAGTACTTGTTCCCGCCCCCCTTCGGCGAGGGCCTCGCGGACGTCGTCTTCCGACGCGTCGCTCTGGGCGGCAATCGAGGCGATCGCTTCGGCCATCTCGCCGTCCTCGACGGTGAGCTCGGCGTCGGCAACGACGGCCTCGAGCAGGATCCGGGTCTTGAGCGATTGGGTGGCGCGTACCTTGAGGTCGGCGACAAACGCTTGCTCGTCTTGACCGGTGATGCGCAGGAAATTCCCCAGGTCGATGCCCTGCTGCTCGAGGCTGTGCTGGATGTTGTGGACCATGGATTCCATCTCGGCTTGAACGAGCGCCTCGGGAACCTCGAGGTCCATCTCCTCGGTGAGGTCCTGCATCAGACCCTCCCGGAAGGCATCGGCGGCGACACCGAGTTTCATCCCGCGCAAGTTCTCGGTGAGCCGGTCGGTCAGTTCGGCGACGGTCTCGAATTCAGAGACGTCGGAGACCCAGTCGTCGGTCACCTCGGGCAGCTTCTTGCCGCGCACACCCTTGACGAGCACCCGCAGCGTGATCTCCTGCCCGCCGTGGTCGCCAAAACCGTCCGGCAGCGTTCCGTCGCCCTCTCGAATGTCGCCGGCAGATGCGCCGGCCACGATCTCATCGAGGCCGGGAATGAACGAACGGGAGCCAACCTCGTACAACAGGTCGGAGGCGGAGGCGTCCTCGATCTCGGTGCCGTTGTCGAGAGCGGTGATGTTGACCATCACGAAGTCACCTTCGGCGGAAGGACGCTCGACATCTTCGAGTTCGGCGTACTGGTTGCGGAGCCGATCGATCTGGGCCTCGACCTCCTCGTCCTCGACCTCGGGAATCTCGATGGTGATCTTGCGGTCGCGGTAGTCGGGAACGCTCTCGAGCTCCGGCCAGAGCGTGAGCTTGATGTCGACCTCGACGGCGCCGGCTTCCCCGTCGCGGATGTCTTCGACCTGGGGCGGGGTCACCGGAGCGAGCTCGGTTTCCAGGATGGCGGCGCCGACCAGTTCGGGGAGCGCCTCGTCGATGGCTTCGCGCCTGAGCGTTTCCTCGCCGACCATGCGCTCGACAATCTGGCGCGGCGCCTTGCCGGGGCGGAACCCTTTGATCTTCATCTGACCGGCGAGTTTGCGGGCGGCGGCGGACTTGGCGCTCTCCAGTTCGGATTCGTCGATGTGGAGCGTCATCAGTCGTTCGAACGGTCCGGCCTCGGTGACCTCAGTCTGCACGCGGATTCCTCGCTGTCTTTCGAGTGTCGATAGGTATGAATGCTTCGACGCGGCGACCCTGACGGGAACGCCGCGCCGAAGTTGGGGTGGCCGACGGGATTTGAACCCGCGGCCTCCTGGACCACAACCAGGCGCTCTAACCAAGCTGAGCTACGGCCACCATGTGTACGGAGATGATATCCCGGGAATCATATCGCCGGGCGATGACATCGCCGTGCGCCCCCGGAAGGATTCGAACCCTCGGCCAAGAGCTTAGAAGGCTCCTGCTCTGTCCACTGAGCTACGGGGGCAGGGTCCCCATTCCGGGACCTGAGCGGGTGACGGGGATCGAACCCGCATAGCCAGCTTGGAAGGCTGGAACTCTGCCATTGAGCTACACCCGCGAGCGGCCCGTAGGTTAGCCCGGGAGGCGGGTGTCGGGGACCGTTCGCAAGATCGCTCCGTCGAGTAATCTGCTGCCTACCGGGCTGTGGCGCAGTTTGGCAGCGCGCGGCGTTTGGGACGCCGAGGTCGTCGGTTCAAATCCGACCAGCCCGACCAAGATCACCCCTCGAGGGCCCTATCCCATGGGCGACCCGACCGTACCGGGGAGGTCGAACGGGGTCAGCGGGAAGCGGGGAACGCCAACCTGGTCCACAGCTACAACCGGGGACGGAGGTCGACTGTCGATGATTGCCATCGTCGGTATGGCCGGATCCGCCATGGGAGGCACCACCACGACGTAATAGCGACCGTCGTAGTCGAAGCCCAATCGTGTCACACCATCCTGGCCGGGTTGCCGCTCTTCGACGGCCACCGAAAAGAGGAGCCGCTCGCGACCGTTCGAAAGGTCCCACGCGACGAGGTCCGTCTCCTCAATGAAGTCGCCGATCACCGTTTCGGTTTCGCCGGTGAACACCGTAAGGCCCTGGTCGTTGACTACAACAAAGTCTGCCGCGGAAAGGTCGATTGGCTCTTGGTCCGGTGTAGAGAAACGGTGACGCACGAACAGGATCTCTCCCTCGGGTGTCATCACCGGCTGCGTCGGACAACGGACGTCGGCGCTGATCTCGCAAACGGGATGAGGATCAAAAGCGGGTTCGAATTCTTTGCCGTCGTCATCCAGGTAGCGCCACCACACCTCGGACTCGGCCATGGATTCCAGCACGTAGACGCCGCCACCGTACGAGACGGAGCGGATGCCGGATTCCCACCCACCAACAACGGCGAGCTGCCTGCCCGTGCCCGAATCGAGGTCATAGGCAACCAGCATCGTCTGCGCCGACTCCGGCGAGTCAAACCCGGTGCGGTCCGTGTAGAGCAGCGTGGGGACTCCGTCGACATCCTCGACACCAAACATCTCGACGATGTGACCCGAATCCTGCTCGATGAGTGCCACGGGTTCTGTGGTGCCGGCGGGCACCCGGTAGATAGTGGCCCGGTCACGCGATTGGTCCTCAATGGCAATCTGCTGCTGGAACACCATGCCGCCGGCGCCGTCGGAGGCCACCGCGTGATAGCGGCCCGCGTAGACGACCTGCTCAGACCCGTCGGTGCCGACGGCGAGCACCTGCTCATCGGTCTCCACCACGATCGGAACCGGGTAGGCGGTTGCCGGCGGCGTTGAGGTCGGGACCGTCGTCGTGACCGGTCCGCTGGGAGGAGGCCCGGTTGTCACCGGTGCCTCGGAGGGGACCACGGTTGACTCGGCGACCGGCGACGGTTCCTCCGGGCTCACGAGGGCGGAGATTCCGAGCACTACGAACCCGACCACCGCCACGATCCCGAAGGTGCCTCCCGCCGCCTTCCACGCCTTACGGCGGCGTCCTGTGGAACGGATGTCCTCGAGCGAGGCATCGCCGGAGCCGAGGGCCTGGGCCTGACGCTGGAGGTTGTCGCGAAGGTCCTGTTCGAAGTCCATCACTGCACTCCTCTGCCGGTGCGAAGTCGGTCGAGCCCGCGAGTGGTGCGGCTCTTGACGGTGCCAACTGGTATGTCGAGGGCTACGGCGATCTCGTCCTGGCTCCAATCCAAGAGGTAACGCAGAACGACCACTGATCGGTACTCGATGGGCAGGCGAGCAAGCGACGACACCAGGGCAGGGTCGAGCATCTCGTCGCCCTGATCCGCCAACTCGGGGACCGCTCGGCCGGACTGGTACTTGCGGCGGCGCATCCGGGAGCGGGCGAAGTTGAGCGCAACACGGTACGTCCAGCCAGGCGGATTCTCGTAGGTGCGAACGCGACGCCACCGTTCGTAGGTGCGGACCATGGCCTCGTCGGTGGCCTCGGCGGCAAGATCGCGATCTCCGATGGTGAGGGCGATCGCCTGGTAGATGCGGTCGCGCTGCACCCGGAAGTAGTCGTCGAACGACCTCTGCCGGAGTGGGCGGACCGCATCATCGGCCATCGGCAGCGTTCTCCTCATCGTCAGCACGGCGGTTGGCTCCCCTATCTTGCATTCACCCCACAGACGCACAAGTCGGGTGCGGCGTTCCCGGTTTCTTGTCGGGGTGCGGCGATACGGTGCGAGGGTGAAACCCGAACCCCCGGCGACGCTGCTGGCGCAGGCAGCAGGATGGGAGGATCTGACCCGTTGGGAGCGGGCCGAGCTGGGTCGTGCTCTCCGCCGTCTTGGGTGGAGCTACGGCGAGATCCGCGAACTGATCCCGGTCCCGAAAGGCACGCTGTCGAACTGGTGTCGCGAGATACGTCTGTCGGCCGAACAGTCTGCCGCGATCAGGGAGCGCACCGGATCCGCGGTCGGGGTCCCGCGCGACACCCAGCGGAGGCGACGGAGGGAGATCGAACGGATCAGGGAGGAAGCGGCCGCCGAGGTCCCCCTGCTCATCCAAGACCCCTTCTGGGTGGCCGGAACGATGCTGTACTGGGGCGAAGGATCGAAGACCAGCAATGTATTGGCTCTGGCGAATTCCGATCCCCGCGCCTGCCAACTCTTCGTCTCCTGGACCCGCCGATACCACGACCGCGACGCACGATTCGTGCTGAAGTTGAATCTCCACGCCGACAATGATGAACAGGCAGCTCGTCGCTTCTGGGTCGTGGCCAGCGGCCTCCACGACGATGCGGAGTTCTACAAGACCTTCATCAAGCCGGACGGCACGGGACACAGGAAGAATCATCTCGCCCATGGCGTGTGCCAGGTGCGCGTGCGGCGCAGTACCAACGCGTTCCATCGGACCATGGCTTGGATCGACGCCGCCATCCGATCTCTCTCGCCTGTTGAGCTCGGCACACTGCTAACGTCCTTGCCGGGTCGCTAGCTCAATTGGCAGAGCAGGGGCCTCTTAAGCCCAAGGTTGTGGGTTCAATTCCCACGCGACCCACCTAGAACAGTCGCCGGCCACCGCGCCGGCGACTGTCGCGCCCAGGGCTTCCCCCGCAGGCGACCCGATCCTCACGCCGCGCCCCTACCGCCACACGGCTCGAAGCGCACAGTTGAGCGCCACTTGCCGTAGTGCGACGTGGCCGAATGCCCATCGACCTCACCGCAGACGCCGAGTCCTATTCGGCCTCGGCGCCCACTACCCGCCGCCGACCCAATCCTCACGCCGCGCCCCTACCGCCACACGGCTCGAAGCGCACGGTTGAGCGCCACTTGCCGTTCGCGGATAAGGTTCGAGTCCCGGGCGACCCACCAAACACAGTCGCCGGCCAACACGCCGGCGACTGTTGCGTCCGGAACCATTACCCTCACCCATCATGCGGGCGTGGCGGAACTGGTAGACGCGCCAGGTTTAGGTCCTGGTGGGCAAATGCCCGTGGGGGTTCGAGTCCCTCCGTCCGCACCGATATCCCCAAGCGCCGTAGTGATCGCAGTCCGTGCGAGGAAGCAGCCGGCGAAACAGGATCCAAGCCGGCTAGTGGAGGCCGACCAGGGCCGATCCGTCGGAGTTGTCGATGATGAACTTCCACGTACCGTCGGCTTGCCGCCGCAGAACCTCAGCGCTGACGCCTTCCATCGAGGTGCCGTCGCGGCGGCGGACGGTCCACGACCAATGCACCAGCGCGACGCCGTCGGCTTCGAACGCTGCAAAGTCGTTCAGCGTCAGAGCGAGGCCTGAATCCAAGAATCCCTGGTGGGCAGCGCGGATGTCCGCAACGCCCCTTACCGAACCATCCAAATCGGCGAAGACCGCATCGTCTTCATAAAGACCCATCAGGCCGTCCAAATCGCCCGCCTGGAGAAACGCCACGAGTTGCCTGCTCACCAACTCCGGTCCGTTCCCCTCCACCTCAGCCTCCCCGTTGCGGCAAATCGTGAGACATGCCACGTTCGATTCGGTGTTGTCGAACCTGGAACGTAGCGCTTAGTCGGCGGTCAGGGCGGATACGGCTCAAAGCCTTGAGTCCGCTGGTTCTCCCGCACGAAGGCAACTATCGCGGCGATGTCTTCATCACTCAGCCCGGGGACCGGTTCCATATTGCCGAACCGCCAGTGGTGCTGCTGGGCTCCGTTGCGTGCAGCCAGCAAGAACGCAGCGTCGCCGTGGTGACCAGGTTCGTACACCACCGACAGATGTGACGGTCCCTGGTCGGTCCCCCGCAGATCGGCGCCGTGGCATGAAGCGCAGTTGGCTCGGGAGAGCGCGTCGCCAGTGGCGACCAAGCCCGGGTCCTGAACGGGGATGCCCGAGCCATCGTCGGCATCACCAGAATCTGAACACGCAGCTCCGGTCAAGATGACGACCACCGTCGCCAGGATCAAGAATCCGCGCTTCCAGATCACGACGCCACTCCCACGAGCGCCGCGGTGACAACGACGACTGCCATCAGCGCGGCCCTTCCACCGTCACGACTCGGTCTCTGCAGGTCGGCCGCGACCTCACCGCCCCCCCTCGCAGACACTGGCGAGAACGGCATAGGAACGGTCGCACCCCCGCTTCGTCTCCGGCCCCTTGCAATGATCTCCTCCTCAGAGTCCTCCGCCGCTCCCTGGCGCCAATGCTGCTGGGGCTACAGGAAACCCTACGCGACCACTGGGGCACATCGAGGATCGCGGCGGCCGGGCAACCAACCTCGCCCGTCGCAACAGCCGGGCCCCGCCTATCGTGGGCAGACGCTCTGAAGTGGGTGCGCCGGATGGAACAACCCGACCGTAGGAAGATGCGCGTCCAGTGGCGGGCACACAAACTGATGTGGAACCTGTCCGGTGGCCGCATGGGACGGAAGGTCTCGGGGATTCCCGTCCTGGAGCTGGTTGCCATCGGACACAAATCCGGACAGGATCGACAAGTCCTCATTTTCTACATCGAGGACGAGGGTGCACCGGCCATCGTTGGCACCAACGCCGGCATGGACGCCGATCCGGCCTGGGTAAAGAACCTGCGAGCCAACCCCGACGCCCGTGCCCGCTGGGACGGCGCCTGGCACGACGTCACCGCCGTTGAATTGAGCGGCTCCGACCACGATCGAGTCTGGGCTGAGGCTGTCGCCGCCTCGTCCATGTACGCCAACTACGCCAAGGTCTTGACCCGGCCCATTCCGATCATCCGACTCGAGTCGCGCTAGTCGTCACAAGGGCGACGGACTCGTGACCGTTGTCGTTTCCGGCGGCCCCTGTCCCCAGATCCCCGACTCATCGCGCGACGCCTACGACTCGCCGTTCATTGGGCGAACCAGACGACGCAGCAGCTCGGAACGCATCGCAACGAACTGCGGTGACGCCTTCGTCTCCAATTGGTCCCGGGGTCGCGCCAGGCCGACGTCGACGGTCTCGACTACCCGGCCCGGGGCGTGCGACAGCACGATGACCCGATCCGCCAGGTAGATCGCCTCGTCGATGTCGTGAGTCACCAGCAGCACCGTTACTCCGATCCGGCGGTGTAGATCCAGCACCAGGTCCTCCAACTCGGCCCGGGTCTGCGCATCCACCGAGGCAAACGGTTCGTCCATCAGCAGCAGCTGGGGGTGGCTCGCCAAAGCTCGGGCGATCGCGACCCGCTGTTGCATGCCGCCCGACAACTCCCAGGCGTATTCATCGGCGTACTCGGCCAGACCGACATCGGCCAGTGCTTGGGACGCCCGGTCGGTTCGCTCCTGCTTCGAGGTCTTTCCCCACAGCGGCGCCTCGACGTTCTGGCGAACCCGCAACCACGGGAACAGCGACCGGCTGTAGTCCTGGAACACCATCGCCAGGCCATCCGGAGTACGTTCGATTCGCTCCCCCTCAAACACCACGGAGCCGGCCGTCGGCTGGAGCAGACCCGCAACGATCCGCAGCATCGTGCTCTTGCCGCAGCCCGAGGGTCCGACGATCGTCACCACCTCACCCTCCGCGACCGAGAAGCCGACGCCCTCAACGACGTCCCGCGCCGCATCGCCGTAGCGGTGGGTGACATCCTCGACCTGCAGCAGCGGGTCAGGCATCCAACCCCCTCGCGTTCGTCGCACGCCAGCCGAGCAGACGCGCTTCGAGCAGAACCAGCAGCGAGTTGAGCAGTAGTCCCACCACCGCCAGCACCACCAAGGCCGCCCACATCGCGGCAAAGTCAAACCCGCGTTGCGCCCGGACGATGGTGTAGCCGAGGCCGTTGGTCGCCCCGACGAACTCGGTGAGCACCATCAGGATCAGCCCGATCCCCAGGCTGACCCGAACCCCGGCAAAGATCGACGAGCCGGCATCGGGCACGATGATGCGCACGATCCGTTCGCGCCGGCCCCAGCCGAACGTGCGCCCGGATGCGATCCGCACCTCACTCACCGACATCACCCCGTCAATCGTGTTGAACAGCACCGGCCACACTGCGCCGAAGGCAATCAGCGCCGCCTTGGGCAGGTCGCCCGCCCCGAAGGTGACGAAGACGATACCGAGCACGAGCGGCGGAGGGATCGCCCGGCCGAACTCCAACAGCGGCTCCACCCATGCCCGCCAGCCGGGCCGCAGGCCGAACAGCAGACCCCACAGGATGCCGGAGACCACGGCAAATCCCCAACCGAGCGCGAACCGCCACAGGCTCGGCAGCAGATCGTCGAACACCACCTCACCCAGGAACAGTCGGCTTGCCGGGCCCGAGAAGTAGTCGTCCCGCAGCACCTCCCAAATCGTCGCCGGGGTTGGGAAGAAGATCGAATCAAGCCCCGTGGTGATGAAGTGCCAGACCACGACCATCCCGAGAATCGGCAGCACCCACACGGCGGCACGCGCCCACCACGACTCGCTCCCTGGCCGCGTCGTTGTCGGGGCAACTGCCGTCATTGGGCAAGACCTCTGCGCCAGCCAAACACCCGGCGCTCGATGGCGACCAACACCGCGTTGGTGACGAGGCCGAGGAGTCCGGCGATCACCACCGTGGCGTACATCGTCAGCAGGTCTCCCCCCGCTTGGGCCTCGACGACGATCCCACCGAGGCCACGATCGTCACCGCCGGGCAGCAGGAACTCAACGCTGACGGCAACGATCAGCGCAATGGCCGAAGCCACCCGAACGCCCGTGAACACGAACGGCGACATCGTGGGGATCGTGACCCGGGTGAGCACGCCGAATGAGCTGAGCCCAAACGAGCGCGCCGTCTCCTTCGCCACAGGATCGACGGACCGCATTCCATAGATCGTGTTGAACAGGATCGGCCACAACGCGGCGTAGGCCACGGCGAGCGACCGACTCACCACGCCCCGACCCAACAGGCTGAGCAGTAGCGGTGCGATGGCTACCGCCGGTAGCGGACGGAGCAACTCAACGGGGCCACGCGACAGACGCGCCAGGAGTCGCCAGGACCCCAGCGCCATCCCCATCCCGACGCCGATCACTCCGGCCACGAGAAGGCCAAGGCCCCACGATTTCATCGTGGCCAGCACCTCGGTCAACACCGCCGGGTCGACCAACATCTCGAGCGTCCGCGCCAACACTTCGCTCGGCAACGGCAACGACGCCGAACCGATCAAGCCAGTCCGCACCGCCGCCTCGAGCAGCACGACAAAGACCACAGACCCAACAATCCCCCGCGTCACCGCAGTGACACGAGGGATCGGAGTCGTGCGAACCGACGTCGTCATCAGCCGTTGATCACGAACAGCGTCATGTCGAGCGGCTCATCGAGATAGCCCAGGTCGAACATCAGATCGGCCGGGCGCTGAATGTCCTCGACCGTAAGCGTCGTTTGATACAGCGGAAGGATCAAGGCCTGCGCCGCTTCCTCAGGCACGGCCGAGTACACCGGAATGAACGCACGGAGAGCCCCTTCATCGGCCAGCAGATCGGCCGTTGCTGCCTCGATCGCCCGCCGGAAGGCGGCCGTCGTGTTCGGGTTCTCTGCGGCGAACTGTGCCGTCGACATGTAGCCGGCGATCGGGAGGTTCTGGGCAGAACCCGTATAGGGATCCGCGATCGATCGCAGACCGGACACCTCGGCGAAGGTGGTGAACGGCTCTGTCAAGAAGCCGGCATCAACCGACCCGCTCTCGATCGCCGGGATGATCTCGGGGAAGGCGACCTCGACGTAGTCGATCTCCACATCGAGACCTTGGTCGGCGATCAACGCCTCGATGGTGATATCGCCGACGTTGCCGATGCTGTTCGTCGCCACCGACTTGCCATCAAGATCCTCGAGCGAAGTGAGCGGCGAGTCGGCCGTCACGAAGACACCGCCTTGGCCGTCGGCGAGGTCGGTGCCGTTGGCCACTACGACCAGCGGGGCATCGTTGCTCACCGCAGCGGAGAAGGACAACCAGTTGATGAAGCTGGCATCGATGTCGCCGGCCAACAGGAGCTGAGCGGCGACGGGGCCAGATTGCACGACCTCAACCGTCACATCGAGACCCTCCGCCTCGAAGTAGCCCATCGCCGCGGCGTAGAACAGCGGGGCAAAGTCCACCAACGGCAGGGCACCTGCGGTCATCGTGGTCGTCTCCAGCGCAGCGTCTTCTACCGCACTGGTCGTCGGCGCATCCGACGTTGTCGACGTCGTCGCCGTGGTCGTGGTTTCGCTCGAGTCGTCGTCGCCGCAGGCTGCTGCCATCAACGCGACGGCAACGAGCAGCAGCACAAATCGAGACCAGCGGTTGGTCATGGTTCTCCTCCATACAGACGGCACGCGCGCGTCGTCTGGTGTCTTGCTCCGGTTGGTACCCCGGAGTAGCGGACCGGGGCAAACCATACGTTACGCCGTTCCCGGCGCTGTCGTAGGCGATCTATCCAAGCGGATCCTCAGGGCCGGTGCGTTCGAAGACCCGCTTCGCCTTGCCGATCTCCTGGCGGGGAACCCCGCCGGGATCACGCACATCGACGGTAACCCGCAGCCTGATCACCTCCATCAGTTGTGCCTGGAGCCGCCGGGCGATCTCCTCACGGCGGGGAGTCCGGTCCAAGGAGATCAACTCAACCCTTGCCTCGACCTCGTCGAGGGTGCCGCGGCGATCGACGATGATGGCGAACTGCCCGGACAGATCGGGATCGGCCAGCAGCACCGTCTCGATCTCACGCGGGTAGACGTTGATCCCCCGGATGATGAGCATGTCATCGGCCCGCCCTTGCAGGCGATCGATCCGGCGGAACGCCAACCCATAGTCATCGGGGAGAAAGCGGGTGATGTCGCCGGTCCTGTAGCGGATCACCGGCTGAGCCTGTTTGGTCAACGTCGTCAGCACCAACTCACCCAGCGCGCCATCTTCCACCGGTTCTTGGGTGAAGGGATCGAGGATCTCCGGGTAGAAGTGGTCTTCGAAGACGACAAGCCCGCCCTTCGCTTCGGCCCACTCGGAGGCGACCCCGGGCCCAATGATCTCGGAAAGGCCGTAGATGTCGCACGCGGTGTAGTCGCCACCCCAGGCGTCCTCGATCTTGCGGCGCAAACCCTCGGACCAGGGCTCGGCGCCGTGGATCCCCCAGCGCAGGGCAATCCGCTCCAACAAGCCCTCGGCAGCCGCTCGCTCGGCGAGGAGCAGTGCGTACGACGGGGTCGCCGCCAGGCCGTCGGCACCGAGGTCGGCAAGCAACCCAACCTGAAACCCCGGGTTGCCGCCGGAGGCAGGCACCGCCGTCGCCCCCAGCGCTTCCACCCCGTAGTGCAGGCCCAGACCGCCGGTGAACAAGCCGTAGCCGTAGGCGACGTGAACGATGCTCTCGGCCGTCGCCCCGGCCAGCGCCAGCGACCGCGCATTGACCTCGGCAAACATGGCGACATCGGAGGCGGCATAGGCGACGATGGTCGGCTTCCCCGACGTTCCCGACGAAGCGTGAACGCGCACGACATCACCCATCGGAACGGCCAGCATCCCACTCGGGTAGGTGTCGCGGAACTCCTTCTTGACGGTGAAAGGAAGCGACGCGATCTCCTCGATCGATTCGATCGGACCGACGTCCCGCAACTTGGCATCCCAATAGGGACTATCAACCGTCCGCAGCCGGGCAACCAGTTCACTCAGGGCACTGCTTTGTTGTGCCTCGAGGTCGCCTCGTGAGAGGCCGGCCATAGCCTTGACATCCACCGCGGCTCCTTCCTCGAACGACCCCCGCACGCTACCCGACCGCGGCCTCACACACTGCCCCGGCGGTGGATTCACCCCGCGACGCCCTATGTCGATCGATAGGATCACCAGGCAGGCGAGGGAAATAGGAGCGTGCGTGGAAGATCAATGGGTGCCGACGCGAGAGGAACTCCGCGAGTGGCGGCACGTGGGGGATCAACCGGCCGACGAACTGATCACCGAACTCTTCGATCGGCACGGACACGAGGGCGTCGGCCAGTTGATGCAGGCGCTACTCGACACTGAATGGGTGGGCGAGAGCGAGGCCGGCATAGAAGCCCAGGCTTTCCTCCTCGCCGAAAGGCAATCGGCTGTGGACGCGGGTCTCGCCCCCGATCCACAGGCGTTCGCATCGACCGTGGAAGCCGGACAAGCCGTCTTCGCCGAGCACGGTCCTGAGATCATGCTGATCCTCGGGTGCTACAGCCTGCCCGCCGCCTACGCCGCCGCCAACGGGGTACAGGTACTGCGGCAGACCGACTATCTCACCAAGATGCCGGACCGGCGCCTCATCGAAACGGCCCAGATCATCGTTGACGTGATGCAACCCGGTGGCTTGAAACCAGACGGCATCGGGGCGCGCTCGGCCGAGAAGACCCGACTGATGCACGCAGCGATCCGCCACCTCATCGTCCATCGACCCAACCGCCCCTGGGACACCGAGCAGTTGGGCGTTCCCATCAACCAGGAGGACATGGCTGCCACCTTGATGACGTTCTGCTACATCGTGATCAATGGGCTCGACCGGATGGGGATCACCACCACCCCGGACGAGAAGACGTCTTATCTGGCGGCTTGGCGCGAGGTGGGGAGGATCATGGGTGTGGTTCCCGAGTTGGTCCCGAACACCTTCGACCAGGCCGAGCAGCTCACCCGCGCCATCCAAGCCGATCAGGTGTTGGGCGCAGACGTGCCTCCGTCAGATCCCCGGTGGACCAAGGGCAGAGAAATGACGGGGCCGCTCTTGCAGGCGCTCGATCGCAAGACCCTGCCCGGGGTTCCCGCTGCCCTGATGCGACTGTTCTTGCCGCCCCACGTGGCCGACGGGCTCGGGGTCCCGAAACGACCGATCAACGACTACGTCGTGAAGACCCTCGTTCGCGGCTTCGGTTGGTTCGACCGCACCATGCTCGAGAGATTTGATCGTCGGTCACGGGTGATGCGCAGCGCATCGATGGGTTTGATGAACCACCTCCTGGAATGGCAGCGCGGCGGCGCACGAGAGCCATTCCGCATTCCCGAAAGCCTCGACTGGTTCGAGGATGATGGCAAACGTACCGTGGGCCAACACGTCTTCGAACGTTCGGTAGCCGTCTCGAACCGCACCTGAGCAACGTGGAAGCCCCCGACCGTGCCGCCCTCGCCTTCCTGGGCACCTATGTTCCGCCGCACGCTCAGCGACGCCTGGAGGCGCTAACCGCCACTCCCGAGACGGCAGAAGAGACCGTCGTCGACGGGGCAGCCCTGGTTGCCGACATCGCCGGCTGGACGGCACTGACCGAGCGACTCGACACGATGCATGCCGAGGGAGCCGACGAGCTCTCAACGGTTCTTCAAGGGATCTTCGGATCGCTCGAAAGCTTGGTCACCGCCTACGGGGGCGAGATCGTGCACGTGGCTGGAGATGGTTTGCTCGCCATCTGGCCGGTGGAACGTGCCCTCGATCTCCCCGACGCAACTCGCCGCGCCGTGGCCTGCGGCCTGCGGATCCAATTGGACGTCGCCGGTGAAGAACTCTTCGATGGGTACCGGCTGCGGCTCAGAGCCGGGGTTGGCGCCGGATCGCTCTGGCTTCCCTTGGTGGGAGGGCCTCACCGCTGGTTCGCACCGGTCGGCGGAGATCCGTTGCGTCAGATCTCTGCTGCGCTCGACGTAGCACGCCCCGGAGATGTCATCGCTTCTCCGGAGGTCGTCGCCATCGCAGGAGCCGGGTTGACCGGACCCGCGAGCACCAAGGGCATGGTCAAAGTCGAGAACGTTGATGCGCTCGAAGCACCCCCGGCGCGCCGTCATCCGGCGCCCAAGCCAGAGATGCTCGAACAGTTCGTACCCGAAATCGTCGCCGCTCGAGCTCGAGCCGGAATGACCGGTCACTTCGCCGAACTGCGCCGCGCCACGTCGGTCTTCGTCAAGGTGCCCGATCTCGAGGCAGCCGCCAAAGGCGCCCTTTCCCGCCTGCAGCGGGTCACATCCCTCTTCCATGCTGCGGTGCGTCAGTTCGACGGTGCGGTGAGCGTGACGCTGCTCGACGAAGCCGGGCTGACCATGGCGGGCACGTGGGGAGGAGCACAGCATGCCCACGAGGACGACGCCGCCCGCGCCTTGCGGGCTGCCATGCAGTTTGCTGCCGAACTCGGCGACCCTGGGGTCGGCGTCGGCGTGGCCACCGGGCAGACCTTCATCGGCGATGTCGGATCGCGCGACGTACGCCGCTTCACCCTCCTCGGCAAACCGGCGAACCTCGCCGCACGTTTGGCCGGCTCGGACTCCCCTGCCCAGATTCGGTGCGACGCCGAAACCATGACGGCGGCGCGCCACGCCATTGCGTTCGAAGAACAAGCTGCGGTCTTCTTCAAGGGGATCACCGAGGCAACCCGGGCCTTTCGCCCCGTCGCACCGCTCGAGGCAGCTCATGGGGAAGACTCCAGCATGGTCGGGCGCCTCGACGAGCGACGGGTGCTCGATGGCTTACTGCAAGATCTGATCGCCGGTGGCGGAGCCACGGTGCTGGTCGAAGGTGACGCCGGCATCGGCAAGTCGACGCTCGTGCGCGACCTGGTCGACCGGTCGGAGTCGCTCCCCATCCGGCGCCTCGTGCTCCGCGGGTTGTCACTCGATCGGTCAACCCCCTACCACCCGTGGCGTGCCGTTTTCCAGATCCTCGCGGGTAGTACCGAGATCGACCACACCCTGCGAGGCCACCTCGACCCTGCCGACCTGGAATACCGTGGCCTCGTCGCCGAAGTCCTACCGGTCCCCGGCGAGGTTCCGCCCCAGGTCCTCTCCATGCTGCCCCAGGATCGAGCTGCATTGACGCGGCGGGTGCTCTCCAGACTCTTTGCCTCCCTCGTCGGCAACGCCCCCCTGCTCCTCGTCATGGAGGACGCTCACTGGTACGACACCGCGACCTGGGCGTTGGCAGAAGAGGTCATCGACCGATGTCCCAACACCTTGGCCGTGTTAGCTACGCGTGGCCCCGGCGCCAGTCCCGAACCCGCCGAGATCAGGCTGCGGGACAGGGCCATAGCCCTGCGCCTTCAGCCCCTCACCGAGGACGAGACCGTCGCCCTGGCCTGCAGACGGCTGGATGTCGCCTCAATACCCCGCGAGTTGGGCGAGTTGATTCATCAGCGCACGGAAGGCAACCCGCTGTTCACGGATTCGCTGATTCGGTCCTTTCAGGATGCCGGCGTCATCGAGATCATCGGAGCCACCCGCGATGTCAATGTCGACCACGCTGCACTGGAACTGATCGGCTTGCCGTCAAACGTCACCGCCGTGCTCGCCAGCCGGATCGACCGGCTCCCGCTGGCTCACCAAACCACCCTCAAGGCAGCGAGCGTCATCGGCCGCTACTTCACGGTCGCCGAAGTGGCGGCCATCCATCCGGACACGCCGTCACCGGCCATCATCAAGGACCACCTCGAGGTGGCAATCTCGGAGGGATTGATCTCCGCGAACGACTTAGCGGCCGACGCCGGATACCGGTTCTCCCACGTTCTCATGGTCGAGGCGGCCCACGGGTTGCTGCCGGTGGGTACCCGTCAGGCAATGCACGCCGCACTCGCCGGCTACCTGGACTCTTACGAGGACGCCGACCCCGCGGTGCTCGCTCACCACTGGGCGGAAGCCGATTACACCGACGCGGCGATTTGCGCCTACGACCGGGCCGGCGCCGCTGCTTTCGTCACGGGAAGCTATCGGGAGGTGGTTGCCGTCCTCGAGAAGGCCGAGCTTCTCGAAGCGTCGGCCCCACCCTCGGTTGACAAGGCGCGCCGCCTGCTGACGCTCGGCAGCGCAAAGCTCCGGCTTGGGGAGGTGCGAGGGGCGCAGAACGACCTGATGGCGGCCACGGCCAACGCCGCAATGCCCTTGCCGCGCAGCCGCTGGCGTCTCACCCTTGGCCTCCTCTGGCAGGTCGTTCGTCAATTCGCACACCGGCTCCTCCCGGTATCAGCACGGCTCAGGGACACGCGGTCGGCGGAGCGAATCGCCATCGGTTCTGAGGCCCTCTTCAACGTTGTCAGCACGGCATACGGTCTCCAGGAACCCACGATCCTCGCCTACGCAGGGTTGCGAGCCACCAATGAAGCCGAACGAATAGCGGCGACCCCGACCCTGGCGCATGGGTACGCCTACCTCGCGTTCGCAACCGGAATACTTGGGAGGCGGTCATGGGCTGATCGCTACTACCAACGAGCCGTTGCGGCGGCGACCGAAGCGCAGAGCCCGGCTGCGCTCGCCGATATCGCACTGTTCCATGCCACTCTCCAGGTGACCGTCGGCAATTGGGACGCGGCAGACATTGCGGCCCGAGACGCGGAACAGCAATACGTGCGCCTGGGCAACCGCCGCGACCACGCCCGCTCACTGGCGGTGCACGCCTACGGGCTGCAACGGAGCGGACAATTCGATCGGGCCCTCGACCGGTACGGCGCATTGGCCGCCCTCGAAGTCGAAGACGACGTGACCGCCATGTGGGAACGGATCGGCACCAGCAAGCTCCTGCTGCGGACCGGGCGCCTCACGGAGGCCATCGGCGTGATGACGTCGATAACCCACCGGGCTGAGGAGGTGGGCGAGACCCCTACGATCCTGTCCAGGCTCGGCTTCTCGTCGATGGCGCTGTGGCAGGAGGGCCGCCTCGATGCTGCGGTGGACACCGCGCTCGAAGGACTCGATCTGATGGAACAGAACGAGTCGACTGTCGTGGTCGCCGCGTCGGACGGCTTTTGCGAAACGACCCGAACGCTGTTGGAGGCATCTCGCCAGACCGAAGACACGGAGATCAACCGAGCCTTCCGCCGGGCAGTGCGGTCGACGCGCAAGGTCTCACGGCGGATCCCAATCGTGGTTCCCTTCGCCACCATGTCCGCTGCCGTCGTGCGGGCGCGCGCAGGCAAGACGCGTCGAGCCCGTCATGGATTCCAGAAAGCGTTGCGTCGCGCCGAAGAATTGAACATGCCGTATGACGTGGCGCTGATCCTGCTCGAACAGGGAAGAAGCCTTGGCGATCAAGACGCGTTGCGACGTGCCGAGAGACAATTCTCAGAACTCGGAGCTGTTGAGGACGCCCGGCTGGCCGCGGAGTCTCAGGCAGTGAGGTGACCGGACGGCGACTTGCTGCGGTGATGCACGAAGAGCTTCGCCACCTCGTAGATGGCGATGTTGCTCCACGTTGCGGCAAACCACAGCAAGGCGGCCTCGATCGGGAGATTCGACCACGGGGTGATGAAGATGCCGATCATCTGGTTGTGCTGATAGTTCCACCAGCCGTAGGGAAGGGCGAGCGTCGCCTCCCACAGCAGGGCGATCAGCAGCATCGACTGCAGCGTGAAGACCATCGCTCGCACGTTGACAAAACGCAGAACAACTTCCAGGAACATCATGGTTGGGACCGCCACGATCAGCACGATGAAGGTGATGTACCCGGGAAACCCACCCTCGGCCGTGCCGACCGGATCCCACCACTTGACCAGCACCGCCAGGAGGACGAACCCGGCCCCCGCAGCGACGACTCGCCAATCGAAGAGGGCACCGAGACGCTGATACTCGGCGGCCTCCTGGTACGCGTCCTCCCCGAGCGTGTGCTCGGGAAACCAGAATTCCGAAGCCCAGATGTACATGAGTACCAGAAACGCACAGCCGAGGATATAGAACATGAACTCCTCGATCGGCACCACCGCACCCCAACCATGTCCAGGGTTGTAGCCGATAACGTCGATGCCCAGTGTGGCCGCTTCATACGGGAACACAAAAAACGTCCTGGCCAGCAGAATGTCGAGGACCGACCACAGCACCACGATGATGCCGAAGGTGATCCAGAATGCCCGCCAATGCCGCTCCATCGTTGGCTTGTGACGCACGAACCAAACGATGAGGGCCACCACGGGGATGACGAAGAGAGCCAAGCTGATGGTGTAGCCGTACTCACCGGCTCCCTCGGGAAACAACGCAGCGGGTACCTCGTCCGCGGTGATCATGGCGATGGCGGACGAGATGATGACCAACGCAGCCATCACCATCATCGCGGCGAAGAGTCGGCCCGACTGACTTGGTTTCTCGCCCATGGATCCCTTCCGCTGCGGCCTCCGATCCTACGGATCGAGGACGAACGGTGTTGGACTACCCAAGCCCGGAACTCGGCGCCAACGCCCGGCCGGTGGCCGGGTCAAAGAGCGAGAACGAATGCACCCTGAGCCGCACCGACGCACCGACGCCCCCACCCTGGTCATCGCGTCGAACCTCGATCGTTTCGTCGGCACCGTCGAGATCGACGAACAGGTAGCTGTGCGAGCCTTGGTACTCGACGTGTTCGACGGTGCCGCCCAGATCGCCGCCCTCGTCGACGACGACCGCGTCAGGGCGGATCCCGACCAGCACAGACTGCCCTACCCGCTGACCCAAGGCCTCAGGCCAGGCCCGCAGCCGCGAGACCCCCATTTGCAGCCAGAAGCCGGGACTGCCGGCGACCACGGTGGCGGGAATGAGGTTGATCGGCGGTGAGCCGACGACGGAAGCAACCGCGGTGGTCTGCGGGTTGCGGAAGACCTCGAGTGGAGCACCGACTTGATGGAGTCGGCCCCGATCCATGACCGCGATCCGGTCGGCGATGGCCATGGCGTCGGCCTGGTCGTTCGTGACGAAGAGCGTCGTGACCCCATAGCCCTTCTGGATAAGCCGGAGCTCGCGCCGCATTTTGCCCCGCAAGTGCTGGTCGAGACGAGCCAACGGTTCGTCCATCAGGAACAGGTCTGGTACCCGCACCATGGCGCGAGCCGCCTGGGCCAGTTGCTGATGGCCTGCCGATAGCTTGGACGGCATCGTGTCGAGCAATTGCTCGATAGCGAGGACTCTCGCCTCGGCATTCACCCGGCGCTCGATTTCCGCTGCGTCCTCGTGCGCGATCTCCAAGGGGAACGAGACGTTCTCCCTGACCGTCATGAACGGGTAGAGCACGTTGTCCTGGAAGACCATTGCGATGTTGCGCTGTGCGGTGGCGACGTCTGCCATCGATCGGCCATCGATCAGCACCGCCCCGCCCGTCGGGGGCTGGAGCCCAGCCGCGATGCGCAGAAGCGACGACTTGCCCGCCCCCGATGCGCCAACGATCGCCAACAACTCTCCGTCGTGCACGTCGAGCGACACGTCATCGACGGCTCGGGCGGTGCCAATTTGGAGGGAGACGTTCTGGAACGTGACGGTTGCCATGGGCTTGACGTCATCGTATCAATCCACGCCGCTCGGTCCTCCGCCCAGCTCGAGCGGGGACCCATCAGGGACTAGTCACCCCGACATTTCGGATAACCATTCTCGTGCAACCACCGTTCGTGACCGATCATTTGTGTCAGATAGAAACGGCACCACCGCCGAAGAGAGAAGTCCAGAAAGGGACCGACATGGCAGGCTCAGCACCACTGAGAAAGGCACTCGATGCCCTCGAGGCCCGCCGCGTCGACATCGAGCGGCAGATCATCGAAGACCTCGACAACAAGTACTTCTCCAGCCCCGAACCTCAAATCCGGGACATCGTCACCAGCCGCATTGCGCCGGGGCTGTTCGTGGCAACGTTCGACGAAGACTCAACGACCGATTCGGGCTCTTTTCACACCATCACCTGGTACTTCAGCTAGGCCACACGACACAGATTTGCCGTGCGCCGAGACCCGGTTCCGAGGAGGGACCGGGTTTCAACGGTTCTTGGACCGCTCCTGGAAGGTTTGCGCCAGAGCTTGGAGTGCGCGGCCACGGTGGCTGATGGCGTTCTTCTCGGCGGGCGGGATCTCGGCCAGGGTGCGCCCATCGACCACGAAGACGGGGTCGTAGCCAAAGCCGCCGGTGCCGCGGGGCTCTGTCCCTATGGACCCATCGAGGGCACCTTCCACCACGACCTCTCCTCCGGCGGGGTCGACCAACGCCACCGCGGTGCGGAACCGAGCACGACGATCTTCAACACCTTCCAGCTCTATCAGGAGCTTGGCGACGTTGTCTGCGTAGGTGGCATCGGGACCGGCATAGCGGGCGGTGAACACACCGGGAGCACCGCCCAGGGCCCGCACTTCGAGCCCGGTGTCGTCGGCGACCGCGGCAAGACCGGTGATCGCCGCCACGGAGCGGGCTTTGAGCAACGCGTTGCCTTCCAGGGTGTCCTCCGTCTCTTCCACCTCCGGCCACTGAAGCCCCCGCACGATCTCGATGGGGAGGGCCAGACCCGCCAACACTGCTTCGACCTCACGGATCTTGTCCGGGTTCTGCGATGCCACTACAAGTCGTGACGGGATCACGATGTGGCGCGCGCCTCAGCCTGGAGACGGACCAACTCAGCGATCCCTGAGCCGGCAACGTCGAGCATGCGGTCGAACTGGGCGCGGGAGAACGGGCGCCCCTCGGCAGTTCCCTGGACTTCGATCAACTCTCCGCTGCCCATCATGACGACGTTGCAGTCGACATCGACCGCAACGTCCTCCGGATAGTCGAGGTCGAGCAGCACCCGGTCGTCGAGGATCCCGACCGACACCGCCGCAACATGATCGATGATCGGGCTGGCCGGCAGCTTGCCGGAAGCAACCACGATGTCGAGAGCATCGGCCAGGGCGATCCAGGCGCCGGTAATCGAAGCGGTACGCGTCCCGCCATCGGCCTGGAGCACGTCGCAGTCGATCCGCGCCGTGACTTCGGGCATCGCCGCCAAGTCGACGGCGGCACGCAACGAACGCCCGATGAGTCGTTGGATTTCCTTGGTGCGGCCGCCGCTGATCGACCGGCGGGAGATGCGTTCCTTGCCCGACCCCGGAAGCATGGCGTACTCGGCGGTGACCCAGCCTTCGCCGCTGTCGCGCATCCACGGCGGCACATCGGTATCGATCGACACGGTGCACAGCACGCGGGTCTTCCCCATTCCGATCAGCACCGACCCTGGAGTCATCTCGGTGAAGCCCCGCTCCAGCACAACCGGCCTCAGCTCCGCTACCCCTCGTCCCTCGCGCATGCTCTTTCCGCCTCTCATCATCGTCTGGCAACGTGACCATCAGGTCACCCAGTGACCGGAAACTCACCCGTGGACCGGAGGGTCAGACCTCGATCTCGAGTCCCGGCACCGCCAGCTCTGGCTCCGTTCCATACGTGGTGGCCGCTTCGGTGAGCGACCGCCGAATGTCCAGCGTAGGCGACACGTGCGTCAGAATCAGCCGGCCGGCATCGGCCTCACGGGCCAGAGCACCGGCCTCTGCCGGCGTCAGGTGATACTCGTAGACGAACGGGGTCCTCTCTCCCTGCAACGTGGCCTCGCACAACACAACGTCGGCCCCAGCGCTCAGTGCCGGAAACCCACCGCCGGGTCCCGTGTCGGCCGAGTAGGCCAGAGATCGCCCGCCGGCCTCGAACCGAACGGACACCGTCGGCACCGGGTGGTTGGCGTCGGCGAACGCCAGCTTGATGTCCCCCACCTCAGCGGTGTCGCCGCCACTCACGATGTTGAAATCGAACGTCATGTGGAAGACGTGATCGCCGTCCGCCCGCACAAAGGCAGCCAGCGGCTCAATGGTGCCCGGGGGCAGGTAGACGGGAACAGGAATGTCCCCACTCGGGCCGTACGCCATGTAGCCGAAGAACGCGATGAGATCCGCACAGTGGTCGGTGTGGGCGTGGCTGATGACGACCGCATCGACCGCAGCCGGATCGATATGTTCCATCAGCGGCATGAACGTGCCGGAACCGGCATCGCACCAGATGGTGGTGGTTCCGTGTTGGATGAGGTAACCCGAGGCAGGGTTTCCCTTGCCCGGGCAGCCACCACTGCTTCCCAGCACCGTCATTCTCATCGCAGGCACAGTACCGCCGAGCGCCAGCGCTGGGCCAAACGCCGACCTGGTGTTCCGTCACGAGACGGCTTCAACCACCCCTCCACGAATCCGGAACGAACGAGCCTCGGGCACATCCGGGCGCTGCAGGCTAATGATGACGTACAGCCAATTCGGGTCGAGCGCTCCCGCGATGTCGGTTGCAGACGGAAGTGCGGCCGACTTGGGGTGGGAATGGAAGACGCCGGCGATCTCCCAACCGTTGCGTTCGGCATGACGCATGGCGCGATAGTGCTCGTTGGGATCGACCGTGAAGCGGTACGGAGAACTCTCCCGATTGGTGAGGCAATAGACCATTCGCCACCGCCCGTCTGCGTCGGCGGCAAGCAAGCCACAGGCTTCCTCCGGCGCTGTGAACCGAGCGTGAGCGACCATCGCCGCCACCATCTCGCCGGGGAGACCGCGATCATCGGACGCGAGCAGATCACGGGCCGCCGCCTCATCCTCCTTACGCACCACCACCCGGACGTGGTAATCGGAGAAGAACCCGGGGTTGAGGCCACCTTCGTTGTCGGCCTGCACCAGTGCGGGGATGCCACCCCCGACGAGGTGGGCGCGCGTGATCTCCGCATCTCCGCGGTGGTCGAAGCTGGCGACGGTGACGAGGTCGGGGTCCACGCCGGCAGGCTACTCAGCCGGCGTCGGCGCCGTTAGCTTCGGTCCATCGACGAGTTCGTTGCCACCAATCGTGCCCATTGGGACGCGGACACCCGAAGGACGTCGCCTCCATCGTTCGAGGCTACGACGCATGGTGGCGGCTCCCCAACGCCCAAACCAAGCTTCCAATGATGTCCTCGCTGGCGGCAAACAAACGCATTGACAGGCTGCTGAGTAACTCGTCAGGCGACTGACCCGCCCTGCAACGGTTCAGTTCGATAAGGTGAGCGCAACACCCAACACGCGATCGGAGCGGGATGAACACCGGCGAATTCCTGAAGCAAGCCCCCCTCTTCTCGGAGCTGACCGACAACGAGATTTCCACGGTGCTGGCGACGGCCAAACAGCGGACATTCTCGACCGGCAAGCAGATCATTCGCGCCGGGCACGAGGGCGGCGCCGGCTTCTACCTCGTTCTCGAGGGCAACGCCGAGGTGACCAAGAACGGAGTCCACCTTGCCGACCACGGGCCGGGGTCCTTCTTCGGTGAGATGGCCCTGCTGCTCGATGACACGCCACGAACTGCCGACGTTGTCGCGACCGAGCCGACGACATGTCTCGTCATCACCAAATGGGACTTACGCAGCTTGCTGACGACCCATCCCGACATCGGGGTCAAGATCATGGGAGAGCTCGCCCGGCGCTTGCGCGACACCAACCAGGCAGTCGGCGACTGACCGGCCGCGGCTGCGCCTGCTGGATTCTGACTAGGAGCCTGGCGCGACCACACTGTGCCCGACCCACCCCAAGCGGCGGAGGCCCATATGACTGATCTCGCTCTGACGGTTCGCGGCGCCCGCGGCTCGATGTCGGTCTGCGGCCCGCAATACCGACGTTACGGCGGCAACACGACGTGCTTCGACGTTGCGCTCGGTGACAACCACCACCTGGTCATCGATTGCGGAACTGGTCTGCGCAACCTCCAGCACACCCTCAGCGAAGGGCCGAACCGCTTCACGGTGCTCTTCACCCACTACCACTGGGATCATCTCCAAGGCCTCCCGGTCTTCGCTCCGCTGTTTTTCCCAACCAGCAAGTTCACGTTCTATGGACCCGGACCCAACGCCGACTCGGTAGCCGAGATGATCGGCGCCGTGATCCGGCCGCCTTGGTTCCCCGTCACCTTCGACGACGCCGGGGCGCAGAAGGAATGCCTTCCCATCCCGGAACGACTCTCCGTGGGTGAAGTCTCGGTCACGTCGATCGTGCTCGAGCATCCCGACCCGGTGATGGGCTATCGGCTCGACGGCCCGAACCGATCCATTGTCATCGCCACCGACCACGAAGCCGGGAACGCGGCAGCCGATGAGCGGTTGGTCGACCTCGCCCGTGGCGCCGACGTGCTCATCCACGACGCCCAATACACCCCGACCGACTACTCAGCCAGTCGTCGCGGCTGGGGCCACAGCACCTGGCAGCACGCCGTCGCCACCGCCCAGGCCGCCGGTGTGAGGCGACTCATCCTGACCAGCCACGATCCGGATCACGACGATGCGACCATCGATGCCGTGGTCAGCGCCGCCCGAGCGATCTTCCCAATGACCGGCGCCGCCTATGAGGGCATGGAACTCGAGCTGTAGCGCCCGATGCCATCAAGTGACGCTGCAGCGCCTGGGACCTTGCGCCGTCAAGCGACGTCGCGCCGCTACGTCACGTCGGCAGCGACGGAACGGAAGTCGGCGACGAGGGTCAGGTCACCTTCGATTTCCAATGCGGTCATCGGACCGCGACCCCACCCGAACAGCAACAGATCCGAGGCCTTGCCACGGGCTACGGCAGTCGGCTCCGGCTCATCGGCGAAGACGAAGCTGGGCTCATCGGCGAATTCGGCGCCGCTATTGGGTGACGTCCCGTTGAACGTGACGTAGCGCAGCGTCCACGCCGCCTCTTGATCGGTGCATTCGAGCCGCAGCGTGCCGTCATACTCGGTCACGTCGGCCCAGTCGGGATACCCGGTGAGCATCACAACCAGCAGTTCGTCCACGCCGTCGGCCGCCAGTTCGGGTGCGACCCGGCCGTCGATGCCGTGGCCCTGCTCGACGTCGACCCGATGTACTGCGGTCTCCTGGGCCATACGCCGGTACCAGAAGCCGGCGGTCTGGTCCGGTTCGTACCATGTGTACACCGGCGTAGCCGGATCGGTGGCCGCCAACGTCGCGACAAGTTGGTCGAGCCCCTCGTTGTACCAATCGAGCAGGCCATCGTGAGGCGCGGTGATCGCCGGCGGGGCACTGCCAATCCACCGTTCACGAACGATCTGCTCTTTTTGGCGGTGAACGGCACCGGCGTGGGCGACAACGTCGCGAACCGTCCAGCCCGGGCAACACGGAACGTCGGGTTCGAGCCCCTCTGCCGCGCTTAGCGCCAGGGCCTCGCCTTCGCCCCGCACGGCCGCCAGATACTCGGAGAACTCCATCGGGCAACGTTACCCGTCGAGATGCAGCAGAAACTCGATGATGGCATGGCCGCGGGTGAGCCCGAGTTTGGCGTTCACCGCGAGCATGCCGGTGTTGCGGTCGTCATTGAAGGTACGCACCCGCTCCACTCCGTGCGTTCGAGCCCACTCCAGCCCAACCACTTTGAGGGCAGTGGCGATCCCGCGGCGGCGGTGAGAACGAACCACTCCAGTCAGTTCCTGGGTGAGCCAGCCGGGCTCGCTCTTGACCCGACGAAGCTCGGTCAATCCCACCCACTCATCGCCGTCGACCGCGATGAAGAACGCCTCCGGGATGGCGAGATCGGAGTCGATCACCTCGGAGCGAAAGACGTTGAGGGGGCTCGGACGTTCCTCGATCGGGAACGGCATATCCTTCTCGAGGTAGTCGTAGAGGCGATAGAGCCTATCGACCCAGTCGGGGCTCGCCGCCTTGAGATCGGCGAGCGGAATCAGCTCCAGGCCGTCCAGGCGCACTCGATCGACGATCAACTGCAGCGGCCCAGCCTCGAAATCTTGCGGCTTGATCGTCGACTCCCACGCCCTGCCAACCTCTCCGTATCCGGCCGCCGCCGAGAACTCGACGCCGCGCCGCTGCCGCTCATCGACGAATGCCAAGACACGGGTGACCTCCGCCCGAGCGGCGGCACCGAGCATGGTCTGATGGAGGGTCCGACCGATTCCTTTGCCCCACTCGCCGGGTTCGACCTCCAGACCGACGGAGAAGACGTCACCGTCGGCCGCGGACACCAAGTGGCCGTAGGCGAGATGGCCGACGGCACGGCCATCGACCTCGGCGAGTAGACGCTCCGAGATCAGTCCCGCAGCGCGCCGCGCCTCATCGCGGGACCTCAGCTCCTCAACCGACACCGGGTAGTCGGGCTGCGCCGCCTCGATGAGGCGCCGCACCGTGGCGTAGTCGGCGGCGCTGCCGTCCGAGCGACGGATGTGGATGTCCACAGGCATCTCCTCCAGGCGCGTGAAGACCCGGAGATACTTCAGCGCCTTGCGCCGCCGTGAGAGGACCAACTCACGGATCTCCGGGCCTCGGTGGTCCGAGTTGGAGTCGCCAACCGCCTCGCCGGTGCGAGGAAGCAGCCACTCCCCTGACATGTGCAGGAATGGCCGCTTAGCGCTCGGCCACCTCCAGAGTCCTACGTAAACCTTCTGACATGTTCGGACCACCTCCTTTCTCTGGTCCGCAGATTGTGCCACAAGAATGCCGACTTGGGAACCGTTGATCTCGGTGGCGGATGGCGTTCCGCGGTGGCCCCGTCAGCCGGTACCTGGTCGAGCCGCTCGCGCGGCAAGCAAGGTGAACCCGGCCGCCAGCGCCATGGCCACAGCGACCATCGCCATCGGCACGTCGTAGCTGCCCGCGGCGTCCTTGCCGATGCCGGCGAGCCACGGTCCGAGGGCGCCGCCCACCGCGGCCGCCGACCACTGAGTGCCCATGATGCGGCCATAGTTGGTCCCCGAATACCAGTCGCTCATGATGACCGGACGCAGCGGCAGCATCGTTCCGAAGGCCAGCCCGAAGATCACGAAATGCGCCACCATCCCGACGCCGGATGGGCTCACCATCAATCCGGCCGCAACCGCCAGGGCGGCAAGGGCCACCGCGCTGACCGTCGTGGCACGTACCCGGTTGGAGAGCAACGGTCCGCCGTAGCGGCCGGGGAAGCCGAGCAATCCCGACAACGCGGCCCAGGCGGTGATGCCTGCGACGGCAAATCCCGCAGCTTCGAAGACCGCAATCCGATGAAAGAAGATCGCCTGGAGCGCACCATAGGAAACGATCACGGAAGCCGAATACCACACGAATCTCCGGTCACGCAACAGTCGTCCGGTACCGCCTTCCTGAGACGAAACCGGTTCAAGCCGTGACATCCCGGCCGGCATGAACAGCCACGAGACCAATACTCCGTACGCTGCCAATGCTGCCCCGATGATGACCGCCGTCGCACGCCACCCGACGGCACCAACCAACCACCCGGTGAGTGGCAGGTAGATCGGTCCGGCGAGTCCGCCAACGACCGCAAGTATTCCGATGGCCTTGGCTCGCGAAGGGCCGGCGAACCACTGATCCAGAGCAACAAACGCTGGCTCGTAGAACGTGAGCGCCCCAGCCGGCCCGATCAGCAGCCAGGAGGAGGCAACGACTTGCCAGGGTTGGCGACTCGCTGCCAACCCAAACAAGCCCAGAGCTCCGAGGACGGCGCCGAGCGCCGCAAGCCCGCGCACGCCAGCTTCGGTCCGCCCGACGACCGACGATGAACGCCAGACTGCCGCCGACCAGCACCGCACCGGCATAGGCCGTCGACAGCAGGCTCGTTGAGTAGTCGGCCCCTGCTGCCTCCTCAGTCAGGAGTACCGAAAAGGCGTAGAACAGCGACCCGAAGGCCATGAGCACGAGTCCCGAGAGGGCCACGAGTGCTCGCCATTCGGCACGGTGCGGGGGCATGGACAGGAGCGTACCGAGCCCCGACCGCTTCGACGAAGGAACCGAGGTGATCGCCCGGGGGCGTCGTAGTCTGGGACACATTGGAGGATGAATGAGACTTCGCTTTGCATCAATCCTGCTGGTACTTGCCATCGTTGCAGTTGCGTGTGGGTCCGACGACGACTCGGCCGCTACAACCACCGGAGCACCGGCCACGGCCGCGCCCACCACGACCTCGACGGGGGCGCCGGCGGATCAGGTGATGTCCATCGACGAAGCGCTCGCAACCCCCAACGGCACCCAACTGCAAGTAGCGGGTCCACTGATTGCCGCCGGTGATGACGTCCGACTCTGCGGAGCGGTCATGGAGTCGTATCCGCCTCAGTGCGGTGAACCTTCGCTCCCACTCGAAGGATTGAGCCTCGAGGCCGTCGTCGGCCTCAGCGGGCCCGACCCGGAGTTCGCCGGCGTCGTGTGGACCGACTTTCCGCTGCTTGTGTTCGGAACGATGCAGGACGGCACCCTCACCGAGGCCACCCCGATCCAGGCTGCGGCATCGGTGGGTGACACCAGGGTCGAACTCTCGCTGGCATTCAGCCCCGACCCGATCCCGGCTCAGGGCGGCGTCGTGTGGCTGATTGACGTGACCAATCTCACCGAGGCGCAACTCGTGCTGAGTTTCCGTGACGGACAGAGCGCCGACGTGGTGCTCACCGACGAGTCCGGAACGGAGGCCTACCGGTGGAGTGCCGACATGAGCTTCACCGATGCCCTGTGGGATCAGACCATCGAGCCGGGGGCCACCTGGTCGATCCAACTTCGCGACGAACTCAACATCGCCCCCGGTCGCTACCTGGCATCCGCCACCGTAACGGCAGAAAACGCACCAAAGGTGGCGCTCTCGCTCGGGGTTGACGTACGGTAGGCCCCCTCGTGGCACGACCAGGCTTCCACCTGCAACAATCGCAGCGTGGATATCGAAAAACAGGTCCGGCAGACCCTTTCCGGAAGCGATCACGAGCTGATCGACTGCGACCCTGAACTGGCCGACACCGCAGCGTTCTGCGCTCACTACGGCTATCCGGAGGAGCAGTCCGCCAATACGATCTTGGTCGCTTCGCGCCGCCCGCCAGGCGAGTTCGCTGCCTGCGTTGTCTTGGCCACGACCCGGCTCGATGTCAACAACCGGGTCCGCAAGCTCATGGGGGTGCGCAAAGCCTCGTTTGCTCCCGCCGATGTCACCGCCGAACTCACCGGGATGCTGATCGGCGGCGTCACCCCCTTCGCCCTACCGCAGGATCTGCCGATCTACATCGACGCTCGGATCATGGACCTCGATTGGGTGATTGTTGGCGGCGGGAGCCGATCGCTGAAGCTGAAGGTGCCGCCAAGCACCCTCGCCACCCTGCCGTGTGCCGAGGTCATCGAGGACCTGGCAACCCCCGCGCTTGCATGACCGACCCACCCAGGCGAGCAAGAACTGACGCCGTTCACGAGACGGCTGCCGGCTCTTGAACGCGCGACGTGAACGCTCGCACCAACCGACGCCGTTGCACTTCCAGGCCAGCGCTGCGAGCGAGAACTGACGCCGTTCACGAGACGGCTAGCCTGGCGGCTACGACGGAACCTGCGGAGGAGTCTGATGGCGCTGACCTACACCGCATTGGGGATTGTGGCAGCCGTGGCCGGGTTCACGGTTGTCGTCGGGTCGGTCGTTGTCTTGCGTCCGCTACTCGCCAAGCCCTATCGGCCCGGCGACTGGATCGTCTCGCTGGCCGCCGGATTGGCCACCACCGTCGCCGGCGCCGCCGGCATTGCATGGGCCTTCAATCAGGATGTGACGTACGTTTCGTGGAGCGGCGGCGTGATCGCAGGGGTAGTGGCCGTCTTTGGTCTCGTACTGACCGCAATCGGGATTTGGATCTACACCCCCGACCCTTCACTAGCCGAGGACAACGGCTGACGTCGGATTTCCAACCAGAACGCGTTTTGGCAACATCTGGGTTGTGACGGCACGGTGCCTGGACAATCCGAATCTCTCGGGTAACCTTCCGCCACTCTCGGTGCACATCAGCTGCGCCTAGTGACGCGGGCGCCAGGTCCGCCAACAAACCCCCCACGAAAGGGAAACCCATGCAAGGAGTGCAACGAGCCAGGTGGCTACTCCTGGTTCTCGTATTTGCTCTGATCGCCGCCGCTTGCGGCGATGATGATGACACGACGACTACCACCGCTGCTGCGGCCGCCGATACGACCGCGACGACCGAGGGCGAGCAATGCCCCGGCAGCATTCACGTGCTGTTGCCGGACTCGGCTTCTTCGGCCCGCTGGGAGTCTGACGACCGGCGCTACTTCAAGGAAGCCTTCGAAGGCGCCGGACTAGTTGACGGTGTCGGCTACTCGATCGTGAATGCCGAGGGTGACCCGGCGGCGCAGATCACTCAAGCCGAAGCAGCACTCGCTGAAGGCGCCTCGGTGATTCTGCTGACCAACCTGGACTCCGGTTCCGGTGCAGCGATCATCGACCTCGCTCGGCAGAGCGATGCCAAGGTGATCGACTACGACCGTTTGACGATTGAGGGTCCCGGCGCCGACGTCTACGTGTCGTTCAACAACGTTGCGGTTGGCCAGACCATGGCCGACGTCATCGGTCCGAAGATCGATGAACTCGGCGGGACCCCGAATGTCGTGATGCTCAATGGTGGGCCGACCGACAACAACGCTGCACTCTTCAAGAACGGCTACAACGTTGCCTCCGACTTCGGCGTCTCCAAGAAGGTCGAAGCGGGCGAATGGGCCCTGGCGGCCGATCAGGACACTCCGAACTGGGACAACCAGGAGGCGTTGACGATCTTCGAGCAGATCCTCGTCGACACCGACGGTGCGGTTGATGCCGTGTTCGCCGCCAACGATGGTCTCGCCAACTCGGTGATCCAGGCGCTCAAGAACGGCGGGTTCGATCCCGTGCCGTTGAGTGGCCAGGACGCCACCGTGGCCGGGATGCAGAACGTGCTGTCCGGCTGGCAGACGATGAGCGTGTACAAGCCGATCGAGGCTGAGGCCAAGGCGGCTGCCGCCGCGGCCCTGGCGCTGCGCTGCGGCGAAGACCCGCTCACCTCGGTGGAGTTCGCCGGTGAAGCGACCGCCATCGACCCCGAGACCAACGCCATCGGTGTTGATCAGGGTGTTCCCTACATCGCGCTGACTCCGATCGGTGTGACCGTTGACAACATCGAAGAGACCGTCATTGCAGACGGCTTCCGTACCTGGGAAGAGATCTGCACCGGCGAGTTCATTCAGTACTGCCCGCCCGAGGCCGGCGGTCCTGAGGAGACCACCACCACAACCGAGGCGACCACGACGACCACGACCGAGGCGCCCGAGGAGACCAGCACGACCACCACCGAGGCCCCCGACACCGTCACGTTGATGGTTCCCGGTAGCGAGGTTGAGCAGGACTTCGTCGTCGCGGCATGCGAAATCACCGACGGCAACGAGCTTCTGCTCACGGCGGCTGTGGCCGACGACGATACGTTCGTCCTCGAAACAACCGTGGTCGACGGGGTCAACGTGATCACCGTCTCCCAGGCTGACGTCATTGCGTGGACCGGCTCCATTGACGAACTCACGACCGAAAGCGACAGCATGTTCACGGCGACGGGACAGATCGCACCGGCCGAAGATGACACCGCGCTCGAGGACTACTCCCTCACAGGTGTTTGCAGCGGCTGATCAGTATCGCTGACAACTGACAACGACCGAGAAGGGGCCGCCTTTGGGCGGCCCCTTCTTGCGTTTGGAGGACCGCGACAAACACTGAAAGTCACCAACTCGGCTGCCGATAACCACAAAGAGTAAGGCACCCAACAGGGGGAAGGATGTTCCCGGTCTTCCTCATCGCGGCCGTGATCGCGGTGACAGTGACAGTCATACGGTGGCTGGGTCAGACGCGAGCGCATCAGCGACGCATCGATCAGGTGAAATACCGCGTCCACGTCAACGGCATCCGCGGCAAGTCGACCGTGACCCGCATCGTGGCCGGCATGTTCCGCGAGGCGGACGTCACCACGGTCGCCAAATCGACCGGATCGTTCGCCGCGGTGATTCCCCCCGGCGGACACGACGTCCCGATCAAGCGCAGCGGGGCCCCAACCATCATGGAACAGCTCAAGATCATCAAGAACTACGTTTCCCCCGACGTTGAGGCAATCATCGTCGAGTGCATGGCCATCGTGCCCGCCTACCAGCAGGTCAGCGAAGAGAAGATGGTCCGCTCCACTATTGGGGTGCTCACCAACGTCCGTGAAGACCACCAAGATGTCATGGGCGAGACCCTGCCCGAGATTGCACGCTCGCTGTCGTCGACCTGCCCGCACGATGGCCTGTTGATCACCGCAGAGCAAGACATCGACTTGCGAGAGGTCATCCAAGACGTCGCCGACCAACGAGGAACTCGAGTGGTCTTCGCCGAACCCGACACCGTGACCGACGAGGACATCGCCCGCTTTGACTACATCGCCTTCAAGGAGAACGTGGCCATCGGACTGGCCATCGCGGAGATCGTTGGGATTCCGCGCGACATCGCCATAACCGGCATGGTCCGGGCTGCACCCGACCCCGGGGTGCTGCGACTCAAGCACCTCAAGATCGGCGACAAGCTGGTCACCTGGGCAAACCTGTTCGCGGTCAACGACCGCGAATCGATGGTGGCGGCCATGGAGCGCCTCCAGCCCTACCGCTCCGCCGACACCACCACCGTCGGCATCCTCAACAACCGCTCCGACCGTCAGCTTCGGGCGACGCAGTTCGCCGATGTCGCCGTCCGCGATCTCGACTTTGACCGCTTGGTCACGTTCGGGGCCTACGAACAGATCGTCACCCAGAGATTGATCGACAACGGCTGGCCCGCCGACCGCATTGCCAACCTGGGCGAGCAGCGCAAGCCGACGGTCGAGCAGATGATCGACGAGTTGGTTCGCAACAACGACACTCCACACGTCCTGGTCGTCGGGTTCGTCAACATCCATACGCATCAAGCCGAGATGATGCTCGACTACTTCGAGCACGAGGCAGAGGCGGTCGATCCGGGCGCGACGACGGACTCCCCGATGGCGGTTGTTGCCTGATGCATGACTATCTGTTCTCCGCCGACCCGGTACGACTGGCCTTCATCCTCGGGATCATCGCCTCGATGCTCTACTACGAGCGGCGACAGATCACGACCGGTTCCATCGTCGTTCCCGGGTACGTCGCACTGTTCGTGATGCAGCCATCGGTAATCGTTGCCACCTTCGCCAATGCCCTGCTCTGCTACTGGCTGATCAACCGCGTCCTATCACGGCGGGTGCTGCTGTACGGTCGATCGAAGTTCACCGTGCTCGCCATCACATCGATGGCCCTCCAGGCGGTCATGCTGAAGCTGAGCCCTTCCGGCAGCTGGCTGTGGGAGGCGGACATCCCGCTCATGGTCGGAATCGGCTACGTGATCCCCGCCCTCATCGCCCACGACATGGCCCGCCAGGGCATCCGCAAGACCGTTGCTGCAGTGCTCACCACCGGCATGCTCGTCGTGGTCCCCGTCGTGCTGGCACTGCTGTTCGTCAGCAACGTTCAGGCCGACTCGGTGCTGGTGTCATTCGAATCGGTGTTGTTGCCTCCAGACTGGATTCCGTTTGCCGTCGTCCTCTCCGCCGCGGCGTCGTGGGGCTTGCTCAGCAACTACGGGCTCCGCCAGGGCGGCTTCGTCGGCGGCGCCTTCGTCGGGTTGCTGTGGGCCAACCCCGGGCAGGTGGTGTATGTGATGGTGATCGCGGTCATCACATGGGCGATCGTGACCCGGGTGCTCATGCCGCACATCATCCTGTTTGGGCGCCGCAAGTTCGCCACCATGCTCATGATCGCCGCCCTGCTGTCGTGGATCGGGATGTGGGTCGGTACCCGCTACTTCGGGCTGAACCCCGGCGCCTACGTGACCATTACGGCCATCCCGCTGACCCCGCTGTTTGTCCCCGGCCTTCTCGCCAACGACATGGAACGTGCTTCACCACCCCGAGTCATCGTCGGTTCGACCCTCGGGGCACTCTTCGTGATTCCAACCACGATGCTGGTAATGGAACTCTCCGGGGCCCGGAACGTCGGAGACGCTGGCACGCTGGCCCTGGCCTCGGCGGTGACCACAGCCATCATCTTCGGGCCACAACTGGTTCAGATCGCCGTGGGGCTCTATCGACGCCTCACGCCAATTGCGACCGACCTTGCCTACCAGGCCTTCGGTCACGAGCCGGAACCCGCCTTTGCCGCCCCGGGCCGGCGCCCATCCCGCAAGGGTTAGAAGGGTATCAAGAAAACTCCGTTCGGGATCGCGCCGGCGAGTTCTCCGACTGGTCTTGAACGTCGCAGCGAGCCCAGGCCGGCGTTGTTCAACAGTCTCGTCAGTCAGGGGGCGACTCGCTCTCATCGTCGTCCGCGAAATCGGGCACTTCCCAAAACGGCTTGTCGCCTGCATCCTCGTGGTCGGCCACGATGCTCTCCGAACGGGTCGCCTCGATCACGTGCTCGGCCTGCGGTTCGTAGATCTGGGCAAGTTCCTGCATGGCAAGGGCGCCGGCCCCGTGCGGAGGCGAGGTCTTCTTGTAGTACACCCATCCCCGCTTCTCGGCCCACAGCAAGAACCGATGGATGCCGAAGATGAGCCCGGCGACAACAAGCACGACGGCCCCGATAACGAACCACATAGGGCCATGATCGCGCAGACGGCCGGCTAGCGCCCCCACTCGAATCACCTCCGGCGCCCAGGCTGGCTCCACGCAGCAGCCGAGACCTCTAGAAATGCCAGACCGTATGGCCAACGATGGCGGCCTTCATTGCGACCTGCCGACAACGAGCCGTCGATTCTCGCTCGCAGGTGGGCCTTACGACTCGTCGCGGTCGGAATAAGACCCGGCCCTGAAGGGCCGGGCAACGAACCAGGCCTCTGGCCGGGTTCGCGTGGAGGAGGGGGCCCCCACACGGATCAGACCCGGCCCTAAAGGGCCGGGTCTGGTGGAGGTGGGGGGAGTTGAACCCCCGTCCTATGAGATATCAGCGTCGGCATCTCCGAGCGCAGCCAACAGCGAGCTTTCGGATCCGGGGGACTCTGTCGGCTAGTTTCCCTCGGCCCTATCCGGAATTGATCTTGACCCGCCGGTCCCGGCATCCCGGCGGGAGCACCCTGCATTGCGTTGCCCGGTTCCGGTGAGGCAGGGACCCCCCGGGCGGACAGGTCGCTTTTTGTTAAGCGGCCAGTGCCAGTTCGTTGTCGGCACGTATTGGTTTCCCGGCCATTTAACGAGGACTCCGGGGTTCCTCGGCTCGCTTCCGGCGCCTCAACCCTCACAGTCGAAACCGTTTCACCCCCATGGGTGCTGATCCGTCAGCCTACCCAGGATACCGCATGTGCAACGCAACGTCTTGCGCGGCTACGCTGCGTGGCACCAAGTCGGCTAGTGCGTGCGGGCGACTCGGCAAGAAGGGATTGACGCCATGGAGGGGATGAAGCGTCCGAAGGCGTATTACGCCGCCGGCTTGTTCAACGAGGCTGAGCGAGCCTTCAACCTACGGGTGAAGGAGATCCTCGACAAGGCCGGATATGACACCTGGTTTCCACAGGAGGACGCCGGGCTTCTCAACCGACTGATCGACTCGGGGATGACCCCAGCTGAGGCCCGTGACCAGATCTTCCGGGCCAACCTGCATGCGGTTGAGGCATCCGACCTGTTGGTCTTCACGCTCGACGGACGTGTACCCGACGAGGGAGCTTGCATCGAGGCGGGAGTCGCCTATGGACGCGGCACGCGTTGCATCGGGATCCAGACGGACTTTCGAACCTCCGAACTCGGCGCCAACAACCTGATGATCGACGGCGTACTCAACCACGACATCGCCCGCAATCTCGATGACCTCGAGGTCATGCTGGCCGACGCCAAGATCGAAATCGATCTTCGTGACATCGAAAAGGGCCCCTACGTTGCGGTCTCCGGTCCGATCGGTGTCGGTAAGACAACCCTCATCGGCTTGATGAATCGCTTCGACAGCTGGCAGGTGCTCGAAGAACCGATCGACGAAAACCCGTACCTCTCCGATGTGTACTCGAACCTCGGCGACCTCGGATTCCGGATGAATTCCTACTACCTGGGTCGGCGCGCCGAGCAGCACCTCAAGGTGCGAGACATGACCGGGCCGGTGTTGCAGGAACGCTGCATCGTCGAAGACGCCAGGGTCTTCTTCCCGGCGTATCGTGATGCCGGAGCCTACGACGACAACGATCTCGAGACGCTCATGACGCTGTACGGCGTGCTGGAGCGAGCGCTCCCCCTCCCGGACCTCATCATCTACCTGTGGGCTCCTTTTGAGGTCACCATGGAGCGCATTCAACGGCGGGACCGGGAGGCAGAACGCGAATTGGACGTCGCCTTCTTGCGGCGCATCTACGACCGTCACGAGAAGTGGATCGCGTCACATTCATCGACGCCGGTGATCACGATCGATACGGAGCGCCACGACCTCGTCGCCGACGATGACGCCGCCGGAGAGGTACTGCGCCGAGTGGAACACGCCATCGTGACCGTCGGATGAGGTGACGATTGGGGGAACGGACACTCCGCGAGGGCCGTCCCCCATCGACGTCGGCGGCAGTCGGGCTCGCCGTGCTGGCAACTCTGCTGTGGGCTTCTTCGTTCATCTACATCAAGATCGGCCTGGAGGACCTCCCGCCGCTGACATTCGCCGCGTTGCGCTACTTGATAGGAGCCATCGCCCTATTCGCCTATCGGCTCGTTCGTTATGGCGGAATGCCTCCCCAGGTGGAGCGCAGCTCGGCGAAATGGTTGGTGGCCCTCGGCCTCGTTCTCTACACATTCGTTCCGGCGGTGATGTTCCTCGGCCTCGACGAGGTTGACACGGTTACGTTCAACTTCGTGTTTCAAGCGGGCATCCCCCTCGTCCTCGCCCTCACGGCCGGACTCTTCGTCAAGGAGCCGACCTCGGGCTGGGAATGGGTCGGCGTTGGGGTCGTCGTTGGGGGAATGTACGTGTTCTTCCCGGCGGTGCCTGAAGGCAGTGAGGCGCTCGGCATCACCCTGGCCGCCCTTGCCGCTTGCGGCATCGGCGCATCCAATCTCCTGCAGCGCAAGATCCTGCGCAACGGCAAGACAGCGGCCCTCGACGCGACCCTCATCCCCATGGCGCTGGGAAGCGGGGTGCTTCTGGTCATCGCACTCGCCGTGGAAACGTGGCCGACCTTCACCCCCCAGATCGTCCTCCTGCTGTTGATCCTCGGCGTCGTGAACACCGCGTTCGCCTTCACGATCTGGCACCACGCGATGCGCACCCTCAACGCGCTCCACGCCGGGGTTATCGCATCGGCGCAGATCATCGAGGTCGCCATCTTCGCCTGGCTGATTCTCGATGAGGAGCTCACGGCAGATCGCATCGTCGGTTCGCTGGTCGTGCTCGGGGGGATCCTGATCGTCCACGTCTCGAGGGCCACCGCAGCCCGCCACCAGCGTCGAGGCCCCGACACCGCGCCAAAGGCACACGATCATCCTCTCGCCGGCGCCAGGTAGAGAGGCGGCGTTTCGCACAGTTCCGCAATGGGGCCATACTCCCCCTCATGGATGACCAACTCGACCCAACACCAACCGCCCCCGCCGACCCGATGCCAACCGTTACGGTCGGCGAGACTGCGACACCGGCCGCCGCTACGACCGCTCCCACCGGGGGTTCGGGCCTACGCACTACAGCCCTCATCATCGGCGCCGCACTGCTCGCCGTTGTGGTCGCACTACAGATCGTCATCCTCAACGAGGTGAACTCAAACGCTGACGACCTCGTCTCGCTCAGTGCCTCTGTGACGGAACTCGACCTCGACGTTGCCTCGGTACGCGATCAGGCGAACGCCCTCGGTGATCAACTCGACGGCATCCAGGTCGCTGCTGCCGGGGCCGCATCGAGTTCTGGAGCGGCGGTGCCGGCGCAGAGCATCCCCGAGGGCAGCCTGCCTCCCTTCGAGAGCGTTCAGAACGATCCTGCCGTCGCCGGAGGACTCACTCTCGGCGAGGTTTCCGGCACCGAGTACTACGGCGCAACGACCGTCAGCTACCCGTCGAGCAGCGACAAGGCCCGGGTGTGGATGGTGTGGGCTCACTGGTGCCCGTACTGTCAGCAGGAGCTGCCGGAGCTCTCGGCCTTCTGGGAGCAGAGCCAATCAAGCTTCCCCAATGTCGAGTTGGTATCCATCACCACCTCGCAAGACGACACCCGGGGCAATCCGCTCGAGCCCTACCTCGACGAACTGCAACTGCCCTTCCCAGTCCTGGTCGATGACGACCTCACCCTTGCCGGCCAGCTCGGCACCACATCGTTCCCCTACTGGGTCGTCACCGACACCGAGGGAACCGTGCTGCTGCGGGTTTCCGGAGCACTGCCCCTTGAACAGGTGGCGAACATCTTCACGGAACTGGAAGCGCTCACCGCCGCAACGTAACGCCCAGTGAGCCACAACGGAGGCGATACTCCACTGAGATCGTCATGCCGTCTTACGACCGGCGGGCCCGTCCCATGGCACGATCCATTTCCCTCTTCTCTTCCCGGGCCCGGATCGCCTGGCGCTTGTCGTAACGACGACGGCCCTTGCCGAGCGCCAGCTCGACCTTGGCAAGACCGTGAGTGAAGTAGATCGAGAGCGGGACCAGCGTCAGACCGGCTTCGTTGACCTTGCCGATCAGCCGCTCGAGCTCGAACTTGTGAAGCAGCAGCTTGCGAGCCCGCTCCGGATCATGACCACCACCCCGGGCGAACTGATAGGGCGCAATGTGCATGTTCTCGAGCCACAGGTCGGCGCCACGGAACTCGGCGTAGGCGTCCTTGAGCTGCACCTGACCGGCGCGCAGGCTTTTGACCTCCGACCCCTGGAGCACGATGCCGCACTCGTAGGTATCGACGATGTCGTAGTCGTGCCGAGCTTTGCGATTGGATGCAACGATCTTGCGGCCGTCGCCGTCTGCCTTGGCCACTAGGCGCGGATGTAGCGGTGGACGGCGAGGCTGAGCAGCGATCCAACGGCACCGACCAGCACGCCGAAGCCGAGAATGATCAAGCCCCAGCGAGTCAGAAAGTCGTTGCCGATGTCGATCTCGATGTAGGTCGGCAATCCTTCGAGATTGCTGATCGACAACTCATAGAGACCCCACACCACACCAACGGCCACCAAAGCACCAAGGAAGCCCTCGATCATCCCTTCGAGCAAGAATGGAGTGCGCACAAACCAACCGCCGGCACCCACTAACTTCATGATCTCGAGTTCCTCTCGACGGGCATAGATCGCCATATGAATCGTGTTGGCAATCAGAGCCACCGCGGCCACGCCGA
This sequence comes from uncultured Acidimicrobiia bacterium, assembly GCA_963821095.1. Lineage (GTDB taxonomy): Bacteria > Actinomycetota > Acidimicrobiia > Spongiisociales > UBA5794 > CAVPHV01. The sequence continues at coordinate 150,592 of CAWGCJ010000022.1, read as the reverse complement.
GGGCGACGGCCAACACCCAGAAGAAGACGCGGAGGCCGTCACGAATCGCCGCGATCTGGTCGACCGCCGGCCCGGCGGATCTCACTTCGGACACACCGGCAGAATTCTGTAATCGCTGCTCGATGATTTGGTACTGATCCAGCTCAACGGGGCGCACTCGCAGCGACGCCGGGACAATCCCAGGGTTCTCCTCGATGACCCGCAGGACGGACTGGTTGTTCTTGAACAGCTCGAGAGCCTCTTGGTAGGCATCCGCCTTGGAAACGAAGAAGACGGCGTCGACCTCTTCCCAGTCGAGGACCGTCCGCTGGAGTTCTTCGACCTCTCGGAAGTCGTCTCGCACGAAGGCGATCACCCTGACGTCTTCGGACCACCGCACCGTGTTGATCCTGGCAATCTCGCCGAAGATCAGCGTGCCGAAGGTGAGGAACAATGAGATGAATACAGCGAGAATGGCTCCAAGCACAACGAGGGCATTGCGCCGGATGTTGTTGAAGGCTTCGACCAATACATACTGAATCCGCATCAGGTGGCGTCCTCGCCGTCGGATTCAACCTCGGCGACCACAACGTCGGCGGCCGCAACCTCAGCAGCCGCAACCTCAGCGCCCGCAACCTCAGCAGCCGCAACCTCGGCAGCTGCAACCTCTGCAGCCTCAACCTCGGCGACCTCATCAAACACGGAATCAACCTCGGCGGTCTCAGGCGCCACGACCTGCTCGACCGCGTCGCCGGCATCGTCGGTCGACGGCGGGCTGGGATCTAGCGGCGCGGCAACCGCAGGCGCCGCCGAGGGCGCGACCGGTGTCGAGGACGTCAACTGTCGCGCTGCCTTGCCCTCGGCGGTGCGGTCGTAGACCCCGCGGGACTGGTCGCGCACGATGTGGCCGGCGTCGAGTTGGACGACGCGCCGCCGCATGGCATCGACAATGGCGTGATCATGAGTTGCCATCACCACCGTGGTGCCGGTGCGGTTGATTCGGTCGAGGATCCGCATGATGCCGACGGAGGTGCCGGGGTCGAGGTTCCCGGTCGGCTCGTCGGCCAGGACAATCAACGGGCGGTTGACGAACGCCCGCGCCAACGAAACCCGCTGTTGCTCACCACCGGAGAGTTGGCGGGGGTAACGATCGGCCTTCGCCGAAAGGCCGACGAGCTTGAGCACCTGAGGCACCTGGGTGCGCGAGACCTGCCGGGCGCGCCCGGTCACCTCCATGGCAAACGAGACATTCTCGTACACCGTCTTGTTCGGCAACAGCTTGAAGTCTTGGAACACGGTGCCGATGGAGCGCCGCAGGTGGGGCACCTTCCAGCTAGGCAGATCGGAGGCGTGCTTGCCGGCTACCCAGAGGTCGCCTTCGGTTGGCTTCTCCTCGCGCATCATCAGCCGAATCAGGGTCGACTTCCCCGAACCGGATGGTCCCACGAGAAACACAAACTCACCCTTGGCGATTTCAAGGGACGCGTCTTTGACGGCTACGACGCCGCCGTCGTATACCTTCGTGACCTTCTGGAGACGGATCATGGAATTACAGCCTTTCGGGCGGCCCAGACGGGTCCACCCGCATTGAGCACAGCCCCTACCTCCGCCAGCGGCGAAATGGTACCAGCGACCTGGATTAGTCCAACCACCCTCTGGTCAGCGCTCACCCAGCCTCAGATCTACGCCAGTGCAGGTACGAGTCGATGAACCTGTCAATGTCGCCATCGAGAACCCCGGTGACGTTGCCGACCTCGAGGTCAGTGCGCAAATCCTTCACCAGTTGATAGGGCTGGAGAACGTACGAACGGATCTGGCGACCCCACCCCGCCTCGGTCTGCTCGCCCCGTACCGCGTCGATCTCCTTCTGCCGATCTTGGCGGGCGAGCACCGCCAACCGGGCCGCCAGCAACTGCATGGCACGGGCCCGATTCTGGATCTGAGACCGCTCCGCCTGGCAGCTGACCACGACCCCGGTGGGGAGATGGGTGATCCGTACCGCAGAGTCGGTGACGTTGACATGCTGCCCACCGGCCCCCGAAGAGCGGAAGGTGTCGATCTTCAGATCGTCCGTATCGATCTCGACCTCCTCGAGTTCCACCTCGGGGATCACGTCGACCCCGGCAAACGAGGTGTGGCGTCGCGCCGCAGAATCAAAGGGGCTGATCCGCACCAGACGATGTACGCCACGCTCGCCCTCGAAGTTGCCGTAGGCGTAGTCCCCGCGGATGGTGATCGTGGCCGACTTGATCCCAGCCTCGTCGCCGGGCTGAATCTCGTCGATCTCCACCCCAAAGTTGCTTCGTTCCAAGTAGCGAACGTACATCCGCAGCAGCATCTCAGCCCAATCCTGAGCGTCCACGCCCCCGGCCCCGGCGTGGACGCTCACGATGGCGGTGTGGTCGTCGTACTCCCCGAAGAAGAGCGTCTCGCGCTCGAGCTTCGACAACTCTGCCTCGATCTCGACGAGCTCGGCGGCAACCTCAGCTGAAGCGCCCGCGTCGTCCTCCTCAGTGGCGAGTTCGAGCATCACCTCGGCGTCGTCGATCGCGCCCGCGAGCCCTGCGACCTGGTTGATCGTGGCCTCGTGACGGGCCAGCTTGCGGGTGACCCGACGTGCCCGGTCTTGATCGTTCCAGAGATCCGGCTCCGAAGCAGCCTTCTTCAGCTCTTCGAGCTCTGCGGTTTTGCCTTCGACGTCAAAGGAACCTCCGGGCGTCGTCGAGGCGAGAACGGAGGTCTTTGAGTTGGGCGCGAGGGTCCTGATCGGTCATGGGAGTAGCAGCGTACCTCTTGTGGTGTGGGACCGCAGTGCCTCAGCCGGCGAGCGGTTCTGCCCCGGGCTTGCCATGGCAAATCTTGTACTTCTTGCCCGAGCCGCATGGACATGGATCGTTCCGACCCACCTTGCCCTTGCTCTTGGCCGGTTTTGGTTTGGCGGTAACTCCCGGAGCGTTGGTTTGGATCACCTTGGGACGCTGCGGTTCCTGCTTCTGGACCACCTTCACGTGATACATGTAGCGCAGGCTGTCGTGCTTGACCGAATCAACGATGGCGGAGAAGAGGTCGAAGCCTTCACGCTGGTATTCGACCAGCGGGTCGCGCTGGCCCATGGCTCGCAGTCCGATGCCGGCCCGCAGATAGTCCATCTCGGCGAGGTGTTCCCGCCACTTGTTGTCGATGATCGACAGCACCACGGTCCGTTCGAGTTGGCGCATCGTATCCACGCCGATCTCTTCCTCGCGGGCGGCATACTGCTCATCCGCCTCTGCGGCGAAGGCCTCGATGACTTCGACCTCGTCGAGATCGCCGGGGTGTTCGAACGTCGCCACACTCAACTCGGTCGGATAGAGCTGAGTCATCTGGGCCACCATCTCGTCCCAGTTCCATTCGGACGGATCCTTGGCCTCCGCCGTTACCCCGCCGACGATGTCGTCAACGACATCGGCCCGCCACGTCGCCAACAGATCGTCGGTGTCTTCGCCCTCGAGCACCTGGTTGCGCCACTGGTAGATGATCTTGCGCTGGGTGTTCATCACCTCGTCGTACTTGAGTACGTTCTTGCGGATCTCGAAGTTCTGACTCTCCACCTGGCTCTGCGCCCGCTCGATCGCCTTGGAGACCATCTTGTGCTCGATGGGGACCTCGCGCGGGATCTTCAGCCGGCTCATGATGGAGGCGACCTTGTCGTTGGCGAAACGGCGCATCAGGTCGTCTTCCAGCGACAAGTAGAACCGGGACTCCCCCGGATCACCCTGGCGCCCCGAACGACCGCGCAACTGATTGTCGATCCGACGCGAATCGTGCCGTTCAGTGCCGAGAACGTAGAGGCCACCGAGTTCGATGATCTTCTCCTTCGCGATCTCGGTCTCGACGGTGAGCCGCTCGACGGCTGCCTCGTACTCGGCCTTGTACTCGTCGGCATCGGTCTCGATGGAACGCTTGCGCATCTCTTGCTTGGCTAGTTCCTCAGGATTGCCGCCCAGCATGATGTCGACACCGCGCCCCGCCATGTTGGTGGCCACGGTCACCGCCCCATAGTGCCCAGCCTGGGCCACGATCTGACCCTCCCGGGCGTGCTGCTTGGCGTTGAGCACCTCATGGGGGATCCCGTTGCGCTTCAGAAAGCCGGCGAGACGCTCCGATTTCTCGATGGAGACGGTGCCCACCAGAACGGGCTGACCTGCGCCGTGACGTTCGACGATGTCCGCGGTCAGCGCCTCGAACTTGGCGTCCTCGTCCACGAACACGACGTCGGGTTGATCGATGCGCGCCGTCGGAAGATTGGTCGGGACCGAAACCACATCGAGGTCGTAGATCTCCTTGAACTCCCCGGCTTCGGTGAGCGCGGTGCCGGTCATCCCGGCCAGCGTCTCATACATTCGGAAGTAGTTCTGCAAAGTGATCGTGGCCAGCGTCTGGTTCTCTTCCTTGATCTTGACGCCCTCTTTGGCCTCGATGCCCTGGTGGAGTCCCTCTGAATAGCGCCGCCCCTCCAGCACCCGGCCGGTGAACTCATCGACGATCTTCACCTCGCCGCCGCGGATGAGGTAGTCGACGTCGCGCTGGTAGAGCTCTTTTGACTTGAGGGCGACATCCAGATGGTGGATGAGGTCGACGTTGGCAAAGTCGTACATGTTCTCGACGCCGAGGATCTGTTCCACGGTGTGCACGCCCTGCTCAGTGGTGATGACCTGGCGCTTCTTCTCGTCGACCTCGTAGTCGACGTCGCGCCGCAGCCGGGTCGCAATCCTGGCGAAGTCGCGATACCACTTGCCGGTTTCGCCTACCCGGCCGCTGATGATGAGCGGGGTACGGGCCTCGTCGATGAGGATCGAGTCGATCTCGTCAACGATGGAATATGCGTGCCCTCGTTGGACCTTGTCTTCGACTCGCATCGCCATGTTGTCGCGTAGGTAGTCGAATCCAAACTCGTTGTTGGTGCCGTACGTGATGTCGGAGTTGTAGGCCGGGCGACGCTCTGCCGGCGACATCTCGGCCTGGATCACACCGACGGTCAACCCGAGGAAGTTGTGAATTCGGCCCATCCACTCCGCATCGCGGGCGACGAGGTAGTCGTTCACCGTCACCATGTGCACACCGTTGCCGGTCAGGCCGTAGAGGTACGACGGCATGGTGGAAACGAGGGTCTTGCCCTCACCGGTCTTCATTTCGGCGATCATCCCGCGCGCCATGGCGCCGCCACCGATGATCTGCACATCGTAGGGGCGCTGGTGGAGCGTCCGTTTTGCCGCCTCGCGCACAACGGCGAAGGCTTCACATTCGATATCGCGGATGGTTTCGCCCTCGGCAAGGCGCTGTCGGAACTCGTCGGTCTTGGCCCGAAGCTCGTCGTCGCTGAGCGCTTCGATCTCAGGCTCCAGCTCGTTCACACAGTCGACGAGCTGCTGGAGTTCCTTCAGCATCTTGCCCTCACCGGCGCGGAGGACCTTACTGAAGATAGACATAGGACACGCATTCTAGAGGTGGGCTGGTGCTTTGGTGAGGGCCGCCGCGGCGACACATTCGATCTCAGGCTAGAGGACCAGAGCCGCAACACAAGGGTGCTGGGTCGGTCAGTTGATCGAGATCAGGCTTTCACGAACCGCGTAGAGGACCGCTTCATTCCGGGAATGCAGACCAAGCTTGTCCAGGATGTTGCGGATGTGGTTCTTCACCGTGTTCTCCGAGATGTACAGCTCGAGACCGATCTCCCGGCTGGTCATGCCGCGGGCCACCAATTGGAGAACCTCGATTTCGCGGCCGGTGAGCGTCGGCTTGCGCGACTGCAGCAGCTCCTGATGACGCAACAGCTGGCGACAGACGTCAAAGAGTTTGCCTGCCATCTGCGGGGAGAGGGCGGCCCCACCGTCGGCAACCGCAACGATGGAGTCGACCAGCACCGGGAACGGCATGTCCTTGACGATGTAGCCGCGGGCACCCGCCTTGAGTGCGGTCAGCATGTCCTCTTCGGACTCGCTGCCCGTGAGCAGTACCACGCTGGAGTGCGGTGAGACTGCTGTGATCTTCTCGACGACGTCGAGCCCAGACAGTCCCGGCATCAGTACGTCGAGGAGGACCAGATCCGGTTGGTGCTCTTCGGCCCTCGCCACCGCGGTCTCGGCACTGCCGGCTTCTCCGACAACCTCAAAACCTGCTGCGGTGAGTGCCGAGGTCAACCCGGCCCTGAACAGCGGTACATCGTCAACAACAAGAAGTCGTGTCATTCCGGTTCGATCAATCCCAGTGTTCCGTCGCGGCGGTGGTACAGCACGCAGCTCTCGCCGGTCTCGGCGTTGAGAAAGAAGAAGAAGTCATGTCCGAGCATCTCCATCTGTAGTGCTGCTTCCTCCGGTGGCATCGGCCGCATCACAAACCTCTTGGTTCTGACGATTTGCAGCCGTTCATCTCCCTCTTCATCGGAGGATGACGGATCGGGATTGAGTCGTTTGTTTGGAGTCGTGCGAGAGCGCTGAATCAGACGCTCCTTGAGCTTGCGGAGCTGGCGTTGGTACTTGTCGACGGCAATGTCGAGCGCGGCGCGATCATCGTGAGCGGCGGCCTCCACCCGCACGGTGTGGCCCGCGGCGTGGCTCGTGATCTCCACCCGATACCGTCCGTCTGAGTTCCGCGGGTTGCCCCGCTCGGCGAACTCGACGTCGGTGCTGCCACCGTCGTCGAATATGCGCCCGGCATGCTCGATCTTCTCGAGGGCGAGCTCGCGCAGCTCGTCACTCACCTGCATGTTCTTGCCGTGGACTCGGACGTTCACCGGTGCTCCTCTCTGGGGCGCGCGACCGCGCACAAGGCAGTCGCGGCATATCGTTGAAGACAGGTCCTACCTGACGCGGCATGGATGCGGCTCGATGTCCGTTCCCTTATCCGGTGCGGTCGTGCCGACACGCAGTCTCCAGTGCCTCGGGATCGGTTCCCGATCCCTCAACTTTCACTCTACCTGGTGAAGTGGCCGAAACCCCGTGCCAAATGGCCGTATCGAGAACGCCAATGGCCGCCTCGATGGTGCGCCCGGTTGTGACGACGTCGTCGACGACCACCGCCCCAGGAGGCACTGCCGCCACCTGGTGGAATCGTGCTCCCCCGGCCCGCCGGTTGTGACCGGCATGACGGGGCCACCACAGTCCGGGTCGCAGCGCCCTGACGACGGGTATCCCGACCATGGGGCCCAAGGCCTTGGCCAGTTCGAGCGCCGGGTCGACGCCGTACTGGAGCTTGCGCAACCTGGCTCGCGGGATCGGGATGAGCGCCGCCGTCTCCGCTGGGAGCAATGGAACCATCCGCAACGCGAAGACCCGGGCACACGGCACCAGTCCCTGGTACTTGAGCCGATGGACGAGGCGCCGCGCCGCCCCGGAATGCCGATACACCGCCGTGATGGCTACACCCGATGCAAGCGCTTGGGCAGGCACCGCGCCAAGGTCGCGTTCGCACGGTGCACACAGGGGCGAACCCCGACGTTCGGCGCAGGCCAGGCAGAGCATGTCCCCACCCTATGGGTTGGCTGCGACAGATACCCCTGACGTACCCATCCTCTCGAACGTGCGTACATTCCGGCCACTATTGGCCGGGATCTACGCACGAACGGGGGTTCAGGTCCCCATCTGCCAGCTGGCGAGGTAACGCTCCTGCTCTCCGGTCAGCTGTTCGAGGCCGCCACCCATCGCCTCCAGCTTGAGGCGAGCGACTTCCTGGTCGAGTTCCTCGGGAAGGACGTAGACGTTCGGATCGAGGTCGGCTCCGACTTCTAGCAACCACTCGGCGGCGAGTGCCTGATCGGCGAATGACATGTCCATCACATCGGCGGGATGGCCTTCGGCGGCTCCGAGGTTCACGAGCCGGCCTTCGGCGACCACCATGAGACGCCGACCGTCGGCCAACGTGTACTCCTCGAGGTTGTCCCGCAGCTCCCGACGACCGGTTGCCAGTTGATCCATCTCAACGAGATCGATCTCAACGTCAAAGTGGCCGGCGTTGGCCAGAATGGCGCCGTCTTTCATCTTCACGAAGTGTTCGCCGCGGAACACATGGATGTTGCCCGTTGCGGTGATGAAGACGTCGCCGGCCTCTGCCGCTTGGTCCGTTGTCATCACGCGGTGGCCGTTCATGGCAGCGGCAACCGCCCGCACCGGGTTGATCTCAACCACCACGGTGTCGGCGCCCATGCCCTTGGCCCGCTCGGCGATGCCCCACCCACAGTCGCCGTAGCCGGCCACAACCACGGTACGACCCGCGTACAGGATGTTGGCCGCCCGCAGGATGCCGTCGAGGGACGATTGGCCGGTGCCGTGGCGGTTGTCGAAGAGATGTTTCGTCTCGGAGTCATTGACCGCAACGACGGGAAAGCGCAACACGCCGTCCTCTGCCATCGCCCGCAGCCGCACTACCCCCGTGGTGGTCTCTTCGAGGCCGCCAAGAATGGGCTGCCCCGACCGGTCCTTGTGCAGCACCGTCGTCATATCGGAACCATCGTCGAAAATGACGTCGGGTTCGGTGTCGAGTACGGCATGGATGTGCTCGTAGAACACGGTCGAGTCCTCGCCACGGCGCGCATAGACCGGAATCCCCGAGTCGACCAACGCCGCGGCGACATCGTCCTGAGTCGAGAGCGGGTTCGAGGCGCACAACGCCACCTCAGCTCCGCCGGCACGCAGGGTCAGCATCAACACCGCCGTCTCGGACGTCACGTGCATGCACGCTCCAAACTTGCGGCCGGCCAATACCTGGTCGCGCTCGAAGCGTTCGGCGATGGCACCCAGAACGGGCATACGCCGCCCGGCCCACTCGATCCGGCGATGTCCGAGTTCGGCGAGTCCCGGGTCGGTGATGTCATAGTCCACGATTGTCGTCCTCCTGATCGATTGGTACCGGCGGTGTGATTGTGCGGAAGGTCGGCACCCTACTGCCCCACTATTTGGGTCGGATTGCCTCTTCGACCAACATCACCGGGATGCCGTCACGCACTGGATAGCGCAGGCCACAGTCGGCGCAGACCAGCACGGAGGCCGCAACGTCCTCACTCAGGTCGCCGGCACATTCTGGGCACTGCATGATCTCGAGCAAACCCTGCGGAAGTAGATTCTCGCTCACGAATCCTCCTTGATGATCTCGGCCACGCTGGCCACCAGCGCATCAACGCCGGTGGAATCGGGTGCTTCGACATTCAGCCGCAACACCGGTTCCGTATTGGAGGGTCTGAGGTTCAGCCACGACGGACCGAAGTCAACGGTGAGACCGTCGAGCTGATCCTGCTCGGCCTCCGAGAAGGCGGCCGACACCGCGTCCATCGCCGCCTCCTTGTCAACCACCTCGAAGTTGATCTCGCCCGATTGAGCATACGGCTCATAACCCGTGCGCAACTCGCTGAGCGACTGCCCAGACTCGGATAGCACCTGCAGCAACACCAGCATGGTCAGGATCCCCGAGTCGGCTCGGTAGTTGTCCCTGAAGTAGTAATGCCCGGAGTGCTCGCCGCCGAAAATGGCGCCCGTGTCCTTCATGACCTCTTTGATGAAGGAATGCCCGACCCTGGTCCGCACCGGCGTTCCTCCCGCCGCCAGCACCATCTCGGGGACGGCCTTCGAGCAAATGAGGTTGTGGACGATGGTGCTGCCGGGCTGGCGGGCAAGGAACCAACTCGCCACGATGGCCGTGACGGTGCTCCCGGGGAGCGGCTGGAGTTTGTCGTCGATGAAGAATGCTCGATCGGCGTCGCCGTCGAAGGCAACCCCCAGATCGGAGCCCTCGGTCCGCATCAGAGCCTCGAGGTCGCGCAGATTCTCCGGTCGCAGTGGATCGGGGTGGTGATTGGGGAACGTGCCGTCGGGCTCGAGGTAGAGACCGGTCAGCTCGGCGGGCACCCGAGCAAAGACCTGCGGGACGGCAACCCCGGCGACACCGTTGCCCCCGTCTGCCACGACCCGCAACGGGGCGATCGCCGTTGGATCGATCACCGAAATCACGTGATCGACGTACCCGGGCAGGATGTCGACGACGTCGACCCGGCCGATTTCTGCGCTGGGAGCGGGTGGCGCTTCGGCCAGAGCCTTGATCTCGACGAGTCCGCTCTCGGAGCCCACCGGCGCAGCCCCGGCCCGGCACATCTTGATCCCGTTGTAGCCCTTGGGATTGTGCGACGCAGTGATCATCACCCCAGGCTCATCGAGGGCGCCTGCGGCGTAGTAGACCATGTCGGTGGTGATCATCCCCAGGTCGTCGACATCCACACCCTGGGAGGTGATGCCGTCGGTGAGAGCAACCGCAAGTTCCGGCGATGAGAGCCTGCAGTCGCGTCCGACGGCGATCCGGGGCGCACCCATGAATGCGGCAAATGCCGCTCCGATACGGCGGGCTGCTTCTTCGTCGAGTTGGTCCGGCACGAGGCCCCGGACGTCGTAGGCCTTGAAGATTCCGTCGAGATCCATGCAGTCGATGATAGGAGGCATAGCCCCGCCTTGGTGTTCCTTACCCGACAGCCCGATAGACTCGCACGCCATGTCTCCGACTCCCCCCACTCCCCTGGGCGTGAGCGTGCTGATGCCGGCCTACCAACTGGCTCCGGAAATCGCCGCCAACATCGACCGCACGGTCGAGGCGTTGTGTGGCATACCGGACGTCGAAATCATCGTGTGCGATGACGGCAGCACCGATGGGTGCCGCGCCGCGGCCCAACAGGCGGCCGCTCGGCACGACAACGTTCGCGTGGTCGGCTTCACCCCCAACCGGGGCAAAGGGGCCGCGCTGCAGGAAGCCTTTGCGGCCAGCAGCGGCGAGGTCGTGGTGTTCCTCGATGCCGACCTCGACCTTCCGCCCGAACAGGTGCCGGCATTCCTCGAACGCCAACACGCCACCGGTGTCGACGTTCTCGTCGGCGCCAAGCAGCAGTCGATGGAGCCGGGGCGCTACCCAGCGCTGCGCCGAGTGCTGAGCAAGACATTCTCGCTCGTAACGAGCCTGCTCTTTCGCCTACCGGTCGACGAAACCCAAACCGGACTGAAGTCCTTCCGTCGCGAGACGTTGAGCCAGACACTGCCCCAACTCCAGATCATGCGGTACTCATTCGACCTGGAACTCATCGCCAGGATCAATCGCGCCGGCTTCTCCATCGCCGCCGCCCCGGTCGTGCTGGCGGTAGGCGCTTCAGCAACCGGCGTGTCCATCCGCACCTTGTGGGAGATGGCTCGCGACACGTTCTTGATTTGGGTCAGCAGCTTCTCCTGGCCCAAGGGCCCTCCTAGGACCGCTCCGGCTCCTCCGCAGCGGGGCTGACGACAGGATCGCGGCCGTCCGCAGTCAGCGCCTTGCGGAACACGATGTCGCGATAGCCGGCAAACTTGGGAATCAGGATGACCACGACCGCGGCGAACTTGGCCACATTCTCGCCGAGCAGGCTGAGCGGACCGAAGAGCCATTCGGCGATCTGGACGATTCCGATCGTGACCAGCCAGGCGACGATGTTGATCGCGTAGAAATTGATGGTCTCGCGCAGCGAGACTCGGCCATCGGTCAGCTGGAAGGACCAGCGCCGATTCAGCAGGTAGGACACAAACGTTGCCACGGCAAACGCCACCGTGATCGCCCAGTTGCGGGGGACTCCTCCGACTCGCAGCATGTTGAACAGAGAGAAGTCGACCACGGTGTTCAGCAGGCCGATTGTGCCGACCTTGATGAACTGGTTGGCCGACTCACGATTGAGGAACGTCTTGAGATACGAGTTCACGCGGCTTGCTCCTGGGCGGCTTGGTTGCGCCGCCTTCTCCGCAGTACCCACCACACGACGATGAAACCGACCCCGGCAAGCGTGAGTACCGTCCCGATATTCTCGACCGGTGTCGCCCTGAACTCGAGGACAACGTCCTCGTCGGTGGGCACGACCAGCATCAGGGATGGCGTGACCGGATAGGGACCTTCGCCACCGGACACCACCTCCCAGTTCGGAAAATACGATACTTTGACCAGGTGCGGAACGCCGATCGCATCCGTTGAGAACGTGATCCGCTGGTCCTCGATGACGATGTCCGACACATTGGCGCCGGCCGTGTCATACGGCGGCGTCGTGAACCTGGCCGAGGGCTCCTGAACCCGCCGCCAATCCTCGGGGCCGTCCAAGGCCACAAACCGGTCGAGGCCATCGATGTCGTCGTACCACTCGAGAGCGATGTCGAGGAATCCCTTCTCGCCGTCGTACACCACCGGCTCGTACGCCAACGGGACGACCGCCTCGCTCTGCCGCAAATCGAATACCGTCCAAGGTGACGGCTCCGCCAGCACCGGCAGGCCCGCCGCAACGGCGGCGTCGCGCGCCTCATCCGTGAAGCTGATGTAGTGCTGGACGTCGTACAGCTCGAGGTGCTCAACCGCTCGCTCGAAGTCCATGCCCCGATAGTTGAGGCCGCGTACCGGGTTTGATGGACTGCGGCTGACCTCGGAGCCGTTGAGGAAATGGAACGGCGTCGTCACCGAGGACTCGAAGAAGACGCCCTCCATCGACTGATGGTCGTCGCTCCAGTAGGGAATGAGCATGAGCGCCATCGGAGTGCCATATCGATTCTGTTCCGAGTTGATCTCCCACATGATCCGACCCGGCGGCAACTCATCAACGGACTCGAGCAGGGCTCGGTACTCCGGATACGGCTCCTTGCCCTCGTAGCCGGTGTAGTTCCAACTAACCCAGCCGGGCAGGTCGTGGACGCCGAACACTATGACGTTGGTCAGCACGAGAACCGCCAGAGCCGATCCGGCGATGAGGTTCTGGCGGCGCTGGGGAAACACCCGAGACAACGTCATCACCCCGAGGCCGATGGCAATGCCTGCGAGCAGGAAGCCACCGAGGAACCAATACGGCAGAAGGCGGGCGTTGTAGAGCTTGGTGACGCCGACCACCGGAAGGAAGAGATACCCGAAGAGGGGGACGATGGTCATTGTGAGCAGGACCGAGACGTCCTCGCGCCGCAGTAACGACCACACCGCTCCAAGAAGGGCCAGGACCACGATCGGGATGAACTCGTCCGGAAATGGGGTCGAGACGATCCCGGGGGACGAACTCTCCCCGAGGAGTCCCTTGACCGGGGACCATCCCATATCGGTCGTCAGCCCATCGAAGGTACGGACCGCCAGCGGCACGGCCCAGAAGGCGGAAAGGGCGAACCCCAGGCCCCACGACGACAACACCACCCGCGGCCCGCCGCGCCGCAGCAACAGTGGTAGGGCTGCGACCACAACGACGATCGTCGTCACGATGTGACTGAGTGCAGCCAGAGCCAATACGACCGCGGCCAGAGGGCTGAACCGACGTCGCTCACGGGTGTCGCGCACGACGAGTCCCAGGTAGATCAATGACAGCGCCAGCGAAAGCGAGAAGGAGAACTCGCCGGCGAGGGTGGACTTGATGTTCCCTCCGAAGATCGAGAAGCTCTCCATGAATACGAACATCGAGCCGGTAACGGCCGCCATCGACGCCACCACCCGGGCAAACCCGAGACTGCGCACGAAGAAGTAGCACGAGGCGGGAAGCATCAGCAGTCCGATGATGGTGGTCAGCTTGAAGGCGACGCCGTACGGGAGCAGCACATCCAGCAGGACGGTGATGATGGCCGGCAGCGGGAAGTAGAAGTAGAGGACCGGGAACCCGGCGTACCACGACGAGCTGAAGCCGAGGATCTGGCCGGACGGAAGCAGGTCCTCCTTGAGGATTTGTGGCAAGAGGACATGGGCCCCCATGTCGCCACCAGTCGGGGTGTTCGCCAACAACAGCGTTGGTGATCGGAAATCGACATTGATGTAGGGGAACGAGTCGAGGACGGTAGTGCCGGGCTGAAGGAAGCCCAGCATCAGGATCAAGATAATGAGCGTCGGGATGCCAACGGCGGCCACCGCGATCCAGCGCGACACTGAGTCGCGGCCTTGCTCTTGGGGCGGCGCGTCTTCGATCTCGGGGGAGGTGGGGGGCGACGGGGTGGTCACGGGACCAAAGCGTAGCCGTGACCGGGATTACTAGGGACTACCAGTGAGCGCTCATCACTGACCGGCAGGACAGAAGCTGGGGTTTGGCCTCAGGACCGAGGCCGGCGCGCCATCTCCAGCACGGTGTCGAGTTCGAGCGCCTCGCCGTCCTGGTTCCACCAGCGACTCTCACAGCGATGGCACGAGCAGAAGTCGACCTCGGTGCCGTCCGGCAGGGTCAGTTCGATCTGAATCACCGACGCTGCGCCGCAGCGATCGCACAGAAGCGGCTCTGTTGAAACGTTCCTACCCATGGGTGGCCCATCGTAGCGGGGAAACGCCAGATCGACTACCAGAAGCTTGCGAAATCGACACGATCCGGACCCGGCTCATCCAACGCCCAATTCGGGAAGATCGTCCAGTTTCCCAACGTACCGTGAGCGACGTTTGCCGTCTTCCCACCAGTACGCATACCAATACGGCCCGTGGGGACAGCGGGTGCAGTTCGCCTTGCCGCACTTGACCGACTGCTGGCGAAGCTTGACGTCGGGCACAACGCCGGGGAAGGCAATCCCCCGCTGCTCCAGGCGTGCCTTGGCCAGGATCAGCACACGGCGGAGCTCGTGTTCATCCATCTCCCGGATCGCTTCGAGTAGGTCACGATCAATCGGCATCGGTCACGCCACGTCCGGTACCACGAACATCGGGCGCATCAGGCTGCGGTTGTCGGTGAGTAACCATCCGACCGGAGCGGTCATCCGATCGGCGTGACTATCACACAATGCGTAGTCGGCGCCGATCTCGAGGTCTCCGACGAGGTCGCCGAGCCACACTTTGCGAGCTTCATAATCGAACCCGAGGACGGCCCCCGCGGCTCCGCTACATCGACAACAGTGAATTCCCATAGGCCGTGAAGCTAGGCACGTTCCGGGAATAGGCAAAGGACCCTCGCCCGATCTGGACATCTCGTCATGCCGCGGCGACGAGCCCGGCACTGCGCAGCGAGCGTTTCACTCGTCGGATGCTCACCACGCCGGGCAGCTGCGCAACGACCGCCCCTTGGCCGTCGACGACCACCGTCAACGGCACGGCTTCAACACCGGCAGCTTCGAAGGTTGCCGGCTCGAGTTCGTGGGTGACCTCGCGCAACGGCACGTCGAGGGTGCGCAGCGTGGCCAGCACCTTCTTGCAGTTGGCACATTCGGTCGAGGTGAAGACAACGATCCCGGCGGGGAGCGCCAGCTCCGAGACATCAATCGGGGGATGGCTCGACCATTGCCCGCGCCGCAGCAGGTAACCGATCGCAAAGGCGGCCACCGCCACGGCGACGACAACTCCCACCCGAATCAGGGTCTCAGACATCGAGTGCGGTGCCGGCGAAGAACGCGACGCTGTTCGGCCGGACCGCGCTCCAGGCGGCCGTGACCGGAATCGAAGCGTCGAGGAGATACCCACTGATCTGGAGATTCTCGGCGAGCGGCACCTCCAGGACCGTCCCGGGGGCGACGATCACCTTGTCTGCCGGCAGCGAACCAATCCCCAACGGCTGGATGGTCACAGTGGCCGGTTCAGGGTCCGTGTTGAGAATCCACAACGAAGATGCTGCATCGGGGACGGTGCCTGCGCCGGGCAAGAGCCACCGTGAGGAGGGGAACGCAGCACCAACGGTCCCGGCGATCCGGTCGACGACCGCATCAACGGGGGCCTCGTCGGTCCCGTCGCCGCCATCACCATCGTCGGCGGCGTCATCGGCGTCGCTGACGTCGCTGAGAACGTCCTCTGCGACGACTGCGGCGCTGACCGGGCCCGTGGAGGTGAGACGCAGCCCGAACTTGCCATCGACGATCTCGTCGAGCGCAACCCGCAGCGGGGAATCCGGCCCAACTTCGAAGATTGCCGCGTCCGGAATGGCCCCGGCAGTCGTAAAGACGTCGAGTGTCACGGTGGCTGTTCCCGGGCCAGGGTTTGAAATCATCAGCGTCGGCGTCAAGGTATCGACGCTCACCAAGGGGAACTCCCACGTCGCGGAGAGGCCACTGGCCGGCAGATTGGCTTCATCGCCATCACCAAACACCGTGACCGTCGGGATCACGAGACCCTCCTCAGTCGTGACAAACAATGTGAGGTCATCGAAGAACGGGATCAGCGGATTCAGATCGATGTCGACCCAACCCCGGGGCGGGACGTCGACGGTCGCCAGCTCGGGCAGCGGCAGAGCCCCGAACTCGGTGCTGCCGCCGACCGACACCTTGGCCAACGGCAGGAACGGATTGAAGAGTCGCAGTGTGACCTCACGGCCCTGGCGCGTGGTGAGGCCGGGCAGGTGCCAGAACTTCGAAACGGCCGCCGTGCAGCGGTCGCCGGACAACAACTGGTCACCGCTCACCCATGTGCCGGTTGCGGCTGGCCCGTCCGAGTACTCGACAAAACCGGGGGCGGCACCGCGCCTCACGAGGTCGCCGACATTGAGGATCTGGGCGCCCGGCCCGGAAATCGCCCGCGTGTCCTCATCGGGTTCCTCGTCGTTGATGGGACTGGGCAGGGTCACGACCGCATCAACATCAACGGTGGCCGCCATGAGGACGGCGGCGTCCTTCTCCGCTCCGGCGTCCACCCAAGGGCAATACCACACACTGCTGCTGGCCGAAGCGGAGGCCGCCGCCTCAACCGCTCCGGAAAATGACGGACCCGGGGCAGGCGCAGGCTCGGGGAGCGCGATCGCCGCGAACGAGATCACCAAGATCACGGTGGCGAGAATCATCCGCTTCATCCCCGCCTCCCCCACCACGACACGCCGATCAGAACCAGCACAAGGACCCCGGCGGCGACCGCCTGATTGCGCCTCGAGGGAATCGTTTCGAACTCAACCCGGCCGTCGACGGTCGAGAGTTGGTTGCCCCACTCGGCTTGCTGCCATTCGGGTCCCCACCGACCGTTGGCCGTCTCGGCCACAAAAACCGTACCTGTGCCGGCCGGCCCGACGTAGCCGCCATCCGACCGCGCCCACACCTCACCACCGGCTGTGTAGGCGCGCACCGGCACGATCTCCTCCATCGTGAGCGCCACCCCTTCAGGAGTGCTCAGAGGGATGAGGTCGAGTTGGCCGTCGAACACCTCTTCGAGTGGAGTCGCGCCGACGGAGATGACCCAGCGGATCCCGAAGGGGGCCAATGCCTCACCGGCCCGGAAGGTCTCGCCAGAAATGAGGTCCTCGAGCACGCCTGCCAAGGCGTCGTCGACGGAGGTCGGCGCCGGCAGCCACGCTTCGGTGAGCGGAGGCATCGGGGCGGAGACAACACGATACCCGGCGCCCTGGATCGTGGCCGAGTCGCCGGGGAGCTTGTCCTGGGGTCCAATGAGCAGGATGCGGGACGCGGCAGGGTCGCCACTCGACAAGGCGGTGAATCCGATCTGTCGCGTCAAGGTGTCTCCCGGCAGTCCGGCGCGGCCCGGCGCCACCACAAAGAGTGTGGCCGCAAGCACAACAGCGGCGGCGACGGAGCCGAGTCCGATGATCAGCCGCCTCCATCCCTTCACCTCGTCGACCCGCCGAACGGCTTCGAAGCTGGCGCCGACGATCGCAGCGGATCCGAGGGCGACCACGGCGAGGCCGAGACCCTCCACCTCTCTCCCCCCGCCCAGATCGGCTGAACGAGCTACCAGTGCACCAAGCACCGCCAGTATCCCGCCCCAGGCGGCAACGTCCGAAAGGCGCGATGGCGCTGCGACCAGCACCGTGCCGAGGGCAATGGCAATGGCCCCCACCAGCACAACCCCAGGATCCCAGAAGGCTTCACCGGCGTTGAGCAGGGCATTGAAGTCGGCGTTGGTAATCCACGGCAGCAGTGCCGCAAACGCGACAAGAGTGGCGACCCCACTGACCAGAGCAGACCGCCAGACAGCAGTGTCCCGGAAGTTCAACAAGGCCCATACGAGCACAACGCCAAACGGCACGATGACAAGCGGGGGCGACAGCACCGCAATGATGGCCGTCACCCAGACAGCACCGGCAACCCTCCCAATCTGCCTGCGCCTGGTCTCCGGCCAACGCGCCACTGCCACCCGAATCGCCCAGGGAAGAAGCCCAACGGCGACCAGGGACGGCACGTTGGTGTCCTGGGCCATGGCGCGGGTCGCCGGACCGGCCACCAGCACTGCACCGGCGAGCGCCCCGGGCACCGCCTCGATCCCCCAGGTGCGCAGCAGCCGGTTGGTGCCCCAAACGCCGGCCACCATCGAACCCGCGATCAAGATCGTCGATGCCAAACGCGCATTGTCGAACACCACAACCTGAATGAGACCTGCAGCTGCCAAGAACGGTCGCAGCACCTCGACGCTGCCAAAACCACCCGGGTTCCAGCCCCCGGAGTAGGCACGAAGCGCGTCGCCGCCTGACGCCGGCAGCGGAAGCGAATAGCCAACCGCCGGGAGTCCGTCGGCCCAAATGCCGCGAGTCGCCAGCGCGATGAACACCAGCGATATCAAACCGATGACCAGGGCAGGTTGACGCAGATCGCGCCCCAGCGATGCCAGGGTCAGCGCTTCGTCGCTGCCGACCCGGTTACGCAGTCGAGTTGAGACCTCGGTGCTGAGGCTCCGCAGCGTCGCCGACCCTCGTAACTGATAGCGAAACAACTCGGCATCGCCGACGACCCGGCCCTTGCGGGCCGCAAAGCGCTCGCGGAGCGTCGACGGCAAGTGAAGGATGTTCCAGAGCCAGGATTTGATCCATGCAAAGAACGTCCACCGCCCGAGGAAGGGAGCGACGATTGCCTGCACAAGGCCGATCAAGAAGTCCAATGGGATGGTCCACAGCAACGTCAACCACGAGTAGACCTTGAGCATTGCCCTGATTCGGCCGGCCTCTTCGCGCCAGGGCCTGGGCCCCTCCGCGGTGAGCGGAAACAACACTTCGGATGAGGGCACGACGATCACTCGGGCGCCGCGTAGCCGGGCCCGCTGGCACAGGTCGATGGCGGCGGCCTGCCGCGGGAGGAGCGGATCGGGACCGGCGACTCCCTTGGCGAGGTCACGCCGAATCAGCATCGAGGCACCGGATACGGCTGCGACGTCGCGAACAACGTCGTACTGGCCGGCGTCGATTTCGTCGTCGTCGAGCCCGAGGTAGGGAGTATCGAAGACATCCGTTGCGATGCCGACCGAAATCAGCGCCTCATGGTTCTCCAGCTGCAACACCTTGGAACCCGCAACGGCCGATCCCGTGCGCTCCGCCCCCTCGATCAGGGTATCGAGCGCGTCGGGCCGGGGAATGCTGCCGGCACGCAGGACCCATACGTGGCTGACATCGGTGGTGAGGGACGCCAGGAGCGCGCTCAACGAGGCCGACCACTCCGCACCTTCTTCGTCGGCGACGTGACGGCCGTCCGTGTCGCCGCCCACGACGACAACGCGCGCCGGTTCGTACACTTGGCCGCTGATGGCCGCCAGGGTGTTCGAAATCGCCGCGGGGTCGCCGACCGTGATGGCGGCAACAATGGAAACGGGCGGAGAGTCCTCCGCACGAGACGACATAGGGGTGCATTCTGGGACCGACAGCGAATTACCGCAATGACCGAACGGTTCTACTGTCCGGCGGCGTCGGCGGCGCCCGCTTGGCGCGAGCCCTGCAACGGGTCATGAATCCGGCAGATCTGACGGTGATCGTCAATGTTGGTGACGACGAAGATGTATACGGCACAAGGGTTTGCGCCGACCTCGACACCGTTGTGTACACGTTGGCCGGCATCGAGGGGCCCCAAGGATGGGGGGTCGCCGGCGACACCTTCAACGTTTTGGACGCGCTCGCAGGTTTGGGAGTCGACACCACATTTCGGCTGGGCGATCGAGATCTCGCGCTCTGTTTGCGGCGCACCACCCAGCTGCGCGCCGGCGTCGTCTTGTCGGAGATCACAGCCGCGATCTCCCAATCGCTCGGTGTCGCCCCCGAGGTGCTGCCCGCCTCTGATGACGAGATCCGAACCCGCGTCCGGATCGCCGATGGAACCTGGCTCGACTTCCAGGACTACTTCGTCGGGCGCGGCCATCGCGACCCTGTGGATGCCGTGCGCTACGACGGTGCCGAGTCGGCCCGGCCGGCGTCGGGCGTGCTCGACGCCATCGCCGCTGCCGACCTGGTCATCGTGGCGCCATCAAATCCGCCGCTCTCGATCTGGCCCATCCTCGCCATCGAAGGTATCCGTGACGCCATCGCCGTTCACCCTCGAACCGCCGCGATGAGCCCCCTGTTCGCCGGCAGGGCACTCAAGGGTCCGGCCGCCCGCGTAATGGCCGGACTCGGCCTTCCTGCCGGCAACGCCGGCGTGATAGCGGCCTACGAGGGCCTGATCACCGACCTCTTCATCGACCAGGGAGACGCCGCGGACCTCTCTGAATTCGCAGGAGGTCCGGTCGCAATCCATGCGATGGACACGCACTTGACCGGTCCCGACCGGGGCGCTGCAGTCGCTGCGGCCATGCTCAACGCCCTCGACGTCCGGTTCTGAAGATGGAACGGTGCGAGATGCAGACACCACCGACCGCACCGGGTCAACCCGCCAACCTGAACGGTTGGCACCGGTACGATGCCAAACCACGGTGAGACGAGCATGACAGACGGCACCATCCAGATCATTCCCATTGTCGGGATCGGCGAAGTCGCAGCCGGCGCCGACGTGGCACAGCTCATCTACGACGCGCTCGAAGGTCCTGAGGGGTTGGAAGAGCGCGATGTCGTCGTCGTGACCCACAAGGTCGTCTCGAAGGCGGAGGGCCGCACGGTCGCCATCACCGACGACGCCGACTATCGACGAGTCGTAGATGCCGAGTCCGCCGCCATCATCCGTCGCCGTGGCGACTTGATCATCGCCCAGACCCACCACGGATTCATCTGCGCCAACGCCGGTGTCGACCGATCCAACGTCGTCGGCGATCAGGCCATCCTCCTTCCGGAGCGCCCGGACCGCTCCGCCCATGCGATCCGGCTCGGCCTCGAACATGCCACCGGACTCCGGCTGGCCGTTGTCATCACCGACACCTTCGGGCGTCCCTGGCGACGCGGCCTGACCGACGTCGCCATCGGCGTATCCGGGATGGCGGCGATTCTCGACCTGCGCGGCACCACCGACATGCAGGGACGGGTCCTCGATGTCACCGAGGTCGCCATCGTCGATGAGATCGCGGCTGCCGCCGATCTCGTCATGGGCAAGGCATCCGGGATCCCCGCTGCCATCGTGAGGGGCCTGCCCTGGCCACATGGAGAAGGACGAGCGGCCGATCTGGTCCGCCCCGCCGCGGAAGACATGTTCCGCTGAGAGGACAGCCGTAGTGCCGGAACTCCCCGAGATCGTCGATTACCTCGAGGCTCTCGAGCCACGGATCGCCGGGCGCGAGTTGGAGCGAATCCGCGTCCAATCATTCGCGCTCCTCAAGACCTACGACCCGCCAGTCGACGACGCGGCCGGGCGGACGGTTACGGGGCTTCGCCGCATCGGAAAGCGGATCGTGATCGAACTCGACACCAACCGGTTCCTCGTCATTCACCTGATGATCGCCGGCCGTTTGCACTGGGAGGCGCCCGGCAAGGCGATTCCCAAGAAGTATGGACAGGCGGCCTTCGACTTCGCCGACGGAACGCTTCTGCTGTCCGAGGCCGGGACCAAGCGGAGAGCGTCGCTGCACTACGTCATCGGCGAAGAGGCTCTGGCCGGCTTGGATCCGGGGGGCATCGAGGTCGACACCGCATCGAGGCAACAATTCCAAGCGGCCCTCCAGGCGGAGCGCCATACCCTCAAGCGGGCTCTCACCGACGCCCGGTTCATCTCGGGTATCGGCGGAGCGTTCGCTGATGAGATCCTGCACCGTGCCGGGCTGTCCCCGCTCCAGATCAACACCAACCTCTCCGCCGGCGAGGTGGCCGATCTGCACCGGGCGGCCAAGGAGATTCTCGCCGAATGGGTCGAGATCCGGCGCGCCGATACCGGCGACGGCTTCCCGAAGAAGGTCACCGCGTTCCATCCGCAGATGGCGGTGCACGGCAAGTACGGCGAGCCGTGTCCGGTGTGCGGAGTCATCGTGCAGCGCATCGTCTACGCCTCACGCGAAACCAATTACTGCCCGGGCTGCCAGACCGGTGGAAAGATCCTCGCCGATCGCTCGCTCAGCCGGCTGCTCAAGGACGACTGGCCCAGCACCATCGAGGATCTCGAGCACTAAAGAGGCCGTTGAGCAATCGGCGTGAGCACTCGCCCAGTCAACCAATCGCCAAGCCAGCCCCAACGCGGCGAGCGCAAACTGACATTGCTCAACGGACGACTGGGCGCGTCGTTGAATTAGCGTCCTTTACCTCGAGGTCGCTTGATCCCGGTGGTCACCAACCGGGGTTGGCGCGGAACCACTCGACCGTTCGGCGCAGCCCCGTTTCCAGCGGTGTCCATGGTTCCCAGCCGAGAAACTCTTTGGCCTCCGCCGGATCGAGGCAGCTGCGCGGGATATCGCCCGCCTTGGCTGCCGCGAACTCCGGTTGAAGCGAGCTTCCCACGAACTCGCGGATGTGACCGTAGAGGTCGATCACCGAGGTTTCTCGACCGGTGCCGATGTTCAAATAGCGCCCGCCACCAACATCCGCGGCGCGAACACACGCATCGGTGACATCCTCGACGTACACATAATCGCGTAGCTGCGACCCGTCGCCGAAGATCGTACAGCGCCGACCCTGGAGCAGCCGCTGCGAGAAGATCGCAACGACGCCGGCTTCGCCGTGTGGATCCTGACGGGGTCCGTAGACGTTCGCATAACCGAGTGACACGTAGTCGAGACCGAAGGCAAGCTTGAAGTAGTAGAAGTAGTCGTCGACCACCTTCTTGGCGACGCCGTATGGCGACTCGGGGTGCCGCGGCTCAGTCTCCGGGGTGGGGAACACCTTGGCATCCCCGAACGTGGCGCCGCCCGACGACGAGAACACGAACCTGGCCGCGCCACCGTCCACCGCTGCCTGCAGGGTGTTCACCGTGCCGACAACATTGATGGACGCATCGTCCATCGGGTCGGTGACCGACTTGCGAACATCGATTTGTGCGGCCATGTGGAAGACCGTTTCTGGTCCAAATTTCGCCACGGCATCGCGCAGTTCGGGCGCCCGGATGTCCATTTGGTGGAAGTGCACGTTGCCGCGAGCCCGGGCTGCGGCGAGTCGCTCGAGGCGACCGGTGCTGAGATCATCGACGACAAGCACTTCAACGCCGTCGTCAACGAGACGATCGACGAGATTGGCACCGATGAATCCTGCGCCACCGGTGACGAGGGCCTTCGTGATCACTTGACCTCCAAGCTCAGAGTCGACAATCGCAACGGTTGCCCGGAGCGCTCATAGGCGCATCGTAGACTCAGCCCACGATGGGAGCGTTCAGGCTCCGTGGAATGAGACCGATACACCACCGCAAGAGCTCGCTCGGGAGAACCTTCATGAAGATCACCGTCATCGGCAGCGGATACGTCGGCACCGTCGTTGCCGCCTGCCTCGCGTTTCTCGGCCACGAGGTCGTCGGCGTCGAGGTCGATCCCGATCGGCTCGCGATGCTCGATAAGGGCCAAGCCCCTTTCCACGAGCCGGGTCTGGACGATCTTCTGGCGGACCAGGTCGCCGCCGGACGCCTTGCCTTCACCAGCGACGTGGGCAGCGCCGCTGCGGATGCCGAAATCGTGTTCCTGTCGGTTGGTACGCCATCGGGACCAAACGGCAACCCAGATTTGACCGCACTTGACGCCGCGGTGCGCGCCCTCGGTGCGGCCTTGACCGGCCCAACCGTCATCGTCACCAAGAGCACCGTCCCGATCGGCACCAATCAGTGGGTGCACGCATTGATCGAGGACGAGATGAGTGAGCGCGGCATCAACGACACTTCGGTTCCGATGGTCGCCAATCCCGAGTTCCTTCGGGTCGGAACGGCCATCGAAGACTTCCTGCATCCCGACCGGATCGTGGTTGGCTCCGACGATCCAACCGCCCGCGCCAAGATGCGCACGTTGTATCAGCCCATCCTCGATCAAACATTCCCCCAACCCAGTCCCGCGCCCCGAGACGTCACCGTCGCCTACGTCGAAACCACCCTGTCCACCGCCGAGCTCATCAAATACGCATCGAACAGCTTCCTGGCAATGAAGATCAGCTTCATCAACGAGATCGCCCAGATCTGTGACCGGGTCGGCGCCGACGTGACCCAGGTAGCCGAAGCCATGGGCATGGACCACCGCATCTCGCCCAATTTCCTGCGGGCGGGCTTGGGCTGGGGTGGTTCCTGCTTCGGCAAAGACCTCACCGCCCTCGCCACCACGGCTCGGGAGCATGGCTTCGAGCCGCCGCTGCTGCAGGCGATCGGCGCCGTCAACGACTATCAGCGTCTCGAGGTCGTGCGCAAGCTCCAGAGCCACCTCGGTACCCTGCGCGGCAAGCGCGTCGCCTTGCTCGGCCTTGCCTTCAAGCCAGACACCGACGACACCAGGGACGCCCCGGCGACCCAGATCGCCGCAAAGCTGCGCCAGCTTGGAGCGGTTGTGGTTGGTCATGACCCGGTAGTGACGTCGCTGCCGGATGCGGAGCACCTGCGCATCCTTGCCGACCCATACGAAGCGGTTGAGCGGGCAGATGCCGCAGTGATCATCACCGAGTGGCCCCAATTCGGGTCGCTCGACCTCGATCGGATGGCCGGGCTGATGCACGGCAACCTGATCATCGACGGACGCAACATCCTGGACCCGTCCGACGCAATCAACGCCGGCTTTGTCTATGAAGGCATCGGCCGAGGCGGCACACTCGGCTCGCCGCGGCGCCGCATATCCGACGTCTGACCGGCTCGACCTGAACCGACCCGATCTAGTAGGCGCCGCGGCCGCTGAGCACCGCCGGAACGGTGAGAACGAGCAGCTTGAGGTCCGACCAGAGGCTCCAGCGCTGGATGTACTCGAGGTCGAGATCAATCCAGGTGTCAAAATCGAGGTCCGAACGTCCGCTGACCTGCCAGATGCACGTGACACCGGGCTTCACACTCAGTCGCTGATAGGCCCTGGAGCCGTACATCGCAACCTCTTCCGGAAGGTGCGGACGGGGTCCGACCAGGCTCATCCGGCCGGAAGCCACGTGAAAGAGCTGAGGCAGTTCGTCAAGCGAGGTCCGACGCAGCCAGCGGCCGACCGAGGTCACCCTGGGGTCTTCGCGAATCTTGAAGATCGGGCCCGTCTGCTCGTTGAGAGCGGCGAGTTCCACCTTCGCTTCCTCAGCGTCTTGTCGCATCGAACGGAACTTGCGGAACCGGAACACCTCGCCGTTCCTGCCTACCCGCCAACTGGTGTAGAACACCGGACCGGGTGAGGTGATCTTCACCGCGAGTGCACACGCCAGCAACACTGGGGCAAGCAGCACAATGGTTGTGATCGAGATGATGGCGTCCATGGCCCGCTTGAGTGCCAATTGCCACATCGGCGCCTCGGTCAGAGTCCAGCCGATCGAATCATGCCGACTGGGCATCTGCACGACCGGCTCGCCGGTGCGCAGATCAATCACTACATCGTCGGTATGAGTCGGCGTGACCGGCTCGAGTACGCGCCGCCTCGAATGCTTCCCGGATGGCGCGTTCGGCACCGAAGGCCAATTCCCCCGCGTCTGCCCCCATTTTGTGTCTTCCCCCTATGTTCCAAGCCCAACAAGGCACCCTACATATGAATGCCTCAACAGTGCGGCACCTTCACCGCTCACTGCCTTCCTACGACCAGATGAAGGTGCCTCCCTCGTGATACCTGTTTTCTGGTCTTCCCTGACTCTACGCTTCTTTTTGATCGCTGTGCAAGGTCGTTCGAGAATTGTCCAGATTGACTAGTCATTGCGAGACTACAAGGCCGGTGTGCAGCCCATTTCGGGTCAGACTCAACCCCGATCCGCGCGCGCGGAATCACCGTGCGCAGCAATCTGCCCGCTAGCGTCGGTCCCCACATGGGTCTTCGTGCGGCGGTTACCGAATGAGTGGGGAAGCTTGGATCACCATCTTCGTGTTGGCGGCAGTCGTCTACGCCCTGGTGCGCGATCTACTCGCTCCGGCGGCGGCAATGCTGGCCGGTACCGCGATCTTGCTCCTGACTGGGGTGATCAACGTCGAGCAGGCATTCGCCGGCTTCTCCAATCCGGCTCCGATCACCGTCGCTCTGCTCTACATCCTGGCCAAGGCCGTGTCTGCGACCGGTCTCCTGGTCCCGCTTGTCGATCGAGCCCTGCAGACCGGCGGTTCGGTGCGGGCGACGCTAGGACGCGTTCTACCTCCGGTACTGGTCGCCTCGAGTGTGCTCAACAACACACCAATCGTTGCAATGATGGTCCCGCACATTTCGTCCTGGACCTCGCGCCACGGCAAGTCCCCGTCGCGCTACCTCATGCCACTGTCGTTTGCCGCGATCCTCGGCGGAACCGTCACCCTGATCGGAACCTCGACCAATCTCATCGTCTCCGGGTTGCTCGCCCAGGCCGGCTACGAACCGCTGTCGTTCTTCGAAATCACCGTCGTCGGCCTGCCGGTTGCCATCGTTGGCTTGATCCTGGTTGTAGCTCTGGCTCCGCGGGTTCTGCCGGAACGGGCCTCGATTCGTGCCGACCTCGGTGCCGCCGGACGCGAGTTCATCATCGACATGCTGGTTGCCGCGGACGGACCGCTCGACGGGACAACAGTTGAAGGCGGCGGGCTGCGCAATCTCGCCGGCGTATTCCTTGTCGAGATCGTGCGCGGCGATGAGATCATCGCTCCGGTTCGACCCGAGATGACACTCCACGGAGCGGACCGACTCCGCTTCGCCGGCCGGGTCGATCAGGTCGTCGACCTCATGGCGATCCCCGGGCTCGCATCAACGGAGAGCGAGCAATTCGAGGAGTTCGACACCTCCCGCTCGAGCTTCTTCGAAGTCGTGGTCGGAGCAACGTCGCCATTGGTGGGACACACCCTGAAGGGCTTTCGGTTCCGGGGCTACTACCAGGCTGCCGTTGTTGCCATTCACCGTGCCGGACAGCGGATCGACGCCAAGCTGGGCGACGTGACGGTCCGAGTCGGCGACACGCTTGTCCTCCTGGCCGACCCCGGCTTTCGGAGCCGCTGGCGAGATCGGCCCGACTTCCTCCTCATTTCCCCCCTCGGCGAGGTGCCACTCACACCGCGGCGGGGCGGCGCAATCGTCGCCGTCGCAACGATTGGCGCGGTCCTGCTCGCCGCCACCGGTGTGCTCCCCGCGCTCGAGGCGGTGCTGCTTGGAGCAATGATCATCCTGGCGTTTCGGGTGCTCACACCGGGTGAAGCCAAGAACGCCATCGATCTCGATGTGATTCTCACCATGGCAGGTGGCTTCGGACTGGCGGCTGCGATGCAGGTGTCGGGCCTCGCCGAGACGATCGCTTCCGGCATGGTGGACAGCTTTGGGTCCATCGGCGCCATCGGTGCGCTGCTCGGCATCGTCTTGGCCACCGTGGTCTTGACCGAACTGGTGTCGAACACCGCGGCGGCTCTGATCATGTTCCCCATCGCCATCTCGGCCGCGATCGAACTGGGCCTCGACGACGTTCGGGGCTTCGCCATCGCCGTGGCGGTCGCCGCCTCCGCCTCGTTCCTGACTCCGATCGGGTACCAGACCAACACCATGGTGTACGGCCCGGGCGGATATCGCTACACCGACTATTCCAGGCTCGGAGCGCCGATCTCAGTCGCCATGATCCTGGTCATCCTGGTCACGGTCCCGCTGTTCTGGGCGATCTGAACACTGCCGAAGTCAGAATCGATCAGGTGAGGACCACGCCGAGAATATTCGCCCTGACGTGGTCAAGTTGACCCAGTGCGCTGTCGACCGTCGACATGTAACTCGACCACGACCGGACGCACAGTGCCACGCCACCGGTCAACTGGGCCAGGCTGAGGGCATCGGCCGCGTCAACCACCGGCGGGGCCTCGACGATCAGGAACTCGTAGGGCACATCGTGCCCGGCTAACACCTTCTCGATAACGGGCGAGTCCAGACGCGTCGCTCGGATTGTCGAGTTGCGCCCCGGAGGGGATGACGCGCAACGTCGATGGCACGCCGGCAACCGTTCGCACTGCGTCGTGGGGCTTGAGGTCTCCGAGCAGAATATCCCCAAGTCCCGGTTCGTCCTCGAGACCGAGCAGACGGTCGACCGCAGAGTCCTGGAAGTTGGCTGAGATCAACAGCACATCGGTACCCGACTGGGCAAAGGCAATCGCAAGGTCCGTGGCAACGTTTGGCGCCCCCTCGTCGGCAACCGAACTGGTGACCAGGATCGACGACACCGCCTCGTCGCGCGCCACCGCGAGCAGCGTGCTGCGCAGCCTACGAAACGACTCAGCCGGCGGCTGATCAGGGTGGGCCAGGATGGTCGGCTCGCCGCTGTCGGTCTCCTGGTTGAGCCAAGAGCCGAAGCCGGGGATGGAGACGAGGACGGGAAACCCAAACGCCCGCTCGAGGTCTTTGGCGGACCGAATCCGGTCGTCGAGGCTGTCACGGGTGAACGCCAACGGCACGCCGATGATGAATCCTGCGATCAAGCCGATGGTGATGATCATCCAGTTGGGCGGGCTCACCGGGTTCTTGGGAAGCGTCGCCGGACTGATTACGACGCCACCATCCACACTCAAAGACTCGACGTCGGCCAGCGAAGCCTGCAACTGGTCGCGCTCTTTCAGCAATGAATCCCGCCGCGTCTCGGCGGCGATCCTCACCAGCGACCCCTCCTCGCTTCGCGAGATCAGGGTGTTCACCTCGAGCAGTTCGGCATCGACCCTCTCGATCGCCTCATCGATCTCATCCGCTCGCTTTGCCACCGTGACCTCGGCCCGATCCTTGCGCTGCTCGAGGTAGACCTCAGCGAACGACTGCGCAATCCGTTGCGCTCGCTCTGGCGAGGAATCCTGATACGAGATCCTGAGGACCTGGGTGTCGTTCACCACGACGATCGACAGGTTCTCCAGGAGCTTCTGGGCCGCGGGACTGTTGTCGATCTCTTCTGCCACCTGTTGCGCCACCGCAACCGAACCGGTGACTTCCTTCTCGGTGAACATGTTCACGAGCTGATCGGGGCGAATCGAAGTCCTGGCCACGTCCACTTCGACCGGGCGCACCAGGACCGAGGCCTGCGAGACGTACTCCGGTTGCCGATTGAAGGCATACAGCGCAGCCACGGCCCCGCCAAGGACCACCATGAAGATGATCAGCCAGCGCCGCCGCCGCAACACTTCCACATAGTCGCGGAGCTGAAGTGGGCGCGCGGCCTCATCCACCTGGCGATGCGACTGGCCCATCTGTTGTGTCAATGCTCCCCCTTTGGACCCAATTCCGGGGGTTTCCCGGGGACCCGGAGCGGCCTACTATACGACGCAGGGCCGCAAGGTTGTTGAAGAATCTGGTGTCCGGCCTACCGATCGACCACGTGTGCGACGCCACATCCGTTCGATGTTGTACATCACTCTTCGGCAAGGTAGCGACAAGGGGGTAGGGCCTTTTGTGGGGGCTACTCAAAGAGGGCCTGTGCCCATCATGATCACCGGCACCGCCGAATCACCCCGGGGCGGAATGTCGGCGCGCCTGGTTACACGACCATGAGTGGGCCGGCCGACCCCGCCGCCGAGCCAAACGAAGGCGCCCACGCCGCGGATGTGTCCCAACTCGCTCGCGGCGGTGCCCTGAATCTGCTCGGCGTGTTGTTTGCCGCCGTCGCCGGCATCGCGCTCTACGTCGTCCTCGGCCAGTTGCTTGGAGCTGAGGGTTCCGGCGAATTCCTCGTCACGGTTGCGGTCTTCCAGATCCTTGCCGTGACCGGCACCCTCGGCAGCGATACCGGCCTGATCCGCGAGACCTCGCGGGCCTTGAGCCTGAATCGATCAGCGGAGTTGCGCCCGATCTTTGGAGTTGGGCTCATTCCCGTCGCCGCGCTCGGTGTGGTGTTCGGTGTCGCCGTCTGGTTCGGTGCCGACACCCTTGCCGGAACATTCGGCGGGGGCGAGTCCGAGGCAATCATCGCCGACTATCTGCGGATCCTGGCGCCGATCGTCCCCTTCGCCTCGCTGTACCTCGCCGTGCTGGGCACAACTCGCGGCTTTGCGACGATGGTGCCGACCGCGGTCATCGATCGATTCGGCCGGGCAGGGTCCCAGCCCATTCTCGTGTGGGTCGCCATCACCGCAGGTGTGGGTGCTTCGCTGACCGCCCTGGCCTGGGCATCCCCGTATGTCATCGGGCTCGGCGCCGGACTCGTCTGGCTCGAAGTGCTTCGCCGCCGGTGGCTTCACGGCCATGGCAGTGGCGCTGCGTCACTCAGATCGCTGGGCCGTATTGCGAAGGATTTCTGGTCGTTCACCCTGCCACGTTCGCTTGCCGCCATCTTCCGGATTGGAGTGCAGTGGATCGATATCGTCATCGTCGGGGCCATCATGTCGCCGCGCGATGCCGGCATCTACGCCGTGGCCACGCGGCTCATCCAACTTGGACTGTTTGTTGCTGCTTCGATTGGGCAGGTAGCCCAGCCGATGTTCTCGAGCTTGCTCGCCGAAGGTCACCACCAGCGCACGAGCACCGTCTATCAAACCGCCACCGGGTGGCTTGTGGCGATCACGTGGCCCCAGTATCTCGCCATCGCAATCTTTGCTCCGCTCCTCCTCGGCATCTTCGGACCGGAATTCGCGGAGGGCTCCACCGTCGTCGTCATCCTGGCCGGATCGGCCATGATCGGCTCGGCGGCAGGGCCCGTCGACATGCTCCTTCTGATGGCAGGAAAAAGCACATGGAGCCTGGGCAACACCGCCGTCACCCTCACATCGAACGTGGTCCTCAACCTCATCCTCATCCCGCAGTTTGGGATCGAAGGCGCCGCCCTGGCCTGGGCGGCGAGCCGTGTCATCGCCAACGCTCTCCCCCTGTTCCAGGTGGGTCGCTACCTGCGGTTCTTCCCATGGGGCCCGGGGGCCCGCCACGCCTCCGTGGCCTCCGCTCTCATCTTTGGAGGTGTCGGGCTGACGGCACGCGCCGTTGGCGGGACGACGTGGCCGACGTTTGTGGCGTACGCCGTGATCTCCGGCGGGATCTACGTAGTGTTCCTCCGCCGCTACGGCGACGAACTCGACCTGCCCTTGGCGTGGCGCTCGTTCCGGCCCACGAGAAGGCGGACCGCAAAACCGGCGGAACCATCCGGGGACCCAACGTGAAGATGCCCGGCCGTTGGGCCGGGCATCTTCCTGGGTGAGTGAATCCGATTGTCAGCGAGCCGGACGCAGCACAAAGGTCCACATGGTCGCTTTGCTGTTCGCACTGTTGGCAACGGCCGCTACTTCGCCGGCTGGATCACGACGGTTCAGTGGACCGTTCGAATCCGTCAGCATCGACGTGATCCGACCCAACCCCGATCCGATCGTCTTGATCCTTACCCGCTGGCTTCCGGGCGCCTGCCAATTAGTAGTGCCCGACGTCTTGTCGGTGAAGTACGAAACGGCCCAGGCCCCGTCAACCCCGGTAGCGAGGGCAGGGGTCATGTGCTTCGCACGGACCTTGTCCTCGATCCTGGCCTTGAACGCCACCAACGGGTCGGTCGTGTCGACTCCCGAGTAGGCAGCAACGGTCAGGGTTGCCTTGCGACGGGTGCCTAGCTTGACCTTCACAGTTGAGCCGGCATCTCCGGATCTCGCCACCCGGTACCACGCTCGTGTCTTCATAGACTCGTCGGAACGGGTATCGATGGTGGCCCAGCCGGACGGGTTGTTGATTGCGATGTCCTCGTCGTTCATCGACAACAGCAGCAACATCATGTCGCCGGGCTTGACCCAACCGGGAATCTCGACTTGGTGAGTCGGCTCATTGGCATACGCCGTATCGAGGCCGCGCCACTTGATGCCGTCCGTGCCGGGGGGCACCGGCGGTGGTGGTGGCGGTGGCGGAGTTGTGGTCGTCGTTGTCGTCGTCGGAGCGGGTGGCGAGGAACCGCCGCCGGGTCCGACATTCATGTACGCCGACTTGGCCATGTCCTTGAACCCCGCTACCGAGGACGATGTCGTGTCCAACCACCAGTTGTACGGGTTGTCGGAATCGAAGTACACAATGGCTTTGATTTTCGGGTACTCGTTCTTCAGCGTCGATGGGATCTTGCGGAACCACTCCGCTTTCCGCCCCGAGGTACCTTCCTGGACCCCAAACTCGCCGATCATCAAGGGCTTGTTCTTCGGCGCGGCCCACGAGTAGAAGGCATCGAAGATCTCTCCAAACTCGCGCCAGGAGTCACCCTTCTTGCCGGGAGCCCAGTTGTAGCCGTCGGCGCAGATCCAGTCGACGTAGTCGTCGCCCGGGTAGTACTGCTGCGCCCCGCCGGTGTGGAACGCCCACGCCGTCGGACACCACACGAACTCGGCGTTGCTAGCGCCACGATCTCGGAAGGTGTTGACGATGCGTCGCCAAGCGGCCTTGAAGTCGTCGGGAGTGCCGGCGTCGGCATGATTGACGCCTTCTGCCATCTCCCAGGCGTAGCGGATCAGCAGCGGGTCGCCGAATGCCTTGACCCTGTCGGCCGCGGCCCGGATCGTGCCATCGTGCTGTCCGTTCCTGATCTGAGCGGATGGCTTGGCGTCCCAAGAGATGTAGCCCACCCGACCGTTGTCGCGGTGCCAGCTCTCCCGCCACGATGGGAACGCTGCGGTGAACTGGTAGTAGTAGTGGCCGATGTCAAACGTTCGGCCTGCCAGCGACTCGAGATGATTGAAGCGGCGCTGGACGCCAGCTTTGGTCCAGTCACCGTCCTTGGGTTTGCCGTACATCCCCAGCAACGCACCATCTTCGGGAGCGACGGAACTGCCGCTCGCCTCAGCTTGTGGTGCGAGGAGAGACGCAAGGCCGAACATCAGGAGCAGTGCCAGCAGAGCTGCCTTCCACGGCGACCACCAGCTGGTCACCGCACTCCATCGGTGCCTACGCATATTGAGAGACCTCCTACAGGTTCCCCTTCGCGGAACGTCAGCCGTTACTGCGTCGTGGCCCCCGCCCGACGTGCGTTCCGATTGGTCAATTGTGGGGTCCATCGGAGGCCCCGCGATCAGCTTGAGCACATTCTCAAAATGATCACTTGGGCCTCCAATCATCCGGTTTGCGAGAAGTTCCCGCAGTTGTCGGACACGAATCCCGTGTTGTCTGTTGTGAGCGTGACCACCACGGCGCCGGACTCCGGTCGCGCAATTGCGCTGATCGAGGTCTGACTACCGTCAAATCCGGTCACGGTGGCCCAGAAGCACCCTGCGCCACCAGGCGCTGAGTACGTTCCGGGCAAGATTTGCTCGCCGATCGCCCATGTCCCCGGCCCAAACTCGGTGAGCGGATCGTCAAAAGGCTGGAAGCCGGTCCACGTTCCGCACCCCGAAGTGACGACCGCCATATCGTCGACCAATACGTCGATGATCGTGCGGTATTGGGGGTTGCCATCGGCTAGAACGTCCCGGTATTCGCCGGAAAGCCCGCTGAGTCGCTGCCATGAGCAGCCATCCTCAGGCTCGAGCGTTTCGTACCGGCCGGCCTGAATATCAGCACCAACGATGTGCGTGCCGTCGCCGAATGATTCCGGCGCGGGCGGCAGCGTAGTGGATGTCGAAATCAATGTGGTGCTCGTTGGCAGCACGGTGGTGCTGGGGGCGATGGTGGTGGTCGTTGGAGCGGTCGTCGCCGGTGCTGCCGCGGACGAGGTTGTCGCCGCCGGCACGGCGGTCGTCGTCGAAGGCAACGCCGTCTCAGGCATCGTTGCGACGGGGGCTTCCGGAGCGCCTACAGCCGAGCCGGCAGCATCGAGCGCAATCGGTACCTGAGCCGCGCACGCGCCAAGACCGACCGACAATGCCGTCGCGGCCATCAGACGGATAGAGATCCGAGCTTCGATTGCAGTCTCCTTAGGGGATCTGGGCAGCCACATCGTCATATCGCACGACAAATGATCCGGCCCCGCTCTGGCCGAGCCGGAACTGTCTGATCAGCCATCCCCCGTTGGCAACCTGCCAGTCGAGCGCCTGGGATCCATCGACGTACACCTGCCAGCTGCCGTCGGGCCCAACGCTGCCGCAGAACTCGATGTCGTACCACCGGTTCAGCGAGAGGGTGACACCCGTGGCGCGCTTCTTGCCCGTCATATCGGTGCGGACCCAAAGCTCTCGGGTTCCTGGTTTCACGAAGAGGCGCCCGATCGGGCGAACGTTGCTGTTCTGCAACCTCATCAGGGTGGCGTTGGTGGACGCCGCCGAGAGCTTCACCGAAGTTGCCACGCACATTGCGTCGTAGGCACCGCCGAAGTTGCCCTGGAGGTAGGCAGCAGTCCCGGCGGCGCGCGCCATCGCACTTGGCGAACCGCTGTCGTCACCCTGACCGTTGTCGATCGTGACGTTCTTCTTCTTGGGGAAATCCGCGAAGCCGCGGTCGAAACCGCTCTGGAAGGTCAACCCGTCGTTGAGGTAGGGGTCGAGTGCCATGTCCTTGAATCCGACAACCGAAGATGACGACGTGTCCATCCACCACGGATAGGGGTTGTCCGAGTCGAAGTACACGATTGCCTTGATGTCGGGGTATTCGTTCTGCAACGTCTGGGGCACCGCACGGAACCAGTCGGCTTTGCGCCCCGCCGTCCCTTCTTGGACGCCAAATTCGGCGACCATGAGGGGCTTGTTGCGCGGCGCCCCCCAGGAGTAGAAGGCGTCGAAGATTTCTCCAAACTCACGCCACGGGTCGCCGGCCTTGCGCGGCGCCCAGTTGTAGCCGTCGGCGCAAATCCAATCGACCCACTCATCGCCCGGGTAGTACTGCTGGGCGCCGCCGGAGTGGAACGACCACGCTGTCGGGCACCACACAAACTGGGCGTTGTTCGCCCCGCGGCTGCGGAAGATGGACACGATGTGTTTCCAGGCCGCCTTGAACTCGGTGGCGCTCCCGGCGGCGGCATGGTTGACACCCTCGGCCATCTCCCAGCCGTAGCGAATCAGCACGGGATCCTGGTGAGCTTTCACATTGTCGGCCCGGGCGCGGATCGTTGCGTCGTGCTGGCCTGCCGTCACCTGTGTCGAGGTTTTGGCGTCCCAAGAGACGAGCGGCACGCGGTCATTGTCGCGATGCCACCGCTCCCGCCAACTGGGAAAGGTCGCCGTGAAGCCGTAGTAGTAGTGGCCGATGTCAAATGAGCGGCCCGCCAGCGATTCGAGCTTGTTGAAGCGGCGTTGGACACCGGCTTTGGTCCAGTCACCGTCCTTGGGCTTGCCGTACGCCCCAAGCAGGGCACCGTATTCGGGCACGACAGGATTGGTGCCGGCACCATCGGCCTTGGGGCCGGGCAGCACGACAACCAGTGATATGAGTAGTGGGACCGCCAGTACCCCGGCAAGGGTCCGGCGGAAGCGACCCTCCGCCACGTCGGTTGTTCCTCTCTCAGAGCCAAGAGGCACACACACCCGAGGAAGTGCCGTCGACTGAACGCCCTATCCAAACCGACGACTTGGCGGGGCAACATAGTCACGTGTGCATATCGATGCGAATCTCGCCGGTGTCTCCTGGCGACACCCCTCATCGATGGGGTTCCCCCTGCGGACCAACAGGGATATGATCAATCGCCGAACCTACCGAGGGGTCAGGAATGATCAAAGGTGGAGTGCTCGAGGGATTGGTAGGAAGGGTCCCTCGGTCCACACGCAACCAACTGTGGCGCGCCGTCGCCCGCTCCAAACGAGCCGCGGCCCGTCCGACGGCCCAGTGGCGAGTGCTGCCGGACTATCTCATCGCCGGAGGTCAACGCTGTGGGACCACCTCGCTACAGCGCTACCTCATCGAACATCCTCAGGTGACCCCCGCCGGGGTAATGAAGGGCGTCCACTATTTCGACACCAACGACTATCACCGCGGTCTCGATTGGTACCGGTCCCACTTTCCCACTCGCCGCTCCCTCGCCGCGATGGCCGACCGGGTTGGGGGGACCGTCCTCACCGGGGAATCGAGCCCCTACTACATGTTCCATCCACTGGCCCCTGCTCGAATCGCCACCGATCTGCCGGGTGTGAACATCGTGGTTCTGCTACGCGATCCCATCAACCGGGCGTACTCGCAGTATCTCCACGAGAGTCGACGCGGCTACGAGACCCTCGACTTTGAAGCCGCGCTCGAAGCGGAAGATGGGCGGCTCGCCGGCGAGACAGAACGAATGGTGGCCGATCCGTTCTATGACAGCTTCAGCCTGCGACACCATTCGTACATGGCGCGGGGTGAGTATCTCCCACAGGTCAGGCACCTGACCAATCTTGTTGGGGAAGACCGGCTCCTCGTCGTCAGCAGCGAGCAGATGTTCGGCGACCCGGCCGCCACCTACCACCGGGTCCTGAGGTTTCTGGGCCTCCCCGAGTTCACGCCGGCAGGGTTCGCCGCCCAGAACGCCAACGTTTACGTGAGCCCGTTTTCCGATCGAGCCCGCGGCATGCTCGAGGACCGCTTCCGCGAGCCGAACAAGCTCCTCTATGACTTCGTCGGCGAGGACTTCGGATGGTCCGGCTGATCACGGCAGCGCAGCGTGCCAACACCTGACACCACCTCACCATCGCCGGACCTCGGCTGGCTGATGTCTATGTTGTGGCCGGAGGCAGTCGCCGCCGGATCGCAATCGGGACCCCGGTATGCGGTCCTCAGCCGAGGAGGCCGACCCAAGCTGATCGTGCCGCTCGACTCAACTCGAGCCGCCGCGGCAGCGATCAACCGCATGTCGGGAGACATCGGGGCAGCCTCCGGTCTGGTGCGGCGCCTCGGTGGCCACAGTCTCCGGCTGGGATTGATGCAGCCCGTCTTGCGCACTCGGTGGACCTCGCCCCAGCAAGGGAGCACACCGTCGCTCGAGGACTACCTCCGGGCGGCACTCGGTGTCGGCGAGACGGTAATTGGCGGTGACAGTCGGCCCACCTCGCCCGAACCGCAAGCCCGTCATCGAGTTGTTCAAACCCGATGGCACGACCATCGGGTTTGCCAAGGTGGGCTGGAATGGCCTGACTAGACACCTCGTCGCTCGTGAGGCTGCCAACCTCGAACTAGTCGATCGGGCCGCAATGCCAGACGTCGAGGCCCCGCGGGTGCTGCACCTTGGGGCCTGGCGCGACCTCGACATTCTTGTGCTGTCGCCGCTGACCCAGCCTCCCGAGGCCAACGTCCGTCGCGTCCCGACGCCCTATGAGGTCGGTCAGGTGGCCACGCTCGTCACCGCTCCGGATCAGCGGCTCGCGGCGAGTCCGTATGCGATCCAACTCGGCGAACGCATCGCGTTGCGGTCGAGCGACGATGCCGCACTCCTCACGCGGGCGCTGGAAAAGGCCCGCTGGGTCGACGGGGACACCCCGATGCGGTTTGGCGGATGGCACGGCGACTGGACTCCCTGGAACATGGTGCCCGCGGCGGCCAGCTTGCTCGTGTGGGATTGGGAGCGAGCCGGTGGCCCGGTGCCGCTTGGTTTCGACGCCGTCCACTACTTCTTCCAGTCGGCGTGGCTGCGCGAGGGCGCCCCCGCCGAGGAGGCGATCGGCCTCGCCCTCGACCGCAGCTCCGATGTCCTCGCCGCGCTCGGCGTCCCTGCGGCTCACCGGATCTCCATCGGCCTGCTCTACCTCAGCGAGTTGTTCTTGCGCTACGCCGAGAACGCCGACTACGGCACGGACCAACTCCGAGAGGGACGCCACGACGACGTACGCACGGCGCTTCGGCAACTGGTCGCAGCGCCTAACTAGTGATTATGGGGCACTCCAAACGGCACCTTGTGTACCTTCCGATCGGCGTTAGCATCTCGACACGTAGGGATCAGTAGGGCCCAGGGGGAATCGAATCGTGACACTTCTTCGCCGCGGCGGCGGGCGAGCCACACCGCGCCATTCCAAGGCTCGTCTTGTCGTGCTTGCACTGCTGACGGCCGTCTTGATCCCGGTACCGGCCGCGCAGGCACTAGTCGAAAGCACTCCGATCAGCACCGACGCCCCCGACCACGGAGTGGGCCCGGTGGGCCGGGTCAACGATATCGCCGAAGCCAACGGCCTGATCTACCTCGTCGGTGATTTCAGCAAGGTGGGCGGGCAGACCCGCAACTTCGCCGCGGCGATCAACAAGGCCACGGGCCAGGTCGACACCTCCTGGAACCCCAATCTCAACGGAGTCGCCTACTCGATCGACGTCGCCCCCGACGGATCCGCCGTCTACGTCGGTGGCGTATTCACCAAGGTTGGACCAACCTGGCGGTCACGTATTGCCAAACTCGACCCCGACAGCGGAGAGGCCATCAGCGGCTGGAACCCGAAGGCCTCGGCCCAGGTTGCAACGATCCAAGCCACCGCCGACACCGTCTACATCGGAGGCTTCTTCACCACTGCCGGCAACATGGCGCGAGCACGTCTCGCCGCCGTCGACGCCGCCACCGGAGTGGTCGACCCGACCTGGAATCCCGGTGCCAACGGCGCCGTCCTCACGTCGGCGCTGTCCGCCGACGGGGCCAAGCTGTTCGTCGGCGGCAACTTCACCACACTCGGCGGCACCCCTCGACCCCGCCTGGGGGCAGTCAGCACCGGCGGCGGGAACGCCCTCGGGTGGAACCCGGCACCACCGCACAAGGTGCTCGATGCCGCACTGTCGGCCGACGGTTCGATCCTGTATGCGGCCATCGGCGGTCCCCAGGTCGCCGGCGGCAACCTGGCAACGGCATACGACACCGGGACCGGTGCCGTGATCTGGAATCACTCGAGCGATGGCGACTTCCAGGCCGTCGCAGTCTCCGCCGACGCCATCTACTACGGGGGGCACTTCGTCAAGATCGAAGGCCAATCACGTCAGCGCATCGCCGCTTTCCACCCCACCTCCGGGACGCTGAAGAGCTGGAACCCTGGGGCCAACAGCGGATGGGGAGTCTGGGCGCTGACCTATACCGACCGCCTTTATGCCGGAGGCGACTTCTCAGCGATCGGAGGCAGGACCCAGAAACACTTCGCCGTATTCACCAACGGCCAGAACCTGGCGCCCACTGCGAGCTTCACATCCGGGTGCGCCGCATTGACCTGCCAGTTTGATGCCTCGGGGTCGGTCGATCCCGACGGTTCCATCGCCTCGAGAAGCTGGAACTTCGGAGACGGAACCACAGGTAGCGGAAGAACCCCGACCCATACCTACTCGAGCGCCGGCACCTATTCCGTGACCCTCACCGTGACCGACAACAACGGAGCGACCGACACCGCCACCAAAACCGTCGAGGCGTCTGCGGCCGGCAACGGCATCGCGTTCGTCGGCAAGGCCGGGGCCTCCAAGAATGCGTCATCGTTCAATGTCACGGTTCCCGCAGGGGTGAGTCCCTACGACGGGCTCATCCTCATCGCCACCGTCAACGACTCCGCCGAAACGGTGAGCAACCCGGTCGGTGTCACCGGCTGGACCAGGCTCGGCACGGTGGTCGATGAGAGCATGCAAACCGTGGTGTGGACCAAGGCGGCCGATCCGGGTGACGCAGGCTCGAGACTGACCGTCAACCTCGGTTCCACGAAGAAGGCCAGCATCTCGCTGATGGCCTACACCGGCACCGATCCCAACAGCCCGGTAGCCACCTGGACGGCGGTCCCCGAGACCATCAAGCAGGCCGCCCACACCACACCCAACGTCGTGACATCGATCGACGGATCGTGGATCGTGTCGTACTGGGCGGACAAGACTTCGAGCACAACCAACTGGACTCCACCGGGTGGCGAGAAGGTCCGGCGCGAGGCAATCGGGAGCGGGAACGGCCGCATCTCTGTGCTCCTGACCGACACCGGACTCTCCCACCCTGCGGGCACCTACGGTTCGAAGACGGCGACGGCCAACAGTTCGAACAACAAGGCCACCATGGTCACGGTGGCGCTCGAACCAATGACCGGCACCACCAATCAGCGACCCACCGCAGCGTTCAGTTCATCCTGCAACGACCTGACGTGCAGCTTCAACGCAACTGGTTCGTTCGATCCCGACGGTTCGATTGTCACCTATCGCTGGCAGTTCGGCGACGGAACGACCGCGAGCGGCGCCACCCGCAATCACGCCTACGCCGCCTACGGGACATACCCCGTCACGCTGACCGTCACCGACAACGACGGCGCAACCGACCGCAGCGTCCAGAACGTTGGCGTGACCGACCCAAACACCGCAGCGATCACTTTCGTGGGGAGTGAGAGCGCTGCAGGCAATGCCGTCAACCACAAGGTCGACGTGCCTGCCGGCGTTCAAGCGGGAGATAGCCTGCTGCTGTTCTTCTCGACCAACTCGGAAACCGTTTCGGTGAGCAACCCGAGCGGTGTGACCGGATGGGATCGGCTCGACGAAGTCTCGTCCGACACGATGCAAACGGTGGCCTGGGTCAAGGTCGCCGCCGCCGGCGACGCCGGCACCTCGCTGACTGTAGCGCTGGGAGCAAGGCAGAAGGGGACGCTGATGATCGCCGCGTACGCCGGCACCCACGCAACCAACCCGATCCACCTGATCAGCTCAGCGCCGGAAACCGCCAAGCGGGCCGGCCATACGACACCCCAGCTGAACACGACCCGCAACGGTGCTTGGATCGTTTCGTATTGGGCGGACAAGACCTCTTCGACTGCGGACTGGACGCTGCCCGCCGGAGAGATACTCCGCGCCGAGACATATACGGTCGGAAGCGGCCGAGTCACTTCGATCCTCAGCGATCCGGGTGTGCCCCACAGCCCCGGAACCTACGGAGGCAAAACGGCCACCGCCTCGAGCTCCAATGCCAAGGCCACGATGTGGACGGTGGCGCTGCGCCCCCATTCCTGATCCTGGCAATTCCTCGCGAATATCCGGATTGGGCGCAGAAAAAATCACTTATGCCAGCAGATTCCTGCGCCGGTAATAAGCTATAGACCGCCACAAAGTCGATCAGGTGAGACGTTGAGTATCTCGAGGGTCAATCGCCGCCCCGCGCCGGGGCTCATGCTGGCTGCCGCCGCGCTCGCCATGTTCCTGGCGTCCGTGACCGTTTTGGGCGTTTCGACGGCCCCCGCATGGGCCAGCGTCGGCTGCAGCGGCATCACGGTGGCTCCGGGCGGCGGAGGCACCGTTTCCGTCAGCGGCAACAATGACAGTGATCCGCCAGCAGGCTGGGCCATCTCCTGGACGGCCAGCGGGGATTTCTCGGCGTCTGGAAGCAACAACGTCGCCGCCGGTCCGGGGTCGTTCGGCTTCTCCATTTCGATATCCAATGCCAACGGCAGCGGCAGCATCTCCGTGGCGGCGTACGACGGCAATGGTCAAGTTCCGGGCCAGAGCGGCTCATGCAGCGTGACGGTCAGCGCCCCAACCACCACGACCACATCGACGACCACCACGACCGCGGCCCCGACAACCACCACGACGCGGGCGCCGACCACGACCACCACCCGGGCCCCGACAACCACGACATCGACAACCTCCACCACGACCTCGACCACGACAACCACACTGGTTGGCCCCCCACCGACGTGGATCGTCTCACCGCCGAACGCGCCGACAACGACCGCGCCGACCACCACGACCACGACCGAGCCGCCGACGACCACGGCGGCCCCGGCCGCGGACGCGACCTCAACCACCGTCGCCGAGACCACGACAACCAGAGCGGTTGCTCTCGCTCCCGTCAGCGATGATGGCGGCAGCAACCTCCCAACGTTCCTTCTCATCGGGATCGGCGCCGCCGCACTACTTGCGCTGTTGGCAGCGTTTGTGGTCCGCGATCCCTCCGGGACTGCAGTGGTGGCCGGCCGCCGCCGCCGTCAGGGAGGATCCGGCAAGAAGACGAAGCCGGCTCGCACCACCGCCGCCGGAGCGTCCCGAGTGAGCAAACAGAGCGTCAAGAAGCGCACCGCCCGCAAGACCAAGTCGGGTCGCAAGTCACGGGTGGACCGCAAGACGGCCGCCGTCGCAGCTTCGGCAACGGCCGTTGCGGCCGGACCAAAGGTCTCCCCGGCACCCGCCGCCAAGGCTGCCCCGGCCCCAAAGGCTCAGACCGGCCCGGCACCCAGCGCTCAAGCCGGCCCCGCGCCGTCGGCGAAGCCGACCCCAGCCGTGCCACCGACCGCTCAGGCCGGCCCGGCACCCACCGCTCAAGCCGGCCCCGCTCCAACCGCACAAGCTGCACCGGCTCCGACCTCTACCGTTCAAACCGCGCCCGCCCCCAACGCCGAGATCAAGGCGCCACCCAACGTGATCACGGCTGCTGCCGCGGCCGCGGCCGCGACGACCATCGAGGAAACGCCGCGCGCAGAGCCCGAGACGGATCCCGCCTCCGAGGCGACCCTCGACACGACCTCAGCAGCCGCCGTCGTCGAGGAGACCGCCCCCGTGCCGATGGCTGCACCGCCACCGCCACCGCCACCGCCACCGCCGCCACCACCACCTCCACCGGACGACACCAAGACGGCTTCACGGACCAAGGCGAAGCAGGCCAAGACGTCCATCGGACAGCGCCGCGCCGTCAAGAAGCCGCAGAAGGCCGCCAAGAAGGCCGCTACGCCAGAACAACGTGGTCCGACCCTGGGTCAGAAGGTCCGCAGCACCAGCGTGATGCGCAAGATCCGTCAGACCGATGTGGCCGAGTCGATGCGGGCTCGCAAGTCGGCCAAGAAGGTGCGGCGCCGCATCGAGGCCCGGCGCAAGTCAACCGGCGGCCGCTGAAGCAGACCAAGCGAACGGCAGGTCAACTACCCAGCTGCAGGCAATTGCTTCGCAAAGAATGTGAAGAGTCGATCGATCGTGTCCCGATGCGCTCCAAGGTCGAAGCCGGGGAGGGAGTCGTCCATGAAGCCGTCTCCGGCGTCTTCGTAGAGCACCCATTCGGCCTGCGGCGCGGTGGCTCGTGCCTCCATGATGTCCGCAATCGACACGGCATCCTCCGCCTTGCCGTAGAGGCCCAGCAGCGGGCAGGTCAGGTCGGCCAGCACATCGACGATGCCCGATCCGTCGGCCTCCAGGAGTGGAGCCGCAACGAGGGCCAGCGCGGCCGCATCATGGCGGATTGCTGCCGCCGTCGCGGGGGTCCCGCCGAGGCCAAGACCAACGATGCCAAACCCACGTTCGGCGCTGGACCAGAACCCGGCTGAGTTCGTGATGAAGCCGACCACCCCGTCGAGGTCGGCCTGAGCGCGGGCCGGAGGAATCGCCCCAGCCGCCGCGGCGGCCTCCTCGGGGGAGGCAGCCCGATTCGGACCGTTGCCGTGATAGAGATCAGCGGCAACCACCGCCAGTCCGAGGCGGGCTAGGCGCCGACAGATGTCCTTGCTCGATGAGGTGATCCCCCACTCGGACGGAACGAGGATGACGGTCGGCCACTCCCCGCTGAGATCAGGTCGCGCCAGGTAGCCACGATGCGTGACGGGTCCGGCAACGATGCTGGTCGACCCAAACAAGATCGGGTGGGTTCCCTCACCCTTGAGCACACTCACGGCGCCGCCGCTCCTTCCCCGCCGGGTTGATCATCCGGCCTTACGGTAGCGCCTCGTACCCGGCGCACCTCGCCTGAGTGGATGACGATTCTCCCCCCGGGAGTCTCCACCACAAGGCCGCCGTCGGCGGCGACGTCAACCGCGGTCCCGGCACCGTCCGGGTCCCAAACGACATCCTCACCGAGGGTGGTACAAGCGGCTCGATACTCGTCCCGGCCCCAGTCCGCGGCACCACGCTCAATCCGCCTCAGTAGTCCGTCGGCCCACGCGACGACGAGGCTGCGCACCACCACGGCGCCGGGATCCACCGCATGCAGAGCGGCAGCCCCCGCCGGAGGATTCGGCCACCACACGTTCATGCCACAACCGACGACGATCGTGTCGCCGCCTGCCTCGGCCAGGACGCCGCCAACCTTCCCGGAAGCGACCACGAGGTCGTTCGGCCACTTCAGATCGATGGTCACATCGAAGATCTGTTGTGCGGCGTCTCGAGCCGCCATACCCGCCAGAAGCGACAGCTGCGGCCACGTCGCCGGTTCCCATTCCGGCCGCATCGCCAGGCTCGCATACATGGCGCGATCGGCCTCCCACCACTGTCTGCCGCTGCGGCCCCGACCCCCGACCTGCCGGTCGGCATAGAGCAACAGAGCCGGATCTGGCATTCCACGGAACAATCGGGCCGCCTCGTCCTGGGTCGACCCGACCTCGGAGAGGTGTCGCATCGCGTAAGGTGTAGCCATCTGGTGGTCCTGAGAGTCGAATAGTGGCTCGATGGGTGACGCTTCGAGGATACCGGGGGAGGGTGTGAGCACCGACGCACGGATCGATAGGCTCCGGCAGCTACGGCGAGAAGCCGAGCAGCCGGACAATCAGCGCGCCGTCGATCGCCAGCACGACCTCGGCAAATTGACGGCACGAGAACGAATTGAGGTTCTGCTCGACAAGGGCTCGTTCAACGAGATCGACGCCTTTGTCCGCCACCAGGCTTCAGGGTTCGGCATCGAGGGCCGGCGTCCGCTCGGCGACGCGGTGGTTACCGGGTGGGGCACCGTCGACGGCCGGCCCGTCTTCATCTTCGCCGAGGACTTCACCCACTTCGGAGGCAGCCTCAGCGAGGTTGTCGCCGACAAGATCTGCAAGGTGATGGATCTCGCCATGGATACCGGCGCCCCGGTCGTCGCCTTGAAGGACTCGGGCGGCGCCCGCATCCAGGAAGGTGTCGTTGCGCTCGATGGCTACGGCCGCATCTTCGAACGCAATGTGCGCGCTTCGGGCGTGATCCC
Source organism: uncultured Acidimicrobiia bacterium (assembly GCA_963821095.1). Taxonomy (GTDB): domain Bacteria; phylum Actinomycetota; class Acidimicrobiia; order Spongiisociales; family UBA5794; genus CAVPHV01. Next base: position 105,876 of record CAWGCJ010000022.1, on the reverse strand, counting down.
GCAGATCTCGGTCATCATGGGTCCGTGCGCCGGCGGTGCGGTGTACTCGCCGGCCATCACCGACTTCGTCTACCAGGTCGCTGAAACCTCCCACCTCTTCATCACCGGACCCGACGTGATCAAAGCGGTGACGGGCGAGGAAGTCAGCTTCGAGGAACTCGGCGGGGCCCACGCCCATGCCGCCCAATCCGGAGTGACTCACTTCGTGTCTCCCAGCGGGCGAGCGGCGCTCGAAGAGGTGCGCTTCCTGCTTTCGTTCCTGCCGCAGAACAACATGGAGATGCCGCCCTACTTCACTCCGATGGATCGCTCCGATCGCATGGATGAAGGCCTCACATCCATCATCCCCGATTCGCCGAACCAGCCGTACGACATGGTCGAGCTCATCGAGATGGTCGTCGATGACGGCGAGTTCTATCAGGTCCACGAGGAATACGCCGGCAACATCGTGGTCGGGTTCTCCCGGCTCGACGGGTACTCGGTCGGCATCATTGGAAACCAACCTGCGGTTCTCGCCGGCACCCTGAACATCGAGTCCTCGGTGAAGGCCGCCCGGTTCATCCGGGTGTGCGACGCCTTCAACATCCCCATCGTCAGCTTCGTCGACGTCCCCGGTTTCCTCCCCGGCGTCGATCAGGAGCACAACGGCATCATCCGCCACGGCGCCAAGCTGCTCTATGCCTACGCCGAAGCGACCGTTCCCAAGCTCACCGTCATCACCCGCAAGGCGTACGGCGGTGCCTACGTCGTGATGAACTCACGCGCGCTGCGGGCCGACATCGTCTACGCCTGGCCGACGGCAGAGATCGCGGTCATGGGCGCCCAGGGTGCAGTCAACGTGATCCACCGGCGCGATATCGCCGCGGCCGATGACCCCGACGCCAGACGGGCCGACCTCATCGCCGAATACGAAGGGCGCTTCAACAACCCCTACCTGGCCGCAGAACGTGGCCTGGTGGACGAAGTGATCGAACCCCGAGAGACGCGATACCGCTTGATCCGCTCCCTCGAGATGTTGCGCACCAAGCGGGAGGGCATGCCGCCCAAGAAGCACGGCAACATCCCCCTGTAGGATGACGCCTGTGGATTCCGTTCTCGTAGCCAACCGCGGAGAGATTGCCGTCCGCGTCATCGGCGCCGCCCGCGAGCTGGGCTTGCGCACGATCGCCGTCTATTCGGAACTCGATCGCGATTCCCTCCATGTCGAGTTGGCCGACGAGGCATGGAACATCGGCCCGGCACCGGCGGCGGAGTCGTACCTCAATGTCGACCGGATCATGGCGGTTGCCGCTGAGTCAGGAGCCGCCGCCGTTCACCCCGGCTACGGGTTCCTCGCCGAGAACGCCGGATTTGCCCGCCGGGTCATCGACGCCGGCCTGATCTGGGTCGGGCCCTCCCCAGCCGCCATCGCCACGATGGGCGACAAGATCGCATCGCGCCGAGCGGTGACCAAGGCAGGAGTGCGAGGAGTCCCCGGCACACTCGATCCGGTCGCCTCGCTGTACGAAGTAGAGGCCTTTGCTGAAGAGCACGGTTTCCCGATCGCCATCAAAGCGGCCCATGGAGGCGGCGGCCGCGGATTGAAGGTGGTCCGCCACGCAGATGAGCTCGCCGGAGCATACGAGAGTGCCGCCCGCGAAGCCGACGCCTGGTTCGCCAACCCCGAGGTGTACATCGAGCGCTACCTCGACCAGGCTCGCCACATCGAGGCCCAGATCATGGTCGACACCCACGGCAACGCTGCCTTCCTGGAGAACGCGACTGCTCCATCCAGCGCCGCCACCAGAAGCTGATCGAGGAAACCCCGGCCGTCAACTTCTCAGAGGAGCAGCGGTCCGCCCTTCACGACGCGGCGCTGGCCGTTGCCGCGGCCGCCGACTATGTGAACGCCGGGACGGTCGAATTCCTGTTGGATTCATCCGGGGACCTGTACTTCCTCGAGATGAACACCAGGATTCAGGTCGAGCACACCATCACCGAGATGGTCACCGGGATCGATCTGGTCAAGGAGCAGCTGCGTATCGCTCGCGGCGAGGAGCTGTCGTTCCCCGACCGGCCACCAACCGGGGGCCATGCGATCGAGTTCCGCATCAACGCCGAAGACCCCAGCATTGGTTTCCTGCCGTCGCCGGGCACGCTTGTCGAATACAGGGAGCCCTCCGGGTTCGGGGTTCGAGTCGACTCGGGGGTCCGCACCGGCGCCCAGATCAGCCAGTACTACGACAACATGGTGGCCAAGCTCGTCGTGTGGGGCCGAGACCGTGACGAGGCGCTGGCCCGGGCACGACGCGCCCTCCAGTCCTTCATCGTCAAGGGTGTCGAGACCACGATTCCGGCGCAGCTTCGCATCCTCGAGACGGAGACCTTCCGCTCGGGGACCCATCACACCAAGTTCGTCGAAAACGAGCTCGATTTCTCAGACCTCCCCCAGACCACCGCCCCGACCCTTCCCGAAGAGGAAGAGCTCGAGGATCGGTCGATGACGGTCGAGGTCGGCGGCCGCCGTTACGTCGTGCGCTACTGGGCGCCGGTCATGGCCTCGCCGACCTCCGGCGGACAGCGTGCCGCCCCGCGGCGCCGGCCGCCCAAGCTCGACAAGCAGGTCACTACCGGCGACGGCGCCGGCGTCATCACCGCTCCGATGCAAGGCACCATCGTCAAGGTGCACAAGCCGGCCGGGAGCCCGGTCGAAGCCGGCGAACCGGTTTGCGTGCTCGAAGCCATGAAGATGGAGAACGAGATCAAGGCCCCCGTCGACGGCGAAATCGTCGACCTCCGCATCCAACCAGGCGACAGCGTCGCCAGCGGCGCCGTCCTGATGGTCGTCCGCTAGGGGGCTCCGCTCGGCGCGGAGACCCGATACGCTCACCCAATGGACATACCCCTTTGGGAGCGAGAACGACACTGGCCCCTGGTCCGACCGTTCGTCTACTACCTCACCGAGAACTTCGTCGAACCCAGCTGGGTTGCAGGCAAACGGGTGGTTGACTTCTCCGCGGGTCTGGGTGATCTGTCCGGCTACATGGCAGGGCTCGGCCCAGCGCGACTGATTGCGACCGTGCCGGAACCCGAACTTGCCAATCCGGCCAAGATCGCCGGAGTCGAATGGCGTGCCGGGGTGTTGGCTTCGCATATCGCCGAGTCGTTCGAGCCCGCGTCGGTTGACCTGTTCTGCGCACGGATGGTCTTCCAGTTCCCGCGCTGGGAGGATGGCGAGGTCGACGTGGATGTGATGCTCGCGCAAATCCGCCCGGTCTTGGCCCCGGCGGGCCGGATCGTCATCGCCAGCCACGCGTTCTTCCCGCTTCAGAACTACCCATCCCTCGACAGCGAACGTGACAGCGAGGCGCTGCTCGAGCGTTTGGTTGGTCTGGCCGCCGGTGCTCCCCGCGATGTCCATGAGATCCTCACCGAAGAGGCGCAGCGTCTCGCCGGACTCACCGAGCTAGTCAAGTATCTGGGGCTGCCGCCACGCGAGTCGAGCTACGGCACCACCGGTTACGGACTTCGTATCCCGGCGCTAGTCGATTCATTCATCCGGAGCGGCTTCACCCTGGAGGTCGTCGACGACATCGAGCCATTCACGTATCCCCTCGGGATCTGGGAACAGCTCGAAGTCGAACCCGAACGGATCCGCGAGCTGGGCCGGGCAGTGTTCGATATCAAACACCGCTGGCTGGTCGACGAACGCGGCCGCGACACCTACCGTCGCCCCGCTTTGATCGAGCGGATGCTGCAGGAGATCCGCTGGCTCGTCCCCATCGTGTGGGTCCCCATCGTCCGAGTGGTGGCGACCAAGCGTTAGGCCTCGTCTGCGCGAGTCGGGGGCGCAAGGTCCAGGCCCTCCGCGATCAGAAAGTCCCGAAGACGTCGCGCAGGACGTTACTCACTTCGCCGACGGTGGCGCCCGCGGCGAGAGCTGCCTTCATTGGGTACAGCAGGTTGGCGTCGCCACTTGCCGCAGTGCGCACGGCGGCGAGGCCGGCCTCAACCACGACGTTGTCCCTTCTTTCCCGCATGGCCGCCACGGCTGCCTTCTGGCTCCGCTCGAGTTCGGGGTCGAGCAACAGCGCCGGCGCCGGGTCTGGCTCCTCGGCCACAAACCGGTTCACCCCAACCACGACTTCGTCGCCGGCTTCAACTCTGCGAGCGGTGCGGTAGGCGGCATCTTCGATCTCATCTTGCTGGAAGCCTGCCTCGATGGCGGCGGTAGCTCCGCCGAGTTCGTCGATGCGGGCGATCAGCTGAACGGCTGCCGCCTCGACCTGGTCGGTGAGTGACTCGACGAAGTACGACCCGGCCAGCGGATCGACCGTGTCGGCCGCACCCGACTCGTACCCAAGTATCTGCTGAGTGCGCAACGCCACCGTTGCCGACGCCTCGGTGGGCAGACCAAGCGCCTCGTCGTATGAGTTGGTGTGCAAAGACTGCGTACCGCCGAGAACACCTGCCAGGGCCTGATACGCGGTGCGAACCACATTGTTGAGCGGCTGTTGGGCGGTCAAGGTCGAGCCCGCGGTTTGGGTGTGGAATCGCATCCGCCACGAAGCGGGGCTGGCGGCACCAACCCGGTCCTTCATCAGCCGGGCCCACAGCCGGCGGGCCGCCCGGTACTTGGCGACTTCCTCGAACAAGTTGTTGTGGGCGTTCCAGAAGAACGACAGGCGGGGCGCAAACGCATCAACGTCGAGCCCGGCATCGCGCGCCGCCTCGACGTAGGCGAGCCCGTTGGCGATGGTGAACGCCACCTCCTGGGCTGCCGTCGAACCGGCCTCGCGAATGTGATAGCCCGAGATCGAGATCGTGTTCCAATTGGGAAGTTCCGTTGCGCAGTACGCAAACAGATCGGTGACCAGCCGCATCGAAGGTCGCACCGGGTAGATGTAGGTGCCCCGGGCGATGTACTCCTTCAGAATGTCGTTCTGGACGGTGCCCCGGATCGAGTCGGGCGCCACCCCCTGCTCTTCCGCCACCAGCTGATAGAGCAGCAGCAGCACCGCCGCCGTCGAGTTGATCGTCATCGAGGTCGTGACCTCAGCGAGCGGAAGGTCGGCGAAGAGCCGGCGCATGTCCTCGAGCGAGTCGATCGCCACCCCAACCTTCCCGACCTCGCCCTCCGCCATTGGATCATCCGAGTCAAGACCCATCTGGGTCGGCAGATCGAACGCCACCGATAGTCCGGTCTGGCCGGCATCGAGCAACGCCTTGAAGCGAGCGTTGGTCGCCTCGGCGGTCCCGAACCCGGCGTACTGGCGCATCGTCCACAGCCGGCCCCGGTACATCGAGGGGTAGGGACCCCGGGTGAAGGGGAACTCGCCGGGAGCTCCCAGTTGTTGGTCGGCTTCCCAGCCCTCAGGGAGGTCCGGGCCGTACACAGGCAGGATCTCAAATCCGCTCGTCGCCTCAATGTCCACGCTGTAGCTCCCGATGCTTTCTATCATCCGATCCGATCGATCCGATGGTACCTCCGGGAACTACCCCGGCCTCTACAGCGTCTTTATCGCGGAGAGACAATGGAACCCAGCATTCACCTCGAAGAACGGCGCGAACGCCGCGGCCGGCGAATCCCGGCCCTGGCGACGCTTGCCGTGATCACTCTGCTCGGCGCCAGCCTCTATGGATTGTTCGGATTCATGGAGGCCAACGCAGCGTTCGGCACGGTGCTGGACCTCGAGGAACAGTATCTGTGCGACGTTGAGGACCTTGCACTTGACCTGCCCGACATCGGCAGCCTCTCCGAGGTCCAGACCTCCGACGGCGTACTCCTCGGCAAGCTGACCGCCCGCAACAGCCAGCCGGTTGCCTTCGAGGAGGTTCCCGAACTGGTCCGCAACGCGATCGTCGCCACCGAGGACGGCAAGTTCTACGAGCACGAAGGTGTCGACTTCCGCGCCATCGTCCGAGCCGCCATGGCGAACGCCCGCAGCGAAGGCGGCGGCCTGCAGGGTGGTTCAACGATCACCCAACAGATCGTGAAGAAGAATTTCCTCACCGAGGAACGGACGATCGAGCGCAAGATTTGCGAGGCGGCCATCGCCGCCGAGCTGGAACGGCGCTATTCGAAAGACCAGATCCTCGAGTTCTACATGAATGCCCAGTTCTTCGGTGAGAACGCCTACGGGGTCAAGGCCGCATCGCAGGAGTACTTCGGCAAGGAGCTCGACGAGCTCACCATCTCCGAAGCCGCCACCATCATGATCCCGATCCGGAACCCCACCATCTACAACATCCGGAAAAACCCCGACGCTGTGATTTCCCGTCGCAATTCGGTGATCGATGAGATGGAAGACAACGGCTTCATCACGGCCCAGGAAGCCACGGACGCCAAAGCGGAGCCGCTGGCGCCGATCCCTCACGAGGAATTCGAGCAGCTGGCGCCGCAGGTCATCATCGCCGCCCGCCACGAGATCCTCAACAACCCCTCATACGGACTCGGCGACACCTACAGCGAGCGTTATCGGTCACTGTTTGGCTGTCCGGCCGAGGACACCGAGTGTGCCGGAGGTGGCGGCCTGCAGGTGACGGTAACCGTCGATTACGCGCTGCAGCAAGAGGCCAACCGCATCCTCAAGTCGTGGTTCCGCGACGACACCGGCCCGACCGGGGCCATTGCCATGGTCGACAATGCCACCGGTGCGGTACGGGTGATGGCCAGCGGTATCGAGTTCGGCACCGACATCGAAGCCGGTCAGCGCCCCTACGACCTGGCCACGGAGGGTCGCCGCCAAGCAGGGTCGGCGTTCAAGCCGATCGCACTGCTCACCGCCCTCGAGAAGGGAAGCGAGGCCGGTTGGCCGATCACCCTCGGCACCTATTGGGACGCCAGGAGCCCGCAGCGCATCGATTGCGGCTACCCCTGCGCCCCCGACGGAGGGAACGTCTGGAATGTGCGCAACGCCGGAGGCAGCAAGGACCTCGCCACGCTCGAGCAGGCCACCTACAACTCCTACAACACGGTGTACGCCCAGGTGTCCAACGCAGTTGGGCCGGAGAACATCGTCGAGATGGCGCACCGGATCGGCATCGAATCGCCGCTCAACCCGGTGCTCTCCATCGCCCTCGGCACCCAGAGTGTCAGCCCACTCGAGATGGCATCGGCCTATTCGACCATCGCCAACTACGGGGCGAAGGTCGACAGCTACCTCATCGAGCGGATCGAGGACAAAGAGGGCAACGTCGTCTACCAGCATGAGGTCGACCGGCAGCAGGTCCTCGACCCGGCGCTGACCGCGGCTGCGGTGGGAGCGCTCAAGAAAGTTGTCTCCGGCGGTACGGCGACCCGAGCCCAGATCGGGCGGCCGCAGGCAGGAAAAACCGGGACCGCGCAGGACTTCCGCGACGTCTGGTTCATGGGGTTCATCCCCCAGCTGACAACCGCAGTGTGGGTCGGCTACGCCGACGCCCAGGTCGAGATGGTCAACTTCAACGTTTTCAACGACGCCACCCAGAAGAGCCAGGGCTACTCCCGAGCCTACGGCGGAACGTTGGCCGCGCCGATCTGGAAACAGTTCATGGAATTCGTCGTCGCCGATCTGCCCGAGATCGATTTCGCCGAAGTGCCGGAGGGCACCTCGGCGTACTACCGGGTCCCCAACACCACGGTTCCCGATGTGCTCGGCAGGAGCAAGGGCTCGGCTGCCGATCTGATCCACAAGGCGGGGCTGTTCTCGTCGTTCGTTCCGGTGGCATCCAGGCAGCCGGAAGGCACCTTGCTTTCGCAGAGCCCGCGCGGCGGAGCAACCGTTCGCCAGGGGTCGCGCGTTACGGTGTTGATCTCGAGCGGCCAGCCACCGGTGATGATCGACCTGCGTGGCCTTGATCTCGGCTCGGTCGACGCCAGAATCGCGGACTTCAACGCCGATTCCGGGCTCAACGTGAGTTGGCAGGTGGCAAACCGGCCAACCGACGATCCCGACAAGGTCGGCAAGGTGGTCGGTCAAGATCCCCAGGCGGGCCAGGTCGTCGGGTTCCAGCAGGTGGTCACCGTCTACATCGGCGTCCTCGTCGAGGAACCTCCGCCCGAACCTCCGCCCGACGACGGGTAGCGACGGCCGCGCCCGAGCCGAACCTCAGCCGCGCTCGAGACGGAGTTGGAGGGTGGCGGCAGTGTCGTCGAGTAGTTCGTGCAACGTGGTGAGGCGCTGCGCCGGATCGTCGATCTCGAGCAGACGCTGCCGATCGAGCTGTTCAACCGGGGCGGCGGCACACAACTCCCAGCTTGCCGCAACCGGATCTGCCGGCAATTCCGGATCGACGTCCCCCACACTGCTGCCCAGTTCGCTGGCGAGCGCCAACACTCTGCGCAGCAGCTGGCGGTTCTCGGCCACGAGCTCGGCGAGACTCCCGTTTCCCGTCGGGTCATCGAGGGGGACAACTTCCGCCTGCGGATAGGGCTCATCGGAAAGCCACCGGGAGACCCGGAAGCGGCCGGCACCGACGGCGACGACAAACAGACGATTGTCGTCGAGGGCGCCGATGCGGGCCAGGCGAGCCACGGTGCCGACCTCAAACCGCACGTCTCCCCCGCCAACCTCAGATCCCCGTTCGATGAGCACGACGCCGAACTGCTGGTCGCCGTCGAGTACGTCGTTGATCATCTCCACATAGCGAGGCTCGAAGACATGCAGTGGAAGCACTCCACCTGGAAACAGCACGCTGCCAAGTGGAAACATCGGGAATGGAGTCGGGTCGGCCGCCATGACGTGGAATCTACGTGCGCCGGTTCGACAATCACAAGGGATTTCTGCCACAGGGAGATTCCTGACCGGATGTCGCTGGCGGCCGCAGCGCAACTAGCCTCGGCCGCCATGTCCACGACCAAAGCCACAGCACCCCTGGTGCGTCTCTGGCGCTACGCCCGCCCGCAGCGCCCCCAAATCATCAGAGCCACCGCATGGTCCTTCCTCAACAAGGCATTCGACCTGGCACCTCCGCTCCTCATCGGCGTCGCGATCAACGTCGTGGTCGAGCAGGAGGACTCGCTGCTCGCCGACTGGTTCGGCGTGACCGACCCGAGGGCCCAACTCGTCATTCTGGCCGTGGTCACCTTCATCGTGTGGGCGCTGGAATCGCTCTTCGAGTACCTCGCCGCCGTGGATTGGCGCAACCTGGCACAGAACATCCAGCACGAGCTTCGAATCGAGACCTACGCCCACGTCCAGCACCTCGAGATGGCCTTCTTCGAGAACCGACCCAGCGGCGACCTCATGGCCGTCCTCAACGACGACGTGAACCAACTGGAACGGTTCCTCGACCACGGTGCCAATGACATCATCCAGATGTTCACCACAGTGCTCCTCATCGGCGGCTTCTTCTTCACCGTGGCGCCACAGGTGGCCTGGGTGGCGTTCCTGCCGATGCCGATCATCATGTGGACATCCATCCGCTACCAACGCCGCCTCGAGCCGCGCTACGCGTTGGTCCGAGATCAGGCCGGCATTCTCAACAGCCAACTCGCCAACAACATCGGTGGCATGGCCACGATCAAGAGCTTCACCGCCGAGGAGCGGGAGGTCGCGCGCATCGAGGTCGAAAGCGACCGCTATCGAGCAGCAAACCGATCTGCGATCAAGCTGTCGTCGGCATTCAGTCCGCTGATCCGGATCGCGATCTTGGTCGGGTTCATGGCCACCCTGGTGTGGGGTGGGTTTCAGACGATCGACGGAACGATGGACGGCGCCGTGTACGTGACGCTGGTCTTTCTGACCCAACGCCTGTTGTGGCCGCTGACCAGGCTCGGTCAGACGATGGACCTCTACCAACGAGCCATGGCGTCCACGAACCGAATCCTCAATGTGCTCGATACCGATCCACAGATCTCCGACGGGCCCCAAACGCACCCTCTCGACCTGGTCCAGGGGGGGATCGAGTTCGAGCAGGTGACCTTCTCCTATGAACCCGGTTTCCCGGTCATCCACGATCTGAGTCTCCAGCTCGAAGCCGGCAAGACGACCGCCTTCGTCGGCGCCACCGGATCGGGCAAGACCACCGTGGTGAAGCTCCTGCTCCGCTTCTACGACGTCGATGACGGGGTCATCTTGTTCGACGATCACGATCTGCGTGACCTCCAACTCGCCGACCTGCGGCGGTCCATCGGGCTGGTCGGTCAGGATGTGTTCCTCTTCCACGGGACCGTCTTCGAGAACATCGCGTACGGCAAGCCCGGAGCAAGCCGCGACGAGGTGCGCCGGGCCGCTGAGGTTGCCGAAGCGGCCGAGTTCATCGTCGAACTCCCCGCGGGTTACGAGACCATTGTCGGCGAGCGCGGCCAGAAGCTCTCCGGTGGGCAACGCCAGCGCATTTCGATCGCCCGCGCCGTGCTCTCCGATCCTCCGGTACTGGTGCTCGACGAAGCCACCTCCGCGGTCGACAACGAGACCGAAGCCGCCATCCAGCGTTCGCTCGAGCGCATCTCGATCGACCGCACCACCGTGGTCATCGCCCACCGACTCTCCACCATCCGCCACGCGGATCGCATCTACGTGCTCGACCGGGGCAGGCTCAGCCAGGCCGGCACCCACGAGGAACTCATTGCCGCCCCCGGCATCTACAAGGCCCTGTGGGACGTCCAAACCGGCGAGGCGGTTCCCTGGCACCAGGGCTGAGCGGCGCCGACCCGAGGGTCCGTTCACTATCGTTAAACAATGTTTCGCGGTTTTGAATGAGGTTATTGATATCAACCCTTTGTTTTTGATATCACTTAGCCATGACACAAGCACAGATTTCGGCAGCGCCCGAGGGCCTCCGTCAAGATGTTCGTCCTCCCATCGCGATGGATCCTGCGCCAACCTCGGGCGCTGCCGAAGGCCTCCCGCACCCGCACCGCCGGACCGCCCAATCCAGGAGCGACATCACGCCGGTCGTCTGGACCTGCCGGACCGGCGCCGACTACCCACTCGACGACCCCTATGTCCGGCGCTTCTGGACGGCGCTGATCGGTCCGGGAGCGGTCGCCGACCTGCTGAGGCTCGCCACCGCCGCACGACGCGGCCGCTCCCTGCTCCGCCCCGTCCACCTCGCCACCCTTACCCGGGCCGGGTTCGTCACGCACGACGGCCAACATGTCCTGGTCCGCACCACGATCCCCCGCCTCAGCCCCGACGACGTCCGCCGCCTCCACCCGGCGCTGCGCGAAGAACACCGCAAGCTGTAGGAGGCACTGGCGGACCGGTGTACGCCGAAAGCCACGTGTTGCCCCGGTCCCCCCATATACTCCCGGCTCGCTGCTCGGCGCTCCCCTTTTCCTTTCTCTGATAGGTGATCGCGCCGGCGCGCCCCCGTTCCCCACTCAAGGAGTGACCCATGCCTCTCCTCATGCATCTCATATTGGCAACGGCCTTGACCTTCCCGACCACCGCACCGGCGGAAATGGTCGACGCCGCCGCCACCCATCGCGCCGAAGCGACACTCGCCGAACTTCACGAGGTCAACGGTCCCTATACCGACGATCAGCCGGGCAACGTGGCCCGGTGGCGCAGCCTGGTGACGACACACTTCGCGCCGGACGAGGTCGACCGCGCCATGCAGATCCTCGAGTGCGAGTCGCACGGCGACCCATACGCCAAGAATCCGCGCTCGAGCGCTGCCGGCCTCTTCCAGTTTCTCCGCGGCACATGGGACCATGCCGCCGGCCAACTCGATCTCCCCAGCTATGCCGCTGGCGGCCCCTACGACCCCACCGCCAACATCGAGGCCGCTGCCTGGCTGGTTTCCGAAGGCGGCGGCTGGGGGCACTGGACCTGCGCCCCCCGCAGCTGGCGCTGAGGGTTCTGGCGGATCTCAGCGACACCTGTGTCGCCCATGTCCGCCAAAACCCTCTCGCTGATAGCGTGGCGGGATGGATGGCACCGGGACCGTCGCTGCAGCCGCCGCCTTGTTGCGGGACCGCAGCCATATCTTGATCTTCTCTGGAGCCGGGATCTCGACCGAGTCCGGCATCCCCGACTTTCGCGGCCCGAGCGGGGTCTGGAAGACCACCGACCCTGCCGACTTCACACTGCAGCGCTACCTCGCCGACCCCGATTTCCGGCGTGACTCGTGGGAGAAACGCTTCACGGCCACCACCCTGCACGGCGCCGAACCGAATCCGGCCCACCGTGCCGTCGCCAAGCTGTGGAACCGGGGCAGGATGATTGGCTGCGTCACCCAGAACATCGACGGCCTCCACGCCGCGGCGGGGCTACCCGGCGAGGCGCTGGCAGAACTCCACGGCAATGTGCACGGCATCATGTGCGTTCGATGCAACTCTCGACCAGAACGCCCCGACATCGAACAGCGTTGGCGCGACGGCGAGCGGGATCCCAAATGTGAGGCGTGTGGCGGCATCCTCAAGACGACCACGGTTCTCTTCGGCGAGCAACTCCCCGAGCGCGACATGAACCGCGCCACCTTGTGGGCCGCCGCGGCCGATGCCGTGATCGCCGTCGGCACCACCCTGTCGGTCTACCCGGCTGCCTTCATCCCCATGGACGTCGCACAACGAGGCGAACCCTTTGTGATCGTGAACGAGGGCCCGACCGAGATGGACCACAGCGCGACGGTGCGGCTCGAGGGCAAGGCAGGCACCCTGATGCCGGAACTGGTGGACGCCCTCACCCACGCCGGCTGACGCCGTTCCGGGCAGTCAGCCGTTGGCGACCACCGCAACGCTTGCCGCGGGCAATCCCCACTTGCAGAAGTCGATGCGGTCCGAGGGACCGAGCGACCGATAGAGATACGCCCCTGGAGCGGGTTCCTTGTCGGAGCCGATGTAGCTGAAGCGACCGCCAAGGTCACGCTGGGTCTGGAGACAGGCCTGCACCACGGCTCGGCCCAATCCCATCCGCCCGAAATCGGGGTGGGTACACACCGGGTCGATGCCGCCGACACCGTTGTCGGGATCCACCGTCCCCCGGCAATATGCCGCGATGTGTCCCCCTGGGCTGCGGGCGAAGACGCTCAGTTCGGGCCGGAAGAGCGGGTTGGACTCGAGACTGCCCAAGACCGTTTCGACGTCGTGGTCGGTATCGAAGGCCCGCTTGATGCACTCGGCAATGCCTCCATAGTCCTCAGCGCGGTCGTCGCTGAGCGACTCGATCGTGAATCCATTCGGGATCGGAGCGGGCTCCGATAGTTGACTCAGGTCAAACCCAAACTCGTGACCGGTGTTCGGCTCTTCGGCGAAGCCCGCCGCAGCGAAGACCGACCGCAGCCACTCCGCGTCGCGTGCGAACTCGAAGCTAAGCCCGGTTCCCCGCTCGGCGTGACGCTCCAGCAACCAGCCGAGCACCTGCCCGATGGCCTCGGAGTCCTGGCCGCGAGCGATGATGCACTCGCCATCCCGCCCATACTCCGCGACCGAAATTGCCCTGATGTCGGGTCCGTCCCGAAAGATCCGGCAATTGCTCTCAAACCAACCGGGACTGGCTTCCTCGCGCAGAGTGTTGGAGCCCCACCGCCAGTCCATGAAGCGCCCGGTATCCCACCCCCACGTCTTCTGCGCAAACGGATTCGCCGACCGGACGAACTCGATCACCTCGTCCAGGTTCCCGCTCGCCAGGGGTTCGCTGTTCATGTGCATGGGATGGATAGTACGACGCCGGTCACCACGCGCCTGTGCCTCAGCTGTCGGCCAGAAGCGCACCTCGGCTTTCCGATCCCTAGGATGCGGGAAGTCCTCGAGGACGGAATAGAGCCCCAAAGGCGGCCGATCCGGCGCCGGGTCCGTATCCCCTCCTCGCCGTCTACGAAAGGGACGTGTTGTGCGACGAAGAAACCTATTCATCATCTTGATTGTGGCCTTTGCACTTGTGGTTGCCGCGTGCGGCGATGACGACGACTCGGGCACCGAGACCACCACGACCGCTGCCTCAGGGGGCGGAGAAGAAACCACCACGACCGCTGCCTCAGGGGGCGGGGAGGAAACCACCACCGCGGCACCAAGCGGCGACGTAACGACTATCGGATTCTGGGTAGCGTTCTCGGACGAAGCCAGGCTCGGCTTCACTCAGGAAAAGGCTGCCGCCTTCAACGCGGCGCACCCTGAGTACAACATCGAAGTCACCTCATTTGCCAGCTACAACGACGCATTCGACGCAGCCGTCCTCGCGGTCGACAGTGGGGACCCACCGGGCATCATCCACTTCTTCGAGGCGGCAACCCGCCAGGCACTCGACGCGGTCAGCGCCGATGGATCACCGATCTTCAAGTCGGTGACCGACGCCATTGCCGGCCGAACCGAGATCCTCGGTGAGCCGGTCGTGCTCGACGATGTCGTCGACGCCGCCCGCAACTACTACACCGTTGACGGCTCGTTCTACTCGATGCCGTGGAACACCTCGAGCACCGTGATGTTCAGCAACCAGGCGATGCTCGATGCCGCCGGTATCGCCACGCCGCCCGCAACGTGGGCCGAGGTCGAAACGGCGTGCGCCGCAATCATGGCGCTGCCCGACGCACCGTCCGGGTGCATCACCTGGCCGAACCACTCGTGGTTCGTCGAGCAAAGCCTCGGCCAGGTTGGCGAATTGCTCGGCAATGCCGACAACGGCCGCTCCGGCCGGGCCACCGAGGTCTACCTCGAGTCCCAGGGGATGCAGGACTACATCAACTGGTGGAAGGGTCTCGACGACAACGGCTACTACACCTACACGGGTGTGCAGCGCGACTGGGACGGCACCTCAGCCGCATTCCAGGCGCAGGAAGTAGCGATGCTCATCTTCTCGAGCTCGGACACGACGACCATCACCGAAAACGCCGCCGAAGCGGGGTTTGACGCCGTAGCCAGCTTCATGCCGCGCAACGACGCCGTCCCCTACGTGGGCAACCTCATTGGTGGCGCCACGCTGTGGATGCTCGACGGGATGGACGAGGTGGAGCAGGACGGTGCCCTGGCGTTCATGAACTTCTTCTCGAACCCGGAGAACGCGGCCGAGTGGCACCAGATCACCGGCTACATCCCGATCACGAAGTCTGCGGAGGCTCTGCTCGAGTCTGAGGGCTGGTACGAAGCGAGCCCGAACAGCAAGGTGGCCTCCGACCAGTTGGCCGCGGCCCAGAACACGCCGGCCTCACTCGGCGCTCTGCTCGGCAACTTCGTCGGGATTCGCGATGTCATCACCATTGCCATCGAAGACATCCTGGTGAACGACGTCGACGTGGCAACCCGATTGGCAGCCGCCAACGAGGAAGCCAACAAGTCGCTCACTGAGTACGAGCAACTGTTTGGCAGCTAGTTGATACCGGTATGGGGGCGGCGCGCTGCGCCGCCCCCATACAACGTCAACCATGATTCCGAGCCACACCACACGATTCGACTGGTTGAGCCGATGCTGATCGCCGGCCTCATCGTCGCCGCGATTGGTGGGGCGCTCTACATGATGCAGGCCTTTGGCCGCTCGTCGACGCAGATGGCGATCGGCTCAGGCGCTGCGGCCCTCGGCGCCTCGGTAACCCCGCTATTGATGGACCAGTGCGGGTTTGCCGCGGAGACCAGCGGCGTTGACCACCTCTTTGCCTACGGCCTCATGGCCGGCGGCGCCTGGCTTGCCCTCGTCCTCACCAAGGCTTTCTTGCGGCGCGGCGAGAAGAAGACGGCTGAAGATGCCGCCTTCGCCGGCGAGATCCGCACCGGCGGCTTCAGGCTCGGATGGTGGGTTCCCTGGGCGCTGCTCGCCCCAACACTGATCATCCTCGTCATCTTCCTCTACACGCCGGCCGTACAGACGTTCACCCTCTCGACCAAGCTGGCTCGCCTCGGGGCACCGCGCCAAGTCGAAGTGTGCTTCGCCAACTTCACCGAATTGCTGATCCCGAACCCCTTTGCCCTCGTGGCGTACCCACTCATCTCCCTTGCGTTGATCTTCGGAGCCCGCTTCTGGCTGAAACGAAGCGAGAGGGGCACGCTCGGTCACACCCTGGCCGAGGTCGCTTCGATCATCGCGGCCCTGTCGGTATTCGCGGCGCTCTACCTGATGTTCTCACCCGGCGGCGGGGGCTCGGTGGCCTACCGCCCCGTCTATGTCACGACCATGATCATCTCGGTCGGCATCGTTGTCTTCGGGATGACCACCGGCTTGGCGATAGCCGTACTCGCCTTCCGCGGCATCCGGGGTGGTGGCGCCTACCGGACCATGCTGGTCTGGCCGTATGCCATCTCGCCGGCCGTGGCGGGGATCCTGTTCTTCATGATCCTGGACCCGACCGCCGGCATCGTGAACCACCTGGCTGAAGTGTGGTTTGGGATCGACTTCCCCAACTACCGTGAGAACGCGACGCTGGCCCGACTTGCCATCATCATGGCGAGCAGCTGGAAGATCATCGGCTTCAACATCCTCTTCTACCTCGCCGGGCTCCAGACCGTGCCGCGCGAACAGATCGAAGCGGCAGCACTCGATGGCGCCTCCTCCTGGCAGCGGTTCACCAACGTCATCATTCCGGCGCTCTCACCCATCACGTTCTTCCTCCTCGTGACGAACCTGACCTACGCCTTCTTCGAGGTGTACGCCACCATCGACTTCATGACCAAGGGAGCCCCGGCCGGGGCAACCTCGGTGGCCATCTACGAGATCATCCGAGTCGGTGTCAACAACGGCGACCTCGGCCGAGGCGCCGCCCAATCAGTGCTCCTGTTCGCCGCCGTCATCGGCGTCACCATGTGGCAGTTCCGCACGAGCGGCGAGCGAGTCACCTATGGGGGGGCCTAGATGACCTGGCACAGCGTTGGCGTGCAGAAGAAGGGCTTCGCCCGCGGGCGATCCTGGCCATTCCACATCGCGTTGATCGCCGTCGGTTTCCTCATTGCGTTCCCACTGCTGTACGCCATGCTGATCTCGACCCAAACCAACGCCGAGATCTTCTCGTTCCAACTCAAACCGGGTAGCGCCCTCAAATCGAACTTCGATGATGTCTGGGTCAGCCGGAACTTCGGACGGGCCATGTTCAACTCGTTCCAGCAGGCGATCCTCGTCACCTTCGGCAAGACCGTCACCGCGATGCTGGCCGGCCTCGCCTTCGTCTACTTCAAGTTCCCCTTCAAGTGGGTCGTGTTCTTCTTCGTGCTGGTCACCCTGATGATGCCGACCGAGGTGATGATCCTCGCCATGTTCCAATTGGTCGCCGGGTTCGGATGGCAGGACAACATGGCCGCGCTGGTGGTGCCGTTCATCGCCTCGGCAACGGGAGCCTTCCTGTTTCGACAACACTTCGCCAACATGCCCGCCGAGTTGCTCGAAGCCGCCCAAATCGACGGCGCGTCGCCAATTCAATACCTCTTCAGGGTGCTGATCCCACTGTCGTGGAGCGTGATGGCGGCGTTCTTCGTGATCCAGTTCGTCTACACCTGGAACATGTTCCTCTGGCCGAGCCTGATCATCCGCGACGAAGCCATGCAGGTCACCCAGGTCGCACTCCAGACCCTCACCAACTTCGGAGGCGCCCTTACCTACGGCCCGCTGATGCTCGCCGCGGTCCTGGCGTCGATCCCGCCTGCGATCGTCTTCATCCTGCTCCAGAAGCCGTTCATGAGCGGCTTCACCCTCGGATCGGACAAATAGAGATGGACGGCCTGCTCACCCTCACCGAATTGAAGGACCGCGTCGACGAAGGATCCATCGACACCGTCGTTGTGGCGTTCACCGACCACTACGGCCGCATGCTCGGCAAGCGCTTCGACGCAGGGTTCTTTGTCGATGACGCCCATCGGGTCGGTACCCACGCCTGTGACTACTTGCTCACCGTCGACATGGAGATGGAGCCGGTGCCGGGCTATCGGTATGCCAACTGGGAGCTTGGCTACGGCGACTTCCATCTCGAACCAGATTTCTCGACCCTGCGGGTCGCCAGTTGGCTCGACCGCACCGCATTGGTGTTGTGCAGCCTCGCCGACGACGCCACCCACCAGCCCGTTGCGGTGGCACCACGCTCGATCCTGCTTGCTCAACTCGAGCGAGCCAAGGCGGCCGGCTACACCGCTATGGCAGCCTCCGAGCTCGAGTACTTCCTCTACGAGGAGTCCTACCGCCAGGCTGCCGAGAGCGGCTACCACGACATGTCGCCGGTCGGCTGGTACATCGAGGACTACCACCTGCTCCAAGGCAGCAGGGAGGAGTTCTACAACGCCGACGTGCGCCGCCACCTGGCAGCTTCGGGCATCCCGGTCGAGAACTCGAAGGGCGAATGGGGCCGCGGCCAGCATGAGATGAACATCCGCTACGCCGAGATCCTGGCCATGGCCGATCGGCACACGGTGATGAAGCAGGCGATGAAGGAGATCGCAGATGCCAAAGGTGTCTCCGTCACCTTCATGGCAAAGCCGCACACCGCCGAAGCCGGATCGAGCTGCCACGTCCACGTGAGCCTGTGGGAGGGTGACAAGGCAGCCTTCCCGGGCGATATCGATCTCGGCCCGGTCCACGGCTCCAATGCCTTCCGCTGGTTCCTCGGCGGCCTGATGGCCTACGTTCCGGAGGTCATGCCGTTCTTCGCCCCGACCATCAACTCCTACAAGCGGTTCCAAGAGAGTTCCTGGGCGCCGACCCGGCTCGCCTGGTCACACGACAACCGGACCGCCGGGATCCGGGTGGTCGGCTCGGGTGACGGGTTCCGGATCGAGTGCCGCATCCCGGGGGCCGACTGCAATCCGTACCTCGCCTACTCCGCTCTGCTCGCCGCAGGACTCGACGGCCTGGCCAACCAGATCGACCCCCCGCCCGCCTTCGAAGGCAACATCTACGAAGCGCAGGAACTCCCCCAGGTCCCCCGCACCCTGCGCGACGCGATCAACCTCTTCGCCAGCAGCGAGTTCGTCCGCAACGCCTTCGGGGCCGACGTTCAGGAGCACTACACCCACTTCTACCGCACCGAGCAGCAGGCCTACGACGCCGCGGTAACCGACTGGGAGCGGCAGCGCTACTTCGAGCAGATCTGAAACGACGAGCGTGTCGCGGTAGGGCGCCCGCCTATGGCTGACGAACGAGGCGAGACGGGAATCGAAGCGGTTCCGCCTCGTATGCACAAGGAGGATCCCGATCGACGAGGCAGGACCAGTTCTCGCGTGCGTATTCCCCCGAGATCTCATCCGCTCCTACAAGCGCACCGCCGAAGACACTCGTTTCTGACCAGTCGCCGGTGGCAAGGTCCAAGATTCGGGTGAAGGTGAACGAGACCTGGTCGCCCGCCAGTGTGAAGGTGGCGTCAAACTCGGTGGTGTCCTCGAGGATCTCGACAATACCGGTGTTGGAGCCGACAAACTGCACGGTGAACGTGTGGCGTTCGATCCCGTCCGAGCCGGTCGCATACATGATCCAGGTTCCGTTGAGAGACACGTTGGCGGCGGACCCGACCGGAGCCGATACGCGGTTCGCCGGATCGACCGATTGAGCAGACTCGACGGTCACGGCCTCAGGATCGGTCGACCGCCTCGTATACACCACCGCAGTGCTGATGGCCAGCACAAGGAGGAAGACCGCCACCACCGTACGCCAGTTCACCAGGTCGGTGAATCGTCTCCGAACGTCCATGCCGGTGAGGTCCGCAATCAGCTCGCGAGCATGATCGTCGACCTCACGGGCCTCATCACTGAGCGATGAGTCGCCGCCATCCGGCTTCACGTCGTCCTCCGTTGGCCGTCTTTCCATTCTCACTCCTGGGAAACGAGCTGTGAAGCCTCAGCAGGAATCCTTGTGCCCCAAGCCGCAGAGGAACGACGTGCAGCGCCACCGCAGACACGTGCCGTACGCCGCAGATCGGGGCCGCAGCGCCACGGTCGCCACTAGCCTCCGGGCATGGCTCGCACCTATCAGGATCTTGTCGCTGCGGCACTCCGGGACGTGCCCGAAGTGACGGTGGATGAGCTCGCCGCCCGCGCCGAGACGCCGACGCTGATCGATGTCCGGGAGCCCGACGAGCACCATCTCGGCACCATCGAGGGGGCCGTGCTCATCCCCCGGGGCATCCTCGAGTACACCGTGACGGAGAAGGTTCCCGACCGCGACGCCCCGGTTGTCGTCTATTGCTCTGCCGGGCATCGGTCGGTCCTCGCCGCCGCGGCGATGCAGCACCTCGGCTACACCAACGTCGCATCGCTTCAGGGCGGCTTCACCGCGTGGAGACAAACCGGCCAAGCCTGGGCCGAACCCGACGGCCTGACCATCGAGCAACAAGCTCGGTATAGCCGCCACCTCATTCTCCAGGGGGTTGGCGAGGCCGGTCAACGCAGACTGCTCGACGCCCGAGTGCTCCTGGTCGGCGCCGGCGGACTTGGTTCCCCGGTCGCGCTGTATCTGGCTGCGGCAGGCATCGGAAGGCTGGGGATCGTCGATGGCGACCGGGTCGATGCCTCCAATCTGCAGCGCCAGGTCTTGCACGACATCAACGGCATCGGACGTCTCAAGGTGGAAACGGCGGCCGAGCGACTCGCTGCCCTCAATCCCGACGTCGTAGTCGACGCCCACCCAACTCGGCTCACCGCCGACAACGCACTCGACCTCATGAGGGGTTACGACCTAGTCGTCGATGGCTCCGACAACTTCCCCACCCGCTACCTCGTCAACGACGCCTCCCTCCATCTTGGGGTTCCCGTCGTCCACGGCTCCATCTTTCGCTTCGAGGGCCAACTCTCCGTGTTCTCGCCCTACGAGGGGCCCTGCTATCGCTGTCTGTTTCCCTTGCCGCCCCCACCGGAATTGGCCCCCTCGTGCGCCGAGGCCGGTGTGCTCGGAGTCTTGCCGGGCATCATCGGTTCCCTGCAAGCGATGGAGGCGATCAAACTCATCCTCGGCGTTGGCGAGACTCTCGTCGGGAGCCTGCTCACCTATGACGCACTCGACGAACACTTCCAGACGCTGCGAATCGAGCGCGACCCTGCCTGCCCGGCGTGCCGCGACCAGGCAGCACCGCCGGCCCTCGTGGACTACGACGAGGCGTGTCTTCCCGACCGCTGACCAACGGTCGTTGGATTTGGTGGATTCCCTGGTAGCTTGACCGCAGGGTCAGGGCGGAGATGTACGCAAACGTAGGGCTGCATCTCCATGAGCAAGTTCGTCATTCCGTTTCCGCGGCGCATAGTTGCTGCGGCGGCCATCTTCCTTCTCGCCCCCATGCTTGTCGTCCTGCCGGGACACGACCCCGAAGCAGGGGCGGCCGATCAGGACTTCACCTTTGAGGGCGGGGGGTTCGGGCACACCGTTGGCTTGAGCCAGTACGGCGCGTACGGAATGGCAAAACTCGACGGTGCCGACTCCGACCAGATCCTCTCTCACTACTTCACGGGCACCTCGACCGAGGTCCTCGGCCAAGGCGCGGCGGCCGCCCAACCACTGTGGGTCAACCTGGAGAGCGAAGCCAAGTCGCTCACGTTGCGACCTCGGGCGATCACGTCACCGGGCACGCCACTCATCGTCACTCGCGGCGACGCTACCTACACGGTTCCCATCGGCGAGACCATCCAGATCAGAATTGTCGAGGCCGGCAGCTGCCGCGTCACCACGAGCGACGTCGACGAAACCGGAAGCTGCGATCTCGACCTCTCGTGGGACGGTGACCTCGACCAACCGACCACCCGGGTCGCCATCCACCGGGTCAACTACTCATCGGCCAACAGCGAAGGCTCACCGTGTGAGCTGCTGGACTGGAACGCGGCACCAAGCGTCAACCGCGAGTGCGCCTACGCCCATGGGGATCTTCACATTCGACCCGATGGCGACTCCGCGGCATTTCACCTGGTGCTCAAGATCGATGTGGACGACTACGTCCTGGGCGTCTCGGAGATGCCCTACTACTGGGGCCGCTCCGGCGGCTACGAGGCGCTCAAGGCGCAGGCCGTCGCGGCCCGGTCGTACGCCATCAGCCGCCAGGTAGAGCGCGGTAATCCCCAGAATCGCCCCGGATGCTGGTGCCAGGTGGTCGACACCGGGGTCGACCAGCGTTACGTCGGCTGGGGCCACAGCGGGCTCGGCCAGCAGCAATGGCTCGACGCGGCACGCGAGACCGCCGGCGAGGTCGTGACCCACCCCAGCGTGCAGCGTGGCGGCAAGAAGATCGCCATCGGCGCCCTCTACGGCTCATCGAGCTACGGTCGGACCGAGCCATCCGCAACCGTCTACGGAACCGACCGTCCCTACCTGGTGAGCGTTGATGACCACTGGAGCGTCGACCCTGCCGTCGGTAACCCCAGGGCCACCTGGACCAAGACCCTGTCCGGCTCGACTTTGGCCGCCGCGGTCGGCGTCCCCGCCGGTCGTAAGGTCGTCGAAGCCGAGATCATCGAGTGCTCGCCCTCCGGTGCGGCCGCCCGGGTGCGGTTCACCGACTCCGAAACTGCGACGACGACCCTCACGACCCAGGCGCTGCGTTCCTTGCTCGGATTGAGCTCCCCACAGCTCACCGCCATCAATGGCGTCAGCCCTTGTGACGGGCTAGGCGACGACGGCGGGGGCGGCGGCCCCGGAGGTGATTCCGGCGACCTCACCGCCCTCGATCTCGAGATCGACGACAACGACGCCGGCGACAGCAGCGGCAACGGCGACGGCCGGGCGCAGTGCAACGAGACGGTCGAGCTGCGGACCCGGATCGGCAACAGCGGCGACGCGACGGCAACTCGAGTCGCCGCAACATTGTCGACCTCAGATCCCTACCTTTCGATCGTCCACAACACCACGTCGGACTTCCCCGATATCCCGGCCGACGGCTCGGGTACCAACCGCAACGACTGGGACCTCGCTATCGGTCCCGGAGCCCCTGCCGGCTACGAGGCCGTGCTCGAGCTCAGCGTTACAACCGCAGATGGCGGACCCTGGACGCTGGAATACAAGCTGCCGATCGAATGCGAAGGCGGACCGGGCGCCGGATCACTCAACGTCGCTTCGGTCACCGTGGACGACGGAACCACCGGTGACAGCGTTGGCAACGACGACCAGCGCGCCCAATGCGGCGAAACGATCGAGCTCTACGTGACACTGGAGAACCAATCCGGACTCACCCTGCGGAGCATCAACGCAGACTTCTCCACAACTGACTCCAAGGTCACCTTGCTGCACAATGCAGATTCGGCCTACCCCGACATGAGCAACGGCGGTCGTGGGCGCAATCAGAACGACTGGGACATGCGCATCGCCGGATCCACTCCGGACGGCCACGTCATCAGTGCCACCCTCACCGTTGTTGCGGCTGGGGGCGGCCTCTGGGCCGTTCCCGTGGAGATCCCCGTCGAATGTGATGGCGGCGGAGGGGGCGACTCCCCCACCGGTCTCGAGATCGCGGGCACTACCGTCGATGACGGCGTGCGAGGCGACAGTAGGGGCAACAACGACAAGCGTGCCCAGTGCGGCGAGACCATCGAGCTCTACGTTGCGCTCGAGAACACCGCAGCGGGCACCGTTTCGGGACTCAATGCCGACTTTGCGACCAGCGATCCCTACCTGCGGATCCTGTACAACCGCACGTCGCCCTACCCGGAGCTGGGTCCGGGCGCGGTTCGTGACAATACGAACGACTGGGACATGCTCGTTGCCTCCAATGCTCCCGACGGCCATCGAGCTCACTTCACCTTGACGGTGACCAACTCGGCCGGGGAGCGCGTCGCCCTCAACGGGACGTTCCAGATCGACTGTGGCGGCGGAGGTGGAGACGACGACGGCGGGGGCACGGGGGACGTTGAGGTCGGCGCCTTCACCGTCGACGACGGCGTGCGCGGCGACAGCATCGGCAACAACGACAAACGTGCCCAGTGCGGCGAAACGATCGAGCTGTACATCGCCATCGAGAACAAGGGCAACGGCACACTGCGAGGAGTCACAGCCGAGCTGATTGACCGCAGCGGGCAGTCCGGCCTTCTCTACAACGCCACGTCGAGCTATGGAGATATCGTCGCCGGACGGGCCGTCGAGAACGAGAACGACTGGGACATTTGGATCGACGATCGTGCCACCGGCACCATCAGCTACCGCTTGAGAGTGTCAACTGCCGGTGGCTTCGCCGGGGAGTTCCCGATCGAGGTCCCAGTCTCCTGCGGATAGGCGCGACTAGATCGCATAAGGCCCATTCGGTCGCGACCCGCGGGCCGTCCCCTAGGGGTTCACGATTTCGAGCTCCGCAACTGGGATCGCAGGCTTCGGTACATCCGGGGGCTTTGGCTCGGCGGCGGGCGGCTTCGAATCGTCGGCCGGAGGCGGATCATGGGCAGGCAGCGGCTGCGAATCGTCGACGAGACCCGGCGGGACCTTCATGGAGACAGCCGAGAACCAGAGCTTGCCGCCTGGTTCTTCGGCCACGCCAACACCCACGTAGTTGTAGTCACCAAGAACGTTCTTGTGGTGGCCTGCGGAGTCCATGAACGCATCGTGGAGACGGCCGGCGTCGGGCCCAACTCCGGTGTTCTCGGCGAGCTCGGACCAACCGGTGGTCACCGATGGCAGGAGCGACGCCAAGGCCAAGATTCAGGAGAGCGACGGTAAGCAGGACCGCCAGATTTCGCCGAACGGCGTACATTCGTCCCACGTCCCATACGGAGCTTTGTTGACGAGTACATTCGGGATTTCATGCGGCGACAGAGCGCTTGAGGGATCGAATCGCGGGCAACTCGTTACCCCTGGTCGCGAGCCATGTCCTCAACGAGGGCAACCATGGTGCGCACGCCAAAGCCGGTGGCACCCTTGGGAATGTAGTGCTCGGCCTTGTCGGCTCGGGCCGGGCCGGCGATGTCGAGATGGACCCACGGGACGTCACCGACGAAGTTGGACAGGAACAGGGCGGCGGTAATCGCGCCGCCAAAACGACCTCCCGTGTTCTTCACGTCGGCGATCGGGGATTCGATCAACGGGGCGTACTCCTTTTCGAGCGGGAGGGTCCACACGTTCTCACCGGCCCGGGCCGCCGCCGCTGTCACGGCGGTGATGGCGCCATCTTCGTTGCCGAGCAACCCACCGATGTTTGCGCCGAGCGCGACCTTGCAGGCGCCGGTCAGAGTGGCGATGTCCACGATGAGGTCGGGCTCTTCCTCAACAGCCAACGACAGTCCATCGGCAAGCACCAACCGCCCCTCGGCATCGGTATTGAGCACCTCGATCGTCTTGCCGTTGCGAGCCCGCAACACGTCGCCGGGCCGCAGGGCGGCACCACCCGGCATGTTCTCGGTGAGCGGGGTAATCGCGACGACCTTGACCGGGAGATCGAGTCGGGCGATCGCCTCCATGGCGCCAAAGACGGCTGCCGCTCCGGACATGTCCGTCTTCATCGTCTCCATCGCCGCCGGGGGCTTGAGCGACAGGCCACCGCTGTCGAATACGATGCCCTTGCCGACCAGCACCACGGAAGCCTCGGCCCCCGCCGGTTCGTGCCGAAGGATGACCATCCGGGGCGGGCTTGCGGCGCCGGCGGCAACTCCCAACAAACCGCCGAAGCGCTCCTCGACACAGGCCGCCTCGTCGTAGACAGTGATGTCCAACCCGGTGTTCGACGCAATCTCTTCGGCCACAGCCGCCAGGTAGGTGGGCGGCTTTGCGGCGGCCGGCTCGTTGATGAGATCACGGGCGAGCGACACACCCGCCGCAATGGTTGATCCTCGCTCGGCGGCGGCCATCGCAGCTCCGTCGGCACCGGCGAGCGCCAAAATCTCGGTCTTCGCCGGTCTTGGCTCACTCAGATACTTGTCGAAGCTGTATTGGCCGGCGACGAATCCGAAGGCAACACATTCTGCGGCGTCTTCGATGTCGAGGTCGTGAAGGGTGGTCACCACCGCGGCGTACCGCCTCACGGCCCGCCCCGCCGTTCCGGCCGCACGGCGCAACCCCTCGGCATCCACCTCATCACCCAAGCCGACAAAAACCACCCGCCCGAATTCGACGGCGTCACCACCGGGCACGGTTGCCATTTGGCCGGCTTTGCCGGTGAACTCCTGGGCCGCGAGGTAATCCTCCACCCAATCGCCCAGGGCCGCCACCGCCCAGTCCGCCCCGGGGCCCCACGTGAGCCCCGCCAGGACCGGTACCACCAGCACGTCGCCACTTGCCGCGTCCAGGGTGTCCCCGGCAACCACTTCGATCATTTCTCGTCCTCCGTTCGGCTTGGCACCCACTCGCCTTCAGCGGCACGGGCCAGCATGTACAGGTAGTCGGCAAGGCGGTTGAGGTACGGCACCACCTGAGACATTTCCAAGCCTCCGGCAGAGGCGTAGGTAACCGCCCGACGCTCGGCCCGCCGCACCACCGTGCGGGCGACATCGATGGCGGCGGCGACCTCGTTGCCCCCGGGTACGACGAACTCGGTCGGCATCCCAACGTCAGCGACGACCCGGTCGATGGCGGTCTCGAGGTCGGCGACCATCGATGCGGTCACTCGGGATACGCCATCATCGAGCTTCCCCCGGTTCTCCGGAGCCGTAGCCAACTCGGCTGCAACGACGAATAGGTCGCGCTGGATGCGTAGTAGCTCTTCGGACATTCGGCCGTCGGAGACAGCACGCGCCACCCCAAGGGCGGCGACGGACTCGTCCACGGTTCCGTAGGCCTCAGGGCCCAAGGCGTCCTTATCGACCCTGCCGCCGTAAAAAAGTCCGGTAGTGCCGTCGTCGCCCTTCTTGGTGTAGATCTTCATGACGAAGGAGCGTACCCGGACGTGCGGCCAATCGGCCTCATGAGGTCCCGAACGCCAGCAGGCGCCCAAGCACCACGACACCGAACGATGTGAGCACTGCGAGATAGCTGAGCCCGGTGGCGGCCATCACGCCGGTGTAACTCGGCTCCTGGAGGGAGTACCAGACGGCGACCAGGAGCAGGAAGGTCATCAACGTCAGAGCCACAAACGCCCAGCCGAGGATGGCGTCCGCCGGCATCCAGTCGAGGGCGCCATTGAGCACCATGTAGATGAAGTCGATGAGCAGGCCGGCGCCGCCGATGACATCGAGACGCTGCAGGGCCGAACGGGGCAGGCGAGGATCGACGAGATACCAGTGTCCAAGCATCATCGTGGCGGTTACCCCACCGAGGAACGCCATGCCGGACAGCACCGGGATGGCCGGCGAATCTGCTCCGGCGGCTAGTCCAAGCGCCACCGCCGATCCGGCAAAGAAGGCGGCCGCAAGCCGGGGGCGGCGACCCATCAAGGCGCCGGCAATCGCCAGCACTGCGCCGACGTAAGCGAGCGTGCCGGTGCCCGCCGCGCCGGCAGCGACGCCCAAGACGGCGACGACCGCGCCGGTGAGCCAGGCGTAGCCGGGGCCAACGATGCGCCACCAGGCGACTGCGGCACCGCACGCCGCGGTCCCGCCCGTCCACAGGGACAGGACGAGTGCCGGATCTACATCCAAATGGCTTCCTCCCCTATTCCCCTATGCCAGCCATTGACGGATCTGCTCCGCCACGGCTTCGGGCGTCAATCCGTACTGCTCGGCGAGGACCTCAGCCGGCGCCGAAGCCCCGAACCTGTCGATCCCGATGTTGAGGCCTGCCGTGCCGGTGATGGCCGACCAACCGAACGTGACCCCAGCCTCAATCGAAGCAACCGGGAGGCCATCACCGAGCAGCTCGGTCCGATATGCGGCGCCCTCCTCGAGGAAGGCACCGACACACGGCATGCTGACCACCCGCAACGACATGCCCTCGGCGGCCAACAGATCGGCTGCCGCCATCGCGGTGTGGACCTCAGAGCCGGTAGCCACCACAACGGCATCGTCGCCGTCGCGGATGACGTAGGCGCCGCGAGCGACGTCGACTCGGCTCTCGTCCGCCGGAACAGGGAGGCCCTGCCTGGTGAGGATGAGCGCAGTCGGCCCCTCGGTGCGGTTCATCGCCAGTTCCCAAGCGCCGGCCACCTCAGCAGGCGTCGCCGGGCGCACAACCCGAAGGTTCGGGATGGCCCGCAGCGCAGCAATATGCTCGACCGGCTGATGGGTCGGGCCGTCCTCGCCGAGGAAGATGCTGTCGTGGGTCCACACCCACACGGCCGGCGTTCCCATGAGCGCCCCGAGCCGGACCGCCCCGCGCATGTAGTCGGAAAACTGGAGGAAGGTCGCTCCGTAGCCGCGCACGCCACCGTGGATGGTCATGCCGTTCACCATGGCGCCCATCCCAAACTCGCGGACGCCAAAACGGATGTTGCGCCCGCTGCGGTCTGAGGCCGAGAAGTCGGTCGAATCCGCGATAAGAGTGTTGTTCGAGCTGGAAAGGTCGGCGCTGCCTCCCATCAGGTCGGGCCGCATCGCCGCCAAGTCCTGGATGACCGCGCCTGAGATCTGCCGGGTGGCAACTTTCGTGCCCGGTTCGTAGTCGGGAACCGGAACAGCTACCGGACCCGGCTCGAACTGCGCAACCCAGGCGGCCTGGCTGTCGGGGTCGGTGGATACTTCGGTCTGGAACCTGCCGGCCCAGGCAGCGTGTGCTTGACGTCCCCGGTCCATGGCGGCGTTGAAGAATTCGTAGACCTCGGGCGGAACCTCAAACGGCTCGAGGTCCCATCCGAGCGCCGCTCTGGTCAGCGCAATCTCGTCGGGGCCGAGCGGCGATCCATGGGCGCCGGCACTGTCCTGCTTGTTCGGGCTGCCGAACCCGATGTGGGTCTTGCAGGAAATCAAGCTAGGCCGATCCTCCTCGGCAACGGCAACTGCGATCGCGTCGGCGATAGCCGACTGGTCGTGACCGTCAACGGTCAGCGTGTGCCAGCCGTAGGCATCAAATCGTTCCGGTACGTTCTCCGTGAACGCCAGCGAAGTCGGCCCGACGAGCGAGATGGCATTGTCGTCGTACAGGTAGATGAGCTTGCCGAGCGCCAGGTGACCGGCGAGAGACGCCGTCTCGGAGGCGACGCCTTCCATGAGGTCGCCGTCGGAGACAAAGCCGTAGGTACGGTGATCGATGAGGCTCGCCCCATACTTGTCCCGGAGGTGGGTTTCGGCCAACGCCATCCCCACCCCCGTTGCGAACCCCTGCCCGAGTGGGCCCGTCGTCATTTCGATCCCGAGTTCGTGATCGATCTCAGGATGGCCGGCCGTCGGTGAGCCCCACTGCCGGAAGTTGCGGATGTCATCCATCGTCAGCGGGAAGCCGGCGAGATGCAACGCCGAGTAGAGAAGCATCGAACCGTGGCCGTTGGAGAGGACAAAACGGTCCCGGTCGACCCAGGTTGGATCGTCGGGATCGACGGTGAGAAACTGGCTCCACAGCACTACGGCGAGGTCGGCCATCCCCATCGGCATCCCCGGATGCCCTGAGTTGGCTCGCTGCACGGCGTCCACCGAGAGGACCCGGATGGTGTCGGCGGCGAGGTGTTCGATGCTCTTGGTCACATGACCTCCAGAAGTCGTTGCTGTACGGCCAGGCTAGTGCCGTGTCACCCCGGCCAACCGATTCGGGTCCCGCTCGCCACGGAGCGTTCGGTGGATGTGCGCTGCACGATGCCGGCGTTGGTCACCACGACATTGGTGTTGTCACAGCCACCGGCCTCGTAGGTCTGGTAGTTGGTCCGCAGGGCGACGGGCCGCGCCTCTTCACCGGAGGCGGTCTCGGCGAGGAAGGCGCTCCACTGCGCCGCTGCCGGCGGATCATCGCAGTCGGCAAAGACCTCCGACCACACCACCGGATCGGCCAGCCGTGATCCGCCCGCCCACAGTTCCCGCACCACAGTGAGCCGGCTTTGCTCCAAATCCTCGACGGTTCCGATCCACGCTCCCGGTCGATCGGCTATCGCAGCGATCCGCAGTCGATACGGGGTGCCGGCTCGCCACGAGAAGTCCCTGGTGTTGGCGTTGTTGAGCGAGCTGGGGAGGTCTGACACCGATCCGTCGAGCTCTCCCCCGCCGCGACCCGCGGCGCGGTAGCCACCCCAGTTGACTGCCGTGCGACCCGGGTATCCGGGGTGCCACTGCAGACCGAGATGCGCCCCACCGGTTGGTGTGTTCCCATCGGCAAACCCGGCCTGGAGTGCCCAGAAGTACAGCCGGTTGACGCGAGGAGGCTCGATGATCGTCAACACGGCGCTCACCGCGGTGATGGGCTCAGAGCGCGGCATCTCCCATGTGAGGTGAAACGATGAAGCACGATTGGAGGACGTCGGCCTACCGGAGACACGCCTGCCCGGGGTACTGCCGAACAGACGGCCAAGAAACGCTCTCATCCGACGACGGGTTGCGCGATGCGGCGATGCGCCTCCCGAGAGGCGGCGACGTGATCCATTCCACCAGTGTAAGGACCACATGTCGCCGTTGCCCGGAACCATCGGGGGGCCTACCGTGCATCGAGTCGTGGAAAACGTGAGCACCCCAGCCCCCAAAATCACTGTGTCGCCTACACCTCCACCTGGAGCGGTGGCCGACCTGCTGCGCGCTGCGGGACTGCACGCCGACGACCTCGGTCACCACGAACCCACCACCGTATGGACGGCGATGGCCAACGGCCGGATCGCAGGCGCAGCCACCCTCGAACAGTACGAGTGTTACGGCCTGCTCCGGTCGGTCGTTGTCGCCGAGCCTCACCGCGGTCACGGTTGGGCCCGCCTCTTGACGGAGAACGCCCTTTCCGCCGCCCGAAAGGAGGAACTGGTTGCGGTGTATCTCCTCACGGAGACAGCAGCCGACTACTTCTTCGGCCTCGGCTTCGTCGCCATCGGCCGCCAGGCGGTTCCCCCCATCGTCCGCCAATCGACCGAGTTCGCCGACCTCTGCCCCGATACCGCCATCGCCATGGTTCGCGAACTCCACGTCTGAGCGGCGCAATTGCCGGTTTGCCCCTGAGGAAAGCGGCGATACCGCTGGGTGAGGTGGGCGATCTGGGCGGCCTTCTGTCACCCCCGCAAAGAGAGCCCTGCTTCCCAGAAGGCCTCTCGGGCCCCGGTGGCGGCGGTAACCTGGAATTGACTCCCGGTGAGGGGACCGACCATGGCGGCAACACCTGACACTTTGGCAAGAGGCAGCGTACGTGGACCTGTCGTTGGTAGGGCTTCGTGACTCACGAACGGGCGGGCTTGGTGCCTCGGGTGCAGCGACTCGGCAACGGGCACCGGCGCCACAGCGAGGTCCGCCGTTGAGTGGCCGGAGCTGGGCTGGAGAACCCACCCCATGACGGACCCGCGACCCAGCGGCCACATCGAGACCGGCCCGATGGGTGTCGGCAGTCGGGCGACCGAAGGCCGCTCGCATCTTCCGCCGCGTGGGGTGGACGTCGCTGTGTCAGTCGTTGTCTTCGCCCTCAGCGTCACAAACGTGGCTTCTCAGGACCCGGCAACGGGGATCTCGGACATCCCCGTTGCCGGGTTTCTCCTGCTGGCCATCGGCAGCGTCGCCCTGCTTTGGCGGCGCAGTCGGCCACTCGCCGTGTTGGCGGTTGCCCTCGCCATGACGGTTGCCTGGACGGCATTCGACTATCCGGGCAATCCGGTGTTTCTCATCCTGGTGGCGCTGTATTCAGTTGGCCGCTACCTCGTGGAGTGGAGGTTCAGCCTGGCGGCGTTTGCTGTCGCCCTCGCCGTTGTCGGTGTCATCCAGGTGACGGATGGTGACCCAGTCTCTGACGTAGTCACGGCGCTGATTGTGACGACGCTGCCGTGGTATGCAGGTCGTCGGGTCCGAATCCGTGGCGACTACGCGGCTGCTGCTCGGGAGCTAGCTGAGCAGCTCGAATGGAAGCGGGCTACCGAGGCCGAGCGTGCCATCGCCGACGCCCGCGCCGGTATTGCGCGTGAGCTCCACGACGTTGTTGCCCACAACGTGAGCGTGATGACCGTGCAGGCAGGTGTCGCCCGGCTCGTGGTTGCCGACGATCCCGAACGAGCGGTCGAGGCGATCGGTGCGGTGGAGGTGGCCGGGCGCAGGGCTCTCGACGAACTCCGCCATCTTCTCGGTGTGCTTCGTCCCGAGACAGCATCAGGCGAGCTCGGTCCACAGCCCGCCCTGAACCAGGTTCACGAACTGGTGGATCAGCTCAGACAGACCGGGATGAGCATCTCGTTGGCCGTCGATGTCTCGTCCGAGCTTCCCGTCAGGGTGGATCTGTTTGCGTATCGCATTGTCCAGGAAGCACTCACCAATGTGCTCAAGCACGGCGGCGTCGACGCCGCGGCACAGGTGCGTGTCGAGGAAGCCGATGGTCACCTCGACATCGAGGTGATGGACACGGGGACGGCGACAAGTACGCTGCCGGGATCGGGCCAGGGGATCGTGGGCATGCAAGAGCGCGCAACGTTGTTGGGCGGTATCTTCGAGGCCGGACCAAGGCTCGAAGGCGGTTTCCGGGTCTTTGCACGATTGCCGATAGGAGACCAGTGAGCATCAGGGTTGCCGTCGTTGATGATCAGGCTCTGGTGCGAAGTGGCTTCGCTGTGATGCTGGGTCTTCAGGATGACATCGAGGTCGTCGCCGAGGCCGGCGACGGAGCGGCCGCGATCGAGATCGCCCGGACCCATCGCCCCGATGTGATCCTGATGGATATCCGGATGCCGGAAATGGACGGCCTCGCCGCTACCAAGGCCATCGTCGACTCCGCCGATTGGCCCGTGAAGGTGTTGATCCTCACCACCTTTGATCCGGACGAGTACGTGTACAAGGCTCTCCGCGCCGGAGCCAGCGGGTTTGTGCTCAAGGACATCTCTCCTGAGGACCTGGTGGCCGCGGTGCGCACCGTCGCCGATGGAGGCGCTCTCTTGGCGCCGTCGGTGACAAGACGGCTGATCAGCCGGTTTGCGACACCGCCGACCCTCGACTCATCGGTGGTTGCCCGTCTCGATCGGCTCACCAGCCGGGAGCGAGAAGTCCTCGTAGCGATGGCGGCCGGATTGAGCAACATCGAGATTGCTGAGGAACTGTTCGTCGGCGCCGCAACCGTCAAGTCACACGTGTCGAGCATCCTCACCAAACTCGGGTTGAGCAACCGGGCCCAAGCGGTGGCGTTTGCCTATGAGAGCGGGCTGGTCAAGCCCGGCGACAGCGACATCGGGTTCTGATCCGACCCTCCCTATCAGCCAATAGCCAGACGGCGGGCACCGGGAATCTCCCCCAAACGGCGGAGGCGTGAATCCGTCCGATGCCCGGAGACAGTCACTCCTCAGGTACTTACGTTGAACACATGTACCAAAGGAGGGCAATGAACCAGCTATCCGACCTGAAGACCGGGCCGACAAACCGGTCATACCCAATGTCCATCGCACCCGCCACCAACAGCGACGGCGGTGTGGCCGCAGCTCGGTCGTACCCGATCTCCATCAAGAACGTCACCAAGGAGTACTCCGGGTCCGCCGTCGTGGAGGACCTGTCGTTTGTCGCCCAGCCCGGGCGGGTGACGGGCTTTCTCGGCCCGAACGGCGCTGGCAAATCAACAACGATGAAGATCCTGCTCGGCCTCGCTTCAGCAACAAGAGGCAGTGCCACGATCGGAGGAATCGCCTATCGAGACCTTCCGGATCCGACCGGAACCGTCGGCGCCAGCGTCGAGTCCGATGCCTTCCATCCGGGACGCAGCGGCCGAAATCACCTGCGGATTCTCGCAGACGCCACCGGCACCTCCCTAGAGCGTGTCGATGAGGTCCTCGAGCTGGTGGAACTCAGCCACGCGGCGAACCGGCACGCTGGTGGGTACTCGCTCGGCATGAAGCAGCGGCTGGGACTTGCCGGTGCGCTGCTGTGCGACCCGCCAGTGCTCGTGCTCGATGAGCCAGGCAATGGCTTGGATCCGCAAGGAATCCGCACTCTCCGGAACCTGCTGCGGTCGCGGGCAGCGGACGGCAACACGGTGTTCGTCTCCAGCCACCTCCTCGGCGAGGTGGAGCAACTCGCCGACGATGTCGTCGTCGTCAACCAGGGCCGATTGGTGGCCCAGGGGTCGCTGGCCGAGATGCGGCAATCCGCATCCATCGTTCGGGCCGCCTCGCCGGAGGCCCTGCGTATCACTCTCGAAGGGGCCGGTGGCGTCGTCGAGTCGGGGCAGCCCGGCACCCTCGTCGTCCGGGGCCTCTCGCTCGACGAGATCGGGGAGCAGTCATTCCGCGCCGGCATTGCGCTGCATGAGCTATCACGCCACAACGACTCGCTAGAGGATCGTTTCTTCGCATGGACCGGAGATGCGGCTGGCGGAACCCAGTCCAGCACAAAGGAGGAAAAATGAACTGGCTTCGAATCGTGAGGGCCGAACTCCGCAAGCTGACCACCACGAAGATGCCGTTGGCCTTTCTCACCGTGTTTGTGGTGATGGGTGCAGGGAACGCCATCGCCGTGGCGTTTGGCACCGACATGGATGGCAGCAAGACCTTCATCTCCACCACGGCAGACCAGCAGTCACTGATCGCCTTTGCTGCCAATGCGCTTGTGATTGCAGGGCTCTTCGGCGCCATCGCCCTCGCCCGTGAATACGGGCACGGCACCGTCGTGCTCACCTTCCTGACCACACCTCGCCGCCCCCAAGCCGTACTCGCCCAATACGCGGCGGCCTTCGTCGCCGGCAGCGTGCTCGGACTCATCGGTGCCGGCGTCATCGCCGCTTCGGTGGCGCTGGGGCTGACGGCGACTGACTACGGGTTCATGGTGTCAGCCGCCGATCTGGCGCAGGTCCTCGCAGCATCGACTCTTGCCGGAGGCGCCGGCGCCGTGCTCGGCGCCGGGATCGGCGCCTTGGTCCGCAATACAGGCGGTGCGGTTACCGGCACCTTCCTGGCGCTCGTCATCTTGCCGCCGCTTGCCGTGCAAATGGCCGGCGAAACCGCAACCTGGGTACCGAGCACCCTCGCCAACGTTGTCTCCGGAATAGACAACGTCGCAGGCGTGGCAGCGGCGATCGCGGCCATCGCAATGTGGGCTCTCGTCCCTGCCGCCTTCGGCCTGGTTGCCGTCAACCGTCGAGACGTCGTCTGAACATCGAGCAAGAACGGTCCAATCGTCGGGTGCGTCCCAGTTGCATCGCAGGAAGTGCGACCTTGCGATCAACTGGGATGCACCAGCGACAGGACCGACCGCAGCCCAACGACCTCTGTGGCATCACCTCTCGGTGCCGATGTCGAGGTCGGCAACGATGAGGCGGTGGTCGGAACCGGGGAGGGGGACCGCGAAGACGTCGTGGACTCCGATTCCGCGAACCATGACATGGTCGATGCGCAGCAGCGCCCGGCCAGTCGGGCGCAGGCTCCATGTCGGGTGGGCTCGATCGCCACGGGTTGTCGCGGCCACCTGTGCCGCATCTCCCATTGCTCGGTTGAGCCGCCGATATGCCGGCCAGCCGGGAGCGGCGTTGAGATCACCCAGCACCATGGCGTCGTGGCCATCGGCGTGCTCGATGATGCGACTCAGCTGGTGCGAGCGCTCCGGCAGTGACCGCCACGGCGGGAAGACCATTGGATGTGTCATGTGGACGTTGAGTACCTTGATCGTGCGGCCCAGGTTCGGCCAGGTGTCGGGGTCGAGGGTCGCTACGGTGGCCGGGCGGCGCGGCAGGTCGAGCCTCTCGCTGCGTACCGGTCGGCATGCTCCGATGCCGAGACCCGAGGACCCTTCCTTGGGAAACAGCACACCGTGTTCGAAGTGGTCGGCGACCACAAGCCCCAACTCGGGGGTCAGCTCTTGGAAGGCCCCAACGTCGGGACGGAGTTCGGCGAGCAGTGCCGCCAGGTCGGTTGAAGGGACCCTACCCCGATAGAGGTTTGCCGAGACAACTCGCACCGGGATGCTCCTAGTCCGAGACGAATGAACGAGTGGTCAGACCTTACGCCAACTCAGCTCGAGGGGTTGGCAGCGCAGCACCAACCATCAGGCGATGATGGACCGGCGCGGCAGCCTGTGACCGGACCCCGGACCCGAGGGGCGTCCGGCCGCCGACCTCACGTACGCCGCGATCACGATGCTCCCCACCGCAGCCCAGGCACACCACAGCGAGATGAGACCGGTGCCCTGGAGCCACGAAAGGCCGGCGACGACGACGATATTCGCCGCGCCGAAGGTGACGAGCCGCCGATGACTGGACATGAGCAGCGGGACGCAGGTGGCGACCACGTAGAGCACCACAATGAGACCGCCGTGTTCGAGGTCAACCGAGTAGGCGATGTAGCGCCCACCGATAGCTGCCCGTACCGGGCCTTCGGCCAATGCTTGAGCCAGCACGCTTGCCGCTACACAGCCGGCAACGGCTGAGGACATCATCCACCGCCGCCGGCGCGCCTCGGGCTCGATGCCGATGACGGCGACTGGAACCAGGAGCGGAACGATCACAAACGCCAGCGCCAAGTACAGCGTGACCGCCGACTCACCGGTGGCAGGGTCCACCTTTCCTTGCAGTCCCCACCACGCCACCGCCTCGACCAGTTGGTGGATCCCCAGTACCAGCGGGATGAGGGAAAGACCGAGGTAGCGGCGGTTGGTGGAGTGACGCACCGCATCAACGCCAAGCGCGCCGACCACGATCCCCGCGGCAACGTCGACCTCGGGAGAGAAACACAGGAATAGAGCCGGCAGCCACATGATCACTCCTGGAGCCGCAACATTCTTTTCCGGATTCTGCCCCAACGCTCGCGCCGGAGTCCGATGCCCGCTAGGGCCAATCGCCTCAGCCGGAACGGTCTATCGGCGAGCCACCACTAGGAAACGACGACCAACTCCCGGGGCGATCGATTGAGCCGATCGACCCCTGCCTCGGTGCAGACCACGATGTCCTCGATCCGAACCCCAAACCGGCCGGGCAGGTAGATACCGGGCTCGATGGAGAACGTCATTCCCGGCTCGAGGTGCTGGGAGTTTCCGGTCACCAGATACGGGTCCTCGTGGGCGTCGAGACCGATCCCATGGCCGAGCCGATGGATGAAGTAGTCGCCGTAGCCGGCGTCGCTGATGATGGTCCGGGCCACGGCGTCGACGGCTTGGGCTTCGATCCCCGGCCGAACCGCATCGGCACCGGCAGCTTGGGCCCGGCGTACCACCTCGTGCACCTCGCGGTAGTCCGCACCCGGCTCGCCAACGTGAAAGGTCCGCGTGGTGTCCGAGTGGTAGCCGTGGATCGTTCCCCCGAAGTCGATCACCACGCTGTCGCCGGCGCCGATGACCCGCTCATCGGGTTCGTGGTGCGGAGAGGCACCGTTTGGCCCCGAAGCCACGATGGCGAAGTCAACCGTTTCGCACCCTTCCTCCTGGGTCATATCGATCACTTCTCGAGAAAGGCGACGTTCGGTCTTGCCGGCGAAGTGGTGGGCCGCCAGACGAGCCGCGACTCGATCGACGGCCTCGGCCGCCCGCCGCAGCAGGTCGATCTCGGCCGGCTCCTTGATCAGCCGCAGCGCGGCCGTCAAGTCGCGGGCCGACGTGAACTCAATCGCCGGCAAAGCTCTCTGAAGCTCCAATAAGAACACGGCCCAGGTGCGGTCGCCGATTGCAGCCCGGGTCCGCGAGCCGATCAGGCTCGCGACGATCTCGATGGGGTTCTCGGTCTCGCCCCAGGCAAGTACGTCGAAGACATCGTCGTGGCGCTCTACCCGGGGCGCCTCGAGTTCCGGCACCACCAGCGTGGCATCTCCGTCCCGAGGAATCACCGCCATCGTGAGGCGCTCCAGTGGCATGGCCTGGTACCCCGTGAGGTAGGGAAGCTCCGATCCCAGCGAGGCGAGCATCACTTCGATGCCGAAGCCCTCCATTGCGACGCGAGCCCGCGCTACCCGTCCGGCGTAGTCGAATGTCGGGACTTCGGTCATGGTGTTGCTCCTGCCAGGGAGTCACGGGCGTGATAAGAGGACCGTACCAGCGGTCCCGATTCGATATAGCCGATGCCGAGACGCCCCCCTTCCTTTCGGTAGCGGTCAAACTCGTCGGGATGCACGTAGCGGTCGATCGGGCGATGGCGGGCGGTAGGCCGCAGGTACTGGCCGATCGTAACGATGTCGACGCCCACCGCGCGCAGGTCGGCCAGGGCGCCGAGCACCTCGTCCTCGGTTTCCCCCATGCCGACGATGAGCCCGGATTTGACGCTCCCTTCGGGCCGCAACCATTTGGCCCGCGCCAGCAAAGTCAGCGACCGCCCGTAGTTTGCCGCGGTTCGGATGTCCCGCTGCAAGCGCAAAACGGTCTCGGTGTTGTGGTTGAGCACGGCTGGTTCGGCCCCCATCACCGCCTCCAGCGGCGCCGACTCGCCCTTGAAGTCGGGAATGAGCACCTCGATGTCGCAGTCTGGGACCCGAGCCCGGATCTCTTTGATCGTTTGCTCGAAGATGAAGGCTCCGCCATCGGGCAGATCATCACGGTTCACCGATGTGAGCACCGCATGGCGCAGCCCCATGGCGGCCACCGCCTCGGCGGCGCGAGCGGGTTCACCCACATCAACCTCGCCGGGGCGACCGGTTGTGACGTCGCAGAAGGCGCAGGCCCTGGTGCAGCGATCACCGAGCAACATCAAGGTGGCGGTCCCCGCTTCCCAGCATTCGT
Source organism: uncultured Acidimicrobiia bacterium (assembly GCA_963821095.1). Lineage (GTDB taxonomy): Bacteria > Actinomycetota > Acidimicrobiia > Spongiisociales > UBA5794 > CAVPHV01. The sequence goes on along the minus strand of CAWGCJ010000022.1, from coordinate 67,535 downwards.
AGATGTTGGGACACTTGGCTTCCTCGCACACCGTGTTGAGTTCGAGCCCTCGCATCAGCTTCTTGAGGTCGCGGTAGCCCTCGGTGGAAAGGTCGGCTTTGACTCGCATCCACTCGGGCCGTTCCGGTTCGCCGGCCAGCAATCCCCGGATCGCGATCGGCGCCTCATCTTGCGAACGTGGCGAGAACACACCTGCCGCGACCATCTGATCGACGTCAAACGCCGTCCGGCGAGAGCCCCGAGAAAAGGCTCCGAGCTGGACTTCGGATCGGTCCGGCCCAAAGATCGCCTCGGCGTGCGGCAGTAGCGCGGTAACGGCCTCTTCCAGCGTCACGGAGCGGCCGAGTAAATCGGAGATCGAAGTCACGGGCCGGTCCGCAATGCCACACGGAACGATGTGACCGAAGTAGGCGAGGTCCGGCTCGACATTGAGCGCAAAGCCGTGCATCGAGACGCCCGCGGCCACACGCACGCCGATGGCGGCGACCTTGCCGCGACTGGTCCACACCCCGGTGTAGCCCTCCTCGGCCCAGGCCTCGACCCCGAGGTCCGCCAGGGTTGCGATGAGCATCTGCTCGATGCGGCGCACGTGGCCGACCATGTCGAAACCGCGAGGCAGCCGCGGGACGGCGAGGATCGGGTAGCCGACGAGTTGGCCGGGACCGTGATAGGTGATGTCGCCGCCACGGTCGACGTGGTGCAGCTCGGCATCGAGCTCTGCCAGCCGATCCGGCGACGTGATCAGGTTCGAACCGTCGCCGTTGCGGCCCACCGTGTAGGTGTGGGGATGCTCGAGCAGCAACAAATAGTCGTCGACCGTTCTCCCGGTGGTCCGACCCTCCCAAATGGCGCGTTGCAGGTCCCAGGCCTCGCCGTACGGCAGCCGACCGAGCCAGCGGACCCGCCACCGCTCTGCAGCTTCGACTTGAACTGGGCTCACGCCAGCTCCTGCTCCCAATCCCAGGTTTCGAGGTTCTCCCGGATCCGGTTGAGGAAGAGCACCGCAGTCGAGCCATCGAACGCTCGATGGTCCCAGGTGAGCCCGAGGTACCCGATGTGGTGGATGGCGATGCTGTCGCTGCCATCGGGCAGTTCGACCACGACGGGTCGCTTGGTCACCGTATCGGTCGACAGGATGGCGACATTGGGCATGTTGATGACGGGGTTCGTCATGAACGAACCATACGGACCCGGGTTGGTGATGGTGAAGGTGCTGCCGGTCACGTCGTCGGGGGTGATCTTGCCGTCGCGGGCCTTGATCGCCATGGTGCGGATATCGCGCGCCAACGCCGACATCCGCTTCTCGTCGGCGCTGCGAACGGTCACCACCACCAGGCCTTGCTGGTTCATGTCGACGGCGATCCCGAGATGGATGCTGCCGTGGAATACCTGTTTGCCCTCATCCAGGTAGAAGGAGCTGTTGACGGCCGGATACGCCTTCAGGGCGTCCATGGTCGCTCGGGCGATGAACGGCAGGTAGGTCAGCGAATAGCCCTCGCGCTCTTTGAACTCGACCTTGTGGGCCTGGCGGACCCTCTCCACCCTCTCGTAGTCGACCTCGATCGAGGCCCAGACATGAGCAGCGTCGTGCTTGGCCTGCACCATGTTCTCCGCGATGCGACGACGCAACCGGCTGAGGTCGATGATCTCGTCGCCCGCCGCAACCGGGATTCCTGCAGGGACAGCCGGAGCCGGAGCAGACGGAGCAGACGGAGCTGGAGCAGACGGAGCCGGGGGCGTCGGCGCCGGCTTGGGAGCGGGTGGCGGGGCAGGTGCCGGAGGCGGTGGTACGGCCGCGGGCGGCGCAGCCGGCACGGTCCGTGGGGGCTCAGGTGGGGGTGGGACCGGCGCGGGGGCCACAGCGACGGGTTCGAGCGGCACCGGCGGAGCCGAAGGCTCGATCTCGACCTTGGGCTCGTCGGCGGGGGGCATTGCGATCGAGGTGAGCGAAGGCGCCGACGGTTCCGTGCGCCCGGCAACAAAGTCCATGACGTCTTTTCGGGTGATTCGCCCACCCTCACCGGTGCCGGGCACTCGATCGAGGTCGACGTCGTGCTCGGCCGCCAACCGGCGGACAACCGGCGAGAGGACGCTGCGGCGCGGCGCCCCGGAAACGGAGGATGGCGCCGAGAAGGTCGACGCTGCCGCCGCTGCGGCAGGGGCCTCGGTACCGGCTCGGGCGCGAAAGCGGCGGCCGCCGCTGCGGCAGGGACCTCGGTACCGGCTCTGGAGTGGAGGCGGGGGTCGCGACCGGTTCGACGACAGGTGGGGCTGGTGCCTCAACCGGTTCGGGTGGCGAAGGTGGCGTCGCGGCTTCAAGGGTGACGACGGGTTCAGGAGCACTGATCGGTTCGGGCTCCACAACCGCCGGAGCGGCAGCTGCCGCGGCTTCGCCCTGCTCGGCCAGCACCGCAAGCGGGGTGCCGACGCTCACCGTTTCACCCTCAGCCACGAGGATCTCCTGCAGCACACCTGCTGCCGGCGAGGGGACTTCGGTGTCGACCTTGTCGGTCGAGATCTCGAGGAGTACCTCGTCCTCCTCGACCATGTCTCCCGGCTGTTTAGCCCAGCTCAGGATTGTCCCTTCGGTGACCGTCTCCCCGAGTTGGGGCATCGTGACCGTAACCGCCATGCTTCAGTACTCCTTGTTGGCCACCTGCAACTTAGCTTCCACGAGACCACAAACCTGGCATCAATGCAGGGATTTACCGCTGGCGGACAGCAACGTCTCGCCGATCGCCTCCGACACCGTCGGATGCGCGTGGATGAACGCCGCAGCCTCTACAGGCAGCGCCTCCCACGCAACCACGTACATCAGCTCATGGATCATCTCGCCGGCAGCGGGCCCGGCGACAGTGGCCCCGATGATCGGCCCGTCCTTTTCGTTGATGATCTTGACGACGCCGCCGGTTTGTCCCTGGATGATGGCGCGGCCTACGCCACGCATCCCATGGCTCGAAACCTCGATCTCGATCCCTGCCTCCCGAGCTGCTGCCTCGGTGAGCCCAACGCTCGCGACCTCGGGATGGGTGTAGGCGACCAGCGGAATCGCCCGGTAGTCCACCGGGGCGGGTGCGGCCGTCGCGATGTGAGTGATGGCCGCAATGCCCTCGGCAAAACCGGCATGGGCTAGCTGGGGGGCGCCGGCAACGATGTCGCCTACGGCGTACACGCCCGGTGCGCTGGTCTGCATGGTCTCCAAGTCGACGACGACGAACCCTTGGTCGAGAGTGACCCCCTGTTCCTCGAGGCCAAGGCCCGACGTGACCGGGGCTCGCCCAACGGCAACAAGGACAACTTCGACCTCAACCGAGTCATCGCCGTATGGCACTACCACTCCGTCTTCTCCAACCTGAGCAGGGCCCACCATCGTTGCGGTGTGGATCTTGACCTTCTTCTTCTTGAACTCCCGCTCGAGCACTTTGACGGCCTCGGGTTCCGTACCCGGGAGCAGCGAATCGAGCGCCTCGAACAGATGAACTTTTGTCCCGACGTCGCTGAGGAGCGAGGCGAATTCGCAGCCGATGACTCCCCCTCCGATGATGGCGACCCGGCGCGGCTGGGCGGGCCAGTCGAGCGCCTCGTCGGAGGTGACGATGCGGGTCCCGTCGATGTCATAGCCGGGAATGCTGCGCGGTACCGAACCGGTGGCGATGATCACGTTGCGTGCCTCGAGCTGCCGGGTGGTGCCATCGGCGGCCGATACCTCGACCCCGCCGTGGATCAGCCGCCCGTAGCCGTCGATGATGTCGACCCCACGAGACTTGAGCAGACCGGAGAGGCCGTTGACGAGTCCGGTGACCACCTGCTGCTTGCGAGCGAGGGCGGCCGGCCAGTCCATCTCCGGTGGCGATGACGTCACACCGAATTCGGCGGAGCGGGCCACGATCGAGTAGACGTCTGCGGTCTGCAGCCAGGTCTTCGCCGGAATGCAGCCGCGCAGTAGGCAGGTACCGCCGACCTCGTCCTTCTCAACCAGGGCTACGGAAAGACCAAAATTGTGGGCATAGAGGGCGGCGGCATACCCCCCGGGTCCACCACCGATAATGGCTACGTCGTACACGGTTCCTCCGAGAGCAGTCGGCACAGTCACCGCCAGCGTAGCGGTGGCAGGTACTCCACCATGGTCGTTAGATCTGAGAGAACCAGAGGGCACCGGCGATGAGAATGGCCATGCCGGTGACGAGGGCGGCCAGGATGAGGTAGCGGGTCTGCATGGGGTGGATTATGGCGGCGTTCCCGGCCGTATCCACCACTCCCTTCACCCGGTAGCCTCTGCCCGATGGTGCAGATCCCCAATCCCGATCTCAGGGCCCTTGCCTCAGGTGAGGTTGTCGTTGCCTTCGTGAGCCGCGGCGCAGCCACCGAGGGAGACGAAGTCGAACTCACAGGTTCGGGACCGCGCAATGAGCGAGAGCTGAAACCGGCGTACCGACGCTGGGCTGATGAACCCGCGCCGACTGGACCTTGGTTTGGCATCGTTGATCGGGTGGACCCGGCCACGATCCTCGACTCAGATGCCGGCGCTTCTCGCCACATCCTGGCGGAAGCTCCTGCGGACGGAGACGTGATCATCATGCGGGTCTATGGGCCGGACGGCCCCGTGCTCGGCGAGGATGCGTTCATGGCTCGCAAGAACTCGGTTGAGGGAGCGCTGCGCGGTTGATCCCCGTTCGACTGCAATCGTCGGGGGGTGCCGACCTGGAAGCACGCTGGGACGTGCCCGACCGCCCGTTGGCGGCGGTCGTCTTCTGCCACCCCCACCCCCAGCATCGCGGCACGATGACCGCGCCGCTGATGATCGGAGTGACCAATGTGCTGGTGGCACGAGATCTGGCGGTGCTGCGCTTCAACTTCCGCGGCGTCGGCGCCTCATCCGGAGAATGGGACAGCGGAGTCGGTGAGATCGACGACGTCGGCGCTGCGGTCGATGCCGCCCGGGAGCGCTATCCCTACCTGCCGATCGGGATCACCGGCTGGTCATTTGGCGCCGCCACCTCACTCAAATGGCAGGCCAAGGCGCAGGCCGCCTTCGCCTGGGTGGGCATCGCCCCACCCGTTCACGTCGACGACGTATACCGGCTGCCCGACCCCGACACGCTGCTGCCCGCTACCCGCCAGATCATCATCGGCGACCGCGACCAGTTCAGCAGCGTCGCCGATACCGAGGACTACGCACAGCAGATCGGCGCCTCCGTGCATGTCTTCAAAGGCAGCGACCACTTCTTCAACTTCCGCGAGGAACGGGTCGGCGACCTCGTCGCCGATGCCCTTTGCGCCGCCTGCCTCCGCCCGGAGCGGTAGAGGCGGGCGGCCTCGCTGGAGCGGACCACGAAACTCCCGGGAGCTGCGGCCTTTGCGCAATCGGCTAACCCGGCTCGCCGGAGCTGCCACCTCCGGCCTCGTCGCCGAGACCCTCGGTCACCTCCCCCGGCATGGCGGGGGTGAGCCCGAGCAGGTCTGCTGCGTTGTCGTGGAGGAACCGGCGGGTGACAGATTCGGGCATTTCGAGTCGGTCCCACTCGGCGCGCAGCCGGTCGATGTCACCAAACGGGAAGTCGCTGCCGAACAGCACCCTTCCCGCCAGCGGACCGCGGATAAGTCGCAGCACCCGATCGTCGAGCTCAATGGGTGAGTTGCCGCGTAGGTCGAGCCAGACGTTGCCCTTGTGCATGGCGATCGTTAGCGCTTCGTCGCGCCACATCGGCCCGGAATGGCTGATCACGATCCTGAGTTCGGGGAAGCGGGCAGCAACTGCGTCGACATGGATCGGCCGGCCGGGTTCGAGGCGGACGCCGTCGCCACCCGGCATGCCCGCTCCGAGGCGGGTCGACCCGGTGTGGAACAGACAGACCAGGTCGTGATCGGCAGCAGATTCCCACACCGTGTAGGTGAATCGATCCCCCGGGCCGATCCCTTGGGCGGCCGCGTGGGTTGCGATGCCCAGCATCCCCAGCCGCGCCGCCTCGTGCACCTGAGCGACCGCCCGGGCACCTTTCGTGGGGTCCACGGCACCGAACCCGAGGAACACGTCCGGGGCGGCCGCCACCAGGTCGGCGATCTTCGGCGAGGAAAGCGGCGCAAAGTGGGTTACCGACTCGGTGTCCCATCCCAGAAGCACGGCGCGGCCGTTGCGGCTCCGGTACACCTCAGCCAACTCCTCAGCCGTCAGCACTTGGATCGGAGCACCGTCTGGAGCCCGCAGGCTCGGCGCATATGGGGCCAGCGGACCTTCGAGAAAGTCTGCCACCGGAGGGTGGACGTGGACGTCGATGAACTCCGTCACCTGGCGCGGAAGCCCCGGTTGCGGGCTTCCGGGAGCGAATCAGGACCGAATGACTGCAACAGCTTGCGGTCGAGCATCTCCTCACCGCTCACTCGATCGTCCAACTCTTCGAACTGGGCGTCATCGTCGCAGTCGTATACCACCATCGTGTCGCGCGTTCCGATGTAACGATGCTCTTCGAATCGTCGTAGCCGACCCATTCACGACCTCCTGCGGCCTGTCGCTGCGACGATAGTCCTGCGGTCAAGACTCGGTTAATTGGACAGCCATCTGAGTGACCTCAGGTCCCCCGAACCTGAGGATCACCATCCCGTCGACGTCGTCATCACTGAACGAGATATCCCACTCGGCCAGGTTGCCATCAGATGCCTCAATCGTGTATCCGGCGTTGGGCAAATTTGTCTCGTAGTAGGCCACCACCGCGTCCATCGCAGCCGGGACAATGACGAGAACCTCGGTCTTACCGCCGTCGTAGTCGGTCAGGGTGTTTCCGACCTTCGCAACCTCAGGGATCGGAAAGCCATCTGGCATGGTCTCCGGGATCTCACCCTCGCCGAATACAACACCGGTCGGGGCATCGTCGGAACATGCGGCGACGAGCAGCGAAAACGCAAGAACAACAATCAAGAAACTGCGAAGAAACGCCATGGTCCCTGGTGTCCTTTGTTCGGGGCCGGGGCTCAGCGACCGGCAGTGTACCGACCACCGGTGGTATCGGTACGGCGAGCAACGAGCGGCGTGACCGGCTCACCCACCATCAACATCGCCACCACTCGGATGGAAGGGTCGGTGCGCCACGCCGGGATGGTCGAAGGCGCCAGTAAGAAGTAGATCGCGAGGAATGCCTCGGCCAGACGGCTCCGCAGCCCCGAGGTCAAGCGCTCAGACACGAGGGGGCTCCCGGTAGCTCCCGAACACGTCTCGCATCGCGCCGACGATCTCACCGAGTGTCGCTCGTGCCCTGGCCGCCTCAACGATCAGCGGCATCAGGTTCTCGTCACGTTCGGCACCGGAGCGAACCGCATCGAGCGCGGCGGCGACCCTGGTCGCGTCGCGCTCACCACGCAGCCGAGCCAGTTCGGCACGCTGCGTTCGCTCGACCTCGGCCGAGATGCGCAGAATCTCCAGCGGCTCCTCGTCGTCCTTGACGTACTTGTTGACGCCGACGATGACACGCTCTCCCGACCCAATCGCCTTCTCGAACTCGTAGGCAGAGTCGGCCAAGGCCGACTGGAACCAACCGTCCTCGATGCCTCGCAGCACCCCGTCGAGCATCGAGCCGCCCCCCATCCGGTAGACGCGGGCAAAGATGTCCTCGGCGAGAGCCTCCATCCGATCTGTCATCTCCTCGACAAACCACGACCCACCCAACGGGTCGATGGCGTCGGCAACGCCGGTCTCCTCGGCGATGACCTGCTGGGTACGCAGCGCCAACTCAGCGTTCTTCGCCGTGGGGAGTGCGTAGACCTCGTCGAGCGCGTTGGTGTGCAGACTCTGGGTTCCGCCCAGCACGGCAGCCAGCGCTTCAACGGTGGTGCGCACCACATTGTTCTCGGGCTGCTGAGCGGTGAGCGACACGCCCGCCGTTTGGGTGTGAAAGCGCAACTTGAGCGAACGCTCGTCCTCGGCTCCGTACTGGTCGCGCATCCAGCGCGCCCAGATCCGGCGTGCGGCGCGGAACTTGGCGATCTCCTCGAAGAAGTCGATGTGGGCATCGAAGAAGAACGACAGGCGCGGCACAAATTCGTCCACGTCCATCCCCCGCCGCATCCCGGCCTCGACGTAGGCAAAGCCATCGGCGAGCGTGAAGGCCAGCTCCTGAGCCGCCGTCGCCCCGGCTTCGCGGATGTGATAGCCCGAGATGGAGATGGTGTTCCACTGCGGCACCTGGTCGGTGCAGAACTCGATCATATCGACGATCAGCCGCATGTGGGGTTGGGGCGGGAAGATCCACTCTTTCTGGGCGATGTACTCCTTGAGGATGTCGTTTTGCAGAGTGCCACGCAGTTGCGACCATGCGACACCCTGCTCTTCGGCGGCGACGAGCAGAAAGGCGAACAACACCTCGGCGGGTCCGTTGATGGTCATCGATACCGATACGTCGTCGAGCGGGATCTGATCGAACAGGCGCTCCATGTCGTCCGCGGAACCCACCGCCACCCCGCAGTGCCCGACCTCGCCGAGTGAACGCTCGTCGTCGGCGTCGAGCCCCATCAACGTCGGCATGTCGAACGCAACCGAAAGTCCGCCCTGCCCCTGCTCCAACAGGTGGTGGAAGCGTTCATTCGTTTCGGCGACCGAGGCAAATCCTGCGAATTGTCGCTGGGTCCACGGCCGCCCCCGATAGCCGGTGGCGTGGATACCCCGCGTGTAGGGGAACTGGCCCGGGTAGCCGATCCGCTCATCGACTTCACCGTCGGACGGGATACCAAGGGCCGGCACGTCCTCGAACGACATCGTGGCGAACTTGTCTTTGCGAAGCCGGCCCGCTTGATAGGCCTCTTCCCACATGCGTTGTCGCTCATCCACGTCTCATCAACTCCAAGTGGCGTGCGCTTTCATGGTAGAGGGCCACCCACAGGAACGGACGGGCGATAGGCCCGGACCGTGCTACTCCTGTCCGTCGACGGGATCCCCCACGGCACCGATGGCGACCAGATACTCGGTCTGTAGATCGAGTACTTCCGCAATCATGGCGCCGTCGTACGAATACCCCTGGTCGAGGGCCCGGGCTTGAACGTACTCGGCCGCTTCAACTCCACCGGCGACCGGAGGCGCCTCGAGGCCTTTCCGCAGATCCGGGTCCTGGAGATACCGCACCGACCACTCGAGGATGCGGCGGACATCGGTCTGTTTCAGTTGAACCCCCGCGTCATCGCTGAGACGCAGCATGATGAACTCGATCGAGTCCTCCTCGCCGTAGATGACGGCACGCTCCGGGATACGGCGGTGCTCCTGCCAGAGCAGGCCAATCCCGACACTCAGCAACAGGACGAGGAACACCACGGCGACGATTACGGAGGTCATATCCCGGATGGTAGGTGCTACCGTCCCGGCATCTCCCTCTATGGGGTTCTCACATGTTCGAAACCATGCGTCTGTTCTTTGCACTGCTGACGGTCATCGCCAACGTTGTGGTGGTCGGAGCCCTGCTGCTCGCCATTGGCGGGCAGTTCTCGACCGGTCTGGCCGACTGGCGAACTCGCGCCGCTGAGGCGGTGGCAGGCAGGGAGATCACCTTGGCGCTCGTTGTCGCCTTGGTGGCGACCCTCGGCAGTCTCTACCTCTCCGAGGTCGAGAATCTCATCCCGTGCACCTACTGCTGGTACCAGCGCATTGCCATGTACCCCCTGACGGTTCTCTTCGCCATCGCCGCCTGGCGCCGCGACCCGGAGATTCGGCACTATGCGGCGCCCCTGGCCGGCATTGGACTCCTCATCTCCGGGTACCACTACCTGATTCAGCAGGTGCCAAGCCTGAGCGGACCGGCCTGTTCGTCGGTGATTCCGTGTTCTGCTGCCTATTTCTACGAGTTCGAGTTCATGTCGATCCCGTACATGGCAGGAAGTGCCTTTGCCCTCATCTTGTTGCTCATGGTGATTCTTCACGCCAATAGCCGTCGAAATGCGGCATTATTGACGTCTGCAACCACCGACAACGCCTGATCGAAAGACCAAGGAGCCCCGATGACGACCTCGAAGGACCGCAAGCAAGCGGCCAAATCCAAGGCCCGTACCGGTCCTCCAAAGCCGGCGGCAACCAAACCGAAGAGCAAGGTTCCGATCTTGGCAATTGCCTTCGTCGGGATTGCGGCCGTACTCGTCATCGCTGTGGTCTTCTCCGGGGGAACGTCGCTCGGCAGCGAATACGGTGACCCGACGGTGACCGGTGAGCCACTCCCCTTCTTCACCGATGTCGCCACCGACGACGCAATCGGACTCCCGGCTCCGGAAGTGGAAGGCGCCGACTTCGATGGCAACGCCGTGACCATCAGCAACGATGGCAGGGCAAAGGCGATCGGGTTCTTCGCCCACTGGTGCTCCCATTGCCAGGCCGAGGTTCCCCGCGTGACCGAGTGGCTCGCCAACGGCGGCGGGGTCGAAGGCGTCGACATGTACTCGGTGGCAACCTCGATGAACTCGGCTCGGGAGAACTTCCCGTCCTCCGAATGGCTCGAGCGCGAGGAATGGCCGGTTCCGGTCATCGCCGACAACGAAGATGGGATCGTCCACCTCAGCTACGGCGGTGGCGGCTTCCCCTTCTGGGTGTTCGTCGATGCCGCCGGCAACGTCGTTGGCCGGACCGCGGGACAGTTGGAAATCCCTGTCCTCGAGAGTCTCATGCAGCTCGCCGCCGGATCCGACGCCTAGAGGCCCAGTCGGTCTGCCAGCGTCGCCCTCCATTGGGACGAGTCACCGAACAACAATTGGTCGGTCTTGGCCCGCTTGAAGTAGAGGTGGGCGTCGTGCTCCCAGGTGAACCCGATGCCGCCGTGGACCTGGATCGTGTCGGCGGCGACATCGAAGTAGGCGTCTGAACAGCATGCCTTGGCGAGCGGAGCAGCAACGGCAAAATCCGGATCGCCAACGGCCGCCGCCCAACCGGCGTAGTAAGCCGCCGACTTGGCCGATTCGGCTGCAACGAGCATGTCCGCGCACTTGTGCTTGATCGCCTGGAAGGAGCCGATCGGGCGTCCAAACTGCATGCGGACCTTGGCATACTCAACCGACATCTCCATGCAGACTTGTGTTCCTCCAACCTGCTCGAAGGCCAGCGCCGAGACGGCGAGGTCGTAGAGCTGGTCGATGGTCTCCGGCGCCAACTCCGGCCGCGCCGAGCCGCGCCGTAGCGGGCACCCGGACGTCGGCGAAGGCGATCTCGGCCTGCTTGCGGGTCATGTCCATGGTTTCGAGCCTGGTAGCCGTCACCCCTGGAGCATCGGCCGGCACGACGTAGAAGTCGACGGCACCGTCCTCGCCGCGCGCCGCGACCAGCAGCGTGTCGGCGGTGTGGCCATCGAGCACGTAGGACTTTGTTCCGGACAGCACGATGGTGTCTCCGTCCGGAGTGGCGCCAAGTTCGATGCCGGCGGGATCCCACCGGCCCGACGGGCTCCACAATGGCAACCGTGGCGCGGCGCTCGCCCGTAGCGATTCCCGGCAGAAGCTCTTCCTTCTGGCTCTCGGCCCCCGCCAGCAAGATCGTGTTGGCCGCCAGCACTACTGAAGACAGGAACGGTGCCGGGGTGAGCATGCGGCCCATCTCCTCCAAGATGATGCCGAGCTCGAAGCTGGAGTAGCCGGCGCCCCCGTACGCCTCGGGGATGGCCATCGCCTGCCAACCCATCTGCGCCATCTCGGACCAGAGTTCGGGGTCGAAGCCGGATTCGGTCTCCATCAGTTCGCGGACCCGAGTGAGCGGCACCTTGTCGACCAGGAAGCTCCGCACCGAGTCGCGCAACATCACTTGTTCGTCGTTGAGGGCGAAGTTCATCCCGATCCGCTCCTGACTCGCTCGCTGCGGCATTCTCCCATGCCGGCCGTCCGCCCGCACCTGAGCGATCGCTAGCCTCGCCGGCACGCCACCGAGGACTCAAGCCATGCCAACTCCCTGGCATTATCGCAACGACACCATGGCCGTGCGCAAAATTGGCGTCGGGTCGTGGGAGAACAACGCCTACGTGTTGGCTTGTCGCGCCACCGGAGCGGCGGTCGTCATCGACGCCGCCGCAGAGGCCGATCGTGTCGTGGCTGCCGTTGAGGACCTGACCCCACTCGCCGTTCTCACCACCCACGGTCACTTCGACCATGTTGGGGCCGCCCGTGAGGTCGCAGATCGACTCGACGTCCCCTTCTACCTCAACGAGGCCGACGCCGAAACCTTCGGCCTCACCCCGGATACACCGCTCAGCAGCGGGCCAATCACCGTTGGCGAATTGACCCTGACCGCGGTCGAAACCCCGGGCCACAGTCCTGGCTCGGTCTGTTTCACCATCGGTGGTCTGCTGTTCTCCGGCGACACGCTGTTTCCCGGTGGCCCGGGTGCCACGGCCGGCCCCGGAGCCGACTTCACACAGATCATGGCGAGCCTCGAGGACCACATCTTCACGCTCGCCGACAACACGCTCGTCTTGCCTGGACACGGTCTGGATACCACCATCGGGACTGAGCGCCCCCGCCTGCCCGAGTGGCGGGACCGGGGTTGGTGACCACAAACGCGAGAGGACGAACCCCACGATGCAATTCTCGTTCATGACAGAACCGCAGGCCGGCGGCACCTACGACGACCTGCTGCGACTCGCCCGTTGGGCAGAGTCGGTCGGCTTCGACTCGTTCGCCCGTTCGGACCACTACCTCAACATGGACGAGTCGGTTCCCGCCACCGACGCCCTCACGACACTCGCCGGACTCGGCCGCGACACCAACACCATCAAGCTGACGGTGCTGGTCACGCCTCTCACCTTTCGCCACCCCGCAGTCCTCGCCAAAACAGCAGCCACCGTCGACCAAATGTCCGGGGGCCGGCTGGAACTCGGGGTCGGCACCGGCTGGATGGAGCCTGAGCACGAACGGTTCGGCATCGAACTCCCCGACCTGTGGGAGCGCTTCAGCCGGCTCTACGAAACGCTCGCCTACCTGCGGTCCTGTTTCGGTTCCGGCGGCGACGGCTTCGCCGGCCGTCACTACAGCCTCGACCCGATGGACGTCCTCCCCAAGGCCACCGGCGACCTCCCGATCATCGTCGGGGGCGGCGGACCCAAGAAGACCCCATCGATTGCGGGCCGATTTGCCGACGAATACAACATGTTCACGACCGATGCCGAGTCGCTCAAGGCGAGGCTCCACGTCATGTCCGCTGCCGCGATCGAAGCGGGCAGGGACCCGGAGGCCATGCGGATCAGCTTCGTTGGCTACCCGGTGATGGGAGACGACGAAGCCGACTACCGGGATCGCTTGGCCGCCCGGGCTGCGTCACGCGACATGGGAACCGACGAATACGAGGCCATGCTCGAGTCGCGCAACCTGCCCCACGGCACCGCGGAACAGGTCGCCGAGCAGTTCGCGGCGTACGCCCGCAGCGGCGTCGACCGCTACTACCTGCAGGTCTACGCACCGCTCGACGAGATCGACACCGAGGACGTTGAACGCGTCTTCAATGTGGTCAAGGACACGTGATTCCACCATGGTCATAGGGGTTACACCGCGGCTATCCTGCCGGCCATGACCGCTCCCCTCCTCTCCATCGAAGACCTGCACGCGTCGGCCGCCGGAACCGAGATCATCAAGGGCATGAACCTGACGGTTGATCGTGGCCAGATCCACGCCCTGATGGGTCCCAACGGATCTGGCAAGTCGACTCTGGCCAACGTCCTCATGGGTCACCCCGGCTACCAGGTGACGTCGGGACGGATCCTCTTCAAGGGCGAAGACATCGCCGAATGGACGCCCGACCAACGGGGCCGGGCCGGCATCTTCCTCGGGTTCCAGTATCCCGAGGAGATCCCGGGCGTGTCGGTGGTCAACTTCCTGCGAACCGCCCTGTCGAACCGCACCGGGGTCGACTACACCGTGCTCGAGCTTCGTCTCAAGGTGATGGACACGATGCGCGAACTCGACATGGATTCTTCGTTTGCCGACCGCTATCTGAACGAGGGCTTCTCGGGCGGCGAGCGCAAGCGCAACGAAGTGCTCCAGATGGCGGTACTCGAACCGGAACTGGCGGTACTCGACGAAACCGATTCCGGCCTCGACATCGACGCACTGCGGACCGTCGCCGAAGGGGTCAAGCGGGTGGCGTCGCCGGAACGGGGTTTCCTGATCATCACCCACTACCAGCGCATGCTCGACTACATCACTCCCGATGTCGTCCACATTTTCGTCGACGGCCGCATCGTCGCCACCGGCGGGCCGGAGCTCGCCGAAGAGATCGAAGAGAGCGGCTACGACGCCTACCGCATCGAGGCTGCCGGGGCCCAGGGATGATGGACGCGGCGGCGATCCGCAAGGACTTTCCGATCCTCGAACGTGAGGTCAACGGCAAGCCGCTGGTCTACTTGGATTCCGCAGCCACCACCCAGAAGCCGAACCAGGTCATCGATGCCATCTCGGACTACTACCGGACCATCAACGCCAACGTGCATCGCGGGGCGTACCTACTCGCTGATGAAGCCACCACGGCGTACGAAAGCGCCCGCGCCAAGGTCGCCCGTTTCGTCAACGCGGCGACACCGAGCGAGATCATCTTCACCAGGGGGACAACGGCGGCGCTGAACCTCACCGCCTACGGCTGGGGACTCGACCGACTCGAGCCCGGCAGCCGAATCCTGTTGACCAAGATGGAGCACCACTCCAACATGGTTCCCTGGCAGCTCGTGGCCAAACGCACCGGCGCCGAACTCGTCTACCTGGATATCGATGAGGAATACGGCGTTGACCTCAGCACCCTCGACAAGATGGTCGACGATCGATTGGCAATCGTATCGGTGTCGGGAATGTCGAACGTCACCGGGACGATTGGCCCAGTCCGGGAGTTGGTCGATGCCGCCCATTCGGTTGGCGCCATTGCTGTAATCGATGGCGCGCAAGCCGTACCGCATCTCCCGACGGACGTGCAGGCCATGGGCGCCGATTTTGTTGCCTTCAGCGCCCACAAGATGCTCGGCCCGACTGGGATCGGCGTGTTGTGGGGCACACGCGAACGGCTCGAGGAGATGGAGCCGCTCGAGGGTGGTGGCGAGATGATCACCGACGTCCGCCTCTACGAATCGAAGTGGGCACCGATCCCCCACAAGTTCGAGGCGGGAACACCTCCGATCGCCCAAGCGGTCGGCTTCGGCGCCGCCATCGACTACCTCTCGGCCCTCGGCATGGAGGACGTCAGGCGTCATGAGGTCGAGATCACCTCGTATGCGCTCGAGCGTCTCGCCGAAGTCCCCGACCTCAGGATCTTCGGCCCGACCGATGTCACCAAGCGGGGTGGTGCCGTCAGCTTCGAACTGGCCGACATCCACCCCCACGACCTCGCAACGATTCTCGACGAGGAACAGGGGGTGGCGGTGCGCGCCGGCCACCACTGCGCCAAGCCGCTGATGCGTCACTTCGAGGTGCCGGCCACGGCCCGAGCCTCGTTCTACGTCTACAACGTCCCCTCCGATGTCGACGCTCTCATCGCCGGGTTACTCCAGGCCCGCGAGGTGTTCGGCCTCGCCTGAGACCGGCATGGGGAATTGCAGCGCCTCAGGGGAGTTATCGTTGCGCACGCCGGGACAAGAAGGAACCACGTGGCAATCCAAGAGCTCTATCGCGAAGTCATCCTCGACCACTACCGCAACCCGCGGCGCCAGGGGTCGCTGGCCGGCGACCACATCCACGCCGAGGGCAACAACCCGTCGTGTGGTGATGAGTTCTCGCTCGATCTCGCCGTCGCCGATGGACGCATCGTCGATGCCGCCATCCAGGGGCAGGGATGTTCCATTTCGCAAGCCTCAGGTTCGATGATGGCGGATGCCATCGTTGGGAAGTCGGTCGAAGAGGTGGCAGAACTCGTACGTCAGTTCAAGCTGATGATGTCCATCGAGGAGGGTGAGAGCCCGGTTGATCCACATCGGCCTGGGTCGGTGCTCGGCGACCTCGAGGCCCTCCAGGGAGTGCGCAAGTTCCCGGTCAGGATCAAGTGCGCCGACCTGCCCTGGGCCACCCTCGAGGATGCCCTCGCCCAGCACGACGCCTCGTGACCAGGTACAGCCCGGCAACGGCCCTGATCGTGGTCGATTGCCAGAATGACTTTGCCGACCCAGGCGGCTCCCTCTACGTCGCCGGTGGCGAGGACACGATCCCATTCATCAATCGCGAGATAGCCGATGCTGCGGCCAGCGGCGGGTTCGTGGTCTACACCCAGGACTGGCACCCTGATTCGACGCCGCACTTCGCCAAGGACGGCGGCATCTGGCCCACACACTGCGTCGCCGGGACCTGGGGCGCCGAGTTCCACCCCGATCTCGACGTCGCCGGGCCCGTGGTTCAGAAGGGCACCGGCGGAGAGGACGGATACTCGGGCTTCACCGTTCGCGATCCAGAGACCGGTGATGAGACGCCGACCGGTCTTGCTGCGATGCTCGAGAGACGCTCGATCGAGCAGGTCTTCGTCGTAGGTCTGGCGACCGACTACTGCGTGAAGGCAACCGCGGTCGACGCCGCCCACGGTGGACTCGCCCCCATTGTGCTCGCCGATGGGATACGCGCCGTCAACCTTGCTCCGGGCGACGGCGCCCGTGCCGTGGCCGAGATGGTCGCCGGCGGCGTCGAGGTCGCTTAGCAGGGCAGCCCAACCGGCCGCTGGTGACGGTCGGCCCTACCGACATGGGGACCTCACCGCCACGGTGACACAATGCGGATACGTTTCATCATTGCCGGTGCCCTTCTCGCCGCAACCGTGGCGGCCTGTGGCGGCGACAGTCTCACCGTGACCGAATACGCCGCCGAGATAGAACACCTGGTCGCGGAGATGGAGGCCCGGTTCGCCTCAATCGATGAAGAGTGGACGTCGCAGCCGCCGACCGCGGAGAGGGCCGAGGACTATTGGGAGCAGAGGCTGGCGATTCGCGCCGAATTTCTGGGAGGCGTTGAGGACCTCGATCCGCCCGAAGAGGTTGCCGGCATGCATGCGGAATCCATCGACATCTTCGACCGAATCACCGTAGCCGACGAGGCGCTGGCAGTTCGCGCCGCAACGTTCGAGACCATGACGGACCACTGGCCGTGGGATGACACTCCCGAAGGACAGGCCGCAAAGGCGATCCTCGGTGAGGTTTTTGCGTTTTGTCGGGCGAGCCAGGCGGAATTCGACGCCACCGAGGAACGCGAGGTCCTCGAAGGCAACTCCTGGATCCCGTCTGAGATGACCGAAGTCGTCAGTGTTGCCTTCGGCTGTCCGCCGCCGTGACCTAGCTCGGGGAACCACGCTGATCGGCAGAATTCAGTCGTGTGACCGATCGAACGGCGGCCATCGACGTAGGGTGGAGACATGGCAGAACCATTCGTCCCCGAGGACTTCGATGTTCCTGTGGTGTTCGACGGACCCGGGTTTCGACTCGAGCCGCTCGGCCCGGTGCACAACCAACGGGACCACCAGGCGTGGATGTCGAGCATCGACTACATACGGGCCACACCTGGAATGGAGGATTGGGACTGGCCGGCTCCGATGACACTCGAGGAGAACATGGCCGATATGGACATGCATGCGAGACATTTCGCCGAACGAGCGGGCTTCACCTACTCGATACTCGACCACGACGATGTCATCGGGTGCGTATACATCTACCCGGCCAAAGATGGCGACGGCGCCCAGGTGAGGTCGTGGGTCCGAGAAAGCCGAGCTGAGATGGACACCATCGTATGGATGGCACTCAGCGACTGGCTCGCCGAGCAATGGCCTTTCCGCAGCATCACCTACGCCCCGCGCCCTACGGCCTGAGTCACAGCCTTGGCGGCCCCGGCAGCACCATCCAACGCGCCATCGGATTACCGGGCGAAGTCGACGTGTTCGCCGGTGCCGACACGACAGCCGCCAAGACCGGGTTGGCCGGATCGCGGGCTGATGCCAGAGGCCGCTCTAGGGATCCGTCGCCGGCGGCGGGCGGTAGGCATCTTCCGGATTCGACGGGAGCGATGAGCATCCGAGCGCGTAGTCGACAATCTCCTTCAGCTCACCAGGCAGCCACGGGTTCTCGGCGAAGACCTCCCGATCGGCGGTGGCATTGAGTTTGGCTTGCAGGTCGGCGCACACCTGATTGTCGGCGGCAAGTGCTTCCCGATATGCCGCCATCTCGGGGCTATCGGAGAGTTCTTCCCAGTCCGCAGCAACGCCAGCCCGGACGGCCAGCTCGGCAATCGGGAGTTCTCTGAAGTACAGCTCGTGGAGATCTGCGATCTGCTCGGGTGGATCAATGGCTGCCGCGGCCTCCAATGCCTCGGCCTGTATCGCCGCGACTTGTTCAAGCGCCACATGCAGATCCTGCGGCGTGAAGTCGGTGAGCTGCGCCCCTTGATCGCCAAGACCAAGATGCGGGCCTTGACCAACGACAAGCACCAATCCTTGCGGGCCGGCGACGACCTCCTCGTATCGCTGCATACCCCGATCAAAGACGGCGTCGACACTCTCGACATACTCGTTCAGCGACATCTCGCCACCACCGCATCCCGCTACAACAAGAGCGAGGCAGACAACAGCCCAGAGCAAACGCAAACGCATCCTCCAATTCTGCCCCACCTTTGCCCCGTCGACGCCACACTAGGTAGAGCCGGTCGTCACAACCGCGGGGGACCCGCAGCTCACCCAGTGGCACATGGACGAGCCGCCGGAAACCGACCCGAGTCCCGAAGTGTCGGCCGTCGTTCTACCGGATGGTCACGCCACGCTGGGCGCGCAGGTCCGGGGGTCATCCCGGTGTGATCCAGCCTCAATGCGGTTGTGGCAGATGCGGGTGCTGCGCGTCGTGTGCTTCGACGACGTAGGCGGTGATGTGGGCTGCCAGTCCGATGCCCCATGGGATCGTGATCCAGTAGGCGTATTCCAGCCCTCCACCGGCCGCAATGTCCTGAATCCAGAGGAACGCGTTGACGACCACATAGAAACCGATGTGCCACATCAGGTTCGCGAACTCACTCTGCTGTTGCTGAGGCTGGGGATGGCGTCGCTCCCACACGATCAACGCTGCGCCGAGGGCCAGAGGGACGCATCCGCCGATCAGCAGCGCGTAGCCCCACCCCGCGGCGATGTCCCCGACTTGCCAACTGAGGTCGCCCCCAAGGCCAACGAACTGGTCATCTCCGCGAAAGAGCAAGACCGCACCAGCGGTCAGGGCAACACCGCCGACGACTCCCAACACCCATTCGGTGGCCCTCGTCATCCGACACCTCCCCATCTGGAGTCTCTCTTCCAGTTGAGTCCTGCCGCAGCGCGCCGTCAAGAGCCAAAAGTGAGCAACGGGCATGGTTCAGGTTCACCGTCTGCCGGGATCCCGGTGACGACGACCTCGGTGTCAATCCCGGCCACGACCTCAACGTCGATCGTGCGAGCACCAACACACGATTCCTCATCAGATCCTCCCCGGTCTGTCTCGCGTAATTAGACGCCGCTGCTAACCAAAAGGGGACATCGATCAGTGCGCCGGAGCCCTCCGGTATCGTGGGGCTCCTCGACGGGAAACACCGTGGCGGATCGCGATTCAGCACAGGAAATTGGCAACCGACCGGTCTACGTCGAGCGAGTCAACGCCGTCATCGACTACATCGAGGCGAATCTCGCCGATGAACTGACCCTGGCGAAGCTGGCCGCCGTCGCCCACTTCTCGCCGTATCACTTCCACCGCGTCTTCGGCACGCTCGTCGGAGAGACGTTGAACCGCTTCATCGGCCGGCTGCGTGTCGAGCGAGCCGCCACGCTGCTGGTGCAGCACCCCCAGCGTTCCATCACCACCGTCGCCACGGACTGCGGCTTCACGAGTCCGTCTTCATTTGCCCGCGCCTTCAAAGAAGCCTTCGGAATGAGCGCCACGGAGTGGAGGGACGGCGGCTACCTCGACTACCAGCGCGAGCCGGGCGAGAGCATCAGGGATGTCATCGGCAACATTGGGTCCGTCAGCGCCGGCTACGGAATCATCGATGCCGATCTCCGGCCCGAGACGAGCGACATCACCTGGCGAATCCGCAGCGGATCGCTCGAACCGGCCACCGTCACCGTTGCGGAGCTGCCGACGCTCCATGTCGCCTACGTACGCCATACTGGGCGCTACCAAGGTCTCGGCGAGGTCTTCGCCGACCTGTTCACCCGGCTGATGTCCTGGGCACAGCCGCGCGGCTTCGTTCGTGCCGAGAGCTGGTTGCTCGCCCTGTACCACGACAACCCGAGCATCACCGAAGACGACCGGCTCCGGGTCAGCGTCTGCATCACCGTGCCGCCCGACGCCGAAACCTCCGGTGACGTTGGTCAGATGGACGTCGATGGAGGAACCTACGCAGTGGGCCACTATGAACTGGGAGAGCAGGACTATCCCGAAGCGTGGTACGCCCTCGCCGGAGGGTGGCTCCCCGACAGTGGATACGAACCCGACGACAGGCACCCGTACGAGCGCTACTTCATTGGTCGCCAAGCAAGCGATCCGGCAAAACAACTCGTCGACATCTGCCTCCCGGTGCGTCCGCTGCGCCGCTACTGAGCATTCTCAAACACCGCGGCCCAGTCGAAAGTCGCCGAGTCTTCATACCACTCTGGCCAATTTGCGCACCACTCAGGGGTGTGGGCCTCCCTGACCCGATCAACTGCCGGGTGGTATGGCTTGATGTCGAGAATGGGTGTGCCGTCTTCGGCATCGATGAACGGAATCCGCACGACGCCGGCCGCCTCATCAATCGAGATGACCGGCACCGCAGTGAGCGCAATCGGGTTGGGTCGTGCCGGCGATCTGGTGGCGAAGATGCCGATGGCTTCCGGCGCATTCCGGTAGGGCCTCTCGGCGATGGTCATCTCGCGGAACATCGGTTCGTCCAGCAGGTGGCACCACCAGAGCACGTTGAGGTGGCTGAAGCCATCGAGCTCGATGAGCGCAGGTCGGTATGGCTCGTCGACCATGAGCGAGAATCCGCCCTCGTCGGCCGCGACGTGGCCGATCGGGTTGAGCGTGTAGCTGCTGTCTGACATGAGGATCTCCTGTCTGGTTCGCCTTCCCCAGAAGGTATTCCATCCAGCAGGGTGAGCGCTTTCCCCATCTTGCGATTGGCTCGACGTTCCTTGCGCAGCAGCCTGAGGGGTTCCTCGCCTACGCCTCGTCGGGCACGCTCGCTCGAGCCTTGGCGATGAGGTCGCGTTGGAGTCGCTTCACTCGATCGGTGATCGAGACGTGATAGATGTGGGGATTGACCAGCCGGCGCACCCCGGGATCGAGCAGTTCGAGGTCGGCGACTCGCCGCGCCCGGCACACGTCGATCGACTCCTCGGGACCCGCCCGAGTGCCGGCAACAAACGCCGGCTCGAGCAGGCTCTCCACCCTCGTGATGTCGACCTGCGCCAAGTCACGATGAATCCCATCTCGATACGGGTGGTGCAACACAAGCGGTTCGATCACGCTGAGGTCCTCATCGGCGGCCGAAACGACATCGGCGGTGGCGCTCCCCCGGCGGTCGTAGATACGCCACACGGCCTTGGCCCCCGGCGCCGGAATCTTGGCCGCGGACTCCGAAATCTTCAGCGCCGGCTGCCACTGTCCCTGATCCTCGAGCGCCACCAGTTTGTAGACGCCATCGAGCGACGATTGTCCCTGCGACGTGATCAGTCTTGTCCCCACCCCGTAGACGAGGCGATCCTTCAAGGCCGCAGGGTCGACGCCGTACCGACCGGCCTCTTGCTCGATTTGGGAGAGGATCTGCCACATGGCGAGTTCATCGAGGTTGCTCGACAGCACGATGTCGACGTCCTCGAAGCCGGCGGCGTCGAGCATTCGAGCCGCCTGGATGCCGAGATAGGCCAGATCGCCCGAGTCGAGCCGGATCCCACGGGGTTGGTGGCCACGCTCGCGCAATTCGCGGAAGACGGTGATGGCGTTGGGCACGCCGCTGTCCAAGGTGTCGATGGTGTCGACCAGAAGGACGCAGTCATCCGGGTAGACCTCTGCGTATGCCCGAAAGGCGTCCAGTTCACCCTCGCCCAGTGCCATGAACACCTGCACCATGGAGTGGGCGTGGGTGCCCTTCGGCTCGATGCCGAGGAGGTGAGACGTGCCGACGTTGGACGTGAATTCGGCTCCGCCGATGAGGGCAGCCCGGGCACCGGCGTTGGCGCCCATCGCCGGCCCCCGGCGCAGTCCGAACTCGAGCACAGGCCGATTCTGACCGGCTTCGCGGACCCGCGATGCCTTGGTAGCGATCAGCGTCTGATAGTTGAGGTGGTTGAGGAACGAGGTCTCGAGGATCTGCGCCATGGCAAGCGGACCCTCGATGATCGCAGCCGGTGCATAGGGGTGGACCACGCGCCCCTCCGGGATGGCCCGCACGGACACCTCGCCGAAATGCCCGGCCCCTTCGAGCCAGCCAAGGAAATCGTCCCCGAACACGGGGGCACCGGCGCTCCCCCGCTGGCTGCGGAGCAAATCAAGATCTCGGGGCCGAAACCGGGTCTCCTCCATCCAGTCGAGCATCCACCCCATCCCGGCCGCTACGCAGTAGCCGGCCTGGTGGCGGCCGTAATCCGGGTACGTGCGGAACGAGTAGTCGAACTGGGCGCGACGCTCGTGCAGACCCCTGCGGAAGTACAGCTGCGCCATCGAAAGCTGGTACTGGTCGGTGAAGAGAATGCCTTCGGCGGTTGCTCGATCGTCAGCTCGCATTGGAATGTCCGTTCATGGCCTCACTCTGCCATCAAGTGGCCCGTTGCGTCGAACACAGGATCATCGGGCCGGTTGCCACGGTCGTGTACGAAGGCCAGCAGCACGGCCAAACCAACCACGTTTGCCAACGCCGCCCCCAGCACCGGGGCAGGCAAGCCTCCGATCTCGAACAGCCGAGGGCCGGCGAATGCGCCGATTGCCCTGCCGACGCCCATGGCCACCACCGTCAGCGACAGGTATTTGACCCTGGCGAGGGGCCTGACCTCGGAGGCCAGCGGGTACGACGAGACGATGGTGAATTCGAAGCCCCCGAGCGCCACGGCGAGCAGGGCCACCCCCAGCGCCATTTGATCCTCGGCCAACGCCATCAAGGCGAACGCCACAGCGGCGATGACCATGCCGATGGCGACCGAGCGCCGCTTGCCGATGCGGTCGGTGAAGGCGACGACGGTTCCTTCGCCCGTGAGTTCGGCAATGCCGAGGACCAGCGCAACCCCGCCGAGCGCCAGCAGCGACAGACCAAAGGCGTCTTCGAGCCATGCCCCCATCACGACGAACACCAACTCGGCTCCACCCGTGAACAGTCCCATCACGACCAGCAGCGACAGAGCCGATGGGTCCAACTCCAACGCCGGGCTGGGTCCGGCGAAGTGCTCGACGTCGGCATCGAGGAACAGCGGGAGCACCAGCAGCGCCACGGTCAACAGACCCGCGACCACCCAATACGGGAGTTCCCAACCGCCACGGTCGATCAGCCAGCCGGCAGCGGGGGCCCCGATCAGGAAGGCACCGGCCCAGGTGAGCTCGAGGATGCCCAGGTAGCGGGAGCGCCTTGCGTATGGCACCCGGTCCGAGACGTACGCCTGGGCGGAGATGTCGTAGGCGGACTTTGCCAAGCCCATCAACGCGAAGCCAACGATTGCCCCGATGTACACGTTCGTGGCGACGGTGACAACGGCACCAATGACAAACATGGCCAACCCGACGCCGATCAGCCGCCGAGGCCGTCGACCACGATCAACCAGTTGGACAACGCCGGGCGTTGCCAGGCTTGCCGCCCACCGCACCGACACCATCGTCCCCGCTTGGTTGAGCGAGATCCCCAGTCCGCGGGCAATCACCGGCAGGAATGGGTAGACGAGCCGATGGGCCGTGTTGATCACCAACCTGGCAAGGACCAGGAAGCCCATCGAACGGGGGCGCAGCGTCGGTTCGGCGGCCATCCCCGGAGCGTACCGGCCGACCGGTTGACCCTCCTCCTAGTCGCTGCCCTTCGAGCCGGACGGTTTTGGGGCGGACGGTTTGGGGGCGGACGAATCCTTGCTCGCCGGCTTCGGAGTCGAGTCGGAGGCGGGTTTGGTGCTCTTGAAACCCCCCGGCGAGCCAACCCCACGATGCACCGTGGGTTGTCGCAGACTCAGTTTCTTGTGGTTGGGGCAGTCCGAGAGGGTCCCGTCTCTCCACTCGCCTTGGCAATAGTGACTGGTTGCCATTCCGGTTACCTCTTCAGGTGGGGCAAAGCAGGGATTCAAGCACGTGGGCTGAGCTAGTGCTCCGCTACTCGTCTGTTGAACAATGTCACTTCACGCTCGCAGCGACACCGCTGACTTGGCGTCGCGGGTCGGCGAGCGCTCACGCCGATTGTTCAACAGCCTCCTACTCGATGATGCCGCCTTCGGTCATGCGCTTGATGTCGAGGAGGTCGTCGACCTGCTCGGCGGTGAGCCAACCCTTCTCGACGACGACGTCGCGGACGTTGCGGCCACTGGCGAAGGCCTCCTTGGCCGCCACGGCTCCGTTGTCGTAGCCGATGTGGGGGTTCAGCGCGGTGACGACAATGATGTTGCGCTCCGCCAGGTCGCGGGCTCGCTCCACGTTCGCCTCGATGCCGACGATGCACCGCTCCCGGAAGGTGTCGGCCGCATTGGCCAACAACTCGATCGACTCGAGCAGGTTGTGCGCGATCAGCGGCATCATCACGTTGAGTTCGAAGTTGCCGTTGGCCCCGCCCCAGGTGATGGCGGTGTCGTTGCCGATGACCTGGGCGGCGACCTGCATCACCATCTCCGACATAACGGGGTTGACCTTGCCCGGCATGATCGAGGAGCCCGGCTGCAGTGACGGCAGCCGAATCTCGGCGATCCCGGTCCGCGGGCCGCTCGAGAGCCAACGCAGAGTCATTCGCGATCTTGAACAGCGACTGAGCCACCGTCTTCAGGGCGCCCGAGGCAGACACCGCGGCGTCCTTGGCCGCCTGGGCCTCGAAGTGGTCCGATGCCTCTCGGAACGGGAAGCCCGACACGGCTGCCATGTCGGCGATCACCGCCGCCGGGAACCCGGCCGGGGCGTTGAGACCGGTGCCGACCGCAGTGCCGCCCAAGGCCAGTTCCTCCAGCTCGGGCAGTACCTTCTCGATCCGCTCGATGCCTCGCTCTACCTGGGTGGCGTAGCCGGCGAACTCCTGGCCGAGGGTGACCGGGGTGGCATCCATCAGGTGGGTGCGACCCGACTTGACCACATCCGAGAACTCGGCCGACTTCACCCGCAGCGCGCCCGCCAATCCTTCCAGTGCCGGCAGCAGATCCTCCCGCATCCCTGCGACTGCCGCGACATGGATGGCGGTCGGGATGACGTCGTTTGACGATTGACCGAAGTTGACGTGGTCGTTGGGATGGACCAGCTTCGACTCGAGGTCGCCGCCGAGAACCAGGTTGGCGCGATGTGCGATGACCTCGTTGGCGTTGGTGTTCGACGAGGTACCCGATCCGGTCTGAAAAATGTCGAGCACAAATTGCTCGTCCCAGTCGCCCGCCTTCACTTCGTCGGCGGCATCGGCGATGGCCGCAGCGGCCGTGGCATCGACGTAGCCGAGTGGTCCGGAGACGCGCGCCGCCGAGCCCTTGATCAGGCCGAGGGCCCAGATGAAGCGTCGCCCAAAGCGAAGATTCGAGATCGGGAAGTTGTCGACCGCGCGCTGGGTCGAGGCGCCGTAGTAGGCATCTTCGGGTACCTGGACTTCACCCATCGAGTCGCGTTCGATACGCATCGCTGCTCCTGACACCGAGGAAACGTGGACTATCCCCAAAGCCTAGTGAGGGTTGACCGGCCCTCAGCAGGGCCGAGGGTCACGACTCAGGCCTGCGAGGCGAGCACCTCGGCAACCGCAGGCACCATGACCTCGCCCACGTCGCCTTCGACTCTGAGGGTCACCACGGGGAGACGGTCGTGGTCCGTGGCGCCGCGATTTACGATCACATAGGGAGTGTCGCCTTCGGCCGCGTGCAGCGGAATGTTGGCCGCCGGGGTCACCGACAGCGTCGAACCCAGGGCAAGCACGAGATCGGCATTTTCGGCGGCGCTGAAGGCGCGCAACAGATCTTCCTGACGTAACGACTGGCCGAAGCTGATGGTGGCCGGCTTGAGGAACCCACCGCAATCACAACGTGGTGGCTCGCCGGTGGCTGCGAAGGCATCAAAGTGCGGCTCCGGCTCGGTGCGGCGCCCGCAGGCCTGACACTCAACCTCGCCGACGGTGCCGTGTACCTCCACCAATCTCTCCGGGGACGTCCCAGCCGCCCGATGGAGCCCGTCGATGTTCTGGGTGACGACCATCTCGACCCGGCCGGCCTGCTCGAGGCCAACAATGGCGTGGTGGACCTCGTTGGGAACGGCGGTTCCCCACTGCCTCCGATCCTCCAACTTCTGCTGCCAGTACACGCGGCGGGACTCGTCGGAGCGCAGGAAATCGTCGTAGAACACGGGAGTCCGGGTCTGCCACACCCCCTTGGGCCCGCGGTAGTCGGGGATGCCGCTGGCGGTCGAGATGCCGGCGCCGGTGAAGATGAGCATGCGTTTTGAGCCGGAGAGCAGCCGGACCAATCGGACAAGCGGGGCGCTAGAGGAAGACATCGATCACCACATATGCGAAGGCCGCCATCGTGACTCCTATGCCCAGGTAGAGCAATCCCACCCAGGCTTGACTCGCCCCGATGGTAGAGAGGGCGGCACGCACCGGAGCCGCCCCGTAGACCAACTGCCGCACCGCCAGATCTCGCTTTGTTCCCCGCCCTCTCGCCGTCCCCAACGACGTGCCATCGGCAACTTCATGGTCGGGAAACATCACTTCGGCTCGCGCCATGAGCGGTGAGGCCAGAACCGGGAGGACTACCAACAGCAGGATTCCGAAGACGATCAGCATCCAGCTCGAAGTCAGGAACAAGACGCCCAGTCCGATGAGCCACATCCCCCACAGCTTGGCGAGTTGCCACAGGTAGGACCGGGCGTCGGCCGGATCGGCGAACGACCACTGGATCTCATCGGAATCGCTCAGCGCGCCTCCTCGGTGGCCCGCAGCAGGCTACAGGCCGGCGAGAGGATCAGCGTTGCCGGTGGAAGCGGCTGCCAAGCCGAGCTCACGCCGCAGGACTTCATACCCCTCGTCTTCAAGCTGCTCGGCGACCTCAGGACCGCCGCTGCGCACGATGCGCCCGTCGAGCATCACATGCACCTTGTCGGGCCTCATATAGCGGAGGATCCGGCTGTAGTGGGTGATGATGAGCACGCCGAGCCTCGGGCTGCGGAGTTGTTCGACGAGTTCCGCCACTTCCCGAACGGCATCGATATCGAGGCCGGAATCGATCTCGTCGAGGACTGCTATCGCAGGGCTGGCCACCGCGAGTTGGAAGATCTCTGAGCGCTTCTTCTCTCCGCCCGAGAGCCCTTCGTTGATGGGACGTTGCATGAATCGTGCCATCCCAAGTCGGTCCGCGGCTGTCACGAGCCTCCCCCGGAAAGCGTCGGGATCGGAGGAGACCCCCTCCATCTCTGTGACGAGCTCGTCGAGGGTGACGCCGGGAACTTCGACCGGATACTGGAACGCCTCGAACAAACCGGCCCTGGCCCGTTCGTCGACAGCAAGCCCCATGATCTCGCGGCCGGCCACCGTGGCGGACCCTTCCGCTTCATACTCGGCCTTACCCATCAGCACATGGCACAGCGTCGACTTGCCGGAACCATTCGGCCCCATGAGGGCGTGGACTTCGCCAAAAGGCACTTCGAGGTCAACACCCTTGAGGATCTCGAGATCACCGAGCCGAGCCTTCACCTGGTCGATCTTCAGCGCCGTCGTCATGACGAAGCCTCCCCGCCTTGGTCGTCGTCTGGCAGGGTCAGCATGACCTCGCCATCGACCACGGTGACCTCGTAGACCGGAACCGGCCGGGTCGCCGGGAATGACCCGGGGACCCCGGTCTTGAGATCGAACTCGGATCCATGACGCGGACACTCGACCTCGGTCCCGAAGAGCTCCCCCTCGGCCAGCGAGGCCTCAGCATGCGAACAACGGTCGCCGATGGCGTAGACGCTGTCGCCGATCCGGAATACGGCAACCCGGTGCTCACCGACTTCGACCCGAATGCCGCGTCCCTCAGGAAGCTCCGCCAGTGGCGCAACAACGACCTGGCTCATCGCACCCTCCCCTCTGCTTGGGCCGCCACGTATTTCTGATTGATCCAGCGGCTGATCGGCTCAGCCAATTCGGAGATCGGGAAGCGAGACAACGCCTGATCGAAGAAGCCACGAACCTGCAACCGGTCGGAGCGAGCCCGATCCAGCCCGCGGCTCATCAGGTAGTAGCGCTGCTCGGCGTCGAGCGGCCCAACTGTTGAGCCATGGCCGCAACGGACGTCGTTGGCAAGGATCTCGAGATTGGGAACCGATTGTGCGGCCGCGCCATCCGAGAGTAGGAGATTGCGGTTCGTCTGGAAGGCGTTCGTTTTCTGAGCACTCTCCTCGATCCGGATCATTCCGGTGAACACCGAGAGCGCCTCATCTTCTACGCCGCCCTTGAGGAACATGTCGGAGTCCGTGTTGGTGCCGATATGGCGCATGAAGTAGCGGTAGTCGAGAATCTGCTCGCGCTCGCCGAAGAAGGCACCGAGGATCTCGGCGGACGAGCCGCGGCCTTCCAGGTCGACGGACAGATGCAACCGGGAGAGCTTGCCACCGAGGCCGGCCTCGGCGATCTGCACCCGAGCGTCTCGCCCAACGATGGCATTGACGTGAGAGATGGCGCGGGTCTCATAGCCCCAGCTCTGCACGAAGGTGACATCGACGTTTGCGTTCTGCCCAACAGTGATCTCGAGGTCGGGGACCACGACGAGTCGTGCGTCGTGAGGCGAGCGGTAGTTGATGACAAGAGATGCCTGGGCGGACGCACCGATGTCGACCATGACTCGGGGAAAGCTGACGGTGCCGGGGGTGATCGCTTGGACGTCGATGTAGAAGGGGTCGGTGACCGCAACCCCCGCGGGGATGGCCATGGCGACGCCATCGCTCGAGAAGGCGGCCGCCGCGGCGGCGAACTTGTCCAGATCGGGCGGAATCGCCGCGCCGTAGTGAGCCTCGAGCAGTTCTGAGTGCTCCAAAGCAGCGACGAGCACCGAATCGAATATCACTGCAGCGGAGCCGACGGGCTCGACCTGCGAGACAACGCCGTCGATGACCTGGAGCCTGCCCGCAGTGGTGGGCATCGCATCAGCCACCTCGTCGACACCTGCCAAAGGCGCCCCAGCGGTGTCGGCCATGGCAAAGTCGGTGAGGTCAAAATCGAGGTCGACGTACTTCCAGACCTCTTCCTGTGACGTCGGCATGGCGAGCTTCTTGAAGTGCTCGTAGCCGGCGGTGCGCCGTGCCACAAGCCACTCCGGGACTCCGGATGTAGCGCGTTGCAGTGCGGTGTTGTCGAGCGGTGTCAAGGGTGAGTTACTCCACGAAGCGGAGGCCGCAGACTACCGGCGTCAGGCTTCCTACCCCAAAGCCCTCGGCCTCTCCGAGCTACTCCTCCCTATTTTTTCCACCCAAAGACTTGCTTACTCCCAAAAACCGCATAATCTGCCCGCCTCACGACTCGCTTCAGCCGCGGTAGGGGCGCCGGCGCTGCGGGTCGCTTCCCCCAACTTTTTCGAGGTGATCCACCATGTCACGCATGTTCCGACTTGCGGTCGTCGTCAGTTTGGCCGCGGCCGCGGCCCTTGGCTCAGCAACGGCTTCTCCACCTGCGGCGGCAGCCGCAGCCGACGACGCTGCGCCCGAAGACTTCGTGATGACCCGCTTCCTGCACGACGACATCATCGATGGCTTCAGCGACACCTGGGGGGCGGGCCGCTCCGGCGGACGTCGTCACCAAGGCACCGACGTCATCGCCCCGAAGGGCACTCCGGTGCACGCCGTAGCCGACGGGTTCGTCGAGGCGATGGAAGACGGGCGGCGTTCTGGTTTCTATGTCCGGCTCCGTCACGCCGACAACTGGGTGACGTGGTACATCCACCTGAACAACGACACGCCGGGAACCGACGATGGCGCCGGTGGTCCTGAGACGGCGTTCGCCCGCGGCCTCGAAGTGGGCGACTTCGTCGCCGCCGGCGATGTGATCGGCTACACCGGAGACTCGGGCAACGCCGAGAGCCGGGTGGCGCACACCCACTTCGAACTCCAGCACAATGACCGGTATCGCAACCCGTATCCCTACCTGAAGGCGGCGTGGGACCGGCAGCTGCGCGAGATGGAACTCATCGACGAAGCTCTATAGCCGTTCGAGCCCGAAGAAACACCGCGTCGAGCATCTGAGCTGTGAGTCGGCCGGTGAACGTGTTCTGCTGGCTCGGGTGATAGCTCATGAGCAGCAGACTTCCATTGGGCAATACCACTTCATCCCCGTGCCCGAAGCGGGGCCGCGGCCGCGGCAATGCCTCCATGCGCCGCTGCAGATAGCGCCAGAGCGCAAGGTAGCCGTACCGGCCGAGACACACATAGACGACGCCCTGATCGAGCAGGTCCAACTCTGCGTCGAACCACCGCGCGCAGTTGTCCCGTTCCCCCGTCGTCGGCTTGTTGTCGGGCGGCGCACAACGCACCGGTGCGGTGATCCAGGCATCCCACAATCGCTGGCCATCGTCACGATTGACCGAGTCGGGAAGTTCGGCGAATCCGGCATGGTGCAGCGACCTGAACAGCCAATCGCCGCTGCGATCCCCGGTGAACATTCTCCCGGTCCGGTTGGCTCCGTGGGCTCCCGGGGCAAGCCCAACGACGACGAGGCGGGCCATCGGGTCGCCGAAGCCCGGGACCGGACGACCCCAGTAGTCCTCGTCCCGGTAGGCGGCTCGCTTGTCGTCCGCCACCTGCTCGCGCCACGCCACCAGGCGCGGGCAGAGTCGGCACTCGATGACGGCGGCGCTCAACTGGACCAGGCCTTCGGTCGACGAGTCGCTCACCTGATCGGCGGGAGCATGTTGGGTCCGAACGACGAGTTCTCGCTCCACAGCATCCATCCCAGCGACCGCTCCTCAGCGATCCCCCACACGACCCGAATCTCCGGCGGCTCGAGCTTGGCCCGCTGCAGCCACGGGCGATAGATGGCGGGACCCTCGAGCCGAGGAATACCGGCGTCCAACGCCGTCTGCACGATCTCGGGCGCATGCTCATTGGGGTCCTCGTAATCGCGCCAGCCGGGCGCGTACGCGTACGAGTAGATCATCGGGCTCAGCACGTCCACCGCCGACGAGAGTGGTCCAGGCTGCTGGCCGATGCCCTCATCAGACCGGCTCTCGAGGGTGATGGCCAGGATGTCGGCGGCCAGGGCACATCCGGCCGGATAAAGACGGTCGTGGGCCTCTTGCAGAAAAGCCGAGATCGCTTCGATTCGGAGGAACTGGGCTTCGTCCTCGTAGTACGCATCGCTGTAGACGAGTTCATCGAACCGTGCGGTCGAGACTCCGCCAACCGGGAACTGGGCGTAGTCGAACTGCACCTCGTCGAAGCCGAGACGGCACGCCTCCTCCGCCAACGACAGCGGGTACTCCCACGCCGCCGGGTCGGTAGGGTCGAGCCAGGCGCGGCCGCTCTTGGTCTCCCAGGGACGGCCGGTCTTCGAGTCGATGGTGGCCAGGTCCGGGTATTCGATCGCCAAGTACGGGTCCTGGAAGGCAACAATTCTGGCGATCTTGTAGAGCCCGAGTTCGTCCATGTCGGCGACAATGGATGTGATGTCGTACGCAGGCTGAACGGCGCCGATTTCGTGGGCAAGCGCAATCCCGGTGTCGTATTTCACCACGCCGGCTTCGTCCTTGAGGTCAACCACCATGCCGTTGATGTCGGTCGACTGGCTGAGCTTCAGCAACTTGCGCCATGACTCACCGTCGCCGGCCTTTTCGGCCTGGACGCGCAACGCCCTGACGATCAGCGGGTCCATGACGACGTCGAGCTGGGCCGATGTGCCGTCGTAGGGGACGATTGCCGTCTCCCAAGCGGGTCGGCGCAAGGTCATATCGCCGGCGACGGCACGATTGATCCGGTACTCCCCCACCTCATCGGTGACAAGTTCACGACCGCCCAACTCAATCGCGGTTTCGGGCAATGGTCGGCCGTCCTCGGTTGTCACCGTCCCTTCGAGGACCACCGGTTCCATGCGCACCTCGATCTCATCATCGGGAATCTCCGATATCTCGATCGTCTGGGCGTGGAATCCCGCCGTCGCCACCGTCATGCCGATGACCACGCCGGTCCACTCATCCTGCCAAACGACGGTGGCGGTTCCGGCCGCCGTCGTGGCGAGATCAACCTGGTCCACGGTGATCTCAGCACCGAGCGGAGTGAGATCATCGCCGGCAACTACCCGAACGGGAAACGTCGGTGGCCCGGGTTCAGGTGAGCGCGCCGACTCTCCGGCCACGAGCACGCTGGGCCCGGCGCATGCCGCGAGTAGCACCGCGGACGAGGCCACAATGAGGGTGAGTGTTCGCATCGAGATAGTTCTCATAAGCAAGAGTCGGGCACCGGTGAGAGTTTCTCCCGATGCAACTGCCCAGGGTAGTAATCCATTGCGGCAACGCACCATGGGTGATAACTTCGGATCGCTCCTCTATGGGGGGGAGTCACTTAGGAGGGGTCGTTTGGTAAAGCGCACGAAAGATACGCTGGTCGCCGACGGAGTTGGCATGTACCTCGAAGAGGTAGCCACCCACGACCTGTTGACCGCCGAGGACGAAGTTCGCCTGGCGCGAGCCATGGAGGCGGGCCGTCAGGCGCAACGGCGCCTCGAAGAGGCAGACGGTCGACTGCCGGCGGAGGACCGAGCCGTCGTGTACCGAGCGATTCATCAGGCCGACGAGGCCAAGGCCGTCTTCATCCGTTCCAACCTTCGTCTGGTGATCTCCATCGCCAAGCGATACACGGGCCGCGGGCTCGACCTGCTGGACCTCATCCAGGAAGGCAACCTCGGGCTGATTCGTGCCGTCGAGAAGTTCGACTGGCGCAAGGGTTTCAAGTTCTCCACCTACGCCACCTGGTGGATCCGCCAGGCCATCACTCGCGGCCTCGGCAATCACGGCCGCACCATCCGGCTGCCGGTCCACATGGTCGACGTGGTGCGCACCGTCCAAGAGACAGAACTGAGCCTCCAGGAGACCTACCGCCGAGCCCCTACCATCGCCGAGATCTCCGAGATCAGCGGGCTCGACGAAGAGAAGATCACCATCGCTCTCACCGCCCCGAGTGACACGGTGTCGCTTGATCGCCCGGTCGGCGAGGAAGGCGACGCCCATCTCGGCGACTTCGTCCAAGATGACCAGGCGCTCGACCCGTTTGTCGTCGTGGCCGAAGGCGCCCGACGCGACGAACTGCGCCGAGCGCTCGGATTCCTCGAAGAGCGGGAACGTCAGGTGATCGTGTTGCGCTACGGCCTCGACGGCGAAACGCCCCGCACGCTCTCTGATGTCGGCAAGCTGCTCGGCATCACCCGCGAACGCGTCCGCCAAATCGAGACCCGGGCCCTCAGCAAGCTCCGACACCCCGCCAGCGCCTACGACCTGGAGAGCCTGCTCTAGTTCGCCTGCCGGGTTTGAGTACCATCCGCGCCATGGCTGCTCGGGTGACTGCTGCGATTCTGGCTGCGGGGAGTGGGGTTCGTTTTGGGGGATCAACCCCCAAGCAACTGCTTCCTTTGGCCGGAAAGCCAATGCTGCAACACAGCTTGGAGGCGTTTGAAGCGGTGGAGACCATCGACGCCATCGTCGTCGTCACTGCGGATCACCTCATTGCCGGGGTCGCCGAGTTGGCGGGCGCGGTCTCACCGAAGACGAGCAACGTCATCGCCGGTGGCGCGACCCGCGATGCCTCCACCCGAGCGGCTCTCGGCATCGCACCGGATCCCGACGGGAAGATCCTCGTGCACGACGCCGCCCGACCGCTCGTTGCTCCCGCAACGATCGCCGCCTGCGTGGCCGCCCTCGACCGGTTCGATGCGGTGGGGGTTGCCGTTCCGTCCGCGGATACCTTGCTCGAAGTCGTCGACGACCGAGTGACGGGGATTCCCGACCGATCCCGTCTCTGGAGGGCGCAAACCCCGCAGGGGTTCTGGGTCGACGTTCTCCGCCGGGCGCACGACGCCGCGGCGGCCGACCCGGACTTCGTCCCAACCGACGACTGCGGGGTGGTCGCCCGCTATCTGATCGGGGTCACCATTGGGGTCGTCGCCGGATCCCCCTCCAACATCAAGGTCACCTTCCCGGAAGATATCGCCGTGGCCGAGGCACTGTTGCGCCGCAACCGGGCATGGGAAAAGTGACGAATCAGAAGAGCCTGAGCATCGGAGAGTCGATGCCCTTCAGGCTTTCGTAGTCGACCTCCATCCACCCCAGTCCTCGATCCTCCGCAAGGGTGCGCGCTTGGGGCTTGACGATCTGGGCAACAAACAGTCCTCGCACCGGAGCAAGCCGTTCATCACGGCTCAGAAACGCGACGTAGCGGGTCAGCTGCTCGACGCCGTCGATCTCGCCGCGTCGTTTGATCTCGACCGCAACCGTTGCTCCTTCGGCATCGCGACACAGCAGATCGACCGGACCAATTGGTGTGGGGTACTCGCGCCGAATGAGGGTCATCCCATCCTCGAGTGCTTCAACGCGCTCGGCCAGCAGCCGCTGCAGTTCCGCCTCGACGCCGTCCTTCTGCAGCCCGGGGTCCTCGCCCAACTCGATCGCGGTTTCGAAGTGAATGTCCTCGAAGTTGATCGTCAGCTTCTCCCCCTTCGGATTGGTCACGACCCAGCGACCTTCCTCTTCGGTGAGGTGGTTCGGGGCATTCATCCAGTTGAGCGGCTTGTAGGCCCCGCCGTCGGCGTGAATGGCGACGCAGCCGTCGGCCTTGACCATGACGAGCCGGGTAGCCACCGGCAAGTGGGCGGTGAGCCGCCCTTCGTAATCGACGGAGCAGTCCGCCACAACAATGCGCATGACGAGCCAGCGTAGCGAACCGGCCACGCGCAGGGGCCCCGCTACCGCGGGGCCCCTGCCACATCCTGCCGATTGTCCAACAGCCTCTCAGTACAGCGTGAAGCCATTTGACGTGAAGTTGTAACTGTGGGTCAGGAAGACCGGCACGTACGCAATGATCACAAGCACGACTGCGACCACGAACCAGAGACCGATGCGGTCGAGGATCGAAGGCGTCTCGGACCCGTCGTGGATCGTCTCCGAAATCGGCATATCGAGCTCCGCCGGCGTTGCCGGCTTCTTGTTCAGCCAGGTACCGATCATCACGATGAAGAACAGCAGGCCGGAGATGAACATGATCGAACCGCCGATGGCCGTCACCGTGTTGTGAAACACCCAGCCGTCCTGGATGAACGTGGACTCCGATACGTGCAACCGGCGGGGCTGGCCTTCGAGGCCGGCCGCCATCTGGCCCCGGGAGAACAGCAGGACACCGATGAACCAGGTCCAGCCTTGCGCCACCGCCAGCCTGCGGAACCGCAGCGCCTTGCCGGTCAGGTACGGCACCAGCCAGTAGCAAATGCCCATGATCGACAACGCCACGGCCGTACCCACCGTCATGTGGAAGTGGCCGGGGATGAACGAGGTGTTGTGCACCACCAGGTTCACCGTGGCGCTGGCGTTGATCAACCCCGAGGCACCACCGAGTGCAAAGGCCATCATGGCGAGCACCTGGGCGACGAAGCTGGGATTGCCCCACGGCAGCTTCGGTATCCATCCCACCAAGCCCTTCCCGCCGTTGCGTCTCCCCCCGTCCTCCATGGCGGCCACCAGGGTGAAGGCGGTCACCATCGACGGGAAGAACACGCCGAAGGTCAGGACGGCATGAACCATCTTGAGACCTTCGTCAACGCCGGGGTCGGTGAACTGGTGGTGGAGACCAACCGGAGTCGACAGCAGCAGGAAGAGGATGAACACACCACGGACCAGACCGTCGCTGTACAGCCGGCCGTTGACCTGCTTCGGAATCATCATGTACCACGACACATACGCCGGCAGCAGCCAGAAGTACACGATCGGGTGCCCGGTGAACCAGAACAGGGTCCTGGTCAGGAGCGGATCGTTGCCGGTGGTGAGCCCCAACGACCACGGGATGAGGAAGCCGAGCACGGAAACGGCCACGCCCAGCGAAGCCAGATCCCACATCAGGAATGTCATCACCGAGACGAAGGCGAGGAGTGGCGTCTTCTTGCCCGGGTTGTCCTTACGCCAACCGTGCAGCGTGATCAGCTGGTTGGCCGAGGTCAACCACGTGGACACCACAAGCAGGGCCGCACCCAGGTAGAAGGCCACCGACGCCTCGAGCGGGGCATAGAACGTATAGAGCACCGTCGCCTTGTTCAGCAACACCGCCCCGGCCGCAAGCGCAACACCGAGGAAGGCAATGATCAGCGACGCCTGCGTCATCCAGGTGTAGCGGAGCGGACGTTCGAGCGAGCGCATCGTCGTCAGCGACAAGAACGAGTTGGCGAACGTGAACGTGAGCACGAAGGCCAAGCTGATTCCGTGCAGGGTGAGCCCCTGGAAGTAGGTCTGCAGCCCAACCTCGTCATAGAGGTTGATCTCGGCCCGGTCGAGCGCCTGGAGCAGGCCCATGAGCAAGCCGAGCAATAGGCCGATGAAGCCGAGATAGAGCTGCCACTTCAGCCACTTGCGTTGAACGACCTCTTTGGTCGCCGTATCTGCCGGCAGTGTCACCGTCATCCTTCACCCCCGACCTTGACCTGACCGAACATTTGCGAATGGGCGAGCCCGCAGTACTCGTGGCAGATGATGTTGTACACCCCTGCCTCGTCGAACGTTGCGTTCACTTTGAGCACCTGGCCCGGGATGATCATCCCGTTGACGGCCACATCGGCGATGAGGAAGCCGTGAATGACGTCGGTCGAGGTCACAACGAACTCGACCTCAGCACCGGCAGGCACCTCGATCTCCGGAGGATTGAACGACCATGCCTTTGCCACGACAACGGCCTGGTAGGTGCCATCCGGTTGTTCGAAGACGCCCGGGTTGTCGAACGGCGCCACATCGCCTGCGGCGACGGCCGCCGGATCTACCTGCGCTTCGTCCGTCGGAAGGTGGATCCCCGCTTCGCCAATGGAGGCAACGATGGCGATGAAGAACCCGACGAGCACCACAACCGTGGCGTAAAGGAACCAGCGTTCCCACTTTTCGATCTGAAGCGTCGCCATCCTCAGCCCCTATCGAGAAGAGTCGCGTACGTCCAGACCCACATCCCGATGATCATCAGCACGAAGAGGACCATGATCAGGACCGTCCCCCACGGATGTTCTACATCGGCGTCTTGGTCGGCCGAGTGTTCGTCTGCCATTCCCGGTTTCCCTCCCGAATCTGTCATGAGCTCACCTCGAGCACGCCTTCACATCTGCATCAAATGACCGAAATCCGAACAAGTGACCAGGCGGTGCCATAGAGCCACCCGAGAGGGAATGACCGGGTTCGGCGAGAAACGCGCAGGGACCGACGTTGCCGGATACGCCGACACGTCCCGTTGGGCGGCGGCGCTGCGTCGCCCGGGACGCCATCAACTACGTGCGCGAATCGCAAGGTCCCTGTCCTCCACCGAATCCGGTCCGCCAACGGCGCGACCGATCGCTTGCGCCGGGACCTTAGCGCGCGAAACCCCCAGGTGCGCAACTCATTCCGGTCAAGAACGATGGTTTCTCGTCGAGGGCGAACCGACCCGCCGGATTAGCCGACCGAACCCTCCATCTGGAGCTCGATGAGACGGTTGAGCTCGACCGCGTACTCCATGGGGAGCTCCTTGACGATCGGCTCGATGAACCCGGCGACGATCATCGCCGTCGCTTCCTCCTCGGTGAGGCCACGACACATCAGGTAGAAGAGCTGCTCGTCACCTACCTTGGAGACGGTGGCTTCATGGCCGATCTGCGTGTTGGACTCTTCGATCTCCATGTAGGGGTACGTGTCCGACCGCGATTCCTCGTCGAGGATCAACGCATCACACCGGACGAACGACTTGGCGTTCTCTGCGCCCGGTTCAACTCGTACCAAGCCGCGGTAGCCGGCCCGGCCGCCACCCTTGGAAATGGACTTTGAGGTGATGAGCGACGTCGTATTTGGTGCGGCATGGACCATCTTGGCCCCCGCATCCAGGTGCTGACCCTCGCCTGCAAAAGCGATAGAAAGAACCTCGCCGTGGGCGCCCTCTTCCATCAGCCACACCGCCGGGTACTTCATCGTCAGCTTGGACCCGAGGTTCCCGTCGATCCACTCCATGGTTGCGTTGCGATAGGCCGCGGCGCGCTTGGTCACCAGGTTGTAGACATTGTTGGACCAGTTCTGGATGGTCGTGTAGCGGCAGCGCCCGCCCTCTTTCACCACAATCTCGACGACTGCGGAGTGCAACGCGTCGGTGGTCCACACGGGTGCCGAACACCCTTCGACGTAGTGACAGAATGCACCCTCGTCGATGATGATCAGCGTCCGCTCGAACTGGCCCATGTTCTCGGCGTTGATCCGGAAGTAGGCCTGCAACGGCTGCTCGAGGTGCACTCCGGGCGGCACGTAGATGAACGAGCCTCCCGACCACACCGCCGAGTTCAGCGCAGCGAACTTGTTGTCGTTGGGGGGAATGATGGTCCCAAAGTATTCCTGCACCAGTTCCGGGTGATCGCGCACCGCGGAGTCCATGTCCATGAAGAGAACACCGAGCTCCTCGAGGTCCTCCCGATTGCGGTGATAGACCACCTCGCTTTCATACTGCGCCGTAACGCCAGCGAGGTACTTGCGCTCGGCTTCGGGGATGCCGAGCTTCTCGTACGTCTCCTTGATCGAATCGGGAACCATGTCCCAGTCCTTGGACTGACCCTCGGTCGGCTTGATGTAGTAGTAGATGTCGTCGAAGTCGATCTGGTCGAGATCACCATCGCCACCCCAGGTCGGCACCGGCTTGCGAAGGAAGCGCTTGTAGGCCTTGAGGCGGAACTCGAGCATCCACTCGGGCTCCTTCTTCATCGCGGACATCTCGCGGATGATCGCCTCGTTCAAGCCTTTCTTCGGCTTGAAGACGTACTCGTCCTCGGTGTCATGCCAGCCAAGCTCGTAGCTCCCCAGGTCGATATCGACGGTGGACATGTCGGGTGTCTCCTCGCAATTTGCACTATGGATGTAGTCGTATTGTGGCAGCCCTCCGAACGCTACTCAATACCCGTGACAAACAAAGAGAAAAGAGTGACTGCCGAGACGGGGGTGTGGGGAGTGAGGGGAAGACCGGGTCCGTCTCGGCGAATCACCCTGCACTAGGGAAACGCTCAGGAGCGGCAGGTTGTTCCGCGATTCGCCCCCATTCGATCGATTCCGGATCGCCATTGGGAAGCCGGCCGCAATCCGCCTACCTTGCTGACATGCTCAACTGGCTCCGGAACCTCTGGCGGCGGACGACGACCAGTCCGTGCCAGCAATGCGGACAACTCATCCCTGTCACCGAGTATCGAGAGACGGGCGAGACCAAGGATGGGATGTGGTGGTCCGGTGACGCCGTCGAACTCGAATGCCCGAAGTGTGGGCACACCTTCTGGTGCAAGAAGTAACCAAAGGTCGGGACGACAACGGACTCACAGGCCGAGGTCTCCTGGCTTGAGCTCCATGTACCACCCAAAACAGGTTGGGGAGCAATACGGTCCGTTCGGCTGGGTCTTCTCCAGCTTGACCCCCGAGTCGGTTCTGGCGTATCTCACCATCCCCTGCGAATCGGTGACCTTCAACGTCACCAGGTATTCCGTGTTGGGGTTGAATGCGTCGTCCACCACCGACAGATCCCCTTCAATCCGGCAACACCCGCCCTTGTCGTATCTCGTCACCTCCAACGTACGACAATCCCCATCCACGCAGGTTTCAACGACAAGGGGAGCGTCCGGCCCGACCCCCCAAGTCTCGTACGCCTCTTCGGGAATCCAATAGCCAACGGTGTTTTCGCACCCGATGAGCGTACAAACGCGAGTGAAGTTCAACCACAGGACGCCGGCCACAACGGCCATGAAGATGACGACGACGCCGCCGATCAACGCCCGTGTCTTCGTCATGTCGCCGACCTTACCAACGACCGCCCTCGCAGCATCGCCGCGTCCGCGATACTGGCCCCACCATGCCTGTCATCATCGTCGGAGCCGACACTGCGGTTGGAGCCGCCATCGTCGAAGCGCTGCTCCCCCGCCGGGGCGAGGTGCGTGTCTTTGTCAGCGATCCCGACGCGGCCGCCCGACTCAAGAGGCGTGGAACAAAGGTGGCCCTCGGCGATGTGAGTGACGGCTCCCACATCGGCGCCGCAGCCCTCAGCGCCTTCGACGCCGTGCTGATCGCTGAGGCGGCAACGGATGATCGGGAACGGTCCTTCGCTTCTGACGAGGCCGCCGTGTTCGCCGAGTGGGCCGAGGCGCTCAACGAGGCGGAGCCGCAGCGAGCGATCTGGGTCGGCGACGGCGGCGTCCCCGACCCGATCGCAGCAGCCGTTGCCGAATCAGCGGCCGTCGACACCACCGGGCGCGACCTGTCCGACATTGCGGTGGAGGTGGCCGAGCTCGATGAGGCGCCGACGTTGCGTTGAGCCGCGGTGACGGATTCGTACGCGCCGGGGTCCGCTGCGGCTAGAAGACCTCAGGGCACCAGGGGGCGGGGTCCCAGGTGAAGAGGCTGTCGGCGTGGCGGATGGTGTCGGCTGAGCCGCGCACCCTCCCCGATCGGGCCAGGCTGCCGAGGTGTCTCCCGCCGAGAAGGATCGCACCGAGGGCGTCGATCTCGAGTTCGAGGTCGGGCGGTTCGTCAACCGGCCAGCACTGGCTGGCGCCGGGCATGGCCGACAGCAAGTAGGTGCCGTCATTGTCTCGATACATCGGATCGTGGATACCGATCCGGAGGTCTCCCTCGATGGCATAGTCACGGCCGGCCAAGGCCGCCGGCACGTCGAGCACCCGAAGCCACAGACTGTCGAAAACCTCGCGCCGAACCTGACGGGGCTCGGTGACCCGCCACCGCAACTCGTCATCGAGCGGTTGATTCCAGTACTCGACATTGGGGAACAGATCGATGCCGACGAGGAAACGCCACAGTGCATCGTGGGCCTCGCCGGTGACGGCCATCAGTTCGGTGACCGCGACCTTGCCGTTCGGGAAGGACTCCTCCCACTCCTCCTTCTGCCGGTAAACCACGTAGCCGTCGGGGCCGTCACCTCCGTCATAGACCACAAACCGGTAGGCGCTCTGACCCTCGCGCCACTTCTCGGGGTCGTGAAAGAACTTCCACTTCCACCAACTCTCACCGCGCCCCAGCATCCCCGGCCGAGTTGGACGGCAGCGCTCGTAGACCGCAGGCAGGATCGACTCGGCTTCCTCACTCTCGACGGTCCTCACACCGGTCAACCGGCCCTCAGCCCCGAAGTCGAGGCCGCGCCCTCGCATCTTGACCGACACCCGATCTACCGCGAGCCCAAAACCAAAACGGCCGTAGATCGAACTCTCGGACGCCCATAACCCGGCCAGAGGTTCGCCCCGCTCCCGAGCCACATCGAGGTGGGCGGTCATCATGGCGCGCGAAGATGCCGCGCCGGCGATGAGTCGGTTGCACCGTGACCATGGTGGTGCCGGCCATGGCGAGATCGCGTCCGCCGGGCAACGTCACCGACATGGGGAAGTCGCCGAGGGTGCCGACGAGGAGGTCACCGTCAAAGGCGGCCACCGTTCGGTCCAGCGGCAGGAGATCGCGAAACCGCTGGGTGTCCTTGCGGTCTTCGTCGCTCAGGTCTGCGCCAAAGCCGCGGGTCAGTTGGCTGCGGAAGAGATTGATCTCTTCTGCGTTGATCGGTCGCAGGGTGAAGCTCATGCCAGAACGCTATCAGGCGCGCCGGGGCACCGATGCCTCACGTGGTTCTGCGGAGGCGCCCGCCGTCGCCCACTACGCTGGTGCCGCCATGAGTAGCCCGCACCATCCGCTCTTCGCCCGGATGTACGACATCGTGATGATGCCCAGCGACCGCATGGGCATCCGCCGCCAGCGTAAGCACCTGTGCCGACGGGCCGCCGGTACTGTGCTCGAACTCGGCGTGGGCACCGGCCTCAACCTCCCCCACTACGAACGGGCCGACACCGTCGTCGCCGTCGACCACGACCCGGCCATGCTCCAACGCGCCAACAAACGCGCTCGGGAGGCCATCGTGGATGTTCACCTCATCGCCGCCGATGCACACGATCTACCGTTTCCCGCCGACACGTTCGCCACCGTCGTCGTCGGACTCTCGCTGTGCACCATTCCCGATCCTGACCAAGCCTTGGTCGAAGCCTTGCGGGTTGCGACGCCCGACGGCGAGCTGCACTTCCTCGAGCATGTCAGGGCTACCCATTCGCAACGGGTGGCACACTTCGAGGACAGGATCGCCGGCCTGTGGGGGAAGGTGGCCGGCGGCTGCCGCCCCAACCAAGATACGGCCCAGATCATCGTCGACGCCGGCTGGGAGATCTCAACGCTGTGGCAATCCGACCGTGGCGGCCTCATTCAGGGCACCGCAGTACCAAAAGCCGGCTCCTAGAGAAGGCCTTCGAGCACCTCGACCACGGCAGGGTCGGTGGTGGCGTGGGGTGAGAGTCGGACCCAGCCTTCCCGCTCGGAGACCGTGAGGCCGGCCTCGCCTAGACGCGATGCCGTCTCGGTGGGGTCTTCATCCGGCATTCGGAAGCACAGAATTCCCGCCCGTTCCGCCTCGGAGCGCCACGGGGCGAGCACTTCGGCCCCAACCCGGCTCACCGCCTCCTCGAGGGCAAGCACCAGCGTCGTGATGACGGCCTCGATTGCCGTGATCCCGGCGACCTCAATGGCATCAATCGCCGCTGCATAGGCGACGGCACCGTAGATGCTCGGCGACCCCTCTCGCATTCGTTCCGCGTCCTCCCGCGGTTCGTGAGGAACGGGGACAACCAAGTCGAGGAAGCCCTCGACCCCAAACCAGCCGGTGAGCGTTGGCTCGAGGCGTTCGAGCGCCCGAGGTGACACGGCGAGCATGCCGCTTCCCCACCCCGCCCGCATCCACTTGACGCCGCCCCCAACCATCACATCGGCCGGCGCCAGGCCTTGTCCCACCGCACCGAGACCTTGGATGGCGTCGACAACCAGGAGGGCGTCATCGGCAAGTTCGCGCAACTCGTCGAGGTCGGCTCGATAGCCACTGCAATAGTCGACCAGGCTGACGACCACGGCTTGTGTGTCGTCGTCGACAGCGTCGGAGAGGGCCGCCGCGGTCACCCGACGGTCGGGGACGTCGACCCTGCGCACTTGCGGGCCGCCAACGACCTCGGCCCGCAGCCACGGGTACAGGTTTGCCGGGAATTCGTGCGACGGTACGACCACGTTGCCGCCTGCGCCAATCAGGCCAAAGGCTGCCTGGAACAATCCTGCCGAGGTCGACGGGATGACCGTCACCTGCTCGGGCAGAACGCCGAGAAACCTCGCCATCGTCGCCAAGGCGGCCTCGTACGAACCAAGCACTTGGGTGGCGACCTTGCCTGAGCCTTCAGCGACCTTGCGGTACATCGCGGTGACTTCGCTGATGACCCGCATCGACGGCGGCCCGACGGAGGCGAAGTCCATATAGCCGAACTCCTCGGTGAACTCGGCGGCGTAGGCGTCGGGCAGCGTCACGGCAGCATCACCCTGCGCATCATCTCGACCGGCGGAGCACCGCGCGACAGGAGGAGGGCCTCGTGAATCGAGATGTCTTCGAGGGCGAACGTGTTGAGCGCCTGGAGCCACTTCTCAGCCTTCGCATCGTCCCACTCGGGCTCGGTCGGCGTGACGTAGTAGTAGGCCTCGGTGGCATTCGTCTCGTAGGGTCCCGGCGTGTCCATCATGGCAAACGCCCACCGCAGGTGGCGGGGGGTCTCGGCCACCAGCGCCCGCACCTCACTCGGCACCGTGATCACGTCGTGGTCGATCAGGAACGACCTGATGTCTTCGAGCATCTGCTCGGTTTCGGATACGAGTTCACCGCGTTCGGCGTGGACCGAAGCGACGTACCGCTCGTAGACGTCGCGGGGGCTCCGCTCGGGATCCAACTCGGCGGCAGCGGCAACAAAGGCTGCCAGGTTCGCCTCGAGATCCGCCTCGGCCATGGCCAGCATTTCGTCGATTCTCGCCGCCGATGGCAAAGCTGTTGTCGGCCTGCGGAAGTCGCTCGGTCTCGAGCCAGTCGGCGAATGCCTCAAGCGACCCC
The DNA here is from genome assembly GCA_963821095.1 of uncultured Acidimicrobiia bacterium. GTDB lineage: Bacteria > Actinomycetota > Acidimicrobiia > Spongiisociales > UBA5794 > CAVPHV01. Next base: position 23,307 of record CAWGCJ010000022.1, on the reverse strand, counting down.
GCCGCTCGACGGGACACGGCGAGCAGCGCCCGCCCTTCATTGGTCGATTCCAGCGCCGCGAAGGCGATGGGGACCTCCTCGGCGATCATCCGGCCAAGACCCCGCGCCGCGGTGATGCCCCACTCAACGATGGTGCGGGCGAGCATCACATCGAGCCGGTCTCGCGCCGAGTCCAATACCGCGTCTGCCGCTCCGAGCAACTGCACAACAACCGCGGCCCGGTCGACCTCCGGGGCGTAGTTGCGCTTCAAGTAGAGGTCCGGGTCCAGCAGGTAGACCCACCCCATTGGATTGCGCTGTGCGTTGCGCAACACCAACCACTCGAAACGAGTCTTCTCGATCTCGGCAACAAGCAGGTCGCGGTCGAACGCTTGGTTGTCATTCAGGTCGCCGATCGCCAGCAGTTTGCCGGAGAACCTGTCCAGGTCGGCCAGATGGGCCGCCACAGTGTCCGCAGACCAATCAGGGACCATTCCGTCGTAGTCATGCTTGCCGAGATAGACCGCCGCGGCCGGATTGAGCGCCCACAACGCGGCAAAAATATCTTCGACCAACTGATCAAACAACGTGCATCTCCCGTGATCTCGGATCGAGCGTAACCAACCAGGCGACACATCGCCTTTCAGGCAACGCCCCGCTCCCAGACTTCCACCAGTTGCCCGTACGCGGGGTTGGTTGCCACCAGCTCGTCATGCGAGCCATCGGCGATGATGGCGCCCCGATCGATCATGACAACGCGATCGGCCCGCTGTGCGCTCCGCAGACGGTGGGCGATAACAACTGCGGTGCGGCCCGCCAACAAAACCCGCAAGGCACCCTCGACCTCGACCTCGGTCTCCGGGTCGAGGTTCGAGGTGGCCTCGTCAAGCACGATCACGGCCGGTTCAACCAGGAATGCCCGGCCCAGCGCAACCAGTTGTCGCTCACCGGCGGAGAACCGACTCCCCCGCTCCCGCACCTCAGTGTCGAGTTGCTCGGGCAATTGCCGCACCCAGCCATCGATGCCCATCGCCCGGCAGACGTTCCATATCTCCTCATCGGTGGCGTCCGGCCTGCCGTACCGGAAGTTGTCACGCAGGGTGCCGTTGAACAGGAAGTCGTCCTGCGGGATCAATGTGATGGCGGCGCTGCGCGACTCGAACGTGAGGTCGCGCAGGTCCTTGCCGTCGATGGCAACCACACCCTCCGTGGGGTCGTAGAAGCGCATCAGCAGCTTGGCGATCGTCGACTTGCCTGCCCCGGTCTCACCGACAATGGCCACCCGTTGCCCCGGCGGGATATCGAGGTTGAGTCCGGTGATGACGGGCGATTCCGGGTCGTAGCCGAACGAAGTGTCGTCAAACGAGAGTCCGCCCTCGGGCGGCAAGACGAGGTCGTAGGCGCCGGGGCGTTCTTGCACAACAGCCGGGGTATCCATCAGGCCAAACAGCTTGGCGAGTGCTGCCAGCGCAGCCTGCATCAAGTTGTAGACGTTCGCCAGGTTGATGATCGGCTGGAAGAACCAGTCGAGGTAGAGCAGGAACACCACCAGCGAACCGATCGTCATCTCGCCGGCGATTACGTTGCGCCCGCCGACGAACAGCACAAGGGCCAACCCGACCACCCGCAGAAACGCGACCACGGGAAAGTACCAGGAGATGGCCAGAGCCGCCTGCATGTTGGCGTCGAAGTAATGCTCGTTGACCCGGCCGAAGGTGCCCGCCTGTTCGGTCTGTCGGGTGAAGGCTTGGACCACACGTACGCCGGTGATCCCCTCCTGCAGGGAAGTGAGCACGCCGCCGACTCGCTCACGGATGTTGGCATAGGCGCGGCTGGCCTGCTTCTGGAAGATGATCGAGATGATTATCAGCGCAACGATGACGCCGAACACGACGAGGGCGAGTTGCAGATCGACGAAAAGCATGGCGATGGCGACACCCAGGATGGTGAGCAGATTGGTGAGCGCCATCACTGCGCCCTCGTTGGCGAATTCGGTCATGGCCTCGATGTCGGAAGTCATCCGCGACACGATCACGCCGGTCTTCGCCTTGTCGTAGAACGGCATATCGAGGTGGGCGATGTGGTGGAAGACGTCGGCCCGCAACCTCTTGAGGTAGCGCTCCCCCACCCACGCCACGGCAAACTGAGCAATCGCCTGCGCGAAGTACTGGACCACGAGCAAGCCCATCAGAACGATGGCAGCGCGGGCGATCATGCCGGTGTCGCCGGTGGCGATCCCGTCATCAATACCGGCCCGAACCGCCAGAGGCCCAAGCAACCTGGCGGCGGTGGCGACGATGGCGGCGAACAATGCTCCGATGGCCGGCCAGGCGAGATGGCGGCCCAGCCTTCCGGCACGAATCAGGAGTGGGCCGGGCTTGCGAATCTTGAAGTCACCACCGTGCTGGGCGTATCTCATAGCGGCGCTCCTGTCCCGCCGCCGGCCGGACTGGCGCTTGCCAGCACAGCCCCATATCGGGGGACCGCGGCCATGAGTTCCTCGTGGGTTCCAACCGCAGCGATCGCCCCGTCTTCGAGGAACACAACATGGTCCGCCAGCGCCAGGGTCGAGGTGCGGTGGGCCACGATGATCGTGGTCCTCCCCTCCATCACGTGACGCAGCGCGGCCTGGATCTCAGCTTCAACAACCGCATCGACCGATGACGTTGCGTCGTCGAGGATCAGGACACGAGGATCGCGCACCACCGCACGAGCGAGGGCGACACGCTGACGTTGCCCCCCCGAGAGGCTGTGACCTCGCTCACCGACAACGGTGTCGTAGGCCTCGGGCAGTTCGCAAATGAAGCCGTGGGCCTGGGCGAGTCGGGCAGCGGCGCGTACCTGTTCGTCGTTGGCGTTCGGATCGCCCACTCCAATGTTGTCGCGCACCGTGGCCGAGAACAGGAAGGTCTCTTGGAAAACGACGGCGACCTCTTCGCGCAACTGATCGAGGGTCAGTGACCGGATGTCGACACCGTCGAGCGTGATCGCCCCACGTCCTACATCGTGAAATCGGGGGATCAGGTGAGCCAGGGTGGTCTTGCCCGAACCCGTCACACCGACGAGCGCCACCGAGCTTCCTCCGGGAATCGTGAGATCGATCCCGTTGAGCACCGGTTCGTCGCCCGGATAGGCAAAGCAGACGCCCTCGAAGCGAACCTCGCCGGGGCCTGGCGCTAGCACCACCGGATCCACCGGGTCGTCGATGGCGACATCTTCGCTGAGGAAGTCCTCGACCCGTGATCCTGCGGCGGTGCCCCGCGGCAGATTGGCGAAGAACCATCCCGTGATGCGAATGGGCAGCACCAACACGGCGAGGTACTGCGTGAAGGCGATGAACTCGCCGAGTGAGACGGCTCCGTCGACGACCCGGACGCCGCCCAGCCACAGGATCAGCACCGTACCCGCGGCGGGAATCACCTCGAACAGGGGCCCGAAGGTGGCGGACCAACGAGCGATCCCCAGCGTCTTGGTGTAGATGCCCTCGGCCGCATCCTCGAGCCGACGCTGTTCCTGCTCCTCCTGCCCGTAGGCTTTGACCACCTGGATACCGCCGACTGCTTCCTCGACGACCTGGCTGAGGTGAGCGAGTCGCTCCTGGACTTCGAACGAGAGTCCGATGATCTTGCCCGCATACCGATTGGCGGTGAACAAGAGGATCGGAATCATCAGGCTCGCCGCCAGCCCGAGGACCGGATCGATCACGATCAAGACCATCATGACCGCCAGAAACATCATGATGTTGGCGATCGTGATGGGGAGCATCGCGAAGATCAGCCGGACCTGAGACAGGTCGGATGAGGCGCGGGCCATGAGTTGACCCGTTGACGTTTGGTCGTGGAAGGCGAAGGCGAGGCGCTGCATGTGGCCGAACATGCGGTTGCGCAGATCGGCTTCTGCCCGGTACGAGAAGCGAAATCCGAAGTAGCGGCGGATCCCGATCCCGATTGCCTGGATCGCTCCCAGCACGACGAGGAGCACGGCGAGAGGTCCAACGATGTCAAGGCGGCCGGCGGTGATCCCTTCGTCGACGATGAGCATCACGACGTATGGGATGGCAACCACCATCGCCATCCAGACCACGGCGCCGGCGATCGAGCGGGCCGCATCCTTTGGGTAGGCCCGCAGCGTCTTGCCAAGGAGGGCGAGGCCGGCATGCATCTCCGGGCTGCGCAGGCCCGTCTTCTTCCCAATCACCTCACCAGGCTATCGCGCCCTTTACCCGCTCGATCCGGCGGCATCTTGGCGGCGGCGGCGGCCGAACCCGACCGCGGCAGCCACAAAAAGCAGGACATATGCCGTGAGGTAGAACCACAGCAGACCGAGGCCGACGGCGCCGAGAACGCCGAAGACGTTGGCGCCGAACTGGGCCAGGTAGACGCTGAACCCCCAACTGGTGACACCTGCGGCGAGGGTCGAGAGCAGGGCGGCCAGTCCCGCCCCCGAGATCGGTTCGGGTGGTCCAAACCGGTAGACGGCGTAGAGGATCAGGTAGACGGCAAGCGCCGCAGCCGGCACACCGACAGATAACCGCAGCGTCCGCAGGACTTCGAGTCCGGTGTGTTCGGCGAGGAACTCGACGGTTGGTTCACCGAACGCAATCACTACCGAAACCAGAATCAGCGCAACCCCGGCTCCGACCGTCAATCCGATTCCGATCAGTCGCACCCGCCACGCCGGTCGATCCTCCGTTTGGCGCTCGATTCGCGCCAGCGCCTTCTGCAGTGCGTAGATGCCACGAGACCCTGCCCATAGTGCGACCAGCAGACTGATGACGATGATCGTGATCTGCTGGCCCGAGATGATCTCGGCGGCGTTGTCGATCAGGTCGAGGACGAAGTCGGCAAACTCATCGGGCGCCAGCGCCCGCAGCGTGGTGGCCAACTCATCGCGCGTATTCCGGCTCTCGGGGATGAACGACAGGGCGGCCAGCAACGCAAATGACGCAGGGATGAGCGTGAAGAACCCGTTGAAGGCCACGGCGGCAGCCATCAATCCCGGATCGGCTCCGCGGAACCGATCGAGGAAGGAGACCGGGACCACGAGCCGGGTACGCATGCGTTCGGCCGTCACGATGCGAGCCTACGGCCGGACTCGCCCGGCGCTGGGTATTGTCCCGGTGCCGACCTGCATCTACCCCTCATACCCGCATCGGTGCTGATACTGTCTGCCCAAGGTGGATCAGGGACAGGAGACAAGGGGTTTCAACGTGGACGTGGTTGGACGAATGCCAGATTTTGGCCGGCGGATCGTGGTTGCGGTGGGGGCATTGTTGTTGATCATGGCCCAGTTGGCCCTTATTGGCCCCGCTGCGGCGGCCGAGACGGATCCCGGTTACCTCACCCTCCTGTTCGCCCGCGCCCAAATGCGAGCGACCGATGGGTGTACACCCGTACCCGGCTCCGTTTCGCTCTTCGAGATTGCCGACGAGTTGTCCGCCCGCGGGATTGTCGCTTCGGCCGCCGTGGTCACAAACCAAACGAGCGAATCCGCAGAGACCTGCCTCGATGACATTGGTACCTACGCCAGCTGGGACCAACTCGCGGGGCTTCGCGACGATCATTCGTGGACCATGGTCAGCACCGGCAAGGCTCACGCCGACATCACACAGTTGACCCTCGCCGGACAACTGGAGGAATCCTGCGGATCGCTCGAGCCACTCGAGGCACACGGCCATGACCGGGCGTGGGGACTGTTCGGCTACGCAAACGACAGGTACACCGTCGCAATCCAGGAGAGCACCGTGTCGACCTGCTTCGCATACGGGCGCACGTACGCATCAGACGGCACCCCGAGAAACCAGCGCGCCGCCCTCGCCTCCCCTTGGTTCCAGGAAACGCTGTCCGTCAACGGAGGGGAGTGCAACGACGCCGCTTCTCCCTGTTACGAACTCGACGGAGTCTCGCGACGGTACATGTCGCCCCAATGGCTCGGCGAACACATGGCGGTTGGCTCCGATGAGTGGCTGGTGGTCCAGACCTACCGATTCGTTGAGGGTGCCAACCTGGACCCAACCTCGACCAATCAATTCGACTGTACCTCGCCCGACTGGAGGGACCACTGGACCGCTCGTCCGGAGCTGTATTGCCTAGACGACTACCTCGGCGCGGTTGACTACGCCGTCGCCCAGGGCGGCACCGGTTTGATCACCACAGATGCGGCCACGGTTGCGGAGGCTTGGGGACGCCAGAGGCCACAGCAGGTCACCGATACGATTCCTCCGAATGGGGTGGTCGAGGCCCCAGCCGCCAACCAGGTGGTGACGTCGCTTCCGGTCCAAATGAGCGGCACCGCATCTGACGACACCGCAGTGGGCGAAGCCCGCGTCGCGATCAAAGACCGCGTCAGTGGACTGTGGTACCACGCCGACGGCACCTGGGGCGCCTACCAATACCAACTGGCAACCCTCACCGCCCCAGGAACCACCGCCACCAACTGGTCGTTCAACTGGACCCCGCCGCCAAACGGTTCCGGCAGCTACGCGTTCGGGCTCGCCACCGTCGATTCCGCCGGCAACATCGACCCAACCAAACCATGGACATCCTTCACCGTCACCACCGGCGGTGCCACCGATACGATTCCTCCGAATGGGGTGGTCGAGGCCCCAGCCGCCAACCAGGTGGTGACGTCGCTTCCGGTCCAAATGAGCGGCACCGCATCTGACGACACCGCAGTGGGCGAAGCCCGCGTCGCGATCAAAGACCGCGTCAGTGGACTGTGGTACCACGCCGACGGCACCTGGGGCGCCTACCAATACCAACTGGCAACCCTCACCGCCCCAGGAACCACCGCCACCAACTGGTCGTTCAACTGGACCCCGCCGCCAAACGGTTCCGGCAGCTACGCGTTCGGGCTCGCCACCGTCGATTCCGCCGGCAACATCGACCCAACCAAACCATGGACATCCTTCACCGTCACCACCGGCGGTGCCACCGATACGATTCCTCCGAATGGGGTGGTCGAGGCCCCAGCCGCCAACCAGGTGGTGACGTCGCTTCCGGTCCAAATGAGCGGCACCGCATCTGACGACACCGCAGTGGGCGAAGCCCGCGTCGCGATCAAAGACCGCGTCAGTGGACTGTGGTACCACGCCGACGGCACCTGGGGCGCCTACCAATACCAACTGGCAACCCTCACCGCCCCAGGAACCACCGCCACCAACTGGTCGTTCAACTGGACCCCGCCGCCAAACGGTTCCGGCAGCTACGCGTTCGGGCTCGCCACCGTCGATTCCGCCGGCAACATCGACCCAACCAAACCATGGACATCCTTCACCGTCACCACCCCTTGAGAGGCCCCAGGCCGACTTCTGGACGAGAATGGGACGACGGGCAGGGCAACCGATGACCCGATCCGAGGAGCGGCACCAATGGCGATGGGCGACACGATCAGCGTGCGGGATCACAGCCGGCCCTGTGAGCACGGCTCGCTGTGGTCCCATCCGGTCAACCCGACGAAGGCGAAGTGGTGGCAGGAGCCTGAGTGTCTCGGCGGCCGCGAGATGATCCTGCGGTCACTTGGCGACGGGGTCTGGACGGAGGTCGGCGAGGACGGCGACTCGCTGAGATCGTAGAGGGAACACACCCTCGCCGGGTTAGGGGGCTCGGGTGGGGTGGGTGGTGGTGAAGGTGCCGTCGGGGTTGATCCCAATGGTCCATTTCGAGTTGTGAACCAGGGTGTGGTGGCGGGCACAGAGGCACACGAGGTTGCTCGACGTTGGTTTCTCCGTGGTGGGTCCATCCGTAGACGTGGTGGATGTCGCACCACTGCGCCGGCCGGTCACAGGAGGGGAAGATGCACCCGGCGTCACGGATCCGCACCGCCCGAGCCTGGGCCGGCGTAGCGAACCGGGTTTTGCGGCCCATGTCCAACATGACCGACTCTCCGGCCATCACCACTCGACGGATGGTGGCGCCACACCCGATGCGTTCCAGGGTGGTTTGGGTGACCGGTCCGATCCCTTCGACGTCGCAGCGGGCCCGGGCGAGTTCGGGGGTGTCACCGTTCAAGGTGGCGATGTCGATGATGGTGTCGAGGTTTGGTGGGTTGCCACCGGGTTCGGCACCCTGGTGATACCAGTGCGCAAGGTCCGCAAGGGCGTCACCACGACGCTGCGACAACGAGCGGACCCCGTCGGGGGCGTGCTTGGGGTCGGGGGGTGCCAGATGGTCCAACACGTTCAATAGTTCGGCGCCGGCGACGGGTTCGAGGCGGCCGTTCACGCCAACCCAGCCATCCATCGTCACCGACGCATACAACCGGTTGCGGGGTTGATGCTCGTCGTGGGTGTCACCAGCGAGGTAGTCATCGGCAATCGCGGCCCACCGCCGTGCCAACACCGTGAAGTCCCTGACCGACAGCGACCCGGCGTGTTCCGCCAACACCTGCTCATGATCCGCCAGCACGGTGCGGCGCCGGTCCGACATCACCCCCGCCAACGCCCTCACATGCGCCGTCGTCGTATCCCCGTCCGCTAACGCGTCGCCCAACAGGGGGGCGTCGTCGACGACCCGGGCCGTTGTGACCAAACGCCGCGCCTCCGACGCTGAGATCGCAGCCTTGTGGGTGAGCCACGCCACCGGCGACAGGGACCCGTCGGCTTCCCACGCCCGCTTCCGCCGCCAAAGGGCCGTGGCCCTGACGATCACGGCGTCGAGGCGCTCCTGAAGTTCGAGCATCCCCACCAAGTCTTGAGAGAGGGCGTCGCCGGTCCAACCGGTGCGGTCCACCCCCGCCATCGCGGCGAGGGCGGTGCCGAGGTGCTCCATTGGATCACCCGAAACGGTAGCCACCTGCTTGTCGTCTATATCGAACATACGTTCGACACTATCAGCCCCTAGTGACAGAAACCCGCCCTAACTAGGAACAACCACGCCTACTCGATGCTGGTCACGGTTCCGCACAGCAGCAGCGGCGGGACCCACGCTGATGTCGTGCCCCTGGCCAACTGGGAAGACGCTGAAGGCATCCATGTGCCATCCGAGGATCTTCTGCATCCCCTCGACCATCGTCGCCGTCCCATACTCGGGGGTACGGCCCGATGGCCCGAACACCCGCAACGGCTTGTGCCAGCGACCAGCTCACCCGCCGAACATGTACAGGTAGGGCAAGGAACCAAAGTGGTCGACGTGCAAGTGGGTGATGAAGACCTTGTCGAGTTCGTTCAGAGCGAACCCTGCAGCGATCGTCTGGACCGAGCTTCTCGGTTCGAGGGAACCAGTTCGCCGCGCTCTTCAGCCCCGGAGTGGGGTTGATCCCCTCAAACATCAATCCCTCTCGCCGGAGTGGCATGCCAGCCTGTGGATTCTGATCGGCCCAGATCATCTGATATCGGGGCACAACGCACCCTTCATCAAATAGCGCCGAGCGGCACCTCGTGCGTTACGTGGTGGCGTGGGTCGGGTTGGCTTCGGCCACGTTGCGTGGTGAGCTGGTGGGGTTCGTGCAGATCGGTTCCTCCCGCCAGATGGGAGAACCAGATGACAACAACACATACAGCCTTTGTTCCAGCAGTAGTGGCGCCGGACTTCGATTCGTTCGCGGTGCGCCAGGCCATCGCCGGGTTCCTGGCCGGGTACGGCGACACCACCCGTGACGCCCACAGCTTGGACCTGCGGCAATGGCTCGGATGGTGCACCAGCCACGAGCTGAAGGTGCTTGCGGTGAGGCGGGCCCACATCGAGCTGTTCGCCCGCAGCCTCGAACAGGACGGCAAGGCTTGGGCGACGGTGGCACGGCGACTGTCGACGATTGCCGGGTTCTACCGGTACTGCGTCGAGGAACAACTGATCCCGGTGCCACCGGCGGTGCATCTACGCCGACCGAAACTGAACTACGAGTCGAACGCCACCGGGTTGGATCGCAACGAACTCGGCATGTTCTTGGTCCAAGCCGGCCTTTCCGGTGGCCGCGACCACGGCCTGGCCTGTCTCTTGGCGTTGAGCGGGCTCAGGATCAGCGAAGCCCTGAACGCCGATATCGAGCATCTCGGGTTGGAGCGCGGGCACCGCACCCTGACCATCACCCGCAAGGGCGGCAGAATCGTCACCATCCCGCTGGCGCCGCGCACCGCCCGCGCCATCGATCCATGTGTCGGTGAACGGGAGGAGGGACCGATCTTCTTGAACTATGACGGCACCAGGCGCCTCGATCGGCACGCCGCCACGAGGATCGTGAAACGACTGGCGAGGAGAGGCGGGATCGACAAGAAGATCTCCCCGCACTCGTTGCGGGTGGCGGGTGATATGGGCGAATGTCTACTAGGTGGTTTGTTTCGATGTGCCCTCCACAATGGCTCGACACCGTGCGACCTTCGGTATTGAGCGGTGCTGCCGAAAGCGGGACGCTCGAGCTCTCACTAGTTCCAATGGAACGCTGGCACCCGTGGCGCTGCGTCTTCGGGAAGGCCGTAGCGGACAAGCACGAAGGAGAGCAGCACGGCTCCGAGGTGCACCGGGAGCAATGCCTCAACGGAAAGCGGGTATCGATTGATGATCGCGAGGTCCTCCTCGTGTTGACGAAGGATCCATCTGCTTGCCCCACCGAGCCGCGGTTTGTCAGCGGGATAGAGCACACACCCGTAGTCCTTCCCGTTGATGCCATAGACCCCGTGCGACGAGCCGGCAATGGCTATCTTGCGCCGCGCTCGAGTCGACGATGAGGGGCCGAATGGTGCCACGATCGCCGATCGATCTGACTGTCCAACGCACCCCATCGTGAAGCTCGATCCGCTGGCCATGCCCCAAGAAGACTCTGAACCACCCCATCCGGCCCATGCGCGCCACTACCTCTCCGTCCCGAAGCAGCTCATGAACGGGAAACTTCCAGCGACCGATCCTGCGCACGTTCGCTCTGCCCACGAGCATGTGCGGCGCGTTGAGCACCCCAGATTCTGCTCCGGCGGGTGGTGGCGCCACGGTCATCGAATGCCACCACTCATCAATGGCCACGTTGCTTCTGGCACGCTCATGCTCCTTGACACGAACCTAGCGCCCCAGCAGTCGCCATGACCAGAGGTCGAAGTACCCGGATGACCGATTCCCAAACCATCGCCGCAGTCCTCGGCCCCACGCTTGTCGTCATCGCCCTGTCAGAAGCAATCTCGATATCAGGGGGGACGTGCACCTCACCGTCTTCTACTTCAACGGACTGCTCCCCCTGATCGGGTGCCTCGTAACGAGCAAGCGGAGGAACCACGCCGATCGGCATGCCTATGAGCGGCTATGAGCCTGTGGGTCAGTCGTGGCTGATGAGAGCTGGGCCGTCAGGGTTGTCGATGATGAACTTCCATGACCCGTCAGGCTGGCGGCGAAGGACCTCTGCGGTTGCCCCCTCCGCGACGCGCTCATCTGGGAAGCTCATGGTCCACGCCCAGTGGACAAGCGCTAGCTCACCGGCTTCGAACGCCACCGACTCGTTCATAGCGATGGACGCTCCCGTGGCGAGGTACCCAGCGAGCACCTCGCGGATCGCATCGGGTCCTTCGTGGGCTCCTTGGGCGTTGGTGAAGACGGCACCGTCCTCATAGAGATCCATCAACCCGTCAAGATCCCCGGCGGCGAATCGCTCCTCAAACAGCTTGCTCGCCTCACCAGGATGATTCGCACCCATCACATACCTCCTGGACGGTTCCCACAACCCTACGCGCTGACGCGCACGCCCGCCCATATCCTCACTGATGCGCTCGGGTGGTCACTGCGGTCGGTAGATATCGCGGCGGTGCCCGACACGGAGAAGGATGACTTCTCGCCGGTCGTCGTCGATGAGGTAGGGGATGCGGTAGGTGCCGCGTCGAGCGCTCCAGACGCCCTCCAGTTCGTTGCGGAGAGCAGCGCCCACTCGTTGCGGGTTGTCGAGCAGCGGACCGGTGATGAAGTCGATGACGGCAAACGCCACTGCTTTCGGGAGCGTCTCGCGGATCGCCCGCGCGGCGGGCGCGGTCACCACGATCTCGTACCGGGATTCTCTCACCGCGGCCTGAGCGCCCTGACGGCGTCGACCCCACGCACCACGTCGCCTTCGAGATAGGCTCGATGAGCTTCGACGAGTTCAGCCACCGCATCGGAATCACCGAGCACCGCAAGGGTCTCTTCCAGCGACTCCAGGTCTTCTGGGCTGATCAGTACGGCGGCCGGGGTCCCGTTCTTGGTGACCACGACACGCTCGTGGTGCGCTTGGACACGCTCGATGAACTCGGAGAAGCGGTCGCGCACCGTCCGCAACGATTCACTTGACATGGCCACAATTGTGCCACACCCGGCCGTCGTTGGGACTCGGGCGGATCGGAGCGCAGGAAACGCAGCATCTCTTCCGCCTCCTTCCTTTCGATCCCCGGAGCGTAGGTTTCCATGGTCCCCAACGTCTCCCCCGTCTCCGGGCCAACCCACTCGGTTGACTCAAGCCCGAGGGCGGCCAGAAGCTCAGCGTCGCTCATGTCGCGGGGGTCCGTCATGCTGTGGCCTTCAACGTGCCTAGGCCCACCCTTGCCCGCCCTCTTTTTGGACGCGCGATACTTCCATTCGTGCAGAACATCCGCGCCATTGCCGATGCAACCCCGGCCTCCCGCAACCGCGCCGTCGACCTCTACCGTGTCATTGCCCTGCTCTTCGTCGTTCTCGGGCATTGGCTGGCGGCTGCGGTATGGATTGAACCCGATGGCGCGTTGCGCTTCAACACGATCCTCGCCGTCGCCGACTGGACCCACTGGCTGACCTGGATCGTGCAGGTGATGCCGGTGTTCTTCATCGTCGGCGGCTACTCGAACTGGCTTTCGTACGCCAAGGCGCACCAGAACGGGTCCGACGTGTGGACCTGGCTGACAACTCGGTTCCGGCGGCTGACGACACCGGTGGTACCTCTGGTGGCCGTCGTCACCGTCCTGATTCTCGCCACACTGGCCCTCAGCGTCGATGCCCGGATCGTCCGCTCCGGAAGCTGGAACGCACTCGTGCCGCTGTGGTTTCTTGCGGTCTACCTCATCGTCATCGCGGCCATGCCCCTCGGTGTGTGGCTGTGGCAACGCTGGGGTTGGTGGTCGATTGTTGCCGGTGTTGCCTGTGCATTGGCCGTCGACACGGTCCGGTTCTCCACCGATATCGAGTGGATTGGCTGGATCAACTTCATCTTCGTGTGGTTCACCGCCCACCAAGTGGGATTCGGCTGGGCAACCGAGGCGCGCCGTCCCCGGGGTTGGACCCTGCTCGTCGTGCTGGTGGCCGCCCCGCTCCTGCTGCTGGCGGCAACGGCCTATGGCCCGTACCCGGTGTCCATGGTCGCCGTACCCGGCGCCCCGGAGAACAACACCCTGCCCCCGACGGCAGCGATGCTGGTGATCGGGGCGTTCCAATACGCCCTGATGCGCCTGGCGGAGCCCGCCGCATCCCGTTGGGTGTCGCATCGTGGGCCGTGGACGGCGGTGATCGCGATCAGTTCAGCGATGATGACCGTGTACCTGTGGCATCTGACCGCCGTCGCCCTGGTGGTCCTCGCCGGGTACGGAATCGGCTGGGGATTCGACATCGAACCGGCCACCGCAGCCTGGTTCGTGACCCGGCCGATCTGGATCGCCGTCCTCACCGTCGTCCTCGCCATCCTCGTTGTGCTGTTCGGATGGGCGGAACATGCCGTGCGCAAGACGGCGACCCCCCACCCTGTCCTTGTCGCCGGCGGCGCAATCGCCATCGTGGTGGCCATCGCCTTCTTCGTCACCGAGGGTGTCGTAACCCGCGAGGGCGACGTCATCTGGGGTGTGCTCATGCTGTACGCCGCCGGCACTTTGGCGCTTGGAGCCTGGCCCGTTCCGCCTCGCCGTTTCTGACCGAAGGGTCAAGATCTGACGGCGATATGTCGATGGGGAGTGGAGTGACCGCAAAACCTGCTTTCATATCCCTTGGCCGCGCCGCCGGTCACATCCCGATTCCCCGAAACCGGACCAGCTACCGCGTCCGGCCCCCTGAGGTAACACCATGGCCGTAACCCGCGCAGACGGAGCAGTGGGCTCGGTGGTGCGTACCGCGCTTGGTCTGCTACTCATCGCCCTCGGTGTTGGGTTCACCCTGGCCACAATCCTTGGCTTCTTCGGGCCGATGTGGTGGGCGTTCGACGTTCTTTCGAGCTTCCGGTTCCAATACGCCGTGGTGCTCCTCGTGGTCGGGCTCCTCTACGGAATGGCCTTTGGGCGAGCCAGTTCCTTGATATTCGTCGCCGCCGGCTTGGTCAACGCGGCCCTCGTCCTCCCGCTATTCATCGCCTCTCCGGCCCAGGCCAGTGGCGACGATGCGCTCAGAATCGTCAGCTTCAACGTCCAGGCGTCCAATCAGAACCGCGAGGTCATCACTCGCTGGGTAGCCAACTCAGGGGCCGACTTGGTCTTCCTGCTCGAAACCAGCTCCGATTGGGACGCCACTCTGTCGAATGCGTCACTTCCCTACGTGGTGATGGACGAGATCCCGGAGGATCGGGTCTACGGCATCACGGTGCTCGCCCGGGAGGAACTCGACGTCGACCTCTTGCGCGTCGGCGCAACCCAGGACGTAGTGGTCCGAGCCGAAGCCAGCATCGGAGCCGACCCGGTCGCGGTGTACGCCTTCCACCCCCGTTCGCCCACCTCCGAAACCGACGCCAAATACCGCGATCAAGTCATGGAGGAGGTTGCCGCAATGGTGGACGCCGAGACCGTGCCTGCGGTTGTCGTCGGTGACCTGAACGCCACCCCGTGGTCGTACGCGTTCAAGAAACTCGCCGATGAAGGCAACCTCGTCGACTCGCTGCGCGGCAACGGCTTCCAGGCGAGCTGGCCGGCGTCGCTGTGGTTTGGCTTCAAGATCCCGATCGACCACATGCTGCACACGGCGGAATTGACCACCGTGACCCGCGATCTGGGCCCGGACTTGGGCTCGGATCACGCTCCGCTGATGGTCACCGTCGCCACCGCTGGATAGCGGCACCGCCTGCAAGCGGTTCTGGCGCGCTCGGCTACGATCCTGGGCCATGCTCCACGACTTCACCACCATCACGCCCGAGTCCGTCGCAACGACCACGGACGAGGCGATCCTCGCCGCCACTGTTCTAATCGATGGCGCCGCGACCCCCGACGCACCCCGCAGCTACGCCGCCACCCTGTACCCGCTGGAAGCGGCGGGGACGATCATCTCGGACGCGTACGGCAAGGGTCCGTTCATGGCACGCGTTCACCCCGAGGCCGCAGTGCGCGACGAAGCCACCCGGCAGGAAGAGCGCCTTGCCAAATGGGGAACCGACCTCATGTTCCGCCGAGACCTCTACACGGCAATCACCGAGTTTGCGGCGACCGAGGAGGCCGCCACTCTCACGGGTACCAAACGTCGGCTGCTCGACGAGTGGGTACGCGATTTCCGACGCACCGGCCACGAGTTGGACGAAGCCGACCGCGACCGTCTCCAAGAACTCAAACAACGCCTCGTCGAGCTCCAGGTCCAGTTCGGCAAGACCCTCGACGAGTGGGACGACTACATCGAGGTCACAGCCGACGACCTCGACGGTTTGCCCGAGGGTTATGCGGCCGGGCTCCGACCGGGGTCCCGGGAAGGCACCTACCGGGTGTCGATGGAGTACCCCGACTACATGCCGTTCATGCAGCAAGTGCGGCGTCGTGACCTGCGCCAAGCTCTCCAGTTCAAGTTCTGGAACCGCGCTGCCGACGAGAACCGCCCACTGCTCGAGGAAGCCGTCGCCATCCGTGAGCAGATCTCCGCTGCACTCGGCTACCCCACCTGGGCCGACTACGCCATGGAAGTGAAGATGGCCAAGTCTCCAACGGCCGTTGCCGCCTTCTACAAAGGAATCGTGCCGGGGCTCACGGCCAAGGCACAAACCGAACTCGATGTGATGACGGCACTCTTTGAGGCCGACCACCCCGGCGAGTCGCTTTCGTCGTGGGACTGGACGTTCTATCACAACGAACAGAAGAAGAGTGACTTCGGCGTCGACGCCAATGAGGTCGCCGCCTACTTCCCCCTCGATGAGGTCGTGGCCGGGATGTTCGACGTGACCGGCGACGTGCTCGACCTCGAGTACCACAGGGTGGCCGACGCCAAGGCATGGCACCCCGATGTTGCCTTGTATGAGATCCGCGACCGCGGCTTGGACCAGCCGCGAGCCTACTTCTACGCCGACCTCTTCCCTCGTGAGGGCAAGTTCGGCCATGCCGCCGCCTTCTCCATCGTCTACGGCGAAGGGCTCCCCGACGGGAGCTATCGAAAGCCAGTGGCGGCGATCGTGGCCAATTTCACCAAACCGACGGCCGAGCATCCCTCTCTGCTCAAGCACAGCGAGGCGTTGACGCTCTGGCACGAGTTCGGGCACGTCCTCCACTTCTGCCTCACCGAGGTCGACCTCGTCCGTTTCTCGGGATTCGACACCGAGTGGGACTTCGTTGAAGCGCCGTCGCAGATCATGGAGCATTGGATGTGGCAGCCCGAGGTCCTGCAACGCTTCGCCCGCCACCACAAAACCGGCGAGCCAATCCCAACGGACCTCGTCGAGCGTCTCGTCGCCGCCAGGGACCTCAACGTCGGCCTGCTCACGGTGCGGCAGGTGTTCCTGGGCCAAGTCGACCTGATGATGCACGACAGCCGGCCCGACAAGGACCTCGACCGGATCATGCGAGAGGCCTACGCCTACACCCTGCTGCCCTACCCCGAGGGCACCTTCTTCGTGGCGAGCTTCGGTCACCTCATGGGCGGCTACGACGCCGGCTACTACGGATACCTGTGGTCGAAGGTCTACGGCGACGACATGTTCTCCGTATTCGAAGCCGAGGGCATCACTTCGCCTCAGGTCGGCGCCCGCTACCGCCGCGAGGTCTTGGCCCAAGGTGGTTCGCGTGACGCCATCGATCACCTCCGTGCCTTCCTCGGTCGCGAGCCGTCCAGCGACGCCTTCCTCAGGAACCTGGGTCTGAACTAGGGGGACCAATCGGGGTTCGGAGTGACGCTGGTATTCCGGGTCCATTCCTACACTCCGCGGCCATGACCGCTCGAATTCCCCTTGTCGCCGCACTCATCGCGTTCTCGCTGCTGGCCGCAGCATGCACCCCCGATGACGAGACGGCGACTTCGACGACAACAGCCACAACCGACAGTGTGGAAACGACGGCAACAACATCAACCACAGTGGCGGCGGCGGAACCGCTCGACCCCGAAGGGTTCTACCTGAACCTGATGTGGCATCAGCACCAGCCCCTGTATCCAAAGACGGAAGACGGGGTCGTCACCCGCCCCTGGGTACGGACCCATGCCACCAAGGACTACTACGACATGGCCGCGCTGCTGGCCGAATACCCCGACGTTCATGCCACCTTCAATCTCACCCCGGTCCTGCTGCTGCAGCTCGAAGAACTCGCCACCGGCACCAAGGACATCTACTGGGTGCTGAGCGAGGTCCCGGCGAACGAACTCGACGCTGATCAGAAGCAGTTCATCCAGGACCGGTTCTTCGACACCAACCCGCGGATCATCGCCCGTTTCCCTCGGTACCAGGAGTTGGCCGACCGCCGTGACAACGGCGACTTCACCGAGCAGGACTTCCGCGATCTGCAGGTGCTCTTCAACCTGGCGTGGACCGACCCATCCTTCCTCGCCGAGGACCCGCTCGCGGGTCTTGTGGCCAAGGAGCGCGACTATGCGGAGGAGGACAAGGCGGTCGTCTTCGCCGAGCACCTCCGCATCGTCCAGGCCGTGCCGGAGATCCACCGCGAGTTGTGGGACGCCGGCCAGATCGAGGTGACAACCACCCCGCTGGCCCACCCGATCCTTCCGCTCGTCGCCGACACGTCACTGGCCGCCGTGGGCGATCCAACCGGGATCGCCCCCACCCAGCCATTCCGCGAGGTCAACGACGCCGTCGTACAGGTGCAACGCGGCCTGGACGAAACCGAGCGCATTCTCGGCCGCCGCCCCGTCGGCATGTGGCCGGGCGAAGGCGCCGTCGCCCAGTTGGTGATGGGCATCTTCTCCAAGGAGGGCGTCGAGTGGGTCGCCACCGGAGAGGACGTCCTGGCCAAGACGCTCGATATCGGGAGCTTCACCCGCGACAGCGACGACACGGTCGAAGAAGCCGATCTGCTGTATCGGCCGTACGCGGCGCAACTCACCCGTAACGAACCGGTGGACATGTTCTTCCGCGATGTGGTGCTCTCCGATCGGATCGGCTTCGAGTACTCCGGGACCGCCGCCACCGATGCTGCTGCCGACTTCATGGCGAGGCTGGCCAACATCAAGGACTCCATGGATGCCTCGGATGTTGCCGGGCCAAAGGTGGTTTCGGTCATCCTCGATGGTGAGAACGCATGGGAGAACTACGAGAACGACGGCATCGACTTCCTTCGTGCGCTCTACAGCGAGCTGTCGGAGGCAGACTGGGTGCGCACCATCACCCCGTCCGAGCTGCTGGCGGCCTTCCCCGAATCTCCCGAACCACTGCCGGATGTGTTTCCGGCGGCGTGGTTCTCACCCAACTACGCCACGTGGATCGGTGAGCAAGAGGAAGCCGTCGCCTGGGACTACCTCTTCCAGGCCCGCGCCGATCTCCGCAAGGCCGAGCAGAGCGGTGCGGTGGCCACCGACAATCTCGCCGCCGCCTTCGAACTGATGTTGTTTGCCGAGGGTTCAGACTGGTTCTGGTGGTATGGATCCGACCAGGATTCCGGCGACGACGGCTACTTCGATGCCGCCTTCCGTGAACTTCTCGGACAGATGTACGACGCACTCGGTCAGGAGCGGCCCGCCTTCGTATCGATCCCAATCATCCCGTTGCCGATGATCGATCCTGATCGAGCCCCGGGTGAACTGACCACCATCACGATCGACAACGAGATCAGCGATGACGAGTGGGCCACCGCAGGCCGTTACGACCTCGGCGGCGAACTGCTCTCAGGGATCGAGTTCACGTTCGACAAGCAGAATCTCTACTTGCGGGTCGACTTCGCTCGAGAGGTGCTCGGTGACGACTCCGCGGCCTTCGAGCTTTACCTGGGGTCGCCGGGGGTAGCTTCCGGCTACGGACTGACCGACGCCGGAACCGTGCTCGGCTTCGACGCGACCCACATCGCCAAGTGGAGCGGGATCGACCCGGTCGAGGTGCTGGTGGCGTCTCTCGATGCCCCGGAGATACCGAGGACCGTTTCGCCGACTCCCGCAGGTTTCGATGGGCAGCGCATCGAGTTCGCCATTCCGATCGGCCAACTGGGTGCCGTGGACGCCGGCGACCGGATCCCGTTCCGCATCGCCGACGTCAGCGGCGGGCCGGAGCAGGCGCTGCTCCCGGAAGCTCCCGGCTACCTCCAGGTGCCCGACATATCGGATGTCGAGGCAGTCGTGACGGCCGTTGATTCCGTGGGTGACGACTACGGTCCCGGTGGGTTCACCTATCCAACCGATGCGGTGTTCCCCGCCGGATCGTATGACCTGACGGACTTCTCGGTAGGAATCTCGGGGGATGATCTGGTGTTCACGCTCGATGTCCTGGCCCCGATCCAGAACTCGTGGGACAGCCCAACGGGGTTCTCGATCCAAACGTTCGATGTCTACATCGACCAGGACCCCGGCGCCGGCACCGGTGCCCGACTCCTCATCCCGGGCCGCAATGCTGCCCTCGATGGCGACAGCGGCGACGGTTGGGAATACGGCCTCACCCTGGAAGGCTGGTATCCCGCCCTCTACGTCGCCCAGCCGGACGGGACGATCGAAGAGACCGAACCGACGTTCAAGATGATCGTGAACGCCGAAGAGGGGAAACTCGTTGCCCGCCTCCCCCGCGAACTGTTTGGTGACGGCGACCCGGCAAGCTGGGGATACGCCGTAGTGGTGATGTCCCAGGAGGGCTTCCCATCGAGCGGGGTGCGCCGAGTGCGTGACATCAACCCCGTCGGCGAACAATGGCGCCTCGGCGGCGGACGCGGCACCGTCAACGAGACCCGCATCGTTGATGTGCTCTGGCCCGAGACGGGCCTCCAGGAGGAGTTGCTCTCGAATCTGCCGGACGTCGGTGGGGCTGCGCTCGACGACCTGACCCCGGACGACTTCGTGTTCGTACCGCTGCTGCTGCCTATGTGACCGTGTGCAGCATGCCGCCGTCGACCTGGAGCGTCGCTCCGGTGATGTAGGCGGCCGCATCGGAGACGAGGAACGTCGCCGCGGCCGCAAACTCCTCGGGTTCGCCGTAGCGCCCGAGCGGAATCCCGCTCGAGATACGCTCCCGCACCGCCTCAGGCGTTGTCCCCTCACGCGCTGCCAAGCCGGCATCGAGTTCGAGCAGCCGGTCGGTCGCGATCCGGCCGGGAATCAGGTGGTTGACCCGGATCCCCGCCGGTGCCCACTCGGTGGCAAGCGACTTCGCCAAAGCCGCGACTCCGGCCCGGAATACGTTCGAAAGGACCAGGATCCCAATCGGTTCTTTCACCGTCGCGGACGTCAAGTAGAGCATGGCCCCGCCCCGGTCGAGGTGTGGCCGCGCCGCGGCGGCGAACATCACTGCCGAACGCAGCGTGAGCCGGTACGCCTCGTCCCATTGGTCGGAGCTGAGTTCGTCAAAGGTGCCCGCCTGCGGCCCTCCGGCGTTGGGGATGACAATGTCCAACCCTCCCCATCCCTCTGCCACGTCATCAACCCAATGACTCACCTCGCCGGCAGAGCTGACGTCACATTGGGCCGCAATCACCTCGGTACCGGTGGCGGCAGCGATGACGGCGGCTGCTGCGGTGGCGCGGTCGGCAGAACGGCTCGAGATGGCGACGCGGGCTCCCTCTGCGGCCAGGGCATGGGCGATGGCGAAGCCGAGTCCCCCCGAGGCGGCGGCCACGATCGCTCGCTTTTCATTGAGTCCAAGATCCATGCCCGGAACCTATCACTCCCAGCGGCCTCCTAACCTGACCCGGCCTGGGAGGACGAGACCGACGATGATGAACAACCCGTGGATCATGGCCGCCCGCCCGGCAACGTTGTGGGCGGCGATCGCCCCCGTCATGGTGGCGGCCTCGCTGGCGATCCACGACGGTGCCTTCCGCGCCGACGTACTCGTTGTGACGATGTTCGCCGCGATTGCGATTCAGATCGGGGTCAACTTCGCCAACGATCTTGCCGACGCTGCCCGTGGCGCCGACAGCCAGACCCGGATCGGTCCGACCCGAGCCGTTGCCGCCGGGTTGATCACCCCACGTCAGATGCGCAACGGGATGCTTGCGGCGTTCGGCTTGGCCGTTCTCGGCGGCCTCTACTTGACCTGGGTGGCCGGCTGGGTCGTGATCGCCATCGGGGTGGCGTCGATCGTCGCCGCACTCGGCTACACCAACGGCCCCGTCCCCTACGGCTATTACGGGCTCGGCGAGGTCTTCGTGTTCGTGTTCTTCGGCTTGGTGGCAACCGTCGGAGCACGGTACGTCTACGACCAGAGCCGCGCCACTCGATGCGTGGATCTCCGGAGTGGTGATGGGCCTGTTCGCCGCCGCCATCCTCATCGCCAACAATCTGCGGGATATCGACACCGACCGGGCTGCCGGCAAACGCACCCTGGCCGTGATCCTGGGGCGCACCGCCACACGCACCATGTATGCGGTCAGCATCCTCGGCGCGTTTGGGATGATCGCCCTCGGCGCCGCCGCTACCTGGCTACCGATCGGCGCCATGATCGCCTACATCGCCTCTCCCCTGGCGCTCCCCCTGTTCCGCATCGTCGGGACGCAGACCGAGGGCCCGCCGCTGATACAGGCCCTCAAGGGCACCGGCCGCCTGCAGGTCTTGGTGGCCACCCCGATGTCCATCAGGATCCTCATCGGCTGACGACCTCTCTCTCCAGCATCAGCTCGGATTGCCGAGGTCGGCATCACAGCCACGCAAAGACGGATTCAGGGTTCGTGGACCCGCCAGGTCAGAATTCGTACTGGGTCGCCGTCCGCGCCGTCGAGGCAGCGGCGGGACTTCCTCGAGGTGCGGGCCTCGTTGCCAGTTGCCGGTCTTCGCCACTGAAGGTCACGAACGCCGCTCCCCCAGGCGACGTCGATCTCGTCGGGATCGAGCGAACGACGCAGGGCGGACCCGGACCTCGCGATTTCATCCTGGGTCGCCTCTCATCGGGCCTGGTGAAGCCGGCAACGATGTCGAGGCGAGCGATGATCTTGCCGGGGAGGCGGTCGTGCATTACGTCGAACACCGGGGGTCGCTTGCGGACGTTGCCTGCACGACCATGATCCGCGCCGCGTCGTAGATCGTGGTTTCGGGCGAGATGGTGACAACGCCGCCACTCATCACCTCACCGACCGTCTCCACCGGCGAGGGCTCGTCGGACTCGGTCCTGATCACCTCGAGCCGAAGGAAGTCGGCCTCGGTGATGATGCCGCACACACAGCCAGGGCCACGTAGACGACCGGTAGCCCGCTGACCCGATGGCGAAACATCAGTCGGGCGGCGTCCTGGATCCTGGTATCGGGCGACACCTTGATCACTTCGGTCGTCATCAGATCGACCACCTGCATACGGTCATCCTCCTTGCGCTCAACCCATTCTGGCAGGACGCGCCGCCGGAAGGTCCCATCTCGTCGGAACCCATGGTCCCGCCACCGCCCGCACCCGCATTTGGCAGGCGTCGACAACGCGGATCCCCGCACCCGGTGGGCGGACCTTGACGGGGTTCAAATCCAGTTCCATCAGTTCGGGGAGATCCTCCACCAGGGCAGACACTCGCAGCAGAGCATCGCGCAGCGCAGGAATAGATCCCTGGGTCACCGCCCCGATAGCCCTCGAGCAACTTGGCCGACTTGACCTCGGAGATCATGTCCTCGGCATCGCGATCAGTCAGAGGGTGAATCCGAAACGCCACATCGCCGATCAATTCGACAAACACCCCGCCGAGCCCGAAAACGAGAAGCGGCCCGAAGACGGAATCCTCGGTCATCCCGATCAGAACCTCGTGACCTTCGCCGACGAATTCCTGGACCAGCACCCCCTCAGGGTCCGGCACCGCATTCGTGACCGCACGAAAGGCCTCACGCACCGCGGCCTCGGCCTTCGACATCGAGGACGACACCACCAACATCGCTCTTGTGCAGCGCCGAGGGTGAAATCACCTTGAGCACCACGGGACCCCCGATCTCGGCGGCGACCGCAACGGCCTCCTCCTCCGATGCCGCGACTTCGCTGCGAGCCAGGCTGAGGCCGTACGCCCTCAGCACCTCATCGATTTCGCTCGGCTCCAGCCAGCCAGCCGCCGTCGACGCCGAAGCGATCAAGAGCGCCCGTGACCACGGACCTCGCCAACGCAACGTCGACGTCGCCGAATTCGATGACCGGTGCCCTTGGG
>CAWGCJ010000021.1:0-10915 GCA_963821095.1 uncultured Acidimicrobiia bacterium | reverse complement strand
CGCGAACTGAACTTGGGCCGTTTGGCCTCTGGCTTCGAGGTCGGGCCGCAGTGAGCCTGGAGCCTCGCCCACCGGAGAACTCGCAATGCGTTTCGGAATCTACCTGCCGACTACCGGCGACCTCTCCGATGTTGCGACGCTTGCCGCGTTTGTGAGGCTGGCAGAGGATGCCGGGTGGGACGGCTGCTTCATGTGGGATCACATGCTGGCGTGGCACGAACCAACGTTGCCAGTAGCAGATACGACGGTGGCGATGACCAGCGCCGTTGCGATGACAGATCGCATCCTGATCGGTCCGATGGTCACCCCCCTCGCCCGGCGACGCCCCTGGAAGGTCGCGAGGGAGATGGCGTCACTCGACCAGCTCTCCGATGGCAGGATGATCCTCGGCGTTGGGCTCGGAGGAGGCGCCAGCGAGTGGGACGAGTTCGGCGAGGAGCCCAACCCGGTGACCCGAGCCGCCATGCTGGACGAGGCCCTCGACGTCATCACCGGACTCTGGGCCGGAGAATCGTTCTCGCACGTGGGCGCCCACCACCGCGTCGATGGCGCCTCATTCCGCCCGCCACCGATCCAGCAGCCACGGGTCCCGATCTGGGTGTGTGGCTCGTGGCCGACCAAGGCGCCGTTCCGCCGCGCCGCACGCTGGGACGGGGTGTGGCCGCAGCTGCGTGAGCCGGGGCCGTACGACATCTCGGTCGAGCAACTCGCCAACATCGTCGCCTTCATGAGGGAGCACCGCACCACGGACGCACCTTTCGATGTGGTCCACACCAACGGCAACCCGACCGTCGACCTGGTCGCAGACGCCAAGCTGGTCGAACAGTACGCCGCCGTCGGGGCCACGTGGTGGGTTGAAGAGATCTACCCGTGGCGGTTCGGATTCCAGAACCAGGGGCCGTGGCCGCTCGACGAAATGGCGGGCCGCATTGCGGCCGGTCCACCGCGCCGCTGAAACCTCTCCGCACATCGCCGGACCCCACCAACTCGATCGGGATGAACTCGGCGCGGCTCCTGGCCTGCGCCTCGGTCGCCCCGAACACCATCAGATCGACCGAAACGGCAACGACGACCTCGACCTCGCGCGCCGACCACGAAGGATCGACCGGGCAGCGGCAGGTGACGAGCCGGGCACCGTTGGCGACCGCAAAGCGAGCCGCCTCATCGATCGGCGATCCGGCCGACCCGAACGGGCGGAACGTCACGGGCGCGGCGGCCAGCGCGGCCGCGTCAGCTGCAGCCGACGCCTGGAGGCGGGCAGCCAGAAGCCCGCCGACGTCGGCCAGCAGCACGGCCAGTACGACCACGAGACCGCCGCCGGCCAGCAGCAGCAGCGACATGGCGCCGTCCTGGCGGCTCACCGCTCCACTCGCATCACCGACCTCGCCTGCAGCTCGACCGTGACCCCGCCGAACAACGGTGCCGCCAGCGTGTGGGGAAGGCGAACCACCACTGCGGCCCGCTCCCCGACCACATGCGGCCGACTGACCTGGACCCTGGCCCGCGACCCGGCGGCGCCGAGGCTCTGTTGGACGACGCCCACCGCGGCGGCGGGGTCGGGATTGGCCGCGGCCTCGCGCGCCCCTTCCCGGGCGGCGTTGACGACCTCGAGCTGGGTCCGGGCGACGACGGCAACCTCGACGACGGCGAGGACCACCAGCAGCACCAGGGGCAACACCAGGGCGAACTCGACCACGGCGCTACCTCGCTGGTTCACACGTAGGACCGCACCCGATCGACGACGGCATCGAACAGGCTCTCGAGGGCGCCGGTGTTGGTAGCCCACAGGATCAGTGCGAGAGCGACCGCCGCCGCAGCCACGATGACCAGGGCATATTCGGCCGTGGCCTGGCCGTCCTCTTGGTGGATCAGATTCTGCACATACATGGTTTGAGGTTTCCTTTCTTTACCGGCGACCGGCCGGCACGGCGGGAAGTCACTTGCCGAGGCGCTCCAGCGCCCCCAGCAGTGCCGGGCCGACGGTGAGCACCATGAAGCCCGGCAGGATCAACAGTGCCAGCGGAAACAGCAGCTGCACCGGAAGCCGGCGTGCTGTGGCCAGCGCCCGGGTCCGATCGTCGTCACGCTGCTCGGCGACGTAGGCTCGGACCGCATCCGCCACGGGGGCACCGGTCACCGTGGCCCGCGCCGCCAGCAGATAGAGACGCTGCGCCGCCCCGCCAGACTCTTCGAGGGCCGCCGCTATGCCACGGTGCCGTGAGCGGCGGATGACGTCGTGCACTTCGTCGGCAAGCGGCGGACCAACCTCGCAACCCGCCGCCTCCAACGCCGTCACAAACGACAACCCGGCGCTGAGCCCGAGACCAACCAGTTCGGCAAGCGCAACGGCGTCGCGTTCAGCCCTGGCCCGGTCCGCCCTGACCCGGTGGATGGCGCTGCGGCGGATAGCGGCCAGCGCGGCCACCCCGAGTGCCAGCGTCGGAAGCGGGTACCAGACGGCACACGCCACAGCCGGAAGCACCCACCACCCCGCTCGTGGGAAGCGCCATCGAATGGCGCCGGTGACACCGAGGGCGACAACGACAGGCAGCATCACGGGTCACGCTCCGCATTGCGCAAGACGATGCCGACGACGGCCAGGCCGGCAAGTTCAAGTCCGACGCCGATGGCGGCCATGGTGTGACCCACCGGCCCGGCTGCGAGCAAAGCCTGCGCCTTGCCCGTGATCAGCAGCACAACCACCATCGCCACCGGCGCTCCGCCGACAACCAACGTCGAGAGCCGTGCTTGGGCGGTCAATGCCCGACGCTCGCGCGACAACTCCCCCGCCTCGGCGGCGCGCAATGCCAATTCCTCGAACACCGATGCCGCACGGCCACCCGACGTCGCCGTCAACCGGAACGCGGCAGCAAAAAGGCGCCCGTTGCTCGGCAGGGCCGGCTCCAACTCGGCCGCGACGTCGCTCATCGGCTGTCCGGCCGCCGCGGCCCGAACCGCCCTATCCAGGTCCAAGTGCGGGGCTCGCCCGGCTCCGGCGACGAGGGCCATTCGCAGCGACGCCCCTGCCCGGAGTTCTGCGGCAAGGCCGTTGAGCAGCGCCACCTCGTCGCTCGTCTCGGGACGCGGCCCGCGGCGCCACGGGATGGGCCAGCGCCGAGCACGGAGCCGAGGCGCTCCGGCAACGATGAGAGCGGCGACCAGGAGGGCGATCAGCATCGGTACTGCTCCTCGAACCGGCCCGACTCCAACGTCGCAATCGAGCGGACCCGGCGGTGCCCGCGGTAGCGCTCCACCTGAATCACCACATCGAGCGCGGCGACAAGCTGGCGGCGAACGGTGGTTTCCGCCACCCGGGCCTCCCCAGACACCGCCAGGGTCTCGACTCGCCACAAGGCTTCTTCGGCGCTGTTGGCGTGCACAGTCGACATCGAACCGTCGTGTCCGGTACTCATCGCCTGCACCATGTCCAGTGCCTCGGGACCACGCACCTCCCCGACGATGATGCGGTCGGGCCGCAGCCGCAGGGCGTGGCGGACCAGCTGACGCAACGTGACCTCGCCGGCGCCCTCGGCGTTGGGCGGTCGCGCCTCGAGCCGCACCACGTGGCCATCGAGCCGCAACTCGGCGGCGTCCTCGACGGTCACTACCCGTTCGTCCGGCGGGATCTCCTTCGACATCAGGTTGAGCAGCGTCGTCTTGCCCGACCCGGTGCCGCCGGACACAAGAAGGTTGCAGCGAGTCGCCACGACGTCACGCAGAACCTGGGCCCCGGCGGCGGTGATCCCACCGGCGGCGACTAGGGACTCAACATCGGGAACAGCCTCAGTGAACCGTCGCACTGCAACCACCGGGCCGTCGACGGCGACGGGAGCGACGATGGCATGGAGACGTGACCCGTCGGGCAGCCGGGCATCAACGGCAGGGCCGGCCCGGTCGAGCCGCAGCCCCAACGGGGCGATGACACGCTCGACCGCCGCAGTGATCGCGGCCGGGTCGGCGAAGCTGATGTTGGTGAGAGTGAGTTCGCCGCCTCGCTCCACCCATACTTCGTCGGGTCCATTCACGAGAACGTCACTGACCTCTGGGTCCCGCAACAGCGCCTCGACGGGCCCGAGACCGACGATGGCGTCGACGGCGCGCTGCACGTCGGCCGGCCCCCCCAGAGGCGCGGCCTCCGCGAGGAGCTCCGTCCCGGCGTGGTGCAGCGCCTCGCGTTCGAGCGGAACGCCCGAGTCGAGCATGAGGCGCACCAGGCGATCGCTCACTCCCACGGCAGCTCCCAGACCTGCTGCCAAGAGCGGATCCACCGATTGGGGCGCGGGCGGGCGCCTTCGAGCAGCGCCTTGACCACGGCACTCGGCGGACGAGGCAGCACGATCCCCGGGCCGGGCGCGGTGATCCGCCACCCCGCCGACTGGTAGACGGCCGGTCGATCACCTGCGGGGAACAATCCACCGGGCACCAACGGTCGTACCGGTACCACGCCGGTTCGGTCGGGACGGCGGTGGGGAGGGAGGCGAAAGACCACCGCGGGCCACCCGACTACCAGCGCCCCAAGCACCTCTTCGGCGTCCTCCGGTTCGACGCCGCCGTTGCGGAGCACCGCAACACCGCGGAGGGCCGGTTCCAGATCACGCCGGGTCGGTCCCTCCGCCACAAGTTCGGCCAAGCCGGCGGCTCCCGGGTAGGCCGGGCCATTCGGGTCGAGATCAACCACGAGAGCAGTCCCGGCTGCCGCGGCCAATGCCAGGGGCGCGACGGCGCCGAGTACCCCGTCCTCCGGTGTCCATGTCGACAGCGCAGGCATTTTCCCGCTCGTTGTTCGGCTCTACCGGATCGGGGAAGTACCTCGCAACGTATGGCCCGGGTATGACAGATTCAAGAGGGCTGCCCGACCGGCCGGCGAGTTCCTCGGGTTTGCGCTTGCCAGGACCTACCATCGGTTGGGGCACGGGTAGGGCTTGTGCGAGAGGAGCACTGGTGCGTATCGACTCGACACCTCGACGGATCATCCCGGCAGTTGCCATTCTGCTGATCGCCGGCTTGATGCTGATGATCCCCAGCCGCGCCGTGGGTGCCGACCAGCCAATGTGCGAAGGCAAGCCGGCAACCATCGTCGGGACCGCCGAGCGCGACTTCCTCCAGGGCACCGATCTCGACGACGTCATTGTTGGCCTGGGGGGCAACGACCGCATCAACGGCGGTGGTGGCAACGACACCATCTGCGGCAACCATGGCACCGACACGCTCGTTGGTGGTCCCGGCGACGACACTCTGATCGGCGGCGTCGGCTCCGACTGGGTCGCCTACTGGTCGGCTTCGGACCGAGTCACTGTCGACCTGGCCGCGGGCACAGCCCACGTCGGTAGCGAGTCGGACACCATCCGCAACGTCGAGAACGTGTACGGATCATCCCTCTCCGACGACCTCTATGGAACCACGAGAGCAAACCAACTACGCGGCGGCGCAGGCAGCGACGACCTCTATGGGCGGGGTGGCGACGACCACCTTTGGGGCGGCCCAGACTGGGATTTCCTCTACGGGGGTAGCGGCGACGACCTTCTCGTCGGGCAAGCCGGCGACGACCATCTGTTCGGTGACGCCGGCGACGACGTACTAAAGGGCGGGGCCGGATTTGACTCGAATCGTCCGGGCGAGGGCGACGACATTGTGAACGGCGGTGGCGAGAGGGACTTGGTTTCCTACCTCCCGTCACCACGAGGCGTCGTGGTCAACCTCGCCACAGGCGTCGCAACGGGGAATGGCACGGACCGGCTTCACAGCATCGGCTACATCTCGGGAAGCAACTTCCCGGACACGATCATCGGCAGCGACGACGACGATTGGCTCGCCGGCAACGCCGGTGCCGACCTCATCCGCGGCGGGCCCGGAGACGACTGGATCAGCGGCAACAAGGGGGCCGACACGCTCATCGGTGGCTCCGGGAACGACCTACTCTGGGCGTTGCGACCGCCGTTGGATGACGGAGATCCCTATCCCGTCGGCGACGACTTTCCGCACACCTTGATCGGCGGACCGGGCGACGATCTGATCGTCGGATCAGACGGCGACGACACCCTCGAAGGCAAGGCCGGAGCCGACCACCTCGAAGGCCTGAGTGGTGACGACCTGCTGCGTGGTGGAAGCGGCGACGATGTCCTCGACGGCTGGTCGGGCATCGACCTCCTCGAAGGCGGTCTCGGCGAGGACAGCTGCACCCGGGGATTCACCTACGAATCGTGCGAGCTGATCCTCTAGGCACCGCGGGAACCCGACACGGCGCCACATGCGTCCCAAGCCAGACGGCCCCAACGGCCCCCGTGGGAAGATGTTGATCATGCCCAGACGATCGTTGGCCCTTGCCATCTCGGCAGCACTGCTGCTCGCCGTTGGTGGGACGCCGCCAACGGGGTGATGACCATCTGGCCAACAGGAGATGACGTCTCCGACCACCGGGCCGCACTCGAGGCCGCCGCCGGTGAGAACGAACGAGTGTGTGTGATCGGCGGGGCCGACTACACCGAAGCGAAGTTGCTCCGAATCCAGAAGCAGCTCCTCGACCTCATCGACATCGAGGCAACTGCGATGTCGAGTTCGTCGCTCGACACGCTGGGCAATCGCATCGAGGTCACTGTCGAGTACCTCGACGGCACGACCCGTGGTCAGATCGAGGGCGAGTTCGGCGACGCGGTGGTTTTCATTCCCTTCATCGAGGTTCTCGAGGGCGCCATTGCCGATCTGCCTGAGCAGGTCGCCGCCCGGCCGGGGGATGTCGAGCTATTGACACAGTCAACCCGTGGCGGCGGTGGCATGGCGGCGTTGGGCACCTTCGAGGTTGCGTACGATCCCGATCTCAACTGCGTCTACTTCCCCGGTGACGGCGATATCACGCCCGACGAAGGCAGGACCGCGCCCATCTGGCCGTTCGGATACACCGCCGAGTCGAGTCCGCTGCGGATCTTCGACCAGGACGGGAGGCTGGTCGCTCGGGAAGGCGACGTGATCCAAGTGGGTGGTGGATATGTTGGGCCGCCGAGTGATGACCGGCCGGAGCACTGTGCGGCCACCGACGTTTGGATCGCCAGCGGCCGCCCTGAAGTCATCGGCCCTTGACGGTCGGCGAAGACAAACGTAGTGCTCAAGCAGGCTCGGCGCGGGCCGTAGACTCATCACATGGCCCAGACCGCTGCCTTCTTCGATCTCGACAAGACCGTCATCTCCAAGTCGTCGACGCTGGCCTTTGGGAAGCCCATGTACCAGGCGGGGTTTCTCGGCCGGCGCACGCTGACCCGGTTCGCCTTCGGCCAGCTGATGTACGTGCTGTTCGGCGCGGATGAGGACCAACTCGAAAAAGCCCGCGACCAGATGCTCCAACTGACTGCCGGCTGGCACCGCGCCGAGATCGAACAACTCGTCGAGGAAACCCTCGAGGAGATCGCCGAACCCCTCGTCTACGCCGAAGCACTGACCCTGATCGAGGAGCACAAACGTGAGGGGCGCCGGGTGTTCCTCGTGTCGGCCAGCCCGGAGCAGATCGTGCGTCCAATCGGACGTCACATCGGAATCAGCGATATCATCGCCACCCGGATCAAGACGGACTCGGCCGGGTTCTTCCTCCCCGAAATCGATCGTTACCCGATGGGCCAGGGCAAGGTCGAGATCATCAGCGAGATCGCCGAACGCGACGACATCGACCTCGCCGAGTCGTACGCCTACTCCGACAGCCAGACCGATCTGCCGATGATGGAGATGGTGGGCCACCCGGTCGCAGTCAACCCCGACAAGGAACTCCGCAAGATCGCCGAGGAGCGGGAGTGGCCGATTCTCGAGTTCCAGCTCGAGGTCAGCGTGATCCCCCGCATCCCTCGTCCCACCCCACTGGTGTCGGGCGCCACCGTCTTCGCCGCGATCGGCGTCGGCGTCGCCTATGCCCTGTTGCGGCGCCGCTCCTCGGGCTAGCGCAACGAGTTAGCTGTCGTCGTCCTCGTCGATTGGGGGCGGCGCTCCGGCGATCCCCGTTTCCACTATCGCCTCTGACGTGCTCTCGAGTTCGGTTTGCGCCTCGTCGGTTGTGGACTCAGTCCCCTCAGCCGCCACCTTCTCCGCCTTCTTTGCCGCAATGCCTTCGGCCCGTGCGGCTTCGAGTTTCGCCGTGGTCAGACGCGGAGCGGCGTAGATGAACAGCACGCCGAAGGCGGCTGCGGCGAAGAACCAGGGCATGCGCAGGGCGAGTTCTCGCGAACCGGCGGATTCCGTAGTCGAGACGATCAGCCCGCCGATGGCTAGACCGATCGGCATCATGCCCCACGCAAAGAACCGGTATACCGAGTTGACCCGGCCGAGCAGGTGATCCGGGATGATGGTTTGGCGCAACGACACCGTGATGACGTTCCACAACACCGCGGTGAAGGTGAAGGCCGTGAACATCAACCAGGCGACCGGCCAGAAGCTACTCAGTCCGATAACAAGTGAGGTCAGCGCGCCACCGATGAGCGTGATGTACAGCGAGGTGCCGCTCCCCAGCTTCTCGCTGATCTTGGGCGCCGCAATGCTGCCGATGATCCCGCCGATGGCGCCCCCGGTGCCGAGCAGGGCGAACACAAAGGCGCTCACCCCAAGCACCTCTTGGGCGAAGAGCACGAACGTGGCGAAGCCCACCATCCCGAGCGCATTCATCACACCGAGGATGATCGCCATCGGCCGCAGCAGCGGGTGTTGCCATAGCCAGCGGAAGCCTGCGGAGATCTCCTTCCCCCATTGCACCTTTCCGGGCGAGCCGTCCTTGTGGGTGCGGAAGTCCCCCGGGATGATGAACACCAGGGCGGCGGCGACGGCGAAGGTGCCGGCGTCAACGAAGAATGGGAGGGCAAACATGATGGCGATCAACAGCGACCCGAGCGGAGGGCCGACGAAGCTGTTGGTGACCATCTCGGCGCCCCACAGGCGGCCGTTGGCCACCTCGAGGTCCTCGGGTTCGACGATGGCGGGCAGGATCGTCTGCGCCGCGTTGTCTCGCAGGACCTCGGCGAACCCGAACAGCAGGGAAGCAACCACGAGCACCGTGTACAAGCCGGAGTTGGTGGCGATGTTGGGGCCGCCCGCGATCTCGTCGGGGGTAGGGAGGCTCGACTCGCTGGCGATGACCGCAAACCCAACGCCGAGGGTGAGGATGGTGCGGACCACGTCCATCCACACCATGATCTTGCGCCGATCGACCCGGTCGGTGATGACCCCGGCAGGGAGTGTGAACACCAGCCAGGGCAGCCGCTGGGCGACGGCGATAAGGGCGATCAGCACCGGGTCGCGAGTGACGGCCGACGCCAGCCACGGATAGGCGATCTGGGCGATGCCATCGCCGAGGTTCGAGGTGACCGACGCCGTCCACAGCTTCCAGTAGTTGAGGCCGAGATGCGCCTTGCGCTTCTCCGGTGCCGCCGCCTCTGGCGTAGCGGTGGTCGGGGCGGCGTCGCTCACTCCTCCCCCTCGTCCGTGCCCAGCACGGGCTGGTCGGTCGGGTAGACCCCAGCGACAAAACCCCAAACGGTGTCGCCTTCACGGGGAAGTGCCAGGAACTCCTCAGAGAGTTCGATCACCCGCGCTGCAAACTCAACGGCGCGCTCCTGTGAGATGCGCAGATGGCGAAGCGTGAACATGGGGAGGGCGGCGCCTTCCTCGATGACCGCTTCGTCCATGGCCTGCTGGAGCATGAACAGCTTGCTGCCGCCGGGCACCCCTTGGTAGAGGATGGTGCGGCCGACCCTTCCGTAGTACTTCTCGGTCATAGCGCGAACCTTGGCGGTCCGAACCACCCGAATCAGGCCGACGTTCTCGAGCACGTTGAGGTGGTAGCCGACGGTCCCCTTGGGTTTGCTGAGTGCGGCGGCGAGGTGGGTCGTGGTGGCGGCACGGTCGAGCAGCAGGGCGAGGATGGTGATGCGGGTGGCGTCGCCGAGTGCCTTGATCTGCTCGGGAGTCTCGGCGGTGACGTAGTCGTCGAGGTCGTAGTCCGGAGCGTCCGGCCCGGGTTCCTGCGCTTCAGATGGGTTCTTGGTCGGCATCCGCCGAATTGTCGGCGTTTCCCGACTCATCGTCAAGTGTTCCGGCGCTTGACGCGTCATGTGTTCCGGCACTTGACGCGTCATGTGTTCCGGCACTTGACGCGTCATGTGTTCCGGCACTTGACGCGTCATGTGTTCCGGCGCTTGACGCGTCATGTGTTCCGGCACTTGACGCGTCATGTGTTCCGGCACTTGACGCGTCATGTGTTCCGGCGCTTGACGCGTCATGTGTTCCGGCACTTGACGCGTCATGTGTTCCGGCACTTGACGCGTCATGTGTTCCGGCACTTGACGCGTCATGTGTTCCGGCACTTGACGCGTCATGTGGTTCCTCGTCGCGGTCCCAGAAGGCCCAGATGACCAACAGGGCGAGACCGGCGGCGCCGGCGGCCAGCGCCAGCCAGACCCACTGCCGATTCGCCACGTCGTCCTCGTCGTCGACATCGGTCGCAGACCCTGTTGACGACTCGAAGAGCGCCCGGTCCACCCCGAGCTCGGTCAGTGTGTGCGTCTCGGAGACCGTTGACGGTCCACTCGACGGAACGAGTTCAAAGGCGACCTGGATGTTCTCAACGGTGGTCAGCTCAACGATCCCAGCCCAGGTGCCGTCGCCCTGGTCGGTGAGCGCCACCGGCGGCAACTCCGTTCCCTGCCCCACCGGACGCACCAGCACGGCGGTAGCCGGTGCGTTGACCTCGACCGTGACGTCGAGCGTGAGCCCCCCGGTGGTCGACACTGCGGTCGCCTCGGCCGCGCCAAACGGCGGGCTGAGGACGACGGACAACATGAGCGCAACGACGACGGGCATCCCGTGACGTTACCGGCTACTGCGTTGTCCGCAACGAGCCTCGCTACTCGCCGGCGGGCGCAGCCTCGGCTCCACCGCCGCGGGCGCC
>CAWGCJ010000020.1:0-271489 GCA_963821095.1 uncultured Acidimicrobiia bacterium | reverse complement strand
GCACCTCGCGGGGCGGGGTCTCGAACACTGACGGTGAGGCCTCCGTTCTCCATACGTCTGAGGTGCACCCAGCTGCCGGTTCCGGGACGCGGCTAGGTGCGCGATAACGTGCGGGGTGAGGGGTGTTCTGTGCTGGCTGGCGTTGTCCGGCGCGCGTTGTTGGCCCGTTCACTCGCCAGCGATCTGCGCCTCAAGCTCCGCTCGTTCGAATACGGAGCTGCCGGTTGTTGATCTGAGTTCAGGCGCACGTGGCTTGATCGTTCCGTCGGGCAACACATCGAACACGCCTGCGTCGAGACTGAGTGTCGTGTAGTAGAAGTCGAATAGTGTGATGCCGGGAGAATCGTTCTCCGAGACCTGCTCGACGAGAAACAGTAGAACTTGGTCGCCTGCCTCGAGGGGCGTGATTGACGCCGACACAAGATTCTCTGCATCAATCTTGCCCACGATGATCGTGCTTTCTGTCTGGCCTTTCAGCGTTTCCAGCACCGCTACCTCATAGAAGACGATGGGCACTCCAGACTCCCCGACACGTTCGTTTGGGTTGGCTGTGCCGTAGTCAAGCTCTCGACCAGCGACCCCCACCACGACCCCGTCGACAATTAGATCGGAGTCTGCTGCTAGTGCTTCAACCGACTCGTAGCTAGGTGCGGAGAAGCTGCCGTACACGGTCTCATCGTTGGGGGAGTTCATCCACCAAACCGTCAAGAGCGGCAAGCCAATCAGCACAAGAGCAGCACCAGCGGCCAAGGAAAGCCTGCCAACCCGGGTTCGCCTCATCGGCGGAGGAGTTGCGGACATAGGTAGACCGGCGATTTCCAATGTGGTCGCTTTGTCGGTGAAGTACCGTCGCAGACGTGTCTCTATACTCATCTGCCGTCTCCTCCCAGTTGGTCAGCGAGACGGTCGATAGCCCGACTCATCCTGCTCTTAACTGTCCCGGGTCTCACTCCGAGGGCAGCTGCGGTGTCATCGATGGACCAGTCGAGATACAACCGCAGCACCACAACCGCCCGGAACTGAACATCGAGGCCCGCCAACGCCTTCTCGACATCTACGTCGACGACGATGTCGTTCACTGGAGTTGCCGCATAAACCTCACCGACCTCACGGCGACGTTTGCGCCACACAGAACGCGCCCAGTTGAGGCCGACCCGATAGACCCAACCCTCCGGATTGTGGTAGGTGCGGACCTGGTCCCACCGTTGATAGGCGCGTGTCATTGCCTCGTCCGCGGCCTCAACACCAAGCTGCTGACTACCAAGCGTGAAGACGAGGGCCCGAGCTACATCGTCTCGAGCGGAACGATAGAACTCGTCGAATAGCCGGCTCCCGCCATCGTCTGCGCCCTCGGGGCTATCAGTGAATACGGTCATCTCCATAGTCAGTACACGCCTGAGGGTACCTTCGGGTTCCCGCCCGCCCGACCGATATCGCCAAATATGTCACCATAACGATCATTTCCGAGGGTGATCGAGAACGGCACCTCCGGCGCTACCGCCCATGCTTCCGCAAACACGGACCGTGGCGAAGTACCTGTGTCTGATGCCCTGGATCGAGAACGGATTACCCACATATCCTGATTTCGTGAGCGGTCGGGGTTGACACGTCGGGGTGATTGGCAGCATTCTTGAGGGTGACGGTGTGCTCGGAGCAATGACTTACCGAAGAGCCGGCATTTGAGGGTGCAAGCCGGTCACGCTGGAAGGTCCGACAGGACCGAAGGTGACGTTCCCTCCTTGTCTTCTCCGGGTGCGCCGTCTTTGCTCTGTGGCACCGCATCGATCTCCACGCCGCAGAACTGCCGGTTCGAGGTCGCGGAAGGACACTCGACAACGCGCGGCGTGATAGGTGATCTGTGCGCTACCGATCCGCTCTAGTGCCGTCACCGGGAGCCAAGCCAGCTAGCCGTGAGAAACACGGCCAGTGCTAGATAAGGCAACGCAGCCCAGCGCCGAACGACCCAATCGACGCGTTCCGGATCATTTGCATAGAACCCAAGAGCCCAGATCCAAAGCCGAGTTCGGGCGAACGCGTTCAGACCAACGAACCAAACGAAGATGACTATCCACAGTGGGGGGAATCCGCCCCGCATGTTGCACCTCCGATCAGTCCCATTGTGAGTAGAACACCGCCGTGACCAGCCCGTTGACGTTCAGCGAATCCTCACTGACCTGTTGATGGGCGATGGCGTGCCGGGCTCGACGCTCCCTATGTTCATGCCGAGGAACTGGTGCAGGGGGAACCGTCCAGCAGTCCTCTCGATCCATGGGCATGAACCGTAGCAACCCCGAGCCACAGGCAAGGAGTTCTGCGCGCACACCACCCGCAAGGCGCAGATCAACAATTCTGTCGCATAACAACTGTCTGGTTTGTCAAGGGTTGGGTTTGGTCGCGTTGGTGTGAACGCCGGCTGGGGGGCGTTTTCGGATGGTTGTTCGTGCGGCGGTTGGTGGCGGTGTGGTGGTGGGAGAGGTGCCTTCGACGCTGGTTGATTTATCACGCGCTCAGTCCCTGGGGTCCGGCTGCTGACAACTATGTCCGCGTTCGATGTGGGCGGGCCGGACCCGGCGTCTTGTTATCGGCGAGATCCACACCGATGGTGGGTCTCATAACGAGCGCGACGTCGGTCCGGGTCCGGTCTCCCATCTTGTGGCGCCACCGGTGGCGCACGGTCTTGTGTTCTCAGCGAGCAGCGGTCATTGTTAACGGTGGTGGGCGGGTCACGTCGTGTCGGTCGCTTTTGGTGGCCGTGACGGGCCCGCCCACCGTTGACTGATGCCACAAGTCGGGGTCGAAGAGAGTCTGGGTGGTGACCATGGCGAACGCCAACCGGTGCGCTCGGTGCGCCACCGCAACGGCGGCGATGGTCTTCTTCTTCCCTTGGGCGATCTTGGATCGTTTGTAGGCTTTGAACTCGGGATGGTGATCGGACAGGCCCTTGCCGATCTCCAATATGGCTTCCCGCAATGGGGTGGAGCCTTCTCGGCTGATCCGCATGCCGGCCCGTTTCTTGCCAGCGGATTCATACTCGATGGGCACCAGTCCCGAGTAACGCCACGCCGTCGCCGCGGAGGCGAACCGCCACGGGTCACCAAGAGCGGCCCCATACGCTGACGCTCTAGCAATGCCGACACCAGGCAGCGAGGTCAACACCGAAGCGGGGGTGTCCCCGATCACTTTGGCGAGCTCGGTTTCGGCTTTGTCGATCTCACCACAGATCTTGTCGTAGATGGCCATATCGGCCTGCAGGACTCGCATCCGGGCTTTGCGTTCAGCATTGGGGACCAGCAACGCTCGCTGTGCGGTGGCGACGATCAGCGCCGCTTTGGAGCGGGCCATCCGCACCCCCCGATTCCCGACAAAGGCACGTAGTCCTTCGGGTCCCATCCGGGCGATGCGGACCGGGTCCGGGCAATGCCGCAAAATGGTGTGACCGCCTTTGGCACGAAGCACGTCCTTGAAGCAGTCGCCCAACCCGGGGAACACCAAATCCAGCTGGCTCAGGATCTGCACACTCATCGTGACCCTTGCTTTGACTTTGCGGCGACGATGCATTGACCACACCGCCTGGATCGCGATCGGGCCGTCTTCCCATCGTGAGCTGCGGCCGGTTCCTCGAGCCATCAACTCGACCATTGCCGCTAGGTCCCGCAGATCCGACTTCAAGCGGCGTTGCCCCATCTCGGCTCTTGCCTTGTGGACCGCGCCTGGATGCAGCTCCACCACCTCGACCTGTTCGGCCTGTAATGCGGTGGTCAAAGTGCGGTGATAATGGCCGGCAGCCTCGATCCCGAACCGGACGACCGCCGGGTCTGCTGTTTCTTCTGCGTCGGCTACCCGATCCAACAGAAGGTCCACACCAGCGCGATCCAGAAGGACCTCGAACGGGTCGACGATCACCTCTCCGAACTGGTTGGCCACCATCGACATCGCCGAGCGTTTCCCCACATCGACCGGAACCAGCAAGACCCGATCGCCAGAAACCCCGCGCAATCGAGACACGAACTCGGCCTGATCAGCTCCACGAACAAACACCACGACCATCACCTCCATGACTAGCGGTCACCCCCAGACCACCACACCTACGAGGTATATCAACGAGCATTTCGCCGACCGACCGAGATCGGCACTCTGCGCTCGGCCTCGTAGACACTAGTCGGTCACCCAGGGTGGCCGGATTGATCAATGGCAACTTCTGTGGCTGGTGTCCGTTTTGGTGGTTATGGGGTGTTGACTGTGTGGGGTGCAGGTCGGTTCGTTTCCTGGTGAGGGGAAGGAACCATGATGACAACTACAGAGACTTCCTATGTGCCGGCGGTGGTGTCGCCGGACTTTGATTCGTTTACGGTACGGCAGGCTATTGCCGGTTTCCTGGCCGGCTATGGCGATACGACCCGTCAGGCATACGCCTGGACCTACGGCAGTGGCTCCGCTGGTGCGACGACCACGAGCTCGGGTGTTTGAGGTGAGACGTGCCCACATCGAACTGTTCGGTCGTAGCCTCGAACAAGACGGCAAAGCAAAAGCGACTGTGGCGAGGCGACTGTCGACGGTGGCGGGGTTCTACAGATACTGTTTCGAGGAAGAACTGATCTCGAGATCACCGGCGGCTCATGTGCGCCGTCCCAGGGTCGACTACGAATCCCGGGTGTCTGGGTTGGATCGCAACGAACTGGGCATGTTCTTGGTCCAAGCCGGTCTCTGTGCCGGTCGGGATCATGCGTTGGCGTGTCTGCTGGCATTGAATGGGTTGCGGATTTCGGAGGCGTTGAACGCCGATATCGAACACCTCGGCCTCGAACGGGGTCATCGGACGTTGGTGATTACCCGCAAGGGAGGAAAGATCGTCACCATCCCGCTAGCGCCCCGCACCGCCCGAGCAATCGATCTGTGTGTCGGGGAACGAGAAACAGGACCGATCCTGTCTGAACCATGACGGTACCCGCCGGTTGGATCGGCATGCCGCGACCCGGATCGTGAAACGACTAGCCAAGAGTGGCGGGATCGACAAGAACATCTCCCCACACTCGCTACGGCACTCGTTCATCACCGCAGCGTTGGATGCCGGTGTGGCGTTGCGGGATGTCCAAGAAGCCGCATCACATGCCGACCCGAGAACAACCATGCGCTACGACCGGGCCCGCCAATCATTGGACCGTCACGCCACCTACATCGTCGCCACCTACCTAGCCGGAGCAAGCCGATAGACCACATCCGAGCGCCGCTACACAAAGTGGCGGCGCCCCGCACAGATCTGCCGGTTCGAGGTCTCGCTCGTGGGCGCTCGATAACGTGCCGGGTGGTGGGTGATCTGGACGGATGGAGATGCTGCCGTCATCTACCCGACACATGATTCCAGGTTCGGGTTTCCGCATGGCCCGGCCTACGATCCAATCCGTGAAGCCCGATCGCCCCCTAGCCCAACTAGGCGTCATCGCAACCCTTGT
Source organism: uncultured Acidimicrobiia bacterium (assembly GCA_963821095.1). GTDB lineage: Bacteria > Actinomycetota > Acidimicrobiia > Spongiisociales > UBA5794 > CAVPHV01. The sequence continues at coordinate 266,039 of CAWGCJ010000020.1, read as the reverse complement.
CGCCGCGGGCGGATGGGTCATCTACTCAGGCTCGATCCTGCTCTTGTACGGATGGCCAGCACCAGCTTTCTCGGCGTTCCTTCTGGCGTGGTCTGTGCTAGTAGCTTCGTTTGCCTGGCCACAGCTGCATCGCCCCGACCCGGCGCGAGGTTCCACGCTCGTACTCATCTTGTCAGTATTCCTGGCCGTTGGGCTTGCTAGCTCCTATCCGCTTCTAACCGCCAACGACATGGGAGACGGGTTGCGATGGATCGGAATCGCAATCAGCGTCAGCGCAGCCTTGCCCCTTGCACTGTTGCTCTGGCCCCGCCACCTGCCCCACAGAAACACCACGCACGGGTCTGGCATGTAGCGGAGAAATCCAACCTCCGCCTTCAGCGCCCGTGCCGCCATCTTACCGACATATCCTTCCAGTTCGAGGTGGCTGTGGGCTAGCTCTTCCGTTCCGCGACGATACGCGCTTCTGAACCCTTGTCCTACTCTTCGTGAGAGTCGAAGTACTCAAGGGCGTCGGGATAGTCGCTTGTGTCCAGCCTCACTACATACTCGATTCCATCGGGCGTTGACGCTCGCCCGGGATACGCATGGACGAGGCTGAAGAACTCTGCCCGAGCTTGGTGATCGAAGATAAGGTCGTAGTACTCATCGATGGTATCGGGCAGGCTGGATGGTTGGAGGCTCGTGACTTCAACCTCCCTGACCTGATCAACCTGCCCGTCCACAACCTTCACCTGAAGCTGAGTAAACCGCTCGTCACTCGGAGTCCTGGCTGCGACCAGTAGGTAGTAGCTACCGAGGCCGTTCTGATCCCAGATCCTCTTCTGGCGGTTGAGCAACTCGATCGGATCGGGCTGACCCTCGTAGCCGTCGATGCGCCACCACTCAGCAAGATCGGTACACCTCAGCTCACCTGCAGCAGCCAGAAGTGCACCCGCCTCAGCCCATTGCGCAAGCTGGGTGACCTCATCACCCTCCCATGTGCCCACCTCCCACTGGTCGGCCAGGCCTGACAGAACGACGCCAGCCTCCGTGTGACCCGCCGCAGCGATCTGATCAGCGAGGACCCTCATGTACGTTGATTCCTCCTCCGTCGACTCCTCGGCGGAGCGATAGAAACTCACGCACGCTGCCTCGGCATCGGTCATCTCTACGGACGAAGTCCCGACTGGCTCGCCGCAAGAGACCAGCAACAGGACAACCGACATGAGTGAGACATGAATCCGCATACACTTCCAGCCTAGGAACAAAGCAGGCCTAGCGGCTCATCGGCGGGAGGCCCTGACTCGCCAATCAGCGCCACTGACCTTCCCGCACCCGATCACCAAATACCGAGCCATATCGAGCATTCCGCCCAGTACGCGGGATCGGCACGGATGCGTGGGGGTCTCGAACACCGACAGTGACGATCGTCATCCTCGAGATGTAGCTATTTGCCGGATAGCGAGCCGGGGAAACGGAACCAGAACCCATGGGTGTAGCGTCTAATAGATATGAAACGTCTCGCCCTCGTTTTGGCCACGACGGTCGCGCTGGTTGCCTGCACCTTGCCTGCGAGCGAGCCAATCGAGTTCGAGAGTGGATTGACCATTGGATACCTGCCGACCGGGTAGACGCCCGAGCATCTCTTGGAGCTGCGGCCGATCGATACGTTTCCCTGACCAGCCGGCATCGGTGAAGACCTCCGCCTCGTATCCGTTGCTGGTGCACCAGGCGCGGCACTCCTGCTCCTGCACTTCTAGCGAGACACCGCTGACCTGTTCCTTCGTGGACACGCGGGTGTAGATGAAGGCGGCCATTCGTCGGCCTGGTAGGAGATCAATGTCAGTTCGTCGCGTTCATCTGTGGAGAGCATCCCGAACCTGGTTCGAATCACGATCGTGTCGACATCGAGATAGTCGGCGTATTCGTCGATTGTGTCACAATGCACCGCGGCCTCACGGAGATCAGCGAACGTTACTAGGCACAAGAGGTGAGGCCCCGAATCCGAGGCCTCACCCCTTACCCGATCAGACTGGGCTCGGCCGATCCGATGGTCGGGTGTTCCGAGTCGCAGACCGTCTGCCCTAGTCGAGGGAGGAGACCACGAGCTCGACTACAGGTTCGTAGGTGTTCGTCGCCAGATCGACGCGAACTCGCGAATTTGCACCGGCCGCCACGTCATAAGGAATGATCATGGCGGGTTCCTCCCCGGGCCCTTGCGAGCACTCGATTAGATCGGTCCGCATGGGGCGCAGGTACACAGCAATGTCGTCACCCTGCTCGGGTGGCACGATTTCGACCACGCGGTCCAAGAGAGGGATGGGCTCCTCCTGCCTGTCGTCATAACCGAGGTGGGGCGTCAGCACAGTGAAACCGAGCACTCGCCCCGTCGGCTGCGAAACAAACACCGCTACGCGATCCTCGGTTGGGGAAGGATCGCCAGCAACATGTACCTGGAGAGGGAGCGCCCGCCTAATGATCACATCATCCGTCGATCGTCCCTCGGCCAACTGATAGAGGATGTCTTGCTGCGAGGCGGTGCCGCTCCATCCCGTAACTGGGTCGATCATTGTGCCCGCAGACAGTACAAGCTGCTCTGCGACCAAGTCTTGCTCCGCGCTGGCACTTGCGGCAGCTCGGCGCGGAGTCTCGCCGAGCAATTCGAAGTACCCCAATAGAGCTGCGCTTGCATTCTCAGCCTCAGTCGCCGTTACGTTCGGGCCGCATCTGTTGCCGGAGGGAACGAGGTCGACGGGTTGTCCTTCGTAAAGTCTCTGCGCAATGTCGGTCAGAAACAGAGGACTCGCCCCTGGTAGGGCGACCTTCTCGGCCTCGGCGCCAAAGACAGCCAGGCCGAGCACCTCCTCGCCGCTGGCGCTGAGCACAAAGAGGGCATCGGTCGGTACGTCGAGCCGTTCGAGGTCCTCAGCTGGTGCCAACCAGAGCGCATCGATCTCGTGCCCAAGCTGCAGTGGGGTTCCCGATTCCGGCACCCAGGCGGATCCCTCTATGTCGAATGTCACGGCCGTGTCGTCCCCAGAGTCGACTCCAATGAGACTCCCGGAGAGGAGAGCTAAACCTTCGCGAAGCATGCGCTCGTGAAGCTGATCGAGCATGCGGAGCGTAGACGCCTCGAACCCCGCAGCTGACCCCACATCAGTCAGTGATGGAGCTACAGCAGGTGGGTCCATAGATTCTGACGTTCCCGGAGACTCGACGGTGTTTGCCGCGGGTCCGTCGATCACGAGCGCCGGCGACGAGTCCTGGACCAACGTGTACGTGCCGCCGGCAGCCCCTATGAACACAGCAAGCAGGAAGATTCTGTGTCTTGTCACCACGATGTAGCTCCGTAGGCCCCGGCCCGATCAACATACAAATGGAAAGACGACTTCGACTTGATGAACGCTCGAAAGACTGTGGCGTCGTCGTCCGTGGAATTCTCGACAGACACCGACCCGTCGCACGTGTACCAGGCGGTTCCGTGATCCCCACACAGAAGAGCCGTCGTAAGGCCTGAGTGCACTCCGAATGAGGAGGGCGCATCCGTCTTGCAGTCGTAGAAGGCCGATTGCTCATACTCCAGGTACCACCAGTCGTATTGCACCGCTACGCCGCCAGTGGTACTCGACAGATTATGGCGGAAGTCCGTTCTTACGTGAAGATCCGGGTCCGTGCTCATCGTATCAACATTGAAGTTGATCGGGTGCCAGGGATCATAGACGGACGTGATATAGGCATACCCGTCTATCGCTGGAATCCTCAAACCAAGCGCACCCGTGTTCGCATACGATGAACTCGTCGTGATTGAAGAACTATTCCGGTACCAATAGCTGGTGCCTCTCTCGAAACCGGGGTTGGCACTCCAGAACGGCGTCTTGCTTGTGGAGTGGGTACCAATGTTGACCGCGGCACCCCAGTCGTCTTGTTGCAGGGTGTCCATCCACTCGGTATCTTCCGCTGAGCCACACTGAGTCATCGTCGGCAAAGCCCCGCCGTCGAATGTCCACGCACCGTCGCCGGTGTGCGAGATGCCGAGAGTATGGCCAATCTCGTGAGCGAGTACGCCTTCGTACGAATACTCGCTGGCCCCACGGAGGTCTATCCCATCCCAGAACGCGAGGCTGTCGTTGAAGAAGATCGCTCTGTTGCCCGTTCCCGTGCGAGCGATGCGCGTGGATGAGGCTTCCTTCTTGACACGTACGTCCGTCTCAGGTTTACAAGGCTTATCGTGAGTAAGGTCCACAGCTGGATTGCCGTCGAGGCCACCGGTGGCCTCCCAATGAACGATAACTCTATCTAGGAGGACTCGAGCCTGGGGGATTTCGACATCATCTGGGCTGCTCTCAACGCACACTGAGATCACACGGCGTGGCGTGTTGCTGAACCAATCCGAATCCGATGTCGTAACGGCTACGGCCGTCTGGGACTGAGGGCCAGGAAACACAATCCCGACAATCGTCCCCAAGAGTGCCGCCACGAGCACCCTTCCCATCAGTCGATGTGCTCGAAGCCGGACTCTCATCGTGACATCATCCCTTGTCAAGAGTGGCCAGTCTCTACCAGCAGCATAGGCTCGCGCTCGAGATAGTGAAGCAAGTCGCTGTAGGATCGGAGATGCTCCTACCGAACGGCCGTGCTGGCACACCGGAACTCATCCACGTTCATGATGTCCCCTTGAAATAGAACCCGTCAACCAGCGTCGCCACACATCACCGCGGCCACAAGAACGCTTCCGCTCTATCTCCCGGACATCGGAAGCAGGAGGGGCGCTCGATACCCCCAAATATGGGCGTTAACACCCATTTCACCGACCGTCCGGGATCCTCACGACTGCGGGCGTGGGGCTGAACACTAACGGTGGCGATGGAGGCGCTCGGCAGTTCGAGTTGCCAGCGGATCACCCTATCGGCATGTATCGGGCCGGTGGTCAGTCGCCGGCTAGCCCGAAGAACACCACGACAGCACGCCCCAGTCTGATCATGTCCTGGCCGCCGAGTCGGCCGATGCGCTCACCGAGTTTGGACCGGGGAACAGTCGTGATCTTGTCGACCATCAGGCTGCTTGCCTCACGAAGACCGTTCTGCTCATCCGGAACTATGGGGAGCCGAATCAGGGGAGCCTCGGTCGGGTCAGTGGTGAAAGCGCACACGGTTACCGAGTCGGTGGCATCGAAGCGGTCGTCTTGGATGATCACAACCGGGCGCGGCTTGCCTGTGTAACCAGTCCCTGCTGCAGCTGTCCAGACTTCGGAGCGTCTCACTTGTCGTCAACGCTGATTGCGTCGATGAATGCCTGATCGTCGGCGGCGTGATCGCTGGCGGCGACGGCGGCCGCTTGTCGATGTGCCTCCGCGGCGAAATCCGGAGAGCGAACATCGGCTACCCAGATCTGGATTGGACGCATGCCTTGTGCCCGCATCCGCTTTCGGTAGTTGCGTACTCGATTCGAGACTGAGGAATTCTCTTGAGGTGTGGCCATACAGCTGATGTTACATGTAACGCGGGCTCGATTGAACCCCCTTGGTCAAGGTCGTTGTATCACCTCCGGTCCGTCGGATGACACGATCTCCAGATCCAGCACCGTCTCGGGGCGCGCTGGGGGCGCGAAAGGACGACAGGCGACCAAACACAGTGAAAGGCACCGAGCACTGGCCGGTACCCAGCATCGTCAATGAATACGGAGATAATCGCCCGAAAACCCCCTGGGCCGCCCTCTCAAGGCGGTAACGGCAGTTCGAATCTGCTCGGGGCTACGCGGACTCGCCAAGGCGAGTCCGATAGAAGAAACCCCGCTTTGGCGGGGGTTTCTTCATTGGTGCGGTCGTGTCCAGCAGGGGTTTCTGCGCGTTCAGAGCCCGATACCGGGAGGGTCTCTATTGCGCTGGGGCGCGGCAGGGGGCGCGGCAGATTGAGCTCGGGCGTCGAGATGGGGGGTGATCTGGTGGTCGAGTCCGTCCATCAAGTAAGGCCATTGCTGAGCGTTCCCGCAGGTCACCGAAACCCCATGGAAGACCTTCAGGCGACAGAGGTCGGGGACCGTTGAGCAGTGGGCGCAGCGAGGCAATGTGTGTGACCTTTGGATTCTCTTGAGGTCGGGATGTGACGCTGGATCGTGAAAGGAGGTTTCCATGACCAAAGGAAACACGAGATCGATTGCGGTGATCTTCGCGATTGCGGCGTTGTTGGTGGCGGTGGTGCCGGCAGCGTTTGCCGCTTCGTTGAAGGAACGTCCCTTGAAGGAGGACCTAAGCGGGTATGCCACGGGAATTGTGTATGCCGAGGATTTCGGCAATGGGGATACGTTCAATAATCGGTGCAGTCGGCCATCGCAGTGGATCAGCACCAGTGAGGGCACCGGGACGATTAGTCATCTGGGCCGGGTGTCGTGGACGACGGAGCATTGTTTCCAGCTGTTCCTCGGCACGTTCGGGGAGTTCGGGGACGCGGAGGTGGTGATCACTTCGGCGAATGGTGACCAGTTGTACGGGACGTATGACGGCGTCATGACCTCTGCAACGACGTTCGCTGAAGACATGATCATCACCGGCGGTACCGGCCGATTTGCCGGTGCGAGCGGAGTTGTCGCCGAAGCAGGTTGGTTCGACCCTGCAACCGGCTACATGGAGGTCACCGGTGACGGTTGGATTTCCTACGACGCCTCCCGGCGATCGGTGCGCCGGTAGAGCCACGATCAAGGATCACACCGTTGTCTGGGGGAGCCCGTTGGAGGCTCCCCCAGACCGTGTGACTAAGTCCTCGGAAGACCGATCTCTTGGCTTCTCTCGAGGCGGTGGAGCGATGGGGTAGGGGAAAGAGGTGCTGCAACCCAGGCGGCGAGAAGGCTCCCGTACGAAAGATACGGTCGCAGAACATGCCGCTGGGTCGGACTCTTCATGGCATCACATCTGGGCGGGTCTTCAGCCTGTCTGGAGTTCGCCGATGTAGACCGAAACTGCTCCGCCTGCGGCGGGGAAGTCGGTGGTGAATTCACCGGAACCAGAGAGGTCTGCGTAGTCGCCTGTGCCGGTTTCGATTTGCCATGTCGGGATGTCTTGCTGACTCTCGCTCTTGGCGAAATCGGCCCGGTGGTGGTCCCTCGTCGTGAATGTCCCTGATCCGTCGTCACAGACGAACTCGTGCACCCTGTACAAATCCATCGTGCCTTGGTCGGCCCTTGCGGCTTCATACAGTGCCGCCCCCTCTTCCGACGTGATGGTTTCGCCTTCGGGAGACTCCAGATGGTCAACCTTCATCCGTTCCGCTCTCGCAGATAGCGGCCTCGTCGACTGCGACTCCCGAAGCCGAAAACGGCATCAGGTCGTCTTGGACTTGTTTATAGTGAACTCGACAGCCATCGAGTCTCCAGATGAGCACCCGACGAGTGACACCACCAACAACGCCACAGCCAAGCCCACTATTCTGCGCATGGAGTACCTTCCAGGTGAGGGCCGGTCTCCATCATCCCACGGTCGGTTGTTCGCGAGAATGAGCCTATAGCCACATCTCACACCCGCCCATCGCCGCTGCGATCTGTGCAAGACCACAATTCCCGCCGCAAACACCGACAACAGACCGTGCCGCACATAACACTAGACATGCCTGTAATCCACTGGGCTTTCGCGATGATGCGAAGGGGGGTTACCTGTGTGTCCTGGATATGCCCAGCAGTCGTGTCGGCAGGCCATTCGTCCAAGTCCGAGGGTCATCTCCTCGCCCGGTGTCAGAAGCGCTCCAGGATCCAGCGTGACACCAGTTCCATCGGTTCCGGGGCAAACGTCTCTTCGATCTGCCCATACTCAGATACGGCACCAGTAGTCGCTGTCTGGAACAGATGGTTGAGTCCGTCGAGCTCGGTGACCATGGAGTCTGAGTTGGCGGCAAGCGCCGCTTCGAGCGCTGGGATATTGAGCTCCGCCGACACCTGCTGGTCGAGATCACCGATTAGCGCCAGCACCGGAATGGCCAATGCCTCGAGTGCAGGCTGTGGGTCGTAGGCGAGGAAGTAGCGCAACCACGGATCGGTGAATGCGGCCACCGTGTCCTCGATCGCGGCGTCGCTCACCAGCTGTTCGTACCCCGGCGGGACATCATCCGCGGCTGCTGCCATGACCTCACGGATCTGAGCGGCAATGTCGGCTGAGTTCATGTCCGATGCGGCGAGCGCAATGACCTCCGTTGCCCACCCGACCCGCCATTCGACTGCACTGCGAGAAGCACCCTCGGCGCGCATCAGGTCTTCGGTTTGCTTTGCCAGCACCTCGGCTCCGGGCAAACCCGGTGCGGCGAGCAGCACGGTGAAGGCCACGTCGGTCTGGGCTGCCACCATGGGTGCAATGAGTCCCCCTTCGCTGTGTCCGATTAAGCCGATGGCCGAGAACCGCTCATCATCAGCGAGAAAGACGACGGCGGCCAACGCGTCTTCAGCGAAGTCGGCCGTGGTGGCTCCCGCCGGATTGCCTCCCGACTCGCCAACACCACGATCGTCGTAGCGCAAGGTTGCGACGCCCTGGCGGGCAAGCCAGTCCGCTAGCACCAGGAACGGTTTGTGACCCAGGGTCGACTCGTCTCGATCGTGTTGCCCGGAACCGCTGATCAACACCGCTACCGGGAACGGCCCATCTCCCTCAGGGACCACGACAGTGCCACCCAACGAGATGGGGCCATTGTCGAACCGCACCTCAACGGATTCGTACGGGAAGGGAGGCTGCGGCTCCTGAGTCCTGACGATGGTGAAGGGCTCTGCTTGCCGCGCAAAGGTTATGGGCAACTCCGAGGCGCCCTGTTTCCAGATGCCCGTAAGCGAGTCCCCCTCAACCTTGGCCTCAATGACGACAGCAGCAACCGGAATCTCAATGGTCACATTGACCCCGTCCGTAGCGATCACGGTCGGCAGATCCGTAACCCCCTCCATCGGGCTGTCAAAGACACCAGTCAGATCCTGGTCCGGTCCCTGATCAATCCGAAACTGAACTACGACGCCGGCAAACTCGGCGAGCCAGATGCCAGCCACCGCCGCGGGCTCCGGCGGGCCAGTTGTGTTCGCAGTATCCGAACCCGCACAGGCTGCGACCACCAGGAGAATGCTGAGGAGCAGGACTCGTCGTTGCATGGGGACTCCGAGTGGACCGGTACCAGCGTAGCGGTCTCATATGGGTCCCCTGTAGCTCGATGATCTTGATGACTCACTCCGTCTTCGTATCGGCGATCAAGTCGGGGACTCCTCTCGGATCGAGACTTCCCACGGCAGCGCAGCGCCGATCACAAAATACGGCGTCATATCGCACACTTAGCCGACCGTCCGAAAACGGCACGTAGGCGAGCGGTGTCGTAACAACGTGTCGTGGCCTCCGGGGGGATGGGACCCGACGCGTTTCGTGGTGGCTGGTGCGGCACCGGCGGCTAGGCAGACCGGCTTCTTGTGGTGGGAGAGGAAGGTCCGCGGAGGGCGCGCACGAGGCGAGGCAGAGCCCAGAGGGCATAGTTTTGGTGCCGACGTCTGACGAGTGCCGATACGGGTGCCAGCACGATGTGGCGGAGGCCCGCGTCGGCGTAGTCCCTGATTGTTGCTTCCACCTGGCGGGGAGTTCCACTCACGAATCGTGAGCGTACGACTTCGGGTGGCACCCGAGCGATGGCTGCGTCGAGTTCGCGTCTATCAAGGGTTTCGGGAAGAACTTGGCCGTAGCCGCCGAAGTCGGGGCCGAGCGGATGGTCGGAACCGAGTTCGGCCCACTGGCGTGCCGAGGTGCCCATGAGCGCCCAGTACCTCACGAGCGTGGACCGGAGTAGCCTCTCGGCCTTCGCTGTGGTTGGTGCCAGGACCACGGATGCGAAGAGGGAGGGTGTGATCGACTCGACGCGACGGTTCGCTGCCCCGGCGGCGTTCCGGACGGTTCTCCAGCCGAGTTCATAGTCGGCGGGACCGTGCGGTGATTGGACTGGGATCCAGCCGTCCCCGTAGCGTCCTGCGAGGGCCAGCATCCGAGGTCCGTACGCGGCGATCCATATCTCGGGCGTTCGGGAGTTGGATGGAGCAAGATCCATGACCGCTCCGTTGAGGTGGAAGTGGCTGCCATCAAAGTCGATCGTCCCCGACGATTGCAGGCAGAGGCGAATCACCTGGAGTGCCTCTTCGAACCGCCCAACCGGCTTCGGTACGGCCACACCGTACGGTTCTGTGTTCAGTCGCTCTCCCGCACCCACCCCAAGGATCATGGGCCGCTTGGTCAACTCCGACAGTGTGAGCGCCGCTTGGGCGACCATCACGGGATGTCGACGCAGCATCTCGGTCACCACCACCCCAATGCGCACCCGTCCCGCAGATCGCGCCAGCGCTCCCAGCACAGTGAACGTTTCGCGAAGATCATGCGGACTGCTCGTATGACGGGCTCGCCACGTCACCGATGGCTCCCACAGGACCCGTGGGATGAAGTCTTGCCAATGATCAGGGATCACGACACTATCCACTCCCGCCAGCCGCCCCCACCGCAGGAACTGGCGCAGCTCCCGAACCGGGTAGTTCGTTGTGGCGCAGATACCAACCTCCACTTCCGGCAAGGGCTCCTCACCGGGCCTATCTCGAATGGCGGTGCTCGGCTTAGCCACGGTCATCACATCCCTCCTCGACGAGATACCTCCCTCAACGTATCGCGGAGCAATGTCGCAGCAAGAGGCCAAACGCCTATTTCATTTCGACGGCGTTACATTCGTCTGGCGCCGCATCACACCAAATCGACCTCGGGCGGATCGGAGCGCAGGAAACGCAGCATCTCTTCCGCCTCCTTCCTTTCGATCCCCGGAGCGAAGGTCTCGATGGTCCCCAACGTCTCCCCCGTCTCCGGGCCGACCCACTCGATTGATTCCAGCCCGAGGGCGGCCAGAAGCTCAGCGTCGCTCATTTCGCGGGGGTCCGTCATGCTGTGGCCTTCAACGTACCTAGGCCCACCCTTGCCCGCCCTCTTCTTGGACACGCGATACTTCCGTTCGTGCAGAACATCCGCGCCATTGCCGATGCAACACCGGCCACCCGCAACCGGGCCGTCGACCTCTATCGGGTCATTGCCCTGCTCTTCGTCGTTCTCGGACACTGGCTGGCGTCCGCGGTGTGGATCGAACCGGACGGCGCGTTGCGCTTCAACACAATTCTCGCCGTCGCCGACTGGACCCACTGGCTGACCTGGATCGTCCAAGTGATGCCGGTGTTCTTCATCGTCGGCGGCTACTCGAACTGGCTTTCGTACTCCAACGCGCACCAGAAGGGGTCCGACGTCTGGACCTGGCTGACGACCCGGTTCCGGCGGCTGACGACACCGGTCGTACCTCTGGTGGCCGTCGTCACCGTCCTGATTCTCGCCACACTGGCCCTCAGCGTCGATGCCCGCATCGTCCGCTCCGGAAGCTGGAACGCACTCGTGCCGCTGTGGTTTCTTGCGGTCTACCTCATCGTCATCGCGGCCATGCCCCTCGGTGTGTGGCTGTGGCAACGCTGGGGTTGGTGGTCGGTTGTTGCCGGTGTTGCCTGTGCATTGGCCGTCGACACGGTCCGCTTCTCCACCGATATCGAGTGGATCGGCTGGATCAACTTCATCTTCGTGTGGTTCACCGCCCACCAAGTGGGATTCGGCTGGGCAACCGAGGCGCGCCGTCCCCGGAACTGGACCCTGCTCGTCGTCCTGGTGGCCGCCCCGCTCCTGCTGCTGGCGGCAACGGCTTATGGCCCGTACCCGGTATCCATGGTCGCCGTACCCGGCGCCCCGGAGAACAACACCCTGCCCCCGACGGCAGCGATGCTGGTGATCGGGGCGTTCCAATACGCCCTGATGCGCCTGGCGGAGCCCGCCGCATCCCGTTGGGTGTCGCATCGCGGGCCGTGGACGGCGGTGGTCGCGATCAGTTCAGTGATGATGACCGTCTACCTGTGGCATCTGACCGCCGTCGCCCTTGTGGTTCTCGCCGGATACGGAATCGGCTGGGGATTCGACATCGAACCGGCCACCGCAGCCTGGTTTGTGACCCGGCCGATCTGGATCGCCGTCCTCACCGTCGTCCTCGCCATCCTCGTTGTGCTGTTCGGATGGGCGGAACATGCCGTCCGCAAGACCACGACCCCCCACCCTGTCCTCGTCGCCGGCGGCGCAATCGCCATCGTCGTGGCCATCGCCTTCTTCGTCACCGAGGGTGTCGTAACCCGCGAGGGTGACGTCATCTGGGGTGTGCTCGTGCTGTACGCCGCCGGCACCTTGGCGCTTGGAGCCTGGCCCGTTCCGCCTCGCCGTTCCTAACCGAAGGGTCAAGATCTGGCGGCGATGTGTCGATGGGGAGTGGAGTGACCGCAAAACCTGCTTTCATATCCCTTGGCCGCGCCGCCGGTCACATCCCGATTCCCCGAAACCGGACCAGCTATCGCGTCCGGCCCCCTGAGGTAACACCATGGCCGTAACCCGCGCAGACGGAGCAGTGAGCTCGGTGGTGCGTACCGCGCTTGGTCTGTTCCTCATCGCCCTCGGTGTTGGGTTCACCCTCACCACCATCCTTGGCTTCTTCGGGCCGATGTGGTGGGCGTTCGACGTTCTTTCGAGCTTCCGGTTCCAATACGCCGTGGTTCTGCTCGTGGTCGGACTCCTCTACGGAATGGCCTTCGGGCGAGCCAGTTCCTTGATCTTCGTCGCCGCCGGCTTGGTCAACGCGGCCCTCGTCCTTCCGCTATTCATCGCCTCTCCGGCCCAGGCCAGTGGCGACGATGCGCTCAGAATCGTCAGCTTCAACGTCCAGGCCTCCAACCAGAACCGCGAGGTCATCACCCGCTGGGTTGCCAACTCTGGGGCCGACTTGGTCTTCCTGCTCGAAACCAGCTCCGATTGGGACGCCACGCTGTCGAGTGCGTCACTTCCCTACGTGGTGATGGACGAGATCCCGGAAGATCGGGTCTACGGCATCACGGTGCTCGCCCGGGAGGAACTCGACGTCGACCTCTTGCGCGTCGGCGCAACCCAGGACGTAGTGGTCCGAGCCGAAGCCAGCATCGGATCCGACCCGGTCGCGGTGTACGCCTTCCACCCCCGTTCGCCCACCTCTGAAACCGACGCCAAATACCGCGATCAAGTCATGGAGGAGGTTGCCGCGATGGTGGACGCCGAGACCGTGCCTGCGGTTGTCGTCGGTGACCTGAACGCCACCCCGTGGTCGTACGCGTTCAAGAAACTTGCCGATGAAGGCAACCTCGTCGACTCGCTGCGCGGCAACGGCTATCAGGCCAGTTGGCCGGCGTCGCTGTGGTTTGGCTTCAAGATCCCGATCGACCACATGCTGCACACGGCGGAATTGACCACCGTGACCCGCGATCTGGGCCCGGACTTGGGCTCGGATCACGCTCCGCTGATGGTCACCGTCGCCACCGCCGGATAGCGGCCCCGCCTGCAAGCGGTTCTGGCGCGCTCGGCTACGATCCTGGGCCATGCTTCACGACTTCACCACCATCACGCCCGAGTCCGTCGCAACGATCACGGACGAGGCGATCCTCGCCGCCACTGTTCTAATCGATGGCGCCGCGACCCCCGACGCACCCCGCAGCTACGCCGCCACCCTGTACCCGCTGGAAGCGGCGGGGACGATCATCTCGGACGCGTACGGCAAGGGTCCGTTCATGGCACGCGTTCACCCCGAGGCCGCAGTGCGCGACGAAGCCACCCGGCAGGAAGAGCGCCTTGCCAAATGGGGAACCGACCTCATGTTCCGCCGAGACCTCTACACGGCAATCACCGAGTTTGCGGCGACCGAGGAGGCCGCCACTCTCACGGGTACCAAACGTCGGCTGCTCGACGAGTGGGTACGCGATTTCCGACGCACCGGCCACGAGTTGGACGAAGCCGACCGCGACCGTCTCCAAGAACTCAAACAACGCCTCGTCGAGCTCCAGGTCCAGTTCGGCAAGACCCTCGACGAGTGGGACGACTACATCGAGGTCACAGCCGACGACCTCGACGGTTTGCCCGAGGGTTATGCGGCCGGGCTCCGACCGGGGTCCCGGGAAGGCACCTACCGGGTGTCGATGGAGTACCCCGACTACATGCCGTTCATGCAGCAAGCGCGGCGTCGTGACCTGCGCCAAGCTCTCCAGTTCAAGTTCTGGAACCGCGCTGCCGCCGAGAACCGCCCACTGCTCGAGGAAGCCGTCGCCATCCGTGAGCAGATCTCCGCTGCACTCGGCTACCCCACCTGGGCCGACTACGCCATGGAAGTGAAGATGGCCAAGTCTCCAACGGCCGTTGCCGCCTTCTACGAAGGAATCGTGCCGGGGCTCACGGCCAAGGCACAAACCGAACTCGATGTGATGACGGCACTCTTTGAGGCCGACCACCCCGGCGAGACGCTTTCGTCGTGGGACTGGACGTTCTATCACAACGAACAGAAGAAGAGTGACTTCGGCGTCGACGCCAATGAGGTCGCCGCCTACTTCCCCCTCGATGAGGTCGTGGCCGGGATGTTCGACGTGACCGGCGACGTGCTCGACCTCGAGTACCACAGGGTGGCCGACGCCAAGGCATGGCACCCCGATGTTGCCTTGTATGAGATCCGCGACCGCGGCTTGGACCAGCCGCGAGCCTACTTCTACGCCGACCTCTTCCCTCGTGAGGGCAAGTTCGGCCATGCCGCCGCCTTCTCCATCGTCTACGGCGAAGGGCTCCCCGACGGGAGCTATCGAAAGCCAGTGGCGGCGATCGTGGCCAATTTCACCAAACCGACGGCCGAGCATCCCTCTCTGCTCAAGCACAGCGAGGCGTTGACGCTCTGGCACGAGTTCGGGCACGTCCTCCACTTCTGCCTCACCGAGGTCGACCTCGTCCGTTTCTCGGGATTCGACACCGAGTGGGACTTCGTTGAAGCGCCGTCGCAGATCATGGAGCATTGGATGTGGCAGCCCGAGGTCCTGCAACGCTTCGCCCGCCACCACAAAACCGGCGAGCCAATCCCAACGGACCTCGTCGAGCGTCTCGTCGCCGCCAGGGACCTCAACGTCGGCCTGCTCACGGTGCGGCAGGTGTTCCTGGGCCAAGTCGACCTGATGATGCACGACAGCCGGCCCGACAAGGACCTCGACCGGATCATGCGAGAGGCCTACGCCTACACCCTGCTGCCCTACCCCGAGGGCACCTTCTTCGTGGCGAGCTTCGGTCACCTCATGGGCGGCTACGACGCCGGCTACTACGGATACCTGTGGTCGAAGGTCTACGGCGACGACATGTTCTCCGTATTCGAAGCCGAGGGCATCACTTCGCCTCAGGTCGGCGCCCGCTACCGCCGCGAGGTCTTGGCCCAAGGTGGTTCGCGTGACGCCATCGATCACCTCCGTGCCTTCCTCGGTCGCGAGCCGTCCAGCGACGCCTTCCTCAGGAACCTGGGTCTGAACTAGGGGGACCAATCGGGGTTCGGAGTGACGCTGGTATTCCGGGTCCATTCCTACACTCCGCGGCCATGACCGCTCGAATTCCCCTTGTCGCCGCACTCATCGCGTTCTCGCTGCTGGCCGCAGCATGCACCCCCGATGACGAGACGGCGACTTCGACCACAACAACCACAACCGACAGTGTGGAAACGACGGCAACAACATCAACCACAGTGGCGGCGGCGGAACCGCTCGACCCCGAAGGGTTCTACCTGAACCTGATGTGGCATCAGCACCAGCCCCTGTATCCAAAGACGGAAGACGGGGTCGTCACCCGCCCCTGGGTACGGACCCATGCCACCAAGGACTACTACGACATGGCCGCGCTGCTGGCCGAATACCCCGACGTTCATGCCACCTTCAATCTCACCCCGGTCCTGCTGCTGCAGCTCGAAGAACTCGCCACCGGCACCAAGGACATCTACTGGGTGCTGAGCGAGGTCCCGGCGAACGAACTCGACGCTGATCAGAAGCAGTTCATCCAGGACCGGTTCTTCGACACCAACCCGCGGATCATCGCCCGTTTCCCTCGGTACCAGGAGTTGGCCGACCGCCGTGACAACGGCGACTTCACCGAGCAGGACTTCCGCGATCTGCAGGTGCTCTTCAACCTGGCGTGGACCGACCCATCCTTCCTCGCCGAGGACCCGCTCGCGGGTCTTGTGGCCAAGGAGCGCGACTATGCGGAGGAGGACAAGGCGGTCGTCTTCGCCGAGCACCTCCGCATCGTCCGGGCCGTGCCGGAGATCCACCGCGAGTTGTGGGACGCCGGCCAGATCGAGGTGACAACCACCCCGCTGGCCCACCCGATCCTTCCGCTCGTCGCCGACACGTCACTGGCCGCCGTGGGCGATCCAACCGGGATCGCCCCCACCCAGCCATTCCGCGAGGTCAACGACGCCGTCGTACAGGTGCAACGCGGCCTGGACGAAACCGAGCGCATTCTCGGCCGCCGCCCCGTCGGCATGTGGCCGGGCGAAGGCGCCGTCGCCCAGTTGGTGATGGGCATCTTCTCCAAGGAGGGCGTCGAGTGGGTCGCCACCGGAGAGGACGTCCTGGCCAAGACGCTCGATATCGGGAGCTTCACCCGCGACAGCGACGACACGGTCGAAGAAGCCGATCTGCTGTATCGGCCGTACGCGGCGCAACTCACCCGTAACGAACCGGTGGACATGTTCTTCCGCGATGTGGTGCTCTCCGATCGGATCGGCTTCGAGTACTCCGGGACCGCCGCCACCGATGCTGCTGCCGACTTCATGGCGAGGCTGGCCAACATCAAGGACTCCATGGATGCCTCGGATGTTGCCGGGCCAAAGGTGGTTTCGGTCATCCTCGATGGTGAGAACGCATGGGAGAACTACGAGAACGACGGCATCGACTTCCTTCGTGCGCTCTACAGCGAGCTGTCGGAGGCAGACTGGGTGCGCACCATCACCCCGTCCGAGCTGCTGGCGGCCTTCCCCGAATCTCCCGAACCACTGCCGGATGTGTTTCCGGCGGCGTGGTTCTCACCCAACTACGCCACGTGGATCGGTGAGCAAGAGGAAGCCGTCGCCTGGGACTACCTCTTCCAGGCCCGCGCCGATCTCCGCAAGGCCGAGCAGAGCGGTGCGGTGGCCACCGACAATCTCGCCGCCGCCTTCGAACTGATGTTGTTTGCCGAGGGTTCAGACTGGTTCTGGTGGTATGGATCCGACCAGGATTCCGGCGACGACGGCTACTTCGATGCCGCCTTCCGTGAACTTCTCGGACAGATGTACGACGCACTCGGTCAGGAGCGGCCCGCCTTCGTATCGATCCCAATCATCCCGTTGCCGATGATCGATCCTGATCGAGCCCCGGGTGAACTGACCACCATCACGATCGACAACGAGATCAGCGATGACGAGTGGGCCACCGCAGGCCGTTACGACCTCGGCGGCGAACTGCTCTCAGGGATCGAGTTCACGTTCGACAAGCAGAATCTCTACTTGCGGGTCGACTTCGCTCGAGAGGTGCTCGGTGACGACTCCGCGGCCTTCGAGCTGTACCTGGGGTCGCCGGGGGTAGCTTCCGGCTACGGACTGACCGACGCCGGAACCGTGCTCGGCTTCGACGCGACCCACATCGCCAAGTGGAGCGGGATCGACCCGGTCGAGGTGCTGGTGGCGTCTCTCGATGCCCCGGAGATACCGAGGACCGTTTCGCCGACTCCCGCAGGTTTCGATGGGCAGCGCATCGAGTTCGCCATTCCGATCGGCCAACTGGGTGCCGTGGACGCCGGCGACCGGATCCGGTTCCGCATCGCCGACGTCAGCGGCGGGCCGGAGCAGGCGCTGCTCCCGGAAGCTCCCGGCTACCTCCAGGTGCCCGACATATCGGATGTCGAGGCAGTGGTGACGGCCGTTGACTCCGTGGGTGACGACTACGGTCCCGGTGGGTTCACCTATCCAACCGATGCGGTGTTCCCCGCCGGATCGTATGACCTGACGGACTTCTCGGTAGGAATCTCGGGGGATGATCTGGTGTTCACGCTCGATGTCCTGGCCCCGATCCAGAACTCGTGGGACAGCCCAACGGGGTTCTCGATCCAAACGTTCGATGTCTACATCGACCAGGACCCCGGCGCCGGCACCGGTGCCCGACTCCTCATCCCGGGCCGCAATGCTGCCCTCGATGGCGACAGCGGCGACGGTTGGGAATACGGCCTCACCCTGGAAGGCTGGTATCCCGCCCTCTACGTCGCCCAGCCGGACGGGACGATCGAAGAGACCGAACCGACGTTCAAGATGATCGTGAACGCCGAAGAGGGGAAACTCGTTGCCCGCCTCCCCCGCGAACTGTTTGGTGACGGCGACCCGGCAAGCTGGGGATACGCCGTAGTGGTGATGTCCCAGGAGGGCTTCCCATCGAGCGGGGTGCGCCGAGTGCGTGACATCAACCCCGTCGGCGAACAATGGCGCCTCGGCGGCGGACGCGGCACCGTCAACGAGACCCGCATCGTTGATGTGCTCTGGCCCGAGACGGGCCTCCAGGAGGAGTTGCTCTCGAATCTGCCGGACGTCGGTGGGGCTGCGCTCGACGACCTGACCCCGGACGACTTCGTGTTCGTACCGCTGCTGCTGCCTACGTGACCGTGTGCAGCATGCCGCCGTCGACCTGGAGCGTCGCTCCGGTGATGTAGGCGGCCGCATCGGAGACGAGGAACGTCGCCGCGGCCGCAAACTCCTCGGGTTCGCCGTAGCGCCCGAGCGGAATCCCGCTCGAGATACGCTCCCGCACCGCCTCAGGCGTTGTCCCCTCACGCGCTGCCAAGCCGGCATCGAGTTCGAGCAGCCGGTCGGTCGCGATCCGGCCGGGAATCAGGTGGTTGACCCGGATCCCCGCCGGTGCCCACTCGGTGGCAAGCGACTTCGCCAAAGCCGCGACTCCGGCCCGGAATACGTTCGAAAGGACCAGGATCCCAATCGGTTCTTTCACCGACGCGGACGTCAAGTAGAGCATGGCCCCGCCCCGGTCGAGGTGTGGCCGCGCCGCGGCGGCGAACATCACTGCCGAACGCAGCGTGAGCCGGTACGCCTCGTCCCATTGGTCGGAGCTGAGTTCGTCAAAGGTGCCCGCCTGCGGCCCTCCGGCGTTGGGGATGACAATGTCCAACCCTCCCCATCCCTCTGCCACGTCATCAACCCAATGACTCACCTCGCCGGCAGAGCTGACGTCACATTGGGCCGCAATCACCTCGGTACCGGTGGCGGCAGCGATGACGGCGGCTGCTGCGGTGGCGCGGTCGGCAGAACGGCTCGAGATGGCGACGCGGGCTCCCTCTGCGGCCAGGGCATGGGCGATGGCGAAGCCGAGTCCCCCCGAGGCGGCGGCCACGATCGCTCGCTTTTCATTGAGTCCAAGATCCATGCCCGGAACCTATCACTCCCAGCGGCCTCCTAACCTGACCCGGCCTGGGAGGACGAGACCGACGATGATGAACAACCCGTGGATCATGGCCGCCCGCCCGGCAACGTTGTGGGCGGCGATCGCCCCCGTCATGGTGGCGGCCTCGCTGGCGATCCACGACGGTGCCTTCCGCGCCGACGTACTCGTTGTGACGATGTTCGCCGCGATTGCGATTCAGATCGGGGTCAACTTCGCCAACGATCTTGCCGACGCTGCCCGTGGCGCCGACAGCCAGACCCGGATCGGTCCGACCCGAGCCGTTGCCGCCGGGTTGATCACCCCACGTCAGATGCGCAACGGGATGCTTGCGGCGTTCGGCTTGGCCGTTCTCGGCGGCCTCTACTTGACCTGGGTGGCCGGCTGGGTCGTGATCGCCATCGGGGTGGCGTCGATCGTCGCCGCACTCGGCTACACCAACGGCCCCGTCCCCTACGGCTATTACGGGCTCGGCGAGGTCTTCGTGTTCGTGTTCTTCGGCTTGGTGGCAACCGTCGGAGCACGGTACGTCTACGACCAGAGCGCGCCACTCGATGCGTGGATCTCCGGAGTGGTGATGGGCCTGTTCGCCGCCGCCATCCTCATCGCCAACAATCTGCGGGATATCGACACCGACCGGGCTGCCGGCAAACGCACCCTGGCCGTGATCCTGGGGCGCACCGCCACACGCACCATGTATGCGGTCAGCATCCTTGGCGCGTTTGGGATGATCGCCCTCGGCGCCGCCGCTACCTGGCTACCGATCGGCGCCATGATCGCCTACATCGCCTCTCCCCTGGCGCTCCCCCTGTTCCGCATCGTCGGGACGCAGACCGAGGGCCCGCCGCTGATACAGGCCCTCAAGGGCACCGCCCGCCTCCAGGTCCTGGTGGCCACCCTGATGTCGGTCGGAATCCTCATCAGCTGATCGGAAGCCCTCCAGCGCCCGGCTGGTTGGACGGACCAGGAGCGGCCAACACCCCCCATTGCCTTCCAGTAGCGTCATCAGTCGGAGGCCCTGCACTTGACCGAATCGCCCACCACAGAACTCTTCACGTTCCTGCTCACCGACATCGAAGGCAGCACGGCGCGTTGGGAGCGCGATAGGGACGCCATGGCTGCAGCAGTTCGTCGCCACGACGAACTGACATCGGAGACCGTCTCAAGCGCCGGTGGCCGCGTCGTCAAGTCAACTGGCGACGGCGCCCACGCGGTGTTCTCCGAACCCGAGTCCGCCGCCGCCGCGGCGCTCAAACTGAGCGAGAGACTGCTGCGGGAGGATTGGCCCGCCTCGGTCGGCCCGATCCGCGTCCGCATGGGGATCCATACCGGTCCGGCCGAAGCCCGTGGTGGTGACTACTTCGGACCGACCCTGAACCGGACAGGCCGGCTCATGGACGCCGGCCACGGTGGGCAGATTCTGATCTCAGAGGCCGCCCGTCGCCTCATTCCCGACAACACCGTGCCCCTTCGGCTTCTCGGCGAATACCGACTGCGAGATCTCCTGCAACCAGAGCGTATCTATCAACTCGGCGATCCAGAACTCGTGTATGACCCGCTACGGGTCATACACGAGAAGACACACAACCTGCCGCTCCAAGTCACCTCGTTTGTCGGGCGCGCTCGTGAGTTGAGCGCACTCATCGAACTGATCGCCGGCAACCGCTTGGTGACACTGACCGGTCCGGGCGGCACCGGCAAGACGCGCCTAGCGCTTCAAGCGTCGGTGGAGCTACTCGACGACTACGACGGCGTGTATTTCGTCCCATTGGCGAATGTCCGTCATCCCGACGGGGTTGCGCCCGCCATCGCAACAGCCATCGGCGTCCACGAGAGCGCCTCAGGCCCCGTCGAGGCAACACTCGTCCCGCGGCTATCGGCCCATCCAACGCTTCTCATTCTGGATAACTTCGAGCATCTGCTGAAGGCCGCACCGCTCGTAGGCGAATTGCTCGAACAATCGGAGCAACTCCACGTCGTCGTGACAAGCCGAGAGGCACTCCGTTTACGCGCAGAACAGCACTTCCCAGTGGCGCCGCTTGAAGTCCCTATGCCAAGTGAGAAAGTGCCGGCCGCTCAACTCTCCGACCTCGAATCGGTGAGCCTCTTCGAGGATCGAGCCCGCGCCGCCAATCCTGGCTTCCGCATCGAGGACTCAAATGTCCACGACGTTGTCGCCATTTGCGCCATGCTCGACGGGCTGCCGCTGGCCATCGAGCTGGCGGCAGCCCGGGCCCGGCTGTTCAGCGCCGCCCAGCTGAGAACCCGCCTCACCTCGGATCTCACTGCGCTCGGCACCGGCCCAGTCGACGCTCCCGAACGACATCAGACGCTGACGAGCACAATCATGTGGAGCTACAACCTGCTCGAAGCCGACGAGGAATTGGCCTTCCGACGTCTCGCAGTCTTCGTTGGTGGGGCGTCGCTTGGCGCGATCGAAACCGTCTGCCTGCAGGGGCCCGATCGCGACGCGCCCGCAGTGATTGAAACGCTTGCCGACAAGAGTCTGATCCGCCTCGGGGCGGGTCGAGCCGGTGAGATACGAATCGACCTCCTCGAGACAATCCGCGCCTTTGCGGCGGAGCGCCTCGAACAGAGCCGTGAGGACAACGAAGTCCAACTCAGCCACGCGTCATACTTCGCCGACCTCGTGGACGAGGCGGAGTCCCACCTGAGGGGAGCCCGGCAGCATGAGTGGACGAACAGGCTCGAGGACGAACGACCCAATCTCGATGCAGCTCTGGCCTGGTCATTCGAAGGCGAACACCCGGTCTCCGGGCTCAGGATCGTGTCCGGTCTGCGCGACTTCTGGTTCTATCAGGGCCACGCGCACGACATGCGGCGATGGACGGCGCGCGCCCTCGATCACGTTGGCGAGGCTGAGGACTCACTCCGCGCCGGAGTCCTCATGAGCGCCGGTTTCGCTGCCTTCAGCGACCGCGACCCGCGGGCCGTCGAACTGCTCGACGACGCCACCACGCTGTACGAAGCCACCAGCGACCCGGCCCATCAGGCCCTCGCCCAGATCTATGCAGCAGGTTCGCGCGAGCTGCTCGCAGACGATCTCGATGACATACGACGCGGCATCGAGCGAGGACTGGAGCTGGCACGTCGGGCGGGCGCCATGCCCATCGAAGCCCAAGCCCTCAACTACCTCGGCGAACTCGAACGAGCCAATGGCAATTTTGCGCGAGCGTGGGACGTCCAGTCGCAGGCGCTCGAACTGTCGCGACAGACCGGCGAAATGCGGCGAGTCGCCATGGTGACCCACAATCTCGGCCTGATCGCTCATGGGCTCGGCGATGACGAGGCAGCCGAACGACTGCTTCACGAATCGCTCGAACTCGCCATCGCGCAGGGATTCCTCACCCAGACTGCGCACTGTCTGATTGGCTTGGCGGAGCAGATCGCACGGCGGGGTGATCCCGCCCTTGCTGCTCGACTCATCGGCTCGGCCGACGAGTACCTCGCAATGACGGGAGCCCTGCCCCAGAGTACAGACGCGCCCGAACACGCACGCATCCGTGACTTCGTGTCTGTGGGACTCGGTCCGGAGTCGTACAGGGAAGCCATTGTACAAGGCGCTCGGCTCGGCCTCGACGAGGCCGTCGAACTGATTCCTCCGCTTCCCGCCTGATTCGAACCTGTCTCAGGTGTCGTCGACGCGCCAGGTCAGTTCGTTCTCGACGCGCATCACGCCGTCGAGGCGGCGGCACAGCTCCTCGAGGATGCGGGCCTCGTTGCGAGTGCCGATCTCGCCGCTGAAGGTGACGACACCGCTGGCAACGGAGACGTCGATCTCATCTGGATCGACGAACAACACGCGGCGAACCAGGTCCTCACGAATCTCGTCCTCGATCACCTCATCGGGCCTGGTGAAGACCGCAACGATGTCGAGTCGAGCGATGATGCCGAGGAGGCGGTCGTCTTCATCGACAACGGGGAGCCGCTTGACGTCCTGGACCACCATGATCCGCGCCGCGTCGTAGATCGTGGTTTCGGGAGAGATGGTGACCACGCCGCCGCTCATCACCTCGCCGACCGTCTCCACCGGCGAAGGCTCGTCGGACTCGGTCCTGATCACCTCGAGCCGAAGGAAGTCGGCCTCGGTGATGATGCCGCACACACAGCCGGCCGCATCAACAACCGGTAGCCCGCTGACCCGATGGCGAAACATCAGTCGGGCGGCGTCCTGGATCCTGGTATCGGGCGACACCTTGATCACTTCGGTCGTCATTAGATCGACCACCTGCATACGGTCATCCTCCTTGCGTTCGACCCATTCTGGCAGGACGCGCAGCCGGAAGGTCCCATCTCGTCGGAACCCACGGTCCCGCCACCGCCCGCACCCGCATCCGAGCATCGACAACGCGGATCCCAGCACCCGGCGTGCGGACCTTCACCGGGTTCAAGTCGAGCTCCATCAGTTCGGGGAGATCCTCCACCAGTGCAGACACTCGCAGCAAGGCATCGCGCAAGGCGGGAATGTCCCCGGGGTCGCCGCCCCGATACCCCTCGAGCAGCTTGGCCGACTTGACCTCGGAGATCATGTCCTCGGCGTCCCGATCCGTGAGAGGGTGAATCCGAAACGCCACATCACCGATCAATTCAACAAACACCCCGCCGAGCCCGAAGACGAGAAGCGGCCCGAAGACGGGATCTTCGGTCATCCCGATCAGAACCTCGTGACCTTCGCCGACGAATTCCTGGACCAGCACCCCCTCAGGGTCCGGCACCGCATTCGTGACCGCACGAAAGGCCTCACGCACCTCGGCCTCGCCTTCGATATCGAGGACGACACCGCCAACATCACTCTTGTGGAGCGCTGAGGGTGAAATCACCTTGAGCACGACGGGGCCCCCGATCTCGGCGGCGACCGCAACGGCCTCCTCCTCCGATGCCGCGACTTCGCTGCGCGCCAGACTGAGGCCGTATGCCCGCAGTACCTCATCGACTTCGCTCGGCTCCAGCCAGCCACCGTCGACGCCAAAGCGACCAAGAGCGCTCGTGACCACTGACCTTGCCAACCCAACGTCAATGTCACCGAATTCGATGACTGTGCCTTCGGGCCGGGCCCGCCATTCGGCGTACTCGACGGCCTTCACCAGCGCTCGCGCCGCCTGCTCTGGAAACGGGAAGTTGGGGATGCGCGCCTCGGCGGCCGATAGTTCCTCGGGGGCTCCCTCGGCGCTCATGTAGGCAATGATCATCGTCTTGTCCCCGTCGTGGGCCACGCCGGCGTCGCGAATCACCGCCGCGGTGGGTCGCTCCCCCTCCGGCGACGCCGGAGTGAAGATGGTGAACACGGTGTCGATCTCTGCCGAGTTGAGCAGCACATCGAGACAGGCCCGGTATTGATCGGGGCCGGCGGAAGCGATCATGTCGACCGGGTTGCTGACCGAGGCGTCGGAAGCGAGGTGCGAACGCAACACGGCCTGCAACTCTGGAGAGAATTCGACCACATCGAGACCCTGCGACTCGAGGGCGTCGACGGCAAGGATGCCGGGACCACCGGCATTGGTGAGGACCCCGACGCGGCGCCCGGCGGGCAACGGCTGATTCGAGAGCAACGTGGTGACATCGAACAACTCCGCCAACGTCGTAGTCCTGATCACTCCCGCCTGATGGAAGAGCGCATCAACCGCGACGTCGAGGCTCGCCAATGATCCGGTGTGGCTGCTGGCGGCACGAGCCCCGGCGGCGGTGCGACCCGACTTGACCGCAACAATCGGTTTGTGACGGGCGATTCGCCTGGCGATCCGAGCGAATCGGCGCGGATGGCCAAACGATTCCACGTACAGCAGGATCACGTCGGTGTGCGGATCATCCTCCCAGTACATCAACAGATCGTTGACACCGACGTCGGCCTTGTTGCCGATCGAGATGAAGGTCGAAATGCCGATGTTGAGCCGTGCCGCGTAGTCGAGAATGGCGATGCCGAGCGCTCCGGACTGGCTCGACATCGCAACGTTGCCCGCCGGGGGACGACGGGGTCCAAACTGCCCATCGAGACTGACCTCGGGATCGGTGTTGATCAGACCCATGCAGTTCGGGCCGACCATGCGCATCCCGGATTGCCGCACCACCTCGAGCACCTCATTCTCCAACGCGGCACCCTCGGCACCCGTTTCGCTGAAGCCGGCGGTGATCATGATCAGACCCCTGACGCCCTTCTCGGCGCATTGGCGGACCGCGTCGAGCACGAACCGAGCGGGAACCACGATGAAGGCCAGATCAACCGATCCGGGCACGTCGAGAATCGTCGGGTAGGTCTTGACCGAGCGCACGACGGTCGCGCCCGGGTTCACCGGATAGATAGGGCCGATGAAACCGGCGGCCATCAGATTCTTGAACAACCTCCCCCCGATCGATTGTGGGTTGCGGCTGGCCCCGATCACGGCAATGGATTCGGGGTGGAAGATGGGCAGCACCGACTCGGCGACGGCAACCTTTTCCCGCTCCTCCTCGGCGAGTCGTCCCTCCGCCGAAAGCTGCGTGGGGAACTCGACGGTATAGATGCCCTCGTCGAGATCTCGCTCCATGACAAACCGAGCGTCGCGGAAGACCCGGATCATGGCGTGGTTGTCGGCGAGCACGTGGGCGCGGAACGAAGCGATGCCCTGGGCGTCGGCATAGCGGGCCAGGTATTGGAGCAGCAACGTGCCGATCCCGCGGCCCTGTTGCTCGTCCATGACCGCCAGCGCCACCTCGGCGACCGGCGTACCAGGCTCCTTGCGGTCGTAGCGGCCGACCGCAACCAACTCACCGTCAGCCAGAGCAACAAACGCCATCCGCTCGTTGTAGTCGAGGTGGGTGAGGCGATGGAGTTCCTCGGGCTCCAACTCGTGCTTCACCCGGAAGAACCGAAAGTACACGCTGTCGACCGACATCTTGGAAACGAGGTGCTGCAACCCACCGCCGTCGGTGGGCAGGATGGGTCTGAACCGCACAGACCCACCGTCGCGCAAAGCAACATCGAAGATCCAATCCTGCGGATACGCCTCAGGATTCTGGGAAACTGCTTCGCCTCCGGTATCGGTCATGTCGCTCCTCTCCGCGGGTACTTGATTGTCGCGCACATCAGCTGGGCCTCTATCCGCTTCATCCAAGGTGCCGGTAGGCTCGGTTGGGTCATGGCACGCATCATCGGTCTTCTCACCGTCCTTGCTCTCCTCGCCGCCGCCTGTAGCGGTGGCAGCGACGACGCCGTCACCACCACCACGGTCGCTCCCACCACATCCACAACTGCACCACCGGAGACCACAACAACTGCCCCGCCGTCCACCACGACGACAACGAGCGCACCGACAACAACTGCGGCGGAGGCGGAGGAGACGACCACCACGATCGAAACGCCGACGGGTCCCGCCGAGTTCGCCATCACGGAAGTGTTCTTCGGGGCCAACCCGTACCTCACCATCGCCAACATTGGCCTCGGCTCAGGCAACCTCGGCGGCTTCTGGCTGTGCCAGCGGCCGTCGTACTACGAAATACCAAGGGTTCGTCTCGAGCCCGGTGAGGTGGTCGCGATCGCTCTGGGGGGCGACGTCCCCGACCTGATCGGAATCGCTGCGGTGTTCGACGCCGGTCGAGACCTCGGCCGGGTGGTGCGAGCAGACGGCGAATTGGGGTTCTACCGGGCACCAGCCTTCGGCGACAAGGATGCCATCGTCGACTACGTCGAGTGGGGCAGCTCCGGCCACGGCCGCAGCGCGGTGGCCGTCGCCGCCGGCATCTGGGTAGAAGGTGGCTTTGTGCCGGTGCCTCCCGAGGCCCAATCCATTGCGGTGCTCTCGCCCCCCGCCACCGGTCCCGACCAATGGTCGGCCCTCGTCGGTGGCTGAATCCCTTCCAGCCGGCTCGCCGGACCTTCTGTGACTAGTCAAGAGAGTTAGGGCTTCCTTAGACATCCTCGGTGGCGTCCATAACCCGTGTGATGTGACCATGCTCGGGATGCTGCAAGGCATCAACAGCGAGGCACACAAAATCGCTGAAGGAATACAAACCAAGTCGCGTTGGGTGGACGCCCCCCTCATCTGCTGAGTTCCATCCACGTGGTACCAACATAAAAAGCGAGTAGAACCGGCTGCGGCCGGTTCTACTCATTTTGGGGACTTGACTCGTCCGAATGTGATCTCAACGATGGCGCCGCCACTCCTGCCGGTGGCGACGTGCACCTCGCCACCGGTGCGATTGGCGGCGCGGCGCGTGATATCGAGCCCGAGGCCGGTCGATCCGGCCCCGCTTGTTCCTCTCTCGAGCACCTCCTCATCGGGGAAGCCCGGGCCGTCATCTTCGACGATCAGGACTGCCGAACCGTTCTCGTTCGGTGCCGCAGTGAGCGCATAGCCGGAGCCCGCCGGAGTATGAGCGAAGACGTTTTCAATCAACGTGTCGATCACGGCTCCGAGCTCGTCCGCAGCCATGGGAACGAACAACTCGCCGCCGCTGGTGTGCACGACAGCGGGGCGGCCTTGCTCGTCGGCGAGGACCTTCCAGAATGACGCCCGGTGGCGAACGACGGCGCCCAAATCGGCGACGGGGGCACCGCGCTGGTCGCGCGATGGACGACGCGCCTCGACGATCATCCGGTCGACAGCACGCTCCATCCGGTCGATATCGGCGAGCAGGCTGGCCGACTCCATGGGGTCCGACAACGTCTCAGCCTGAAGCCGCAGCGCCGTCAGAGGCGTACGCAGACGATGAGAGAGGTCGGCCACCGTCTCTCGCTCGGCATCGAGCAGCGACACCAACCGTGACGCCAGCACGTTGAACGCCTCACCGACCTCGGCCACCTCCTCAGGCCCGTCCGGCGTGACTCTCGTCGTCAGATCACCGTCTCCGAGTGACCTCGCCGCACTCGAGAGAGCTCCCACCGGCCGAACCATGGAGCGACCCAGACGGTCCGCGGCGAACACGGCAACGACCACGAGGAAGATGCCCAGCGCGCCGAGCATCAGCCAGGCGGGCACGACCCCGCGGGTGAGTTCGTCATCGGAGATGAAGGTCCGCACGACCACCGTGCTATCCCGCTCGGGCGACGTGGCGACCAGCACGGGGACGAGGACTTCGGCACCGTCCTCGGTGAACGCCGTGAGCGCCCTGCCTTCTCGCCCTCGGTCGATATTCGCGCTGGGTACAAAGGGCTCGCCCTCGAAGTCGCCGTCCGGAAAGATGATCGACACGTTGCCCCGCCCTGCAAAGGCTTCAACAATGGCGGCTGCCAGCGGCTTCGTGATCTCAGATCCGGTCTCTGTCGTCCCGGCGACGGCCAGAGCCGCAGCCACCGATTGCGCATCGCGCTCGGCAAGCGACAGCGCCCGATTCTCCGCCTGATTGCTGACCAAGGTGGCCAGCGGGATCAGAAAGGCGAGCACCACCAGCGAGGTGATCGCAAGGGAGACGAGCGCCAGGCGACGTCTCATGCGTCGGGGTCGACCAGCTTTACCCCCACGCCGAACACGGTCTGGAGGTAGCGGCTCTCAGCCGCAGACTCACCAAGCTTCTTGCGCAGCCACGACAGGTGCACGTCAACCGTCTTCTCACTGCCACCGTACGGCTGGCGCCACACCTCGGCCAGCAACTCTCGCTTGGAGACAACCTCACCGTTGCGCTCTGCCAGGAAGTACAGCATGTCGAACTCCTTGGGGCTGAGGTCCAGCCGCTCACCATCGAGACGAGCCTCTCGCGCCGCATTGTCGACCTCGAGTTCGCCGACAACGATCGGTCCGGGCCGGCCGTCGGCGCCGACGCGCCGCAATACGGCGCGCACTCGTGCTTCGAGCTGCTCGACCGAGAACGGTTTGACGAGGTAGTCGTCGGCTCCCGCATCGAGGGTCCGGATCACATCGCGGTCCTCGCTGCGGGCCGTGGCAACGATGATCGGCACGTCGCTCACCGCTCGGATCATCTTGAGCAGCTCGGCACCATCGAGATCCGGCAGGCCCATGTCGAGGATCACCAGGTCCGGGGAAGATCTGACCACGGTCTGCAGCCCGTCCATAGCCGTCGACTCGGATTCCACGTCGTAGCCCTGATCGGCCAGGACGCGGGCCATCAGCTCTCTGATGCGATGCTCGTCCTCAACGATTACGACCGATGTCATAGCATTGACACTAGGCCCTTTCCGGAACTTCTCAACATGGCCTTAGCAATTCCTTAGGGAATCGTTCACCAGCCCACAAGAACCAATGACGCACAATGACGTCAATGCGGCAGAGAGTCCTTCTCGTCGCCGGTTGAGTCACAGCAGCCGTCGTGCCAGCTTGGTCACAATGGATGCCGTGCTGACGATGGGTATCGGCCACCACCGAAACCCGGACGCTCGACGGCGGCCGGATCGGCCCGCTCCCTGTCGTAGACACGGCGAACGCCCGTGCGAACGTGCCTCCTTGCCTCCGGCGGCCCCGTTTCCACAGAGCGCCGCCGCAGGGGAGCAGGCCCGAAGGGCCGGGACGTACCGACGTGCCGACCCAGCCGGCGACGTAGAAGGCTCGACTGCTGCGTTTCGTTTGGCGGGGCCGCGGCCCCGCCAAGTCCGCACCAACAAGGCTGGACTCGACCTACCATGGAAACGATGCGCCGTAGGCTCTTATTCATCTTCAGTTGGCTCGCCGCTGCCGCGCTGACCAGCGTTGTGGCCTCCGCCGCAGTTGCCATTGCCGGAGGCCAAGTCAACGATCGACCGCTGCGGCCACTCACTTCTGCTGAAGTTGAGGCGCTGGCTGCCCAGCCGATACCGCGGCCGATCACCACCCTGGCGCCGGAGCCGACCGTGACCGCCTTCTTCATCATTCCCAATGATGTCGACGAGATCGACCCGTCGGAATTCGACCCGAAGAGCCCAGACGGCATAGCACAGCCCTTCACCGGCATCGACGCAGAAGATACCGAGGGCGCGGGCCCCGAGACGGTCACTGTCGAGACCCGCGCTGAGATCGTCGACCTCGAGGGTGGCACCGCCAGCATCGGAGGCCAGGACGGACAGGTTCTCTTGCTATGGGCCCTGCCCCGACCCGGATATGTCGTTGAACAGCGCTTTGAGGACAACGCCCTAACCGTCATCTTCACGAACGACCGCCAGCAGAGCTGGCTCGTCGCCAACTGGGTTACCGACGAAGGCATCGTGGTGGAGACCTTCGACGGCCCCGTATAGCCATAGCCAGACGGTCTGCTGCCTACATCTGCTGCGTCATGGCTCCCAGGTTCACGGGTTCAGCATGTTCGAACTCAAGGTCGCGAACAATGGCAAGGTTGCTCCACAGGAGTTGATGGCCACGCAGACGACTCGCCGGACGCACTCGGCGCAGGAAACGCGCCTGCTCCTGCGGGGTTGCCTCACGGCGCGGACCGGCCGTGCCGGCGAGACGCACCGCAGGGGGTTTCGAGAAGCGCCCCCGGGTGAGTGCGGTCAACCAGAAGCGGCGCCCGCTGTCGACCGCCATGACACACACCCGCGGATCATTGTCGAGGTTGTAGCTGAGGTCCGACGTGAACATGTCGAAGAAGATCCCGCGGCCCGGGTCGGTCAACAACACGGAGCCGATGGGCGTTACGTGGGGGGCGCCGTCTGGACCCACGGAGGCCATGGCACAGTGGAGCGAGGATCGGAAGCCACGCTGAAATACATCTCTCGTCGAATCCCAATCGATCTGCCATCGCCGGTCCGTCACGAAGTCTCCTTTCGGGTGGCCACCAGAGGTTCAAGCATGTGGGTTGCGGTTTCGACGACCAGTTCGTCGATTGCCGGCGACGGCGCATGTCCCGCCAGAAGTGGTCGCCGTACTGCGGCGTAGGGAAGATCGACAACGGCGAAGCGGACCCGCTCGCTCGCAGCACCGTTGGCGGCCCCAAACGTGGCCTCGAGTCCGCCGACTGCGTCGTTCAGGCGATCCTGGAGTCTGACGTTCTCCGCCCGCAACTCCTCCGGCCAGGAGCCGCTGAGTAGATCGTCGCTGCGCAACAGCAGCAGGACCCGGGCGTCGTCGACATGTCCCCGACTCCACTCCACGACAAACCGCACCGCGCTCAGCGCTGCATCGAGCGGGGACGCCTGGTCGAGAGCAGACACGTACCCATCCAAGAAGCGCCGCACACAGCGGAGCCAGAGTGTCGCTACAAGATCGTCTCTTCCGGCAAATCGGTAGTACAGCGAGCCGCTCGGCGCTCCGAGATGCTTGGCGACTGCCGTCATGGTGGTGGCCGCGGGCCCAGCTTCCACGATGAGTTCTCGCGCCGCGTCGAGGATGGCATCCGCTGAATACTTGGCCGGTCGTGTCACGTTTTAGAGGATACTCTCTAATATGAAGAGCGCCAAGGCGTAGGTTCAATTGGGTAGGTCGACGCTATGAAGGGGGTCTTCGTGACCACGCGACACGAGACAAGCGACCATCGGACCGAATACCTGTTCCTCATCGCACGAGCCAGCGCTGAAGCGCGCCTCGAGGCGGTCAAGTACCTGCGAGAGATCGGCGTCAAAGTGCTCTCGACCACCGGGGACGCCGCTCTCGTCGGGGTCGCCACGCCACGGCATGTGGAGGTCGCGGCCGAGACGGGGATCTTCTCGCTCATCACGAGGCAATCCCTCGGGCGCGAAACACTCACCCGGTTGGAGAAGGAGTCACCCGCCCACCTCGATGCCGTCAGGCAGTGGAACTACCGCCGCTCCCCCACCTACCTGAAGCGCAAGAAACGCCAGGCCGACCGCGGAACAAGTTGGGGAGCCGACGATCGCGCCCCGCACCAGCCGACCCCGCCGATCGAGCCCGAGGCCGTCATCGACAAGCTCCGGGAGCGCTTTGGGACCGACGACCCAAAACAGATCCTGGAGCAGATCGGTGACAAGCGCCGGACCCGCCTCAAGGAGCTGCCTCCGATCCGTGACCGCAACAGCGAAACCCTTGCATATCTGAGGGAACGATTCGCCGATCGACTCAAGGATGAGAATCTCATCCACAAGACGGCGCTGACGTGCTTCTTCCTCGAGCCTCTCTGGATTCAGGTGTTCCTGGTCCTCGACATCACAATCATCCTGTGGGTGCTCGAGGTCGAGTGCTGGAAGATGGAGGGCGAGATTGCCGTCGGCGTCGTCTTCGTCGAGTCGTCTCGCTCGGGTGGCCCACGGTTCAGCGCCTCGGAGAAGAACACGCTCGAGGCAGAGATCACCGCAGGACTCAACTGGCTCGCTGCAGAAGCACCCAACGCAGCCAACCTCACCTGGGCCTACGACTGGCAGAACACCACGATTGATGTGGCGGACCAGGCCGATCCCGATGACGACACCTATTGGAGGTGGCCGGGGCTCGAAGAAGTTGATTTCAACGGCACCACCTACAGCGGCGACCTCACGGGACTCGCCGACTACCGGGAGGACCTACGGAGGCACTTCTTCTCCGCCCACGCTCTGGTGATCTTCGTAACCCCGTTCAACAGCACCTGGTTTGCGTCCGCCTGGTCGTCATCCAAGTTCATCCGACTCGCCGAGGAATCCAATTGGGGCGGGTGGGGCATCACTGCAATGGACACGCTGACCGTCCACGAGACCTGCCACCTGTTCGGGGCCGCAGACGAGTACACCGGCAGCGGCACGCCGTGCAGCAGTTGTGGCACACTCCACGGCTGCTACCAACTCCCGAACGGCAACTGCAAAGCTTGTGCGGACCCGGGTATGGACTGCGTCATGGACGCCAACGACCTCCGGCTGTGCCCCTACACCCAGGGCCACATCGGGTGGGCCGACCTGTTCGTCGAACTCGAAACGGACGACGTGTTGTGGGCCGGGACCGACGACTGGGTACACCTTGACATCGGCGACCGGGCATTCAATCTCGACAATCCAAGTCACGACGATCGCGAACGGGGAGATACCCAGGGTTACGCACTCAACTACACGGGTGTGTCAACGGAGGACATCAAACGCATCGGGATTCGAAAAGGCGAGGACGGCCATGCCGGCGGATGGAAGTTCCGCCAGATCAAGGTGTGGCACAGGGGCGACCTGGTCTGCAGCCGAACCCCGAACACGTGGCTCGAGGACGACCACCTGTGGTGGGCCTGTCCCAGCGCCGGTTCGTCATCCACCATCGTGAACACCTTGAAGGTGAAGGTCACGACGGCCGACGTCTGGTGGGCGGGTACCGACGACGACGTGACCCTGTATGCCGGGGGCCGTAGCTGGAATCTCGACAACGACGGCCACAACGACTTCGAGCGAGGCAACACCGATACCTTTGATCTCGACCCCGGCACCGGGCTCTACGAATCGGCGCTGTCATCGTTGCGGGTCCACAAGTCGCCCGATGGGGTGGCGGGCGGATGGAAACTCAAAGGGCTGGAGATCATCGCCAACGGTTCGACCATCTACAACAACCAATCCGTCAACAAGTGGCTGGAGGACGGCGACCGCGATTGGTACGGCTCAATCTGAGAAGGGCGGCGCCGCTCAGGCGAGGGCAACCAGGTCGAGCATCGACTCGTCGAAGAAGGCGGTGTCCCCTTCGGGCATGAGTAGCGCCCGGTCGGGGGCAAGCTCTTCGACAAATTCGGCGTCATGGCTGACGAGGATCACGGTGCCCTCGTAGATGACGAGCGCATCGAGCAATGCCTCTTTGGCCTGGGGGTCGAGGTTGTTGGTCGGCTCGTCGAGCAACAACACGTTGTGACGGCCGACGACGAGCTGCGCCAAAGCCAGCTTGGTCTTTTCGCCGCCGGAGAGGGTGCCGGCGTCCTGATCGACCTTGTCGGCGAGCAGGAAGTGGCCAAGCAGGCTCCGCAGGGTACGGTCGGGCTCGCTGGAAACCTCCCTCATGTGATCGAACACACTGACCCCGCTCCGGATGCTCTCGTGCTCCTGGGCGTAGTAGCCGAGCGACGCCCGGTATCCAATCTCGACCTCGCCGATATCGGCCGAGTCGGTGCCGGCCAAGATCCGCAACAGCGTGGTCTTGCCCGCCCCGTTGAGGCCCATGATGACGAGCCGTTCGCCGCGGTCGACGTCGACATCAACATCAACGAACACCACGTTCTGGTCGAACGCCTTGGCGAGGCCGTCTGCTCTGAGCGGCGTCCGGCCCGATGGGTCCGGCTGGGGGAACTGCATCGCCACATTGCGGCCCTTCTTGCCGATCTCGACCCGCTTCGCCTTGAGCTTGTCGACCCTGGTTTCCCACGAACGAGCCCGTTTCGCCATCTTCTCGGTCGTGCCCTTGAAGCGGCGGATCCCCTCCTCGAGGCGGGCGATCTTCTCGTCCTGATGTTTGCGTTCTCGGACCCGCTGCTCGTGGCGGCGCTCCCGCTCCGTGAGGTAGTACGAGTAGTTGCCGCGGTACGGTTCGAGCGAGCCATCGTCAACGGCGAGCACCGAGGTGATCGACTCGTCGAGCAGTGGCAGATCGTGGCTCACCACCAACAGCGACCCCTCGTAGCCTGCCAGCCAGTCCATCAGCCAGGCCTTGGCGTCGAGGTCGAGGTGGTTGGTCGGCTCATCGAGCAGCAGCATGTCGGTCTCGGCAAAGAGAATGCGGGCCAGCTCAACGCGGCGCCGCTGACCACCTGACATGGTGACGACCAGTTGGTCGAGTTCGTCACTTCCGATCCCAAGAGAGGCCCCAAAACGTTTCGCCTCCGCTTTGGCCAGGTAGCCGCCGCGCGCCGTGAACTCGTCCTCGAGCCTGGAGAACCGGCGGATGAGGCGGTCTCGCTCCTCGCCGTCGGCGGTCTCCATCTTCAGGCGCACCTCTTCCATCCTCCGTTCCAGGACACCGATGTCGCGCGCCATCAGAATGCGCTCCAAAGCGGTGACGTGTTCGTCCTCGACCACCGCCAGCGCTGCCTCCTGCGACAGGTATCCGAGGACGCCGGAGCGAGCGATGTGGCCCTCGACTGGTTCTCGCTCTCCCGCCAAGGTTCTCAGCAGTGTGGTCTTGCCCGCGCCATTCGGGCCCACCAAACCGACCTTGTCGCCAGGTTGGAGGGAGAACGAGGCATCCGAGATGAGGACGCGGACGCCCGCTTCAATGGAGAGGTCACGGGCAATGATCATGACGGATCGACGCAAGGCTACCCGCCTCGACGTGGCTGTGGGAACAGAGCAGGGACTGCCGGATCAGCTCCGGCGCAATCTCCGCTGGATCGAAACGACGGCCCGCAGCGAATACACGGCGCTGCGGCGCGAGATCAGGGCGGAGGCCGGTTGAATCACCAGGTGGCGCAACCCGGCGTCGCGGTAGTCGCTGAACCGTTCGAATAGATCGTCGGGTGTCCCCCACAATAGGACCTCGGCAAGCAGGTCCACCGGGACGCAGGCAATGGCATCCTCGAGTTGTGCCTTCGTGTACCGATCGGGCATGAAGTCGATCATGCCCCGGAACCCGGCACCGAGCGGATGCTCGTATCCGAAGCTCTGCCACATCTCGTCGGAGGCGAGCAGCGTGGAAAACCGGACAGACTTCGCTTCGAGCATCCGGCGCGCCTCCTTGCGGCTGTGCGCCACGACCACCACCGCCTGCCAGCCCGGAACGATGCCCTCCGGGTTACGGCCCGCACTACGAGCTGCCTCCCGGATGGTGCCGAGCATCTCGCCGTACCGATGCGGACCGAACGGAAACGCGGGATACCAGCCGTCCCCATACCGGCCGGTGAGTTCGAGCATGCGGGGGCCGTGCGCCGCCACCCAGATCTGCGGGATCCGGCCCGGCGGCGCCGCAAGATCCATACGGGCCCCATCCAGCCGAAAGTGGGTCCCGGCAAAGTCAAAAGGTCCCGACGAAGTGAAGCAGACCCGAATGATCGCCAGAGCATCTTCGAGGCGCCCGACCGGACGCTCAAAGTCGAGACCGTACGGCTCGATGTTCTCCCGCTCACCGGACCCGATTCCGAGGATCGGCGCCCGCGTCGTCATGTGAGCCAGCGTCAGAAACGCCTGCGCCAACACGACCGGGTGGCGCCGGGTTGGCTCGGTCACACCGACGCCAAGGCGCACCTTGCCGGCCCGCGCCGCCAGGTAGCCGAGCAGGGTCTGGTATTCGAAGTACTCATGAGGCGACTCACTCGGCTTGGCCAGCCAGGTGAAGTTCTTGTCCCAGATCTGCTCCGGGAAGAACCCAAGGAAGTGGTCAACGGTCCACGCAGTGTCGAACCCGAACGTGCGTGCCGCCCGCAGGGCGCCGGTGACCCGCCCCAGCGGAGGCCCCGTCCCAACGTTGAGTCCGGAGGTGAAAGGATCGGCCATGGCGGCAGGCTACTGAGATTCCAGCGCCTCACGTTCCCAGGTCGCGGCGACGGAACGCAGGGACGGACAGCAGTCCGAAGAGAACCACACCCACCACGAGCAACCAGTAGCTGGCGCTGAATCCGCGAGTGAGCGGCGGACTGTCTCGCAGGTACCAGAAGAACGGCGACAGCCATCGCGCCGGCGCCAGCCAATCAACAATCGCTCCAAAGCCGTTGAGGATGAACGCCGCCCCGGCAAGACCTGAGGCAACTCCGACGGCAAGGCCCGGTCTTCCCGAGGCAGCGCCGACGGCGAACGCCAAGGCTCCGAAAAAGAGTGCCAGCAGCGCCAATCCAAAGCCGGCGATGACCGTGTGAGCGAGACTGAGCCCCATGCCGTACACCGAGCCGGCAACGACAACCACCGCCGTCAATGCGGCGACGACCACCAATGCAAGCGTCACCATGCCGGCAAACTTGTCGCGCGCCACCCGCCGGCGCCGCGTCGGGTTGCCCATCAGGAGGTCGATGGTGCCGCGCCGCTCCTCTCCCGCCAACGCAGCCGCCCCCATCCCAATGACAAAGACCAGCATGGCGACGGCACCGATGCCCGTATAGAGCCGCGCCGACATGTATCCCTCGGGGGTGGTGAGGCTGGACGGATCCGTGATCCCGAACATCGCAAGCAGCTCAGCCGGGACGGCGTCAACGAGGCCCTGCATGGTGTCCCCGGTGCGACGCACGGTCGGCCAGAAAGCGGCGGTGAGGGCTGCCAACAACCCCAAGCCGAGGATCCACCCCCAAATCGTGCGCCGCTTGTCCCACAGCGTCTTGCCGTAGACACTGCCGAGCATCCAGTCGAGTCGCCCCGGTCTGCTGAACGCGACGGACTCCTCGACTCCGGCCTCCCCCCCGTTCCGAGAACGTCGGTTCAATGCGACAAACTGCAGTTGGGCGCCGATGTTGCGACGTTGGAACCCGACCAATGCGGACCCGAGGAGGAGAGCTGAGCCAACGGCCAGAATCCCATGCCACGGCGTGGGACCGTTGAGCAGCGGATCGTCGGCGAGGTACCAGTGGAACGGGAGAAAGGTGTTCACGGTTTCAAGCCAATGGACCAAGGGGGCAAAGGCGTTGGCGACCCAAGCCGCGATCGCAAGAGACCCGGCCACCGCCAGCGCAAGGCTGCGGCGCCCCCACCACGCTCCGACGGCCATCGCCATCGATCCGAAGAAGACGCCGAGCAGCAGCAACCCGAGATTCATCCCGACGATGCCTCCGATCGAAAGGCGAAGATCGACGATGGGGCCGGCGACGATCAGGACGAGCGCCAGGACCGCGACCAGGGCGGCCGCCAGCGAGGTCAAGGCACCGAACTTCTGGAGAATCACAGCTCGTCTTCGCAACGCATTTCCACCGAGCAATAGGTCGATGGTCCCGGTCTCCTCCTCGCGGGCGGTTGCCGCGGCCCCAAATCCGATGGTGAACGCCAGGACGAGAAGGGGGCCGATCAGTGAGTAGAGCTGCCCTTGCAGATAGCCAAACCCGGTCGTGTAGATCGCCGGATCCACCCCAAACATCGCCAGCAACTCCACCGGGAAGTTGTCGAAGAACTGGCGGAGTTCCACGCTGTCGCGGACGGTTGGATAGAAGGCGACCAACCAGACGCCGA
Organism: uncultured Acidimicrobiia bacterium; assembly: GCA_963821095.1. GTDB lineage: Bacteria > Actinomycetota > Acidimicrobiia > Spongiisociales > UBA5794 > CAVPHV01. The sequence goes on along the minus strand of CAWGCJ010000020.1, from coordinate 227,833 downwards.
GCACCAACGTCGCAACGAGCCACCAGACCATCGAGACCCGATACTCCCAAAGGGTTTTGCGGTAGACGCTACGGAACATCGGCGTCGTCAGCCTGGTAGAAGGCCAGGAATGCCTCCTCGAGGTCACCCTCGCGAGTGTGAATGCTCTCGATTGTGTGGCGTCCCGCCGCGGACATGACTTCTCCCAGCGAACCCTCGACCGTCAGAATGACGCCCCTCCCCCCGTGAGTTGACTCGCAATGCCGCACCGACGGCAACACTTCGAAGTCGGCCGGGTCGACTGGGACGGTGAAGACCAACTCGAGGCTGCGACGCGCTCTGGCCCGCAGGCCGGCAACGGATTGCACCGTCACCAGCCGGGCTTCGCGCACGATCCCAACCCGGTCGGCGAGACGCTCGACTTCGGGGAGGATGTGAGAGGAGAGAAAGACCGTTCGTCCCTCGGCTCGTACCTCGTCGACCATCTCGAAGAACTCCAACTGCATCAACGGATCCAATCCGGTTGTCGGCTCGTCGAGGATCAGCAATTCGGGCCGGTGCATGAAGGCCTGCACGATCGCCACCTTCTGTCGATTGCCGGTTGAGTACGAACCGATCCTGCGGCTCACATCGAGTTGCAGCCTTGTGGAGAGCCGGTCCGCACTGGCGGCGACATCAACGCCGCGGAGTGAACCGAAGTACTGGAACAACTGGCCGGCCGTCATGTCGTCGTACATGGCAAGGTCGCCCGGCAGATAGCCGACTCGGGCCCGGATTTCGGCCGATTGCGCCGTGATGTCCAGGCCGAGGATCTCGCCGCTCCCGGACGACGGATGCAGCAAGTGCAGCAAGGTCCGAATGGTGGTGCTCTTCCCCGACCCGTTTGGTCCGAGGAAGCCAAAAACCTCGCCCACCCGAACCTCGAGATCGAGGTCGATGATCCCCGCCGTGTCGCCGTAGTACTTGGTCAGGCGCGAAGTGGTGATGGCCGTCGTCGTCACGTCGCTGTTCCTCGGCTCGATGAACCCACAAGTCTATCGACGGGCCGCTCTTGCACTCAGCCCTCGACCCGCCCCTCGAACTCGAGCTTGGCTCGCTCCCAGGCTTCGAGCATCGTCTCCTGCGGGTATGGCCCCACCGTGGGATCAAATCGCCCGGTCGCCAGGCCATCCGCACAGGCCCGAGCGACTGCGGTCAGCTCTTCGTATTGGGTCGTCACGTCGGCGGCGGCCATGACATCGCCGTGGCCGGGAACGACCACTCCCCTGATGTGGTCACGAAGCCGATCGACCGCATCAGGCCACGCCATTGGATATCCGTCGCCGAAGGACGGCGGAGCCCCCTCCTCGAGGAGGTCGCCGGCGAACAGCACGGGTGCGTCCGAAACGATCACGACCAGATCGCTGTTGGTGTGACCGAGCCCCATGTGCTTCAGCGTGACGGTACGCCCGCCAAGGTCAATGGCCCGTGCGGTCCCGACAACATACTCTGGTGGTGTGATCACGACCTCGTCGATCTGGTGAGCGTGTTCGGGCCCCACAGATCTCCGGGCGGCCGCCTTCTCTTCCTCGCCGTGCTCGATGAGGTGGTTGCGGCACTCACGCTGGCCCCACAAACGAGCCTCGGGAAACATTGCGTTGCCAAAGACGTGGTCCCAATGCCAATGGGTGTTGACCACCCAGCGCACCGGAAGTTCGGTGAGGCCGGCGAGTTCGTCACGGAGCTCTCGCGCCTGGTTGTGGGAGGCTCGAGAGTCGACGACGAGGACGCCGTCTGCGCCGACAACAACCCCGATATTGAGGTCGAGCGACGCATACCGCCGCCGGTAGACCCCCACGGCAAGTTCGTCGAATGGGCTGCTCACAGCGCGCCGCCGAATCGATCCTCCGGCGCGGGGTTCCCGATGACACCGGTCGTCGCTTGGCTCCACAGCTCGTCGCCTGCGGTGGAGAGACCGCCGGAGCCACCATAGAAGAGGGCAACCTCGCCCGAGTTCGGCGACTGAGCCGGTGGATTGGCGTATTGGGGAACCCCGACAACGAGGTCGTCGCGGCCGTCGCCGTTCGCGTCGAGAACTCGCAGCGCCGCCCCAAACCGGTCGTTCGGCTGAATCGTTCCGGCGACGTTGGCCTTGCTCTGCGACCACAACGTGTCCCCAACGGCAGTCAGCCCACTGCCTGAACCCGGAATAACACCGAGCTGCCCAGCACGAGCCTTGCCGCTGAGGGTCTCTCCGGGCGCGGCCACGACGAGTTCGTCATACCCATCGCGATTGAAGTCGCCCGCCTCGAGCGTTGCTCCGTAGCGGTCATTCGCCTCGGCGAGCCCGAGCAGACCATCCATCCCTTGACCCCACAAATCATCACGCTTGCCCGGTCCATTCGGCGTCCCGTAGAGCACCGAGGTGCGACCGGCATCGTTTGCCGTGCCGGGAATCCCAATGGCAAGGTCGTCAAACCCGTCGGGGTCGAAGTGCCCGGCCGCAACGGCAGCGCCAAACTCGTCGCCGGGTCCAGCCGTCCCCTGAATCCCGTTGCTGTTGCGATGGACGACACGATCGCGGGTGGTGAGCCCGGTGGTGGATCCAAAGAAGACGTGGACCATGCCCGCGGCTTCGTGGCCGGCGACCTTCTCGCCCGGTACCCCAACGGCGAGGTCATCAAATCCGTCGCCGTCGAAGTCGCCGGCAGCCAGAGCGGCCCCAAACCGGTCTCCCGGCTCGACGCCGTCGAGAATTCCCGTCTTGCCCTGTCGCCAGAATTGGTTGCCACTGCCGCGCAGCCCGTTGGCGGATCCGTACAGGACGTTCACTGCTCCTGCTTCGGTGATGGAACCGAAGCTCTCGCCGGGTGCGCCGATGGCGAGATCGGCGTAGCCATCGCGGTTGAAGTCGCCGGCGGCAAGCGTCTCACCGAAGCGGTCATCGGCCTCGGCCACGTTGCGAATCCGCTTCGAGTCCTGATGCCAGAGACGATCGGCGCCCACATCGGGACCCGAAGGCGAGCCGGGAAGGACACTGACCGCCCCGGCGTCGGCCACGGCCTTGCGATCCTCACCCGGCACCCCCGCGGCAAGGTCGTCGTAGCCATCGCCGTCGAAGTCGGCGCAGGCCACGGCGGCCGCATACAAGTCACCCGGTTGAGCGAGGCCGAAAATGGTCGTCTTGCCCTGATGGAATCGTTTGTCATCGGCAACGTCGACGCCGCTGGGCGTCCCGGCAAACACCTGTAGCACCCCGGCATCTTCGACGTTGACGGGATCCTCGAAGGGAACGCCAACCGCAACGTCGGAGTCGCCGTCACCGTCGACGTCGCAGCGGGGATCGAGGGTAGGCACCAGCCGGTACACGGATGACCCCGCTGCGAGGTAGAGCTCGCCGCGGCCGTCGAGACCAAAGGTGGTGATGCCACCGGGCGCACCGAGCGCCGACGTCCAGGTCTGGTGGTCGGAGTCAACTCCATCCTCGTAGTAGAAGCTCCGCAAGGAACCCTTGCAGTAGTCGGCGTAGAAGTAGTGGCCCCGCAGCCACGGGAGGTCGTTGCCGCGATACACATAGCCGCCGGTTATCGACGCAGAACAGGGGTCGGAGCCGTGGGCGTACTCGTGGATGGGATCGACCAGGCCCGCCGTCTCGCAGTTGGCGACGTAGCAGTGAGCGCCTTCGCGTTCGTTCCAACCGAAGTTGAGCCCATTGTCGCCTGCCGGCACAACATCGATCTCTTCCCAGGCGTTCTGGCCGACATCGGCGATCAACATGTCGCCGCTCAACGGATCGAAGGCAAAACGCCACGGATTGCGCAGTCCCCACACCCAGATGCGGTCGTCGCCCGACGTCCCGATGAAGGGGTTGCCCGGAGCGGCGTCGCCACTGAAGCGGTCGATACGGACGATCGTGCCGAGCAGTGAGTTCTTGTTCTGACCGTTCCCGAGCGGGTCGCCACCACTGCCACCGTCACCAAGCGATGCGTAGAGAAAGCCATCCGGCCCAACGGCGACCTGCCCACCGTTGTGGTTGGTGTAAGGCTGATTCACCTGGAGGAAGCGCACTTCGCTGCCGGCGTCGGCGAGATTGGGATTCCCCGAACTCACCTTGAAGCGTGCGATCACGCTGTCGCCGCCTCCCGACTCTGCCGTGTAGTTGACATAGAAGCGGCCGTTCTTTGCGTAGTTGGGGTCAAAGGCAAGCCCCAGCAACCCTTGTTCTCCACCGCTGCTACGTACCCTGGAGCGGATGTCGAGGAACGGTGTGGACAGCAGTTGCCCGTTCTCGACAATGCGAATCCTGCCAACCTGTTCGACGATGAAGAGACGGTCGTCGCCCTTTGGCGCGGTGATGTCGGCGGGGCGAGACAGCCCTGAGGTGACGAGTTCGAGTTCGACGCCATCGGTACCGGTTGCCGCCGCGGCCGGGTTCGACGGTATGGCGACAAACACTCCGACGGCGAGCAAGAAGGACGCCAACGCAGCCAGATGTGATCGAGTACTCGCAGCCATGACTCCTCCAAAGCGTGGTTTGTGCCCGCAAGAGTACCGGAGCGCTCAGTTTGCGGACTGCGCCGCCCCGGCCGGAGTTGCAGAATCGCTCTCGAGCAGCACCGGGGGCCCGTCCCGGAGGAACTGCCGGGCTTGCTCGACATGCAGCGGCTTGGCGAAGAGAAATCCCTGGACCTTGAAGCACTCGAGGCTTCGCAGGATCTCGAGTTGTTCGATCGTCTCGACCCCTTCGGCGACAACGTCGAGGTGCAGGCTCCTCGCCAGGCCGACGATCGCAGCCGACAGCGCTTTGGCGTCATCGCTCACCGGCAGATCCCGCACAAAGGTTCGGTCGATCTTGAGGCGGTCGATGGGCAAGCGCTGCAGGTAGCCCAGCGATGAGTAACCGGTGCCGAAGTCGTCGATCGAGACCTGAACACCCATCGTTCGCAACCGCTCGAGGGTCCGGGTGGCGAGGCCGGTGTCCTCGACGAGGGTGCCCTCGGTGATCTCGATCTCGAGGAACTCGGCGTCGAGCCCGGTCTCAGCGAGTGCCGCCGCGATCTTCTCGACGAGGTCGCCGTGGCGAAGCTGGCGTGACGACACATTCACCGACACCGTGAGCTGCCCCAATCCCGCTACCTGCCACGCCTTCATCTGACGGCACGCTTCGACAATCACCCAGTCGCCGATCGGCAGGATCAGGTCGGTCTCCTCGGCGAGCGGCACAAAACGGTCGGGCAACACCAGGCCAAGCTCGGGGTGGTGCCAGCGGACCAGGGCTTCGACGCCGACGATGCTGTTGTCTCGGATGTCGACCTTTGGCTGATAGACCAGTTCGAGCTCCTGGCGAGCCTCGATGGCGCGGCGCAACCCATCGATCAGGTGGAGGCGTTCCGAGGTCTTCTCGCGCAGCTCCGGGGTGAAGTACTGGTAGGTGTTCTTGCCCGCCGCCTTGGCGCTGTACATCGCAATGTCGGCGTCGCGCAACAACTCCTGGGAGTTCTGGCCGTCGACCGGGTAGAGGGCGATCCCGATGCTGGCGGTGATGTGGAGCTTGTGGGACCCCACGTGATAGGGCACCTGGAGCGACCGCAGGATCTTCGTGGCGACGTGACCGGCGTCTTCGACACGGTGGTTGCCTTCAAGGATGACCGTGAACTCGTCACCGCCGAGGCGGGCAACGCTGTCGCTCTCCCGGACGGCATCGACCAGTCGCTCGGCCACCTGCTTGAGCAGCCCGTCACCGACGGAGTGCCCAAAGCGGTCGTTGACGGCCTTGAACTCGTCGAGGTCGAGGAACATCAACGTGACCAAGCCCCCATCGCGCCGGGCGCGGGCGATGGCGTTCTGTAATCGGTCACCAAACAGGAACCGGTTGATCAACCCGGTCAGAGGGTCGAAGCGGGCGAGGAAGCTCAGCTTGCGCTGGTCCTTCTCGCGAGCTGTGAGGTGCGCCTCGGCTCGCTGACGCCACTCCTTGCGGAACTCCTTCACCGCCGGGCGGAAGAGGAACAGACCCTCGAACACCAGCAACACGATGGTGACACTCAGCACGAGGTACTGGGTCGACTTCAGGCTCTTGACCCGCGCCTCCGCCTCTTGCTGATAGGCGAACACAATTGCGGTCATCCCGGTGGCGTAGTCGCCGGCCGACTCGACCACTGCAATCACCGGCGGTGGGAGCACCCTGGCCCCGGATTTGCCGATGACGATCAGTTCCTGGGCTGACACAACCATGGCGTCGTAGGTCGGTTCCAGCTCGACGAATATGCCTTCAACCTCAGTGCTGTTATCGCCGGGCAGACCAAGGGTGTCGTCGCCGTAGCGAAGCCCGAGGTGGTTGGCCTTGATCAGGGCGAGGTCACGCTCCATTCCCTCGAGCGCGGTCGCGCGCTCCGCGGCCCGGACGTCGGGTTCACGGGTGGTGTCGGTCGAAGCGATCTGCAGCTTCACCGCATTGTCAGCGAGGCGGTCGGCCAAGACGGCCTGGCGGGCGGCGGCGCTCACCACGCCGGCGTCCTTCTCCTGTCGCGTTAGGGCCGAGGAGGTCAGAACCGTCGATGCGATCGCCAGCAAGGCGATCATGGCCAGCCCGATGATGTAGCGGCCGATGGGACGCTTGGGCGAATCGTCGGGCGCGTCGAAGACAACTGCACTCGCGGCGGCAGATCGAGGGCCGATCTGTTGATCGCTCGTCATTCACCTCACCAATGTCCTCGACGGCCGTCGAACAGGCCATCTTGGAGCGTATCGGCACCTGCCGGAGGCGCTTGACCGAATGGAAACGCCGCCTGCCGCCGGCACCAAGCGGGTCGTTTGACCCTGGCCGGAGGCTACGCCGGTGTCGTTCACTGGTCAATGAACCGCACCAGGTCTACGGAGGCCCCTCATGAACATCGTTGTCATCTACGAATCTCTGTACGGCAACACGAAGGCGATTGCTGAGGCGATCGCGGCGGGTCTGCAGGACGGCGGCGACGTCATTCTGCGCTCGACGCTCGAGGAGATCGACGTCGCCAACGCCGACCTCATTGTGATCGGCGGACCGACCCATGCCCACGGCATGTCGCGTGGCTTCATCCCGCCAGATCGATGAGAAGCGGGCGGCACCGCTGCCGGGGACCGATACCGGGCTGGGGATGCGCGAGACCATTCAGGCTTTCCCCCGCGGTGAGGGCAGACCGGTCGCCACGTTCGATACCCGGTTCGACAAGCCCGCCTGGCTGACAGGATCGGCGGCCGCAGTCGCAGGCAAGAAGCTCACCAAACGCGGCTACCGGTTGATCACCGAGCCAGAGAGCTTCATGATCGAAGGCGGCGAGGGCCCACTGGCCGCCGGGGAACTCGATCGTGCCCGGATGTGGGGCAAGGAACTCACCGAGATCCTGGCGGTCGGCTAGGGCAAGCCTTCCCGACCGTTCAGCCCGTCGGCTCCCCCACGTCGGTGCGCAGGAAGTCATCGATGGCAGCGGCGGCACGGCGGCCGGCGCCCATCGCAAGAATGACGGTGGCTCCACCCGTGACGATGTCACCGCCGGCGAAGACACCTCGTTTTGAGGTGCGGCCGGTTTCGGGGTCGGCGGCGAGTGTCCCCCACCGGGTCTGCTCGAGGTCCGGAGCCGTCTTGTGGATGAGCGGGTTCGGGGTATTGCCGATGGCGATGACGGCGACGTCGATGGCGATCTCCTCGACCGCGCCCGGGATGGGCTCGGGGCGGCGCCGCCCGCTGTCGTCGGGTTCACCCAACTCCATTCGCTGCAAACCCACGGCGTGGAGCCAGCCCTCTTCGTCGCCGAGCAGCTCGAGCGGCGAAACCAAGGTGCGGAACTCGACGCCCTCCTGCTTGGCGTGGTGAACTTCTTCCAGTCGGGCCGGCATCTCGGCTTCAGACCGACGGTACAGGATCACAGCGCGGCCGGCCCCGAGCCGCATCGCGGTGCGTACCGCGTCCATTGCAGTGTTGCCGCCACCAAAGACGGCGACGGTCTTGTTGTAGAGATCGAGCAGCGGAGTCTGCGCTCCGGCCTCGTAGGCCTTCATCAGGTTCACCCTGGTGAGGAACTCATTGGCCGAGTACACCCCGATCAGGTTCTCACCGGGGATGTTGAGGAAGCGGGGAAGGCCGGCGCCGACGCCGATGAACACCGCATCGAATCCTTCCTCCTCGAGCAGATCGTCAATCGTGTCGATCATCCCGATGACGGCGTTCGTTTCGAAGACGACGCCGAGTTCGGCGAGGCCGTCGATCTCGGCACGAACGATCTCCTTGGGAAGCCGGAACTCGGGAATGCCGTAGACGAGCACGCCGCCGAGTTCGTGAAGCGCCTCGAACACGGTGACGTCGTGGCCGGCTTTGATCAGGTCGGTGGCGCAGGCCAGTCCGGCGGGCCCGCTCCCTACCACGGCAACACGCTTGCCCGTCTTCGGTATCTCGCTGTGGGCAGGGGGCCGGCCGTGTTCACGAGCGAAGTCGGCCACAAAACGTTCGAGGTGCCCGATGGCGATCGACTTGCCCTTGCGGGCGAGTACGCAGGTGCCCTCGCACTGGTTCTCCTGAGGACAGACCCTGCCGCAGACCGCGGGCAGTGAACTGGACCTGGTGATGACGTCGGCGGCGTCGAGGAACTCGCCGTCGGCGGTGAGTCGGATGAACTCCCGAATATCGATGCCGACCGGGCAGCCGTCGATGCAGGTTGGCCGAGCGCAGAGCAGGCACCGCTCCGCCTCCGCCACCGCCATCTCTGCGGTGTATCCCAGGTTGACTTCTTCGAAGTTGACCCGGCGGCGACCGGCGTCCTGCTCCCGCATCGCCACCCGCTCGAGCGCCATACGTTCCCGCCGAGTGAGGTCACGCGCCATCAGGGAGCCTCGACCGTGTCCACAGCACACGGTTGTGTTTCGGCCGCCCGGAAGTACTCGAAAGCTTCGTAGGAGGTGTTGCGCCGGGCCAGCAGTTCGAAGTCGACCTCGTGCGCATCGAACTCGGGTCCGTCGACGCAGGCGAACTTGACCTCACCACCAACCGAGACCCGGCAGCCGCCGCACATTCCGGTCCCATCGACCATGATCGGGTTGAGGCTCACGATGGTGCGGATGCCGTGCGGCTCGGTGACGGCGGCGACGGCCCGCATCATCGGAATCGGCCCGATGGCGATGACGTGGTCGATCGGACCGCCGGCGTCGATGAGGTCCTTGAGTTGGTCGGTGACGAAGCCGTGGCGTCCGTATGACCCGTCGTCGGTCGTCGGGAACACTTCACGGCAGACGGCCCGCAGCTCATCCTCGAGGATCACGAATTCGCGGCTGCGGCCGCCGATGATGGCGATGACGTCGTTGCCGGCCTCGGCGAGGGCCACAGCGGTGGGATAGGCGATGGCGGTGCCGACGCCGCCGCCGATGACGACGACGGTCCCAAAGCGTTCGATCTCGGACGGCATGCCGAGCGGGCCGGCCATGTCGTGGATGAAGTCGCCCGCTTCGAGTTGGTTGAGCAGGGTGGTGGTCCGCCCCACGGCCTGGACGATGATGGCGACCCAGCCCTCCTCGGGGTCTGGCGTCGGCAATCGTCAGCGGAATGCGCTCGCCGTCGTCGGCGACGCGAATGATGACGAACTGGCCTGCCTTGCGTTTGCGGGCGATCTTGGGTGCTTCGACCCGGAAGTAGGTGACGCTGGGCGCCAGCTCTTTGGTCTCGAGGATGAGGTTCATGCGGCTCCGGTTCTGATCTGACCCCAGGGTCCGAATCTGGACCCGATCTGACCAGGGGCCAAAGGTCCCGGCGCAAAAGACATCCGCCGACACGGTGAAGTCTGCGAAACTGGCTGACACGTGGCCCGGGTGGCGGAATTGGCAGACGCGGCGGACTTAAAATCCGCTGAGGGTTCATCCCTCGAGTGGGTTCGAATCCCACCCCGGGCACCGGTGAGCTGGGAATATGCCCGCATTTCACCCCCCTTGACCGTCCGCGCGAAAACCGCCACGAACGGCACGACGCAGTCGATGACGTGCGGATCTGTGCTGGGATGCCAAGCAGCGATCCGCTGACAGGCTGTGCCCTTCGGCCCCTGGCCATACCAACTGGTCGTGGTAGGCGTGGAGGGTGAAAGGGGGAGATCATGCGTCGCACGTCCCTGCCCAAGTCTCTGGTCCTGTATTGCGGCGCCCTTCTCGTCGTTGGGGTGGTGACGGCGATTCCCCACCCGGCGGCTGATGCGGCGACGCCCGTGTGTGACGGCAAACCAGCGACGATCGTCGGTACGGAGGGTGACGACGACCTACGGGGCACCAACGGTGATGACGTGATCGTCGGGTTGGGTGGCGATGACCTGATCAAGGGTCGTGGCGGCAACGACACGCTCTGCGGCAAGGGCGGCAGGGACATCTTGATCGGGGGGCCAGGCGACGATGTGCTGTGGGGCGGCAAGAGCTATGACCGGGTGGGCTACAGCCTCGCCCCGACCGGAGTCACCGTTGATATGGAGTCTGGGGTTGCCACGGGATGGGGAACAGACGAACTGGTATCAATCGAGTCGGTCCTCGGCTCAGCGTTTGACGACCGCCTCTTCGGCACCAGTGGCCGGGACTTCTTGCGGGGCGGTGACGGCGATGATCTCCTCATCGGTAGGGGCGGCCCCGACTCCCTTAGTGGCGACTCCGGCAACGACGACCTCCGAGGCAACGGCGGCCAGGACACCCTCTACGGGTGGGACGGGGACGACACGCTCGACGGCGGCTACGGCAATGACCATATCCGAGGCTTCGCCGGTGACGATACGTTGATCGGCGGGGACGGCGACGATCGATTGGAAGGCGGCTACGGCTCCGATTTCTGGGTCAGCTACGGCACCGCTCCGTATGGCGTCGCGGTTCGACCTCGCTGCTGGCAACGCCACGGGCGGCCACGGCACCGATGAACTCTGGGGCATCGAGAACATCATCGGATCCCGTTTCGACGACGACCTGTACGGCACCGACGCCCGAAACGTGATCAAGGGCAACGACGGCCACGATCGGATCCAGGGTCGGCGGGGCAACGACCACCTCCTCGGCGGCCCCGGCCACGACGCTCTGTGGGGCGAGCGAAGGCAACGACGTGATCGATGGCCTCGATGGGGACGACCACCTCTATGGCGGATGGGGCGATGACATCCTCCGAGGGGGGGCAGGTGATGATGTCATCTGAACCGGGCGGCGGCGACGACATCGTCAAGGGCGGCAGCGGCAACAGGAACTCCGTGGACTACTACTTCGCCCCAAGCGGCGTCGTAGTCGACCTCAAAGCCGGTACCGCATCGGGATTCGGGAACGACATGGTCACCGGGATCCAAGACGTTGAGGGTACAGACGCACGACGACATCATCATCGGCAACGGTGCCGACAACTTCCTTCAAGGCTACGACGGTAACGACACGATTCGTGGCCGAAGCGGCGACGACTGGCTCCACGGCGACGAAGGCAACGACCGACTCTACGGCGGAACCGGCGACGACTACCTCGATGGCTGGACTGGCACCGACACCCTCGACGGTGGCCCCGACCACGACGAATGCGTCCGGGGTGAGGCGTATGAGTCGTGCGAGGTGATCCGGTAGCGGTTTCTTGGTTGCGGGCTACCTAACGCTTTGTACTCCCGAAGGCTTGGGTAGGTTCAAAGCGTTAGGTGCCACTCCGGCCCGACCGTGCTGAGGGCGTCGATGACGATGTGGTCGCCGCCGATCTTTGAGGCCGGGGGCGTGAACGGCCAGGAACTCGGCGGTCTCTTCCTTGGTGGCCTCTTCCCAGGACACGTCCCGCCGATCCCTGACACGATTGCGAGATGCGGTTGTCGGTCTGCGATTTCTCGGTGTGTGACTAGCCCGGGGGCCTGGTTGATCGGGACCTTTGGCAGTGGTGGGGTTGGGGTTTGGGGTCGTACGTTGCGGATTGCGCTACGGTGCCAGGCCGTAACGCCGAATGGAGGATCGTTGTGCCAGGGTTGAAGTCTCGGTTTGTGGTCGTGGCAGTGGTGGCGTTGATGGCGGCGTCGCTCGTGGTGGCACCGGCGGGGGCGGTGCTGATGGTCCCTTCCACGTGGCGACTGCGGAGGACCCCCCGACGTGTGATGGGTTACCGGCGACGATTGTGGGTACGCCGGGTGACGACGTGATCGACGGCACGTCTCGGTGCTGACGTGATCCACGGCCTGGGCGGCAACGACACGATCTATGGCCTTGATGGAAACGACTTCATCTGTGGCGGCGACGGCCACGACATCATCAACGGTGCGGATGGAGCGGTCGTCCAGGAAAACTGGAAACCAGGCGGAAGGCTCTCCCCAAGGCCCGCTCGCCCTGGCTACGACAGGATCTACGGAGGCGATGGTGACGACATCATCGTGGGCAATCGGATCTATGGAGGCAACGGCGACGACATCATGACGGGCGATTGGGTCGATGCTCAGGGAGGCGACGGCAACGACACGCTCTTCGGCTGTGGGGACGCTACGGGGGGTACCGACATGTCGGGTGGCGCCTGGCGACGACGAACTGTACGGGGGCGAGAGAACATGACGACACGATGAGCGGCGCGGCACTCGGTGCTGATCGCCTGTTCGGTGAGGGCGGCGACGACACCCTCCAGGGGAACATCGGCAACGATCACGCTGAACGGCGGTGACGGGGACGACAAGCTCAACGGTGGCGACGGAGACGATGTGTTGGTCGGTGGAGTCGGGAAGGACACTTGCCGGCTACTTTGGTGCGTCGGCGGGGGTCACGGTTGATCTCGCGGCGGGGACCGGCGGCGGCGCTGACCAGGGCAGCGACACGATCACCGGTGTCGAGCATGTCTTGGGGTCACTCTTTGGTGACGTGCTTCGAGGGAACGGTGCGCGGAACCGGTTGAAAGGCCTGGAAGGAGCCGACAAGCTCTACGGCCTCGGCGGTGTCGACACACTCCAGGCGGTGACGGGAACGACAACCTCTACGGTGGGGGCGGTGACGACACCCTTATCGGCGGGGCAAACAACGACCGCATCCGGGGCGGCGCCGGTAACGACGTATTGCAGGGCAAAGCCGGGGTTGATCGCATCTTCGGGGAGAACGGCGACGACACCATTGAGGGCAACCTCGGTGATGACCTGTTGGATGGTGGTGACGGCGGCGACACCATTGAGGGCAATCGCGGTAGCGACAAGTTGGATGGTGGTGACGGCACCGACACGCTCAGAGGAGGCGACGGAACCGACACCTGCCACAACGGCGAACACTACGTGTCGTGCGAACTGCCGCTGTAGCCGCCATCCGGTGTCGCTCAGCGACCAACTCGAATCCCCCGATCCCTTCCCTGGTCGTCGTGCAGGTTGCGGCGGCCGACCCAAACAACTTGCGGCAATTTCTGACCCAAAACGACCACGCTACGTGACCCAAACAGCCAAACCGGGCCAAAACACCACTAAAACCCCAGGTCAGCGCCCCAGCTTTACACAATCGATATTATGGGGCGCTTGCTCGACGGTGTTGCCGACCCATTCAACGACTAGCCCAAGGACCGCGCATCCACGCAGTTCGCAGGCGCTCCAGCTCGCGTCGAAGGCTGTCGGGCGGCCTCACCTCGGCCCGGATCATCCCCACGGGCTGGCCGCCTCGTGGTAGGCGTCGGCCCGTTGCGGCACAGGGCGCAGTTGGCGAGCAGGCCAGTCCCTTCGACTCGATCCGGTCGATGCGTGAGGACGACGCCACTAGGCACTAGCCCCAGCAACTCAACGAGCGGTTTCCGGTAGGGCCTGGCGTCACGCAGTACGCCGAGTTCACCGTTGGATCAGGCCTGCCGGAGCGGGCATGATCATCCGAACTGTACCCACCGACCAGCACCCCGCTCCTACCCCTTGGCCATCAATAGCACCTCGGTCTGCTCGGGATTCTTCTCCGGGGCAGTTCGCATTGGATGTAGGTTTCGCCGGTGATGCCGTTTCATGCCCTTCTCACCGCTGAGGCGGTCGTCCCTGCCGTTGCCCCGTCGAGGAAATCGTTGTCCGTGCCGCCTTGCAGGACGTCATTGCCGTCGTCACCGTACAGTTGGTCTGGGCCTTCGTCACCGTCCAGCCAGTCGTCGCCGCCACGCCCATGGACTTCATCTCTCCCGGACCTGGCGACCAATGTGTTGGCCGCTTCGTTCCCAATGATCAGGTCGTTCCGGCCCCCTCCGTAGACCCTCTCGATCAACGTGAGGTGGAAGCGGTCCAACCAGGGCCAGTGCCGCACCTTGGCGACGCCACGTTCGAGGTCGATCAACATCGGCTCCAGGATCCAGCCCGACTCGAACAGGTCGCTCCCTGGGCCGCCCTTGATGATGATCTTGGCGCAGGACCCGTTCGGTATCAAGCCCTCGACAGAGAAGTAGTCCATGCCTTAGTGGCCGAACAACCGGATCGTGACCCCCGAGAGCACACACGAACCCCCAGGATCGACCCCTGAGTCTCGAAAGATGAAGTTGTCGCCGCCGTCCTGGCCGTACATCACCGAACTCCCTAGCCCAGGGTGATAATCGAAGAAGAACCGATCGGTGTCGGCACCGCCATAGAACCGATCAGCGCCATAGTAGGTCTCAAACACATCGCGGTTCGGACCGCCCCGAAACACATCATCATCCTCACCCATCTCGGCTGCGACAGTGAGGAAATCCAATAAAGCGTCCTCGCCGATGCCACCAAAAGCCACATCGTCGCCGTAGCCACCGACAAGCAGGTCATCGCCCCGGCCACCTCCAGGCGTCATCGCCGTCGCCACCAAGATCTCGTCATGGCCCATCGGCCCTTGAGCTGATCATCGCCGATGCCGCCTTCCAGACGATCCCCACCATGCCTCCCGACGAGGACATCTGAGCCCGCTTCACCCAACAACACATCCTGGCCTCCGCCGCCCACCAACACGTCATCCCCAAGCCCACCGGACAGATTGTTTCTGCCCGCGACCCCGAACAGCCGATCATTCCCATCCCCACCATCGTCCTCGTCGTTGCCCGCACCCGCACACACCACGTCGCCCCCCGCACCGGCCACGATCACATCGTTGCCGCCCAGCCAACAATGACATTCCCCTCATCGGTATCGGCCAACTCATCGTCACCGTCCGTCCACGATCGTCGCGCTACCTCACACCGAACTCACCGACCACGGCGCACGACCCCTAGCCCCGTAAGAACGACCCATCACTCTAGGGAGGACCACATGAAGCGCCTCGCCCTAC
This sequence comes from uncultured Acidimicrobiia bacterium, assembly GCA_963821095.1. Classification (GTDB taxonomy): domain Bacteria; phylum Actinomycetota; class Acidimicrobiia; order Spongiisociales; family UBA5794; genus CAVPHV01. The sequence continues at coordinate 212,653 of CAWGCJ010000020.1, read as the reverse complement.
TCGTCGCCGCTGCCGCATCGTCCTGTCTGTGGCCGCCAGCCACCGCCGCCCCGCCGCAACCCGGCTACCCCAGACCTGAATACACGCAACGTGGGAAACCGTACCCTCCCCGCCGCAACCCGGCGTCAACCTACAAGATTGTCACGGCATGGAACTCGACACCCTCGTTGTCAACGCCACGCCCCCGCTACCTGGCAAACCGTGTTTCCCCATCATGCCCCCCCCCCCTGGATTGTCACGGCATGGAACTCGACACCCTCGTTGTCAACGCCACGCCGACCGTTGGGTGCTCCACCACTACAAGGTCGAAGGTCCCGGCTACCCCGGCACCTACACGGCAACGTGGGAAACCGTACCCTCGGGCGGTACCTGGCAAAATCGTTGTTTCCCCATCATGACGACGGCCTCTACCGACGACGGCCTCTCCGGTCACGTATTGGGTGAAGTCACGGTCCGGATGGTTCCAAATCAGCGGGACCCTCAACCTGGTTCGGGTGCGCCATCACGCATTGACCCGACCCGTCGGCGACCTCGCCGCCCAGTCCGACGCACGAGGGAACAGGCCCAGTTGACGCACGAGGGAACGAGATCTACGAGTCGTGCGAGGTGATCCTGTAGATGGCGTCCAGGCGTCGTTCACCGGCCGCTCACAGCTGCCGAAACAAGCCGGCGGGCGAACGTGGCTCAATTCTGAGCGGCCAAATGCCGATGACCTTCGGATGCCGGTCGGACGAAGAACGGCCTGGTAGAGGCGGAATACGGGCCGTCGGCCTTTACACCGCTGCCACCAGATCTCGGTCTGCTCCACCGTGCCGCGAGTGCCGAAAGGAGCACCCCGATGAGGAACCGCGTATCAGGTCCCGTTGCTATTCTCTCCGCCATCGTTCTCTTCGCAGCAGGTTGTGGAGGTGGCGACAGCGCCGGCACGACTGCGGCACCTGAGACCACCCCGACCACAGCAGCGACTCCGACGACTGCTGCCGCGACCGCCGCGGAGGCTGCGGTCGAGATCACCGAGGCACCGGGTCTCGTGACCGGGTTGAACAACGTTCGCGGCGCCGTCATCCGCATCGTGGCCGAAGGCAGCTTCGTCGATCCCCAAGAGGGCGCCGTTGCCAATGTCGCCGGATCGGGTTCGGGGTTCATCATCGACCCCGAAGGCATCGCGGTGACCAACAACCACGTCGTAACCGGTGCGGCCTTCATCCAGGTGTACGTGGAAGGAGAGGATCAGCCGGGCAACGCCAAGGTTCTCGGGGTAACGGAATGCTCGGACCTCGCCGTCATCGACATCGATGGCTCCGGTTTCCCCTACCTGGATTGGTACGGCGACGACATCGCGGCCGGGACCAAGGTGTTTGCCGCAGGATTCCCGCTGGGTGATCCCGAATACACCCTCACCGAAGGCATCGTTTCGAAGGAACGCGCTGCGGGTGAATCGAGTTGGGCTTCGGTCGACTCCGTCATCGAACACACCGCCCAGGTGTTGCCCGGCAACTCCGGTGGACCCCTCGTCACGGAAGACGGCCAGGTACTGGCCGTCAACTACGCAGGAATCAACGACTTCGACATTCAATACGCCATTAGTCGACAAGAAGTCGCCAAGGTGCTCGACACGCTCATCACCGGCGAGGACATCAACTCGATCGGCATCAACGGCGAAGCCTTCACATCCGAAGAGTTCTCCGGCATCTGGGTTGCCGGCGTGTCGTCCGGTTCTCCGGCCGCCGAAATCGGCGTCAGGGGCGGAGACATCATCACCGCAACCGAGGGCTTGGTGGTAGCCACGGACGGGACCATGGCCGATTACTGCGACATCCTGCGCAGCCACGACGCCGGCGATCCGCTGTCCATTGAGGTCCTCCGTTGGGAAACCGAGGAGGTCCTGGAGGGCACCCTCAACAGCGGTGAGGAACTCACCCTCGCCTTCTCGTTCGCCGACACCCTTGCCGAGGAGGTGGACGACGAGACAGCCGTTGCCTACCGATACAAGAAGGTGACCGACCAGGACAAGGTCCTCGTCATGAAGGTGCCCTCCGTCTGGAGCGACATCGATCGTCGAGGCTGGAGCTACGACGGAGAGATAGTCGGCTACGCCCTCTCCGCGTCACCCAATCTCGAGAGGTTCGTCGACACCTGGAAACTCCCCGGAGTGTTCTTCGCCGCCTCAGAGGTCCTCGCCGACCGATACGAGCCCGGTGACCTGCTGAACTCTTATGACTTCAGCGACTCGTGCACCTACGACGGCGTCTACGAATACGACGACGATCTCCATGCCGGGGCGTACGACCTCTGGACCGATTGTGGAGCAAGCTCCGCCACCTTCATCGTCCTCGAGGCCTACCCTCCCTCGGGTGACTACGTGATCTTGATGCAGGTATTGGTCCTGACCGAAGCCGATCTCGAAGCATTCGACAAGATCCTGCGGACCTTCGAGGTGCGGCTCTGAGCGACGGCCGGTAGAACCGAACCGCCCCACCCCGCCCCATCAAGAGGCAGGGTTGCGCACGACGATGACCGACTTGCCGTTGGTCGTGCCTGCTTCGAGTTGGCGGATTGCCTCAGGGGCATCCTCGAGAACGAACTCCGTCCGACCGTCGGCACGACGGCTCCCGATTCCAGGTGGGCGGCGAGCCGCTCGATGAGGGTGTGGTGTTCCTTGCTCATGAAGGTGGTGAGGCGCTGCTTGATGAACGGCGACATGAGCATGGCACGTACCTGTCGTCCGACGCCTCCGGTCCAGCGCCCGCCGTCCTCACCGCCGACAATGACGAGCGTGCCGGTCGGGGCAAGGGCGGACCGAAGCCTGGCGATGCTGTTGCGTCCACCGACGTCGAGGATCAGGTCGTAGCGGGTCGAATCGTCCACGAAGTCATCGACGGTGTAGTCGATGACATGGTTGGCGCCGATCGAGCGAACCATCTCGACCTTGGAGGTGCTGCACACGCCGGTGACCTCGCCGCCGAGTGCCTTGGCCAATTGAACGGCGAACGTTCCGACGCCCCCCGAAGCCCCGACGATGAGAACTCGCTGTCCGGCCTCCAGGTGTCCAACGTCGGTGAGCGCCTGAAGCGCGGTGATGCCCGAGATCGCCGCAGCAGCGGCCTGCTGGGACGTGATCGTCTCCGGCCGGCGGACGAGCTTGTCTTCATCGGCCGCGGCGTACTCGGCGTAGGAGCCCGAGGCGATCCCGAACACCTCGTCGCCGACTCGGAAGCGAGTCACGTCATTTCCAACTGCGACGACGCGCCCTGCGACGTCGAGCCCGAGGACGGGGTTCTTTGGTTTCGTGATCCCGTAGCCGGCGATGCGGACGAGGTAGGGCTGTCCGGTCATCAGGTGCCACACGCCACGGTCGACACCTGCGGCGTGGACTTCGACCAGCACCTGGTCCGATGCGATCTCCGGTCGTTCGATAGTGCGCAGTTCGAGGGCGTCGGCGGCGCCGTACCGCTCCTGAACGATGGCTCGCATCTGCCCGGCGGGAGACCCGCCGGCGCCGTTGGGCGATGTCGGTGTCGTGGCGATTTCTGAATCCGTTCGGATCGGTGTCGGCTCCATGTTGCGTCCCTCTGTCTCGTTGGTCCTATTCGTACTTAGTACGGTCTGGTTTCAGGAGGAAACCTAGACGTACAAAGTACGGTTGTCAAGGGTGATGGCACAGATGCCGAGCCGCGGCGCGATCTGTGCCATCCTTGGCGACGTCGCTGACAAGTCGGCTCACGGGCAACGCCGGACGGCGTTGCCGCAAGACCCCAGGAGATCACTATGACCACCACTCTCGAAACGATCCAGGCTGCGGAACAGCGGGTGGCGGCACTCCAAACCCGGCTCCACTACGTGGACCGCGGGCTGCGCGGTGCTGAAGCCGTGGCCAAAACCGCCCAGGCCGCCAAGAAGAACACCAGGACCGTCGTGGTCTGCACCGCCGCGGCCGTTGTTGGTATCGCCGTGGTTGCACTCATGATGCGGCGCCGGCGCAAGCGCAAACGCCAGGAGGACTGACGAACTCCAGCTGCATCACCCCGGCGCCACCACCGCCGGGTGAACCGTCCTCAGAGTTCCCTTGAAGCGCGGGGTACGACTGATCAGTCGCGGACCGGCGACAGGTGCCGGGCGTACCATTCAACCTCATCGAGCATGTCATCGAGGGCGGTATCCAGGGTCTTGGCGTCGAACTCGCCGCGTTCATTCATTGCTTCGGTGACATTGGTGACGTTGACCGACGGCAGCACGGGAACCATGCGCAAGGCGGTGGTGACCTGCTGGAGCTGCTCGATCATGCGGGCGCCTCCGCTGCGGCCTGATGCGACACCGACGATGCCGACCGGCTTGCGGCCGTAGCCGGCGAACTCGCTGTCGAGGAGGAGCTTGAGCTCGCCCGGATATCCGTGGTTGTATTCCGGGGCGACGATGATGAACCCGTCTGCAGCGGATACCAGCTCTCGGTAGCGGTCGAGCCGGCTCCCGCCGCCCTCGGCTCCGGTTGCCGTCAGCATGTAGTCGGCGACGTCGACGAGCTCGGTGGTCACATGGCGCTGCTTGATGACGTCGAGGACGACCTCAGCGACTGCCTGCGACTGCCGGCCCGGTCGGGCCGTGCCGAGAATGACGGGGATGAAGGGCTCGTTCATTTTTTGCGATCTCCGGTGGTGAGTATTCGGGTGATTGTTCCCCAGTAGTACGGCTCCGCCGGATGGTTTGGATGGCCTCCGTCGCTGCCGAGCCGGTTCCAGATGCCTTTCGAGATACAGTGCGCCGCGGCGATAGCCTTCAGCCATGATCTCAATCGACAACATCGACGCGAGCGTCACCCGCTTCCTCAGGCGCTGGAGCATTCCGGCGCTGCGGGTGTCGGTTGCCGTTGTGTTCATCTGGTTTGGTGCACTCAAGATCTTCGGAGTAACGCCGGTCACTGACTTGGTTGCCAGCACGGTGTACTGGGTGGATCCAGATTGGTTTGTGCCGGTTCTTGGAGTGGCCGAAGTCGTCGTCGGCCTGGGTTTGCTGTTCCGGGTTATGTTGAGAACCGTCCTCGCCTTGTTCGCACTTCAGATGCTTGGCACGTTCCTGGTCCTCGTTGTGCTCCCCGACGTGAGCTTCCAAGACGGCAACGTCTTCAAGCTGACCGTCGAGGGGGAGTTTGTCGTCAAGAACCTCGTCCTGCTGTCGGCCGGTTTGGTGGTGGGCGCCACGGTAGGCCAGCCCAAATCCGGCCACGACGAGCTCGGCGACGGTGAGCAATCGACCGCAGTCTTCACTCAAGTCTGAGTGCGGCGATCTCCCTGAAGCTTCTCCTGCCGATCGAGCGCGAGAGAGGGATCTGCGGCGTAGAAAAAGCGGCGGTTCACATCGTCCCAATCCTCGATGACGGGGACGGGGCGCACCCGGCGACAGCGATGGCCGCCGATGTGATCGGCAACGGCGGGGGCGAATTCATCGAGGATGCCGCGAACGAATGCCTGCTCACCGGCGCCGAGTCCGCAGCGATTGGCGTCGGTGACCTGGGTTGTCCATGCGGCGATCTCCTCGAGATTGCGCACGGCCCCGGTGCCTGGGGCCAGTGACCGGAGGCGGTCGGTGATCGCCTCAGTACCAAGCTTGCACGGCGGGCACTGGCCGCAAGAACCGCGCGCCGAGAAACCGGAGTGCGCAACCGCAACCTGGACCACGCACGTCGTCTCGTCGTACACGGTGAACCCACCCGAGCCGAGCCCGCTGCCTACGGCTCGCATCGCCTCGTAGGCGAGCGGTACCTCCAGTTGATCCGGACGAAGCGGACGATTCGACACGCCGTTGGTGACGATGGCAACACCCCGGCCGGCCGCAACCCCTCCGGCGTGTTCCTCCACCAGTTCGAACAACGGGGTGCCGAGGGTGGCCTCGACTACCACATGGCGAACCGTATCGCCGCCGATGGTAAATACCATCGTTCCCGGTGACTGATCGGTTCCCACACTCCGGAACCAGGCCGCACCATGCGCAAGAAGCCAGGGCACGTTGGCCAGAGTCTCCACGTTGTTGACCACCGCCGGCTGCGCCGGACCGCCGGTACTCTCAAACAAACCTTGCACATACGGCGGGTGGAGTCGGGGAAGCGGATCATGCCCTTCGACGACCTCGAGGAGTGCTTTCTCCTCACCAAAGAGATAGTCGTCGGGGCCCTCCACGATGCTGATGGGGATGTCGCCGATGAGACCGGCTGCTGTGAGTTCGGCTGCGGCCTGTTCCAGCCGGCTGATTTCCCACTCGAACTTCGCCTTGATCCCCAGGAAGCACTGTTGGGCTCCGGTGACAAACCCAGCGATGGCGAGACCTTCCAGCACCTGGTACGGGTTGCTGCGCAGGAGCCAGCGGTCCTTGAACGTGCCTGGTTCCCCTTCCGCCGCATTGCAGACCACGTATTTGAGCGCCGAGTCGGCGCCAGCGAGCCCTTCCCATTTGATGCCGGTGGGAAACCCGGCACCGCCCCGGCCCCGCAGACCGGCACTCCGGACAGTCTCGATCGCAGCGGTGGGGCCCACGTCTCGAGCGGCGCCGATTCCGGCCCCACCGCCGACGGCGATGTAGTCGGACACACTGGTGATCGGTGCCGGAGGCAGCAGCCGTTGCGTCATGTCGGCACCCTCCTATCGGGCAATCAACGTCGTCACCAGTATGGCCTCGGTCCCAGGGCGATGACCTCGTTGCGGGCGGACCGACGACGAGCCCTCCACGGTCGCACCCTAGGACGCGGGCAGGGCCCGGATGTGACTCCGGGCCCTGCTCTTGTGTATCAGAATGAACGGACGACTTACGACCCAGAGGCAGGTGGCAAAAGCACCTCTCTCACGGTGTGAATCAATCCATTGGTTGCGAGAATGTCGAGCGCTCCCATCTTCGGCCACACCTTGTTGCCGGTACCGTCGATGATCCGATAGTTGCGGATGACAAGCGAGTCTCCGTTGGCCATCTCGACGTTCTTGGCCTTCCACGGCTTGGTGGCGAATGCCGCTTCGTACGATACGGCATCGCCGGCGATGACGTGATAGAGCACGATATCGCGCAGTGCCTCGGAGCCGAGCAGGTCACCCAATGCCTCGGCCGCCTCGGCCTCCGTCGCAGCACCGGTCAGCTTCAAGAACGCCCGATCATTCGGCGCGAACACCGTGAGGTCGACCCCCTCAAAGTCACCGATTCCGAGCACGGCATCGGTCAGGAGCTCGTCTGCCAGGATGGCGGCGAGCAGCAGGTCGTAGTCCATCGGGTTGTCGTCCGGGCCGTCGGTGCTCGAGACCGCGATGACAGTCTCACCAATGCTGCCCACTGCGTCGGCCCTCGGGGTGAGGACCTCTTTGATGGTGTGGATGACACCGTTGGAAGCCTCGATGTTCACGGCGTTGAGCTTCGGAAAGACCCGGTTGCCGCTGCCATCGATGAAGCGCAACACTCGGGCGTACAACGGGTCGCCGTTGCCCATGTTGAGGACGTTGGTCTTCCACTTCCGATCGGTGAACACATCGGAAGCGAATAGGCCTTCGCCGACCACAACGTGATAGAGCACGATGTCGCGCAAAGCCTCGGAGCCGAGCAAGGGGCCCAGCGCGTCGGCCGCATCGGCCTCAGTCGCTGCGCCCGTCAGCCTCAGGAAGGCGGCGTCGTTAGGGGCGAAGACGGTGAGGTCCACACCGTCGAAATCGCCCAACCCGAGCACGGCGTCGGTCAGCACCTCATCGGCCAGGATGGCGGCGAGCAACAAGTCGTAGTCGAGCGGGTTGCTATCGGGACCGTCGGTACTCGATACGGCAATGACGATTTCGCCAATCGAGAGCTCCTCGTCGGCAGTGGCGGGAGCGGCAATCAGCCCCACCATCAGCGCGCCCGCGACAAGCAGGCCAAGTATTCGTCTCATTCCATTCCCCTTTGTTTGTACGGCTCGGACGAGCCGCTCTCCAACTGTACAAGAAATACGGAGCGACTGTCCGGGTCGGATGAACCTTGTAGGTGGATCGGATGCGCAGGCCCTCTCTTCTACCCCGAAGCCTGAGCTGCAGGATCCCGGCGGTCGGGCTCCAGAGGCGTCAGACTCGGCGCCAACGGCGACGGATCGACCCTTCTCCACTCTCACTTGGGCATGGGCTTGCCACCCTGAGTAATCTTGCCCCTCAAAGTGTGCCCGTCGACTGGAGGCTCCGTCCGTGAAGACCTATCCCCCGCAAAAGATCCGCAACGTTGCTCTGGTAGGACACAGCGGGTCGGGGAAGACGACGCTGGCCGAAGCCCTCCTCTTCCGCTCCGGGACCATCAACCGCCTGGGCCGAGTCGAAGACGGCACCACGACGATGGACTTCGACCCCGAAGAGCACAAGCGCAACACCACCCTGTCGCTGTCGATCGCACCTGTCGAGTGGCAGGACCACAAGATCAACCTCATCGACACGCCGGGATATCCAGACTTCGTCGGCGACGTCCACGCCGCCCTGCGGGTCGCCGACCTCGCCGTATTTGTCGTGAGCGCCGTCGAGGGCGTCGAGGTCCAGACCGAGAACATTTGGCACCTCGCCGAGAAGATGGGCGTGCCGCGGATGGTCTTCATCAACAAGCTCGACAAGGAGCGCTCCTCCTTCGACCGCACCCTCGCCCAACTCCGTGACCGCTTCGGTGCCGGCATCGCGCCACTAGAGCTCCCGATCGGCGAGGAGGCCGCCTTCCACGGCATCGCCGACCTGTTCACCGACAAGGCCTACATCTACGACAGCGGACACGGCGAAGAAGCCGAGATACCCGAGGAAATGGAAGAGCGCGAGCGCCAAGTCCACGACAACCTGGTCGAGGGCATCGTGGTCGCCAACGACGACCAACTCGAGCGGTACCTCGAAGGCGATATGCCCACCGTTGCCGAACTCGAAAAGACGATGGCCATCGGCGTTGCCAATGCCACGGTGTTCCCGGTCGTATGCGGCTCGGCTACCGGACCCATCGCCGTCGACCGGCTCGCCAGCTTCATCGTCGAGATCGGCCCCTCCCCCGTCGTGCGCAACACCTTCGAGGTGGAAGCAGGCGGCGAACTCGTGGCCGTGGAAGGCACACCCGAAGGAGATCCGCTCGTCGTTGTTTTCAAGACGATCGCAGACCCGTACGTCGGCCAGATCTCGCTCTTCAGGGTGCTTTCCGGCACGGTGAAGCCCGAGAGCAACCTGACCAATACACGCACCGGCGCCGACGAGCGCTTCGCCAAGATCGCCTCATTGCAGGGCAAGGAATCCGTGCTGGTCACCGAGTTGCCGGCCGGCGACATCGGTGCCGTCGCCAAGCTCAACAACACGGCTACGGGTGACACGCTTGCCCCGAAGAACAAGCCGGTATCTCTACCCGCCCTGGTGCGACCCGAGCCCGTGCTCGGCGTCGCCATCACGCCAACAACAACGGGCGAGGAGGACAAGCTGGCCAATGCGCTGCGTCGCCTCCAAGAGGAGGACCCCGCACTCTCGTTGGAGCGCAACGACGAAACCAAGCAGACCGTGCTGCGCGGGATGGGCGAGATGCACCTCGCCATCTCGCTCGAGAAGCTCAGCCGCAAGTTCGGGGTCGACGTCGCCACCGAAGAAGCCAAGGTGCCGTACCGCGAGACGATCACCCGCACCGCCCAGGCCGAAGGCAAGTACAAGAAGCAAACCGGTGGCCACGGTCAGTTCGGCGTCGCTTTCCTGCGAGTGGCACCGCTCCCACGGGGCTCCGGGTTCGCGTTCGTCGACGAGATCAAGGGCGGCTCGATCCCACGCCAGTTCATTCCGGCCGTTGAGAAGGGTGTCGCCGAGACCATGGTCGACGGCGGTGTCTATGGCTTCCCCGTCGTCGATGTGCAGGTCTCCGTGTACGACGGGAAGTATCACTCCGTCGACTCGTCGGAGATGAGCTTCAAGATGGCGGGCAGGCTTGGCTTCAAAGCTGCGATGGCCGACGCCGTTCCGATCATGCTCGAACCGATCTCACTGATCGAGGTCACCGTTCCGGCCGAGTACCAGGGCGACATCATGGGTGACTTGTCCTCACGGCGTGGCCAGCTCCAGGGCACCGAGGTTGCCGAAGGCGGCCGACAGAAGATCACTGCTCTGGTTCCTACGTCGGAGATCATGCGATACGCCATCGACTTGCGCTCGATCACGCAAGGCTGGGGCAGCTTCACCGCCCGGCACGATCACTACGAGGAATTGCCGTCCCACCTCGTCGACAAGGTCTCCGCTGAGGCGAAAGACGACGACTAAGCCACGTCCTAGCGGCGCCGACGCGTAGTCTTCTTGTGCGTACGCCAAGGGAGTCACCATGTCGCAGATCCACCCATATCGTGAACTTCAGCGGGACCGTGCGAGCAAGCCTTTGACTTCTACCGATCCGTCTTCGGTGGCGAACTCGAACTCAGCCAGTTTCTCCGAGATGCCGGCCGATGAGTCGGCGCCGATGCCGATCGACGGCAATCTGGTCATGCATGTGTCGCTCCCGATCGGCGGTGGGCAGCATCCTCATGGGCTCCGATCAGCCCACCGTCGATGGGACCGACTCGACGTCGGCAACAACGTGCACGTCATGATGACGCCCGACAGCAGCGAGGACGGGAAGCGTATCTTCGACACACTGGCCACCGGCGGTCAGGTGACGATGCCCTTCGAACGAGCCTTCTGGGGCGACGACTTCGGCAGCCTGACGGATCAATTCGGCATTCACTGGATGGTCAACTACGTCGTGACCAGAGCTAACGGCCTGCACTGCCGACTCCGACCTGCAGCGGCACTCACATCCGAGCCCGGGCGCTCAGCCGTCCAAGCGTGGAATGACTTGTGTTCCGATCAGGTCGATCCCTGCTTCGGGGGTGATTCCGTGTGGGGTGCCGAACTCGACCCGGTCGGCTCCGGCTGCGAACAAGGCCGACGCTTGGTCGGCGACCTGCTCGGGAGTGCCGGCGAACGCGAACCGGTCCAGCACCTCGTCGGGGATCGCAGCCCCTGCCGCCGCCGAGTCACCGTGGCTCAGGTGGCTCCGCACCGCGTCCAGCACCCCATCGGGCACCTCGTAGGTCGAGTCGAGTTCCGCCACGACGTCCAGATACATGGCCACCTCCCGCCTGGCCAGGGTGCGGGCTGCGGGCCCGTCTTCATCGACCACGGTGACCGCCCCCATGACGAGAGCGACTCCTCTGCGGTGCGAGGGCTGTGATCCCGGCGTCGATCCGGCGGCGAGCCACGGCAACCATGTCGGGGTTGGTGCTGCCACCGACCTTGGCTTCGTCGGCGATCCGCCCGGCCAGGGCAAGGGTCCGCGGACCCCAGCTTCCCATGAGAAGAGGAACGCGGCGTCGTTGCGGCTCGTACCGGAGCGCCACCCGGAGCCAGCGGGAAGACCTCCCCTTCGAACCCATCACGGTCTCCGGCGAGGAGCCTGGCAACGACGGCGCTCGCTTCGGCTAGGTACGTGATCGGGCGAGCCTGCTCGATGCCGATGCTCTCCAGCCAGCTCCGCGGCCATCCCAAGATACGCCCGACCCTGCGAGGCGGCGTCGAGCGCCGCAATCTGGCCGGCGATTTCGTACGGGTGCATGGTGTAGGGGTTGAGGCAGGTCGGCCCAGCCGGATCCGCGACGTCGCCGCCGCCGCTTCGAGCAGCCCCGGCAGAGGCGGCTGGTAGCGCAGGTCGCCGTAAATGGTGAACACGTCGGCGCCGTAGCCCTCGACCATGGCCGCCAGTCTGGCGTAATCACCGGGCGCTTGTCGCTTTGGAAAGCGAGGCCCGACCTCGCGCCGCGTCACGTCAGATCATCCGCACGAAGCCGCCGACGGGCGATCCGTTCAATCCGCATCACCAAGCCCTCCTGCGGGTCGGGGCACTGCACCTCGACGTCGCGCTCGAGCCAGTCGGAGTCGGGAAGTTGCCGTTGCTTGGCGGGCAACAACGGGAGAGCGGCGGCCATGGCGTACATGCAGAAGTGCTTGCCGTCCGGGATCTTCACCCGGCTGCTTTCCACCACCTCGAAGTAGTCGCCTACCGCGAGGCCACACACGCTGCGCCCTGCGATCCGGTCGACCGTGACCCGCAGGTCGTAGATCTCCATTTCGTCGGATGCAATCGGTTCGTCGCTCATGTCCGGGTTTCCGCTCGGGTGCGCTCAGGACTGTATCAGCGGCGGAGCTACGTTCTTGCGTACATGGCGGCCAATATTGGCCGTCATGTACGCAAGAAGCGGGGGTCTTCACCCGGCCCCGGCGCTGAGAGCGACGCCGTCGAGGATGCCGGCCTCGGACACCACCACTTCGGAGACGCCGCTGCGGGCAACGGCTCGTTCCACCACGATGGCGCCGCCCAACAGGACATCGGCGCGGCCCGGATCGAGTGAGGGAATCGCAGCCGTCTCCGCAACGGTGAGGCGGGAGAGTTGTGCCACGAGACCGCCAAAGAGGTCCGCGGGAAAGGCGGTCCCGTGGATGGCTGCCGGGTCGGAGCCGGGCAGATCGAGCAGGATGGCGCCGAGGCTGGTGAACGTCCCGCCCACACCGATCACGGTTCCCGCGGCCGATGGCAGCTCAACCGTCGCCAGGGCGGCGTCGACCTGGCGACGGGCTGCAGCCACCTGTTCGGCGGACGCCGGATGATCGGGGAGCTCACCCTCGGTGAGCCGCACCGAACCGATGTCGACGCTGATGCCGTATTCGACCCGATCGGATCCGAGCACAAACTCGGTCGAGCCGCCGCCGGGATCGATCACGAGGAATGGCTGCTCACCGACCACTCCCGCGGTGGTACCGCGGAACGACAATGCCGCCTCTTCAGCGCCGTCGATGGTGTCCGGCCGAAAGCCGAGGGCCAGTTCTGCCCTGGCCAGGAACACCTCGCGGTTGGCAGCATCACGGGTGGCCGAGGTGGCAATGGCTCGCTTGGCCTCCACATCCCACGCCCGCACCGCCTCGCCGTAACCGGCAAGGACGGCAATGGTACGGCCAATTGCCGCCTCGCCCAGTTGACCAGCAGCGTCGACGCCTTCGCCGAGGCGAGTCACCGCCACTCGGCGGTCTTGCCATACCAGCCGCTCGCCACCGAACAGGTCGCCGGCGATGTAATCGGCTACGAGCAGCCGTACCGAGTTGGTGCCGATGTCGACCGCGGCCACTCTCACGCCTTCGGCTCCGTCCAATCGGGGTTGCGAACCACAACCCCATCAACTGCGGCGACGCAGGCAACCGTGCAGTCAAGGGGTTCGACCCCCCTGGCCGCGTCCTCGCCGATGGGGTTGTCGTTGCCGGCGGCGAAGTCGGCGTAGTGAGCATGAAGACACTTGACCCCGAGGGCCGTACCCCCGACGCCGCCAGACGGCCGATACGTGGCGTCGTCGGGCACCAGGGCATCACGCTCTGCCGCGTAGCGAGCGGTTGCCGCCGCATGACGAGCCGCCAATTCGGGGTCGGCTGCAATCCTGGCTTCGGCTTCCCTAACCCCACCGCGCGACTCGATACGTCCAATCCGGCGGGATGCCAGAGGACAGGTCAGCCAGTACCGGGTCGGAAACGGCGTCCCATCGTCGAGTATCGGGGGAACCGCGATCACCACCGGAATCCCTAGATGACAACGGGCCCGCACGTCGATGACCGACCGGGGCACTCGTTCAAGTTGAGCCGCGACGGCGGCTCGGTCAGAAACGCCGCCGGACTCACTCATCCGGAACGAGATCACGCCCCGTGAGAAAGTCCCAGAACTGATGGAGCATCGACCGATCGTCGAATTGCTCCTCGGTGACCGCCGTCGGCGAGGGCGCAATCTCCCCCTCTACGGATTCCACCTGGTAACCCGTCTCGCCGGGTCGAACCAGCCCGAGTTGCTCCCGGGCAAGTCGCTCAACTCCGGCGTCGGTCTGCAGACTGGCGATCTGAGATTCGAGTTGGCGATTCTCCTCGACCACCGCATCCAGCTTCGCTTCGGTGTTGGCCACCTGGCGTTGCTGGGCCAGCATCTGACGGAACGGAAAGATGCCGGCCAAGGTGAGCCCCAACGCCAGCAGCAAGAACAGGGCGACCCACGGCGAGCGGCGGTGCTGCGTTGGTCGCTGCACCTTCTCGCCGCTGCCGTTGGCCGTTACCTGGGTCACTATCCACGTCTCCGGAAGGGAGCCCACCCGGCGTAGCGAGCCTGGTCCCCGAGTTGCTCTTCGATGCGGATCAGTTGGTTGTACTTGGACGTGCGCTCACCGCGCGCCGGAGCACCGGTCTTGATCTGTCCGGCGTTGGTGGCCACGGCGAGGTGGCTGATGAACGAATCCTCGGTCTCACCGGAGCGGTGGCTGACCATCCTGCCGTACTGGTTGTTCTCGGCGATCTCCATCGTGTGGAGGGTTTCCGACAACGAGCCGATCTGGTTCACCTTGATGAGGACCGCGTTGGCCACACCCATGTCGATCCCCTTGCGCAGGATCTCCTCGTTGGTGACGAACAGGTCGTCGCCGACGATCTGGGTCTTTGATCCAAGCCGATCGGTCAACAGCTTCCAGCCGTCCCAGTCGGCCTCGTCGAGTCCGTCCTCGATCGACACGAGCGGGAACTCGTCAACCAGGGTGGCGATGTAGTCGACCATTTCCTCGGAAGTGAGTTGACCGCCTTCAACGTTGTAGCGGCCTTCCCGGTACAACTCGGAAGCGGCGACGTCGAGGGCAAAGGCCACGTCATCGCCAACCGTGTACCCGGCCGCCTCAACCGCCTCGGAGAGGATCTCGAGAGCGTCGCGGTCGGCTCCGAGGTTGGGGGCAAACCCACCCTCATCACCAACGTTGGTGGACAGGCCGCGCCCGGCCAGCACCTTCTTCAGCGCCTGATAGACCTCGGCCCCGGCACGCAGCGCCTCGTGATAGGTGGGCAGACCGCCGGGCACGAGCATGAATTCCTGGATGTCGACCGAGTTGGCGGCGTGGGCGCCACCATTGAGAACGTTGAGGCACGGCACCGGGAGTACCCGGCCCGCGGTCCCACCCAAGTAGCGGTACAACGGCAGACCAACACCGGCAGCCGCAGCCCGAGCGTTGGCGAGCGAGACGGCGAGGATGGCGTTGGCCCCGAGACGTTCCTTGTTCGGGGTGCCGTCGAGGTCGAGCATCACCTGATCGATGTGCTCCTGCTGGGTGGCATCGGCACCAACGATCACAGGCGCGATAACGGTATTGACAAAATCGACGGCCCGCAGCACGCCCTTGCCGCCGTAGCGGTCGCCGCCGTCCCGAAGCTCGTTGGCTTCGAGTGCCCCCGTGGATGCTCCCGAAGGAACCGCGGCCCGGCCGAAACCCCCGCCAGCGAGCGTAACTTCGGCCTCAACGGTCGGGTTGCCCCGAGAGTCCAGGACTTCGCGAGCCCACACCTTCTCGATCGTGGTCATTGTGGGCCCTTTCGTATCGTCGGAAACTGTATCACGGCTACTCCATTGTGAGATGTCATCAAGAGGCTATCGGGGACCGTGGTGGATTCAAGAATCCATGGCTTCGCCGTCTCCCGACAGCCGCTTGGCTTGGTCCCAGAGCCCGTCCATTTCGGTCAGGGTCATGTCGGCGAGATCGCGCCCGCCGTCGCTTGCCAATGCTTCGACGATGCGGAACCGATCGGCGAACTTGTCGGCGGCGTGGCGCAACGCAAGCTCGGGATCCAAAGCCAGATGACGCGAGAGATTCACCGCAGCAAAGAGGACATCTCCCAACTCATCGTGCACTGCGGCGCGCTCGATTGGGCCGAGTTCGGCCGCCGGCAATTCTCGGATCGCCTCCCCGAGCTCCTCGATCTCCTCATGGAGCTTGGCCAGCACCGGGGTCGGGTCTTGCCAGTCAAACCCGACGGAGGCGGCGCGACGCTGCAGCTTGTCGGCCCTCGCAATGGCTGGCAAGGCCGTCGGCACGTCGTCCATGAGCGATTCCCGCTGCTTCTCCTCGGCCTTGAGCGCCTCCCAGTTCGCAAGCACCTGAGCTGGTTCGGTTGCCGTAACGTCCCCGAAGACGTGGGGGTGGCGATGGACCAGCTTGCGCCGGATTCCCTCGGCGACCTCCTCGACATCGAAGGCGGCGACCTCGCGGGCGAGGGTGGCGTGAAACACGACCTGGAGCAGGAGATCGCCCAGTTCCTCCTCGACCTCGGCGTACACGCCGTAGTCGGTATCGCCGCCGGGAGCGACTGGACTCAGCGCGCTGAGGGCCTCAACGGTCTCATAGGCCTCCTCGATGAGGTGACTCACCAAGCTGTGATGGGTCTGCTCTCGATCCCAAGGACACTGCTCGCGCAGGATCCGGTTGGTGACGACCAAGCCGTGCCACCCGGCAAGGGGCGGGTCGAGGTACAGGGTGGTGCGCGGCCCCGGCTCGAGCCTGATCACGTTCTCGAGATCCGCCACGACCACGCGTTCATCCGGTGAACCCAGGGCGTCGAGGAACGTGACCGGCGTCTCAAACGGGAGCACCTTGCCGAGCTCGGCCACCGCATCGGCGAGTACGACCGGGCGGTCGACCTGGGTGACAATGGTCGGCAGGTGTAGGGGCAGCGGGTCAGGGAGATCGCGCCCGTCGACGATCTGCACGCCTCGCTCGATCGGGTCGAGACCGACTTTGGCATAGACGAGATCGAGGAACGATTCGCCCGGAATCACCTCAACGTCATGGCCGGCCGCGGCCGCCCGCTCGAGCAGAATCGACACGCTGCGTTCGCCGACAACGGCACTGCCGGGAACGGCATAGACAACAGGCCCGGCGTCGGCACGGTCGATGATCCGAGCTGCGATCGCCTCGTATACCGCGTCAAAATCCTCAGACTCGCCGTAGAGGTCGTCGCACGTCACGATCTCGCGGTCAAACGCCAATTCGGTGGCCGCGGGGTGCCGTCTGGTACGCACCACGACGGTCGAATCGGGATCGACCAGCGCTTCCTCGATGGGCGCTGTGACTCGCTCGATCCCAGCGGGGCCGAGCCCAACAATCGTGATGGTGGCCACGGCGGCCTACGAAGAAGGCGGCGGGCGAATGCCATCTGCGACCGAAATCCACGACCCGATGACGGGATGGATTTCGACCGCGGCGCTCGCCAAGGCCACGTTCAGCCACTCGGTGTAGAGCTCGCTGGCAATCGATGGCTCGAGCCAGGCGACCGGGTCGTCGATCAACTCGTCACGAGTCGGCGGGCCGACCCTGGCTTCGACAAGGATGATGTGATACCCAAAGCTGGTCTCCACCGGCCCAAAAGCGACCCCAACCGGGGCTTCGACCGCAGCTAAAGCAAACGGGGGCACAAACCCCGACAGGAATACCGGACACTGCCCGTTCGGATCGAGCAACAGGCCGCCGGAAGTGGAGGTAGTGGTGTCGGTCGACAACTCCGCGGCGAGCGCACCAAGGTCCTCGCCGGCCTCGGCCCGAGCCAGCACCTCGTCGGCGGTCTCCTCGTCGGCGACCAGCACATGACGGACGCACGCACGGGTGACTCGTTGCGGCTCCTCGACGTAGGCGTCGGGGAAACCGGCGGATGCCACCAGCAACTCCGTGGCCACCCCGTCGCGGATCAGCGTGAACAGCGCCTGAACCTGCAGCGCCTCTTCGGTGAAGTACGGAGGGAGCCGGGCGGGGTCAAAAAGTGGGGCGTACCGCTCCGGCGGATTGGCCGCCCGCTCCGCAATCTCCTCATCCGTCCATGTCAGACCAAACTCAGCCTCGGCGGCAGAACGGAGAGCCTCAGCAACAACGAGTTGGGTGAGGTCACCCCTGAAGTCCTGCAGACATTCGCCCTCGGCCGCAAAGGCACATCCGGCATCAACGGCGGTGGCATCCTCGTAGGTGGTTCGCAGCGCCAGCACTTGATCTCGACTGATTTCCTCGTCGTTGACGACGGCGGCGGTGTCACCGACCGGGCCATCTCCGCAAGCGGCAAGCAGTAGGGAGGCAACGGCAAGCGACACGACGAGGCGGCGAATCAGTCGAGGCAATGGAATCACTCCTGTGCAGGCGGCCACATTGTATGGAGAAAATCGAACAACGTGGCCGCATGATCGCGCCGCGGCGCCGGAACGAACAACTGCTTGCCGCGCAGCACAGCTCGCGGCGCCAGCCGGCGCAGCCGCACCTCCTGCGATGTCCGCAACTCGACAGGCGCCAACCGAACCTCGTTCCTCACCTTGACGATCTCGCTGAGACCGATCCGGATCGCTTCGACCCGCAAGCGGGCCACGTTGATGAGCGCCTGGGCCGGCGGGGGCAACGGGCCGAAGCGGTCCTCCCACTCAGCAACGACATCGGCCACCTGCGCTTCCGTCACCGCGACCGCCAACCGACGGTAGGCCTCGAGCCGCTCGGGACCACTCGGCACGTAGTCGTCGGGCAGGTGGGCATCGACGGGCAGGTCGATCCGCACCTCCGGTGGCTCTTCGTTCTCGACCGTCTCTCCCTTCAGTTCGCTGACGGCGGCGGCAACGAGGTCGACGTAGAGGTCGAACCCGACCGCGGCGATGTGTCCGGCCTGCACCTCGCTCAGGATGCTCCCAGCACCGCGGATCTCGAGATCCCGCATGGCGAGCTGGAATCCGGATCCGAGATCGGAGAACTCGCCGATCGCTTCAAGACGCCGGTAGGCATCCTCGGAGAGACGCTCCTCCTCCGGATGGAACAGGTAGGCGTATGCCCGCTGGGTCGAACGTCCCACCCGGCCACGCAACTGGTAGAGCTGAGCCAGACCGAGGCGATCGGCCCGTTCAACGATCAGCGTGTTCACCTGGGGAAGGTCGAGCCCGGATTCGATGATCGTGGTCGCCACCAACACGTCGAATTCGCGATTCCAGAAGTCGAACATGACCTGCTCGAGTTGGCCCTCGCTCATCCGCCCGTGGGCGACGGCGTAGCGGGCGTCGGGGACGAGGCGGCGTAGCCGCTCGACGGCGTGATCAATCGACTGGATCCGATTGTGAACGTAGAACACCTGGCCTTCGCGCAACATCTCACGGCGGATGGCAGCGGAGACCGCCTGCTCATCGAACGGCCCTACGTAGGTCAGGATGGGATGCCGATCCTCCGGAGCCGTTCTGATGTGGCTGACCTCCCGTATCCCGGTCAGCGCCATTTCCAGGGTGCGCGGGATCGGAGTTGCCGTCAGGGTGAGCACGTCAACTGAGGAACGCAGCCGCTTCATCTTGTCCTTGGCCGCCACCCCAAAACGCTGCTCCTCATCAACGATGAGAAGGCCGAGATCCTTGAAGTCGATGTCCTCGGAGAGCAGGCGGTGGGTGCCGATGACGAGGTCGACGCTCCCCGACTCGAGCCCGCGAATGACCTCCTTCTGTTGGCGTCCGGTGAGGAAACGGCTCAGCATTTCGACCCTGAGCGGATACGGCCCGAGGCGCTCCTCGAATGTGGCAAAGTGCTGCTGGGCGAGCAGTGTCGTCGGCACCAACAGGGCGACCTGCTTGCCGCTTTGGATCGCCTTGAAAGCGGCCCGCAACGCCACCTCGGTCTTCCCAAAGCCGACGTCGCCAAAGATGAGCCGATCCATCGGCCCGGAACTCTCCATGTCTTTCTTGACGTCGGCGATGGCGGTCAGCTGATCCGGTGTCTCCTCGAACGGAAACGTCGCCTCGACCTCGCTCTGCCATGGCGTATCGCTCGCATAGGCGAAGCCGGTCGCCATCGCCCGCTTGCGGTGAAGGGCGACAACCTCCTCGGCGACCACCGCAACGGCCTTGCGCACCTTGGCTCGGATCGTGGCCCAATCGCTGCCGCCGAGACGAGAGAGCCGGGGGGTCTCGCCCCCTGTGTATGGCCTGATCGCCGCCAACTGGTCGGTGGGGATGTAGAGCTTGTCTTCCCCGTGGTAGGCGACGTATAGGTAGTCCCGCTCCACTCCGGCGATCTCGCGATGCACCAAGCCCTCAAAGCGTCCGATCCCGTGATGGTGGTGCACGACGAAGGCGCCCGCCTTCAGGTCGCGGTAGCCCTCGGTACTCCCCGAAGCGCTCCGTGCCCTGACCCGACGGTGAGCCCGCCGGCGGCCCGCCACTTCCTGCTCGCCGACCACCCCGAATCCCAGCTGAGGAGCCACAAAGCCGCGGTGGATCCCGGTGGCAAGCACGGCAGGGCGGGCCATGTCGAGCGATTCGACCACGGGAAGGTCGATTCCGGCCTCTCCGAGGACCTGCGACACCCGGCGCGCCGCGGCCGCCCCGTCCATCGCAATCACCACGGCAACGCCACGGGTCTGCCACAGCGACACGGCATGGGCGATAGCCGCGGCGTCTCCGGGCACCGCATCCAATCCCCGAACCTCGTATCCCTCATCACCGGGCCCGGCGGCCAAGCCCGGCGCTTCGAGATGGGGAAGGTCGCCGAGGCACTCCCCCAACGGCAGATAGAGGGCCGGGTGCTCACCGGCATCGGGGGCGCCATGACCCCAGGTCGACGCCAGCGCAGCGGCAAGGTCGCCCTCCTCCTTGACGAGCTCGGCGCTGCGGTCGAAGGCCCGTGGTGGGTCGAACACGACAATGGCGGCATCACCGGCATCCGACAGCAGCGAATTCGCCGGAGCGAGCCAGGGAAGCCACGACTCCATGCCGGCAAAATCGAGCCCCTCGGCGAACCGATCCCAAGTGGCGACCGACCACGGCTCGGCGTCGCGCAGCGCCACGGCGCGTTCTTGGAGTTTGTCGTCGATCCGAAACTCGCGAGGCGGATAGGCAACCACCTGGTCGACCGGCTCAGTTGACCGCTGCGAACCAACGGTGAACGCCCGGATCTCCTCGACCTCGTCGCCCCAGAATTCGATCCGGAACGGTTCTTCGCCTTGAGCGGGGAACACGTCGATGATGCCGCCGCGCACCGCAAACTCGCCGCGGGACTCCACCCGATCGGTCCGGTGGTAACCCGCCATAGCAAGACTCATCACCAGCAGGTCGAACCCAACCTCGGTGCCAGAGGTGATGGCAAGTGGCGCCACCGGGGACGCGCTCACCCGTTGCGAGACGGCCCGCACCGAGGCGACAACGATCAAACCAGGCGAACCGATCGCCAGCGCATGTCGGGCTTCAGCACGATGCGCCATCGTCGTGACTGCCGGCGAGACGTGCTCGAACGGAAGCGTCTCCCATGCAGGGAGGTGAAGCGCTTCGGTGGTGAACAGCCCGAGGTCGTCGACAAGATCTTCGGCCTCGCGCTCGCCGGGAACCACAGCCAGGACGGGTCGATCGAGGTGCTGCGCCATCCCGGCCAGCACTACGGCCCGCATCGGCGCGGGCACCACGACCCGGCCCGGATAGTCGGGGACCAGGGCGACGGGGAACCTTTTGAGAAGAGATCCGAGGGGCGCGCTCACGAGCGACGGATCGTAGCCGGAAGCACCGCCACCGTTTCCACGCCGGGGGTCATCGATCGGCAGCTTCGATCATGCCCTGGCTCCGATACCACTCGACGGTGCGTGCCAGCGTGTCGGCCAACGGCGTGTAGCGCAACCCCAGCTCGCGTTCGATGCGAGACCCGTCGTAACGGTGACCGTGGAGCAGCGTACGGACCATCTCACGGCACAGCGGGGCCTTTCCGGGCAGGAGCTCCGCCACCACGGCAAGCGGGCGACCGAACACCGCGGCCACCGACTTCGGGACGTAGCGCGGTTCGATACTGATGCCGGCGACCTCTCCGAGGAGGCCAACCGCCTCGACAACGCCGATAGTGGCGCCGCTAACCAGATAGCGGCGGCCCGGCTCCCCCCGGGTCGCGGCCAGGAGATGCGCAGTGGTGCAGTCGGCGATGTCCACGACGCTCAAGGAAAGATCAACCAAGATCGGACGTCGCGCCCGCAAGGCGTAGAGAAAGAGTTGAGCTGAGCCGCCGACCCTCCCCGGACCTTGGACGGATGAGGGATTCACCGCAACCAACTCGATTCCGACGCGATCTGCGGCGGCGAAGGCAGCGACCTCAGCCCGGTGTTTCGACTCTTCGTAAGTCGACAGGTAGTGGCCCCGGTGCACCGACAATTCGTCGCCGACGCTCCCCCCAACTTCGCCAAGGGTCGCCGCCGATGATGTGAACACGACCCTGGAGACTCCCGCCTCGGCCGCGGTCTCGATCACACGAACCGTCCCGTCGACATTGACACGGATCATCTCACCAGGGCGTCGGGAGCACATCTCGTTGACGCCCGCAACGTGAAAGACGGTGCGGCAGCCCTCCATGGCACGTCGCAACGCTGCGCCATCAAACAGGTCGCCTGCCACCGGTGTCGCCCCAGCTTCGGCCACGAATCTGTGCCCACTTGCGGAACGTGCCAAGGCGCGAACCTCTCCGTGCTCGGCAACAAGGCGATGCAGCAGGTCGCCGCCGACGAACCCGGTGGCCCCGGTTACGAAACTACGGCCGGGACTCACGCCGTGGCGGGTTTGCTGCGCAGCGAACTCCCGTAGCGCTTGAAGTAGTCCCACGCCGAGATAAGCGTCACCGCGACCGCGAGCAGCATCATCCACTGGTCGAGATAGAAGGGGCCCCACGGCTCAGGCAGGCGCACCATGGCGAGACCGATCGCAACAAACTGGGTCGCCGCCTTCCATTTGCCCCATTGGCTCGGCGGTACCTTCGAGTGGTCCTCGAGAGCGGCGACGCTGCGAAGCCCCATCACCGCCAGTTCACGGCCGATGATGATGAACGCAGCCCACGCCCACACCCGCCCGGCCTCAATCAGGGCAAGCAGCGAACCGGTGACCAACACCTTGTCGGCCACTGAGTCGAGGAATGCCCCAAGCGTTGTCGTGATGTGCCAGCGGCGAGCCAGGTACCCGTCGGCAAAGTCGGTGAGAGCGGCGATCGTGAACAGCACGGCGGCAATCACCCAGGCGTAGTCGATCTCGTCGGCCAGGATCACGAAGAACATCACCACCGGGGTGAGCCCGATCCTGATGTAGGCGAGCAGGTTGGGAACGTTCACGCAGTTGCCCTCATCGAGCAGGATCGTAGACGCTTGGCGGGAAGCTGGCACGGCGTGCTCCATTCACGGCCCCGCCGACCTCTGCAAGGCCCAGCGGCCCGCCTTGCCCGCGTTGCCGCCCGGCTCAGTCGACCCAGGCGAGGCTCCGGTCAACGGCCTTGGCCCACGATGCGCTCAAACGCTCCCGGGTCTCATCGTCCATCGCTGGTTCAAAACGGCGGTCCTCTGCCCAGTGGGCGCGGAGGTCGTCGGCAGTGTTCCAGAATCCAACGGCCAGACCCGCGGCGTAGGCCGCCCCCAACACCGTCGTCTCGGCAACGACCGGACGGACCACGGGGACACCAAGGATGTCGGCCTGGAACTGCATCAGCAGGTCGTTGACCACCATTCCGCCGTCCACCTTCAACTCGCTGAGGTCAACCCCGGCGTCTGCCTTCATCGCCTCGAGCACATCCTTGCTCTGATACGCCACCGCCTCGAGAGCGGCCCTGGCGATGTGACCGGCCGTGGCGTACCGGGTGAGGCCGGCGATCACACCACGGGCGTCCGACTTCCAGTACGGCGCAAACAGGCCGGAGAAGGCGGGCACAAAGTAGACATCACCGTTGTCCTCGACCTCGTTGGCCAGGGCCTCGACTTCGGCGGCGGTCTGGATGAGCCGCAGATTGTCGCGGAGCCATTGCACCGCGGCGCCGGCGATGGCGACCGACCCTTCGAGCGCGTAGCGCGGCTTGCCGGTGCCGATCTGATAGGCAACGGTGGTCAGCAGACCGGATGTCGAGTGCACGAGACGCGTCCCCGTGTTGACCAGCATGAAGCAGCCGGTGCCGTAAGTGTTCTTCGCCTCGCCGGCCGCAAAACACGCCTGACCGAACATGGCGGCCTGTTGATCGCCGAGTACGCCGGCGACGGGGACCCCTTCGAGCGCCCCCTTGGCCCGCCCGATGACCCCAACCGACGGCACGATCCTCGGAAGCATCGAACGGGGAATCCCGATGGCGTCGAGGAGCTCGTCGTCCCAATCGAGCGTCTCGAGGTTCATGAGCAAGGTGCGACTGGCGTTGGTGACATCCGTGGCATGCACCCCCGTCAGCTTCCAGATCAGCCACGCGTCGACGGTCCCGAAACGCGCCGTACCCCTGGCGACAGCCTCGGCGATCGCGGGCACGTTGTCGATCATCCAGCGGACCTTCGGGCCGGCGAAGTAGGTGGCAAGTGGCAGGCCGGTCTTGGCACGGAATCGGTCGGGGCCGGCTTCGCCGCCCAACTCCCGACAGAGCGCGTCGGTCCGAGTGTCCTGCCACACGATGGCGGGCGCCAGCGCCGCGCCGGTTTCGGCATCCCACACCACAGCGGTCTCCCGCTGGTTGGTGATGCCGACGGCAACCAGAGCCTCAGGCCCGATCCCTGCCGCAGCCAGTCCCTCGGCAATCACGCTGCCGGTGTTCGTCCAGATTTCCTCGGCGTCGTGTTCCACCCAGCCCGGCTTCGGGTAGATCTGCCGATGCTCGCGCTGCGCCATGGCGACAAAGCGGCCGGCGTGGTCGACGACGACGAAGCGAGTGCTCGTCGTGCCCTGGTCGATAGCTCCCACGTATTGCGCCACGATCGGCTCCTTTCCCGTTCATCAGGCCCGACTCTCACGGGTCGGGGGCCCCGAACTCCCCGGCACGCTGCCTGGCTTCGTCGCCACCGGCGCGCACAAACGTCTCGACGATGTCCGCCCCATACTGAACCACCAGGTCCATCTCTTCTCGCTCTTTGCGTGAGAACATCCGCAGCACGAAGTCGGCAGGGTCCATTCTGCCCGGAGGCCGCCCAACTCCACACTTCAGCCGCCACAGATCCTGAGTCCGCAGCGACCGAATAGTCGACGACACCCCGTTGTTCCCCCCGGGACCGCGCCCAAACTGCACTCGCAACTTGGCGAAGGGCAGATCGATGTCGTCATGAACGACCAGGAGGTCCTCGGGTGCGCCACCAAAATACCGCACCAAGGGGGCGACCGCTTGGCCGGACTCGTTCATGAAGGTACGCGGCAGCGCCAGGACAGCGGGAACCCCGTCGATCCTGACCTCGGCGATGTCGGCGCGAATAGTGCGGCGGGCACGCTTGAAGCTGCCTCCCCAGCGCTCCCCCGCCAGCGCCACGATCTCGGCACCAACATTGTGTCTGGTGCCTTCGTACTTGGCGCCCGGGTTGCGTAACCCGACGACAATGGAGCGAGCGCCGACGGCTCAGGCCTCCTCTTCGGGAGCAGCTTCCTCGCCCTCGCCCTCTTCGCCTTCGAGCAATTCGCCCTCTTCGCCCTCGACTTCTTCCTCAACCTCTTCTTCGAGGCGAGGCGCAAGCACCGTAACGAGTGGACGGTCTTCGTCGTCGAGGTAGGTGACGCCGTCAAGTGCCGGAAGGTCGGCGACCTTGAGCGAGTCGCCGATATCGAGATCGGTGATATCCAGTTCGATGCTCGACGGAATCTCTGTGATGAGCGCTTCGATCATTACAGAGGTGCCAATGGTCTCGACAAAGCCGCCCTCTTCGCGCACGCCGGCCGGGATACCGGTGTACTCGATGCCGACCTCGGCTTCAATCGCCTCGGTGAGGCTCACCTGGATGAAGTCGAGATGGGTGATGTCGCCGCGCACCGGGTGGCGCTGCACTTCGCGAGCGACGGTCAGGACGTCGTCTGCGCCTTCGACCTCGACTCTGATCAGTGCATTGAGGCCTGCCTCGGTGTGCAGGACGCCGTAGAGGGCGCGACTGTCGACAGTCACTGACATGCTGTCGAGGCCCTTGCCGTACACGATGGCCGGGACGAGGCCCTCACGACGCAGGCGCCGCGCCGGGCGGGTACCGCTTGTCTCGCGCTTGTCGGCGCGCAAGGTCACCTGCTCCATGATTCTTGAACTCCTCGGTAGGTTGGGTCGCCTTCACCACACCCGGTCGCGCTGGCGCGACGCCGGTGCCCTGGTGAAGGGAGACCATATTATGCGCCACAGCGGCCAAGGGGGCAAAGAGAACGTCGGATTCCGACCCTGAATCGGGTTCGGAGCGGGTCGCGTCGGTGCCGTCAACACCTGATGAAGCTGAAGCGCACCGTTCTCTGGGGGTTATCGGCGTTGGGATCTACGACGACGACCGACTGCCAGGCACCCAGCGCCATCTCCCCACCGACCACCGGGATGACGACTGAGGGCGCGATCACTCCGGGGAGCACATGGTCGGCCCCATGGCCGGGGGAACCATGTCGGTGGCGGTAGCGGGCCTCATCGCGGGGAAAGAGGCCGTCCAGCAAGTCCATGAAGTCGTCTTCACTGCCCGCCCCAGTCTCGATGATGGCGAGACCGGCGGTGGCGTGCGGAACGAACACCGAAAGCAGACCATCGCCCTTCCCGGCAACAAACCGAGCGGCTTCCGCGGTGATGTCGAACACTCCACGTCGAGATCCCGACACGACGGTGATTGTGGTCGTTTCCAAAGGCACTCCCTTCGGTAGGCGCAGACCTACAAATCGATGGCGGCGCATGCGGAGAGCGCTGACTTCCTCACCTGAGGATCTCCGCGCGCGGGTGCCTGATGGCACCACCATACGGGGAAAGCCAAGCAAGGGGCGAAAGTGCGACACCCACGCACGAAGGGGCGACAGCGTGGTGTGGTTCCACGAGACCACGCTCGACGACGACCTGACCAACACGGCGTCGACAACGGGAACCCCGAGCGACAGTGAAAGCAACCCCATCGACCTCGTGGCCCCGGTGGACTCAGACAGTGCGACGGTCGGTGTACACGAGGTGAAGCAGGAAGAGGTCCTGCCCGCCACCGGGCTCTCCGTCGGCCAGTTTGCGATAATCGGCCTCGTGCTGTTCCTGCTTGGCACTGCGCTGGCGACTCAGGTCGAGCGGCGCCGAGTTCATGTCACGCCGCGTCCGCCTCCGCCGCGTCCTTGGATCGTTCAGCCGATCGATCCGGCCAGCGACCGTCGCCAAGCCCCCAGCCGCCGGCTGCGTTTGTAGGGGAAGACCTCAATGACTTCTCCCGACCGGACCCGATCCTGGATCCGGTGCCAGAAGCGCACGCCAAAGAGGTCCGAGTGGTAGTAGTCGAAGGCTTCGCGTAGCTCGCCCCGGATACCAAGAAAGCGCGTGAACTCCTCGGGAAAGATGTCGTAATCGCCAACCCCAAACCAAGGATCAGCCGACATCTCATCTTCGGGTCGATCCGTTGTGGGCATCTCGCGGAACTTGCATTCGATCAGCGGGATGATCTCGTCATAGTCGTAGAACACAACGCGGCCGCTGCTCGTGACCCCGAAGTTCTTCAGCAACATGTCGCCGGGAAAGATGTTGGACGCGGCCAGATTCTTGATGGCGCGCCCGTAATCGACGATGGCCGAGCGCGCCTTGATCGCATTCGCCTCACGCACATAGATGTCGAGTGGGGTGACTCGCCGCTCGACATAGACGTGGTGCAGCACGACATCGTCACCCACCGTGACCGACTTTGTCGCCGCGGACTCCAGCTCCGCAAGCAGGTCAGGATCAAATCGGTCTTTGCCAAAACGCAGGTGTTCAAACTCATGGGCATCGATGAGACGTCCGGCGCGGTCATGGCGAAACACAAGGCGGTACTTGGACATGATCTGGCGCCTGGTCGTCTGTTTGGGGTAAGGGAAACGATCCTTGATCACCTTGAACACGACGTCGTAGCCCGGCATGGTGAACACGATCATCACCATGCCGCGGATCCCCCGTGCGGGGACGAACTTCTCCTCGGTCGACTCGACGTGGCGCATGAAGTCACGGAACAGTTCGGTCTTGCCGTGTTTGTGGTAGCCGATGGCCGTGTACATCTCAGCCGCCCTCTTCCCCGGCATGACGCTGCGCAGGTAGTCGACCAGGGCTCCCGGCCAGGTGGTTGCCACCAGGAACGGCGACCTGGTGTAGCTATAGAGCACACTCAGATCCTGCGATTCGACCAGGGCGGCGCCGAGACTCAGCCCGCGGAGGTGTGGTGAACGGCGAGCGCCAGCGGTACCCATTCGTCTCCGACGATGATGCGCCCTACGAGGTAGGCGCTCTGACTTCGGTAGAACGGGGTGCGGATCAGTTCGATCCGGTCCGGTTCCTCATTGAGTCCTCGAATCTCGAGACGGCGCAGCACTTCGGCGGCGGCGAGTCGCACGTCTCGTCTCAGGTTGGACCAGCGCGCCTCCCAGCCAACCCCATTCAGCACGGAGACCAGGAGGTCCTCGAGGTAGCCGACGCGCTCGTAGACGACCAGATCCGGCTCTCCATTGATGGGCTCAGCCGCATGCACAAACTCGATAGCAGCATCAACGCCCTCGGTCTGAAATATGCGGCGGGTCACCGAATTGAAGAACGTCTCGGCGATTTCGCGATCAGGTCGTGCGTCAAAAGGCCGGGCGCAATCGATCCGTGCGGCCTCCCAGGTGGCGTGGTCGAGTCCGACGCCGCCGGCCAGGGTCTCCGCGGCCGTAACCGCTTGGTCGACCGACTCGGTGTAGAGATCGAGTCGCTCGATGGTGTCCTCGTGGAGTCCGTGCCAGTCGCGGTGTTCGAAGCGGTCTCCAGCTCGACGCGTGATCTTGGCGAACTGCGAGCTGTAGTCGCCATAGGCCTCGTTGATCGCCGCTGCGATCCGTTCGGCTAGCTGGGATCGGTCCACGGTACCCCGCCTCTCCGGGCGTCCGGCTGCGACCGTCCCGGCCGCGGCATCAGGTGTTTTCGCCCTGGAAGATCTCACTCACCGAGGCATCGGTGAAGATGGCATTGATGGCGCCGGCAAGCAGCGACCCAATCGAGAGCACGGTGAGCTTGTCGAAATCGACCGCGTCGTCGGGCACCGGCAGCGTGTTGGAGATGACCACCTCGGTGATCGGAGCGTTCTTGAGTCGATCCACCGCCGGGACCGACAACACGCCGTGGGTTGCCACCAGCTTGACGTCGAGGGCGCCTCGGCTCATAAGGAGTTCAGCGGCGGCAACGGCGGTACCCGCCGTGTCGATCATGTCATCGACGATCACGCAGTGGCGCCCCTCGACATCGCCAACGACCTCGAGCGCAGAAACCTCATTGCGGGTATCGGTGCGGCGGCGCTTGTGCACAAAGGCCACCTGGGCGTCGAGATGACGGGCGTATTTGGCGGCGACTTTGACCCGCCCGGCGTCGGGCGACACGATCGTCGTTGGGCCGGCGAGCCCCCGGGTGAGGTATTCGACGAAGACCGGCAACGCAGTGAGGTGGTCGAACGGCGCGTCAACAAAGCCCTGAATCTGGCCGGTGTGGAGGTCGACCGAGACAATCCGATCGGCGCCCGCTGCAACGAACAGGTCGCCCATCAAGCGGGCCGAAATCGGTTCGCGAGGCCGACCCTTCTTGTCCTGTCTGGCGTAGGCGTAGAACGGCACAACGGCGGTGATCCGCTTGGCGGATGCGCGCTTGAGCGCATCAATCATGATGAGCTGTTCCATGACGTTGAAGTTCACGGGGTGGGTGTGGCTTTGGACAACGAAGCAGTCGGCGCCACGTACGCTCTCGTTGTACATGATGTAGATCTCGCCGTTGGCGAACACGGAGCGCTCCACGTCACCCAGTTCGGTGCCGAGGATGTTGGCGACTTCTCTCGCCAGACCGGGGTTTGCCGACCCCGAGAACACCATCAATCGCTTCCGGCTTGTGATCTCCATCAATGCCGCTCCCGGTGTGCCTTACCGCGCCGCCGCGCAGCGTAGCCGGGAATCGGGGATCCGTCCCATCCCGAGGCGCTCCGTTCGATCACGGCCCGGCTCCTGTGCCGGACCCGGCGGCTCTGTCCGCCAACAGGGCCGAAACAGCCCCTAGTTCGGCAATGGTATTGACCCCACGCGCCTCGTTCACATCGGGGAGCACCACGGCAGCCACCTCGTGACCGGAGGCAACCAGAATTCCAATGACGTCGGTTAGGTACAGCTCACCCTGATCATTGTCGGGACTCAGCTCGTCGAGCGCCGCCGTGAGGAGGGCCGCATTGAAGGCATACACCGAGGTGTTCATCTCGCGCGCCGTGAGTTGCTCCGGTGTGGCGTCACGTACTTCGACGATCCCGACGACGCGGCCGTCCCGGCGCAACACACGGCCGAAGGCGCTGTCCTCTTCGAGGATCACCGAGAGCAGGGTGGCAGCAGCTCCCGTCTGCTGGTGCACAAAGAGCACGCTGCGCAACGTCGCCGCCGTGATCAGCGGCATGTCGCCGAGCAGGACAAGAACGACATCGTCGGGTGAAACGTCCGCGGCGGCGAGGCCCACCTGGGTGGCGTGGCCGGTGCCGTGTTGCTCATGCTGGACGGCTGCCGTAACCCCGTCCGGCAGCAAGGTGGCAACCGCCCCGGCCTGGTAGCCGATCACGGCCACTGTCTGGTCAACATCAACGCCACCGAGCGCATCGAGGACCCAGGCGAGCAGCGGCCTCCCCGCGGCGGGGTGCAGCACCTTGGCCAGGTCGGAATCCATTCGCGTCCCTTTACCCGCGGCGAGAACGATGGCAATGACGTTCATGCTGGGAACACGGCTCCAGGGTGTCGACGAGCGCAAAATGCCTGTGTTGGCTGGGGGGCCAGGACTCGAACCCGGACTGAGTGGACCAAAACCACTTGTGCTGCCACTTACACCACCCCCCATCGGATGGCCGCGGGTCAAGGCCGAAACCCCAACCGCGCGGAGCGATTGTAGGAGACTGCAGGGCCATGCTCCTCGGTTTCGCCGAAAGCACACGGTTGTCGGCCGGCGTGTACGTTTGAGCCACAGTCTCGAGAGGGGTCTCCATGCCGCTGTACATCGTCGAGCGCAACTACGCCGAACAATTGGATGTCACGCCGGAGGTCGCGAAGTTCGTCGGAGAAGTGAATGCCGATGCCGAGGTTCGGTGGTTGTACTCGTTCCTATCTGCGGATCGGCGCAAGACCTATTGTGTGTACGAGTCTCCCAATCCCGAGGCACTCAGGGAGGCGGCAAGGAACGCCGGACTTCCCGCCGATGCCATCGTCGAGCTTTCCGGCAAAGTCATGCCGGAGGGCGTCGTGACCGAGATCGAGTCAGCGGTCCAATAGCCCTCGGTCCGCGGCCATATGGGCGGCCTGGGTGCGGTTCTCGGCGTCGAGCTTGATCAGGATGCTCCTCACGTGGTTGGCTGCCGTGTTGACGCTGATGAACAGCTTCTCGCTGATATCACGATTCGAGCATCCTCGGGCGATGAGTTCGAGCACTTCCGTCTCGCGGCGAGTCAGAACGGACTCAGAGGCCGGTGCTTGCGGCCGCGAAATACGTTGGATCCGCTCACTACGCATGAGCCTTCCCAGGTCGTGGGCCTCCTGAGCCAGAAGCGCCGACTCGTCAGGGTCCCGATCGCGAAGATACTCGGCGTACCTCGCCAGCGTTTCCGCCCGGTGATGAGTCGCTCCCATGTGGGTGTCCATCTCCAGCGCGGCGTCGAAGTGGTCTCGCGCCTCGATATCGAGGACACCGGCGAGCATGCCGAGATACCGGTCGGCGCTCCCGAAGACGTTGACGAAGAACCCCGAAATCAGATTGGTTCCGCTGCGGGAAGACAGCACCTCGTACAGGGTCTGGGCGTGGGGGCGGTGGCCGAGCGCACACGCCGCCTCGGTCAGGTACACGGCCTGGGCGCCTTCGTATCTCCCTGCCGCCGTGGATGGCAGCGACGAGTCCATCAGTCGATCGAGCACCGCAGCGGCTGAGCGTCGAAGGCCGAGTTCGGTGTAGATGGCGAGCAGCCCAAGCGGCCAGTCGCCAACTTCGCTGTCGGGGTCGCCGGTGATCAATGGACGGACCTTGTCGAGGCCGGTCTCGCGCCTGATCAGAAACGACGCGGACCCATGGAGACCGTCGACGCGGTCGCGACCAACAAACACCTGGGCGTGTTCGAGGATTCCGTCGACGATGCCGAGCGCCTGGTCGTATTCGCCGCGCAGGAACGCCAACGAGGCCATGGCATTGGCGAGTGCGACTCTGTGGAACGGCTGTCCGGTGCGCTCGGCAATCGTGTCGAGTTCTGTCACCGCCTGATGCCACGTGTCTCGTTGGCCCAGAGCATACGAGGTGGAGGCCTGAGCGAAGGTGGCTTGGGCAAGCAGGTCGACGTCGTCGAGTCGTCGCGCCAATGCCGCGGCCTCGATGAAGCGATCGAGGTCGGGCTGTTCCACTGCGGGGGACGCATAGCCGGGAGCGATCAAGGCCATGGCGAGGAGAGCGTCGTCTCCGATCCCTCGGGCGGCGCGCAGTGCGGATTCACCGATCTTGCGGGCGACCCCCGGCGACCCGGCGTAACCGTAGGCCCGGGCCAGCTGGGCCTCCAGCTCCGTGTGGAGCCTGAGATCCATGTCGGCCCCGCCGCCATCCAAAGCCCGGCGCAGCTGGGCGATGGCCTCGTGGCCCAGCCTGCCGGGCCGCCAGGTCGCCTCGGCGAAACCGATCGCCGCCCTCGCCCGTTTGTCTGGATCGGTCGAGTTGCATACGAGCCGGTAGGTCGCAAGGGCAAGCTCGTACTGGCTTGCCAGCATCCGATTGTGCCCGGCCATCAACAGGAGCGAATCCCGGGTCTCGGGGTCGTGGGCCAGGGCTGCGGCGCCATCGAAGTGATCGGCAGCTTCCTCGAAGGCAAGGGCACGTTCAGCGAAGCCACCGGCTCGTGATGCATACTCGACGGCATCAACCATCCGGGCATCGGCCATTGCCAGGTGTGGCGCGATCCTCGAGGCATTTCGGGGATCGTCACCGCCGATGGCAATCAGGACGTCGGCGATTTCGCCGTGGAGGATGGCAAGCTGCGATGGAGCCATATCGGCTTCAATGGCACGGCGTGCCAAGTCGTGGACAAAATCGTACGAACCGGCCAGATACACCATGAGCCCGTGGGCCACCGCCGCGTCGAGGTGGGAGCGCACGTCACGGACGTCGAGGTGGAGTGCCTTGGCCAGAACGTCCGGGTCTGTGAGGGGCACCGAGAGGGCGGCGGCGCGGACTACCTGCCGAGCGTCGGGTTCGAGGGCCATCAGCCGGTCACGCACCGCGTCGCCCATTGTCGGTGGCGTGTCGGGATGCGACGAAGCTCCGCCTGATTGGATGGCCGCCTCCCAGACCTCCGACAGGTAGTACGGGTTGCCCCCGGTCCAGCTGAGCAGCAGCGGGACCGCCTGATCGACGAGATGCACGCTGCGGCCTGCCCGAACTCTCACGTATTCGCGCACGGCAATCCGGTCGAGCGCACCAAGGTCGAGCCTGGTTACGTCGGGAAGCCGCTGAAGCGAAGCGAGTGTCGTGGCCAGAGTCTCGCTCCGCTCGGGCTGGGTCGTCCGGAACGTCATCATGAGCAGCAGACGGGAGCGATCAAGCGACCGAACCACCTGGTTGAGGAGCTCGAGTGTCGGCTCGCTTGCCCAGTGCACGTCGTCCAGGACGACAACACATGGTTGGTGGTCGGCCACGCGACGCAGCGCGGAGGAGACGCTGCTGAAGAGTTCGCGGCGCCTGGCGGCCTCACTTCCACCCGCCTGCTGAGGGTCAAGAGGAGACATGGCCTGCGCAACCCAGGCGATCTCGGCAACGTGGTCGGTGTCGTCCCCGTCCGAATAGACGTCGTTGAGCTGGTCGAAGATCTGGACAAAGGGCTCGAAAGGTCGCGCCCGAGTGGCGTAGCAGATGCCGTGGACGACCACGGCACCCTTGCGGTGGGCCGCCGAGGCCGCCTCCGCCACCAAGCGACTCTTCCCGATGCCGGGGGGCCCCCCGACAAGAACCGCCTGGCGTCTACCGCCAGAGGCCTGGTCCCAGACATCGTCGAGCCTGGCCTCCCCGTCGGCCCGCCCCACAAACGGACCGGCCGAGGACGTATCAAGCCACACGGGGAGCGGAGCTGCGACAGAACTGTCCATCTCGCGAACCTACATGCCCCGCCGCAGTGGTGCATGACCACGATTGACCATTCCCGTCGGCCCCGCCAAATGGTCAATTCTGGTCATGACGGCAACGACACCGCCCCATACGCTGGCCAGGCCGGACCTACCGGCAACACAAAAGGAGGGGAAGACATGAAGAAGATACGCACAACGATCGTCGGGAGCCTCGCGCTGCTGCTCTTGCTGAGCACGGTTGCTTCGGCTTCTGCATACGCCGGAAGGGGCGGGCATCATGCCAAGGACCGCAGCCGGGCGGCGGCCACATGGTGGTGGGACGACACGACGGTGGGCCACTCGAAGCTGGTGCGGGACTCGGACTCCATCACCGCATCAATCCGGGCTCGCGGTGCCACCCCCGGCGATGTGGTGACGCTCTGGCTCATCGTGTTCAACAATCCTGAAGCCTGCTCCACCGACCCGTGTTCGGTTCCTGCGGACGTATTCAACGCAGACACCGCAGCCGACTTCTACTGGGCTGACGGCGCCGTCGTACGCAACAGCGGACGAGTCAGGCTCTCGGGGAGCCTCGAGACCGGCGATACCACGCATTCGGGCAAAGCGGAGACGGGGCTGGCCGATCCAGTGGCGCTCTCCAACCCGCGCCGGGCCGAGGTCGTTGTGGCACTACACAGTCACGGGCCGGCACTCGAGGGAGCAGACCTGGAGGCGCAGCTCGGCTCCTTTACCGGTGGGTGTGCCGTATTCAACGGCCCCGACGGTTTTGCGGCCGGTTTCGACGACATTCCCGACCAGGTCGGTGAGTGCTCGACCTACCAGCGGTCACTCCATCAGGCTCGCGGCTGACCTGATCGAGGACCCAACCCATCGGTGTGGTGCCGGTACTGAGTGTGCCGGCACCACATCGACGCGTTCCCACCTCGTACGACCTCCCGGCAGAACCCACCTATGCGTCACCGGCCTCCACGAACTCCCATCCCCGGCCGACCGGTCGGGTGGCGTACCGGGCGCGAGCACCAACCGGCGCAGCTTCGAGGGCAGCGGCGGCTTCCGCCTCATCGACAAAGAACGCAAACAGCGTCGGCCCGCTGCCGGTGAGAATGACGGCCCGGCCCCATCGGCTCGCCAACTCGGCGCGCCATTCATCGATCTCGGGGGCCACCGTAGTTGCGGCGGGATACAGGTCATTACGCAGTGGTCCGAGGCCGCGCAACGCCGGCGGCAGGTCGCTGCCTCCCGTCGGTGGGCCTGTCGGCCCGTTGAGCCGATCCCACGCCGAGTACACCGCAGCGGTGGAGACCTCGACCGGCGGCACCACAAGGGCAAGGGCGTATCCGCCGGCAGGCTCGAGTGGTTCCACCAATTCCCCGGTGCCGCTCACGTGCGCCAGGCCGCCGGCCAGGCAAAACGGAACGTCCGACCCGAGAGTCGCCGCCAAGGTGGCCTGTGCTTCAAGCCCGACCCCATACAGGCGACCGGCCAGCGCCAGCGCCGCTGCGGCGTCGGCGCTCCCCCCACCAAGACCGGCCGCCACCGGTATCTCCTTGTCGAGAGTGAGCGCCATGGCTGTCTTGGCCTCAGCCAATCCACGAACGGCAACGGCGGCTCGCCACGCCAAGTTGTCCTCACCGGCAACCACCGGACGCCCCTCCGAGCCGGCAATCACGTCCTCCTCAGCCTGCTCGAGGGTCAGTCGATCGGCCCACCCGATCGACTGGAAGAGCCCGCTGACCGGGTGTCGGGGTCCACCGCCCGCACCAACATGGAGCGAGAGGTTGACCTTGGCGTACGCCAGCGCCCGCATCACCTCACCGCCTCGGCCAGTCGCAGAAAGTCCCCGGGGGCCAGTTCCTCGGCTCGCGCCGTTGGCTCGATCCCGGCGTTCTCCAACACGGCCTCCGGGTCCACCAGAACCGGAACCAGCGAACGGCGCAGCATCTTGCGGCGCTGATTGAAGGCGGTAGCTGCCAGTTCGATCGCCGCCTCAGTCCGGGGCGGCGCCGGCTTGCGTTCGAGTACAACCACCAGCGAGTCAACGTCGGGGGCGGGGACAAAAACCTGGGGAGGCACCCGGAACCCGGCCCGTACCTCGGCGTGGAGTTGGGCAACAACCGAGGGCAGGCCGTACGTCTTGGATCCGGGACGTGCCGCCAGACGGTCACCGACCTCGCTCTGCACCATCACCACGAACCGCTCGATCCGCGGAGCCGTCCGCAATAGATCGAGCACCAGCGGAGTACCGACGTTGTAGGGCAGATTGGCGACCATGGTCCACGGACCACCCGTCAGTCGGGCCGGCAGGTCGACTCGGGTGACATCTTCGAAACGTAGGTCAACGTCACATCCCATCAGCGTCTCGTCCAGCACCGGCCGCAACCCGGCATCAACCTCGTAGGCCACCACCGTGGCACCGGTCGCCGCCAGAGCCCGAGTCAAGGTTCCGGTGCCGGCGCCGACCTCGAGAACACGGTCTCCGGGGGCCAACTCCGCCAGCCGAACGATCCGCTCCACGATATTGGGGTCGGCTAGGAAGTGCTGCCCGAGTCTCTTGCGCGGCCGAAGTCCGTGGCGATCCAGCAGCGCAACGATCTCGACCCGGCTTTGCGCCGGCCGATCCGATGCCGAGGTCACGAAGGACCGCCGAACACCCGGGTGGCGGTCGCCGCAGTCATCTCGGCGACGTCGGCAACCTCACAGCCCCACACTTCGGCAAGTGCCTCGCCGACTCGCACCACATTGGCCGGCTCATTCGGCAGTCGGCGATTGGGCGGCGGGGTCAGATATGGCGTATCGGTTTCGATCATGGTCCGTTCCGGTGGCGCCACTGCTGCCCCGCGGCGCACAGTGTCTCCAGTCTCGTACGTCACCGGACCGGCAAACGAAAAGGTCACGCCAATCTCGGCAAACCGCTTCGTCCACTTCGGCCCACCGGTCCAGCAGTGCAGCACGGCCCGCTCGCCGAGGTCGGCAGTCTCCAGTTCGGCGTGGATCTCCTTGAAGGCGTCACGACAGTGGATGATGACCGGTTTGCCGAGGTCGGCGCCAAGCCGCAGTTGCGCCCGAAACGCCTCGAGTTGCGGCTCGCGGGGTGACAGATTGCGGTAGAAGTCCAGCCCAATCTCACCGACGGCGGCGGCGTCAACCGCCAGCGCCGAGATGCGGCCCCCCTCGTCCGGCCAACGCACTGCGTCGTGGGGATGCAGGCCGGCCGACCACAACACCCGGTCGGGATGGTGCTCGGCGAGGGCTCGTGCCTGCAGCGATGTCTCGAGGTCGATCCCAGGTGCAAGTAGCCAGTCCACTCCGGCAGCGGCGGCTCGCTCGAGCAGCAACTCGGCGGGTTCCTCCGCCATGAACAGGTGACAATGGCTGTCGACCCAACGAAGAAGGGCCACGGCTACTCCTCGTCGTCGGGTAGCTCTGCCTTGCGGAACAGCGGTTCGGCGGGGCCAAGCTCCGTCCCGGCCGGCACCGGCTCCCACACCCACAGTGGCCCAGCATCCGGCACCATGAACCCGAGCGTCTCGAGCACGGTCCGCGAGGTGAACGGCAGATACGGGGCGAGGGCTACGGCGAGTCCGCTGATAGCGTCAAGCGCCACCGCCAGGGTCGTACCCGTCCTGACGAGATCCGTCTTGGCCGTCTTCCAGGGTTCCTGCTCGCTGAGGTAGACGTTCACGGTGGAAGCAGCCGCCATCGCGGTCGCCAGCCCGGCCCGCAGCTTCACCGCAGTGATCTGCTCGCCGACCTCGGCCAGCATGGCGTCGATGCCGTCGAGCAAGGAAGTATCGGCTGCAGTGAGATCGACCGCCTCGGGCACCACACCATCGAAGTAGCGATGCGTCATTGAAACGACCCGATTGACGAGGTTGCCCCAGGTCGAGACAAGTTCATCGTTGACCCGCCGCACCATCTCATCGTCCGAGAGGTCGGTGTCGTTCGTTTCTGGGAACGACGCCGCGATTGCGTAGCGGAGCGCATCAGGCTCAAAGGTGTCGATGTACCACTGCAGGGAACGGCCCACACCGCGCGACTTCGAGGCCTTGCTCCCCCCAAACGTGACGTACTGATTGGCCGGCACATCGGTCGGAAGGTTGAGGTCGCCGTGGCCCATCAACAGCGCGGGCCAGTACACGGCATGGAACGGGATGTTGTCCTTTCCAACGAAGTAGTAGGCCTCCGCCGCGGGGTCCTCCCACCAGGCGCGCCACGCCTCAGGGTCACCCTGCAGCTCGGCCCACTCCTGCGGTGCCGAGTAGTACCCCATCACCGCTTCCCACCACACATAGATGGACTTCCCCGGCCCGAGGTCGTCCACCGGCAGTGGGATCCCCCAATCGAGGTCGCGGGTGAAGGCGCGATCGTGGAGTCCTTCCTCGACCATGCCGACGGCAAAATTGAGCACATGGGGGCGCCACCCCTCCCGGGACCGTAGCCACTCGAGCATTGGCTCGTTGAGGGCACTGAGCTTCCAGTAGAAGTGCTCCGTCTCGCGCAGTTCTGGTGTGGTCCCCGACAGCTTGCTGCGCGGCTCGACGAGGTCAACCGGGTCGAGGGTCCGGCCACAATTGTCGCACTGGTCACCACGGGCATGCTCGTAGCCGCAGTGCGGGCATGTCCCCTCGATGTAGCGGTCGGGAAGGAACCGTTGCTGGGAAGGATCGAAGAACTGCTGCACCGTCTTGCGGTACAGGTAGCCGTTCTCGAGCAGCTTCGTGAAGAAGCCCTGCGTCACCCTCCGGTGGTTGTCCGTGCCGGTTGTGGTGAAGAGGTCGAAATCGATGCCCAGGTCCCGCCAATG
This sequence comes from uncultured Acidimicrobiia bacterium, assembly GCA_963821095.1. GTDB lineage: Bacteria > Actinomycetota > Acidimicrobiia > Spongiisociales > UBA5794 > CAVPHV01. The sequence continues at coordinate 173,997 of CAWGCJ010000020.1, read as the reverse complement.
GCCGAGGAACTCGGGGTGGTATCGGTCGACGATCTCCTGCGGTGTGACCCCCTCCTCCTCTGCTTTCACCGTGATCGGAGTGCCGTGCACGTCCGAGCCGGAGACCATCAGGGTCTTGTCACCAATCGCTCGGTGATACCGAGCAAAGATGTCCGGCGGAAGGTAGGCGCCCGCAATATGCCCGAGATGCATCGATCCCTGCGCATAGGGCCAGGCGACGGCAACCAGGATGTGCTTGGGAGGGTGAGCTAGAGAAGTCACGAGCCGGGCGATGGTACCACCGGGGTGGCAAACCCCCGCGAAACCCTTGGCCTCACATGCCAACGGGCGGGGTTACTATTAAATGCGTTACAGACAGACCGGCCTCACGGGGACAGGCCGCGCTCGCCCGAAACTGGAGGTACGGAATTGGACACCGGCATGGTCCGCAAGATCGACGACCTCGGTCGCATCGTGATTCCGGCGGAAACCCGCCGCATTCTCAACATTCACGAGGGCGACGAGCTCGCGATCGCGGTCGAGGGGGACCAAATCATCCTGCGTAAGCGCGAAGCCACCGTCGCCGTCGGCGAATACATCTTCGAACTCGATCGCAACGCCGTCGCAGAGTGGGAGCGCAAACTCACCACCGACGTTGGCAGCAAAGAGGCGGCACAGATCGAAGCGGAGATCAGGCGCCGGCTCGGCCTTTGATCACTGCCTCGTAGAGCTCTCGGCGCGATACCCCGTAGAGGCTTGCGATCTCTCGCACGGCCTCCGATCGCGAGGTCCCCACCGACTCGAGGTGGGCAACCGCTTCGAGGAGATCATCCGGTTCCGGCATGGATTCGACCGCGCCCGCGATGACCAAGGTGAATTCGCCGCGCGGCGCAACGGTCTCGCTCCATCGCGTTGCTGCGTCGCCCAACGTCCCACGCCACACTTCTTCGTGAAGCTTGGTGAGCTCTCTTGCGACCGCAATCTCACGGTCTTCCCCCAATACTGTTGCGAGGTCGGCCAGATCGCGCGCCACCTTGCCCTTGCCCGCAAACAACACCACGGTACGTGGTTCGTTGGCAAGCGCCGTCAGCCTGCTGGTGCGCTCGCCGCCCTTGCGGGGTAGGAAGCCCTCGAAGACAAACCGTTCCGTCGGCAAGCCTGACACGGCCAGCGCCGCAGTCACCGCAGAGGGGCCGGGAATGATGGTCACGGCGGCTCCCGCTGCGATGGCTGCGTTGACCGCACTCAACCCAGGATCTGAGATCGACGGGGTTCCGGCGTCGGTGAGCAGAACGACTGTGGCGCCTTCCCGAAGGCGGCCGGCGAGTTCGGACGACCGCTCTGCCTCGTTGCCGGCAAAGTAGGAACGCAAGGTCTGTTCGACGCCCAGGGCATGGAGCAGTTTGTAGGAGCGCCGAGTGTCCTCGGCGTAAACAACGTCGGCGTCTGCGATGGCTTCGCCCAGCCGAGGGGGTGCGTCACCGAGGTTCCCGATCGGCGTCGCACAGAGAATGAGGGTGCCCGGCATCGGGCGAGCTTAGGCGGGGTTGCCGGGTCCCTGGATGGGACGGAGCCGAGCCACGCCGACCCAAACTCCCACGGCAGGGGTCGGGTGGTCGATCGGAAGTTCGAGAATCCAGCGGCATCGCGCAATCGTGACGATGCGGCCCGGACGCAGCACACGCACGGCACACACCCGGTGGTCCCGCCCGATGCCCACGACGGCCAGGTCCTCGACCAATCCGAACCCGTGAACCGAGCGCGCCCTGAGCAGCAAAATCCGGCCGAGGGGGCGGGGGCGCAGCCCGCGACGTCGCTGGCGGGCCGTCGCAGCGACGGTGACGGGGCCGCACCGCCACCCCGGCGCCAGCATCACAAAGCCGGGGCCGGTTGCCGATGTGGCCCTGAGTGGTACCCTCGCTCCCGCTATGGCCAAGAAAAAGCGTCGCAGACTTCGCGCCCGCCGTTCCAAGGCGAACCACGGGCGTCGCCCCAACGCCGGCCGCGGCTGATCTCCCGTCGCGCCCTTCCGGCGCATTCGTTCTGTCAGCTTCCGGTTTCTTTGGCGCGCCCGATGCGTCACGGTGACACCGTATCGCCCGCCGTCATCGAGTTGAAGACCCTCAGGGAACGTCCGTCTGGTCCCTGATCGCCCGGCCGGTGCTCGTGTCGGTTGCCACAATGAACAGCACTCCATCGTTGACCCGATCGATGAACACGTAAGGCCCATTGGCGGAGAACTCGATCCCGCCCCCAGATTCCACACCGTCACCCGCGCCCATCCGGTCCCTTGCTGCCAGCAGAAGGGCTTCGACAACCTCGATGGTGTCGTCCTCGGTGTCGCCCCGATAGCGCAACACAAATGCGACGTCGCTCTCATTCACGGTTACCAGGAAGGAGTCGCCTCCCCAGCCGTCGGCGGTCTGAGTGGTGAAGCCGGGGGTGAGGATGCCGGTGAGTAGCCGAATCATCCCCAGCTCACCCCAGACGGCGGCGGCAGCCTCTTCGTAGCCGGGTAGGTCGACTTCAACCGGATTGGTCTTGCGGGGCGCTTCGCCGCCCTGGTACCGCTCGATGTGGATGACCTGCTCGGTTGACGCGGGAGAGTCGATGTACGCACGGTCTATGGCAGCAAGACCCCCTCCCCTCACGAGCGCGGTCACAAACTCGAGCCCGCTGTCGAACGGAAACACCACCTCGTTGCTGACGAATGCCGGAGCACCCTCGAGAGCTGCCGGCGCCGACTCGAGCGCTTCGAGCGCCGCATCGGACCGATCCTCGCTGGAGAGACCCTGAAGGTAGAGGAACTGAACATAGGTGGCGTCGCCCTCGACCAGGGCTCGGTAGGCATCGATGTGATCAAACGACCCGTCGGCCTTCAACTCGGCAAGGGTGCTTCCCGACCTGAAGTACTGCTCCGTCAACGTGTGCACCAACTCGTGGATCACGGTGCTGCGCTGGTACGGAGTGAACTCGGCGGTGTCGCCGACCACCAGGAGTTCATTTGCCTGTTGGTCGAAGTAGACCACAGCCGCCTGAGCCATCTCGAGGAAGAGGCCCTCTGCCAGATCGTCGCCCGACCCGATCAAGCCCAGCATGCGATAAAGACGGAAGGCTGTCGCGGGATCCATCTTGACGAGGTCGGCCTCGAGTTCGGATTGCACCGTGATGGTGAACTCGTCCCTGGGCAGGAAGCTAAGCGTCGGCTCAACGACGAAGTCCAAGCCGCGCAGTTGCTCGGTGGTCGCCAACAGTTCAGTGATCTCGGCACTCAGCCGATCGACCACCGTCTGGTCCAGCCCAGGGGCCAGGGTCTCCACGGTGCTGGCAGGTGGCGTCGACGGAGCCGTCGTCACGGCAACCGTGGTCGTCGCAGCACCGCCGCCGCTCCCACTGCAGGCACCCAGCAGCATCGTGGCCGCCAGGAAGAAGTGGGCGGGAAAGCACCGTTTCCGCGTCGTCGAATGTCTCACCGGCGAGAGGGTACCCAACAAGCCGCGAAACCAGATGCAGCGACGGCGTCAAAGAACGGCACAACCGCTCAGCGGAGTATGGCGCCCCATTGTCTAGGGGACGATGGCGCCCCATTGTCTAGGGGACAATGGGGTCGCCCTTCCCGATCACAACCAGGCCGCTGTCGGTGACCGTGTAGCGCTCACGGTCGGCGTCTAGGTCGACCCCGATCTGGGCGCCCTCGGGCACCACGACGTTCTTGTCGATGATGGCGCGCCGCACCTCCGCGCGCCGCCCCACATCCACGCCGTTCATCAGAATCGAGTCTTCGACGTTGGCAAACGAGTGGACTCGCACCTCCGACGAGAGGATGGAGCGTCGCGCCGTACCCCCGGAGACCACCACACCGGCGCCGACCACGGACTCGTAGGCGCCACCACGGCGGCCATCCTGGTCGAACACGAACTTCGCCGGAGGCAACGGTGGGCGGTGAGTGTAGATCGGCCACAGCGCGTTGTAGAAGCTGAAGATCGGGTCCACCGAAATCGTGTCCATGGTCGCCTGGTAGTAGGCGTCGAGGGTTCCCACGTCCCGCCAGTACCCCTTCTCCCTTTCGGTTTGGCCGGGGATCTCGTTGTGGCTGAAGTCGTAGACCCGGGCAGCCCCCTCATCTACCAACGCCGGGATGATGTCGCCACCGATGTCGTGGCGGGAGGCCTCGCCCTTCTCGGCGTCTCTAGTGATGATGTCGCGCAACACTTCGGCGTCGAAGATGTAGTTCCCCATCGAGACAAACGCCTGATCGGGAACACCCGGAAGTGACTTGGGCTTCGCAGGTTTCTCCAGAAACGACGCTATCTCACCGCTCGCCTTGGCCTCGATGACCCCGAACGATGATGCCTCCTCGATCGGAACCCGGATCCCGGCCACTGTCACGCCGGCACCTGATTCGATGTGCTGCGCCATCATCTGGCGGGGATCCATGCGGTAGATGTGGTCGGCGCCAAAGACGATCACGTGGTCGGGACGCTCGTCGGTGAGGATGTTGAAGTTCTGGTAGACCGCGTCGGCCGATCCGGAAAACCAATGCGGACCGAGACGCATCTGGGCCGGCACGGGTGTGACGTAGTTGCCCAGCAGCGGTGACATCCGCCACGTGAGGGCGAGGTGACGGTCGAGGCTGTGGCTCTTGTACTGGGTCAGCACGGCGATCTTGCGGTAGCCGCCGTTGACGAGGTTGGAGAGCACGAAGTCGATGAGCCGATAGATCCCGCCGAACGGCACCGCCGGTTTCGACCGATCCCGCGTCAGCGGGTAGAGCCGTTTGCCTTCGCCACCGGCGAGAACAAGCGAAATGATTCTTGGCGTGGTCGGCACAACCCAGAATGTAGTACGGAAGTTTCGAGACGGCAGTATCACGGAGGGACCGCAGCTAGATGCCGGCCTCGACCGGAATCAGGCCGCGCCGTGCCGCGGTCTCGAGCCGATGATGGTCTGCCTCAGCCTGATCGGCGTAGGCAAGCGCAAACGAAACCAGGGCGCCGGCCAACCGATCGCCGGTTCCTACGTAGCCGCGCAGGAGGGCAGGATCGACGGACCGAGCGTGGGCCCGAGCCAGGGTCCCACCGATGATGGAGCACTCGGCAAGGTGCACGGCCGGGTCGGCGGCCCGCACGGTTGGGCCCTTGTGGTCGCGCAATTGACGCACGTAGAAGTCACGGCCGCCGATGGGGGCCCAGCCGAGGAAGGGATCGCTGATCGCCTGCATCAGTCGCTGCCCGACAACGACTCGCCGGCCGTGGTGGCCAAAGCCGCTCCGCCCGACGTAGGGCGACAGAACCGACGAGGTTGCCTCCTTGACCTGAAGAACCAGCGGGTCCGGGTAGCCGCGCCCTTCGAGCAGTACCACGTAGGCGCGCAGACCCACGCTGCCGACGCCGACCACCTTGCGAGCCACATCGCGGAAGTGGAACTGGTCGAATACGTGTTTGCGGTTGTCCTGGAGCGTGTTCCGATAGCTTTCCATCAGATCGTGGAAACGCTCCTCGGTGGCGGGCGGGAGGCGGGTGAGAAGCGGAGGGTCCACCCTGAAACGGGGAACGCCGCCAACGCTCTTGACCAGCTTGCGCATGGCCTGGCGGTTGGTCCTGCGATGGGCCTTGGCGAGCAGGAGCCGCGCCTGCTCGGCGACCTTGCGGTCCGGCTTCTCCCGGAAGAAGCGCTCCTCATCCATGAGGGCATACTGGATCTCGAGTGTGGTCGACTCGGCGAGTCGCTCGAGAACGTCTCGGTACCGCGTCACTGCGGTGACGACGGCCTCGCGGCCGACCGCATCACCCCACCCGGCATCCCGGGCATCGAGTACCAAGCTGGCAACCAGACGCTTGAGGTCGTACTCCCAGGGCGCCGCAGTCGTCTCGTCGAAGTCGTTGACGTCGAATACGAGGCGGCGTTCCGGAGAGGCGTAGATTCCAAAGTTGGCAAAGTGGGCGTCTCCGCACGCCTGGACATTGACCCCGATATCCGGGGTACCGGCCAGGTCACCGGCCATGACGGCAGCCGAGCCACGATAGAAGGCAAACGGCGATTCCAGCATCCGCCCGTAGCGGATCGGCACCAACTCGGGAACTCGAATCGAATCCTGGGCCTGCAGCAGAGCAACCGGGTCGGGGCGATCGGCCGGCGCCACCCACCCCGCGTGTGAAATGCGCCGGACGGTCTTGCGCAGCGACTTTCCGAGGGCTCGGAGGTCGCGCCGACTCAGCCCGCCGGCACGAAACCGTGTTGCGCACTCCGCCACGTTCCAGCTCTCCTCGCCCGATCAAACCCTTACGTCCAAAGAGAAAGAATACGCACCCCAGCAGGAGTCCACGAAGGCAGACCGGAGCGCCGTCGACTAGCTCGCCAGGGTGTCTTCGAGGCAGGGCAATCTCGGAAGGGTCGACCTAGACGTCACACGCAGTCTGAACGCGGGAGATGTGGGCCAACCGGCCGAACCACCAAGGGATTGCGCAGGGGATCTCGCGTCGCCGGCGGGATGATCGCTCACAACGGTCTTGTGCCTCTAGCCGACCGGTGACGCGCCCGGGCAGTCTGGGATGAGCGGGCGACTGGCGTAGAAGGCGGCCGAGGAACTCGCGGACGCGACGGACGGCGGGTTCGAAGCGGGTCCGAAGTCAACAGCAGCGATTGAGGTAGCAGCGATGAAGCGGACGGCCTCGCTGATCATCCTGGGATTGTTGACGCTGGCGGCGTGTGACGACTCCCTTGAAGGAAACGGTGACGTTGTCACTGACAACCGCACTGTTTCGCAGTTCGATGCCATTGATGCTGACAACGGAGTAGTGGTCATCCTCACCGTCGACCCGACCGCCATCGGTGACGTGGTCTTGGCGGTAACCGCCGATTCCAATCTCCAGGAATTCCTGACCACCGAAGTGACCGATAGCACCTTGCGTACTTCGCCAGATCGCACCGGCGGAGTCACGTCATCCACTGGGTTCAATGTCTCAGGCACGGTTGCCGTCATGGGCGACATCGTCTCCAACAACGGAGCTCGAGTCGAGGTGATCGGTACCGTCGGAACCATCACCTTGTCGGCCGATGGTGGCGGACGCATCGACGGTGAGACACTCGAGGCCACCACCGTGATTGTCGACGCAGCAGACGGTGCCCAGATTCGGATTTGTGCGACGGGTGCGGCGACCGGCGATGTCACCAACGGAGCAGAGCTGACCGTGCTTTGTGGGGGAGACATCTCCGGCATCGAGACGTCGGACGGCGGGAAGGTCTCGGCGCGATGAGGATGACCGCCAAAACCCCCAAACTTGTGATCACTGCCTTGGTACTCGCCTGCCCGGCTCTCACCCTCGCGGCATGCGGCGGCACCGGGCTCACGACGCAGGAATACGCAGGCCAGGCCGAGGGACTCATCACTGAGGTGCAGGCAAGAATCGCCACGCTGGACGCCGAGTGGGTGGCTGGAACCCCAACGCCTGAGGGTGCCCGGGACTACTGGGACCAGCGACTTGCGGCTCGTGAGAGATTCCTCGCAGGCCTCGAGGCTCTCGACGCACCCGATCAAGCAGCCGAATTGCACGACAACGTGATTGGGCTCTTCGCCACACTGAACGCCGCCGAAGCCGCGCTGGCGGCGCATATCGGTTCGTTCGACACATTGAGCGATCACTGGCAGGGCTGGAATTCAGCAGAGGGCCGAGCCGCTCGAGCCGCGGACGAAGAGCTCATTTCGATCTGCCGTATCGTTCAACAGGATCTCGACGATACCAAGGCCCGGGAAGTCTTCACCGACATGCCCTGGCTGCCATCCGACATGAGGGAGATCGTGGAGGTCGTGCTGGGATGCCCCAACTAGGGTCCTGCTGATCCGCCGCCGGCCGTCGGACACGGTGTCGGCACGAAAGTCGAACAGAGACACCCGCACTCAGACGACCGACCACGTCCTTGGGAGCGTCTGGGGAATCGCTGATCTCTGGGAACCCGTCCCGATCCCGGCTCCAAGCGGCTGGAGCGGCGATGATCCAGAACTTGAGCTGGCAGCCTGTGGGGGCGTACTTCGACCGCAACGGGGCAAACGCAATCCAGGCCTCATCAGCGGAGACTTCGCCCGGGTAGCCGACGCCAGGCAATCGCGGCCAACCTGGTTCACGCTCTTCCCGACGGATGTCCACCTCACGATTATCGACCTCGACTCTTCGCACTGGTGCTGGAGCCCCAAAAGCAGCCTCGGAGCTCCAGCAGCCAGCATCAGCCTCCGTCGTCTGCGTCGCGGGCTGCCGTGGCACGTGCATGCGGGTCATACTCGAACTCGCCACCTCGGGTGACGTCCACGATCATCTGCTCTCTCTCATCGCCCTTGCGGGACGGGGTGACCAGCAGCAGGAGGCTCGGCAGCACCAGCAACGTCACGATCAACGAGCACCCGATCATGACGGCGGTGAGCACGCCAAACGTCACAAACATTGGCATCGGCGCCAACGCCATCACGAGGAAGCCGGTCATCGACGTCACCGCTGAGATGGCCAGCGCACCCCCGGTGCCATCCCCGGTTCGCCGCAGCGCGGGGAAGCGACTCGGCTCGTTCTCGAATTCCTCGATGAATCGCACGGTGAAGTGGGTTGCGTAGTCGACGCCGACACCAATCGAAATCGCCGCGATCGTGGCCGTGATCAGGTTGATCTTGTACCCGACGAGGTACATGAAGCCGTAGACCAGGGCGACAACGAGCAGGATCGGCACCATCGAGATGACGGCATAGCGAGCTGAGCGCTTCAGAATCGATGCCATACGTCGCCCGAAGTGGCGGAAGATGAAAAAGAGCGTGATGAACACCAGCGCCGACGTGAGCAGTACGGCAATCGGCAGAGATATCAGCATCGACTGCACGAACTTGTCCATCGAATCCTGGATGGTGATGGCACCTCCGGAGACAGAGACCGCAACGTCCTCACCGGCCACGAGCGGCTCGAGGCCCGCCGCAGCGTCCTCCAGGATGGTTCTCCCGGCCAGAATGATCTCGTCGTTCGTGAACGTTGCGATACCCGTCGCCACCCACGTGGCCTGCGTTCCGTCCCCGACGAAGAGGAACGTCTCGATCTGACCGGCGGTCAACACCACGGCCCCGTCGCTGTTGACGACGTCGTTGCTCTTTGCATACTCGTAGATGGCGGCAACCTGCTCACGAGTGTCGGGGAGCCCGTTTCCGTCGGCGTCAGTGATTTCGACTCCCGTGTCCGCGGCGATGGCGGCACGCATCGGTGCAGATGCCGTTGCCTGGCGAACCACGAGCACCGCATTTGGGTAGAACTCAACTTCGCCGTTGATATCTCGTGTGAACTCTCCGCCTGAGGCGGCAATGGCGGCCTCAGTGGTCTCGAGAGCAATCAAGGTATCAGGCGATGTGAGGTCGCCCTCCACATACACGTAGTCGACTTCACCCCCGCCACTCCCCCAGTACTGCTCATACTTGTCAATGCTGATGACAAAGTCTGTCTTGGAGGAGAAGAAGTCCTTGAGTTCGAAGCCGCGTTCGACCTGAGAAGCACCGATCAGCGCAGCCACTGCAAGCAATCCGACCACCGGCAAGGTAATGACTCGCCACCTGGCCACGAAGTGCACGGTCGACCCGGCTGCTTTGAAGCCGTGACCTGCACCCTTCACTGATTCTGTGAGCGGTCGACCAGCCTCGGCAGCGCGTTGGTTGCGCCGCCGGGTGAGTACGTAGGGAACGTAGATGAACAGGACCAGGAACACCAGGAACAGGATCCAGCCGATCGAGGGGAAGACGATGGCCAGAGTCACGGCAATTCCCGCAATAAGGGACGCCACAATGAACCCGAGTTTCTGGCTCACCAGCCGGAGATGACTGAGGTCCGCGGGCCGCGGTCCCAGTCGCCCCTCTACGGAAAGCAGCAGCTTTGGCGTGACCCACCCCAGGATCATGTAGGCAAGAAGCAGCCCGGTCGCCGCCGCAATCCCGAATTCGATGATGCCTTGAATGCCCGACACCGCGTTGGAGAGGAAGGCAGCCGCCGACGAGAGTGCCGCCAGCATCAAGGCAGCCGACACCGCGGTCAAGCCGAGCGGATAGGCGCGGTCGCGCGAATAGCCCATGACCTGCATCTCGCGGGTTCTACCACTCGCGTGAATGAAGAAGTCGACCCCAAAGCTGATCAAGGCGATGGGCACAATCATGATCAACAGCGGGGAGTTGGTCTTCAGCCCCATGAGGGCGTTCGCCCCGTTGTACAGCATCATTGTGACGCCAAGGCCGGCGGCCACCATCATCGCTGCCCAATAGGAACGCAGCAGCGCGCCGACGAGCACGACAATGAGGGCGACCGCGCCCAAGAGATACGGACTCGCCGACTCGCTTTGCTCTTGACTGATGAGCCCCTGGTCGATGGCAAGACCGATCGCCGTAACCGACTGTTGGTCGCCGCGCAACGCGATCTGAACATCGCGCAACCACGCCTCGGCATCGAGATTGCTTTCCTCGCCGAAGGATTCTTCGCTCGGAGCATCGAAGCTGTCGATGTCGTATATGACCCGGCTAAAGAACGCCGGCGACTCCCAAATGACGATGGTCTCGTCGCCGATGACCGTCGGCTCGCGACCGGTTGACGTTGGGGATAGGAGGAAGCGAAGTCCGCTGGTGGGAGCGTCATCGGCCAGGAGGTCGGCAAGGGCCTTCTTCACGTCGGCTTCAGAAGCTGCCTCGAGACCTCCGGGCAACGCCGCGTCGACGGCATCGGCGACCGAGAACACTCCGACGATCTCTATCCCGAGATCCCGATCGAAGGTGGTCGCAATGTGGCTCTGAGCCTCGGCGTCGGCAAGGAGGCCGGCCTGGTTCTGTTTCAACTCCAGCAGCGCATCCCGAGTAAGCACGTCGCCACCGTCCGGACTCTCGACGATGAAGATGGCGTCGCGAACCGATGAACTCGATGCAAACACCTCGTTGACCCGATCCCTCGTGTCGTAGATCGGTCCCTTCGGATCAAATGAGGGTTCCTCTTCGGCAGCAAGAGTGGGGAACAGCGCGCTCAGTACCGCCGCCAAGACGACGAGGATGCCCGCGATGGACCACGCGTGGCGATTGACGAACCGGTAAAGACCGTAGGTCTTCTCGGGAACGAAGTCGGTGTCGTCGGTGGGTGAATGCTGTGATCCAGTCATGCCGCTCCTTCAAAGCCCTCTGGTGTGACTCTCGAAGCCAAATGGCGCAATCGGCTGTCTGCCGCTGCCGGCGCATAGTGACCAAGAGGCACGCCCGCCTCCCGCCATTTCGCGACGCAGCGGTCAACGTCGATAGTGCCATTCGACCCCGATCCAGCCCCTCGCAGTCCTCAGCGCTTCAGCAGGGGCTCGGCCTCACCGACGCGGGGCGGGGCGGAAGAGCATCCCTGCAACGGCTCGACCGGTGTACCGCATCACGGCTTGCCTCGTATCCTCGGCACCTGCGTCGACAACGAGTTGGACGTACGTCGCGCCGAAGCGCCACGCCAGAACACCGTCGGTCAGTATCTGATCCCCCACCACCCAAATCGCTGCCGATGCCTCGTCGAGGCCAAGGCGACGTCGCGTCGTCCAGGGCTTGTTGCCGCGGTAGATCATGCCGGGCACTCCTCGCTCCGGTCCATTGGTGAGAACGATTACTCGGTCGACCGACGGCAGCGACTCAAACCGCTTGATGGCGGCGGTGACTTCGACCTGGAACACATCCAAGGCTGCTCCCTGGGGAACAAGCGTGTTGTCGGCATCGAAGACCACGATGTTCGAGCCCGGGGCGGCGGCAACCAGGTCAGCGACCTCATCGAGATCGGCCGTCTGCTGCATCGGCACTCTATGAAACATCGTTCCCTGAGGCTACCGCGGTTGTGCACCTTCGACGTAGGATGAGAGATACGAGGAGGATCGCCGATCGGCCGAGGCTCGCAGGAGACGTCAGGCTCGGTGCCGACCAATCCGGACATGCCGAGTTCGGATCTGAGCGGCATCAGTCAACGCCGTGTCGTGCGCATCGGACACGTTCGAGTCGCAGGGCGGCGTCGGCGTCCATCTGGGGAACGAGAGCCTCTCCCCCGAGAGTTCAGGGCAACGGGAGCGTTCTGGCTGGCGATCGCCATTTCCGCTCTGGTGATATGGGCATTGTTGTTCGCCCTTCCCGGCTCTGCCGATTGGTGGACCAGACAGGACCTCCGGCTGATGCTGCGGCTGGAAGACATGCGCACCGACGCAGCGACGGCGGTGCTCAAAGTCGTCAATTTGCTGACCGCGAACGTGGCTATCCGCGTCATTCGATGGTCGACCATTCTCGCCCTCATCTTCTACAAGAGATGGCGGCACCTCGTGGCGGCCGCCGGCGTGTTCTTGGTGGTGGATTTGGTCTCCACTGCAATGGCGAACGCGATAGCTCGGCCCCGGCCCTTCGTCGAGATCCTGGCTCCATGGGAGGGTTACGCCCACCCCTCCGAGCCCCTCGCGGCCCTGGCGGCAACGTTCGGGGTCATCGGCTACTCGCTCTTCCCCAAGGGGAAGTGGCGACATTGGTGGTTCGTCGGTTGTGGCGTGGTACTTCTCCTCGTGACTTTCGCCCGCCTCTACCTCGGTGTCGATCACCCTTCGGACGCTTTGGTTGCCGTCATGATCTCAATCGCGATAACCGTCGTGACCTTCAAGCTATTTGTGCCCGACGGAGTTTTCCCCGTCAGCTACTCCAGGGGTAAGAGCGCCCACCTCGATGTCAGCGGTCGTCGCGGTGAGGCGATCAAGCATGCCGTCCAGGATCAGCTGAACATGGAGGTGACCTACCTCGGCCCCATCGGCCTGGAGGGGAGCGCAGGATCGACACCCCTGCAATTGAACGTGCGGCGGGAGGGGACTGCGACCGAGGCAACGATGGTGTTTGCCAAGCTCTACGCCTCGAGCCACCTGCGTGCCGACCGTTGGTACAAGTGGGGACGCACCGTTCTCTACGGCTCGCTCGAGGATGAGGTCCGCTTCACCTCGGTGCGCCGCCTGGTTGAGTACGAGGACTACATGATGCGTGTCATGCGAGACGCCGGAGTTCCGTGCGCACTGCCCTACGGATTCGTCGAGATCACGCCGGAGCGCGAGTACCTGATCGTGACGGAGTTCCTGGACGGGGCGAAGGAGATCAGCGAAGTTGAGCTCACGGACGAGCAGATCGACGAGGGCCTGGCAGTCATCCGGAACTTGTGGGATGCAGGACTCGCCCACCGGGACCTCAAGCCGGCGAACATCATGGTTCGCGACGGACACGTGGTTCTCATCGACGTGGCGTTTGGGCAGGTTCGTCCCAGCCCGTGGCGGCAGGCGGTTGACCTCGCCAACATGATGCTCGTCCTCGCTCTCAGCTCAGATCCCGATCGGGTCTATGAGCGCGCGCTCGGGTATTTCTCACCGAACGACATTGCCGAGGCGTTTGCAGCATCGCAGAGCATCAGCATCCCTTCCCAGACTCGTAGCCTGTTGCGGGTTCACCGTCGAGACAGCCGGGTCGATCTCATGGAGAGCTTCCGATCGATGGCTCCGCAACGCGAACGTATCTCGATCCAGCGGTGGAGCCGACGCCGGATTGGCATGACGGCGATCACCGTTCTCGCCATCCTCATGCTCGTGTCCTTCGTTTGGGACAACCTGAGCGGAGCGGGGTTCATCTGATGCGTCGAATCATCGTTGTCGTCGGTGTGATCGTCGTCTTCGCGGCAGGCTGTGCAGACCAACAACTGGGCCGCGCGGTGCCGGAGTGTGACCTCTCGCAGGTCAATGCCTCGACCACCGTCGTCCTGATGGCGCAATCGGTTCCCGGCACCGACTACCTCCCTTGCGTCGTGGCGCTCCTTCCCGGCTGGAAGTTCGAGGACGTAAGGGCGCGCAGCGATCAGTCCTTTTTCACACTCGATTCCGATCGAATGGGCGACGACTTCCTGCGTGTCACGCTGCTTCCCTCGTGCGAGGTCGGTGCGGCCACGACCGTCAACACCGACGAATCAGGCACGGAGCTGTCGATCGAGGTTCTCGAGGAACGTTCGGAACTCGTGGTCGTGATCGTCCCCGTGGCGGATCGTCACCGAGCGCACGCCTCCACGGTGGCGGCGCTGATGAATGGGAACAACATCAAGGGACGATTCGTCGTCGCCGGCATCGATGACTCCTCGAGCTCCGCCTCAGAGCGGATCGCGTCGGCCCACGAAGCCGGGCGCCCCGTTGTTGTAGTCGATGACTCCGACGCTGCCACGGCAACCGTCAGCCTCCGCCTGCCGGGCGAAGATGAAGAGTCGGGTCTCACTACCACGGAAGCCCTCGATGCAATCGAGCACGACGCCGACGATCCGCTGTACCGGGCTCGCTGGTTCTACACGTTCCCCGGCGGCTGCGTCCGCTACGACTTCGATGCCGAGGGCGAGGGCGCCCAATCCGTGGATCGTGACGTCGCCGCAGCGATCGGGATGTACCCGATGGAGGAACTCCGGGAGTTGGCGCGTGACGCCGGCTATCGCGGCTTCGAATGAGCGGTGAAGCCCCAGCCGACCCCGCAATACCGGCACCCAGGCGAGAACCGCAGCGGCCGGGTGAACCGCAACCCGATGGTCACAGACGGTTCCCATGGAAACGGGTCACTCAAGCGCTGATCTCGCTGGCGATCGTCGTCGGGATCTTTGCCGGTGTCATGCCGCTGATCGCCGAGTACGGCGACGTGTTCGACACCATCAGCGCCATGGCGCCAACGGAGATCGGATCTCTCGTCGTCTTCGGATTGTGGAATCTTGCCACCTACTGGTTCGTATTGACCGCAGCTCTGCCAGGTCTTCGGCTGCGAGAGGCTGCAGTGGTCAATCAGGCGTCGACCGCGGTATCCAACACACTGCCTGCGGGCGGGGCCATCGGCGTTGGGGTCTCTATTGCGATGTTCACCTCCTGGGGTTTCCGCATCGCCGCCATTGGGCGCTCGGCGGTTGTGACCGGGATCTGGAACAACTTCGTGAAACTAGGCATGCCGGTGTTGGCTCTCGTGCTGCTGGCTCTGGAGGGCGAGATCACGGCATCTCGACTCCTCGCCGCCGCCATCGGAATCGCCGTTCTGATCGGTGCCGTGGTTCTTTTTGCCCTGCTGCTGCGCAGCGATCGGCTGGCTCGGGCCATCGGTCGCGGCGTGGGACGTGTGGTCGACTGGGGACGGCGCTTGGTTCGCAAGCCGGCGGTCGAAGATTGGCCGGAGCGAGCCTCGCAGTTCCGAACGCAGACCATCGGCCTCTTGAAACACCGCTGGCTGTGGCTCACGGCGGCCACGCTCATGAGCCACATCTCCTTGTACTTCGTGCTTCTCGTGTCGCTCCGCCACGTCGGCGTCTCCCCGGAGGACCTGTCCTGGATCGCGGTATTCGCTGCGTTCGCATTCGTTCGGCTCATCTCGGCGCTCCCTGTGACACCCGGCGGCGTTGGCGTCGTGGAACTCGGGTACGCGGCCGTGATGACGATCGGCCTCGACGATGAAAAGAGCGCTCAAGTGGTAGCCGCGATCCTGTTGTTCAGAGCGGTGACCTACCTCTTGCCCATCCCCCTCGGCCTCATTTCCTATGGCGTCTGGCGGGTGAATAGCAGCTGGAAGATGACCGAACAGGAACGTGCCGCATTGGCCGGAGACGCCTACGACTATTAGTCCGACCCGGGGGGCCTGCGGCGAATGATCCCGTTTGGCGTAGTACACCTTTGCCCGCAGCGCCACACCCGCGAACCCCTCAGCTCATGCCGATGAGGCGAGGGGCCTTGGTGCTAGACGTTGACCATGGGATCGGGATGAGCCCGGTGCGGTCCGGTCAAGCGAGACCGGGGCTCATGGTGCCACCCCGTGCCTGCCAGAACGTGTTGATTGCGTTCTGGATTCGGACGTACCAAATGATGTTGCCGATGAGGGGCAGCAGGAACCACAGGCCCCAAAGGGTGGTGATCCGAGGCTGCTCCCCCGCGTCTGTGTAGAGCTTCTCCACCTCGTTGGCCATTAGGAACATGGTCACCGGAGAGATGAAGATCGTGAGCAACAAGTAGGCAATCCCACCGAGGCCGTCGCGCCGATAATTTCTGAGTTCTTCGCCGTTGAGGTACGACCAGACCCACGTCCAGATTCCCAGAGTCACGATCGCCACGAGAATGGTGAGTCCGACTGATCGCGGTTTGCCGATGGGGAGGCCGCCAAATGGTGGGGACGATTGTGCCGGTTGCATGGTTCGCTCCTTTGCGTGCGCCGTCGCTTCAGTCCTCGGATATTCCACCGACTCCTCGTCGGCCAACTAGGGGCAAAAGGTGGCTTCGCGCTGGGCGCCGACCGCAGAGACCCGGAAAGCGAAGGATCGAGCAGGTTCGTGGAAACCCGAGACCACGACCGCAACTAGGAATGGAACGATCCTTCTCGGCCGGATGGTGGCCGTTCACTTGGGTGTCGCTCTTGTCCCGGCTCTCTGTTCGATTCGGTGGGTGAATCGCTGGGCGAAGGCCCGCAGACCGACCCCGTAGGTAGAGGGGGCTGCGCAATATTCTCCTAGTGAGCTACCGGCCGTTCCTCGGTTTGCTCATCGTCGGATGCCTGCGTTGGTCTTCCCGGAAGATCAACGCAATAGTCCAATGGCCGATCACGACCACCACGATGCTGAACGCCCGCAGGAAATCGACGTATCGATCACGTGAAGCCGGAGTTAGGCGCTCCAATTCTTCAGCCGACATTCTCACGGGCTGCACCCTCTTCTCAACCCGACACTCGAATCACGGTACGACACGTGCAACGTCCGAAGGCGTCACAGGCGGTGGGAGTGATTCACCCCACCTATCGATCGTCTGCTTCCCAAGCGGCCACCGTCAAGAGACCATCGACCCATCTCTGCGAAGCTCGAGGAGGCCCGCTGAACTCGCCGCCTTGGCTCCCCCGCAAGGGTGACGGGATTTGACCCTGCGCACCGCGCAGCAAGCGGCGTCCAGTCCGGCCACCCAGAACCGAATCAACCGAAACGCGAAGCAAACAGGACAACCCACAAACGGTAGAGAGCCTCGAAGCCGAACCGGACTCGAGCCTCTTGGTGAACCACGTCACCCCTCCAAGCCACAAAGGGTGATATGTGCGGACGGTCTGGGACGGGTTTGTGCGGTGACCGCCACCGACAGAGCCGAGATTTCGACGCGCCCGCCGCACGTTCGCGATCGAGTTCAGTTGCTCGCGGGGGGACTGACCCGCTCGAGGAATGCCGTGAGCAGCGGCGCGATCTGTTCGGCATGGTGCAGCCATGGGGCGTGGCCGCCCTCGACTGTGTGCAACTCGGCGTCGACCATGGCGTCGGCCATGCGCTGGCCGATCGGCGCAGCGC
The DNA here is from genome assembly GCA_963821095.1 of uncultured Acidimicrobiia bacterium. Taxonomy (GTDB): domain Bacteria; phylum Actinomycetota; class Acidimicrobiia; order Spongiisociales; family UBA5794; genus CAVPHV01. Next base: position 156,667 of record CAWGCJ010000020.1, on the reverse strand, counting down.
CCATCGGGTCGTCGTTGGCGAACACGAGCAGCGTAGGCGCTTGGATGCGGGCCAGTTGGTGGGCGGTCAGGGCGAGCTCGGGACGGTTGCCGCGCAGCCTCAAGAGCCGGTTGAGCATGGCGAGGAAGGTGTCCTCGAAATGGTCAAGGCGCTCGGTAGCGAGGATGAGCTGGGCTATCTCGGGCGGGAGTGGGTGCTCGTGGACCATCTTGGCCAGCTGCTCGACTTGGCGCTGCGACGGCGGCTGGAGCTTCATCATCACCCGGCCGAGCGGACGGACCGACAGCAGCCGCATCGGCAAGGGAGCGGACGTGTCGAGCACGATGGCCGGGCACCCAAGGTGAGCCAGGGCGGCGACCCGGTCGGGCTGGTCGATCGCTAGCCAGCTTGCCCACAGAGACCCGAGCGAGTTGGCGACCACGACTGGTTGGTCCAGACCCAGTCCGTCGAGCACCTCGGTAAGGAAGCGGACTGCGTTGGCGCGCAGATTGTCGGCGAAGGCAGGGATGGTGTCGGTCAACCCGTACCCGGGCAGGTCGACCGCGTGCTGCCTGACGCCGTCGAGATGGGCCATCATCGGCGCCAGCATGGCTGCGGGCACGCCGATCCCATTGAGCACGACAACCGGCGGACCCTCGCCGGTGACGAGGACGTGAGCCTGCCCATCGACGACCGGGGCTTCGATCCAACGGTCCTCCGCTGTAATTCCATAGCGGTTGAGCGCCGCCGCTTGAGCCCTTGAGAAGTCTTCGTGGAACATTGCCGATTCTCCCGAGCCGCATGGTTTACGCTGTGTCAACCATCACAGTAGATCTGAGGTTTACATAATGTCAACCACGCGCTCGTACGGGGATCCGACAACGCGAAACCGAATCCTGGAGGCCACCTGGGAACTGGTCACTGAGCAGGGTGCACAACTCAAGCTTTCTGAGGTGGCGACTCGGGCCTCGGTATCGCGGCAGGCCATCTACCTGCACTTCGGTGACCGGTCCGGCCTGCTGGTCGCGCTCGTCCAGCACATGGACGAGGCCCTCGACCTCGGCGCGTCGCTCGCCGAGGTGCACTCAGCCCCCGACGGGGCGGCGCTACTCGAGGCGACGATGCGCCTCAACACCACCTTCTGGGCCCAGGTGTTCCCGGTTGCTCAAGTGCTCGAGGCAACCCAGCACCAAGACGCGGCCCTTGGTGCGGCGTGGCGAGACCGGATGCGGTTCCGGCACGCAACGTTGCGGGCGATAGTCGAGGCCCTCGCCGAACGAGGCGAACTCGACGAGGGATGGAGCGTCGAAGACGCCGCCGCCACCCTGTACGCGGTTGCCCACTTCGACACCTGGCGCGAACTCGTGATCGAACTGGACTGGAGCGACGACCGCTACGTCGAATCGATGACTCGCCTCCTCCGCCGCGCCCTCCTACGGCGCTGATCTGACCAAAGAGAGACGCGAGGCAAAAACACCACCCCCCAAACGGCCTCGAGGGTCGACACCGAACAGGGCTCGACCCTCGAAGTGACGTCTTCCACCGAGCCGCAGTACGCGAAGCGAACTGCGAGCGGACTCGCCTACGGCGAGTCCGCGTGGAGGTGACGGGATTTGAACCCGTGACTTCTACGTTGCGAACGTAGCGCTCTGCCGGGCTGAGCTACACCCCCGGGCAGCGCCGGATTGTAGCGGCCGTGCGCGTTGACGACGACAGCGCCGGCCGCCGGTCGGTCAGTGAGCCTGCTCGTCGAGGCGGCGACGGAGCCGCTCTTGAACGATGGTGGCGGTGAGGTCGGCGCGGGATCTCTCGATAAGCGCCCGAGCCACGTCGGTGGTGCGGCGCAGACCAGCGGTCATGCCATCGGGGTAGTCGAGGGCAGTCAGCAGATCGTGGACGACCTCCATGTCGGCAAAGGTCCGCTCGGCATCCTCCAATTGGCCGTGCCGAAGCTGGTCGAGCAGGCGACGCCTCTGCTCCCCTACGGCTTCGCCTAAACCTTTGAGGTAGGGAACGGCGTCGACCCCCAATTCGCTCGGTAGAGGAAGTGGCCGATGATTCAGCAGCGCCGCCGTGAGTTCCGCCTCGGCGTACTCCTTGACGGCGTCGTAGAAGAACCCGGCGTAGTAAATGTCGCGGTGCTCGGTCAGCGGAGCTTCCGCTTCCCGGATCAGCACCCGGACCTCGGCCATGAGCTCCGCGGCGGTCTCGGATTCGCCGCGGTGCAGGGCGCGGATGGCGTTGGCAGACCCACGAATGATCGGGCGGCAGTTCTTCAGGGCAAGTTCCCGAGCGGCGTACTTCTCGTCGAGCTCGGCGCGAACTTGTTGCTCGAGAGCTTCGAGAGCGACCGGCTCGCGGTCGGGCACGGTCACCGCTATCCGTTGACGACGCGCACGGTGTGGCGCTGCGGCTCCTCAGCCAGCTGCGGCTCGCCCTGTGCCATCGGGACAACGCGGGGTGCGGACGCACGCTGCTGGCGAAGGTGCACCAGATAGCCGATGTAGCCGGCGATGGCGGCATCAAAGGCCAAGGTCACGAACAGCCACGTCGTGCTGCCCTGGACAACAGCTACCGCGAGACTGATCGCCGCACCAAGAACGAGCGCGATGAGAAGACGCCGGCGACGGTCGAGTGTCCGTCGGCGCGCGACCGTCACTTGCCCGGCTGCCGAGGAGACCGACGCCAGGAGCGCAGTCGACTTGGCAAAGTTGCGGGTCGTACTGATCGGTGTTTTGCGACGGCTCTCAAAGAACGACGGCAATAAGAATGCCGCCCAGATGCCGCCGATCAAGATAAAGGCGAGTATTTGCATAGGTCCCTTACTCCGTACGCCAGGGGAAGCGTAGGCCCTGCGCGCGCGTCCACCAAGGATCTACGCGACTCAGCCGGGAAGTTTCACGCATTGTGGTCGCTTTCGGGCGCTATGAGCAATTCGACGCCGTGACGGAGGGCCGGACCGACTACGGAGAGTGACTCGCGAACGCCCTTGGGCGAGCCGGGCAAGTTGAGAATCAGGGTTTGTCCTGCGATGCCGGCAACCCCGCGGGACAACATGCCGTGAGGGTTGACCCCGAAGGTCGCCGCCCGCATCGCTTCGGCCAGCCCCGGGGCGGGACGATCGATCACGAGCCGGGTCGCCTCGGGGGTGAGGTCGCGGGGCGCAAAGCCTGTGCCGCCGGTCGTTGCGATGAGGTCCACCTCGTCCACCAACGCCACCAACGCACCCTGCACCGCGAGTTCGCCGTCAGGCGTAACCACAACCGGGGCGACATCAAAACCGAGTTCTTCGAGCAGTTCGGCCAGCAACGGACCGGAGAGGTCTTCGGCTTCTCCCCGGCTGACCCGGTCACTGACGGTGATGACGGCGGCTCTCATCGGTGCCACTCCCCGGACTTTCCACCCGACTTGGACAACAGTCGCAGTGGTCCGATCTCGGCCCCACGATCAAGTCCCTTGACCATGTCGTAGAGGGCAATCGCACCGACTGCGGCACCGGTCATCGCCTCCATTTCGACACCGGTACGGGCGGCAACGGTGGCGGTCACCACGATCCGTGCGCCTGCGTCGATCGATTCGATGTCGACAATCACCGCATCCAACGAAATCGGATGGCAGAGAGGGACGAGCTCAGGGGTGCGCTTGGCCCCCATGATCGCTGCCACCCGAACCATCGCCAGGGCATCCCCCTTGGGGAGGTCGCCCGCAAACAGCCGGCCCTGCACCGCGGCGTCCATGGTCACAACTACCTCGGCAACAGCCCTCCGCCGGGTGATCTCCTTGCCGCCGACGTCCACCATGTGGACGCTGCCCTCGGCATCGAGGTGACTAAATCCGTCACTCATTGAGCACCTGCTCCTTCGTCCGCGTGGCAGGCCAGCGGAACATCTCGAGATCGACCTCCGTGCCGGCGGCAACTGCCCCGATGCCCACCGGCGCCACCGCAAAGGCGTCGGCTGCGGCAAGGGCGGATAGGACGTTCGATGACTGGCCGCCGCTGAGCCGCGCCTGCCAACCGGAATCCGGCCCGTAGCTCGCAACCGCTCGGAGAAACACTTCCTTGGCGGGATCGGTCCGCACCGCCTCGGTCATCACGCCGCGCACCCGGGGGCGGAACAACTCTCGGGCTCCCATGGCGGACAGCAGCGAGGGACGAAGGAACTGCTCGAATGCCACCATCACCGAAACGGGATTCCCGGGCAGCCCAAAAAACGGGGTGCCGTCGAGTGTCCCAAACCCGAGCGGCTTGGCAGGCTGCATCGCGACCTTGTGAAACGCCACATCGGTAGCGCCGGCAAACACGAGCTTCACCACGTCGTACTCGCCCATCGAAACCCCGCCGCTGGTGACTACTGCGTCGGACCCGCGAGCTGCATGGCCGAGCACACGAGCCAATGCCGCAGGATCGTCGGGGACAATCCCGTGATCGACAACGACGGCCCCCAACTCCTCGAGGGCGCCTCTGAGGAGGAATCGGTTTGCGTCGCGGATCTTGCCCGGGGCCAGCGCTTCCGTCTCGGGCGGGACAACCTCGTCACCGGTGGAGACGATGGCGACCACCGGGCGCCGCCGCACCTCGGGCCAGGCGACACCAAGCGAGGCCAGCACTCCAAGGTGAGCCGACCCGATCCGGGTCCCGGCCTCGAGCACCAGAGTCCCTGTCTTGACGTCGCCGCCGGCAGGTCGCACCGCCGCCCCGACCTCGACCGGAGTCAGAATGCAGACGTCGCTGCCGGAGGCTTCGGTTTCCTCGATCATCACCACCGCGTCGGCACCCACCGGGATCGGTGCCCCCGTCATGATCTTGATGGCAGTTCCGGGGACGAGGTCCGCAGTGGACACCGCTCCCGCCGCCACCTCCTCGACAACCGGCAGGGTGGTAGGTGCGGCGGCCACGTCGGCGGCTCGCACCGCGTAGCCGTCGACTGCGGAATTGGCGAAGGCGGGAAGGTCGTCGGCGGCGACAACATCAGTCGCAAGCACCAGGCCGAGCGCCTCGCGCAAGGCCGTAGCCTGGATGGGAAGCAACGGCGTCCGGGCCAGTACTTCAGACTGCATCTCGGGAAGCGGCCTCACGCCTGACTCACCGTCCGTTCTTGACGGAGCACGATGCGGCGGATGTTGGACGCATGTCTGGCGAGGACAAGCACCGCGGACGCAGCAGCCCACCACAACGAGGCACCGCGATGCCCGGTCACGGCGAACCCGGGCACGTACAGCACCATCGCAACGATCGATGCGACCGAGGCGGTCTTGGTCACGGCGACGACCCCGCCCCAGCCGACGGCGAGGACTAGACCGAACAGCGGCGCCAGCCAAAGGGCGGCACCAATGGCGGTGGCGACTCCGCGGCCGCCGCGAAAGCCGTGCCAAACGGGGAACACGTGGCCGAGCACTGCCGCAAATCCGCAGGCAAATCCGGCAACCTCGCCGAGCCAAAGTGCACCGAGGGCCGCAGCGGCAACACCCTTGAGCAGATCGCCGATGAGGACCAGGGCGGCTGCTCGTTTGCCGACAGTGCGAAATACGTTTGAAGTTCCGGGATTGCCGCTGCCGTGCCCATAGATGTCGATCCCCATCGCCCGAGGCACGATGACCCCGAAGTCGATACTTCCAATGAGGTAGGCAAGAACAAAGGCGATGACAGCTGCCACAGAGCGAGGATTGTAGAGCCGGTCTCGCCACGCCGGGGCGGAGCTGCTGGATGTTTCCCGGGGCGGGCGCCATCGCGCGGGTACCATTGGGCCAGATCTCAGTGAGGGGTTGCACGATGATCGGCGTGTTCGGTGGGTCAGGGTTCTACGAGTTCCTCGACCGGCCACGCGAACTGAACGTGAGCACACCATACGGGGAACCGGCCGCGCCGGTCACCGTGGGTGCGATCTCCGGCGTGGATGTTGCCTTTCTCCCCCGCCACGGACGCGACCACCAGTATCCGCCCCACAAGGTGCCATATCGAGCCAACGTCTGGGCGATGAACGAACTAGGAGTCTCCAGCGTCATCGGTCCGTGTGCGGTCGGCAGCTTGACTCGCAACTACGAGCCCGGGCACTTCGTCGTCTGCGATCAACTGGTCGACCGCACCACGCAGCGCGAAACGACCTTCTTCGATGGACCGGAGACCCGCCACCTCTCTTTTGCCGAGCCGTACACCGATTCTCTGCGCAAACTCGCCGTCGGAGCCATGCGCGGCGCCGGGGGCACGGTGCACAACGGCGGGACGGTGGTCGTTATCGATGGGCCGCGGTTCTCGTCGCGAGCTGAGAGCCGCTACTACGCAACTCAGGGTTGGGGCGTCATCAACATGACGCAGGCTCCCGAGGTGCCGCTGGTACGCGAAATGGAAATGGACTACGTCAACATTTCAGTGGTCACCGACTACGACGCCGGTGTGATCGGTGAGTTCCCGCCGGTCACTCATGAAGAGGTTCTCCGCCAGTTCGCCACGTCGTTGGGCACGTTGCGCGACGGGGTACGGAGACTCATCGAAGCTGCAGCAGCCTCTGGCGTGGACAGTCCGGCCGCATCATCATGACGAGTGGTCCTTCCCAGATCGACGTTGAGGCGTCACAATGAGGTATCGAGGGGGAGCAACACTCCCGGCCGCCGGCCATGGGAGCAGAGGAGCGGCGATGTGGTCGATCAGTCGGTCGAGGGGTACCTGCGGGATCAAAGCCGCCTCTATTTCCGTCAATCCCAACATTAGGGACCATTCTCCGTCGCAAGCGCGCTACGCTGCGCGGTTGTGTGGTGCAGAATACACAGGTCATTGATCCCCTCCCCGGACGGCTGAACGCAAGTCCCCCACCATTCCCCCTGCTTGCGGGATGCTTCCCTCCCTCCCCTCGTGGGAGGGGGGGATCCGGGGAGGGTCCTCCAACCCTCTTCTCCCTCACCTGTGTTTCCGATAGGTTCGAGTCGTGTTCTGGTTGCGCCGACCTCCCTACGCCCGCTGGTTCGTGGCCGCCGCGCTCGTGACCGCAGCTGCCGTGATCGACCTCAGCGACGCCCCGACCCGCCCACATCCTTATCTCGCCGTGGCGATAACGGCAGGTGAGACCATCGGTGAAGACCTCCTCGAGTGGCGAGACGTCCCGACCGGCGTTCTGCCCGATGTTGATCTGACCACGTCAATCGCCGCCCGCGACCTCAGTCCCGGCGAGCCGCTTGTCCCCGGCGACCTGACCAACGGGACGGCGATCCCGGAAGACTGGTGGGCGGTGCCCTTGCCGATCCCAGGCAACCCGGCGCCGGGAACGGCCGTGCGGATCGTCCTCACCGATACGTCGACCACCGTCGAAGGTGTTGTCGTAGCCGCCGCGACCCAGGATGGGTTCGTCTCTCAACCCACCGGATTGACCGCCGTTCCCGGCGAATTGGCGGCCGCGGTGGCCGCGGCTGCGATCGATCAGCGCTTCGTCGTGCTGGTTGCACCGTAGGAGACTGATCCCGCCCTGCAGACAGGCCAAGGCGTCTTGTTGCCGTTAGTCTCCCGTCGATGTTGGACACCGAAGTCATCGAAGCCGCGTTCTGGGGCTTGATCCAGGGACTCACCGAGTTCCTGCCGATCTCGTCGAGCGGCCACCTCGTGCTCGTACCCGAGCTGCTGGGGAGAGACGCGCCTTCATTGGCGACATCGGCGGTGCTTCACCTGGGGACACTCGTTGCCGTCCTCGTCTACTTCCGGCGAGACTTGGCCCAGGTCTTCCGCTGGACCGACACGGGCAAACGACTGCTTCGCATGCTCATCATCGGGACGATTCCTGCCGCCGTGCTCGGGCTGCTCTTCAAGTCGCGCCTGGAGGAGATCAACGACACGCCTCAGGCGGTGGCGGTTGCCATGTTCTTCATGGGTGTGGTCATGGTCGCCACCATTTGGATTCCCCGCGGGCAACGGACGATCGACGACTCGAAAGACCGCGACGCGTGGAGCCTTGGCTTCGGGCAGGCGTTGGCGCTCATCCCCGGTATCTCGCGTTTCAGGAAGCACCATCAGCGTTGGACTGATGCGCGGCTTCGAACGGGGCGAAGCGGCGCGCTACTCGTTCCTCCTTGGGATCCCCGCGATCGCAGGCGCCGGTCTGCTCGAATTCGTCGACCTGGCTTCCTCTTCTGAGGGGATCCCAACCGGAACCTATGTCGGCATGGCAGTCGCCGCCGTCACCGGCTATGTCGCCATCGCCGCCTTGCTGTGGGTTATCCGCAAGGCCGGGCTCGCCCCCTTCGGGATCTACTGCATCCTGTTCGCCACGATGTCGTTCTTCTTGGTCGGCTGAGCGACCAGGCGACGGGTCACTTCACGCTGCCGCGGAGCTGTCCCCGTTCTGCGGCAGCAAAACAGATGGCGGCGTGGAAGCCTTCGTCCCACGACGCTTCGGTCGGGACGATCCAACTCAGCATCAAACCCTCTTGGGGACCACCAAATCTGTCTGCGAAGTAGGATTCGACGACCCGATTGCACTTGTTGGCCAATACCCCGTTGAGCCAGGCGCTCCCCGGGTATTCCTCCTCATCGAACGCAACCTTGCCGAGCACCTCGCCATCGTGAGATGGCCCGCACGGCGACTGATCGACATGGTCGAACTCCGCCGTCGCCGGGCCGGTGAAGTTGAAACAGTCGCCGGCGGCGAGATCGGCAAGGCCCGTAGGCCCGATCTCCTCGAAGGCCGCGCAAGCGCTCAGTAGGCCGGCGAACACTACGGCGCAGATCATCAATCGAGCCGCCGTCCTCGAAGCGGGGGGGCGAGTTTCCATGGAAGGAATAACGGCCGAGGCGGGGCAGCAGTTGAGCGCGACTTCCTACACGCCGTAGGCAGAGCTGATCCGCAGCTGCTCGGCGATATGGACATTGACCAGAGCAGGCACACCGCTGGCGGCGGCGCGCTCGAGAGCAGGACGCAGCTCCGCGGGGTCGTCGACAAACTCCCCGTAGCCGCCGAGTCCCTCAACCAACTTCTCGTAGGGCCGGACCCCGAGGTCGGCGGCCACCATGCGGTCGGGATACAGCATCCGATGCACCATCTTGATGTTGTTCCAGGCGCCATCGTTGCCGATCACGCCGACAACAGGGAGGCCGTGGCGGATGAGGGTGTCGTACTCCATGCCGTTGAAACCGAACGAGCCATCGCCGTAGACGATCCCAACCCGCGTGTCGGGTTCGACAGTCTTTGCTGCAAGGGCAAAGGGGGCGCCGACCCCAAGGCAGCCGAAGGGTCCAGGGTCGAGCAGGCCCCCGGGTCGTGACGTTTGCAGCCACTTGGCGGTTGTCGAGACGATGTCGCCCCCGTCGGCGCACACGATCGTGTCGTCGCCGAAGAAGTCGGCAACTTCTCGAGCGAATCGCTCCGGCTGGACCGGGATGGTGTCGGCGGCGGCCGCCTCCGCGGCGACGCCGGCCTTCAGCGCCTCCTCGGCGAAGACATCCTCCGTCCACGAACGCGCCCCGGTGTAGCCGAACCTGCCGGCTTCCGTCGCCAATTGCACCACAACCGCTCCGGGGTCTGCCACGACTCCGATATCGGCTCCTCGATTCCAACCCACCTTGGCCGCATCGGCGTCGATGTGGATCACCTTGGCGTCTGGCGAAACCTTGCGACCGAAACCGGTACGAAAGTCCCAGTCGACGCCGAGGCTCAGCACAACGTCGGCGCGACTGAGGGCCGAGCCTCGAGTCCTGTTCCCCAAGAGCGGGTGGCCATATGGGAGCGAGCCGCGGGCCAGGCTGTTGAGATAGACCGGGGCGCCCAGCGCATCAACCATTGCGGCCAACCCATCGAGGAATCCCGCCTGACGGGTCCAGCGCAGCCCGGTGCCGCCAAAGACCACCGGCCGTTCGGCCCCAGCAAGCAGCGAGGCGATCTCGCCGATCGATTCCGGCGCAGCCGCAGATGGGTGTCCGGCCCGATAGTCCTCGGGCCACACGATGGCGGTCTCCTCCACCATCTCGGTCTGGACATCCCACGGAATGTCGAGGAACACCGGCCCGCCCCGGCCGGCGAACGCATGGCGGGCGGCGGTTGCGACGTACTCGGGCAGCCGACCTGCGTCGTGTGCCGTTGCGGCCCAACGGGTGATGGAGTGGAAGAGGCGAGGGTGGTCCATCTCTTGGAGGCCGCCCCGCAAGTCTTCGTTGGTCAGGTGGCGACCGCCGATCAGCAGAACAGGCGAATTGGCGTACCAGGCGTTGGCGATGCCGGTGAGCGCGTCGGTGACCCCCGGCCCGGCCGTCACAATCGCAACGCCGAGGCGACCGGTGAGTCGGGCATACGCGTCGGCAGCGTGAGCCGCGGCCTGTTCATGACGAACGTCGACGACTCGGATCCCCTCTTGCACGCAGCCGTCGACAATCGCAAGGATGTGTCCACCGGTCAGCATGAAGACCGTGTCGACGCCCTCGGCCTTCAACGACCGGGCTAGGGCCTGGCCGGCATGAATCTTCGCCACGCTTGCTCCCTCCCTGTCTGATCGCCACCGATTGTACGGGGGCAAGTGGCATTTCTCGTGCGGCGCGCAATCACCGGGGCGGGGTGGTCACCAGGCTCGCCCTCGCGTGGCCTTGATCCGAATGGCCACCGGGTACTTGGCGGCGAAGACTTCGGGCGTCCACCCGTTGCGCTGCATGTAGCTGCGGTACTTCGCCACGTAGGCGTCCACCTCGTTGGCCGGAGGCGCCGCGGGATCTACTCTGGCGATACCCTCGATGGTGACGATGTCGCCACCCCGGCCGTCGCCGTCCAGATTGAGCGACACCCGGGGGTTGGTGGTGATGTTGCCGATTCTCGCCGTGTCGGCCAACGAGTAGATGAGGAACTCGTCGCCGTCGCGCAGGAACCAGACTGCGGACGCCTGGGGCTGGCCTGAGGGGCGCACCGTGGTGAACCAAATGATCGCTTCCTCGTCGAGACGCTGGCTTGCTCGTGGCTTGTTTTCGAACATGGGCGCCAGTATCGAGCAGGACCGGTCAGTCGGCAAGGTTCCGGTTTGGGAGATATCAGGCATAGGCTGCGCTCTGACCGCGTTGACCAGTTGATCCCGCACGAGGACGTTCCATGGCCATCTTCTCCAAGAAACCCAAGCCCACCAAGATCCATTCGCTCGATGAGCTCAAGCCCATGATCGATTCCGGCAAGCCGGTGTTGCTCGACTTCATGCAGGTCGGCTGCAGCCCCTGTCAGGTCATGGACGGGATCATGAACGAACTGGCCCGCGAGTACGGCGAGTCGGCACACGTCGTCAAGATCGACGTCGGTAAAGTGCCCGGAGCCGCCCAGGCGTTCAACGTGCGTTCGACGCCCACCTTCGTCCTGTTGAGCAGTTCACCATCCAAGAAGCAGGCCAAGAAGGCAAAGAAGGGCACCGCCAACCGACCCAACAGCCGCAAGCCCGCCCTCGCCCCGCGCTGGCGCACCTCAGGCTTGGTCAAGAAGGACCAACTAGAACGAGTCCTCGAAGGCAACGGCGCCCAACGCATCACCGCCTAGCCGAGCGCGGCCGTCAGCGGTAGTCGTAGAAGCCTTGGCCGGTTTTGCGGCCGAGCATGCCTGCTTCAACCATTCGCTTCAGTAGCGGAGGCGCGGCGTATCTGGCCTCTCGGTACTCGGCAAAGAAGGACTCGGCGACGGCGAGCATGGTGTCGTTACCGATGAGATCCGCGAGCGCCAGTGGCCCCATCGGATAGTTGGCGCCGTTGACCATGGCGGCATCGATGTCCTCCCGGGTGGCGAAGCCCGATTCGTACATCTTGATGGCTTCGAGGATGTAGGGACACAACAGCATGTTGACGATGAAGCCGGCCCGATCTCTGGCGTGTACCACGGTCTTGCCGAGCACGTCACCGGCGAAGGCGGCGGCACCGTCGATAGCGGCATCGGAACTGACCACGCTACGGACAATCTCAACGAGCGGCATGACGGGAGCCGGGTTGAAGAAGTGCATTCCGACCACAGAGCCCGGCCGCGAGGTTGCCCCGGCGATGCTTGTGATCGGAATCGACGAGGTGTTCGAGGCCAGGATGGCGTCGGGGTCGGCAACGATCTCGTCGAGCCTGGCGAAGAGTTCCCGCTTGAGTTCGAGGTTTTCGATCACAGCCTCGATCACAAGCTGACGATCGACCATCGCATTGAGATCTGACACACAGCGCAACCGGGCGAGGGCCTCGTCCGCCGTGGCTTGATCCAACTTGCCGCGCTCGACCGCCTTGGCCAACGACTTCACGACCCGAGCCTGAGCTCCTGCGGCGAGTTCCTCGGAGATCTCGTGGACCACGACATCGACACCCGCCTTGGCACACACCTCGGCGATCCCGGCCCCCATCTGGCCACCGCCAACAACCCCGACTCGCTCGATCGTCATGGAAACCTCCGTGAACTTGCGTCAACCGAGATCGTAGTGACCAGGCAACGGGAGAGAACTACGCGTGCCCCGGTGGGTTGGGGATACTGGCGAAAGCGGCGTGCCTGCCATCGACGATTTCGCGAGCGATCTGGTCGAGGCTGTCCATCAGCCACAGATAGGCGCCCTTGCCGGGGCGATAGTCGGCCTCGGCCATTCCCTGGATGCGACCCTGCTCCTGGAGTTGCTTCACCTGTTTGTAGTTGTTGCGGGGCTCCTGGAGATAGACGCCGAGGGTCTTGCCGCCGTTCTTGTTGAGGATCGAGAACGCCGGAACGTCACTTGGGCCGTCGGCAATGTAGAGCATGTGGCGGAGCGGGACGCGGCGCTGCGCTTCGGACATCCGCGCATTTACGTCGAGGGACGGATTGCGGTTGACGCCCTTGTTGATCTCAAACAGGGCCCGAGTCTTCGATGTGTTGTCGATGGTGTAGGCAAGGTGACGAATCGGTCCACCCTCGGCCGCCACCGGCAGTCGCTCCAAGTATCCCGGCGGCGCCGAGTACTCGACAAAGGCGTTTGCCCACACACCGTCGACGTATGGGTAGATGCTGGAGCCCTCGATCATCGGGCGAAGCCCGGTCGACACGATGTAGTGCTCGACGGTGATCCCCGCGGCGGAGAACTCGGGCACCTCACGAATGAATCGCCGGGTTTCCTCGAAGAACTCCGGCATCCCAGGGCACGGCTCGAGCTTGCCGCCCAGTTCGCGGAGTTTGGCGTTGGTGAGCTTGGCAAAGACCCCACTCTCCACGTAGGTGAGCAGATGGAGCAGATAGGCAGTGTCGCGCGAGATCAGCTCACCATGAGAACGATGGAACTCGACGAGTCCGTCGACTTCCTGCCAGAAGCGGCCGGCGTCAACCCCGTACTCCTCGAAGATCGGCCCCTGCATGTTGTCGGGGATCAAGGTGCGGTCAAAATCCCAGAGAAAGGCAATGACCGTTTGGGTATAGAGCGGAGCGGGCATGGGAGAAGCCTAGAACGATTTTCGCGATCTTGGGCCGGAGCACCTTGCGCCGTGCCAACAAGGCTCCACGAGCTCCTACGGGGTTTCGAAACCGCCGAAGCAGATCTCGTCACCTTCGCGCCACCACTGCTGGAGCACACAGGGCGTGCCCCGCAGCCCACGATGGGCGTCGCCGCTGCGGTGACCCTCGATGAGGATGACCACTTCCCAGCCCCCGACGGCCAGTTCGGCGACCGCGGCGATCAATCCGGCGGACACGTCGGCATCCCCGAGCACGATCTCGACGGTGCTGCGGGTGGCAACCACAACGGCGGCCAATTCGCCGATCCCAGGTGCGGGATCCACGATGACCGCCGACAAGCGAGCTTCGATCACGGGGCTGTGGTTCGCAACATATGACCGCCCAATTGCCGCCAACACTTGTTGTTCGCGCTGCAGGCGTGCGTCGATTGCGATCGCCATGATCAACCTCACATCCTTGTAGTTACGGCAGTGTAGTTCACAGCAATCCGCAACTGCCCAATTCCGCCCGCGCAGTGCGATTCGGCCCCCTCCCCCATGTGCCTCGGTGCCGGTAGGCTCGTACCCATGGCGGTCGAGGCCCAGAGTGGACAAGATCAGCTCGCAGGTCTGACCTCAGCGGAGGTACGGCAGCGAATCAGCCAGGGTGAGGTCAACACCATCCCTGAGGGTCCGAGCCGGACCACCGCGGAGATCGTTCGGGCCAACGTCATCACTCGGTTCAACATCCTGCTGACTGTGTTGTTGATCGTGATCCTGGTTGCCGTCGGCGAGCCCGCCGACGCGCTGTTCGGGATCGTGCTGGTCACCAACGCCGCCATCGGCATCGTCCAAGAGCTGCGCGCCAAGAAGACCCTCGACCGCCTTGCGGTGCTGACCACACCGAAGGTACGAGTGGTGCGCGACGGCACCTCGCAGGAGATCCCGGTCCAGACGATCGTGCTCGACGACCTGATCGAGTTGCGCTCCGGCGATCAAGTCGCTGTCGACGGTGACGTGATCGTGGCGCGCGGACTCGAGATCAACGAGTCGCTGCTGACCGGGGAATCCGATCCGGTCGTCAAAGCTCCCGGCGACGAGATGCTCTCCGGGAGCTTCGTGTCCGCAGGCACGGGGAACTACCGAGCCACTCGCGTTGGCGAGGACGCCTACGCCGCCACCCTGGCGAAGGAAGCCAAACGCTTCACCCTGGTCCGTTCGGAGCTGCGCGATGGCGTCAACTGGATCATTGGTGCAGTCAGCTGGGTCGTTGGCCCGGTGATCATCCTGTTGATCTGGAGTTCGCTGCGGGCCCAGGAGGCCGAGCAGCAGATCGATGCCGAGTCGATTCGGGTGGCCCTTTCGTCGGCCGTTGCGGGGGCCGTCGGCATGATCCCGCAGGGGCTGGTCCTCTTGACGTCCATCGCACTGGCCGTCGGCGTCATCAGGCTCGGCAGGCGCAACGTGCTCGTCCAGGAACTCCCTGCCATCGAGGGCTTGGCCCGTGTCGACACGATCTGTTTCGACAAGACGGGCACGTTGACCGAGGGCTCGCTGGTCGTTCAAGACATTCAGCCCCTGACCGACGTTGACCCGGCGCCACCGCTCGGCGCACTGGGCGCCGCCGAACCAGACCCCAATGCCACACTTCAAGCCGTCATCGCTCGCTTCCCGGCGCCGTCGTCGTGGCGGGCGGACACTGCGATTCCCTTCTCGTCGGCACGCAAATGGAGCGGCGCCACCTTTGGCCATCACGGCACGTGGGTGCTGGGGGCACCCGAGATTGTTGTCCCGAACAACAAACGGGTCATCGCCGCCGCCGAGGATCACGCCGCTTTGGGCAGACGGGTCGTGTTGCTGGCGCACAGTCCGCTTCGCCTTCAAGGCGAGAAGCTGCCAAGGAAACTCGAGCCCGAGGCGCTCGTCATCCTCGGGGACAAGATCCGGCCGGACGCCGAACGCACGCTTCGCTACTTCGCCCAACAGAACGTCCAGGTGAAGGTGATCTCCGGAGATCACCCCCACACGGTTTCCGCCATCGCTCGCGAGGTCGGCGTCCCCGGCTCGGCCGACGTCGTCGATGCCCGCGACCTTCCCGAGGAACCCGAAGCGTTCGCCGATGAGGTGGAGGCCGGCACCGTCTTCGGCAGGGTGACTCCCCACCAGAAGCAGCTGATGGTCAAGGCCCTCCAGTCTCGGGGCCACGTGGTCGCGATGACCGGCGACGGCGTCAACGACGTGCTCGCCCTCAAGGACAGCGACATCGGTATCGCCATCGGCTCGGGAAGTCCGGCCTCGCGCTCGGTGGCGCAACTCGTTCTCATCGACGGCTCATTTGCGACGTTGCCCGGCGTCGTCGGCGAAGGGCGGCGGGTCATTGGCAACATCGAGCGAGTCGCCAACCTCTTCGTCACAAAGACGATCTATGCCATCTTCATAGCAATCGCGATCGGACTCGTTGGCCGCCAGTTCCCGTTCCTGCCGCGCCACCTCACATTGGTCGGGTCGATCACCATCGGTATCCCGGCCTTCTTCCTTGCCCTGGCACCCAACGCCGAGCCTTCCCGGCCCGGCTTCCTGCGCCGGGTGTTGCGCTTCGCCATCCCGATCGGCCTCGCCGCCGGTTTGGCGACCTTCTTCGCCTACGAGCTATCGATCACAGAAGGGGTCGAACTGCCGGAAGCTCGGACGGTGGCAACGCTGGTGCTTGCTGCGATCGGGCTCTTTGCCATTGGGATCGTGGCGAGGCCGCTCGTCACCTGGAAGAAGTGGTTGATCGGCGCCATGGCCTTCTTCCTGCTTCTCGTCCTGGCGACCCCCGCCACCCAGGAATTCTTCGACCTCGCTCCACCCCGCCCGGCGATCTTGCTGGCGGCGGTCGGCATCGTGGCCATCACCGGTGCCATCATCATTGGATCGCTGCGGGCCGTCGGTTGGATCAAGCAGGTGCCTGAGCTCATGCGGGAACGGCCGCCGGATGCCGGGAAGTTGTGGCGCCAGGTCCGCAATCAGGCGGAATCGCTTTTTCGCCAGGATCCTCCGCCGCTCGATGACGAGGCGTTCGTGGACACCACCGGACCCGAGGCACCTGCCCAGCCACCCGATCCCGATCCCGTTCCCGGTCCTGAGATCGACTGGTTCGACCCGGACCTCGACCCAGTCGAGGCGATCAACGAACCCCCCGCCCAGAATTCGTCGTGACTCAGGTCGGCGGAATGGTCAACGCGTAGTCACCGGCCTCGTCGTCCCACTCGAGGTTGACGATGCCGCGGGCGTTGGCTGCTCGCACGAATTGCAGAAACCCGCTGTAGCCGAGTCGTCGCTCGTTGAAGGTGGGCTGACGCTTACGGAGCTGATTCTTGAGACCGGACAGCATTGCGGTCCCATCGTTCCTTTCGATTTCGGCGACCACTTCGTGGAGCACATCGAAAGCCTCGGCATCGCGTCCCGATTCGGCAAACGAAACCACGGGATCGCCCTGAGCGCCACCTGGACTCAGTTGCAGGACGTTGTTGTCGGCGAAGTGGCGCAGCAGCTCCCCAAAGGCGCGAAAGCCGTAGTCACCCTCGCTGAACGTCGGATCCTTGCGGAGCACTGCCCGCTTCAACATGGAAGAGCGGACCGCGCCGCCCGATGACCGCTGCAAGCCGGCAACCGTCTGAGCGAGAAACACGGCCAGGGCGTCGAGCCCATCGTTCGCACCCGTGACCGCCGGTTCGTCGGAGGGTTCGTCAGCGGGCTCCTCCACAGGCTGATCTGCCGGCTTGGAGCGGCGGGTGGACTTGGGTCGGCGCTGAGCCGGCTCGACCCCGTCGAGGTTCTCGTAGAAGAGGAACTCGTCGCACGCCGGCGGCAGGAGCTTGGAGGTCGACGCCTTGAGGCCGACACCGATGACCCGTTTGTTGAGCTCGCGCAGCTTGTGAACGAGTGGAGTGAAGTCCGAGTCACCGGTGCAGATGACAAATGTCGTCACGTAGTCGCGCTCGAAGGCAAGCTCGATGGCGTCAACCGCCATCTTGATATCGGCGGCGTTCTTGCGGACCAACCCCTTGCGTTGCGGGATCTCGAGCATCTCGACGTGGTTCTCCGACAACATGCGACGGTCGGCCTCGAATGACGTCCAATCTGCATAGGCGCGCCGCACGACCACACGGCCCCGCTCCGCCAAGGCGTCGGCAACCGGTTTGAAGTCGAAGGTCATGCCCAGGTCGTCGCGGGCTCCGATGGCGAGGTTCTCGTAGTCGATGAACAGGCCGATGCGTTCTTCATCCATGAGCGAAGGGTAGTGGCCGGGGGCACCGTCGCCGCCGCAGTCGCAGACTCCCTCTTCACAGGGCGGCAAATCAGCGGTACCATCGCCCCACCACCGAACGGGACATGGGAAGGCATCGCAACCGCCTCCGTCGATGGGAGAGAGCATGAGACCGATTGAAGGGTCCGGCCTCCAACACGAGTTCTCGCTCGCATTACTCAGCCCGCGTCCGTGGGCTCCAGAAGACCAAGTGGTCATCACGGTCGACCTCCATGAGGAGCCGTGCGACACCAGCGCCGACCTCGACGACAAAGCCCGGATGCCTGACGCCCTGCACGGGATGTACTACCTGGGCTGAGCCCCTGCCGTCGTTGCCGGCGGCCGGCTCGGCACGGGTTTGCTTCGTCCGGTTTCCGACAATCTGCCGCGCCGCATCGCTCGGTGCGGGTTGTCCCGGACGATGGCGAGAATCACCAAGTCACAGCGGCGCGAGCAGAAGCGCGCCGAGGCGGAGCAGCAGCGCCAAGAGGCTGCCCGCAAGAAGACGATCCTCACTGCCGCCATCAGCGTTGTTGCCGTCGCTGTCGTCGTTGGGCTGCTCTTTGTCGTATGGCCCCGCAAATCCGATGCGGAGATCGCCGCTGAGGCAGCGAGCGACACGTCGGCGACCGCCTGGGATCTGCCGGAACTCGACGGCGACGGGCGTGTCGCCCTCGCCGACTTTCGTGGCAAACCAACCGTGGCAGCATTCTTTGCATCGTGGTGCGAGGTGTGCGAGATCGAGATGCCGGAACTACTCGCCCTCTCCGAAGAGGTCGGCGCGGACATCAACTTCGTCGGCATCGACATGATGGACAACGGCGACGGGCTCGGCGATGCCGAGAAGTGGGGTTTGGTCGGCCGCTGGCCGCTGGCGGTCGACATCGGCAACGGCAACGGCAGCGCCCTCTCGGCGGTGACTTTCGGGGCTCGGGGCAGCCCGCTGAACGTGCTCTATTCACCCGACGGTGAGGTCCTCCACGTTCAGCTCGGAGCGATCAGCCGCAGCCAGATTCTCCAGGAGTTCTCGCCCTACCTTCAGGGCTGAGTCTCCCCCACCCACACCGTCCATGTCATGAACTGCTGATCACGCTGGTGGTCGAGCCGCCACTGCGCTTCCTCACGGCGAAAGCCGGCGGCTTCCGGCCCCGGATTGACCGCCTCATAGCTCTCGACCGATTCCAGAATTCTGTCCTGGTAGTTGAGCCACGACGCCGGGGCAGCATCAAAGGCGAGCAGCGGTGTGATCCCGGCGGCGGCGAGAACCGCCTCCTGCTCGGCCTTGGTGGAGACCCTGCCGTGCTCCGCTGCTACCGCATCGGCATCGGCGCCGTCGTGCAGCCGCAGATCCCCAATCGCAATGCGGCCACCGGGCCTGGTTCTGGAGGCGAGAGCTCGCACCGTACCGGCGAAGCCGTGCCAGATCCACGACGCTCCGAGACACGTGATGATGTCTTGCGACGGCGCTCCGGAAAGGTCGTGCGCATTCCCCAGCCACCATTCCACAGTTCCGCGCAGGGGCCGCTGCGCCGCTTCACGGTTGGCACGAACGATGACCCACGGGGAGAGGTCGACGCCGACACCTCTGATGGCCGCACGTTCGGCCAGCCGGATCAGGAGCTCGCCGTGGCCGCACGCGATGTCGAGGACGTGGTCCCCCTCCCTGGGATCGAGGACATCGGCAACGGCATCGAGGTCCGCGAAGGTCATCGGGTTGCAGATGCGCATGCGGTTGTGGAGCGCTTCGAAGATGTGGAACCGCTCCCACTCGCCTTCGACGTCGGTGCCGGGCATCACAACAACATCGGCCGGCAGCGCGGGGTGATCCATCGGGTCAGCGTACCCCGCGGCGACCGGCACCTACGCTGGGCTCATGGCCCTCGAGATCTACCCAGCAACGCCGGACCGGTGGGACGACGTCGAGTACCTCTTTGGACCAAGAGGTCAGCAGGGCGGCTGCTGGTGCATGTGGAATCGGCAGACCAGCCGCGAGTTCGATGATCGCAAGGGCGACCAGAACAAAGCGGCGTTTCGGGCTCTGGTCGATGCGACTCCGCCGCCCGGGGCTGCTCGCCTACGCCGACGGGGTAGCCGTCGGCTGGGTAGCCGTCGCGCCGCGCCACGAGTACGCCCGATTGCAGCGGTCCCCGGTGACTAAACCGGTCGATGACATGGAGGTGTGGGCGATCACGTGTTTCGTCATCGCCCGTCAGGTGCGCGGTACCGGGGTGGCAACCGCCCTGCTGGGCGCGGCCGTCGAGTTTGCCCAATCCCACGGTGCGGTTGCGGTCGAGGGCTACCCGGTTGAGCCGCGGTCGGATCACATGCCGGAGATCTACGCCTGGATGGGGTTCGCCTCAATGTTCGAACGCCTCGGTTTCGAGGAAGTGGCTCGTCGCAGCGAAACCCGCCCCTTGATGCGCAAGGTCCTGTAGGCACCTCCGGGCAACACAGAAGCGCGGACAACTGGACTGCACGATGGGGCCGGAATGCCCTAGGTGATTCTGCTCGGGATTGGTCCAATACGACCCAGCTGGGAACTGGGAGGCTTCCGGGGGAGTCGACTCCTTTGGCTCCGGCGCGTGTATGCCAGAGGAGAGAGGACTCATGCAGAAGAACATAATCGGTGCCGGTGTATTCATCATCGGAGTAGCCCTGATCGTCGTCGTGTTCGCCAACGACCTATTCACTGTCGCCCCGGCGTTTGAGGAACTCACCGATGAGTTCGGCGCGACGGTGATGCAGGCCGACATCATCACCACGGCAGAAGGTGACGTCGCCGCCCTCGAAGCCGTGAGTGTTGAGTTCGGCGAAGTCATCGTCCCGACGCTGTCGGGTGCGATGGGAATGGACGCCGCCAGTTTCACCGCGTTCGTTGGCGAGAACTACACCGCCGTAGCCACCGGAGTTGCGGCACTGCCCCAGGTGGTCGAGCAGTTCAACGGCGTCATGCAACTCATGAACAGCCAGCTCGACAACTTCGAGCAGGCCGACGCCATCCCGACGAGTTCGCTGCCGGCAACAACATTGCCGTGGATCATCTTGCTGATCGGCATTGCGGCGGTCGTCGTTGGCATCGTCCTGTTCTTCAAATTCCGAATCGGCGCCATCCTGGCGATTGTGCTCGGCGTGACGGTTGTTGCCTCTTCGGTCATCTTGAACCTGGTCGACAAGGCGGGTGCCGCCGACGACATGAACGAGGCGTTCAAGCCGGCCTACACGGAGGAGTTGGTGTCCGGCAGCGAGCAGGCGCTCGTCGTCGTCGGCGCGATGGGACAGGAGATGAGCTCCGAGATGCTCCCGGCACTGGCCCAGCAGCTCGGCATGAGCGAGGAAGAGCTCGGCCAGTTCATGGCGGCAAACTTCCCGGCAACAGCGGAGGCGATGCAAACGTTGGAGCCGACGATGGGGCGCTTCACCGTCCTGGTTGGGGCCTTTGACTCGCAACTCGAGAACTACAACACGATCAAGGACACCGTGCTCCAGCCCATAGCGTGGATGGTGCTCATCGGTGGAGGCCTGATCCTCATCCTCGGCGCCTGGGGACTGATCGCCAGCGGCAAGGACGAGACAGCGGCCGCCTAGCCACACATCAACGGATAACGACTGAGGGGGCGGCAGTGTCGCCCCCTCAACGCGTGGATCACCACCCGTTCGTGCGTGGCTGCGGCGCATTTCCTCGCGCCTGAGCCACGCCAGAGCGGATGGGTCCTCCGGCTACGCAGCCGCCCACAGACAACACGCGGCACGAAGCAATGGCTCCGTCGACGGCCGAAACGGCAAAGATGACGGCCGCAAGGTCGGTCACCGGTTCGAGGGCGCTCCCCTCGAGACCGCCGATTCCGGCGGCGAGCGCCGATCCAACCACCATGCCGACCACCAGGATGCCGAGGGTGATCATCATGGCGATGCCCCGCAGCACCTGGAGTTGCTCGTTGAGCCCGCTCGTGTCGAGTTCGACTGTGACGCCACCCTTCTTGAGGTTGTCGAGCCACTTGAACGCTCCACTCTGGAGCATCGGGAGCTGCTCGATAGCCTCTCTAGCGACGTACCCGGCCTGGCGAATGACCACGTCCTGGACGACATCTGAGGTGATGGCCTGCGGCACCTGAGTCATCAACGCATCAAACGACCGCCTCATGAACTCGGTCCCGGTCCAGGCCGGAACCAGGGCACCAGTGATGGCCTCGGCCTGAGCCATAGCCTTCATCGCCAGTGTCAGATTGCGAATTGAAGCGATAACCGGCCTCCTGTGAGGATGTCGAGACCGAGTGGCAGGACTTTTGCCACCACCTCGACCTTCTGACCGGGAGGAGGGTCGAGGTACGGAGTCAGCGTGCGGGCGAAGTCCTGGTAGTACTGCTCGTCGTTGGTCTCGCGGTAGGGAGTCGACAGCGACTTGAGGGTTTGCGCCAAGCCGTTGACGTCACCGTTGCGGATGGTGAGGAGCAGGCTCCCCAACTTGACACGTTGCTGGAAGCTGAGTTCGCCGACCATGCCCGTGTCGAGCATCACCATGTCGCCGTTGTCGAGGTCGACAAAGACGTTCCCGGGATGGGGATCACCGTGGAAGAACCCGTCGATCATCATCATCCACAAAGAAGCGGACGATCACGACTCGCCAGTTGATCCGCCGCTTGCGGCTACTGCCAGACTCTGAGTCCGTTGCTGTCGCCGTCTGTTCGGTCATCGATTGGCCTCCTCACGAGCCAAGGTCATGGGACCTCTTTCCCTTGAACTGCGCTCGTCGTCGATGGCAGCCGCTCCGGGCGGCGGAAGCCGCCTTGCGACGATACTCACGCCGCTGCCGCCGGCGAAGATGGCGCTATCCGGTCAGTCGATCGAGCGACACATCGGGTGCCGATTCAATCTCGGAGGCGATCAGGGCGAGCCACTCGGGGTAGCCCGCCGGTTGCTCGAAGTACGAGCCGAGGTTCGCGAACGCGCCGGAATCGTTGATGAGCACGCCCCACGACTCCATCACGGCCCTGCGCCGACCCGCCTTGGGTCCAAAGGCTTCGAACGCAAGACTCCAACTCTCGACCCCAGCGAACGTCACCGCGACAACCTCGACATCGCAACCCGAGAGACTGTCATCGATGTGAGGCGCAGGACCGACCACCTCACCGCCGTCGAGCATGAACGTGCGGGTGAGAACCGACTTGTGGATGTCGATCCACGGAGCATCCGGCGATGGCGCCATCGGATCGCTGTCGTCCGGGCTCCACTTGCGCCACTCCTCGAACGGGGCGGCGAGGCCCGACTGGAGTGCCAAGGTCTCCCCGATCGCACGGCGGACCTTTACCTCCAGCGTGTCACGGGAGCGTCGCTTGACACCAATATCCTGGAGGCGGTGCAGTTGATAGACATCACATCGGTCCTCGAGCGTCCCGGCGCGACCCCGGCCCGCGAACCAGTCGACGACCTCGGGAGCCGGTGACCCCAGGGCAAACCAGCGGACCTCGGAAGTGTCGAGGACGGCGATCGAGACCCCGCGCTGCTCTCCCCTGCCCTCGAGCCGAAGCGCCTCGAGATCGATCGCCCGGGGTAGATCGTCGCACGGTGCCATGTGGCCTCGATACTACCTGTGTGGAAACCCGACCGTCCTCGCCCGGATCGGGTGAGATCTGGCCGGCGAGTCGCGATTCAAGCCACACATTCCTTGACCCTCACGTAACGTGAGGGTGTACGGTGGGCGAATGACAATCATGACCGTGGGCAAACTCGCTGAGGTTTCGGGGGTCACGGTGCGGACGCTGCACCACTACGACGAGATCGGACTGCTGGTGCCGCCACTGCGGACCGAAGCCGGGTACCGGATCTACACCGACGCCGAGATCGACCGACTCCAGGCAATCCTGACCTATCGGGAGCTCGGTCTGGGCCTCGGCGAAATCTCTGCTGCCATCGACGCTCCGGAGACATCGTTCGGCGTCTTGCGCACTGCGCGCAAGCGAATCGACGAACGGATCGCCCACTTGAAGGCAATCGCCCGGAGCCTCGACGCTGCAATCGCTCAGGAAGGAAAGGAATCGACGATGACACCGGAAGAGAAGCTCTCAGTGTTCGGGGACTTCGACCCCGCCGAGTACGAGGAGGAGGCGCAACAGCGTTGGGGCGGTACCGATGCGTACGCCCAATCGGCGCGGCGTACCTCCAGCTACACGAAGCAGGATTGGGAAGCGATCCAAGCAGAGGCCGCCGACATCTACGCGGGGTTTGCCGCGCTTCAACGAGAAGGAAAGGCCCCAAACTCGCCTGAGGCGGCCGCGATGGTCGAAACCCACCGTCAGCACATCTCGCGATGGTTCTACGACTGCTCGCCTGAGATCCACGCCGGCCTGGGTCAGATGTACGTTGCCGACCGACGTTTTGCGGACAACATCGACAAATCCGGAGATGGGCTCAGCGCCTACCTGTCCGCCGCGATCGAGGCTACCTACGCCAACTGATACCGCGCGGGCGACCCCCTGTTCTGGCGTGGTTGAAGCGTCGCGGTGTTTGGGACCTCAGCCACGCAAGAACGGATGGGTTTCAGAGCTTTGCGTGACTGACGAACTCGAAGGTCTTCTTGTGGCCCAACTCGTCCTTGACCTTGACCACGAACACCTTGCCCTTGGGGGCCTCCGGGAAGTAGACCTTGACCTCCCAATCCCCCTTGTCGTTCGCCTGGACCGACCCGGAGCCGTACTCGGAGATGATCGAGACCGTTGAACCCGGCTCGGCGGTCCCCCAGTATTTGTCGAAAGGCGGGCTCGAGTCGCACGAGCCGTACTTGGCATTGGCGGTGAACTCCACCTTCGGCGGCTTGGGCTCCTTGTCCCCCCCATCGTCCTCGGGCGGAGGTGGCGGAGGAGGAGGAACGTCGTAGTGCACCGTGATTCGGGCCCCCGCCGTGTTTCCAGCAGCGTCGGTTGCGGTGAATCCGGCGCCGTTCGCCCCCGGGGAGAGCACGAGCACGATCGACCAGTTGCCGGCCTGGTCGACGTCTGCGGCGTAGCGCCCTGCGGTCACCGTGGCTCCCGGTTCGGTGGTACCGGTGAAGCGAACCATCTTCTCTTCGACGTGGTCGCCATCCTTCGGTGAGGTGATCGTGATGTCGGGCGGCGTCGTGTCCTCCTCGATCGTGGTAGGAGGAGCACCAACGTCACCAGGGTCTACAACGACGGGAGGAACGACTGGATTGCCACTCGGCGGCAACGTCGTTGCCGGCGTCGAATCGCCTCGGTCGACCGGCGCGGGATTGGTCGGCTCGGGCACGACGGGGACAACTTCCTCAACGACCGGCTCGGGGGTATCCACATCAGTGACCTCGGACTCGGGATCGGGCCCGCGGAACAGGGCGCCGACGAACAGGAAGGCAACGATGAGGGCCCCGACGGCGACCGCGTTGACGACCTGACCCCAGAAGTGGCGGCGTACCAACGCATCGAAGGGGACAAACGGCGCACCGGCGTCAACGGATTGGGCGATGGCTTGCGAAGCGCGGCGGGCTCGTGCATCAAGGGTCGTCATGACGCCTCTCCAATCTCGAGTCCAAGTCGCCTTGCCAGGGAGCGACGGCCCTTGAACAGGTGCACCTTCACGGTGCCCTCGGCACACTCCAGGATCTCAGCAATGTCGACGACCGAGCGGTCCTCCAGATAGTGCAGGGCGATCACTTGCGCCTGGCGCTTCGGAAGCGCCCGGACTGCCTTCCAGAACTCCTCGTCCTCGGCCGGAAGCGCCGGCAGCGCCGCTTCGTCGGATCGCATCCGCGCCAAGGCCTTGGCCTCTCGAACCTTGCGACGGAACTGAGATACCGACATGTTGGCCACCACCCGGCGTACCCACGCTCCGGGCTTGTCGTAGCGGCCGACCTTGTCCCAGTTCTTGTGCGCGGCGAGAAAGGCGTCTTGGGCAAGGTCCTCAGCCACGGTGCGGCTTCCAGAAAGGGCATACGCCAAACCGATCACGGCCCGGAGCTCCTGCCGGTAGAACGACTCGAACGTCGCTACCGCCTGCACCGGCGCAGGCGCGCTCCTCAGCTCGGCGCGAGGCGCCGACGGCTCCGGAACGGCTGCGGAATGTGGTTGTGCAGTCACGTCTACCCGGTCACTCGCCCAGGGTCCCCTTCGGGTTTACTTCGGTTTGTATCGGCAGCATGGGGTGTCGCGCCTAAGCCACAACAAGCCGGGAAATTGAGACGGCGCCACCTCGTGCCATGGGGGGACGAGCACGAGGTGGCGCCGAACTTTGCGGCCGCGTGGAAGGAGATCGGCCGCTATGGGGAACCCTCGGCGTGCGGCTCCCTTTGGGGACGGGATGCCACGGCCGAGCGGTTATGGAAGTCAGACGTTCGCGTTCCGCGAGCGGGTTCCCATCCAAGCATAAGAACTGCCTAAGACTTGAAACACTGCGAGTTCGACGCATCGCCGGCATCCCCAAGATGCATGCCGCGTGCAGGATGCAGGCATAGTGCTTGCAAAAGTACGCACCGAGACGATCCCTCCGCCGCCCTGTGTAGGGTTCGTCTCGGCGTTTTGGCGGACACCGGCGACACATGTGTCGCCCACGTCCGCCAAAACCACGAGAGAGCGAGGAATCAATGAGCGACGAGTCCCCTGAGAAGGAAGCGGCACCCGAAAAGGCGGACGATGTGGTGCCGCCACCTCCCCACCACGAGGAGGAGTTCACCGAAACCACGCATTCCGTTGTGATCGATGGCGAACCCGTCGAGTACACGGCGACGACCGGCCGGATGCTGCTGCGCGACGAGGACGGCAAGAAGAAGGCGTCCTTCTTCTACATCGCCTACACCCGGAACAACATGGACTCCATGGCCGACCGCCCCATCGCGTTCGCCTTCAACGGCGGACCTGGGTCGTCCTCGGTGTGGCTCCACCTCGGAGCCTTTGGCCCCCGCAGGGTGGAACTCCAAGCAGACGGTATGCCGCTCCCCCCACCCGGTCGCCTCGTCGACAACGAGCACTCGATCCTCGACGCCACGGACCTCGTATTCATCGATCCGGTGGGAACCGGCTTCAGCCGCGCCATTCCCGGCGATGACGAGAAGGAGTTCCACCACTTCAAGAAGGACATCGAGGCAGTCGGCGAATTCATCCGGGTCTACCTCACCCGCCACGGCCGCTGGGGCTCTCCCAAGTTCCTCGCCGGCGAGAGCTACGGCACCACCCGGTCGGCCGGTCTGGCCGGCCACTTGTTCCGCCGCCACGGCATGTACTTCAACGGCCTCATGCTGATCTCGTCCGTGCTCAACTTCCAGACGGTCGGCTTCGACCGCGCCACCGGTACCTTCGCTCGCGGCAATGATCTGCCCTACGTTCTGTTCCTGCCCACCTACGCGGCAGCCGCCTGGTACCACGGTCGGGTCGCAGAGCAATACCGGTCGCTGCCCCTTGCCGACTTCGTTGCCGAGGTCGAGCAGTTTGCGGCGACCGAGTACACCCTTGCCCTCCAGGAGGGCACCGACCTCAGCCCGGAGCGGTTTGCGGCGATGGCCGATCGTCTTGCCGCCTACACCGGCCTGTCGGTCGACTACATCACGCGGTACAACCTCCGCATCGAGATCCTGCGGTTCTGCAAGGAACTCCTGCGCGACGAGGCTCGCACCATTGGACGGATCGACGCTCGGTTCAAGGGCGTCGATCGTTTCACCGACGGCGAGGCCTTCGAGGCCGACCCGAGCATCGACGCCGTCCTCGGGACCTACACGTCGGCGCTCAATGACTACGTCCGCCGCGAGCTCGACTACGACAGTGAACTGCCCTACGAGGTGATCAATGAGAAGGTGTGGCAGAACTGGGACTACGAGGACTTCAAGAACGCCTACGTGGACGTGTCTGAAACGCTGCGCGAGGTGATGTCCCGCAACCGGTTCATGAAGGTCTTCGTTGCCAACGGCTACCTCGACCTGGCCACGCCGCATTTCGCCACCGAGTACACCGTGAGCCACATGGGTCTCGACCCCGAGGTCCGACCCAACCTGACCATGGCGTACTACGAGGCGGGACACATGATGTACGTCCACCAGCCCTCTCTGGCAGCCCTTGCCGCCGACCTGAGGGCCTTCATTGCCTCTGCCGTGTAAGTCGACGCCGTTCAGCCGGACTCGGGCTGCGACTGAAGCCACTGCTTGCGGGTGATCCGATAGAGCACGTGGCGGCGAATCCGCTCATCGTCGAGGAAACAGGGGTGGTCGAAGTCGCCGGCCGCGTCGTGGGTCATTCCGATTCGCTCCATGACGAGCCGGGACCGTTGATTCTGCGGCACCGTGAACGAAACCACTTCGGCGAGTCCGCCTTGCTCGAAGGCAAACCGCAGGCTCTCCCTGGCAGCCTCGGTGGCATAGCCGTTGCCCCAGTAGCGCCGATCAAGGCGCCACCCCACCTCGACCGCCGGCGTGAAGTGGGCGTCGAACGACGGTGGCGCCAAGCCGACAAACCCGATGAACGGCGCACCGCCATCGACTTCGACGGCCCACAGTCCGTATCCATCGTTCGACCAGGCGGCTTCGATCCGATCCGCAAAGGCATCGGACTCGGCCTGGGTCAGCGGCCGCGGAAAGTGTTCCATCACGGCGGAATCGGCGTTCATCGCGGCAAATGGGGCCCGATCCTCGGATCGCCAAGGTCGCAGGATCAGTCGGTCGGTCTGCACGATCATCGCGCAACGCTACCCCGCACCGCACCGGCGCATCTCGTATTAGCCTCCATGACCGAAACCCCGCCCCAGTAGCTCAGGGGATAGAGCGACTGCCTCCTAAGCAGTAGGCCGCAGGTTCGAATCCTGCCTGGGGCGCGCCGTAGACGGGTGCCGAGTGGTCGACACTCCGCCTGCAGCCACCGCTTCGCCGCCCCCTAACCTTAGCGGATGCAGACTCCCCCCACTCGTGTTGTCGCGCTCGGGGGAATTGTCGCGATCTCGACGACGGCGATCGTGGTGCGGGCAGCGAACACTTCACCGACGGCCATCACCTTCTTTCGGATGGTCTACGCGATCCCGGTGTTGCTGTTGCTCTACGCCTTCGTGTTTCGCCGCGACAACCGGCCGCGGCAGGCCCGGGCCGTTGCGGCCCTCTCGGGGATCTTCCTCGCGGCCGACCTGACCGCCTGGCATATCGCCATTGGCGAAATCGGTGCCGGGCTGGGAACCGTCCTGGTGAACACCCAGGTGATCTTCGTGGCCATCGCCGGCTGGCTCATCTACCGGGAACGCCCGACCCGAACCGCGCTCGTCCTGATCCCGGTCATCCTGGTCGGTGTCCTTCTCCTGTCGGGTCTCGGCGGATCAGACGCCTACGGCGACAACCCGTGGGCCGGGATTGGCTTCGGACTCCTCGCCGGCGTCTTCTACGCCATGTTCATCTTCACCCTCGGCGCCTCGAACCGGGGCTACCTGGCGCCTGCGGTCGGCCCGCTGTTGGACTCCACCGTCGGCGCCGCCGTGGCCGGCCTCGCCATCGGGCTACTCATCGGACTCGACTTCTCGTTCGAGATCACGTGGCCAGAGCACGGCTGGATCTTGGTTATGGCGCTCGTCACCCAGGTCGTTGGTTGGCTCCTCATCACCTATGCGCTGCCCCGCCTCCCCGCCCTCGAGACATCGGCCCTGATCCTGCTCCAGCCGATGCTCGCCATCATCTGGGCTCGTCTGCTCTTCGACGAGACCCTGTCGTGGGTGCAATGGGTTGGGGTGGCACTCGTGCTCGGCGGATTGCTGATCCTCAACGCACGCGGCGCCGTCGAGGCCAAACCCCGGCCATTCCCGGCCGAAACGGCTTCCTGACGTCACACGATTCTGGGTCTTCTGGTCCTGCGCCGGCACATCGCTCCTCGGTAGATTGGAAGCGGAGCCAATGCCAAAGGAGCCGAAGTGCCGGACCGCAAATGGAAGGACTCGATCGGCGGACGGCGCCTTCAGCCGGAAAGCCTGATGATGGGCTACGGATACCGCCCCGAGTGGTCGGAGGGTTCGCTGAAGGCACCGATCTTCCAGACCTCGACCTTTGTGTTCGAAACGGCCGAAGAAGGCAAGGCGTTCTTCGAACTGGCCCACGGCGTCCGTGAGCCGAAGCCGGGCGAACACCTCGGCATGATCTACAGCCGCCTCAACAACCCGAGCCTCGAGATCCTCGAAGACCGTCTTACCATATGGGACGGAGGCGAGGTCGCCGGCGCGTTTGTGTCCGGCATGGCTGCCATCGCCACCACCCTGCTCACCCACTTGCGGCCGGGCGACGTCATACTCCACAGTGACCCGGTCTACGGAGGCACCGACCATCTGGTGCGCGAGATCCTTCCCTCGATGGGCATCGAGTCGCTGGCGTTCACGTCGACGGCGTCGCTCCACGAAGTGGAGGCAATGGTGCGTGACCACGGCGCCGACGACCGCCTCAAGATGATCCTGATCGAGACCCCGGGAAACCCGACCAATTGTCTGATCGATATCTCGCGCTGCGCCGAACTGGCACGGCGTCTCTCGACCGAGGAGCGCAAGGTGTACCTGGCGGTCGACAACACCTTCCTCGGTCCGCTGTATCAACATCCGCTCCAGCACGGCGCCGACTACGTCATCTACTCGGCGACCAAGTTCATCGGCGGTCACAGCGACCTGATCGCTGGCGCCTGCATCGGGTCGGCAGAAGACATGGCTCCGGTGCTGGCAATGCGGACCTTCCTCGGGACGATGATGGATGCCTGGACCGCGTGGCTGGTGACCCGCAGCCTGGAGACCCTTGAACTGCGGATGACGCGCCAAGCCGAGAACGCCATGCGGGTCGCCGACTTCCTCGTCGACCATCCCAAGGTCCGCAGCATCAACTACCTCGGCCTGCTCGAGGCGGGCGATCCGCAATACGACTTGTACAAACGACAATGCTTGTCGCCCGGCGCCATGATCTCGTTCGAGGTCGACGGCGGCGAGGCGGCAGCATTCCGCTTCCTCAACGCCCTCGAGTTGATCCATCTGGCCGTCAGCCTCGGCGGGACGGAGTCGTTGGCGGAGCACCCGGCATCGATGACCCACGCCGGCGTTCCCCGTGATGTGTGCAATGCGGTCGGCGTCACCGATGGGCTGGCTCGCATTTCGGTCGGCGTCGAGAACGCTGAGGACATCATCCTGGACATCGCCCATGCCCTCGAAGCGGTCTGAACCAGTGCCCTCCACCCCCTGGTACAAGACCGCCGTCTTCTACGAGGTTCCCGTCTATGCCTTCTGCGACTCGAACGGCGACGGGACCGGTGACTTCGCTGGACTCAAGTCCAAGCTCGACTACCTGCAATGGCTCGGCATCGAATGCCTGTGGGTCCTTCCTTTCTACCAATCGCCAATGCGTGACGGTGGCTACGACATCTCCGACTTCCGCGCCGTGCTACCCACCTACGGCACCGTCGACGATGTGCGCAGCCTGCTTTCGGCCGCCCACGACCGCGGGCTGCGGGTGATCGCCGACATGATCGTGAACCACACCTCCGACCAACATCCCTGGTTCCAGGAGGCCCGCCGGCCGGGTTCACCGACCCGCGACCGCTACGTATGGAGCGACAACCCCTCGCAGTGGAGCGAGGCACGGGTGATCTTCACCGACACTCAGGATTCGAACTGGACCTGGGACCCGGTCGCCGGGGCCTACTACTGGCATCGCTTCTTCGACCATCAACCCGACCTCAACTTCGACAATCCCGAGGTCGGCGACGAGATCGAGGACGTCGTCCGCTTCTGGCTCGATGCCGGCTTCGACGGCCTCCGCCTCGATGCCGTGCCGTATCTCTTTGAGCGTAACGGCACGAACGGCGAGAACCTGCCGGAAACCCACGCCTACTTGAAGCGGCTGCGGGCGATGGTCGACCGCGAGTTCCCCGGCAAGATCCTGCTCGCCGAGGCGAATCAATGGCCTGAGGATGTCGTCGAATACTTCGGCGATGACGATGAGTGCCATATGGCGTTCCACTTCCCCGTCATGCCGCGGCTGTTCATGTCGCTGAAACGGCAGGAAGCAACCTCGCTCGTGGCCATCTTGGAGCAGACGCCACCGATCCCTCCCGGTGCGCAGTGGGGCATGTTCCTGCGCAATCACGACGAGTTGACCCTCGAAATGGTCACGCCCGACGAACGTGCCTATATGTACGAGCAGTACGCGCCGGACCCGGCGATGAAGAAGAACGTCGGCATTCGCCGCCGCCTCGCGCCGCTGCTCGACGGCGACCGGCGTCGGATCGAACTGCTCGACGGACTGTTGCTTTCGCTGCCGGGCAGCCCGGTCTTCTACTACGGCGACGAAATCGGCATGGGCGACGAGTACCGCCTCGAAGATCGCGACGGCGTCCGCACCCCAATGCAGTGGGATGGGTCGGAGAGCGTGGGGTTCTCCGCCGCCAACCCCGACGACTTCTATCTGCCGGTGGTGATGAACCCGGGCTACACCCCCACGGACGTCAATGTCGCTGCCCAGCGCGACGATCCCGGCTCGCTGCTGACGTGGGTGCGGGGCCTGCTCGAATTGCGGCGCCGTCACCCGGTCTTTGGCACCGGGAGCTACGAGGCCGTCACCTCCTCCGATCCGGCGGTATTCGCCTTCCTGCGCCACTCTGCCGATGAGACGGTGTTGGTCGTCGCCAACGTGAGCGAACAAACGGTCCACGCCGAGCTCGACCTGAGCAACGACGAGCCCTTCCGCAGCCTCCGCAGCGAGCGCATCGTCCGAGCCGGAAGGATCGACCTCGGTCCCTATGAGTTCGACTGGCTCACCCCGGCCTGAGATCGCTACCGGCGCAGGGCGCGAACGAGACGTGGCAGAGCCCAGGCGGTGTAAGCCTGATCTCGGCTGCTGATGAGCGCAGATGCGGGTACCAGGACGATGTGGCGAAGCCCGACGTCGGCATAGTCCCGGATCGTTGCTTCCACCTGACGAGGAGTTCCAGACATGCTGCAGGACCGCACAAGCTCGGGAGGGACACGATCAATGGCGGCATGGATGAACCTGCTGTCGATGGCTTCGGGCAAGACATCGACGTAGCCCCGAAAGTCGGGGCCGAATGGATGATCGAGGCCCCATCGGGCCCACATTTCGGCTGAGGTGCCCATGAGCGCCATGTACTTTGCGAGCTTGGATCGAAGCAGCGCCTCCACATGGGTGACGCTGGGCGCCATGACCGCATAGGCCAAGAGGGAAGGTGTGATCACCTCTGGACTACGGCCGGCCCCCTCGGCGGTGGCTCGGATGGTCTTCCAGGCAACCTCGTAGTCGGCGGGACCATGGAGTGGTGGCATAGACGGGAGCCAGCCGTCTCCGTATCGTCCCGTGAGTTCAAGCATGCGAGGTCCACGGGCGGCAACCCAGATCTCTGGTGTGCGCGATTTCGGCGGGACAAGATCCATGACGGCGCCGTCAAGTTGGAAGTGCTTGCCATGAAAGTCGATGGTTCCCGACGAGTCGAAACAGAGACGGATTACCTGGAGAGCCTCCTCGAACCGAGCGACCGGCTTCGCCACGGCCAGACCGTATGGTTCCGTGTTCAGCCGCTCCCCGGCGCCCACCCCGAGAATCAGAGGTCGCTTCGTCATCTCCGAAAGTGTGAGAGCGGCCTGGGCGACCATCACCGGATGTCGACGCAACATCTCGGTCACGGCCAAGCCGAGGCGCACCCGTCCCGCCGATCGCGCAAGTGCTGCCAGGAGGGTGAACACCTCGCGGCAAATTGTGTGGGGAATCGGCCAGGCGAGCCCGCCACGTCAGTGACGGATCCCAAAGCATCTGTGGGATGAAGTCTTGCCAGTGATCGGGGAGGAAGAAGCCGTCGAACCGTGCCAGCCGCGCCCACGCCAGGGACCGGCGCAGTTCTTGGACGGAGTACGTCGTTGATCCACAAACACCCACCTCCACGCTATGCGGCGGCCCAACCGCACCTCCGTTTGTGCTGAGCACCTCAGGTCTTCCACCCACGTCGCTGCTCTTCCGCGAAGCTATCCCCCCTGGTCCTCTCCTCCCGGCCCGACGGCCCGGTTGGACCCACCGGGCCATCCGGCCCCGGCCCGAAGGGCACGCTGGCCTCATCGCAGGCGATCAGGGTCCCTGCAACGATCACCGCCAGAACGGCGACCCGCGTCCAGCGCCACGACACGTGCGAAGACCCCGACATAGGCGACCTCCCGAAAGGCCGATCCTCACGATCTCCCTAGACCCCAAGGACCGCCAGAGCCGGAAGACCCAGGGCTCGGCAACGGAGGCAGACAAAGCGCCGGTTCCTTCGTCGTGTCGGCACGACTAGCGTCCGTCGATGACCAGCAACACACACCCCTGGTGGCAAACCTCCGTCATCTATCAGATCTACCCCCGTAGCTTTCAGGACACCACCGGCAACGGCATCGGTGACCTCCCCGGGATCACCAGCCGTCTCGACTATGTCGCCGACACGCTGGGAGTTGACGCCATTTGGATCTCACCTTTCTACCCATCGCCGATGGCGGACTTCGGGTACGACGTCTCCGACTACTGCAACGTCCACCCCATGTTCGGGACCCTCGACGACTTCGACGAGTTGCTCGGCGCCGCCCACCAACGCGGGCTGCGGGTGATCATCGACTGGGTCCCCAACCACACCTCCGACCAGCACCCGTGGTTCCTCGCTTCCCGGTCCTCACGCAATGACCCGAAGCGGGGCTGGTATGTGTGGCGAGATCCGAACGCGGATGGGTCGCCGCCAAACAACTGGCAGAGCAACTTCGGCGGCGGGGCCTGGACCTGGGACGAGCAGACCGGCCAGTACTACCTCCACTCGTTCCTCGCAGAACAACCGGACCTCAACTGGCGCAATCCCGAAGTGAAATCTGCCATGTTCGACACCGTGCGGTTCTGGATGGACCGGGGCGTCGACGGCATCCGCATCGACGTCGCCCACTACGTGATGAAGGACCCCGAACTGCGGGACAACCCGCCGGCGAAATCTCAGGTCGACGGGGTCAGGGACCGTGGCGACTACGACAACCTGGAGCATGTCCACGACAAAGGACACCCCGATACCCACGGTGTCTTCCGCGACCTGCGCGCCGTGCTCGATGGCTACCCCGGCGACCGCTTTGCGATCGGCGAGATCCACATCTGGGACTGGGACGAGTGGGCCACCTATTACGGCGAGAACCTCGACGAACTCCACATGCCGTACAACTTCTCGCTGCTCTGGGCCCCCTGGTCGGCCTCCGGGTTCCGTACCCGGATCGACGGAATGGAAGCGGCGCTGCCCGATGGCGCCTGGCCCAACCTCGTGCTCGGCAATCACGACGAGGTGCGCCTGGTCGCCCGGTACGGTCCGCTTCGGGCCCGCGTGGCGGCAATGTTGCTCCTCAGCGTGCGGGGAACCCCAACCATGTACTACGGCGACGAGCTGGCAATGCCCCAGTCGGAGGTGCCCTCGGAGTACGAACAGGACCCTTGGGGAATTCGGGTACCCGGCCAGGGCCGTGACGGCTGCCGCACCCCCATGCAGTGGACGAACGAGCCCGGGGTTGGGTTCTCGGCCGCCGACGTCGCCCCCTGGCTGCCTTACGGAGCCGACTCCGGTCGCCACAACGTGGCCGACCAAATCGAAGACCCCGGTTCGATGCTGAACCTGTACCGCTCACTCCTGGCGCTGCGACGGGCCGAACCTGCGCTCAACGCCGGAGCGTATCGCGCCGTCGACGCCCCCGAAGGCATCTACGCCTACGAGCGATGGGAAGACGACGACCGGTTCCTGGTGGCGCTGAACTTCACCTCGACGGAGATCGTGCTGCCGCTCGACAAACCCGGCACGATCGAACTCAGCACCGGAGTCGACCGGACCGGCCCTGTCGACGTGTTACTTCCGTTGCGACCCGACGAGGGAGTCATCGTCCGGCTCCCGTGAGGAGCGGGCGGCCGGCCTCTCAGGCTTGCCGCGGCAGATAGTCGCCGAGGCGGCCGAAGAGCCGTGACCGTTCAACCACCTCGTCGGCGCCGAGCAGGCCGTAGCGCGCCATGGCAAAGTCGTTGACGCCCAGGCCGAACCCCACCGTCCTGACGTCTGCCGCAGCCAGGACCCGGATCGCATCGTCGGCTGCACCGTGAGCGAGGTCGACGAACGCTACGGCCGGCGTCACCGAAGCAAGCCCCCGCTCGATAGCCCCGGGGTTGCGCCATAGAACGAGGCCAAGACCACGAGCCGAAACCGCGTCTGCAAAGAAGGCACGATCCGTCACATCTGATCCGACCAGGACCACGGCGGGACGGGTCGTCGTCCCGCCGTCGACAGAACCAGAGGTCGCCGGCACCATCCCGGCAACCGCCGCCGCTTTAGAAACCCCCCAGGCCAGATGGGCGTGAAATGCCGCCTCTCCAAGAGCCTGAGACGAGGCCGGCGCCAGGTCGTAGAGGTCCCCAGGGAGGGCATTCATCGCAACGGGATCACGGTCGACAGGGTCGATCCCAGCCGCAGCAAGCGCAGCAGTCGGTGCCTGCAACGCCGATTGGAACACTTCGAGCGGTGACCGATCTTGGTCGGCAACAGGCCGAGCGAGGAGTTCGCCCAGATCGGCCCGGAGCTGTTCCTGTCCCGCTTCGATCGCCGCCGCCATCTCCGGCGGAACCTCAAAACCCAACACACCGAGTCGCCCGGCGACATAGAGCGGGTAGGCGGCAACAAAGGCGTTCCGCAACTCACGGGCTGTTGACTCGAAATCGTCGGCGGGCATGCCGCCAGGATACGGCGCGGTTGCGAACGTCCAACAGTCTCCTAACCTCAATCGACATAGTCAGTCACACGGTTTGGGAGATCTCATGCACAAGGTTTGGCGCCTCGGAGTGGTTCTTGCGCTGATCGCCGTCGCATGCCGGGCCGAGGTCAACGTCGTCGTCGAAGTCGAAGAGGACGGTTCCGGCCTATATGCGGCTGAGGTTGGCCTCGACGAGGAGCTCCAGGAGATCTTTGCGAACTTCGGAGCGGAGAGCGGCGACTTCCTCTCCAACTTCGACCTGGACCTGCCGGAAGAGTCTGAGACCTCGGAACGGGTTGAGGGCGACATGACCTACGCCGTAACCACGTTCACCTTCGAGAGCCCAGAAGAACTCGACGCCGTGATCGCTTCGGCTTCAGCGTCGGTCGACGCCAGCAGCCAGTTCGAGAAGTTCAACCTGACGGTCGATGAGAACGGTGCGGAACTCGATGCCGAAATCGTGGTCCCGGACGCAACCGAGGGGCTTTCGCAGGCCGAGGGTCTCGGCCTCGATCCTACGATGCTGACCGACGAGTTCTTCTCCGTCAATGTCATCGTGGGTATGCCGGGAACCGTCGAAGAGTCCAACGCCGATCGAACTCTCTCGGACGGCCGCCTGCTGTGGGCCCTCCCGCTCACCGGTGGCAATGTGGAAATCTACGCCGTCTCGACGACGGGCGGGGGTGGCTTCCCCTGGTGGATCTTCGGAGCCGCGCTGCTCGTTCTTTTTGCCCTGCTGGTGTGGTGGTACTTCAGCCGCCGCTCCGACCAGCAGCCCGTCAAAGCGATCCAGGCTGCCAGCGCGGCCGCCGACCCGGACAGCAGCGACCCCAGCTAGAGGACCTGCCAGCCCTCAGCCCGTCAGGATCTCAACCAGGAGCAGCCCTAGCGGGCCGCGCACCGCGCCGACTCCGATGGATCGGAACCCGGGATCGAGCACAACGGCCCGCTGAGACGGCTCGGCCATGATCCCTTCGTGCGCCGACTTCGGTGAGATCGCCAGCGCCAAGACCTCGCCGCTGCGCACCGTCGGGACCCCCGCGGCATCAAGACGGTCGTCGAGGCTCAATCCGTTCACATCGATATGGGAGAATCGACCGGTTGTGTAGATCTGCCTGGCATAGTCCTCTGCGAGGGCGTTGAGGCCGTCAGAGGCCACCACCGGATCCAATCCCTCGGCGACTCGCTCCCGATTGACGAGTTCGACCATTCGCTTCTGCTGCCGCTCACCGGAGGCAAGTTGGTCCGGCCGGGCGGGCGGCAGGAGCACTACAAGGGTTTCGTCGCCGACGACCCGCCGCTCCCCGAAGAGGTCTTGCAGACTGATCACCGTTGAGATGACGCGGTCCCCCGAAACGACACCAAGTACCGACTGGGGCATCCCCTCAGGATCCGTGAGAGCGCCTGCGATGCTCGACGTTTCGAGTTCATCTGCCAACGCGGCGGGAACCGGCAGCACCGCCAGCAGCGAAATCACCACCGTGGCGACGAACACACCCGCCAGGATGGCAAACCCCGCCCCGGCGGCCCGATTGAGCGTTGTCAGCCCTGGCACGATCCGAATCCCCTTATGAACGATCCACGAGATGACCGCGGCGCCGATGGAGATGGTGAGGAACACGATGACGCCGCCGATCAGCCGGGCGATGTCGGGCGAAGCCCCCGACATCGCTTCCACGACCGCCCCAACGGGGGTACTGAGCCGGAAGGCGAAGACCAACCCCGCAAGGATCACGGCGAGCCCGATGGCCTCGCGAGCGAACCCGCGCAACCAGCCACGGACGGCCAACGCAACCAGGATGGCTCCCAATACAAAGTCGAGCACTACCGACCTCCTCGGCGCCGCATGGCCTACTCCTCCGTCAGAGCATCCGGCAGTGGGGCATCGGGGGCGTCCATCTCAGCCGTCGGCGCATTGTCGTCACCGTCGTGGTGATCCGCCTTGTCATCCTCTGCGGCGCGTCGAATCCGACCCAGCAGCGGCTCGGGAGGTTTCTCTTCGATGATGGCGTCGGTCGCCTCTTGCCAGGACTGTCCGAGAATGCGGGTCCGCCACAGATGGCCGAAGATGATCTTCAACGACGCAGCCACGGGCACCACGAGGATCAGCCCCCAGATGCCGCCGACGGCTCCACCCAGAATCAGCAGCAGGACCACGATCGCCGGGTGGAGGCGAACCGTCGCCCGCAGCACCGTCGGGCTGATGAAGTTGTTGTCAAGCTGCTGCACGATCAGCGCGACCAGCGCCGCCCATAGCGCAGTGCCGACGTCCGCCGTCACCAAGGCGACGATGACACCGATGAAGCCCCCGATCCAGGGTCCAATGAAGGGGACGATGTTGAGGAACCCGGAAACCATCCCGATGATCAGCCAGAACCGCAGCCCAATGAGCCAATAGCCGAAGCTCATCATCACGCCGACGATGATCGCCACGAGCACTTGTCCTCGCAGGAATCCTCCGACCGCCCACCCGAGCTGACGCGAGACGTAGATGACTTCGTCCTTCTGCGGCGGCGGGATCAGGTCTTCCGATTCGCGCCGGATCCGGTCGAGATCGATGAGGACGTAGAAGGCAACCACCGGCGCAACGAAGAACACGAGGATGGCCTCGAACAGGCCGGAGGTGAAAGCGCCGAGCCGGTCGAGGGCGGCCGAGATGATCTGGTCCTGGTTCTCGGGATCGTTGAGAAAG
Organism: uncultured Acidimicrobiia bacterium; assembly: GCA_963821095.1. GTDB lineage: Bacteria > Actinomycetota > Acidimicrobiia > Spongiisociales > UBA5794 > CAVPHV01. Next base: position 117,619 of record CAWGCJ010000020.1, on the reverse strand, counting down.
TCCTCGACCTGCTCGTAGGACCAAACGTCGGTCTCGAAGCCCAAGTCGGACATGATGCCTTCGATCTCCTTGGCGGAGTCCTCATAGATCGTCGGGAACTCGGCAGCCAACTCTTGCGCCTGCTCGCTAAGACTGGGCAAGACCAGGAACCCGACGAGGACGATGGCGCCGATCATGATCAGATAGGCGATGATCGTCGCAATGATGCGATGAATGTGAAGACGATGCTTGAGAAAACTGACGACCGGGTTCAGCACGTAGATGAGCACCGTGGCGAGCACCACAGGAGCCAGGAGCACCTGGAACTGGGAGAGCAACCACAACAAAGCCCACAGCAGCACAAGAATGCCGACAATGCTCCAGGCCGTGATCCCGGTGCGAGTCAGCAGTCGCGTGATCGACCGGGGGCGCCCAACGATGGGGATCACACCGGTCTCTTCGGGCTCTGGCTCGGCCTGAGGCTCGCTTGTGGTGGTCACGATCAGCCGGCGCTATCGCTGTCGCCGATACTCTCGATGATGCCCCGGAGCCGTTGCTTCCGGATGTGCTTGAGCCTACGAACCGTCAGCGGCGCGTACTCGAGAGCTTCGGGGTCGTCGGCGCACCGGCGCAAGATCTGGTAGTAGCGCGTCGCACTCATCCCCAGGTATTCGGTGATCGCCCGGTCCTTCGGCTGGGGGTACAGCCACCACGCGCCTTCGAAGTCCAGGACTCGCTGGTCTCGTTCTGAGAGATGTGATGCCGACTGCATGCCCGGAGCGTATAGCCAGGGTGCGACAGAAAGGTGGATTTCCCGCAGATGAAGCGGGCACCAGAGCCGGGTACCGGATTCGAACCGGTGACATCCTCTTTACAAGAGAGGTGCTCTGCCAACTGAGCTAACCCGGCGATGCGGCCATAGGGTACTCAATTGAGCCCGCCACGGAGGCGTGCCAGCTCAAAAACGGCGAGTGATGCAGCCACCGACGCGTTGAGGCTCTCAACCTGATCTGCCAGCGGAATCCGTACTGCGGCGTCGAGGCGGTCACCCACCAGCTGGCTCAATCCGGCCCCTTCGGCACCAACGACGATGGCGACCGGGTCGGTGAGGAGGTCACACCCGAATAGTGACCGTTCGGCGGTGCCGTCGAGTCCGACGATCCAGAGGCCCCGCTTGCGGAGACGGGCAACGGCCTCCGCCACCGAACTGACGACGGCGACACCAACGTGTTCGAGCGCTCCGGCGGCTGTCTTGAAAGCGGTCGGACCCAATGGGGCCGCTCGCCTTCCGGAAACGACCATCGCGCCCACTCCGGCGGCGAGGGCGGAGCGAGCAATGGCCCCGACGTTGCGGGGATCCTCGAGATGGTCGAGTACGAGCACCGCCGCAGGATCACCGACGTCTGCCGCCTCATTCAGGGTCAGCAGCGGAATCGGCTGGGCTCGAGCCACGACACCCTGGGGAGCGCTGGTGGCCGCCTGGGGTCGAACGTCGTCGACGAGATCGACGGCAACACCGCGACCGCGGGCGGCGGCGACAAGTTGTTCGATATCGGCATGGCGCAACCGCTGCCGTTCCACCGACATCTGACGTACCCGGCCGGCGGCGATGGCGGCAGCAACGGCGTGGATACCCTCGAGGCTATCGCCGATGCCAGCGGGCGCCATCGGGCGTGTCCTCGATGATGATTCCGAGCTCGTCGAGTTCATCTCGGATAGAGTCGGCGGTTGACCAGTCTCGCGTGGCGCGTGCTTGTTCCCGCCGCTCAATCAAGGCGTCAACGGCACCGCCGACCTCAGTCTCGGTGGCGCCGACGACGGCCACCATTTGATGGAGTTGCTCGTTGACGTCGGTGACATCCTTGTCGGGCTCGAGCAACCCGAACACGGTCACCATCTCGTCGTAAGCGGCAACGAGGGGGCCGGCGTTTCCGCCGGAATCGAGGAGGCGGTTGCCTTCGCGCACCGTGTCGAAGACAACCCCGAGGCCACCGGCGACGTCGAAGTCGTCATCCAGAACCGCCCGGAATCGGCCCATGGTCTCCTCATCGGCGACGCTCTCAATCGGCCCGGGTACTCGGCGCCGGAACGCCCAGAGTCGCTCGAGCGACGCCGCCGCGTCGTCCATCGCTGCCTTCGTGAACTCGACCGGCTTGCGGTAGTGGGTGCGCAGATAGAACAGGCGCATCGCCATCGGCTGGTAGGTGTCGAGCGCCTCGAGCAAATCAACGATGTGACCGGTGGATTTGGCCATCTTCTCTCCGCCGAGATTCACCATGCCATTGTGAATCCAGTACTTCGCGAAGGTCTCCCCTTCGTTCGCCGCTTCGGCTTGGGCAATCTCGTTCTCATGGTGGGGAAACACCAGATCGTGGCCGCCGGCGTGGATGTCGAAGCCGAGCCCCAGGTACTCGAGCGACATTGCCGAGCACTCGATATGCCAGCCGGGTCGGCCGAGGCCCCACGGCGACTCCCAACTCGGTTCACCGGGCTTCGCCGCCTTCCAGAGAGCAAAGTCGAGCGGGTCACGCTTGTGTTCTCCCGGCTCAACTCGGGCGCCGGATTGCAGTTCGTCGATGTTGCGCCCCGAGAGCTTGCCGTAGTCGGGGAAGGAGCGGACGCTGAAGAGCACATCACCACCGGCCGGGTAGGCGTGGTCGGTGGCGATCAGACGTTCGATCATCTCGATCATCTGGGGGATGTGCTCGGTCGCCTTTGGTTCGATCGTCGGCGGCAACACCCCAAGTTTGCGATAGCCGGCCGAGAACGCCCGGGCGGCGTCCACCGCGACCTCGTCGGCCGTGCGGCCCTGCTCCGCCGCTGCCGCGATGATCTTGTCATCGACGTCCGTCACGTTCTGGACGTACGTGACCTCGTAGCCGAGCCACATCAGGTACCGGCGCACCACATCAAAAGCGACCGCCGCCCGGCCGTGACCGACATGGGGACGCGACTGGACGGTGGGCCCGCAGATGTAGAACCCGACCTTGCCTTCGTCACGAGTCGCGAACTCGGTGTGGGTCCGTCCCAGCGTGTTATAGATGCGCATGAGACCGGGATGGTATCAGCGCTCACCTCCACCGCTACCGTTGGAGTTCACCGGGGAGGAGGTTGAGTGATTGCCAGGGAAGCGCTCGGCAGACCGCTCGTGCTTGGACACCGTGGGGCCTCGGCCTATGCGGGCGACAACACGCTGGAAGCTTTCCGGCTTGCCGTGGCGCTGGGGGCCGATGGCATCGAGACCGATATCAGACGGACGGCCGACGGCGTCCTGGTGCTTCACCACGAACCGGACGAAGCGGGCCTTGGGGTGTTCGTTGAGCATTCGTTCGACGAAGTGCGGGCCGCCCTGCCGGACATCCCCACCATCGACGAGATGCTGGCCACCACCGCCGAGATGCTGCTCAACCTCGAAATCAAGAACGACGCCAACCAGCCGGACTACGACCCGCTGCAGCGCTCGGCCGCCGCAGTTGTCGCCTGGGTAAACGAACACGACCTCCACGACCGGGTCGTGGTGTCATCCTTTGACCCCGAAACCGTCATCAGAGTCCGGGTACTCGACGACCGGATCGTGACCGGTCAGCTTCTCGACCACCGCACCGATCCCGACAAGGCGCTGGCCAAGGTCGCCGCCTGCGGCCACCAATGGGTGCTGCCCTATCACCAGCGGCTCCGCATCGGCGGGGCCGGCATCATCAATGAGGCCCACGACCTCGGCCTCGCCGTCGGAACTTGGACCGTCGACAGGCCAAGCCGGATTCGCGCCCTGGCCGAAAACGGAATCGATGCAATCATCACCAACGACCCCAGGACCACTCTCGAAGCGTTGGTGTAGCAGACGCCGGCACAGAGAAGACCCGGCCCAACCGCCTCGCAGGGCTGCGTAAGGCACCCCGGTGTGCCCTCCGGCACTTTCAAGCCTTCTGAATCACCGCTACCGCCGTTGCTCCGATGCCTTCGTCGCGACCCAGGAAGCCAAGGGCATCGGTGGTGGTGGCCTTGACCGATATCGAGCCGACCGCGGTGCCGAGTGCGCCGGCAAGGCGGGCGCGCATCGCCTCACGATGAGGGGCGACCCGGACGGTCTGCGCAACGATGGTGAGGTCAACGGAACCGATCTGGTAGCCGGCCTCTGTAACCGTCGCGACAACCTCGGCGAGGAGATCGAGACTATCGGCTCCCTTCCAGCGCGGGTCGGATGACGGGAAGTAGGTGCCGATGTCCCCGAGCGCGGCAGCGCCGAGCAGTGCGTCGATGAGGGCGTGCACCGCAACGTCGGCGTCGGACGTCCCGATCAGTCCGCGATCGGCGGCAACTTCGATACCTGCCAGCTTGAGTGGGCCGTCACCACCGGTGCGATGGGCATCGAACCCGAACCCGACTCGCATCGGTCCTCCCCGGTCCTAGAGCTCGACCGGCTCTTCGACCTTGGGCAGCGCACGATCGAGACGACGAATCGCTTCGTCTTCCTCGAGGACGAGCGCAAACCTCAGCTCGCTGATGATGATCAGTCGGGCTTTGGCCAGCATGCGCTTGAGCGCCGGCGAGATCCCTTTGATCTGCTGGGCGTAGGTCAGGTCACGGACCACTTCGGCAACTTGGAAGATGTCGCCGCTGTTGATCTTCTCGGTCAGCAGCTTGTACCAACGGCTCCAGTTCGAACCGGCCTCCTGCGGATCATCTTTGAAGGTCGCAAACACCTTGCGAGCGACATTCTTCGAGATGACGGGACGCACGCCAAGCTCAACCGCTTTGGTGGTCGGCACCCGTACCGTCAGTTGGTCGGTCGCAACCTCGAGCACGAAGTAGTCATGCTTCTCTCCGCCAAAATCGATCCGTTCTTTCTTGATGATCGTGGCGGCCCCGTGATGTGGGTAGACGACCTTGTCGCCTACCTTGAATGGACTCTTGGTGCTGGCGGAACGCTTGGGCGCAGCCGGTGCCGCAGCCGTCTCTTTTGGCTCGGTCTTCTTCGCCGCGGGCTTCTTCGCCGCGGCCTTGGTCACCGGCTTCTTCGCCGCAGGCTTCTTCGCCGCAGGCTTCTTCGCCGCGGGCTTCTTCGCCGCGGGCTTCTTCGCCGCAGGCTTCTTCGCCGCAGGCTTCTTCGCCGCAGGCTTCTTCGCCGCAGGCTTCTTCGCCGCGGCCTTGGTCACCGGCTTCTTCGAAGAAGCCTTGGTGGCCGCCTTCGAGGCGGTGGCTTTTGTTGACGTTGTCTTTTTTGCAGGCACGCTAACTCGGGGGGTCGGGAGCGGGCATTGTACAGGCTGAATGGCCTGCGACGAACGGACCGTCACAAATCAGTGTTCGATGGACCCAAACTGGAGCACACGATCGAAGTACGTCCGCAGTTGCTTGGCTCGGGTTGTCCCAACGCCATCAACGTCATCGAGGTCCTCGACCGAAGCCATCAGGAGCGACTGGAAGCCACGGAAGTGGCCAATGAGCGTGTTCTTGACCGACTCGGGAAGCCGTGGGATCCCTGCCAGAAGCCGCACTCCACGGGGCCGAGCCGGTCCGTCGAGGCTACCCAGGCGCAGCACCGTCGCCACTCTGGCGGTGTCGTAGAGGTCCTCCGTCGGAATCTCCTCGAGGCGGTCGAACACCGTTTTGGTCTTCGACCGACGCCGCGGCCCGTAGTCGGCGTAGACCACCTCGGCCAGATCGTCGACGCCGTCGATCAGGTCGACCGCTTGGATGGTGATGAGTTGGGCCTCACCGCCGAGTTCGACCACCGTGTTCTCAACCGCGCCATAAAGGCGATGTACGAGCGCCGCCCGCTGCAGAAGCATGGCGACATCGCGGACCGTGACCACGTCCTCGACCTCGAGGCGACCGAGCCGATCTTCGGCTTCCTGGAGCCGGCGGCGGAGGCGCTCGATTGAGTTGAGAGTCTGGTTGGCCTGGGCGTACATCGAGGCCGGACTCCGCAGCTCGTAGCGATCTCCGTTGGTATAGACGATCGCGACACTGCGACCCTCTTCGCTGACAGACAACACGGGGCAGCCGGTTTGCCGAGCAAGCCGCTCAGCGGTGCGGAAGCGGGTACCGGTCTCACTCGTAGCGATTGACGGGTTCGGATTGAAGTGGACATTGGCCTGCATGATCTCATTGCCGTCGGGACTCACGACGATGCCGCCGTCCATCTTGGCGAGTTCGGCAAGGCGTTGCGCGGTGAAGGCCGTGTCGTTGAGCGAGAATCCCCCGCTGCAAACCGCGTCTACGTTGGAACCGGATCCGAGTAACACGAGCGCCCCAGTCCCCTGGCGAAGAATCAAGTCCACCGCGGCGCGAAGCGCAGTGCCCGGAGCAAAGCTGCGAAGGATGTCAAGAGAGTCGGCATTGCGTGACGTCATCGAAGGGTCAGGCTACTAGAAATCGCCTCTCACCACCCGTCTCGTCGCCAACGGAGTCGGGGTCACCAGACCGGCCGCGAGCAGGGCATCGGCGATCCGGTCGACGGCGCCATCATCGGGGGCAACGACGGTCGCAACCCCCATCCGCTTGACTTCTTCCCGACGATGATCCCCCTGTCCAACGGCTCTCACTTCCCCGGTCAGGCCGACCTCACCCCAGGCCGCGACGCCTGTCGCCGCCGCTCCGATCCGCGATGAGGCAAGGGCCAGCGCCACTGCCAGGTCGGCTCCAGGCTCCCGGATCCGAAATCCGCCGACAACGCTGACAAACACGTCCTGACCAGCGAAGGAAACGCCGGCATGGCGCTCCAGCACGGCGATGATCTGATGGACGCGGGCGGCCTCGAGGCCCTTGACGCTACGACGGGGTTGAGGCAACGAAGTAGGTGCCACCAATGCCTGCACCTCGAGCAACAGGGGCCGACGGCCCTCCATCGATGGAAACAGGACCGTCCCCGGGACGTCGCCGCGCCATCCACCGTTGAGCACGCTGCCGGGATCCAACAGCTCGACCAGGCCGGTCTCTTGCATTTCGAAGAACCCCACCTGGTTCACCGCACCAAACCGGTTCTTCAGATTCCTCAACAGACGCAGCCCCCAGTCGGGGTCACCTTCGAGGTACAGCACCACATCCACCATGTGCTCGAGGAGTTTGGGGCCGGCAATGGAACCCTCTTTGGTGACGTGGCCGACGATGAAGACCGGAATCGATGATCGTTTGGCGAGCGCCACGAGTCGTGCCCCGCACTCTCTCACCTGTGCCACCATCCCGGGGCTGCCTTCGACCTCTCCGGTGGCGAAGGTCTGGATCGAATCGACGACGAGCGCGGCGGGACGCAGTTCCTCAGCCAGACGAATCACCTCGTCGACATCGTTGGTCGCCGTTACCAGCACCTTGTCCAAGTCAACACCGAGGCGCCTCGCCCGCAGGGCAATCTGGCCGACCGACTCTTCGGCAGACGCCACCAACGTGGCCCGGCCGGGACCGGCGAGAAGGGCGGCAGCCTGGAGCAGCAGCGTGGACTTCCCCACCCCGGGTTCGCCCCCGACCAGAATCGCGGCACCGGACACCAACCCGCCGCCAAGCACCCGGTCGATCTCACCGATTCCCACCGGCCTTCGCTCCACAGGGTGTGATCCGGCGGCAGCGAGTGAGACGGCCTTCAACGAGGCGGGTACCTGCTTGGCTCCCTGGAACTCCTGCAGCGCCCCCTTCTCCCGGCACTGCGGACAGAAACCCATCCACTTGCCGCTGTGGAACCCGCAGGCGCGGCACTCAAATCGGACCCGACCGTTGACGCTCTTCGCCATTGTGTTGCCTGCCTCTTCCCTCGCGTTTGCCCAGCACACTGCCGAATCAATGATGGGCAGGTCCCACAACGGTAGGGGTCAGGTGTGACAGAAACGCGTCGTCAGCGCTGCACGTAGCGCCGGATTGCCCAGATCAGCAGGGCAAGAACCACAACAAGGAGCAGGATGCCACCAAGGACGTTTGGCCCCGTCCAGGTCTCGACTTCTCGTACCGCGCGAATATCCACCATTCGTGGCACAATAGCCCCGTTCACAGAGGCAAACCGGCGCCGGTCCGGATTGCCCATACTCGCCCCACCGGCATGAAGGAGTCCCGTTGGAGGACGACAGGCCTGTCGATTCGTTCGACGATTTGTTCGAGCCCTTCGAACTCGAAGACGGTCCGCCACCCCCAGGCACCAAACCGCCACCGCCCCGCAAGGAGGCCGCCTCCAAGAAGGAGGCAGTGCCCACCGTGGCGTGCCCGTCCTGTGGCACGGTAAATCAGGCGTACAACCGTCATTGTGAGGCGTGTGGTGCCCGGCTGGGCAAGAGCCCACTACCGGTGGCTCCCCCGCCGATGGTGCGCGCCACCCCGGGCGGCCGGGCCCTCGGCGTCCTCGCCGCAGTGGTGCTCGTGGTCGCTCTCGCGGCACTCCTGTTCAACGTGTTTGGCGGTGGTGGCGAGGAAACGGCGGCGACCAGCACCACAATCACGACAACTACCCAAGCCGTCTTCGTTCAAGAGCTCCAGCCAACGTCGGCTGAGGCCAATTCTGAGCTCAGCCCCTCATTTGGTGCTGCCAACCTCATCGACGCCGACCCGGCAACCGAGTGGCAGGACCAGGGTTTGCGCGGCATCGGCGCCGCACTCACGTTCCGGTTCTCCCAACCGGTTGAGATCACCGAGATCGAGATCGTCAACATCCCCGACGAGGACCGGTACAAACAGAACTATCGAATCAAGGGCTACAAGATCACCGTCGACGACCTCAGCTACGACATCTCGGGCCAGTTGACCGACATCAACACGCCACAAACCGTCGATGTCGCCAGCATCAGCACGCGGGTGCTCACCATCGAGGTCACCTCGACGTACAAGGCGGAAGGGGTCGGCGATCTGCCGCCGTTCACGGAACTGGTCTTGGCCGACGTCCGCTTCTTTGGGCGCTTGAGCCAGTAGCGGCTCGGATTTGATACCGCCAGAACGGCTACGTCGACGCCGGATCGCCCGAGGCGATCCTTGACGGGCGGCAAGAGCCGGCGGGACGCCAATCCCGCCGGAGGGCCGGGGCTCGGTCTCTACTCCTTGACGTACGGTTTGTAGTCGCTGGGCGGACGGCTGCGACCGACGAGGCCCGCCACGACGAAGATCGTAACGGCGTACGGCGCCATCCCAAGGAACTCGGAGGGGATCGGTGTGTTGAGGATGCCCAGCTTGACCTGGAGCGAGTCAGCAAACCCAAACACGAGCGCAGCCGCCAGGGCGCCAACCGGGTGCCAGCGACCAAAGATCATCGCGGCCAGGCCGATGAAGCCACGGCCTGCCGTCATGTTCTCATCGAAGCGTCCGACCGACCCGATCGTGAAGTAGGCCCCGCCGAACCCGGCAACCAGACCGCCAAGTATCACATTCAGGTACTTCATCCGGTACACGTTGATACCGACGGTATCGGCCGCCCGAGGCTTCTCGCCCACCGCACGGGTCCGCAGCCCCCAGCGGGTCTGGAACAGACCGACCGTAGTCGCGGCGACGACGAGGTACATGGCATACACGAAGATGTTCTGGTCGAACAACACGGCGCCGATCAGCGGAATGTCAGAAAGCAATGGGATGGCGATGGCTTGCATGATCGGCGCGTTGTTGAGTTGCGGGTTCTCCACCAGGATCTGAGACGTGTAGAACGACGTCAACCCAAGGACAAAAATGTTGATGACCACGCCCGCGATGATTTGGTCCACGGTGAACTTGACGGTGAGTACCGCCAGCACCAACGCCAGCAGACCTCCCACGAGCGCGGCGCCGATCATCCCCGCCACGGCCCCCATCGTTGACCCGACGATGGCCCCGGTGAAGGCGCCGCCGAGCAGCATGCCTTCGATCCCGATGTTGATGATGCCGGTTCGCTCACACAGAATGCCCGAGATGGCGCCGAACGTGATCGGCACGGCTCGTTTCATGGTCTCCTGCAGAATGCCGACCAAGCTGAACGATGTCCCCGACGCCGCCCACGCCAGGAATGACAGCGCAAAAAGCCCGATCCCAATGGCAAGCACGAGATTTGTTCTCGATCCGAATCCGCGCATCCATTCGCGCGCTCCGAGAAAGGCAAGAATCGCCGCCACAATGAACGCCAGTCCGGCGACGGGAACCGTGATGTCACCAACCTGGATCACATCCTGCGGCCGGCTCAATACGAAGGTGGCGGAACCTTCCCCGCCGAAGCCAAAGGCAAACAGCGTGATGCCGGCAAGCACGAAGTAGACGATCGACAAGACCTTGGCGCGGCGAATCTGGGCCGGGGTGCGAACCTTCGGCGCATCGGCGGGTGCGGTCGTAGCCGTCATGTCGCCCACCCCGAAGAGACCTCTATACCTCGGGTTTCGCCTCGAACCCGGTAGACGGCCTTGACCAGCGCCGGGGCGGCAATGAACACGATGATGAGTGCCTGGATCACCTGCACGATGTCGATGCCTACATTGGTCGACACCTGCATGTTCTGGCCACCGGCCGCCAGCGCCCCAAAGAGGATACCGGCAGCGACCACCCCGAACGGGTGCGACCTCCCCAAAAGGGCAAGGGCGATCGCGTCGAAGCCGATCATGCCGATGAATCCCGGAGTGGCCCGCCCCAGCGTCCCCGAAACGAGGTCGACGCCGGCAAGGCCGGCCATGGAACCTGCCACGGCCATGACGGCCACGATCAGGAACACGACGTTCATCCCGGCATAGCGGGCGCCGTCCGGGTTGGCACCAACCGTGCGGAATTCGAACCCGATGGTCGATCGGTACAGCAGCCACCAAATGAACGCGGCCGCCAGGATGGCCACGATGAACCCGAGATGCACGCGATACCGGGGATTGAGCCAGTCCAGCAGCTTGGTATATCGCGCTGAATCCATGACGCTCTTGGACACCGGATCGCTCCTGCCCTCGAGCTGGAAAAAGGACTGCGTGAGCAACCAGTCAACGAGGCGTAGAGCGATGAAGTTCAACATGATGGTCGTGATGACCTCGTGGGCGCCGGTCTTGGCTCGCAGGTAGCCGGGAATGCCGCCCCAGATTGCCCCGCCAATGAGGCCGGCGATGATGATGAGCGGAAGGTGGATGAAGACGGGCAGGCTGAACTGGAAACCAACAACCAGGGCGAACATGCCGCCGATCAGGGCTTGACCGTTGGCGCCGATATTGAAGAGTCCGGCTTGGAACCCGATGGCCACGGCGAGGCCGGCCAGGATCAAAGGAGCGGCCCGAGTCAACGTTTCAGAGATAGGGCCAATACCACCAAAAGCACCTTCGAACAGCGCTACGTAGGCATCCTTGATCGTGGTGACGGTGACGCTGAGAGCCTCGCCGGGGTCCGAACCCCAGAGACGCAGGGTATCCACGTCGCTGAACGCGATGATGATTGCCCCGACGATCAGCGCGCTGAGGATGGCCAACAAGGGAATGAGGATGTTGTTGCGCCAATCGACCCGCCCTGCCCCAGTCATGTCCGTGAGAAGCGAAGAGTCGCTCCGCTCTTCCTCGTACCGAGCTACCGGGTCTGACTCTGGGTTCTGGTTCTGATCGCTGTCGTCAGTCATTGTTCGCTCTTGGCTCCCGCCATATAGAGGCCTAGTTCGGTATTGGACGTATCCTCCGGGCGCTTCTCCGCCACGATCTTGCCGTCGAACATCACCAGGATGCGATCGGACAATGCCATGACCTCGTCGAGTTCAGTGGAGACGATGAGTACCGCGGCGCCCCTGTCGCGTTCCTCGACGATACGTTCGTGGATGAACTCGATGGAGCCAACGTCGACGCCACGAGTCGGTTGCGAGGCAACCACAAAATCGACTTGGCGCCCGAATTCACGAGCCACGATCACCTTCTGCTGATTGCCACCAGAGAGGTTCCCGGCATCGACCGCCGCCGACGGGGTTCGCACGTCGAACTCCTTGATCAGCCGCTCCGCTTCCTCCTCGCTGCGCGGCCAATCCATGCTGACCCCATGGCTAAATGGCTCCTCGTAGTACGAGTTGAGGACGAAGTTCTCGGTTAGTGAGAAGCTGAGGACGAGACCGCTGCGTTGCCGGTCCTCCGGCACGTGAGCGACGCTGGCGTTGTGGACCTCACGGGGAGTTGCATTGGTGAGATCATCTTGGTTGATGCTCACGGTTCCACTGAAGACCTCGCGCAGGCCGGTGAGCGCCTCGACCAGCTCGGTCTGGCCGTTGCCTTGCACGCCGGCGATGCCGACGATCTCACCCTTGCGCACCGTGAAGGAAACGTGGTCCACGGCGATCTGATCGTGAATATTCAGTACCGCCAGATCGCTCACGTCGAGCACGATATCGGTGGGTTGGGCCGGTGCCTTTGAAACGGTCAACTCCACCGGCCGACCCACCATCATCTCCGCAAGTTGACTCTCAGTGGCGTCGTTGGGGTCGGCCTCGCCGACGACGGCACCACGCCGCAATACCGCGATGCGGTCGGCGATCTCGAGGACCTCCTTGAGCTTGTGCGTGATGAAGACGATGGCCTTGCCATCGTCCTTGAGCATCTGGAGAATCCCGAAGAACTCCTCTACTTCCTGGGGAGTGAGCACTGCCGTTGGCTCGTCGAAGACGAGGACCTCAGCGTCACGGAACAGAACCTTGATGATCTCAACCCGCTGTTGGAGGCCAACCGGGAGTTCTTCAACGATGGCCTCAGGGTCGACGGAGAGGTTGTATTGCGCCGAGATCCTGGTCACGTCTTCATCGGCCTCGCCGACATTGAGGATGCCGGCCACCTTCGTCGGCTCAACTCCGAGAACGACGTTCTCGGCCACGGTGAAGACCGGCACGAGCATGAAGTGTTGGTGGACCATGCCGATACCGGCCGCAATGGCATCGCCCGGACCGTTGAAGTGTTGAACAACGCCGTCGATCAGGATCTCGCCCTCGTCGGCGGAATAGAGACCGTACATGATGTTCATCAAGGTGGATTTGCCGGCGCCATTCTCGCCGAGCAGGCAGAGGATCTCCCCACTGCGGATGATGAGATTGACGTCGTCGTTGGCAAGGACTCCTGGGAATCGTTTTGTGATCCCTCTGAGCTCCAGGTCCATCGGCGCCTCCACAATCTGCTCACGAACTTTGCCAGCCTAGCTCGTCAATCCGGCCCTTCGCCGTTTGGCGCACAAATGACCAGAACGCGGCGGAGCCCCCTCGGAATGAGGGGGCTCCGTTCGATCATGAGATCGGGGTCTGGTGCTTAGCTGCCAACCGTGATCGAGCCGTCGATAATGCCGGCGCGGATCCCTTCAAGGGCATCCCTGAGCTCCTGTGGGACCCTGTCGTCCCAATCGTGGAATGGAGCAATGTCGACGCCCTCATTGGCGAGCACCCCAAAGTACAGTTCGTTGGTGAAACTGCCGTTGAGTGCCTCATCTGCCGCGGCATACACCGCGTTGTCGATGCCCTTCATCACTGAAGTCAGATACACCGCAGCGTTGTTGGGATCGGTGACCGTCTGATCAACGTCGACACCGATGATCGAGAACGAGCCGAGCTCGGTCGCCAAGGCTGCGGAACCGAGACCAACAGGTCCCGCCACCGGCAGAATGATGTCGGCGCCTTCATCGACCAGGCTCTGGGCGAACGCACGGCCGTCATCGAGGCTCTCGAAGTTGTTGGTGAACGATCCCTCCTGCGTGGCCGGATCCCAACCGAGGACCTCAACCGCGGTGCCGTTCTCCGAGTTGTAGTAGTCGACGCCCCAAGCGAAACCGTCCATGAAGATCGTCACGGTCGGAATGTTGATTCCCCCGAACGTACCGACCTTCCCGGTTTCCGTCATGCCCGCCGCCAGATAGCCGGCGAGGAAGGCTGCTTCATCGGTCCCAAAGACGAGGCCTTTGAGATTGGCAGCCGGCGCATCGTACGCAAAGTCGACGATGGCGAACTTCGAATCTGGATTGGCCTGCGCCGCAACATCGGTTGCCTCGCCGAGCAGGAAGCCGACGGTGATGATGATGTCGCAACCCTCGTCCACGAACGAGTTGATGTTGACCTCATAGTCGGTCTCGGCCTGCGACTCGACCACCTTGGCTTCGGCGCCAAAATCCGCGGCGGCCCGCTGCGCACCAACCCACGCTGATGCGTTGAAGCTCTTGTCGTCGACACCACCGGTGTCCGTCACCTGACAGATCAAACCGCCGTCGCCGCTGCCGGCGTCAGCTGCTGTGGTGGTTGTCTCACCGGAAGCGGCTGCAGTGGTGGTGGTATCACCGCCGGTGTCGTCATCGTCGCCGCACGCAGCAACGATCAGCGCGAACGCCGCAATCAGCGCGAACAACGCATATCTTCTTCTCGAAAGCATGAAAGGGATTCCTCCTCCTGGGGATCAAACGATCCGTGCACGCACGGATCTCACCTTCGGAATGGTAGCCCAGGTGGGCGCAACCGTGCGAAGTCTCGGACCCTTTCGAACAGGCCAGAAGACTCTGGAAGTTCAGCTCTCGGAGTCGCCGGCGAGCTCTACGGGCGGCTGGTCTGGCGTTTCGATCGACGTGAACGACAAGCTGATCTCATCGTCGGGGTCGACGTCGACGAGCACGGTCGCTCCGGCGGGGAACTCCTTGTGCAGCACCTTCTCCGACAACGGATCCTCGAGTAGTCGCTGGATCGCCCGCCGCAAGGGGCGAGCTCCGAGTTGTGGGTCGTAGCCGGACTTGGCGAGCCGCCCCTTGGCATCCTCGGAGAGCACCAGGTCGAGCGCCTGCGATTCGAGCTGGCTACGCACCCGGGTCAGCAGCAGGTCGACGATCTCCTTGACCTCGGTCATCGTCAGCTCGTGGAACACGATGACCTCGTCGATGCGGTTGAGGAACTCCGGCCGGAAGTGGCCCTTGAGCGCCTCCGTGACCTTGTCCTTGATCTGCTGGTAGCTGAGCTCGTCACTGTCGGACATGAAGCCGATCGACTTCTTCTTGAGCTCGGCGGTACCCAGGTTCGATGTCATGATGATGACGGTGTTCTTGAAGTCGATCTGGCGACCCTGCGAGTCGGTCAGGCGACCATCTTCGAGAATCTGCAACAGGATGTTGAAGACGTCGGGGTGCGCCTTCTCGATCTCGTCGAAGAGGACCACTGAGAATGGCTTGCGGCGGACGGCCTCGGTGAGCTGGCCCCCCTCGTCGTAGCCGACGTAGCCGGGGGGCGAACCGACGAGGCGGCTGACCGCAAACTTCTCCATGTACTCCGACATGTCGATCTGGATCAGAGCGTCCTCGTCGCCGAACAGGAACTCGGTGAGTGCCTTGGCCGTTTCGGTCTTGCCGACCCCAGACGGACCCAAGAAGATGAAGGAGCCGGACGGCCGCTTGGGATCCTTGAGACCGGCCCTGGTACGCCTGATCGCCTTGCTGACCACCTGGATGGCATCGTGCTGGCCGATGATCCGCTTGTGGAGTTCATCCTCCATGGCGAGCAGCCTGGTGGTTTCCTCCTCGGTGAGGCGGTGAACGGGAATTCCCGTCCACTGCGCCAGAACCACAGCGATCTCTTCCTCGTCGATCACCGACGAGTAGTCGAGACCGGCGGTGGCGGCGTCGGCTTCCTTTTCGGAGCGATCGGACACCAGCGTCCGCTCCTGATCTCGCAACTGGGCGGCGCGCTCGAACTGCTGGGACTGGACCGCCTCACGCTTGTCGCGGCGAAGCTGACCAATCCGCTCGTCGATCTCCTTGACATCGGGCGGCAGGTCGCTGCGTTGGAGACGCATCCGGCTGCCGGCCTCGTCGATCAGATCGATCGCCTTGTCCGGCAGGTAACGGTCGGCGATGTAGCGGTCGGCGAGATTGGCTGCCGACACGAGCGACTGGTCGGTGAAGCGCACTTTGTGGTGCTCCTCGTAGCTGTCGCGCAGTCCTTCGAGAATCTTGATGGTGTCGGCCACCGTGGGCTCTTCAACCTGAATGGGCTGGAAGCGCCGCTCGAGTGCCGAGTCCTTCTCCAGGTACTTGCGGTACTCCTCGAGTGTGGTGGCCCCGACCGTCTGCAACTCGCCGCGGGCAAGCATCGGCTTGAGGATGCTTGCGGCATCGATGGCGCCTTCTGCAGCGCCGGCACCGACCAACGTGTGGATCTCATCGATGAACAGGATGATGTCGCCGCGGGTGCGGATCTCCTTCAAGACCTTCTTGAGCCGTTCCTCGAAGTCACCCCGGTAGCGCGATCCCGCAACAAGGGCGCCGAGGTCGAGGGTGTAGAGATGCTTGTCCGTCAGCGTGTCCGGCACGGTGCCTTCGACGATCTGCTGGGCAAGGCCCTCGACGATGGCAGTCTTGCCAACGCCGGGTTCGCCGATGAGGACAGGGTTGTTCTTGGTGCGGCGGGAGAGCACCTGCATCACCCGCTCGATCTCCTTGGAGCGGCCGATCACAGGGTCAAGCTTGCGATCGCGGGCAAGTTGCGTGAGGTTGCGGCCAAATTGGTCGAGCACCGTCGAACCGCTCGGGGCACCCTCGCTGCTCCCCCGGGCGCTGCCGCCGGGGTGGGAGCTGCCGGGGTCATCCTCGCCTTGAACGCCGGACAGCAACTGGATGACGGTCTGGCGAACCTTGTGGAGGTCGGCGCCGAGTTTCTGCAGTACTTGGGCGGCGACACCCTCGCCCTCTCGGATCAAACCGAGGAGGATGTGCTCCGTCCCGATGTAGTTGTGGCCGAGCTGGAGCGCCTCACGCAACGAGAGCTCGAGTACCTTCTTGGCGCGAGGCGTGAACGGAATGTGTCCACTCGGAGCCTGCGAGCCCTGACCAATGATTTCGACGACCTGGGAACGAACCGATTCGAGGCTGATGCCCATGCTCTCGAGACCACGAGCCGCGACACCTTCACCTTCGTGGATCAGACCAAGAAGGATGTGCTCGGTTCCGATGTAGTTGTGGTTGAGGAGGCGCGCCTCTTCCTGGGCCAGGACGACGACTCTTCGAGCCCGGTCGGTGAACCGTTCAAACACCTTGCTTCACCTCAGTAGACCTTGCAGCACACGGGTTCTCCCATGCGGTTCGGTGAGTATAGCGACGGGCTGTTCCTACCCCCCGATGGGATGGTTTGGCCCGTGGCGATGCTCACCCTCCAGTTTCGGCCACAAATCGGCCGATGTGAAGCGGAACAATGTGGGTGCAGCCGTCGACAACCCAAGTGGCCCCTGGTCGTGGGCCCGGGTGACGTTGCATCGCCGTGAATCTCGGACGCAACAGCGCCGGCGGTGCCGTTAACCTCTAACCCATGGTCGACCAACCGGTGTTTCGCGAGCTGGTTCCCATTCCCCGGGTTTGGGAAAGGCTGGCGCGCGTTGAGGACCGGCTGATCGAGGTCACGACTGCGCAGACTCCTTTTCTCACCGAGGTCGCCCAACACCTCCTCCTCGCCGGCGGCAAGCGGTATCGCCCCTTGCTGGCGCAGGTAGCCGCCGAGCTCGGTCCTGAGCGGGGAACGCCGCCCGTCGAAGCTGGTGTCGCCGTGGAGTTGGTCCACGCCGGCTCGCTCTATCACGACGACGTGATCGACAACTCGGACACTCGTCACGGAGTTCCATCGGTCAACTTCGAGTGGAACAACACCGCAGCCATTCTCGGCGGTGACTTCCTATTGGCCAAGGCGTCCGAGGTGGCGGCACCCCTCGGGGAGGAAGCCGTGACCCTCGTCGCTCAGACATACGCAACCCTGTGCGAAGGCCAGGTGCTCGAACTCCAACTCGAGGGCGACATCGATCACGGCCCCCAGGAGTACCTCGCCGTGGTCGGCGGCAAGACGGCCAGTCTGATTCGAACCTCCGCCCGACTCGGCGCACTCACCGCCGGCGCCGATCGAGAAACCATCGAAGCCGTCTCCGAGTGGGCGTGGGAGATGGGGATCGTGTTCCAGATGGCAGACGACGTGCTCGACCTCATCGCCGACGAAGCTTTTCTCGGCAAGCCGGCCGGCAGCGACATCGGCGAGGGAACCTTTACTCTGCCCGTCCTGTACGCCGCGAGCGGACCAAACGGCGCAGAGATCAGGAACATCCTGAGCCGAACACTCCCCTACGAGCGTGAAGACATTGATCGGGTCATCGCACTCGTCGTCGAAGGTGGTTACGTCGACCAGGTGCTCGACGAGGCAACCGAGCGACTCCGAGTCGCCGAAAAGGCCGCGGCCCGCATCGCGGAGAATCCGATCACGCCCGTGCTGCGAAACCTGGACCGGTACCTGTTGGACCGGGTCGAAGCAGCGCGGCACTAGCGCTCTCCGCCGAGCCGCGCGGCTGCACCCTCCCTCGCCTACAACGCGTCTTCGTTGTGGATCCGTACCGGGGGGATGTCTCCGGCCGGAGTGAAGTCGAAGACTTGGCCGTAGAAGCTGAGCTCGGCTTCGGCGGCTGCTTCGATGTTCTGCGCCCTGCGGAAACCGTGACCCTCTCCTTCGAATGCGACAAAGGCATAGGGCAAGCCCTTCGCATCGAGGGCAGCGACCATGTCTTCGGCTTGCGATGGGGGCACCACCTTGTCATCGAGTCCCTGGAACAGAATGACCGGGCACGAGAGTTCGTCGGTGTGGTTCAGCGGCGAGCGCAATCGGTAGAGATCCTCGGTTTCCGGGTAGGGCCCGACCATCGAGTCGAGATAGCGAGACTCAAACTTGTGGGTCATCTCGGCGAGGGCGATCAAGTCGCCGACTCCGAAGTAAGACGCACCCGCTGCGAACACGTCGTGGAACGTGAGCGCGCACAGCGTCGTATATCCGCCGGCGGATCCTCCTCGAATCGCCATCCGTTCACCGTCGACGTGACCGCCCGCGGCGAGATATCGAGCTGCGGCAATGCAGTCGTCGGTGTCGACAACTCCCCAATTGCCGTTGAGGGCCTCGCGGTATGCCCGCCCGTACCCGGTCGAACCTCTGTAGTTGACGTCAACTAGGGCGAAGCCACGGCTGGTCCAGAACTGGTTGGCCAGCGACAGCTCCGCAGTGGTCGCGCTGGTCGGACCGCCATGGCTGACCACCAGCAACGGCGGCAACTCGTCGTCGGGGCCCACAAAGTGTGGGTTCGTAGGGGGGTAGTAGAAGGCGTGAGCGGTGGCGCCATCGCGGGTCGGGAACTCGATGGTCTCGGGCTTGGAAAGGAACCCATGATCCACATCGATGGATTGGCTCGACAGGATCGTCTCGGACTTGCTCGTGACCAGATCGACCCTCACGAGTCCCATCGGGTCGGCGTGGCTGCCGGCGATGAGGAACACCTCCTTGCGGCCGATCGCCAGAGACGACCCGATGGTGTCACGGTCGAACTCGACCGTAGTGAGCGTGCCGTGGTCGAGAGTGGCGAGTCCCTCATGCCCACCCCTGGTGTAGACGCAGACGATCCTGCCATCGGCGTCGAAGCGATACGAACGCATCGCGAACACCCACTGGGGAAAACCAAACTCGGCCTCTGCGGGATAGATGTCGCCGTCCTCGCCATCACGGATCCGATATAGGTTCCACCATCCGGTGCGATCGGAGACGAAGTGCAGCTCGCCGTCGGGAGACCACTCCGGCTGGAAGATCGATTCATCGATGCCCCCGGCGACCCGCTCGGGCTCAGACACGGATCCGTCGCCGTCAAGGGCACCAACCCAGAGTCCCGTGCCGTCCCACGGCATGTTCGGATGGTCCCAGGCCAGCCAGGCAAGCCGATTGCCGTCCGGGCTGACCCGCGGCGAGGAGAAGAAGTCGTGGCCCGAGGCAATCACTTTGGGAGCCGCCGAGCCGTCCGTTGGGAAGACCACAAGGGTGTTGGTCGGCTCCCGATTCTTGTGGTGCCGCTCGCGCACCGCGATGATCAGGTCGCCATGGAACGCAAAATCGGCGTAGCGGTCTCCTGCCGGGATCTTCGGTTCGGGGGTGATGGCGACGGGCTCCTTGCCGTCGAGTCGGTAGACCCGCTGGTCGACGAAGTTGCACGAAACGACGGCACCGCCGGAGACCCCGTAGGCGCCCCCGCCGTACTCATTCGCTCGCGACCGCGAATCCATCTCGGGCGGAGTCACATCGCGGGTCGCCCCGTCGGCCTTCCTGCTCACGATGACCGACCGGCCCCCCTCCAGGGGGCGGGACTCAATCCAGTATGTGACGCCCTGAACGTGTTCGACCTGACTGAGCCGGATCGCGCTGCTGGTGAGCATCTCAGCCGTGATCGGCGAGTCCCATGAACCGTATGGTGCCGTCGTCGTCATCGCTCATCCCCTTGTCATCAGGAGCCACGCTAATGCGCTCTGCAGCGGCCAAAATCCAACAAGGTCGCTCGCTATCGTTGCCCCATGGCGATTCAAACACTGCGCACCGACGATTCTCGGTTTGCCGACCTGCCGGGTTGGCCGTATGCCCCGCGCTACACCGATTCTCTCCCCGGCTACGTGGGGCTGCGAATGCACTACGTGGACGAAGGGCCGGCCGATGCTCCCGTGTTCCTATGCCTCCACGGGGAGCCCACATGGGCCTATCTGTACAGGAGGATGATCCCGGTGTTCCTGGCGTCGGGGGCCCGGGTCGTTGCCCCGGACTTCTTTGGATTCGGGCGCTCGGACAAGCCGGTCGCCGACTCCGTCTACACCTGGGACTTCCACCGCAACGCCCTACTGGCCCTTGTCGAGGCCCTCGACCTGACCGACATCACTCTGGTCGTTCAGGATTGGGGCGGACTGCTCGGCTTGACCCTCCCCGTCGAGTTCCCCGAGCGAATCAGCCGCCTCCTGATCATGAACACAGGGTTTGGTGTTGGTTCCAAGCCGAGTGATGGCTTTGTAGCGTGGCGGGAGTTCGTGGCGAACACCCCCGACCTCGACGTCGGGCGGTTGATCGCAGGGGGCACTCCCCATCTCACGTCGGAGGAGATTGCCGCCTATGACGCCCCCTTCCCGGGGCCGAAGTACAAAGCAGGGGTGCGAACGTTTCCTTCGCTCGTACCCACCGACCCTGAGATGGACGGGGTCGCCGTGTCGCGCCGGGCCATGCAATGGTGGCGGGAGGAGTTCGACGGACCGTCGTTCATGGCGATCGGGAAGATGGACCCGGTCCTTGGCGCGCCGGTGATGGAGCGCGTCCACGCCGTGATCCGAGGCTGCCCCGAACCGATGCGAGTCGATGATGCCGGGCACTTCGTCCAGGAGTGGGGCGGGCCGGTCGCACGAGCCGCCCTCGAGACCTGGGGCGACTGACGTTGCCTACTCCTTCAGATTGATGAGTCCGGCGCTCGTCGGTGAGAAGCCGCCGGCCTCCAGGTAGAACGGAGCGAGGTCGTCGTCGAAGTCGACGTGGAGCCACTCACAGCCGGCATCGGCGGCGCCGCGGCGGGCAATGGCGACCAGATGGGTGCCGATCCCCTGGTGGCGAGCCCGGGATGACACGATCACGTCCTGCAGCCAGGCATGGATCTGGCCATCCCACACGACATAGACAAACCCCACGAGTCCACCGTCACGCCGGGCGGTCACCCAGCCAAGGCTGTGGTCGGCGAGCAACGTCTGCCAGTCATCGTCGAAGAGGCGATGCTCGAAGGCATCCGCATGGAGTTCGTTGACCTCGGCGTCGGCAAACCCACCACGCCACTCGTAGTTGATGGACACTATTGCGCTAGCCGCTCTCGGGTCGCAGCGTCGGAAAAGTCGCGGACCGGCTCCGCCGGTCCGTCCGCAGTTCCTCCGGAACTGCCGCACCGCTCACGAGCCATGCTCGGGTCGCAGCGTTGGAAACAAGATCACTTCGCGGATGTGGTGCTGGTCGGTGAGGAGCATCACGAGGCGGTCGACACCGATCCCCAGGCCACCGGTCGGCGGGAGGCCGTACTCGAGGGCCAGCAGGTAGTCCTCGTCGATGGGGTGAGCCTCATCGTCACCCTCCGCCCGCGCCATGGCTTGGGCCTCGAACCGCTCCCGCTGGTCGAGCGGGTCGTTCAACTCGGAGAAGGCGTTGGCGTACTCGGCGCCGGCGATGAACAGCTCCCAGCGCTCGGTGAGGTTGGGGTCGTCGCGATGCACCCGCGCCAGCGGCGAGATCTCCTTGGGGTGGTCCATCACGATAGGTCGGTTCCCAGATCTCGTCCGCGACCAGCGCGTCGAACAGCACCTCGATGATCTTGCCGTGGCCCCACATCCCCTCCGGCTCGACCCCGTAGCGGCGGGCCATTCCCTGCATCTCGCTCGGGGGGCGAGCGAAGTCGACCGACTCGCCCACCGCCTCCGCAACCAGATCGACCATCCGGACGCGGCGGAACGGCGGCGTCAGGTCGACCGGTCGTCCCTGGTAGATGATCTCCGTCGATCCGGTCACTTGGAGCGCCACCCGCAACCAGCATCTCCTCGACCATGGTGGCGATGTCGCCGTAGTCGGCGAATGCCTCGTACGACTCGAGCATCGTGAACTCGGGGTTGTGGGTGGAGTCGACCCCCTCGTTGCGGAAGATCCGGCCGATCTCGAACACCCGCTCCAGCCCGCCGACAACGAGTCGCTTCAGGAACAGCTCCGTGGCGATCCGCAGGTACATGTCCATCCCGAGCGCGTTGTGCTCGGTCTGAAACGGCCGCGCCAGTGCCCCCGTCGCCTGGCTGAGCAGCACGGGGGTCTCGACCTCGACGTAGCCACGTTGCTCGAATTGGCGCCGAAGTTCGGAGACGACCCCGGCACGAACCAGTGCAACCCGGCGGGCGTCCTCGTTGACCATCAAGTCGATGTACCGACGCCGACTCCGCAGCTCGACGTCCTGCAGCCCGTGCCACTTGTCCGGCAGCGGCCGCAGGCTCTTCTGGAGCAACTCGAAGTCGGTCACCCGCACCGACAACTCGCCCTTCTTGGTCGTCATCACCGCGCCGGAGGCGCCGACCCAATCTCCCAAATCGACCTCGCCGAACCGTGCGATGGCCTTCGTCGCCGATGCTGCGGCGGTCGATGAACAGCTGGATGCGGCCGCTCACGTCGGCCAGCGTCACGAAGGTCAACTTGCCGAACGAACGCAGCAGCATGACCCGGCCCGCCACCGCCACCTCGTCCTCGGTCTCCGTCCCCGGCTCGAGATCGCCATACCGGTCGTGGAGTTCGGCAGCCGTCGCCGAACGCTCGAACCGATACGGGTAGCCGTCGCCGGCGAGCCGATCGACGTGCTGGGCGAGCCGACCCGCGGTCAACGGGTGATCGGCCAGCGGCACCCCTTCGTGGTCCACTTGCTCGTCGCCGGGCTCCTGGTCAGTCGTACCGTCGTCGATCATGCGGATTCGCCGTTCATCTCGTAGATCAGACGCAGCCCGTCGAGGGTGAGGAATTCGTCGATGATCTCGACGCTGCGGCAGTGCGGCACGATGGTAGAGGCCAGCCCGCCGGTGGCGACGCGGATGACTTCGCCTTCGACCTCGGCGGCCAGCCGCTCCATGATCCCGTCGACCAGACCGGCGTGGCCGTACAACGCGCCACTTTGGATCGCCTCGACGGTCCCCTTCCCGATCGGCGACCGAGGCGGAAGGAACTCGACGTTGCGCAGCGCGGCCGCCCCGGCGATGAGGGCGTTGGTCGCGATGACGAGACCGGGCGCGATCGCGCCACCGAGGTAGGCGCCATCGGGCCCCACGACGTCGAAGTTGGTCGACGTCCCGAAGTCCACCACGATGACCGGTGAGCCGTAGCGTTGGCGGGCGGCCACCGAGTTCACCACCCGGTCGGCGCCGACCTCCCGTGGATTGTCGATCAGGATCGGCATCCCGGTCTTGACCCCCGGCTCGATCACAACGACCTCGCCGCCGGTCATCCTCGAACCGACGGCGCGGAACCGGGCCGTCACCGACGGCACCACGCTGGAGACGACTACGCCCTCGAGTTGGTCGGGCGAGAAGCCTTCCATCTCGAGCAGAGAGCGCAGCCACAACCGGGTCTCGTCAGAGGTGCGGTCCTTGTCGGTGTGGAGCCGCCAATGGCCGACGAGTTCCTCTCCGGAGAAGAGTCCGGCGACAGTCTGCGTGTTGCCGATGTCGATGGCGAGCAGCATCACGCCTCCTCGGATCGGCTGTACAGGACGCTGGGAGCAGTGAGTCTGATGCCACGGTCGGCGACAACTCCGGTCGAGTCCCAGTCGAAGTGGACGTTGTCGATGAGCCGGGTCGAGCCGACCTTGGCGGCGACGGCCAGAAAGGCCGGACGATCGAGTTCGGTGAGACGGGACACTTCGTGTTGCGACGCAAGTTCGGCGTACTCCGCCTCCACGCCTCCGGCCGAGGCCATGGCACCCAGCGCAAATGCTTCGAGGGACCGGCTGTCTCGCTCTCCCTCGGCGACGGCGTCTGCGGCCGCCATCAACCCACGGGAAAGGGACACTGCCGCTCCGCGCTCCTCCTCGTTCAGGTAGGTGTTTCGGCTCGACAACGCCAGACCGTCCACCTCGCGCACGATGGGGCAGCCGACCACCGCGGTGGGAAACGAGAGGTCGGCGACCATCCGGCGAATGATGGCGAGTTGCTGGGCGTCCTTGCGGCCGAACGCGGCGACGTCAGGCTGGAGGCCGGCGAGCAGCTTGGCGACCACAGTGGCAACTCCCTTGAAGTGCCCGGGCCGACGTTCGCCGTCCAGCCGAAAGGCCAGGTCGGCGACGCTGACCGAGGTGGCCGGCGGCTCCGGATACATCTCCTCGAGGTCTGGGGCGAACACCACGTCGACGCCGGCGGACTCGGCGAGCGCGACGTCCCGATCGAGGTCGCGTGGATACCGAGAGAGGTCTTCAGTCGGGCCGAACTGGAGCGGGTTGACGAACAGGCTCATCAGCAGGGTGTCGCACTGGGGGCGCAGCGACTCGAGCAAGGAGAGATGTCCCTCGTGGAGAAAACCCATGGTCGGCACGAGACCAACTCGTCCGACAGAACTCTCCCGAGCTGCAGCAAAGGTGGAAACTAGGTTCACTTGGTCGGTTCCTCCTCGATGGCATCGATCAACTCGCTGAACTCCACTCCCCTACCGACGAGGCGCGCCAACACCTCGACGAAGACCTCGAACGGCCCGAGCCAATCGGCTTCGGCATCGCGCACCGCCCGCAGTTGGGCCGCCACCGTAGCCGAGTCACCACGAGCGACCGGTCCGGTCAGCGCAGCGCGGGGCCCGAGCTCGAAGGCGTTGGCAACGACGGCCTCGACCAGCGGGCGGGCGGCTTCGAACGGCACCCCGGCGGTGCGGAACAAATCGTGCGCCATGGTCAGCGCAGCGAGCGGGAAGTTGGCGGCTGCGGCGGCCGCAGCGTGGTAGAGGGCCTTGGCATCGTCGGGCACGTCAAAAGGACGGGCGCCGAGGGACACGGCAAACGAATGGAGGCCGCTGCGGAGCGGTTCATCTGCCGTCACTCCGATCCACGCCCCCGACAGCCGCGCCGCTCCGGCCTCGGGGGTGGGCAGTGTTTGGAGCGGGTGGAATGAGCCGATCGCAGGGCCGGCGGCCTCGATCGCCGCCAGCGTGTCGATGGGAGCAAGCCCGGAGAGATGGACCGCGGCGCCAAAGCCGGCGACGTCGGCGGACGAGGGTATCGGCGACCTCTCGGATCTGCGCATCGCGCACCGCGATCACGAGCAGATCGCCGCTCCCGAGCGGTTCGCCGGCCATGAGTGGAGCGGCACCGACGGCTGCCGCAGCCGACTCCGCGGCTACCCGCGAGGTGCCCAGGACCCCGGAAACGACGTGCCCGGCCTCGAAAGCTGCGAGGGCGAGCGCCATCCCTGCCCGGCCCGGGCCCACCAATGTGATATCCATGTCGTCGCTCCTCGGCTTCAGTCCCGTCGGGTACCGATACCACGGTGATCGAGTGTAGATGGCGGCGGCGTCCCTTACCCTTTTGCGGCTACGAGAGCAGCCAGTCCACCAGCCACCAGATGCCGACCGAGAGCATGCCGACGGTGAGGAACAGCACGAGTCCGGCGGTTCGGGGCGACACCCCTACCGGGGCGAGAGGTTGGACCTGCTGGTCGGCCACATTCGGCGAGCTTGGGCTTGAGAGGGCTCCCATCTGGCAGGGTGGCGTCGGGCCAGACCTCGAGCAACGGTTCGAGCACGAAGCGGCGTTCCGTCATCCGGGGATGCGGCACGATCAGCCCGGGCTGATCGATTTCCTCATCGCCAAAGAGCAGGACGTCGAGGTCGATGATGCGGGGCCCCAGCGTTCCGTCCGCTCCCGGCCCTGGGCTCGCTCGATGTCCAGGAGTCCGTCCAACAGCGCACGGGGCTCGAGGTCGGTGTTCAGAAGGACGACGGCGTTGTAGTACGCAGGCTGGTCCGGACCACCAATTGGCGCCGTCTGGTAGATCGTCGACACTGCGGTCACGTCACCAAGCTGCCGCATGCGGCCGACGGCACGCTCGATATTGCCGGCCTTGTCTCCCAGGTTGGACCCGAGCCCGATCGCAGCTCGATCCGCCACGGCCGAGCGCCTATGTCCCGGTGGGGATCAACGCCCGGCCCTCGGGGCCCAGCGGACGGCCGGAAATCTCCTGGATGATCGTCGTCGCCAAGATGGGATCCTGAATGAGGCCGCAATGGACGAGGTACCCGCCGAGTAGCCCGACGACGGTGTCGTCGATGAGGTCACGATGCAGGAGCACCGACGCGCTCTTGGGTTCCAACGCCTCGTCGAGGAGGCTGAAGATCACGCCGGCCTCGGAGGGTTCAAGGGCCTCTTCAATGGGGTGATTGAAGAAGCGGAACCCCCCCGATTCATAGGCGGCTTGATTCTGGTTGCCCGGCAGCAACGACACGACCGAGTCGATGCCGTGCTCGACGAGCCAGATGATCTCCTCCTCACGCCGCACCCTGCGATGTTGGAAGCCATAGCCCCCAATGCGCTCGGAAACCGCCAGCCTCCCAGCGATTACCCATCTGAATCCACGCGGCTCGAGACCGGCCAAAATATTCCCTTCAGGACGTCGACAACGTCCGCACGATAGCGTCGGCGATTCGAGCCGACTGCACGGCAGATCTCACATCATGGACCCTTACCGCAGCCGCTCCGGCGGCGACGGCCAGCGCCACGGTCGCCGCCGTGGCCGGATCACGTTCCCTGGCTTCGGTGCTGAAGCCGGCACTCTCCAGGATCGCCCCGAGGAATCGCTTACGAGAGGCCCCGACCAACACCGGAAAGCCGCGGCCCACCAATTCCCCAAGGCGAGCCAGCAGCTCGAGATTGTGGTCAAACGTCTTGCCAAACCCGAGCCCGGGATCGATGCAGATGCGCTCCGGGGGGATCCCCGCCGCAACCGCGGCCTTTGCCCGCCGCACCAGATAGTCGCCCACCTCGTCGACCACATCGCCGTAGGTGGGACCGTTTTGCATCGTGCCCGGACTGCCCTTCATATGCATCAAGACCACGCCGGCCCCACCTTCCGCACAGACCCGTGCCATGTCGGGGTGGCCGAAGGCCGTGACGTCGTTGACCACGCTGGCGCCGGCCGTGAGCGCCGCAGAAGCGACCTCGGGCTTGGAGGTGTCGATCGACACGATCACATCGGCCGCGATCAGCCCGGCCACCACCGGGACCACCCGGCTGATCTCTTCGTCCACCGAGACACCGGCGGCACCCGGGCGAGTTGACTCCCCACCCACATCGACGATGTCGGCACCGCAGTTCCACAGCGCCAAACCGTGAGCAATGGCTGCTTGGTGGTCGGTGCCCGCAACGGTCGCGAACGCACCGCCGTCCGAGA
The DNA here is from genome assembly GCA_963821095.1 of uncultured Acidimicrobiia bacterium. Lineage (GTDB taxonomy): Bacteria > Actinomycetota > Acidimicrobiia > Spongiisociales > UBA5794 > CAVPHV01. The sequence continues at coordinate 90,010 of CAWGCJ010000020.1, read as the reverse complement.
ACGAATCGGGGGTGACGTTGAGGACACCCATCACCAGCGTGTGATCTGCCGGATCAGAGCACGTGATCGCGGATCTGCCAGCCGTCACGCGACGCGACGCTCACAACAGTTGCTAGCCCTGACCTGGTGACTGCTCGTCGCTATGGGTGCTGGCGACACGCCCGCCCTCGACCAACGAACGAGCTTCGGGGACTTTGATTCGGAACGCACCGGCTTCGGTGTGCTCCCACTTCGGGACATCACTGAAGACCTCGGCGACCTGGTCTGCGTCGAGCGTCTCCTCCTCGATCAGTTCGGCGGCGATCCGATCAAGTGCGTCCATGTGGGTCGTGAGGATCTCGCGGGCTTCCTCATGTGCCTGCGTGATCAGTTTGCGAACCTCTTCGTCGATGGCTGCCGCCACGTCATCAGACATCTCGTTGCCACGGGTGTAGTCACGACCAAGGAACACCTCGCCCTCAGGCCTGCCGTAGCGCAGCGGGCCGAGCCGATCGCTCATCCCGAACTCCATCACCATGCGCCGCGCCAGGTTTGTAGCCTTCTCGATGTCGTTCGATGCGCCGGTGCTGGGGTCACCGAACTTGAGCTCCTCAGCCGTGCGTCCGCCGAGGGCGTAGGCAAGTTGGTCGACGAGTTCGCCCTTGCGCTCGTAGTACTTGTCCTCCATGGGGAGCGCCAGGGTGTAGCCGCCGGCACGACCGCGCGGAATGATGGTGACCTTGTGGATGGGGTCGAGGTTGGGCATGACGTGGCCGACGAGAGCGTGGCCACCCTCGTGGTAGGCGGTCAAGGTCTTCTCGCTCTCGCTGATGACACGGCTGCGACGCTCCGGGCCGGCGATCACACGGTCGATCGCCTCCTCGAGTTCATCCAGCCCGATCTCGGTCTTGTCGCGGCGAGCGGACAGCAGAGCCGCTTCGTTGATCAGGTTGGCGAGGTCGGCGCCCGTGAACCCCGGGGTCTGGCGGGCCAGCACGGCAAGATCGATGCCATCGGCCAGCGGCTTGCCCCTGGCGTGGACCTCGAGAACGGCCTGACGACCCTTGATGTCGGGACGGTCGATGATGATCTGGCGGTCGAAGCGGCCGGGGCGCAGCAGGGCAGGGTCAAGGATGTCCGGACGGTTGGTCGCCGCGATGACGATGACGCCGGTGTTGACGTCGAAGCCGTCGAGTTCGACCAGCAGCTGGTTGAGCGTTTGCTCCCGCTCGTCGTGACCACCGCCAAGCCCGGCGCCACGGTGGCGGCCGACGGCGTCGATCTCGTCGATGAAGATGATGGCGGGGGCATTGGCCTTGGCCTGCTCGAATAGGTCGCGGACCCGGCTGGCGCCGACCCCGACGAACATCTCAACGAAGTCAGACCCGGAGATCGAGAAGAACGGGGCTCCCGCTTCCCCGGCAACGGCTCGGGCCAGCAGCGTCTTGCCGGTTCCGGGCGAGCCGAACAGGAGCACACCCTTGGGGATCTTTGCCCCCATGGCGCGGAACTTGCTTGGATTCTCCAGGAACTCCTTGATTTCCTCGAGTTCCTCAACCGCTTCTTCGGCGCCGGCGACGTCCTTGAACGTCACCTTGGGCTGGTCCTTGGTGACCTGCTTGGTCTTCGCTTTGCCAAACTGCATCACCCGATTGCCGCCCCCCTGCAGCTGCATCATGATGAAGATGAAGATGCCGAACAGCAGGACATACGGCAGCAGTTGGATGAGCCAGGCAAAAGCAGACGGGTTCTCGGGGTCGATCGTGAACTCTTCGATCGGGGGGTTGGAATCGAGGATCTTCTCGGTGAGGGTGCCCTCGTACTCGTTCGGGTAGGCAACGACGAACTCGGCGATTTCGCCATCGACCGCCACCGTCTCCGCTTGCACCACGTCCGACTTCTGGAGCATCGTGACGGTCTCAAAGCTGGTAGCCGGGTCTGCGAGCGCGGCCTCGAAGTCCGGCAGCGAAATCTCTTCGGGCTGCCCGGACGAGCCCATGAAGGCATTCACCGCCATGACGACCAACAGGACGACGGCGACGTACACCAAGATCGTGCGTGCAGTTCGGCTCACGCTGCTCCTTGTCGGCCCTCGTGAGCCGATTGCTTAGGGTTTTGGGGTCTCATCATATGTCGTCGCCGATACTATCGAGCGGCCGCGCCACCACGATTTGCCCGACTGCTACGCCGCACCCTCTACTCGTCCACATCCATGACGCCGATGTACGGGATGTTGCGCAGCTTCTCGTCGAAGTCGAGACCGTAGCCGACGACGAACTCCGGCTGAATGTGAAACCCCTCGTACTTGATGTCGAGGGGAGGCCGGTCGATGCCGTCTTTGATCAGCAACGCGGCGAGTTCAATCGACGCCGGCTGACGCACCCGCAGGTTGCGGATCAGGTAGTGGAGGGTGAGGCCTGAGTCGATGATGTCCTCGACGATGAGCACGTGACGGTCGGTGATTTGCTGGTCGAGGTCCTTCAAGATGCGCACCACGCCTGAGGTCTTGGTCGCACCGCCGTATGAGGAGACCGCCATGAAGTCGAACTCGACCGGAACCGTGATGTGGCGAGCGAGGTCGGCCATGACGATGAACGCTCCCTTGAGAACGCCGACCATCAGCAGATCCCGACCTTCGTAGTCCGCCGAAATGGCAGCCCCCATCTCCGCCAGCTTGGCGGCGATCTCTTCCTCCGAGATCAAGACCCGATCGATCTTCACGATGTGGTTCCCCTTCTTGCGGATAGTTCGATCAAGGCGCCACCGGCTACTTCGGGCCGCGCCCACGCAGCGATGCGTGCCCCGGTGAGCCAGGCGATTCTGCCATGTGCCGCCACAACGGGCCAAGCCGCCCTCAGCCGCCGAGGGATCCCAACCTCTGCCATGGCGTCCCTGACCAGCTTCGAGCCTCCCCCGAGATCGATCCGTTCCCCCGGCTGAGCCACCCGAATCTGCATTTCCGCGCCGATTGCATTGCCGCCAAGACGGACTCGCCAACGCCCGATCGGGCGTGGTCCTGAAGGCGGAGCCACCAGCCGGGACTCGAAGACCACATCACCACATACCGCGCTTTCTCCGATGGCAACCGTCACCGGATCCGGCGCATCGGGCTCATTCGCATAGATGGCGACCATGGCGCCTTCTCGCTCGGCGAACCAACCCCCGGTGAGACCCGTCCGGGTGCTGGAACCGCAGGCAACTGCGCGGACCCCAGCAACGTCGGCCGACGAACCGGGATACGGCGGGTGGGCAACACGCAGTGCCCGGCGAACGATCCGCGCCGCCACGGCAGGCGCGGCGGTCGAGATCAGTGCGGCAGGGACCAACACGGCGTCGCCGTCGATGTGGATGGGTACAACGGCAGCGGCCTCGTCTAGCACGGCGTCATCGCTGGCGAGCGCCGCGGCCGACCGGCCTACCGCGGCCCGCAGGTCATGGCCGGGGAACTGGGCGTCGAGCAGCGGCACCACGTCGTGCCGGATCACATTGCGGCGATGGCGACGGTCGTCGTTGGCGGGATCGTCGACGAAAGGAAGCTCCAGTTGGGCGGCCACCAGGCGTACCTGCGAACGAGCCACACCCAGCAGGGGCCGCACCCAGCGCCCGCGCCGACTGGCCATGCCGCTCAACCCGGATGCGCCGGCGCCGCGCAGCAGGTTCCCGATGACGGTTTCGACGGCATCATCACCATGATGTCCGGTCACGAGCCACTCGTCGGCGGCAGTGGAGGATTCGAGAGCCGCGAGCCGCACGGCGCGCGCTTGGCCCTCCTGAGAGGCACCAGCGGGAACGTCGACAGTGACGATGGCGAGGCTCACGCCGAGTGCCGCCGCGACATCGCGAGCGGCGGCAGCGAGGGTGTCGGAGTCGGCGAATCCGTGATGGACGTGGACCGCCCGCACCGCGTCGGGTCCGTGAAGCTGAACCAAGGCCCATGCCGCAACGGCAGAATCTGCGCCGCCGCTCAACGCAACCACGGCCGAACCGGGCGGCATAGAACTACCAACGGACGTCAGGAGGTCCGACGCTTCCGGAGTCACCCGACCCGTTCCAGCCATGCCACCGGGTTGTCGATCTCTTCGAGCGTAGGGAGATATTCCGGCCCGATCCATGCCCGGTCGAGCGCCGACCATCCGGCGTGACGCTCAACCGACCCGACAAACTTGGCCCCCAGCTCGTATTGGCGCATCTTCATCTCGAGTCCGACCAGGCGCATGAACAGGGCGGTCCTGCGGTCCTTGCGCCGCGCCTGGAGCACCTGCGACATCCTCTGCTGGCTAACCAACTCGCGCTCGCCGATCCTGTCCATCACCACGTGGCCGTGGCCTTCGAGGAGGGACATGAGTGCCTGGACCTTGCTGATCACCCCCCGTTGATCCGGAGTGGCGAACAGCCCGAAGATGCCGGACTCACCGACCAGCGGCTCTCCCATCGCAGACGCCTCCCGCAGCTCGGAAGCCAACCGGGCGACTCGACCCGGCTCGGGCTCGGCGGTGGCGACAAGTTCTTCGACCAGACCGAGGAAGTAGCCGCGCATCCACGGTACGCCGAGAAACTGAAGGCGGTGGGTGCACTCGTGCAACGCCACCCAGAACCTGAATTCGTCGGGCCGAAACTCATACCGACGTTCGAGCGAGAGCACGTTGGAGCCGACGAAGAACATGGTGTCCCCATCTCCGCCGTCGCTGGTCGGTAGCACCAGTTCGTACTGGCCGAGCACTCGCCGCGACAGCAGCCCGAGGACGGCTCCGAGTTCGGCCGCCATGACCCGACCGCCGATCCGCGACGTCACGCCCTTCTCAGCGGAGAGACGCTCCGCCGCGGGCGCCAACAGCAGCGAGAACGAGGCAATGTTGTTCTCGATCCAACCCCGACGGGAAACGACTGCAATATCCGGGAAACCAGGGGCGGTCAGCCCGGTCTCGGCTTCGACGAGGGCGGAGGCCCGCTCAACGAGGTCGGGTGCTTGGGCCGCGAACCAGGCTTCGTGGTACGACCCCTCGAGGGGATAGGAACCTGAGAGGCGGCCGGCAACGCGAGTCGCCGTCGCCCAATCGACAGATGTCATGAAAGCAACGTACTACTCAGGAAGGATCGTCGACGATCTCGTACCGGCCACGCATCCTGACGCCGTAGTACACGATGACGAGCACAACCGCGATGATGCCGAGCGCCAGCAGGGCCGGGGCAAGGAATCGAGAGGTCCAGGGCTGTTCCGCTTCCTCCCCTTCTGCAGGGGGCGCCTCGACGGCTGGGGTAACACCGCTCGTGTTCTCCTCGGCGGGTTCGGTCTCTTCCGTCTCAGCCTCGGTGAAGGCGACCTGCTCGGCGCCAAACGCCGCGGCGGGTATCCCCACAAGGATCGCGGTGAGGAGCAGCAGTCCAGCAATTCGCAGCGAGATCTTCATGGCCGCACAGGTTAGCTTGCGTAACTGGAGCCTCAGGACGCGGCGGCGGTGGCCAGAATCAACTCACCCGTCGGCGGCAACCCGGCCCCGCAATCTGGGGAACCTGGTCGGCGCATGGGCGAAGCAGAATTCGCGACGGTTGTAGCTCGACAACGTGGTGGAGCAGCCCTTCTTGGCGCAGACCCGACGGTCGGTTACCTGCTTGGGGGCTCGGCTGCCACCCATGATCCGCTTGCCTTTGAGAACGTTCTCGGCCATGTGTACTGACTCTCTGCTCGTGGCACGGAGCCGGCGGCGTCAAGCGTTCGGACCCGTGTCGTCCTCCTGTAACAACGCACGGAGGCGGTCGAAAAGTTCCGGTGGCGGCTCATCGCGACCCTTCTCGCGGATCATCGTCTTCAACCGGATTTCGAAGTCAAAGGCGTCATCGCACGGGTCACAACGCTTCAGGTGCCACTTGATGCGAACCTTCCTCGACCAGGTGATTTCCTCGTCGAGATAGTGATAGACGTATTCGACTGCGTGTTGGCAACCTCGGCTCATGACGCCTGTCCAGTTAGTCCGCGTTCCTCTGCCACGTTCCACAACTTCTTCTGGAGCGCTTTTCTTCCCCGATGGAGCCGGGACATCACCGTCCCGATCGGAATATCCAAGATCTCAGCGATCTCCTTGTAGGAGAAACCCTCGACATCGGCGAGCAAGACCGGCATCCGGAAGTGCTCGGGAAGCGACTCGAGTGCCTGCTTGACGTCCGAATCGACGAACTCGTCCAACACGTCCTGCTCGGCGCTTTGCGTCGCTCCCGACTGCTCGCCGAGCCGCTTGTAGAGGTAGAGATCCTGCAATTCGCCGAGTTCGACCTCTGAAGGCCGCCGCTGCTGCTTGCGGTACTTGTTGATGTAGGTGTTGGTCAGGATGCGGTACAGCCACGCCTTCAGGTTGGTTCCCGCCTCGAATGTGCCGTAGGCCCGGTAGGCCTTGAGGAAGGTCTCCTGGACGACGTCCTCGGCGTCCGCCGGGTTGCGAGTCATCCGCAGCGCAGCCGAATACAGCTGCGGCGCAAACTGCATGGCGTCGGCTTCAAATGTGGCTTGATCGGCCATTGGTCGTCCCCGGGACGTTTCAGAAGATGGGCGCCACGATATCGGAAACGCGAGAACTGGCGAACACAGCTCGCAAGAGCCGCATGCCGAACCCGGAACGCGGGAGAGGACACATGGAACACAGCCCGCATCCTTCACGCGCCCTCCCCAGACGAGCGAAGCGAGTTGGGGGAGGTGCCGAGGAGTTCTTCGACGAGGCGGAGGGGGCAACCTACCCCGCGCTCGGCAAGCGGCGTCCAACCCGGCCACCCATCAACTGAAACCCAAACCGCGCGAGGCAGGAACAACAACCCGAACCCGGTAGCGGCATTCGAGGCCGAACAGGACTCGAACGTCGCGGCGACACAAGAAACAGAGAGCCGGAGACGGGAATCGAACCCGTGACCTACGCATTACGAGTGCGTCGCTCTACCGACTGAGCTACCCCGGCGCTGGAGCGACGGCATGTTACCCGGGATCTGGTTGCAGGGCTTCGTCAGGGCTGCAGCCAACGCTTGAGTGCCGCCGCGCCGCGCCCATCGCCATACGACTCGAGGTCCTGTGCCAGCCCATCCAGCCAGGTCTGGGCGGCAGCGTCGCCTCCGGGCACGTCGGCAAGTCCGGCCTCGCCCCGCTGCACCATCAATTGCATGGCGCCGTCGGCCTTGGTTGCAACCACCCTCGCCCGTTGGCGGGACCAGGGTGCGCCAACCGCCACCTCGACATCGACGGGAGCCTCGGGGCCCGATAGGGGTTTGATGGCCACGTCCAGCCGGGACGAGGACGCCCCCGCGGCGCGGATTGCCGCCGGGGCTCCCTGACCGGCGTCGCGGAAGGTGCGGTGAATCACCGCCATGCGCTCCGGGTCGACCAGGTTGCGGTACTTGACCCTGGCTCCGTCGCTCTGGGCGCGAACGACCATCCAGACCAATGCGGCAAGAACCGCAAACGCCAGGACGGTGAGGAAGGGACTGAGCCCGGTCTCGACCGCTGGCTGAACGACCACCTCCTCCGTGGGTTCGGTGGTAGCCGGCGTCTCCACGACAGTCGTGGGCGGCAGCGTGGTCGGCGGCACCGTGGTGACCAGCGGCAGAGTCGTGCCCGGCTCAGGAGCGATCGTGGTTGTTGTCGTGGTCGTTGTGGTGGTGGTCGTCGTTGTTGTCGTGGTGGTCGGCGGCGCCGTCGTGCTCGTGGTGGTCGGCGCCGTCGTGGTCGTAGTGGTCGGCGGCGCAGTAGTCGTGGTGGTGGTGCTCGTGGCGTCCGAGTTGACCTGCAGCAACAGCTCCGACGTGTCGAGCAGCTGGTCGCGAGCGGCGTCAAATTCGCGAAGGGCGATCTGGTAGTCCCCGGCGGGAACCCCTGCGTCGACGATCACGTTCAGGGAGAAGACCGGAGTGCCTGCGGAAGCGCACCCTGGGTTGACGCCGATCTCGATCCCGGGAGCCGTCGCTGCCGCGGTGAGGCAACTCCCCTCGGCGCTGGTGACGCTCACCAGGGCACTGCCACTGTCCCCGGCCTTGACGGTCAACGAACTGGGTGACACCCCATCGATCGTGGCGAACGCCCGCGTCATCATCGTCGTGAGCCCAAAAACGACCAGGACTGCCACGGCGATCTGCAGCGCCCCCCGCGGCCTGCGACTCATGTGACCTTCCCTGCCCCCGGACTCACGACGTCACTTCGGTCCATCGCCTTGGTGTCACCGGGAGTCATAGCAGCCGGAGGCTACTTGATCAGGCGAGAGTACCCAGGCCCATGGCCGCGTCTCGAAGTCTGGGACGCCCTAGTTCTGGAGCGCCACCTCCAGCAGCGGCACCATCGCACTCTGATTCAGGAGGCGAGCCCAATCCAGGGCGTTGCCGGCCTCGGCAGAACACCCTCCTCCTCGACATCGAGCGTATGCGGTTGGCTAGTGACCTACACCGGCCGTGCTGCTCGCCAGGCGCTGTACTCATCGGCGAAGCCGATCATGAGGAGCGGCAGCAGCCCTCCGGCGAAGACGCCCGCCGGCGTGATGACGATGAGCAGGAATAGTACGTACGTGGTCGTGAAACCGGTTGCCCAGAGGCGCCACTTCAACACCCCGTCGAAACTTGGCGGGTTCAGACAGAGGGAGCCACCGACACCGAACCCGGCCGCGGCCCCAACGACGGGCGACAGCAGGCCAAACGTCAGCCCGAGAACGATGAGCAACCCCATCGACTGCAGTACACGTTTTGGCGTCTGCGCATTGCGGGAAACAAACCCCAAGGTGATGAACACAAATGGCGCGAGGACGAGCCCGATCCCCAACAGCCCCACGTCCATTTGCGTGGGCTCACCTTCCGGCGACGCAAACGCGGCCGCGTACGGGAAGTAGCTGAACATCATGGCAATCGTGCCGAGCGCGATGGCCAGCCAGTTACGCCGCCGCTGTTGCTCTTCCGTCGTGAGTGCAGTGTCCGCCGAGGCCTACCCCTTCACAGAACCAGCGGTGAGGCCACGGACGAAGAACCTTTGCAGCGAGAAGAACACCACTAGGGGCAGAATCATCGTCACGAAGGCGGCCGCAGGGAGCAGGTTGAACGCACCCTCACCACGGCCGGCGAGGTCTGCCAATTCAACGGTGAGCACCCGGACATTCGGCTCGATCCCGAGGAACACCAGCGCCACCAAGTAGTCGTTCCATACCCAGAGGAACTGGAAGATGGCAAACGACGCGAGCACCGGCACCGAGAGCGGAACAATCAACCGAACGAAGATGGCCCAATGGCTGGCGCCATCAATCTTGGCAGACTCGATGATCGATGCGGGTAGCGACCCCATGTAGTTGCGTAAGAGGTAGATCGCCAGCGGGAGGCCGAAACCGGCGTGAGCCAGCCACACGGCCGGGTAGGTCCCAGTCACATCGACACTGGTGTAGATCCGCAGAATCGGGATCAGGGCCATCTGCAACGGCACCACCATCAAGCCGACGACGATCACGAAGACCAGATTCCGCCCCGGGAAGGTCATCCACGAAAACGCATAGGCGGCGAATGCGGCAATCGTGATCGGGATCACGACCGCAGGGATGGTCACCGCCAGCGTATTGGCGAAGGCATTGCCGAATCCCTCTTCGAGCACGTCTTTGTAGTTCTGCAACGTCCAGGTCGCCGAATCGAAGATCGAGCCGAAGACGGTCCACCACCCGGATGTCCGAATATCACCCGGGTCGCGGAACGAGTTGATGAGCAGTCCCAAAGCCGGGATGATCCACAGGGTGACGATGACCGTGACCGTCAGGTAGACCGGCCACTTTGAGAAGCGTCCGCGCTCCTTCTTCGCCGGAGCCTTGGCCGTTGGGCGTTCTGTCGTCGTGGTCATCGCTGCTCCTCCTGGGCCCTGAACCGGCGGATGTTGATAACGAGGATCGGTATGACGGCAATGAACAGGATCACTGCCAGCGCCGCTCCCAACCCGTCGTTCAGGTTGGTGAAGAACTCCTGGACCATCTGCTGGGCGACCACTTGAGTGCCGTCACGTCCCCCGGTCATCACCCACACGATGTCGAACACTTTCCAGGTGGTGATCAGCACGGTGGTCCAGACGACAACCACGGTCGAGGAAATGGACGGGAAGGTCACCCTCCAGAAGGCCTGCCACTCGGAGGCTCCATCGATGCGAGCCGCCTCGAGCAGGACGTCGGGTACTCCCTTGATGGCCGAGGAGAGGATGACCATCGAGAACCCAACTTGCAGCCACACCAGGATCACCATCAGCATCAGGTTGTTCCACGGTTGTTGCTGGAGCCAGTTGATCGGATCATTCCCCAGCGCCACCACGATGCCGTTGAGCAGACCGATTTGGTCTCCAAAGCCTTCCGGCCGGAAGCTGTAGACGAACGCCCACACCACACTGGCTCCGACGAATGAGATCGCCATCGGCAGGAAGATGAGCGACTTGGAGACCGATTCGGCGCGACGGCCCAACCTGTCGGCGAGGGTGGCAAACGCGAGGCCGAACACGACGGCCACAAAAGGCACCACCAAGACCCAGATGATGCTGTTGCGGATCCCCGTCAGGTACTGGCTCTCGGTGAAGATCGTCACGTAGTTGTCGAACCCGACAAAATCTTCGCCGTTTCGGTCCCGGAAGGACGTGATTGTCGTGGCGACCGCCGGGTACACCAGATAGAAAGTGAGGATGACCATCGCCGGGCCGACGAACACGAACGGGCGTACGCTCGTTGCCGCCCGGTCCGGGAGCAAGTTGACCATCCGGTCCATGCCCCAGTAGAGCGCCCACACTCCGAAGACACCCACGATGACCGCCACGGTGACCTGGACGATCTTGGGGACATCGTCGTTCTTCAGGAAGTCGAAAGCGAAGAAGAACACCAGAAGGACAACCGGAACAACAAGCGCCGAGAGGATCCGTAAGACCCAGACCCCAAAGCTGTTGTCCTGGGGAACCAAGGACTCGGGTTCTCTAGGCGGTGCCTCCGATTCCGGATCCAAGAGCGGGGTGGTCATCGAACCTCCTCCACGAATCGTCGCGTCGAGTCACCTTAGTCGATGAAGGGGCGGCCCTGGCGGGCCGCCCCTTCATCATCGATTTCTTCAGTTGTCTACTGCTTAGGGCCAGCTCGATTCGATCGCGTCCGCGACCTCTTGCGATGAGGAACCGCGGGTGAAGTCGACCATGCCGGTCCAGAAGCTGCCCTGCCCAACGGCGGGGGGCATCAGGTCGCCTCCGTCGAATACGAACGTGTTCAGACCTAGTGCCTCGGTGATGACCGTGGCCAAGGTCTTGGCAAACTCCGTTTCGTAGCAGTTGATGTCGACGTTCTTGTTACCCGGGAGCCGCTCGATGCCAGCGACACCGTGGCCACCGTAGGGAGCGACACCTCCACCGCTCGCCGAGGCGAGGGTGCATCCCCATTCCGGCGTGATCCAGTCCTTCACGATCTGAGCGTTCTCCGGCGTACCGTTGAACACCATGATCGTGTCGCCGCCGCCCATGGCGCCAGCGTTGCCGTCGATGGTCGGGAAGGGGAACACCTTGATCTGCTCTGATGTTTCCTCGGAGTAGTTCGGCAGGTCCACCATCCAGTTCCTTGCGAATGATCCCTGCTTGAGCATCAGGCAGCTCGGGGGGTCATTGAACAGCGGTCCCGGCGAGTCCGTGACGCTGACACCGGCGATGTTCTCCGCACCGCCGAGCACGAAGCCTTCGCTGAAGATCAGCTCGCCAAACGTGTCGAACGCCGCGACGACCGCGGGATCATTGAATGGGATCTCGTGCTTGAACCACTGCGTGTAGACGTCGGTTCCCGACTGACGGACCATGATGTCCTCGATCCAGTCGGTGCCGGCCCAACCGGTGGCGCCGCCGCTCTCGAAGCCGAAACACCACGGCGTGAAGCCATCGTCGACCATCGTCTGCGAGAGCGCCATCATCTCGTCCCAGGTCTCCGGGATCGCATAGCCCTGCGCAGTGAACGTGGGCTCGTGGTAGAAGACAATTGACTTGTAGTTGGGGAACCACGGAATGCCGTAGTGCTTGCCGTCCTCGCACAGACCTAGGTCCACCCAGAACTTCCCGCTGTCTGCCTCGAGCTGGGCGATATCGAAGCCCATGTCCTCGAGCGACGTCAAGGCGCCTTCAGCAGCGAACGGGCAGATCGATCCCGGCTGCGGAGCAACCGCGACCTCGGGCGGATCGCCGCCGTCGACCCGGATGCGCAGCTGCGACTCGAAGTCATCCGATCCGGTGAACCCGATGTTCGTGCCGTTCTCAGCGTTGTAGACGTTGAGGAAGCCTTCCATTGCCTTGCCCTCATCACCAACCGGCGCACCAAACAGGGTGAACTCGGTACCGGAAACGTCAACCATGCCAGCGTCACCTGCTGCGGTCGTTTCCGTGCCGCCGGCGTCGCCGCCGGCCGTTGTCGTGGTTGCGTCGTCGTCATCGCCACAGGCCGCTACGACCATGGCAAAGACAACAAGCAGCAAAAGCCACTTCGCTTTTCTCATTCGTTCCTCCATTGAAGGGGATCTCCTCCTCGAACCGGACGGAGCCCGATTCGGTGATAGCCAGCCTAACGGTCATCGACCGATTCTCGATGTCGAACCCGTCCAATATTTGGGAGTCAACACCAGGGCTGCACGACCACGCCCGCTACCGTAGGCGAGACCGACCGCACGCCGGAGGGTCTTTCGACCCCAAAGGTGGTGACTTCCGTTGGCGGCTAAGAGTGCCAAGGTCCGAGGCGGCGGTCCATCGCCTCGTACCAATCGTCCATCATCGCCCCGATCGGATCAACCCTATCGACGTAGTCTTCCGGCAGCAGCGCAGGCTCAACCCACACCCGGATTGCGGTACGCGCCAATCCCGGAACGTCGATTGAGAGGATCCCCTGGGTCCCCTGAACCGCCACCGGAACCAGCGGAGAGCCGGTGCGCATCGCCAGCCACGCCGCGCCGCGCTTGGGCGGAAACACCTCTCCCCACGCCGCGACCCGCTTGCCTTCCGGGAACACGCCCAGCAATCCGTCGTCCTCGAGGGTGGCGATCGCCTCTCGCATCGCGCCGAGCGGAGCCCGGGTGCGCGACATCGGAATGGCTTCGTAGTAGAGGGTGATCCAGTCGAAGATGCGAGTCTGGCCAAACAACTCATCAAGGGCGAGATACCGCACGTTGCGCGGGGCTGAGAGCGTGATGACGGGTGGATCGATGTGCGAGAGGTGGTTGGCCGCGATCACAGCCCGCCCCTGGGCCGGAATGTTCTCTCGACCCGTGATGCGTAGATCACTCACAAATCGGAAGAACCACCCGGCCGGACGCCGGGTGAGCTCGTGGACCCGAGGGTTCACGGTGAAGGGAGGGCGGCTAAGCGGCGGCACCGAGATCAGCGAAGAGCGCCGCAAACGCCAAGGGCGGCCGCTGGTTGGCGTGCAGGGATTCGATGGCCGTCATGATGCGGTCAATGTTGGCAGCAGCAATCACCGGGCGCACCTTGGTCAACGCCGATGCCGGGATATCGGGATTGCGGACCGGCGCCCCGAACTGAGCCGCCGCCGCATCGCGGTAGAACCCGGCGAGGATCTCGAGGCCGGAAATGTAGAGCGCCGACGATGCCCGCCGCAATTCTCGTTCGTGCCGATCCTTGAGGGCACGCCCGCCGCCGCCTTGAGCCTCGACATCGGCAGCTTCGCGCTCGCTGGCGGTCCCGCAGGGCAGCGAGCAGAGGCTCCGACGCTGCCATCACCTCGTCGGCCAGCAGGAAGGCATCCCCGGGATGCTCCGGCAACCGCAACGGCACGCTCAACCACACCCGGCGGTACTCGGCGACTTCGGGCCGGGTCGCCAGCGCAAGCGCCAAACCGGGCCGCCCGCCCGAGATCCTCGCCGCCTGCTCGGCCTGGCCGGGTTCAATCCCGATGCCCTCGAGTCCGGCCCGCAGCGTGTCGTCCTCGACGCGGCCGAATACCACGGTGCGGCACCGGCTGGCAATCGTCTCGGGAAGATCGGATTCCGACTCGGTGACCACGATGAAGATCGTCGATTCGCTCGGCTCCTCGAGCGTCTTGAGCAGTGCGTTGGCCGCCTCGTCATTCATCATGCCGCCCTCCTCGAAGAGGAAGACTTTTCGATCCCCTTCCATCGGCGCCAGGCTGGCCAGGGAGACGGCCTGGCGAGCCTGGTCGACGGTGATCGAGGCCCGGCCTTCTGGCTCGATGAGTACCAGGTCGGGATGGGTGGCGCCGATCACTCGTCGCCGGCACGAAACGTTGTCATCGTCACAGAGCAGGGCAGCGGCAAAGTGCCGCGCCGCAGTCGCCTTACCGACGCTGCCCGGCCCAACGAACAGATAGGCGTGGGACGGATGTGTTGCTTCGTCGGCCAGCAACGTCGCAACCGCTCGGTTCCCGATGAAGCCCTCGAAGAGATCTACCACCTGGCGAGCACCCCCGCCAGCACCTGATCGGTCACGCCGGTGATGTCTTGGCTCGCGTCGATCACCAGGAATCTCTCCGGCTCGGATGCAGCCACCTCATCGAAGGCGGCCGCCACCCGCGCTTGAAAGGCGAGACCTTCTCCCCCGATCCGGTCCGCGACTTCCTGGCGGGCCAGTCCTGTCTCCGGGTCGATTCGCAACAGCACCACCAACTCGGGCCACACCCCCTCCAGGCCGGGCTCGTTGAGGGCTCGTACGGTGTCGATGCCGAGGCAGCGGCCGCCGCCCTGGTAGGCAAGCGACGAATAGACGGTTCGATCGCTGATCACCCACGAGCCGGCTTCGAGGGCGGGGCCAACCACGTCGCGGGCTAGTTGCGCCCGTGACGCAGCAAATAACAGCGCTTCAGCCCACGGCGAGAGAACCGATCCGGTGTCGAGCAGCACCCTGCGGATGCGCTCGCCGGCTGCGGTGCCGCCCGGTTCGCGAACCCGGACCAGCCGGCGCGCCCCATCGTCGAGGAGGTCGGCCAGTCGATTGGCCACGGTGGACTTCCCCGCTCCTTCAATTCCTTCTAGTGCGATGTAAGGACCCGTCATCACTTCTCTCGCCGACCCGGCCAGATGGCCTTGGAGGCGGCATCCAACACGTCTTGCGTCTCTTTGCCAATCTTGGGTCTCCGCAACAGGTGGCGCAAGCTCCACAGTGTGGTGAGCCCCGTTGCCATGATGACGGCGCCACCGAGGAAGATCACCGGACGCGACGCAGGTTCGAACAACGGCCACAGATCGAACTGGCTGAGCGCCCCTTCCAGCGGGATCGCAATCAGCATCGAGGCAAAGAGGGCAACCCGCATCAAGGTGAACAACATGGCGAAGACGCGCCCGAGCATGTCGTCCTCGACGTACTCCTGGAGGTGGGTCAGACCCATGACGTACGCCGACCCGGCGCCGACCCCCATGACGAATATCCATGCGGAGGCTCCAAAGACCGTCGACGTCAATGCCGCAGCGCTGAGACCGAGGCCGGTCGTGAACGTGGCAATGCCAAACACGACGTCGCGACGCGACCACCGCTGTCCGTAGAGCGAAACGATGACGACGCCGACCCCGACACCGACACCGAGCGCGGTCACCACGGCGAAGAAGCCGGTGTTGCCGGCTTCGAGCACGTCCTTGACGAACGACGGCCCCAGCGCAATGACCACGCCGCCGCCGAAGAGTGCCGCGGTCAAGCTGCCGATCACCCGGCGGACCGACTTGTGCCGCCACACGTAGCGACCGCCGTCGACGAGATCCTGCCGGGTTGACCTTCCTTCCTCGGCGCCATTGTCGCCGTCGCCGTTGCGGGCGGCCTCGACCGACTCCGGCCGGAGGGCGGGCAGCGTGGCCATGGTGAAGCCCGAGACAAGGAACGTGGCCGAATCCACCAGGAATGCGAGGGCGAAAGGCGCCGTGGTGGCGGGGACAATGTCACCGAGAGTCACGGTCGGCAGCGAGGCCAAAAACCAATTGAAGCGCGGCGCCGAGCGGAATCGTGGCGTACGCGGCTGCCAGGATCAGGCTGTTGGCGGTGACGATGTTGGCCCGGCTGACGAGCCGAGGCACGATGGCGGCTCGCGGTGACTGGCTGAGCAAGCTGAAGAACTCGAGGACCAGGCTGATGATGACCAGGCTCGGAAGCGTCGTGGCAAACAGCATTGCCGGAATCACCAACGCCCGCCCCAGGTCGGCAATCACGATCAGCAACCGCCGATCGAAACGATCGGTGATCACCCCTACCGCAGCCCCAAACACAAGCCCAGGCAGAATTCGGGCGACCACGGCGACCAAAATGCCCTGACCTCCGGCGATCTCGTCGCCGAGTGCAATCGTGGCGAAGATGGCAACCCAATCGCCGGTGCTGCTGATCAGGCTGGTCCACCACAACCGGGCAAACGGTCCTCGCGAAATGAGGGATACCACCGAGCGCGGGCCTTCAGTCATGCGGAGAGACTAGGTGGCCAGATGGCGGGATTTGGGTTCTCTCTCGGGCGGCAAGCTTGGCGCGCCGCGCCTACTTCTGGTTGGCGACTCGTTCGCGTCGTGCCACGAGGAGTTCGGCGGCGCGCTCGAGCGTGATGCTTTCGACGGTATCGGCGGTGCGGAGTGAGGCGTTGTGCTCACCGTCGGTCACGTACGGACCAAAACGACCGTCCTTGACGACCACCGGCTTGCCCGAGTTGGGGTCGTCGCCGAGTTCCTTGAGCGGCGGCTTGGCGGCGGCGCGGCCGCGCTTTTTGGGCTCGGCCAGTTTCTTGAGAGCCTCGTCAAGGGTGATCGTGAAGATCTGCTCTTCCTCTTCGATGCTGCGGGTCTCTTTGCCCCACTTGACGTAGGGCCCGTAGCGACCGTTCTGAACGAGGATGTCGGCGTCGTCCTCGGGGTGCTTGCCGACGACCCGGGGCTGGCTGAGGAGACGCAGCGCCTCGTCGAGGGTCACCTCCGGCGGCGACATCGTCTTGAACAGAGAGGCCCGCTTTGGCTTCTTCTTCGAGCCTTCTTCGATCTCCCCGAGCTGCACGTAGGGGCCAAACCGCCCGTTCTTGACGTGCACCTCGAGACCCGACTCGGGGTCCTCGCCGAGCACCCGATCGTCACTCGGCTTCTCCAGCCACTCGACGGCCAGTTCGACGGTCAATTCGTCGGGGGCCAAGTCGTCCGGGATGGAAGCTCGCTCGTCGCCCCGCTGCACGTACGGCCCATATCGCCCGACCCTGGCGACGACAACGTTCCCGTTGGCGTCTTCACCAACCGGGATCGAGTTGATCTCGCGAGCATCGATCTCTTCGAGGTTCATCGAAACCAGCGTCTTCAATCCGGGGTGACCGTTCCCGAAGTAGAACAGGTTGAGCCAGGGCACCGCCTCTTCGTCACCGGTGGCGATCTCGTCGAGTTCGTCCTCCATCCGGGCCGTGAAGGTGTAGTCAACGAGGTCGTGGAAGTGCCGCTCCAGCAGCGTGATGGCGGCAAACGCGGTGTAGGTCGGCACCAGCGCCGTGCCCTTCTTGAAGGCATAGCCCGCGATCCTGGATCGTCGAAATGATGGATGCGTAGGTGGACGGCCGTCCGATCCCGAGTTCCTCGAGGCGCTTGATCAGCGATGCCTCGGTGAACCGCGCCGGCGGCTTGGTCTCCGATCCCTTGGCAGCGATCTCGGCAGCGGTGAGGGCATCGCCCTCGGCCATCTGCGGCAGCGGCCGCTCCTGATCGTCGAGGGCGGCATCGGGATCGTCTGAGCCCTCGACGTAGGCACGGAGGAATCCGGGAAAGCTGATGGTTCGCCCGGACGCCGAGAACTCGGCATTGCGGCCGTCGGCGGCCACGGCCCCGAGCCGAACCTGGAGGCTCTCCCCCTTGGCATCCTTCATCTGCGAAGCGACCGTCCGCTTCCAGACGAGGTCGTAGACCCTCGCCTCATCTGAGCTGGCACCGAACGCGCCGGCGACGGCGTCGATGTCCTGGAAGTGGTCACCGGCCGGCCGGATCGCCTCGTGGGCCTCCTGGGCGTTCTTCACCTTCCCGGCGTAGACCCTGGGCTTGTCGGGGAGGAACTGGCTGCCGTAGCGCTCGGCGACGAGCGTTCGCGCCGCGGTCAGTGCCGCTTCCGACAGCGTGATGGAGTCGGTGCGCATGTAGGTGATGAAGCCGCCTTCGTAGAGGCGCTGGGCGGCCGACATGGTGCGGCGAGCGCCAAAACGCAGCTTGCGGCCGGCCTCCTGCTGCAGGGTCGAGGTGCGGAACGGCGGGTAGGGCTTGCGGGTGTACGGCTTGGCTTCGACGGACCGCACCGCGAAGTCGGCGTCGCCCAACGCCACGGTCAGCTCGGTGGCGGCAGCCTCGTCGAGCAGCAACCGATCCTTGCCCGACATCTTGCCGTCGGCACCGAAGTCCTTCCCGGTGGCAACCCTGGTGCCGTCGACGGAGACCAGACCCGCCTCGAAGGCGGCCTGCTCGGGATCCCGATCGACGGTGAAGGTGCCGCTCAGACCCCAGTAGCCGGCGGACCGGAAGGCGATACGCTCCCGCTCCCGCTCGACGAGGATGCGGGTCGCCGGCGACTGCACCCTGCCGGCGGACAGACCCTGGCGGACCTTGCGCCACAGCACCGGCGAAACCTCGTAGCCATACAGACGGTCGAGGATGCGGCGGGCTTCCTGGGCGTCGACCAGTCGGCGATCGAGGTCACGGGGATGCTCGATCGCCTCCTGGATGGCGGCGGGAGTGATCTCGTGGAACACCATGCGGTGCACTTCCATCTTCGGGTTGAGCACCTCGAGCAGGTGCCAGGCGATGGCCTCCCCTTCGCGATCCTCATCCGTTGCGAGGTAGACGGCGTCGGCCTCTTTGAGCAGCTTGCGCAGCTTGGTGACCTGCTTCTTCTTGTCGGCGGGCACGACGTAGAGCGGTTTGAAATCGTTGTCGACATCCACCCCGAGGCGAGCCCACGGCTCGCTCTTCATCGATGCCGGCACATCCGCCGCCGAACGCGGCAGGTCACGGATGTGACCGATCGACGATTCCACGATGTAGTCGGAACCGAGGTATCCGCCGATGGTGCGGGCCTTCGCCGGTGATTCGACGATGACGAGTTTCTTGGACATGCGAGGACAAGTGCTCCGGTCGGTAGGGGCCCGGAAGGGGGGAACGGACTGCATATCTATTCCACATCTGGCTCCGTGTCAAGCACGAGATGTTTCGCACACCCTCATCGAGAGGTCGAGATCATGTCCCGGCGGAGCGACGATCGGCGGCATCCTCGAACCCGGCGACCAGCCGAGCGACGACCCCGCTCCAGGTGAAATCCGCCTCAACCCGACGCCGGCCCGCGGCCCCCATCTCAGCG
This sequence comes from uncultured Acidimicrobiia bacterium, assembly GCA_963821095.1. GTDB lineage: Bacteria > Actinomycetota > Acidimicrobiia > Spongiisociales > UBA5794 > CAVPHV01. The sequence continues at coordinate 70,737 of CAWGCJ010000020.1, read as the reverse complement.
GCGCGGACCGGATCGGAGACCAACATCTCGATCCCTTCCGCGATGTCGTCGACGTCGTGAACGACAAACCCGGTGCGAGCCGGTTCCACCGTTTCGGCAGCTCCCCCGGAGTCGCCGGCGAGGACCGGCAGGCCGGTTGCTGCCGCCTCGAGGAACACCAAACCGAGGCCCTCGACCTCGAGCCCGCCCCACCGGGAACTGCACGGCATGCAGAAGATGTCGGCGCTGCGATACAGATCCGGCAGTTGGTCCCAGGGCACATCGACCTCGAACCGCACGTCGACCCCCTTGCGCTCGGCACGACGTCGCAGCTGACCCTCCGTCCGTCCCTTGCCGACGAGCAGCACCTGGGTCGCGATGCCGCGCTCGGCCAACTGCGCTGCGGCATCGATCACCATGTCCTGACCCTTGCGAGGGACAAACCGGCTGACACAGGCGACGACGGGTATTGGGTTGTTCGGCGGCGGGCCGGGGTGAAACGTGTCCAGATCGACCCCGGCGCCGATGTAGTGGACCGGCTTTCCGGTGAGCCGCTGGACCCGGACGGCGGTGAAGTTGCTGACCGCAAAGCGGACATCGGCGGCCGCCAGCATCCGCGCGCAGCACCTGGCGGCTACCGGGAAATGCCGCGGGCAGGGTGACCTCGGCGCCATGGCAGAGGACACCGACCGGCACCCGCAACGCCTCCTGGAGGCGGGGGCCCAGCCACGGCAGCGGATACGGCGCACCAAACAGCACAACATCGGGTTCAAAGGTCTCGGCCTCGCCAACCACCCAATCGCCGACGGACGGCGTCGGCCACATGAAGGTCTGCGAGTTGCGAACGACCACTCCCTCACCACGGCCGGTGGCGCTCGCCGGCCCGTCACTTGGGGCCAGCACGCGAACCGGCCCCGGGTAGGCGTCCATCAGATTGCCCAGGTATTGCTGGATCCCGCCGGGCTTCGGCGGGTAGTCGTTGGTGATGAGCAGGAGCCGCATCGTCAACCGGCCAGGTGGGGAGCGACGTTCCACTTGGCCACGGCTCGGCCGCGATCTGAATAGTCGATCCGACCGAACGCGGTGTTACCCAAAATCGGGAGCCGGTGGCGCTGGGCGAAGTCCATCCCGAGCACCCGAGTGGCGAATGCCCGAGTGGCGCCGCCGTGCGACACGACCGCAACTCGCTTGCCGGGGTGAGTCGCCACGATCCTTGACACGGCCCGCTCCATACGATCGGCGACCTCGCCGAACGTCTCGCCCGTGGTCCCCCTGCGGAAGTCCTCACCCGAACTCAGCCGGGCGAACCCCTCGGGATCGATCTCGAGGATCTCGTCAACCGTTTTCGACTCCCAGTCCCCGAATCCGATCTCTTGAAGAGATTCGTCTTCGGTGACGTCGATACCGTGGCGGTCGGCGACCTTGCCCGCGGTGATTCGCGCCCGGCTCAGCGGCGACGAGTAGACGGCGTCGATCCCCTCGAGTCCGGCGGCGAGAAGTTCGGCTTGCTGAACGCCGTCGTCGGTGAGTCCCCAGTCGGATTGCCCCTGCCAGCGACCGCTCCAGATTGGCCTTGGTTTGCCCGTGGCGAATCAGGACGATCTGGGTGGCGCCCTCGGGACCTCGCAGCCCGGTCGGCGAGGTGCCCGAAGTCGTTGTACACGGCCACTTCCCGGTGCGATTCGTTGAGCTGCAGGCGGGTGAGCGAAGTGTTGGCCACGCCCGACAGCGGCGGCGGGCTCGAGATCCCGAGGATTTCGGCCACGATCCCGAAGATCGGCCCACCGTGGGTGACGACGAGGGCGCGACCGCCATCGGGGAGCCGAGCCTCGATCGAATCGAGCGCATCGCCGACTCGGATGGTGAGCTCCCCGATGGTTTCGCTGCCGTCGATCGACATGTCTTGACCGGTCCAGAAGGCCGCCGCCTCTTCCGGGTACGTCGCGATGATCTCGGCCCGGGTCATGCCCTCCCAGGCGCCAAGTTGGAGTTCCCGCCACCGGGGATCGAGTTCAAAACTGAATCCGATCGCCGTTGCGGTCTGCTGGGTCCGACCGAGGTCGGAAGAGACGACCAGATCAAAGGCCTCACGCTGCAGCCGTGCCCCAGCCTCAGCAGCCTGTTGTTGCCCGCGCCCGGACAGCAACGAGTTGGTCGACCCCTGCCACACACCTGCGGCGTTGGCGGTGGTCTCGCCGTGCCTGACGAGCGTGATCTCTTTCGCCACCACGATCCTTCCTGAGATGCCGGGGCGGGACGCCGTAGGCTAGGCGACGTGCTGTGCACTGTGATCTTCGCTCAGGATTCCAACGAGGGACTTTGCGCCGACGGCGGTTTGGGCTGCTGGGGCGTCATCGTCCTGATCGGGGTGCTCCTCTTCGGGGTCTACCTTCTCATCAGCCGCACCCGGCGCCGCTCCGAACAGGATTATTGGAAGCGTCGCCAGTGGGAACAGGACCTGAGGGCCAACGACCCCGACATGGCAGCGCCCGAAGACGACGAATAGCGAGCTGCGCACGCGATGAGGGCCGCCCCGTAGGGCGGCCCTCATGCTTGTCGTAAGTGGTCAGGTCTAGACGAACGCCGAGGCGAAGATGAGGCTGACGATGGTCATCACCTTGATGACGATGTTCATCGCCGGACCCGACGTGTCCTTGAACGGGTCACCGATCGTGTCGCCGACCACGGCCGCCTTGTGCTGGTCGGACCCCTTGCCACCGAAGGCGCCGGCTTCGATGAACTTCTTGGCGTTGTCCCAAGCGCCGCCCGAGTTGGCCATGAAGATCGCCAGCAAGAACCCGGAGACCAGCGCACCGGCGAGCAACCCACCGAGGGCCTCGACCGAGATGAACCCGACGACGAGTGGCAAAGCCACCGCCAGCGAACCGGGGAGAATCATCTCGCGCAGCGAAGCCTTGGTCGAGATGTCGACGCAGCGTTCGTAGTCGGGCTTGGCGTCTGGCTTGCCTTCCCGCAATCCTGGGATCTCGCGGAACTGGCGGCGCACCTCCTCGATCATCTGGTTGGCGGCCCGGCCCACCGCCTGGATCGTCATCGACGCAAAGAGGATACGGGAAGGCGGCTCCGAGGAAGAGGCCGATGATCACGGAGATATCGAGAATGTCGAGTGACTCCAACTCCCCGCCGGCATCTACCACTGCCTGCTGGAAAGTGAAGAACAGCGCCAACGCCGTGATGGCGGCAGCAGCGATGGCGAAGCCCTTGGCAACGGCCGCGGTGGTGTTGCCGAGCGAGTCCAGGGCGTCGGTGGTCTCGCGGACCTCCGGTGGCAGGCCCGCCATCTCGGCGATCCCTCCGGCGTTGTCGGCGATGGGTCCGTACGCATCGACCGACACGGTGATCCCCAGGGTCGAGAGCACGCCGACGGCGGCAACCGCGATGCCGTAGATGCCGGCCAGTGGCACGTCGAACGCCAACTCGCCACCCCAGAAGGCGCCGGCCATACCGGCGACAACAACGGCTACGGAGAACGCCGCCGACTTCATCCCTTCGGAGATGCCGGCCAACACCACGGTGGCGGGACCGGTCTGGGACTGGCGGGCGATTTCCTTCACGACCTTGTGATGGTCGCTGGTGATACCACTCGGAGATCTGGCCGATCAGCCAGCCGACCAGCAAGCCGGTAACGACCGAGACCACGAGACCCCACGAGTTGTCGACACCTTCGAGGCCGTTGAACATCACCGGCGTCAAGATGGCAACACCGACGATGGTGAGCCCCATCGCAGCGTAGGTCCCGCGGTGGAGGGCCGCCGCCAGGCTGCCTTTGCCGGGCTTGACCAGGAACGAACCGATGATGGATGCCCCCATCCCAAGGGTGGCAATCATCAGCGGGTAGAAGAACGCCTCTTCTTGGAAGGCGAAGCCGGTGAAGGCGAACGCCGCGAAGGCAATGGGGGCAATCATCGAGCCGACGTACGACTCGAAGAGGTCGGCGCCCATGCCGGCAACGTCACCCACGTTGTCGCCGACGTTGTCCGCGATGGTGGCCGGGTTGCGGGGGTCGTCTTCGGGAATCCCGGCTTCGACCTTGCCAACCAGGTCGGCGCCGACGTCGGCAGCCTTGGTGTAGATACCGCCGCCGACACGAGAGAACAGCGCGATCGTCGAGCCACCGAGCGCGATGGCGGTCAGCACGCTGAAGGCCTGGTCAACCTCGAGCCACTCGACGAACACCAGGTAGCCGATGGAGAGGCCGAAGAGACCGAGTCCGGCAACGGTGAACCCCATCACCGCGCCGCCACGGAAGGCAAGCGGGAGAGCCGCCTTGATACCACCGGTCCTGGCGGCCTCGGTAGTGCGGGCGTTGGCCGCGGTGGCGATCCTCATCCCGATGAACCCGGCCAAGGCTGACAGGAATGCCCCGAACACATAGGCGATGGCCCCCCAGGGGCGGCCGTAATCCAGGAAGATCAGAATCAACGTGGCGAGCACTGCAACAAACGCCGCGACGGCGATGTACTCGCGGCGAATGAAGGCCATGGCCCCGGCACGGATGGCATCCATCAGTTCCTGCATTCGTGCGTTGCCGGGGTCGGCGTTGTTCACTTGTCGCGCATAGAACAGCGCCAGCAGCAGCGCCAACGCCGAAGCAACAAGGGCGAGGTACACCCAGATCACAGAATTCTCCCCACTGGTGAGACGGAATCGATCAAACCGGCGAAAGTATAGGGACGGGTTCCGGCCCGCCCCATTTTCAGCCAGATCATCAGTCCCCTAACGCCCCCGACGACCCATCCGCCACAGCCCCAGGGAGAGGAACAGAATGGCGAGGCCGGCGACGAGAACGATCCAGTCTGGGCCCTCTTCGAGTTGCCGACCCACCTCTATCACCTCGAGGCTTGCGACGTCGAGGTATGACTCGCCGCCCCGGTCGGGATCGTGATACTTCCAGGTCCCGGTGGCACGCACCAGCGGGCCCTCGAGCCGGTAGCCGCCGGGAGCATCAAGTCCCTCGGCGAGAGCGTCGGGCATGCGAATCCCGACACCGGTGTTACCGCCGGTGCGTGGTCCTCCGTCGACCAGAGCATCACGGGCATAGCTGTCGTCGTTGAGTTGAGTCCACATCGTCCCATCACTGCGGAAGCCGTAGTCACCGATCAATTCCCCTTCGATGGTGATGGTCTTGCCCGCGTACGACTCGGCCTGGGCCAGCAATACCTCGACGGGGATCAACTCGTCATCTTGGGCGGTGGCGACGCCGGGCACCGCCATGATCACCGCAATGAAGGCGAGCGCCAGAAATCCGACCCGCATCACTTCCCCCTCACCCAGGCGTAGAGGAATCCCAAGAGAGAGAAGACGGCAACAAATTCGAGCCGGCCGGCCCACATCTGGAACATGTAGGTCATCTTGAGCAGTACCGGCATACCCGCCTCGGTGACCCCAACCGACAGACCCACCGAAGCGCCGGCGCTGACGGACTCGAATAGGGCGTCCTGGAGTGGCACGCCGTAGGCAATTCCGACTCCGGCGCCGAGCAGGAAAAGCGCAACGTACAGAAGCGAGACCGTCATGGCGGACTGGGCGAGTTCGGGCGTCAGGTTGCGCCGACCCGACTGGTAGTACGTTCTCCCAACGAGGGCACGCTCGGGGAGCAGGACCGCCTTCACTTGATTCGTAATGGCCTTCAAGGTGATGCCGACCCGCAGCGCCTTGACCCCGCCGGCCGTCGAAGAACCCATACCCCCCAGGGCCATGGCGATAGCCATACCGCCGAAAGCGAGACCACCCCAGCCGGCAAGCTCGACCGAGGGCACGGTGGCGAAACCGGTTCCGGTGTGGGCGGAGAGAATCTGAAAGAAGCCCTGCCGGGTGAGGCCGGCAACCGAGGTGTAGATGCCGCCGGCGGCAAGTCCAAACAGGGTGATTGCCATCGTGAAGCCAAAGGTGCCGAGGATCGTGCGAGTTTCCAGGTTGGCGAACACGGCGCGACGGGGACCGCGCCACAACGCGAAGTGGAGTCCGAACGACATGGCCCCAGCGACCATCAACACCGCAGCGGCACCCTCGAAGATCGCGGAGTGGTAGTACCCCAGTGAGGTGCTCTGCGGCGCAAACCCACCGGTGTCGAACCCGGCAAAGAAGATCATCAGCCCGTGGAAGAGCGAGCGGATCGGCGTGAAGCCAAGCACGAACTTGGCGATCAAGCCGAGCGCCACCACCCCGGCGACGAGGTGAACCGCAGCCACCGCCCAAATGAAACGAGCGGTCGAGGTGACCGACGGAAGGATTCGCTCGTCTCGGGCCTCCCCGTAGTAGAGGGTGATCCCGCCGCCGCGGGCAAACAGTGACAGGGCGGCAACGATGATGCCCTGACCGCCGAGAAAGTGGAGGAGGTGCCGCCAGAAGTTGAGGGACGGCGCCAGATGATCGAGGTCCTGGACCAGCGCCAACCCGGTGGTCGACAGCCCGGACAGGGCATCGAAGATGGCGTCGACAGGGCTGACCCAGTGGCCCGAGAGGGCAAACGGAATCGCGCCGATGGTGGGCACGATCCACCAGGTCAGGGCAACCACCACCATGCCGTGCCCCCAATCGAGGCGATCCGTCTCCGGCCTGACTCGCAGGCCGAGCACGCCAAGGAGAGCGAACAGGCTCGCCATCAGGACAAACGAGGCGAAGGGGTGCCATTCCCGGCCGGCGACCGCCCAGGCCATGGGCAACAGACTGGCTGCGGCCACCACCAGGAAGATGCGGCCGAGGTAGTAGCCGATGATGCGGAAGTCCTCGCCGATGGGCTTGATCAGCACATCACACCAACAGCAGAATCGCGGCGGACAAGATCAGCGCCGCCAGCGCCAGACCAACAACGATGCCGATTTCGAGGAGGAACGAGGTCAATCCCCCACGGACATCGTCCACAAGCCCGCGGTGCCGCTTCGGCTCTTCTTCCGTCATCGTCTCTTCCGTCATCGTCGCTCGGCTCGAGTCCTGATCACGCGCCATTCCTCGGCCGGCTCTCGACGCCAAAGGCGGCGCGCAGTTCGGTTTCATTTTCGAGGCTCGTCACTGCGGTGACCCGGTCGCCGGCACGCAGTCGAGTCGTTGCCGACGGGACACTCGCTTCTCCATCACGCAGCACGGCCGCCAGCACCGCAGGCTGGGGCAGGGCGAGCTCGGCCAGCGTGCACTCGGGAAACCCAGTTGGAATCTCGATCTCGCTCACCGAGAGTCGCCCGCCGCCGATCACGGCGACCCTGGCAAGATCGGCAATCTCGACTTCGCTGGTGATGACCTGCCCCATCAAGTCGGTAACGGCCACGACCGGGATGCCCAGCGCCTCGAATGTCGGACGGTTTCGAGGGTTGTTGAGTCTGGCGAGGACACGCTTCGCCCCGAGGGTGAGTGACAATTGGCAGGCCACCAGGTTGACCTCATCGAGACCGGTCACGCCGAGCGCCCAGTCGGCGCGATCTACATCTGCCGCCTTGAGCAGGTCGACCTCAGTCCCGTCACCCTCGAACACGAGGATCTCAGAGTCCTCACTCAGTTCGCGAGCCCGATCCGCAATCCCTTCGATGACCGTCACCACGTGGCCGTCCTTGGACAGCTCGCGGGCGAGATACGACCCCACCTTGCCACCGCCCACCAGGAGAACCCTCATGGCTCCTCCCGATCGACGATGTACTTCCTGATCTTGCCGCGGCTTCGGCTGCGCAAGGCTCCAACCACGAGATCGTGTTCTTCGAGGGAGAAATCGTCGCGGGGGATGATGGTCTTGCGATTCCGCACCACCGCGGCAACTCGGAAGCCGTCATCGACTTCCAGTTGCTCGACCGTCAATCCATCCGCCCTCGGGCCGAGCACGACTTCCACGATCTCGATGTCGCCGGCAGAAAACGTGACGTGGTATCCGAACTCGTCGTCGATGATCATCTCGTGGATGACCTTTGAGGCAAGCTTGGCGCCGGCCACAAAGGGCACGTCGAGCGCCCGATACGCATCCTCACGAGACGGATCGTCGAGACGGGCAATCACCTTGGGAACGCCGAACACCTGTTTCGCTACCTGCGCAGACATCATGTTGGCATTGTCCGTGTCCGTCACGGAGACAAAGACGTCGGCAAACTCGATGCCCGCCTCCTTGAGCAGGCGAACGTCGTATGCGAGGCCGTCATGGGTGGTGCCGTTGAATCTGGTGCCCAACCGCCGGAAGATCCCCGGGCGATCGTCGATGACGGACACATCATGACCCTCCTCTGACAGCGTCACCGCCAGATCCGTTCCAACCCTGCCGCAGCCGGCGATGACGATGCGCAAAGACAATCCTCCAGTGAAATCGCGATGTTAGGAGCGATTGCGCCGGGCATCGACATTGCAGCGCAGGGCGGGCTCCACAATCCCGCAACCCGGTTACCATCGCAGCCGTGCGTTCCCGAACCAACCCCCTCATCGTCGGCCTCGTCGCGCTCACGCTGATTGCAGCCGCGTGCAGCAGCGGCGCCGAGCCCACAACAACGGCTCCGCCGACCACAACAACCACGTTGCCGCCGACTACAACAGCGACCACGGCAACGACCGCAGCACCGACCACCACGGCAGGGCCGTCTCGGTACGAGGTCGCCGACGAGATGCCGCCGCAGCTCGCCACGACGCTGACCGGCCTCTACAGCTGGTGGGTCGACGATCGCAATCCAAAACCGACGAACGTCCCGAAGGACCTCCTCGGCGTGATCGAAGCGACCACTCCACCGGCGACGCCCGTGCAGGAGGCGTATGCGGTTGTCAACGAGTTGGCGACCGGCGAGCGGGTCGCCGTGGCCCATGTCGACGGGGATATCTGGTTTGCCATCGATAGCGGCAAGGGGTGGAAGCTGGCAGCCGCCGACCTCGCCGGTGCGGACCCCTGGCTGGGCGAAGAGCCGCGCATGCTCTTCGTCATCGGCTCAGATGCTCGAGTCGGAGAGAACCAAGAGCGGTTGCGCGCCGACTCGCTGCACATCGTCTCGCTCGTGCCGTCGGCCGAGGCGGGCGCCATCGTCGGATTCCCCCGGGACAGCTACATCGACGGTGCCATCATCACCGCCGCCAACGAAACCACCGGGATGCCATCCGGAGAACTGCCAGGCGGCGGCATCAAGTGGACCAGCCTGATGGCCGGGCGTGGTCCGGCGATCATGCGTGACACGGCTCGCGAGCTGACCGGACTCCCCCTCGAGGGCTACATCGTCACCGGGTTCAAGGGCTACGACAATCTGATCGACGAGTTGGGTGGCCTCATCATCGACCTTCCGTCGACGATGCGCAGCGGCAACACCTGGCCCGACTTCCCCGCCGGGCTGCAAACCCTGACCCCGAAGCGTGCCTTGGAGTTGGCCAGGATCCGCAAGGGATTGAGCGGCGGCGACTTCGCCCGATCCCTCAACCAGGGCAGAATCATGCTCGCCGCGATGGACATGGTGCAGGACCTCGGTATCGATGCCCTGCCTCAGTTGTTCGAGGTGTTGACCAACGAGACCTTCACCGACATGTCGATGGAGGACCTCTACACCTTCGCCGCAGGCGGGTTCCTGTTCGAGCCGGACACCCTGGTGAACATGGTCGTCCCCGGAGTCCCCGGCCGAGTCGGACCCTCCAGCGTGGTGTTCATCAGCGACAACGCCGAGGATGTCTACCGCGACCTGGACGACGGCCTCCTCGACGAGACCGACACCGACGGCTAGCGGCGCGGGCGGCGCCGCAACGGCCTTCTTGTCCCTCGACGTTGGTACGTTCCGGGGATGAGGCGGATCGACGAAATCGTGGCTGGCTGGGAGATGGGTGAGGAGACCGCCGAGCGGGTCGTCCACATCGAGCAAGTGCCGGGGCGAGGCGCAATCTGGGATCCACTCGAACCGCCGCCGGTTCCCGAGGTGGTCGAACGGCTTTCCGGGCTCGGAGTCGGCCGGCTCTACCGGCACCAAGTCGCCGGGATCAACGCGGTGCGCAGCGGGGAGCACACCGTTGTCGTCGCCGGAACCGCGTCGGGCAAGTCGCTCGTCTACCAGTTGCCGATCGCCGAGGCGGTCGCGGCGGACCACGACACGACCGCGCTCGCCATCTACCCCACCAAGGCACTGACCCAGGATCAGCTCCGCGCCTTCTCTCATCTCGGCACTGACGATCTTGTCGCCGCCACGTACGACGGCGACACCGAGGTCGAGTCGCGCCGCTGGGTACGCGCCAAGGCCAACGTCGTGCTGACCAACCCCGACATGCTGCACATCGGCATCCTTCCCCACCACGCGCGGTGGGAGCACTTCTTCCGCCACTTGGACTTCGTGGTCGTTGATGAGCTTCATGTGTTCCGGGGCATCTTCGGCAGCCATGTCGCCCACGTGCTGCGCCGCCTGCGTCGGATCGCCGCTCACTACGGGAGTCATCCGACGTTCGTGTTCACCTCGGCGACAATCGGAAACCCGGGTGAGTTGGCCACCGCACTCAGCGGGCTGGACGTCACCGTCATCGATCAGGACACGTCGCCGCAAGGGTCGAAGACGTACGTGCTGTGGAACCCGGAACTCGAGGATCCCGAGCGTGGCATCAGAGCGAGCCCGATGGGCGAGGCCAGTCGCATCTTCGGCGCGCTCGTAACCGAGGACGTCCCGACGATCGTGTTTTCGCGCAGCCGCAAGGCGAGCGAGTTGATGTATCGCTGGGCGCGGGACCGGCTCGACCCCGAGCGAGCCAGGCGAATCTCGCCGTACCGGGCCGGCTACCTGGCGTCTGAGCGGAGACGCATCGAGACCGCACTCTTCTCGGGCGAGCTGTTGGGCGTTGTTGCCACCAACGCCCTAGAACTCGGCATCGATGTTGGCGGACTCGACGCGGCCGTCATCACCACCTTCCCCGGCACGATCGCTTCGTTCCGCCAGCAGGCGGGCCGAGCCGGACGGGCGCTCGACGACTCCCTGGCGGTGCTCGTGGCGGGCCAAGATGCTCTCGATCAGTACTACATGAACCACCCTGAAGACCTGTTCGGCCGCCGACCGGAGGCCGCGGTGATCAACCCCGACAATCCCCAGGTGTTGGAGGGGCACGTGGGATGTGCCGCCCACGAAGTTCCCCTGGTGCCCGACGACCGCGAGTTCCTCGGTGAAGCATTCGAGGAGACCGCCGCCGAGTTGGTGGCACGGGGTGACCTTGGGGTTCGTCAGGGGCGGCTGTTCTGGGCGGGGGGCGGTTCACCGGCGCGCGGCATCGACATCCGGACGGCCGGGGGTCGGCCGTACACGATCTCGGATCAGGCTGGCATTTTGCTGGGCACCATCGACGAGAACCGGGCCTTCAGCCAATGCCATGCGGGGGCGGTCTACCTGCATCAGGGGGACGGCTATGTGGTCGAGACACTGAACCAAGAACTGGGCGAGATCCGGGTGCGGCGTGGCGAGGTCGGCTACTACACGCAGGCCAAGATCGACAAGGACCTGTCAATCACCGCCCGTAGCGAACGGCTTCAAATCGGCGACATCGCCGCCCAGCACGGCGAGGTCGAAGTTGTCAGCCAGGTACTCGCCTATCAGCGCAAGGAGATCCGAACCGGCAAGGTGCTCGACACCACCCCGCTCGACCTGCCCCCGCGCACCCTGCACACCCAGGCCGTTTGGTACACCTTCCCCGACTCGGTGATTGTGGACGCCGGCATCATGACGCGGGACCTACCGGGCGCACTCCACGCCGCCGAACACACGGCCATTGCAGTACTGCCGCTGTTCGCCATCTGCGACCGGTGGGACATCGGCGGCCTCTCGATCGCGGTGCATCCTCAGACCGGTGAACCAACGTTCTTCATCTACGACGGCTACCCGGGCGGAGCCGGGATCGCCCCGATGGCTTTCGAACACGTGCACCGCCATCTACGGGCGACCCTCGCCACGCTCAATGAATGCACCTGCCGGGACGGCTGCCCTTCGTGCGTGCAATCACCCAAGTGCGGCAACTTCAACGAACCACTCGACAAGGAGGGCGCCGCCGCATTGTTGCGAATGGCCCTGCCACCGGGCTGAGACCGCGGGTAGGGTCGGCTCCATGCACTTCCTCACCGTCACCGAGTGCCGGGTCCCGCTGGGCCGAATGCAAGAGTTCGCCACGATGATCCAACAGTGGGAGCAAGACGCTCTCGCCTCGCCCGATGGACCTGAGTTCCACGGGGTCTATCTGCAGTCGTCGGATCCAACGAGGGTGCTGGTTATCACCCAGTACACATCGCGCGAGGCAGCCAACCGCTTCGTCGCCACCGGACTCGTCCAGCAGTTTCGCGATCGGGTGCTCGCCTGCACCATGCAGGTCCCGACCGACGTCGACGGCTACGACCTGTTCTATTCGGCGAGCCGCTCCGGCGACAACGTCATCTTCGGAGAGGACGCGAACTGAACTTGGGCCGTTTGGCCTCTGGCTTCGAGGTCGGGCCGCAGTGAGCCTGGAGCCTCGCCCACCGGAGAACTCGCAATGCGTTTCGGAATCTACCTGCCGACTACCGGCGACCTCTCCGATGTTGCGACGCTTGCCGCGTTTGTGAGGCTGGCAGAGGATGCCGGGTGGGACGGCTGCTTCATGTGGGATCACATGCTGGCGTGGCACGAACCAACGTTGCCAGTAGCCGATACGACGGTGGCGATGACCAGCGCCGTTGCGATGACAGATCGCATCCTGATCGGTCCGATGGTCACCCCCCTCGCCCGGCGACGCCCCTGGAAGGTCGCGAGGGAGATGGCGTCACTCGACCAGCTCTCCGATGGCAGGATGATCCTCGGCGTTGGGCTCGGAGGAGGCGCCAGCGAGTGGGACGAGTTCGGCGAGGAGCCCAACCCGGTGACCCGAGCCGCCATGCTGGACGAGGCCCTCGACGTCATCACCGGACTCTGGGCCGGAGAATCGTTCTCGCACGTGGGCGCCCACCACCGCGTCGATGGCGCCTCATTCCGCCCGCCACCGATCCAGCAGCCACGGGTCCCGATCTGGGTGTGTGGCTCGTGGCCGACCAAGGCGCCGTTCCGCCGCGCCGCACGCTGGGACGGGGTGTGGCCGCAGCTGCGTGAGCCGGGGCCGTACGACATCTCGGTCGAGCAACTCGCCAACATCGTCGCCTTCATGAGGGAGCACCGCACCACGGACGCACCTTTCGATGTGGTCCACACCAACGGCAACCCGACCGTCGACCTGGTCGCAGACGCCAAGCTGGTCGAACAGTACGCCGCCGTCGGGGCCACGTGGTGGGTTGAAGAGATCTACCCGTGGCGGTTCGGATTCCAGAACCAGGGGCCGTGGCCGCTCGACGAAATGGCGGGCCGCATTGCGGCCGGTCCACCGCGCCGCTGAACTCGCCCTGTGTCACCGGCACTTCAATGACACTGTGCGGTAGCGACGACGGTGCTCCAACCGAATCACGACATCGAGCACGCGCCGCAGGAGCAGACGGCGGGGGGCGGGCCAACCGGCCCACCCCCCATCGGCTTCAGCTCGTTTCGATGACAAGCTCGGGCGGGTTGGCGGCCTCTCTGCTGTCGAGGCGCATGTTCGTGTTCGTCAGCGCCGTCAGTGCCAGACTCAAGGTGCCGTCCCCCGTCACCAACGACGACACATCGATCTCGACCCAGCTGTTCGCTGACAACGGACCCGAGCTGCCCTGGAACGCGCCAGTCCCCGGCGCGTTCGCATACGTGATCGCCGTCTCGACCCACGGGGTGTCGGCGACCTCAACCACCTCGAACCCCGTGTTGTGGTTGGATCTTGCGTACACCCGCAACGTCGCCGACGTCACCGGGCCGGCCACACCGGACACGTCGAACCGCACATAGGACCGGATGACCGGCGAATTGTCCGTCCGTAGCTGCGTCGACGTCCCGTAATTCGAATCCGGATACGCTCCATTTACGTACGCATCGGCCGCGGGGACGAGGGTGAAGCTGGTTTGCGGGGCGTTCACTGTGATCGACACCTCGGCGGCGATTGACTGCCCCGATGACGGGTCCGTGACGGTGAACGTGAAGCTGTCCGCTCCTGTATAACCGGCATCAGGGGTGTACACGATGTCTCCGCTGCCGGCGCCGGAACTGCACTGCTCGTTCATCACCGCTCCGAGTGATCCGTTCGACGGCGGAGTTGCCACAGCGAAGGTCAGCGGGCAATCCCCATCGATGTCCGAGCCCGTCATCGTCACCGTCGTGGCGGCGTCGCGGACGATGCTCATCGACTGCGCGTCCGCAACCGGAATGTCGTTGACCGGGTTCACCGTCACGGAGACGGAGCCGGTATCCGTCAGGGAACCGTCCGAAACCTGGTACACGAACGAATCCGGCCCCGAGTAACCGGAGTCCGGGGTATAGGTGCCCGAAACACAATCGCTGGCGACCGTCGCCACACCATCGCTCGGTTGCGTAACGATCGAACACGTCAGCGTATCGGGATCGGGATCGGACACGTCGGGCGTCCACGCACCGACGGTATCCTCATCCGTCGCCGTCACGACGTCGCCTGCCATCGGCGCATTGTTACCAGAGGTGTCCTGATTGATGACCAGTTGGGGTGGGTTGGCGGCCTCCCGGCTGTCGAGGCGCATGTTCGTGTTCGTCAGCGCCGTCAGTGCCAGACTCAAGGTGCCGTCCCCCGTCACCAACGACGTCACATCGATCTCGACCCAGCTGTTCGCTGACAACGGCCCCGAGCTACCGACGACCGCGCCGAGCGCCGGCGAGTTCGCATACGTGATCGCCGTCTCGACCCACGAGTTGTCCGCGACCCCGCGCACCTCAAACCCACTGTTGTGGGTCGAGCTTGCGTACACCCGCAACGTCGCCGACGTCACCGGGCCGGCCACACCGGACACGTCGAACCGCACATAGGACCGGATGACCGGCGAACCGTCCACCCGCAGCTGCGACGACGTCCCGTAATTCGAATCCGGATACGCTCCATTTACGTACGCATCGGCCACCGCAATGGACGTGAACGACGACGAAGCCGCGGGGGTGTCTACGACCAGCGGCGGGGAGGACTTCGCCGAGGTGTTACCCGCTGCGTCCTCCGCCTCCACCTGGTAGCTGTAGGAGGATTCGGGGAGGACGGTGTCGTCGGTGTAGGTAGTCGTGCCACCATCAACGGTCCCGACCGGCGAGCCGTCCCGATAGACCCGGTACAGCGCCACCCCGTTATTGTCGGTGGCGGCGTCCCACGCCAGTCCGATTCGGTTGAACTCGACCAGCGGCGCGGTCAGATTGCCCGGAGCGGTAGGAGCCTCGGTGTCGTTCGGATACTGCGTGTTCGTACCGCTGTCGTTGATGTCGCCCGCCATGTTTCCGGAGAAGTCGTTCCCGGCGCCGATGACGGTGTCGTGGCAGTTGGCGCTGGCAATATTGAGCCCGTACTTCTGGGTCTTGATCAGCTGATTGTCCGTTGCCACGTTGCCCGCAATCACGTTGTCGTCGCAGGAAACGCCGTCGAAAGACGAAAGGCGGATCCCGTCGCGGCCCGTGCTGTCGTCCGAGCTGTTGGTGATCGTGTTGTTCAGTAGCTGGTTTTCGGCGCCGCTGTTGATGTTGACGCCATCCTGCCCGGCGTTCGTGATCGTGTTGTTCTGGATGACGTTGTTGGTGGACTGCTTGTTGGGCTGGTCGGCTACGGACGAAGCCTTGTTGAGCTGGATCCCGTGGCCTCCGACGTCGGTGATCGTGCAGTTCTCGACCAGGTTCTCCGACGAAGCCAGGAGCTCGATGCCGTCGCCTGGGATGTTGCTGATCGAGCAGTCGCGAACCACGTTGCGATTGGCCGTCCCGGTACCACTCGATTCCTTGCCGTCGAAGACGATGCCGCGCCCGCGCGAGCCCGTGATCTTGACGCTTTCGACCAGGACGTCGTCACCGCCGTCGAAGTCGAGCACATCGCTGGTCGAGCGTGGTGACCCACCCGCAAACACCGTCATGTCGCGAATAGTGATCTGCACACTGTTTGAGAAGTCGAACGGCTCTGTGTCCGTTGCAGCACTTGTGCTGTTTTGGAGAATCGTGACATCGATGCCTTGGCCCTCGAAGGTGACGCCGACGAGGTCGTAGAACTCGAAGTGATCGCTCCCAAGGTCGAACGTCCCGCGTCGAAAGTGATCACACCCCCACCTGTCTGGCTCAGGTCTGAGGCTGCGCCCTCGACGGCGAACTTCAAGGTACCGGAGTAGGTCAGGCCGGTGGTCTGTGAAACGGCGGAGTACGTGCTTCCCGACCGTGTAACAAAGAAAGGAGATGCAGAAGGCGGACCTGGAATGAAGAGTGTCGGTGGATTCGAGCCTTCACGGCTGCTGTAGCTGGTAGAAGTGGAGCTGACGCTCGTGAGTGCCAACGTCACCAGCCCGTCGCCCGAGACAGCCGACGAAACGTCAACGTCGGCGAAAGTGCCGGCTGCGACCGGACCGGAGGTGGCGATTACCTGGCCCCATTCCGGTGCGTTGTTGTACGTGAGCGTCGACTCGTCCCACCCCGTATTGACGACAGTCCTTACCTCGAAGCCGGTGTTGTTGGTCGACTGGGCGTAGACCCTGAGCACCGCCGACGAGACCGACCCTCACCCTGGATATTGAACTTGACATACGTGGTGCGCACGGGGCTTGCGTCGGTTCGCACGATCGTGCTGGAACCGTAGTTGGTGTCCGGATTGTGGGACTCGACGTAGCTATCGGCAACGGGGACGAACTCGCTGTGTGAATCCGCTTCGGCCGGCTCCACCGCCCCCATCATCGATGCGACGACGAGCAAGAACGCCAGGCCACCCGCTGCAGTATTCCTCATGGTTATCTCCCTCGTTTCGACGGAAGGGGATCACCGAATCAGGCACGATCTCATCGTGGGTTCCACACACGCGGACTGCACCTTTGCCACAGGCCATCTGCCCACCGTTACCCCCTATTCCCGCGGCTGAGAATAGCCTCATCCAGACGCTGGATGGTGCGGCCATGCTTCAAGGGCCGCCTGGTCCACCGCGGCGCTGAAACCTCGCCGCACATCGGCGGCCCCCACCAACTCGATCGGGATGAACTCGGCGCGGCTCCTGGCCTGCGCCTCGGTCGCCCCGAACACCATCAGATCGACCGAAACAGCAACGACGACCTCGACCTCTCGCGGCGACCACGAAGGATCGACCGGGCAGCGGCAGGTGACGAGCCGGGCACCGTTGGCGACCGCAAAGCGAGCCGCCTCATCGATCGGCGATCCAGCCGACCCGAACGGACGGAACGTCACTGGGGCGGCGGCCAGCGCGGCTGCGTCCGCCGCAGCCGACGCCTGGAGGCGGGCAGCCAGGAACCCGCCGACGTCGGCCAGCAGCACGGTCAGTACGACCACGAGACCGCCGACGGCCAGCAGGAGCAGCGACATCGCGCCGTCCTGGCGGCTCACCGCTCCACTCGCATCACTGACCTCGCCTGCAGCTCGACAGTGACCCCGCCGAACAACGGTGCCGCCAGCGTGTGGGGAAGGCGAACCACCACTGCGGCCCGCTCCCCAACCACATGAGGCCGACTGACTTGGACCCTGGCCCGCGATCCGGCAGCGCCGAGGCTGTGTTGGACCACCCCCACGGCGGCGGCGGGGTCGGGATTGGTCGCAGCCTCGCGTGCGCCTTCCCGGGCGGCGTTCACGACTTCGAGCTGGGTCCGGGCGACAACGGCAACCTCGACGACGGCGAGGACCACCAGCAGCACCAGGGGCAGTACAAGGGCGAACTCAACCACCGCGGTACCTCGCTGGTTCACACGTAGGACCGCACTCGCTCGACGACGGCATCGAACAGGCTTTCGAGAGCGCCGGTGTTGGTGGCCCACAGGATCAAGGCGAGGGCGACCGCCGCCGCGGCAACGATGACCAGGGCATATTCGGCCGTCGCCTGGCCGTCCTCTTGTTGGATCAGATTCCGCACATACATGGCTGGAGGTTTCCTTTCTTCACCGGCGACCGGCCGGCACGGCGGGAAGTCACATGCCGAGGCGTTCCAACGCCCCCAACAGCGCCGGGCCAACGGTGAGCACCATGAAGCCCGGCAGGATCAATAGCGCCAGCGGAAACAGAAGCTGCACCGGAAGCCGGCGTGCCGCCGCCAGCGCCCGAGACCGATCGGCGTCGCGCTGCTCGGCGACGTAGGCCCGGACCGCGGCCGCCACCGGGGCGCCGGTCACCGTCGCCCGGGCCGCCAGCAGATAGAGATGCCGCGCCGCCCCGCCAGACTCCTCCAGCGCCGCCGTAATGCCACGGTGCCGCGAGCGGCGGATGACGTCGTCGACCTCGGCGGCGAGCGGCGGACCAACCTCGCAACCCGCCGCCTCCAACGCGGCCATGAACGACAACCCGGCGCTGAGCCCGAGACCCACCAATTCGGCAAGCGCAACGGCGTCGCGCTCAGCCCGGGCGCGCTCCGCCCTGGCCCGGTGGATGACGCTGCGGCGGATGATGGCCAGCGCGGCCACTCCGAGCGCCAGAGCCGGAAGCGGGTACCAGACGGCACACGCTACGGCCGGAAGCACCCACCACCCCGCTCGGGGGAAGCGCCGTCGAATCGCGCCGGTGGCGCCGAGGGCCACAACGACGGGCAGCATCACGGAGCCCGCTCCGCGTTGCGCAACACGATGGCGACGACGGCCAGACCGACCAGTTCGAGCCCAACGCCGATGGCGGCCATGGCGTAACCCGCCGGCCCGGCCGCGAGCAAAGCCTGTGCCTTGCCCGTGATCAACAACACGACCACCATCGCCACCGGCGCTCCGCCGACAACGAACACCGAAAGCCGTGCTTGGGCGGTCAGCGCCCGACGCTCGCGCGATAGCTCCCCCGCCTCGGCGGCGCGAAATGCCAATTCCTCAAACATCGAAGCGGCACGGCCACCCGACGTCGCCGTCAACCGGAACGCGGCAGCGACAAAGCGACCGTTGCTCGGCAGGGCCGGCTCCAACTCGGCCGCAACTGCGCTCATCGGCAGTCCGGCCGCCGCCGCCCGAACCGCCCTGTCCATGTCCAAATGCGGGGCGCGCTCGGCTCCGGCGACGAGGGCCATCCGCAGCGACGCCCCCGCCCTGAGTTCGGCGGCGAGGCCGTTGAGCAGCGCAACCTCGTCGCCCGTCCCGAGACGCGACCCACGGCGCCGAAGGATGAGCCAGCTCCGGGCACGGAGCCGAGGCACTCCGACAACGAGGACAGCGGCACACAAGAGAGCGATCAGCATCGGTACTGCTCCTCGAACCGGCCCGCCTCGAGGGTTTTGATCGAGCGGACCCGGCGGTCGCCGCGGTGGCGCTCCACCTGAATCACCACATCGAGGGCGGCGACGAGTTGGCGGCGGATGGTGGCTTCGGCCACCCGGGCCTCCCCCGACAGCGCCAGTGTCTCGACCCGCCACAATGCTTCCTCGGCGCTGTTGGCATGCACGGTCGACATCGAGCCGTCGTGGCCGGTGCTCATCGCTTGCACCATGTCGAGGGCTTCGGGGCCACGCACCTCCCCGACGATGATGCGGTCGGGCCGCAGCCGCAGAGCGTGGCGGAGCAACTGGCGCAACGTGACCTCCCCGGCGCCCTCGGCGTTGGGCGGTCGCGCCTCGAGCCGCACCACGTGGCCATCGATCCGCAACTCGGCGGCATCCTCGACCGTCACCACCCGCTCGTCCGATGGGATCTCCTTCGACAGCAGATTGAGCAGCGTCGTCTTGCCCGACCCGGTGCCGCCGGACACGAGGAGGTTGCAGCGAGTCGCCACGACGTCACGCAGCACCTGGGCCCCGGCCGTGGTGATCCCACCGGCGTCCACCAGTGACTCCAGGTCGGGAACGGCCTCGGTGAACCGTCGCACCGCCACCACCGGACCGTCGACGGCCACCGGAGCGACAATGGCGTGAAGACGTGACCCGTCGGGCAGCCGTGCGTCGACGGCGGGGCTGGCCCGGTCGAGCCGCAGCCCAAGCGGGGCGATGACGCGCTCGACTGCGGCGGTGATGGCGGCCGAGTCGGAGAAGCTGACATTGGTGAGGATGAGTTCGCCGCCTCGCTCCACCCACACTTCGTCGGGTCCATTCACGAGAACGTCGCTGACCTCTGGGTCCCGCAACAGCGCCTCGACGGGACCAAGCCCGACTAGAGCGTCGACGGCACGCTGCACATCGGCCGGCCCCGCCAGAGGCGCCACCTCCGCCAGAAGCTCTGTCCCGGCGTTGTGCAGCGCCTCGCGTCGAGGGGAACACCTGTCTCGAGCATCACACGGGCCAGGCGGTCGTTCACTCCCACGGCAGCTCCCAGACCTGCTGCCACGAACGGATCCACCGATTGGGTCGCGGACGGACGCCTTCGAGCAGCGCCTTGACCACGGCGCTCGGCGGACGGGGCAGCACGATCCCCGGGCCGGGCGCGGTGATCCGCCACCCCGCCGACTGGTAGACCGACGCCCGATCACCCGCGGGGAACAATCCACCGGGCACCAATGGCCGTACCGGCACTACGCCGGCTCGGTCGGGCCGGCGGTGGGGTGGGAGTCGAAAGACCACCGTGGGCCACCCTGCGACGAGGGCTCCCAACACGTCGGCTGCGTCCTCCGGTTCGACGCCGCCGTTGCGGAGCACCGCAACACCGCCACGGGCCGGCTCCAGATCACGCCGGGTCGGCCCCTCCGCCACAAGTTCGGCCAGGCCGGCGGCTCCCGGGTAGGCCGGGCCGTTCGGGTCGAGATCAACCACGAGAGCAGTCCCGGCTGCCGCGGCCAATGCCAAGGGCGCGACGGCGCCGAGTACCCCGTCCTCCGGTGTCCATGTCGACAGCGCAGGCATGTTCCCGCTCGATGTTCGGCTGTACCGGATCGGGGAAGTACCTCGCACCGTATGGCCCAGGTATGACAGATTCAAGAGGCCTGACCGCCCGGCCGGTGAGTTCCTCGAATTCGCAGCTCCCAAGACCTACCATGCCCTCGGGCGCGGGTGGGGCTTGTGCGAGAGGAGCACCGGTGCGTATCAACTCGACACCTCGACCAATCATCCCGGCATTCGCCACTCTGCTGATCGCAGGCTTGATGCTGACCGTCCCGAATCACGCCGTGGGCGCCGACCAGCCAATGTGCGACGGCAAGCCGGCGACCATCATCGGCACCACCGAACGCGATTACCTCCAGGGCACCGATCTCGACGACGTCATCGTCGGCCTAGGCGGCAACGACCGAATCAACGGCGGTGGCGGCAACGACATCATCTGCGGCAACCACGGCGTCGACACCCTCGTTGGTGGTCCCGGCGACGACCTTCTGATCGGCGGCGTCGGCTCCGACTGGGTCGCCTATTGGTCGGCTCCAGAACGTGTGCGCGTCGATCTAGCCGCCGGCACCGCCGTGATCGGCGACGAGCAAGACAGCATCCGGAACGTCGAGAACGTGTATGGCTCGGCGTTCTCCGACGACATCTCTGGAACCAAGGGACCCAATGAACTCAAGGGCGGCGTAGGCGGCGACAACCTCGACGGGCGGGGCGGCAACGACCTCCTCTGGGGTGGCCCAGAGTGGGACTTTCTCGAGGGGGGCGGCGGCGACGACCGTCTCATGGGACAAGCCGGTGACGATCATCTGTTCGGTGGCTCCGGAGACGACCTGCTCAAGGGCGGGGCTGGTTTCGACTGGAATGACCCGGGCGAGGGAAACGACGCCGTGATCGGCGGCAGCGGAAGGGACATGGTTGTCTACGTCTCGTCTCAGCAGGGCGTCGACGTCAACCTCGCCACAGGCGTCGCAACCGGCAACGGCCGGACCGGCTTCACAGCATCGGCTACGTCGTCGGAAGCCACTACCCCGACACACTCATCGGCAGCGACGGCGACGATTGGCTCGCTGGCAACGCCGGCGCCGACCTCATCCGCGGTGGGCCGGGAGATGACTGGATCAGGGGCGACAAGGGCGCCGACACGCTCATCGGTGGCTCAGGCAACGACCAACTCTGGGCCCTGCATACCACCGCTGGACGACGGAGATCCCTACCCCATCGGCGACGACTTCCCGCACACCTTGATCGGCGGACCGGGCGACGATCTGATCGTCGGCTCAGACGGTGACGACACGCTCGAAGGCAAGGCCGGGGCGGACCAACTCGAAGGTCTCGGTGGCAACGATCTGCTGCGTGGTGGAAGCGGCGACGACGTCCTCGACGGCTGGTCGGGCATCGACCTGCTCGAGGGCGGTCTCGGCGACGACAGCTGCACCAGGGGATTCACCTACGACTCGTGCGAGCTGATCCTCTAGGCACCGCGGAACCCGAGCCCTCCGCCACACGTCGTAGTCGTGACAGCAACGATGGGATGATGGCCCATGCCAAGACGCTTGTTCACTGTTGCCATCTCCGCAGCACTGCTCCTCGCCGCCTGCGGGGACGGGCCCGCAAGCGAGGCGGCGCCGCCGACAACCACCACGGTTCCGGCTACTACCTCCAGCTCCCAACGACCACCACCTCGACCAGCCAACCGGCTGCACCGCCCGATGGCGCCATCCTCATCACCGCCTTCGGCGTAGTGCAGCCACGCGACGACGGAAGCCTCGAGATCTGCCCGGCGCCGAGCGACGAGTGTGCCGGCATCACCATCGACGGCGACATCACGCCACCCGACACCGATCTCCCCGTGATGAAGCTGACCGGCTGGTACGACGGCGCCGCCCTGACCGTGACAGCCTCTGAGGTACCCGACTTGTCGGGCTTGACGGATCGCGACTTCACCACGCCATGTGAAGATCTGCGCGGGTCGGGGTCGGTCGGCAACCCGCCGACGGATTCCGAAGATGCCGTGTGGGCCTACCTCGAGACCATCCCGGACCGCTACGCCGGCCGGTGGTGGGACGCCACCAACGGGGTCATGACCATCTGGATGACCGGCGAAGACGTCGCCGACCACAGGGCCGCACTCGAGGCCGCCGCCGGCGAGAACGAACGAGTCTGTGTGATCGGCGGGGCCGACTACACCGAGGCGGCCCTGATCGACGTCCAAGGGCAACTCTTCGACGTCATCGACATGGAAGCGACCGCGCTGTCGAGTTCGTCACTCGACACGCTGGGTAATCGCGTCGAGGTCACACTGGAGTACCTCGACGCCCCAACCCGTGCCCAGATCGAGCGTCAGTTCGGTGATGCGGTGGTCTTCATTCCCTTCATCGAGGTGCTCGAGGGCACCATTGCCGACCTTCCCGACCAAGTCGCCGCCCGGCCTGGGGACGTCGAACTGCTCACCAACTCAACCCGCGCCGGTGGTGGGATGGACGCGCTGGGCACCTTCGAGGTCAGGTTCGATGCAGAGCGGCGCTGCGTCTACTTCGTCGATGGCGGCGACGACACCGGCGGCGATGGCAGAACGGTGCCCATCTGGCCGTTCGGGTACACCGCCACCGCGGTTCCGCTGCAGATCTTCGACCAGGACGGCCGGCTGGTCGCACGGGAAGGCGACGTGATTCAGATGGGTGGCGGACTCGTTGGGCCGCCGAGTGACGACCGGCCGGAGAACTGCACCGCCACCAACGTTTGGATCATGAGCAGCCGCCCCGAGGTCGTCGGCCCGTAGCCGCGGCCCGGAGCCGTCACCGGGCTCGACGTAGTGCTCAAGCAGGCCCGCCACGGGCCGTAGACTCATCACATGGCCCAGAACGCTGCCTTCTTCGATCTCGACAAGACCGTCATCTCCAAGTCATCGACGCTGGCCTTCGGGAAGCCCATGTACCAGGCGGGGTTTCTCGGCCGGCGCACGCTGACCCGGTTCGCCTTCGGCCAGTTGATGTACGTGCTGTTCGGCGCCGATGAGGACCAACTCGAGAAGGCCCGCGACCAGATGCTCCAGCTGACCGCAGGCTGGCATCGCGCCGAGATCGAACAACTCGTCGAGGAAACCCTCGAAGAGATCGCCGAACCCCTCGTTTACGCCGAGGCGTTGACCCTCATCGAGGAGCACAAACGTGAAGGGCGCCGGGTTTTCCTCGTATCGGCCAGCCCGGAACAGATCGTGCGCCCGATCGGCCGCCACATCGGGATCAACGACATCATCGCCACACGGATCAAGACAGACTCGGCCGGGTTCTTCCTCCCCGAAATCGATCGCTACCCGATGGGCCAGGGCAAGGTCGACATCATCAGCGAGATCGCCGAACGCGACGGCATCGACCTCGCCGAGTCGTACGCCTACTCCGACAGCCAGACCGATCTGCCAATGATGGAGATGGTCGGCCACCCCGTCGCAGTCAACCCCGACAAGGAACTCCGCAAGATTGCCGAGGAGCGGGAGTGGCCGATTCTCGAGTTCCAGCTCGAGGTCAGCGTGATCCCCCGCATCCCTCGCCCCACCCCACTGGTGTCGGGCGCCACCGTCTTCGCCGCAATCGGCGCCGGCGTCGCCTATGCGCTGTTGCGGCGCCGCTCCTCGGGCTAGCGCAGCCGGCTAGCCGTCTTCGTCCTCGTCGATCGGGGGTGGCGCCCCGGCGATCCCCGTTTCGGCTATCGCCTCTGAGGCCGTCTCGAGTTCGGTTTGAGCCTCGTCGGTTGTGGACTCAGCCCTCTCGGCCGCCGCTTTCTCCGCCTTCTTTGCCGCAATGCCTTCGGCCCGGGCGGCTTCGAGTTTCGCCGTGGTCAGACGCGGGGCGGCGTAGATGAACAGCACGCCGAAAGCGGCCGCGGCGAAGAACCAGGGCATCCGCAGCGCGAGCTCTCGCGAACCGGCGGATTCGGTGGTCGAGACGATCAGTCCGCCGATGGCTAGGCCGATCGGCATCATGCCCCACGCAAAGAACCTATACACCGAGTTGACCCGGCCGAGCAGGTGATCCGGGATGATGGTCTGGCGCAACGACACCGTGATGACGTTCCACAACACCGCGGTGAAGGTGAACGCCGTGAACATCAACCAAGCGACCGGCCAGACGCTGCTCAGCCCGATGACCAGCGAGGTCAGGGCGCCACCGATCAGCGTGATGTAGAGCGAGGTGCCGCTTCCCAGCTTCTCGCTGATCTTGGGCGCCGTGATGCTGCCGATGATCCCGCCGATGGCGCCGCCCGTGCCGAGCAGGGCGAACACAAAGGCGCTCACCCCGAGCACCTCTTGGGCGAAGAGCACGAACGTGGCAAAGCCCACCATCCCGAGGGCATTCATCACGCCGAGGATGATCGCCATCGGCCGCAGCAACGGGTGGTGCCACAGCCAGCGAAAGCCTTCAGAGATCTCTTTGCCCCACTGCACCTTGCCCGGTGAGCCGTCCTTGTGGGTACGGAAGTCGCCCGGGATGAGGAACACCAGAGCGGCGGCGACGGCGAACGTGCCGGCGTCAACGAAGAACGGGAGGGCAAACATGAAGGCGATCAGCAACGACCCGAGCGGCGGGCCGATGAAGCTGTTGGTGACCATCTCGGCGCCCCACAACCGGCCGTTGGCCACTCTCGAGGTCCTCGGGTTCGACGATGGCAGGCAGGATCGTCTGCGCCGCGTTGTCTCGCAGGACCTCGGCGAACCCGAACAGCAGGGAGGCAACCACCAGCACCGATGTACAAGCCGTAGTTGGTGGCGATGTCGAAGCCGCCCGCGATCTCGTCGGGGGTAGGGAGGCTCGACTCGCTGGCGATGACCGCAAACCCGACGCCGAGCGTGAGGATGGTCCGCACCACGTCCATCCACACCATGATCTTGCGCCGATCGACCCGGTCGGTGATGACCCCGGCGGGGAGTGTGAACACCAGCCACGGCAGCCGCTGGGCGACCGCGATGAGGGCGATCAGCACCGGGTCGCGGGTGACGGCCGACGCCAGCCACGGATAGGCGATCTGGGCGATACCGTCACCGAGGTTGGAGGTGACGGATGCCGTCCACAGCTTCCAGTAGCTGAGGCCGAGATGGGGCTTGCGCTTCTTCTCCGCGGCGACCTCGGAGACGTCGGTGGCCGGTTCGGCGTCGCTCACTCGTCCCCATCTTCTGCGCCCAATGCGGGCTGGTCGGTCGGGTAGACGCCGGCGACAAAACCCCACACGGTGTCGCCTTCACGAGGCAGTGCCAGGAACTCCTCGGAGAGTTCGATCACCCGCGCTGCAAACTCAACGGCGCGCTCCTGCGAGATGCGCAGATGGCGAAGCGTGAACATGGGGAGGGCGGCGCCTTCCTCGATGACCGCTTCGTCCATGGCCTGCTGGAGCATGAACAGCTTGCTGCCGCCGGGCACCCCTTGATAGAGGATGGTGCGGCCGACCCTTCCGTAGTACTTCTCGGTCATAGCGCGAACCTTGGCGGTCCGAACCACCCGAATCAGCCCGACGTTTTCGAGCACGTTGAGGTGGTAGCCGACGGTCCCCTTGGGCTTGCCGAGTGCGGCGGCGAGGTGGGTGGTGGTGGCGGCACGGTCAAGCAGCAGGGCGAGGATGGTGATGCGGGTGGCGTCGCCGAGTGCCTTGATCTGCTCGGGAGTCTCGGCGGTGACGTAGTCGTCGAGTTCGTAGTCCGGAGCGTCCGGCCCGAGTTCGTGCGCTTCAGCTGGTTTCTTGGTCGGCATCCGCCGTATTGTCGGTGTTTCCCGACAGATCGTCAAGTGTTCCGGCACTTGACGCCTCATGGGTTCCGGCACTTGACGCCTCATGTGATTTGGCATTTGACGTGTCAAGTGGTTCTTCGGGCGCCTCGTCCGATTCCTCGTCGCGGTCCCAGAAGGCCCAGATGACCAACAGGGCGAGACCGGCGGCGCCGGCGGCCAAGGCCAGCCAGACCCACTGTCGATTTGCCGCCGCGTCCTCGTCATCGTCCTCAGCATCGCTGGCAGACCCCACCGGCGACGACTCGAAGAGCGCCCGATCAACCCCCAGTTCGGTCAGCGTGTGAGTCTCGGACACGGTCGACGGCCCACTCGACGGTATGAGCTCAAAGGCAACCTGGATGTTCTCCACGGTGGTCAATTCGACGATCCCGGCCCAGGTGCCGTCGCCCTGATCGGTGAGCGCCACCGGCGGCAACTCCGTTCCCTGCCCCACCGGACGCACCAGCACTGCGGTCGCCGTGGCGTTGACCTCGACCATCACCTCGAGAGTCAGTCCCCCGGTGGTCGACACCGCGGTCGCCTCGGCCACACCAAAGGGCGGGCTGAGCACGACGGACAACAAGAGCGCAAGGAAAACGGGCATCCCGTGACGTTACCGGGTCCGGCGGCAACCGCTGCGGCAAGGTCAAGGACGCGGCGGAACGTCCCACCCCTCCCTCGCGTCGTGACGACCGCCCTCAGCTCGGGTCGACGGTCGCCACGATGGATGTCCTGCCGGCAGGTGGCAGGAAGCCGGCAGGTTGGGTGATCGAGATGGTGGTGGTGCCCACCGCGATCGGATCGAACGCGGTGTTGAGATAGTCGTCACCGCCCGTGAACACCAGCGGGCTGATGGTGATCACCCCGACCGACGGATCGGACGAGATAACGTCAACCGACGGGTTGGTGCCGCCGCGCACCATCTGGTACTCGTCGACCCGCTGCAGGTCGTCGAGAGAAGCCGGTCGGACCTGGATGGTCCGGTTGCTGCATCGACCGTGGTCGAGAAGTCACCGCTCGGACTGTAGATGTAGAAGCCCGAGTCGACGACCTGGACGGTCGTGATCCACTGGTCGTAGCCGGGCGCGGTGATCCGCAGCTCGGTCCCCTGGTCCAGGGTCAGGCCCTGCACGTAGATGAGCGGCGTGGAGGTGCCGGTCACCAACGGGAAGGTAATTGACGCGCTCCCGACCGCTGTCGGGTCGGTGGAGATCAGGGCCACCGTCGGATCGACGACCTCGATCGTGACGTCCACTCCGGGTGCGGGCGGCGCCACCTCGAGCCCGATCCGGCGCTCCACCTGCAGATCGCGTCCGAGGTTCTGGTCCGAGATGCGTGACGATGGCGGACGATCGCGTAGAGCCAAACGTCGGGGGCGTCGACGTTGACGTTGCGGGTGGTGTAGCCGTTGGCGGGTGCGGTGTGGCCGGCGGGTTGGATGATCCCCAGGGTGGTGGTCCCGGGGTGAGCGCATCGAACACGGCGTTGGCGCCGTAGAGCGCACGCGATCGCGGGCGCACCGCCGGTCAAGATGGCCGGCGACACGACCGCACCGACCGTCGGGTTGCTGTTGGTCAGATCGACGGTGACGGTGTGACCGCCCCGCACCTCCTGGCTCGACACGCCGGTTGTGCAGCGTGCCCGACTCGCCGTCATAGAGCAGATACGAGCGGACGGGCACGTTCACGTCGGGTGAGAGCGTGGTGGTGTCGAGGTCGTCGCGGGTTGAGAACGAGAACCCGGACGGTCCCACGTCGATCGTCGGACGGCCTGTCGGCCTGCTCGTAGCCGGCCGGGGTCGTGGTGCCGGTCTCGAACACGTCGATCGTCACCGGCACGTCGTCATCAACGTCGTCACCCTGGATCGTGCCCTGCACATAGAAGAGCGACGTGTACGGGAGTCGCCGAGGTGCTGGTGAACCCGGTCGCGACCACCAACGACTCCGACCCGACCTCGGTGCGCGACGCCGAGAACAACACACCCGACCCGGCCGGAGCCGACACGACCACGTCCACCGGACCCGGCGGCGGCGCCTCGAACGCCACCCGAACCGCGAGCTGCACATCCACCCCCACCTCAATCGGCTGAGTATGGATACGAACGTCCGATGCCTCGCCGACAGATACACATCGGGTGCGGTGACGTTGACGTTGCGGGTGGTGTAGCCGTTGGCGGGTGCGGTGTGGCCGGCGGGTTGGATGATCGTCCAGGGTGGTGGTCCCGGCGGTGAGCCCATCGAAGACGGCGTTGGCGCCGTAGTGAGTCACCGACGCGGGCGAACCGCCGGTCAAGATCGCCGGCGACACGACCGCACCGACCGTCGGGTTGCTGCTGGTCAGATCGACGGTGACGGTGTGACCGCCCCGCACCTCCTGATTGTACACGCCGGTTGTGCAGCGTGCCCGACTCGCCGTCATAGAGCAGCTACGAGCCGACGGGCACATCGGTCGTTCGGGAACGTCGGCGCGTCGAGGTCGTTGGCGGTCGTAGAACGTGAACCCGGACGGTCCCACGTCGATCGTCGGACGGCCTGTCGGCCTGCTCGTAGCCGGCCGGGGTCGTGGTGCCGGTCTCGAACACATCGATCGTCACCGGCACGTCGTCGTCAACGTCGTCACCCTGGATCGTGCCCTGCACATAGAAGCATCGACGTCCGAGGAGTCGCCGACGTGCTAGTGAACCCGGTCGCGACCACCAACGACTCCGACCCGACCCCGGTGCGCGACGCCGAGAACAACACACCCGACCCCGGCGGAGCCGACACCACCACGTCCACCGGACCCGGCGGCGGCGCCTCGAACGCCACCCGAACCGCGACGCTGCAGATCCACCCCCACCTCAATCGGCTGAGACGGATACGACGTCCGATGCACTCGCGACAGATACACATCGGGTGCGGTGACGTTGACGTTGCGGGTGGTGTAGCCGTTGGCGGGTGCGGTGTGGCCGGCGGGTTGGATGATGTCCAGGGTGGTGGTCCCGGGGGTGAGCCCATCGAAGATGGCGTTGGCGCCGTAGTAGTCCAGCCGATGCCGGGCGAACCGCCGGCAGGATCGCCGGCGACACGACCGCACCGACCGTCGGGTTGCTGCTGGTCACATCGACGGTGACGGTGTGACCGCCCCGCACCTCCTGGTTCTACACGCCGGTTGTGCAGCGTGCCCGACTCGCCGTCGTAGAGCAGATACGAGCCGACGGGCACATCGGTGTTCGGGAACGTCGGCGCGTCCAGGTCGTTGGCGGTGGTAGAACGAGAACCCGGACGGTCCCACGTCGACCTTCGACGGCCTGTCGGCCTGCTCGTAGCCGGCCGGGGTCGGTGGTCCCGGTCTCGAACACATCGATCGTCACCGGCACGTCGTCGTCAACGTCGTCACCCTGGATCGTGCCCTGCACATAGAAACTGTCGACGTCAGGAGCCGCGACGTGCTGGTGAACCCGGTCGACCACCAGCGACTCCGACACCGACCCCGGTGCGCGACGCCGACAACAACACACCCGACCCAGGCGGCACCGACACCACCACGTCCACCGCACCCGGCGGCGCCACCTCGAACTCCACCCGAACCGCGACCTGCAAATCCAACCCCACCACAATCGGCTGACGATAGGATACGACGCCCGCATGCCTACCGACAGATACACATCCGGGGTCTCGATCATCGTGATCGCTTGCCGTGCCCTCGATGAGGCCGGGGCCGCCGGCGCGGAGGGTCGTCGTGCCCGAGCGTCGTGCCCGCGGTGACGTCGATCGGTCCGCTCAACGTCTGACCGGCCGGGATGAAGACGCTGGCGGGCACCGTGGCGAGCGGGTTCGTCGAGCGACAGCTCCAGCGTCACGCCACCCGATGGTGCGGGCGCCGAGAGCTGCGCCGTCACCTGCTTGGTCCACAGCTCGGGAATGTCCAGTTCGGCGGGCGTCAGCGTCACCGTCAGGGCCACTGTGACGTCGCGGGTGTCGGGGCCGAACGCCAGGGCGGTCGCCTTGATCTGGGTCGTCCCGAAGGCCACCCCGGTGATCTGCGGGTTCGACGTCGGAACGTAGAGGCCTTCGGGGATGAACACCGTCGGCTCGGTGATTGCGATCGTGGGGTCGAGGCTCTCGAGCGTGATCGTCAGGCCGCCCGGCGGGGCGGGCTTGGTGATGCTGACCGGCAGGTCGGCCGACTCATCGGGAGCGATGATCGGGATGTCATCGATCGAGATGAGGCTGTCCGTCACCTGGATGTCGGCTGTCGCCGTTTCCGTGGCGGGCGAGCTCCCGGTGATCGTCGTCGCACCGACGGCGACCCCGGCGAGCACGAAGGTCGCCCTCGGTGGCCCCTTCGGCGATCGGCACACCACTGGGGTCGACCGTGGCGATGGCGGTGTCGAGCGAGAGCGTCACGGTGATCCCGCCCGGCGGGGCCGGGTTGTCGAGGGTGATGGTCCCGTCGGTGGTGCGGCCCACGCCGACCAGGGAGTCCTCGAGCGAGATCGTCATGCCGATTCGAGCCGCAGTGACCGTGACCGTGTCGGTCGCGCTGCCGCCGTTGCCGTCATCGACGGTCAACTCGATCGGTGTAGTCACCGGGCAGGTCCGGAATGAACGTAGGCGCGACGGTCGTCGCGCCGCCCAGGGCCGACGCCGACCGTCCGGACGAACCGTGAACTCCCACAGATAGGTGAGCGTGTCGCCTTCATCGGGATCCGATGAACCGCTCCCGTCCAAGGTGACGAGGTCGCCGACCGTCACGTTCTGATCGGGACCCGCATCCGCCACCGGCGCGTCATTGATCGGGTCGACCGTGATCGTCACCGTCGCCACATTCGAGTCCACTGCCCCGTCGTTGGCGACATAGGTAAACGAATCCAACCCAAAGAAATCAGGGGCAGGCGAATAGCTGAACGACCCGTCCGCATTCAAAGTCAACGACGCCATCAGACACATCAGACACCAACACCGCGGTCAACGGATCCAAATCAGGATCAACATCGTTCCCCAACACACCCGGCGCCGCCACGACAAGCAGCGTGTCCTCATCCATCGAGTAGGCGTCATCAGCAGCCACCGGCGCCGCATTCGGCACCTCAGCAATATCAGCCGACGACGTCGCCGTGTCCGCAATCCACCATCGTCGGTCACCGTCAACGACACCACATACAGCCCCGCCGACGAATACGTATGACTCGGCGCCACCCCACTCGCCAGTGGAACCGTCACCAAAGTCCCACTCAAAGGTGACGATCGTGCCATCGAGATCAAACGACCCCGACCCATCAAAGACCACCACCGAACCCACCAACGCCACATACGGACCATCCGCATCCGCCACCGGCGCATCATTGACCGACACCACATGATCGTCACCGTCGCAACATTCGAGTCCGCTGCCCCGTCGTTGGCGACATACGTAAACGAATCCGACCCGTAGAAATCAGGCGCCGGCACATAGCTGAACGACCCATCCGCGTTCAGCGTCAACGACCCATCAGACACGTCAGCCACCAAGGCCGCGGTCAACGGATCCATATCAGGATCAACATCGTTCCCCAACACCCCCGGCGCCGCCACCTCAAGCAACGTGTCCTCATCCATCGAATAGGCATCATCAACCGCCACCGGCGCGTCATTGACCGACACACCGTGATCGTCACCGTCGCAACATTCGAGTCCACTGCCCCATCGTTGGCGACATACGTAAACGAATCCGACCCGAAAGAAATCAGGGGCAGGCGCATAGCTGAACGACCCATCCGGGTTCAAAGTCAACGACCCATTGCGACGTCAGACACCGAGACCCGCCGATCAACGGATCCAAATCCGGATCAACATCGTTCCCCAACACACCCGGCACCGCCACCTCAAGCAACGTGTCCTCATCGGTCGAATAGGCATCATCAACCGCCACCGGGGCGTCATTGACCGGATCAACCGTGATCGTCACCGTCGCAACATTCGAATCCACTACACCATCGTTAGCGACATACGTAAACGAATCCGACCCCGTAGAAATCAGGGGCCGGCGCATAGCTGAACGACCCATCCGCATTCAACGTCAACGTGCCATCAGACACGTCAGACACCAACACCGCGGTCAACGGATCCAATCAGGATCAACATCGTTCCCCAACACACCCGGCACCGCCACCTCAAGCAGCGTGTCCTCATCCATCGAATAGGCGTCATCAACCGCCACCGGCGCGTCATTGATCGAGTCGACCGTGATCGTCACCGTCGCAACATTCGAGTCCACTGCACCGTCGTTGGCGACGTAGGTAAACGAATCCACCCCAAAGAAGTCAGGGGCAGGGGCATAGCTGAACGACCCGTCCGCATTCAGCGTCAACGTGCCATGCGACACATCAGACACGAGCAGCCGCAGTCAACGGATCCAAATCGGATTGAAGTCGTTCCCCAACACACCCGGCACCGCCACGACAAGCAGCGTGTCCTCATCCATCGAATACGCATCATCAACGGCCACCGGCGCGTCATTGATCGAGTCGACCGTGATCGTCACCGTCGCAACATTCGAGTCCACTGCCCCATCGTTGGCGACATACGTAAACGAATCCGACCCAAAGAAATCAGGGGCAGGGGCATAGCTGAACGACCCATCCGCATTCAGCGTCAACGACCCATGCGACACATCAGACACGAGTGCCGCAGTCAACGGATCCAAATCGGCATCGAAGTCGTTCCCCAACACACCCGGCACCGCCACGACAAGCAGCGTGTCCTCATCCATCGAGTAGGCGTCATCGCCCGCCACCGGCGCGCGCATTCGGCACCTCACCAATATCAGCCGACGACGTCGCCGTATCCGACAATCCACCATCGTCGGTCACCGTCAACGACACCACATAGAGCCCCGCCGACGAATACGTATGACTCGGCGACACCCCACTCCCAGTCGAACCATCACCAAAGTCCCACTCAAACGTGACGATCGAGCCATCGAGATCAACCGACCCCGACCCATCAAAGACCACGAGCTCACCCACCAACGCCACATACGGACCATCCGCATCCGCCACCGGCGCATCATTCGGCACCTCACCAATGTCAGCCGACGACGTCGCCGTATCCGACAATCCACCATCGTCGGTCACCGTCAACGACACCACATACAGCCCCGAAGACGCATACGTATGACTCGGCGACACCCCACTCCCAGTCGAACCGTCACCAAAGTCCCACTCAAACGAAACGATCGTGCCGTCCAGATCGAACCGACGCCGACCCATCAAAGACCACCAACTCACCCACCAACGCCGCATACGGACCATCCGCATCCGCCACCGGCGCATCATTGATCGACACCACATGATCGACACCGTCGCAACATTGGAGTCCGCTGCCCCATCGTTGGCGACATACGTAAACGAAACCGACCCAAAGAAATCAGGGGCAGGGGCATAGCTGAACGACCCATCCAGCATTCAACGTCAACGACCCATCAGACACATCAGACACAACGGCCGCGGTCAACGGATCCAAATCAGGATCAACATCGTTCCCCAACACACCAGGCGCCGCCACCTCAAGCAACGTGTCCTCATCCGTCGTGTAGGCATCATCAACCGCCACCGGCGCGTCATTCACCGACACCACACTCGATCGTCACCGTCGCTTCATTCGAATCAGCTGCACCTCTTGCGACATCGTAAACGAACCACAAGAAATCAGGGGCGGATAGCAACGACCCATCTTCACGTCAACTCCATCGACACTCGACACACCGCGTCAACGGATCCGAATGGATCAACATCGTTCCCCAACACACCCGGCGCTGCCACCGTCGTTAGCGACATACGTAAACGAAACCGACCCATAGAAATCAGGGGCCGGCAGATACGCAAACGACCCATCGAGTTCAACGTCAACGTGCCATCAGACACATCAGACACCAACACCGCGGTCAACGGATCCAAATCAGGATCAACGTCGTTCCCCAACACACCCGGCGCCGCCACCGACAAGCACCATATCCTCATCCATCGTGTAGTCGTCATCAGCAGCCACCGGCGCCGCATTCGGCACCTCACCAATCTCAGCCGACGACGTCGCCGTATCCGACAATCCACCATCGTCGGTCACCGTCAACGACACCACATACAGCCCCGAAGACGTATACGTATGACTCGGCGACACCCCACTCCCAGTCGAACCGTCACCAAAGTCCCACTCGAACGTGAACGATCGTGCCATCGAGATCAAACGACGCCGACCCATCAAAGACCACCAACTCACCCACCAACGCCGCATACGGACCATCCGCATCCGCCACTGGCGCGTCATTTACCGCCAGTCGACCTTGATCGACACCGTCGCCACATTGGAATCCACCACACCGTCATTGGCGACATACGTAAACGAATCCGACCCAAAGAAATCAGGGGCCGGGGCATAGCTGAACGACCCATCCGCATTCAACGTCAACGACCCATCAGACACACCAGACACAACGGCCGCGGTCAACGGATCCCCATCGGGATCAACGTCGTTCCCCAACACCCCCGGCGCTGTCACCTCAAGCAGCGTGTCCTCATCCATCGTGTAGGCGTCATCAACCGCCACCGGCGCATCATTCACCGACACCACTCGATCGTCACCGTCGCCACATTCGAATCCACCACACCGTCATTGGCGACATACGTAAACGAATCCGACCCAAAGAAATCAGGGGCAGGCGAATAGCTGAACGACCCATCAAGCTTCAACGTCAACGACCCATCAGACACATCAGACACCAACACCGCAGTCAACGGATCCATGTCGGGATCAACTCGTTCCCCAACACACCCGGCACCGCCACCTCAAGCAGGCTGTCCCCAACCGCTGAATACGCGTCATCAACCGCCACCGGCGCGTCATTGCCGGCAACCGCGCCGCAGGTCGGATCGCCTGCCACGTCGTGTCCCGAACCCTTCAAGGCGACCTTGTTCGCGAATATCCCACAGCGCACGTCGTGTCGCGCACCGGTGAGCGTCGCACTCCCCCGCGGGGCGTAGACGAATCCGTCGAAAGCAGAGTCCGCGCCTGCGATCCAGATCGCCTTGCCGGTCGCAGCGTTCGAGAAGAACAGGAGGTCGTCCGAGAACCCGGGGCCCATCGTCGCGCGCGCTCCAGAGATCCGAATGGTTCCCTCCGCCACGATCGTGAACGATCCCGTGATATCGGACCCACTGATGACGACATCGCACGGCACGTAGTGCAGGCCACTCGGGATTTCAGTGCCGTTGCCGTGACGCTTCCACTTCCCCTTGAGTTCGCACTCAGCGGTAGCGTCGAAGTACTCCTGTCCCGCCGCGACCGCCGCCGCGCCTCCAGGCCGGTAGTCGGCAATATCGAACTCAAGGGGAGAGCCGCCCGGTGCGACCTTCACAGCCGGAGGATCGATGAGGTTCTTGTGACCCTTCAGCTGCAGCCGCCGCGCATACTCGGTACCCCCCAACAGCGAGTTGCGCGAACCGCTGATCTTCAGGTTCCGATTGGAATGGACCAAGCCATTCGCCTTTGAAGAACTCGCCGACCAGACCACACCCCCGCTGCCGCCAGAGGAGTTGGCCCAGAGGGCAATGCCGGCATCCGGCGTCCCCGCTGCAGCCGACATTCCCGAAGAAGAAGCGGGCTGCCCAGGCAGCCCGAGAAACATCAAAGTCAGGATGACCACTAACAACGAACCGCGTCCCCTGAGGACGCGAGCAAACAAGAATCCCTTCCCCATTTCACCCACGTGGACCTCCAGCCAGTGCGTCTCACGATTGTGTCTGAGGACATCGCTGAGTTGCTAGGGCCAAAAGGTGGAAGATTCAGGCTCGGACCGCGTGGCCCGTCCTGCCGTCCGAGAGCCGCTACTCGCCGGCGGGCGCAGCCTCGGCTCCACCGCCGCGGGCGCCAAGCTCGCGGTCAATCATCAGGATGGTGTGCCCGGTGTCACCGGCGCGCACCAGGTCGTCGATGATCTGCTGCACCGACGCCTCTTCTTCGACCTGCTCGGCAACAAACCAGTCGAGAAGCGGGTTGGAGGCGAAGTCCTTGGCGTCGATGGCCAGGGCATAGATGTTGTTGATCGATGCCGTGACGGCCTGCTCCTGAGCAAGCGATTGGCGAAAGACGTCGAGCGGCGTCTTGAAGTCGAATGAGGGTGCAGGGATCGGCCCCAGCTCAACCCGGCCATCGCGATCGAGCACGAAGTCGAGGAAGCGGTGGGCATGGGTGAGTTCCTCGGCGGACTGGGCCCGCATCCATGCGGCCATACCGGGCAGACCTTCCGCTTCGAACCAGGCACTCATCCCGAGGTACGAGTATGCGGCTCCGTATTCCATCGTGATCTGGGCGTTGTAGGCGGCCTCGAGATCAGGCGGCATCGCCATGCGTTCCTCCTTTGGTTCCTGCAGCCGATACTACGGTCGAGGTGCGAGGTAACAATCG
The DNA here is from genome assembly GCA_963821095.1 of uncultured Acidimicrobiia bacterium. Classification (GTDB taxonomy): domain Bacteria; phylum Actinomycetota; class Acidimicrobiia; order Spongiisociales; family UBA5794; genus CAVPHV01. The sequence goes on along the minus strand of CAWGCJ010000020.1, from coordinate 33,818 downwards.
CCCTCGAACCGGACCGCACGACTGCTCAAGGCCGGGGTCTACTATCCCCTCCTCTGCCGAGTAGAAGGCGTCGAATAGCAGCCGCCGATTGGGAGTCTCCGTTGTCCGCACCACGCACCCTGTACGAGAAGGTCTGGGACGACCACGTCGTCCGCCGCGCCGAAGGCGAACCGGATCTGCTCTTCATCGACCTGCACCTCGTCCACGAGGTCACCTCACCCCAGGCCTTCGAGGCGCTCGCCCTCGCCGGTCGGCCGGTCCGTCGCCCCGACCTGACCCTGGCAACGATCGATCACGGCGTACCCACCGAAGGCCGCGCCCTCGGGATCAAGGACCCGCTCTCCAAGCTGCAGATCGACACCCTGGTTGCCAACTGCGCCGCCAACGACATCACCCTGTTCAACATCGACGACCCCCGGCAGGGCATCGTCCACGTGATCGGCCCCGAGCAGGGCATCACCCAGCCGGGGATGACCATCGTCTGCGGCGACTCGCACACCGCTACCCACGGTGCCTTCGGGGCGCTCGCCATCGGCATCGGCACCTCTGAGGTCGAGCATGTGCTCGCCACCCAAACGCTGCCCCAGGTGCGCCCCAAGTCGATGGCGATCACCGTCGATGGGGAGCTCCCCCGCGGCGTCACCGCCAAGGACATCATCCTCGGCATCATCAGGCGCATCGGGGTCGGTGGTGGGGTCGGCTACGTCATCGAGTACCGCGGCTCGGCCATCGAGGCCCTGTCGATGGAGGGCCGGATGACCATCTGCAACATGTCGATCGAGGGTGGCGCCCGGGCCGGACTGATCGCCCCCGACGAGACCACCTTCGCCTACCTCAAGGGCCGCAACTACGCCCCGAGCGGAGCTGAGTGGGACGAGGCGCTCGAGTATTGGCGAACGTTGTCAACCGACGAGGGCGCCGTCTTCGACGAAGAAGTGCTCATCGATGCCGCGGACCTCGAACCGTTTGTGTCGTGGGGCACCAACCCAGCGCAGACCGTCGGCGTCACTGAGGCAGTGCCCTTCTCCGAAGACTTCGACGACCCGCTCGACCGCGACAACGCGGCCCGGGCCCTCGCCTACATGGACCTGGTCGCCGGGACGCCGATCGTCGACGTTCCGATCGATCGGGTGTTCCTCGGTTCGTGCACCAATGGGCGCATCTCTGATCTGCGGGCGGCGGCCGAGATCATTGCCGGCAAGACGGTCCATCCGGACGTCAAGGCCATGGTGGTGCCGGGGTCGGGACTGGTGAAGCTGCAGGCAGAGGAAGAGGGCCTCGATCAGGTGTTTCTCGACGCCGGGTTCGAGTGGCGCGACGCGGGTTGCTCGATGTGCCTCGGCATGAACCCCGACATCCTGCTTCCCGGCGAGCGCTGTGCTTCGACTTCGAACCGCAACTTCGAGGGTCGGCAGGGCCGGGGCGGACGCACCCACCTGGTCAGTCCGCAGATGGCCGCAGCAGCGGCGATTGCCGGCCACTTCGTCGACGTGAGGAGTTGGTCATGAACCCGGTCTCCACCATCACCGGTCAAATGGCGCCCTTGCCGCGATCCAACGTCGACACGGACCAGATCATCCCAAAGCAGTTCCTCAAGCGGGTAGAGCGTTCGGGCTTCGGCCCGTTCCTGTTCTACGACTGGGCCTACGACCACGAGGGCGAGCTGATCCCCGATTTCGTGCTCAACCGGCCCGAGTACATGGACGCGGCGGTGCTGGTGACCGGACCCAACTTCGGGTCGGGTTCGTCGCGCGAGCATGCCCCGTGGGCGCTGGAGGATTGGGGCATCAAGGCGTTGATCGCCCCCTCGTTTGCCGACATCTTCTACAACAACTGCATCAACATCGGCTTGCTGCCGGTGGTGCTCACCGAGGCCGAGGTGGGGGTACTGACCGGGTTGGCCGAAGACCCGACGAATACCATCACCGTCGACCTCGAGAAGCAGCTGGTGATCGCCGCCGGGTTCGAGGCAAGCTTCGAGATCGACCCATTCGCCAAGCACCGGCTCGTCAACGGTCTCGACAACGTGGCGCTCACACTGCAGCACGCCGACGAGATCACTACCTTTGAGGCGTCTCGGCCGGACTTCAAGCCTGCGTTGTCGTAGTCCCGGCTCAGCACAAGACTGGTGACGTGACCGAAGACACTCCGACCGCGCCAACTCCGCAAGGCCGCACCCGACGCTGGGTGATCCCGGTCGCAGTCGTCGTCGCCATTGCTGCCGGCGTGGCGATCGGGTTCATGGCCCGTGGCGGCTCGTCGACCCCGGAACCTGCCGCGGTCCGTGCCATGCTGGAGCCGCACGCAGTCACCCCACTGGTTGCCCCTCCCGAGGCAGACCCGGCACTGATCGAGTTGGGCCAGGCGCTGTTTTTTGACCCGATCCTGAGCGGCAACCGCAACATCAGCTGCGCCACCTGCCACCACCCCACCCTGGCCAGCGGCGATGCGTTGTCGTTGTCGATTGGGTCCGGCGGCGCAGGGCTGGGGACTGAGCGCCAACTGGCCGAGGGTGGACTGATTCCTCGCAATGCCCCCGAGGTCTACAACCGGGGCCAGGCCGAGTGGGCGACGATGTTCTGGGACAACCGGGTAAGCGGAACGGCCGAGACGGGATTCGTCACCCCCGCCGAGGAGGAGACCCCGGAGGGGATGGACAGTGTGGTTGCCGCTCAGGCGCTATTCCCGGTGACCTCGCCGGGTGAGATGCGCGGCTTCCGTGGTGACGAGGATGTCAACGGTGACCTGAACGAAATCGCCGAGGTGGACTCGGAGGACTTCACCGGGATGTGGGCGGCGCTGACGGCCCGGTTGCTGGAGGTTGATGAGTACCGGGGGTTGTTTGCGGCGGCGTACCCGGACGTGGCGTTGGAGGAGATCGACTTCCACCACGCCGCCAACGCCATCGGCGCCTTCGAGGTGGACGCCTTCACGTTCGTCGAGAGCCCCTTCAACCGGTTTCTCCAGGGCGACGACGCCGCGTTGGACGAGGAGGCGCGGCGCGGCGCCGAGCTGTTCTACGGCAAGGCGACGTGTGCCACGTGCCACACCGGCCCGCTGCTCACGGATCAGCAGACCCATGCGATTGCGGTCCCCCAGGTTGGTCCGGGCAAGAGCGAGGAGGCCCCCGAAGATCACGGTCGCGGTCGGGAGACGTTTGCGGAGGAGGACATGTATGCCTTCCGCACTCCCCCGCTGCACAACGTGACGATCACCGGACCGTGGACCCATGACGGCGCCTTCAATTCACTCGAAGCGGTGATTCGTCACCACATGGATCCCGAGGCGTCGCTGACCAGCTACGACCCCACCCAAACCGTCGGCCCGGCCATCTACTTCCTCGACCCCGACCAGTTCATCCAACGCCTCATCGACGCCATCGACCCCACCCTCGCCGTCCCCGACCTGAGCGACGACGAGATCGCCGACCTCGTCGCATTCCTCGGTGCGCTCACGGACCCGGCGGCGTCAGACCTGGGGCATCTCATCCCCGAGCGGGTGCCGAGCGGGTTGCCGGTGGATCGTTAGCGGTGTTTCCACGGCGCCAACGCACTCTGTCGTTAGGGGGCTCGGGTGGGGTGGGTGATGGTGAAGGTGCCATCGGGGTTGACCCCAATGGTCCATCTGGAGTTGTGAACCAGGGTGTGGTGGCGGGTACAGAGGCAGACGAGGTTGTCGACGTTGGTTTCGCCACCGTGGTGGGTCCATCCGTTGACGTGGTGGATGTCGCACCAGGGGGCGGGACGATCACATGACGGGAAGATGCACCCTGCGTCACGGATCCGCACCGCCCGGGTTTGGGTGGGGGTAGCGAGGCGGGTGTTGCGGCCCATGTCCAGCACGATGGAGCCGCCGGCCATGACGACTCGTTGGATCGTGGCACTACACCCGATGCGTTCCAAGGTGGCTTGAGTGACGGGTCCGACCCCCTCAAGATCACAGCGGGTCTGAGCCAACTCGGGGGTGTCACCGTTCAAGGTGGCGACGTCAACGACGACACCGAGGCTTGGCGGGTTGCCGGCGGGCTCGGCACCTTGGTGGTACCAGTGCACCAACTCGGCGAGGGCGTCACCACGCCGCTGCGACAACGAGCGGACCCCGTCGGGGGCGTGCTTGGGGTCGGGGGGTGCGAGGTGGTCGAGTGTGGCGACGAGTTCGGCGCCGGCTACGGGTTCGAGGCGGCCGTTGATATCAACCCAGCCATCCATGGTCACCGACGCATGCAGCCTATTGCGCGGCTGGCGCTCGTCGTGGGTGTCACCAGCGAGGTAGTCATCGGCAATGGCAGCCCAGCGGCGCACCAACACCGTGAAGTCCTTGACCGACAGCGACTCTGCCTGTTCCGCCAGCACCTGTTCATGATCTGGTAGCACGGTGCGGCGCCGATCCGACATCACTCCAGCCAACGCGTTGATGTGCGCCGTGGTGGTCTCCCCGTCCGCCAACGCCTCACCCAACAGGGGTGCGTCGTCGACGGTCCTGGCAGCCTTGACCAAACGCCGCGCTTCAGACCCTCCAACCGGGGCCCGATGCGTGAGCCACGCCACCGGCGACAGGGACCCGTCGGCTTCCCACGCCCGCTTCCGCCGCCACTCAACCACGGCCGCGATGACCACAGCGTCGAGGCGCTCCTGAAACTCGAGCATCCCCACCAACTCTTCGGAGAGGGCATCAGGGGTCCACCCGGAACGGTCCACCCCCGCCACAGCGGCGACGGCGGTGCCGAGGCGTTCCATTGGATCACCCGGAGCGCTGGTCGCCTGTTGATCTTCTATATCGAACATACGTTCGACACTATCATTACCTACTGACAGAAAGCCGCCCTAACTGAACACAACCAGACCTACTTCCGTATACAGGTCTGCGGCGACCTACCTACCGTGCGTTGAGCATCGCAATCAACGGAGGCCCTCGCATGCCAACTATCGAAGACGTCAAAGACAAGCTGGCGCTCGAGACCGGGCTGGCGGTCATCAGCACTGCCCAGGCTGATGGCAGGGTGCTTTCGAGCGTTGCGAATTGCGGCGTGATCGACCATCCCGTCGCCGGTGTTCCGAGCGTGGCCATGGTGTCGGCGGGTGGCGCCGCTCGGCTGGGCCACATCCGGCGCGGCTCGGAGGTGACCATCGCCATCCGCCGGGGCTGGAGTTGGGTGGCGGTCACCGGTCCGGCCGACATCATCGGGCCCGACGAACTGCCCGAGGGCATCGACGCCAACGCTCTCCGGCTCTTGCTGCGCGACATCTTCCGAGCGGCGGGCGGCACCCATGACGACTACGACGAATACGACCGGGTCTTGGCTGCGGAGCGGCGCGCCGCAGTCATCGTGACGCCCAGCCGTATCATCGGCATCGGCTAGCGACCCGGCTCAGTGCTCGTCGCCCTCGCCGTGATCATGGTCGTGATTGTGGGTGTGGTCTTCCGAGTCCGGACCGGACTCGCCTCTAGGGCCCACTCAACAGCCGGGTTCGCCGTAGTTGCCGCAGCAACTCGAGCGATTCTTGGCCTTGATAGCGTTGTTCTTGATGGTCAGCCGCACCTTCTCGAAGTACCCGAGGTCTGAGTTCTTCCAATTGCGGATGCCGTCCATCGGATCAAATCGTGCCATGGGACGACCGTAGCACCGATAGTCGTGGCACAATCGCCACATGCACCAGACCACCCGGCAGGAACAGGCCCAAGCCATCCTGCAACGACGCGGCCAGGCAATGGCTTCACGCATCCTCGACCGGCGCGCCAACTCGGCGGCCGACTTCAACGAAGCCTTCAATCTGGAGCGGATCGACCTCATCTCGGAGATCCCGACTCCCGAGGCGATGCTGGCGCTGGGCCGCAACATCGCCGGGCCCGCAGACGACCTCTACATCCACGACGACGGTGGCAGCTACCGCATCTACATCCAGGAGAAGGGCGAGATCTACTACCTCACCACCGGGGCATCCTTCGACGAGGCCCGCGATGAGGTGATTGATCGCGTCATCCAACTCCAGGGCCTCCCCTTCATCCCACCCGGGTAACCGCCGTGCTCCTCGCCGACGTCGTCACCACATCAGAACGTGTGAGCTCGACGCGGTCGCGCAAGGCAAAGACCGCCGCCCTCGCCGAACTTCTCGCCGCCATGGATGCCGTCGAGACCGGGATCGGGGTCGCCTACCTGGCCGGGGAGATTCCCCAGGGTCGCATCGGACTTGGCTACGCCGCCGTCTATGCCGTCGGGGTCGAGCCCGCCCTCGATCCATCGCTCACCCTGCGCCAGGTCGACGCCACCCTCACCAATATCGCGTCGATCTCCGGGAAAGGATCCAACGCGGCGCGCCATGAGGCACTTGAAGGCCTGCTGGCAAAGGCGACCGAGGCCGAGCAAACGTTCCTGCGGCGGCTGATCCTGCGGGAACTGCGCCAGGGTGCGCTCGAGGGCGTCATGGTCGAGGCCATCGCCATCGCCTCGGACGTCCCCGCCCCCGAGGTCCGCCGCGCCGCCATGGTCGGCGGGGAACTCCCCGCGGTCGCGGTTGCCGCCCGAGAAGGCGGTGCCGAGGCGCTGGCCGAGTTCCGCCTCACCCTGTTCCGGCCGGTACAGCCGATGCTGGCCCAGTCCGCCGCCGATGCCGCCGCCGCCATGGCCAAGATCTCGCCCGCTGCCGCCGAGTACAAGCTCGACGGCGCCAGGATCCAGGTCCATCGCGACGGAGATCGAGTCGCCGTCTACACCAGGAACCTGCGCGACGTGACCTCGGCCGTCCCCGAGGTGGTCGCCGCGGTGCAAGGCTTGCCGCTCGAGTCGGCGATCCTGGACGGCGAGACCATCGCCCTGCGACCCGACGGTCGGCCCCACCCGTTCCAGGTGACGATGAGCCGCTTCGGCAGCCGGGACGCGTCAAACACCGGCGTTGCGTTGTCACCGTTCTTCTTCGACTGCCTCCACCTCGACGGCGTCGACCTCATCGATGAGCCGGCCGGGTTCCGCACCGAGCAGATGACAGAGCGACTCCCTGCCGGCCTGATGCCGGCGCGCAGGATCGTCGCCACGCGACGAGGAAGCAGCCGAGTTCTTCGACGAAGTGCTCGCCGCCGGCCACGAGGGAGTCATGATCAAGTCGCTCGACGCCCCCTACGCCGCAGGGCGACGGGGGGCCGCCTGGATGAAGGTCAAGCCCGCCCACACCCTCGACCTGGTAGTCCTCGCCGTCGAGTGGGGCTCGGGGCGCCGCCGCGGTCTGCTCTCCAACCTCCACCTCGGGGCTCGCGATCCAGACACCGGCGAGTTTGTGATGCTGGGCAAGACGTTCAAGGGGCTCACCGATGAGACCTTGAAGTGGCAGACCGAGCGATTCCTCGAACTCGAGACCCACCGCGAGGGACACGTCGTTCACGTCCAGCCGGAACAGGTGGTCGAGATCGCCTTCGATGGGATCCAGGCCAGCACCCGCTACCCCGGTGGGATGGCGCTGCGCTTCGCCCGGGTCAAGGGCTACCGAGCGGACAAGACCGCCGCCGAGGCCGACACCGTTGATACCGTGCGTGCCATGTTCGAGGGTACGAACGGTTGATGAGGGTGAGACCCCACGGCTTCGTTGCTGCCGCGTTGTTCCTGGTCGCATCCTGTTCCGGGTCGCCGGAGCCCACCGCGCCGCTCGATCGTTGCACCGACCCGCCTGCCGACGCGCTAGCGGAGGTCTCCGAGTTTGTCCTCGATCTCGTGCCCAACCCGATATCGCCCGGAGGGGAAGCGACCCTGGAGGTCGGCTTCGACATCGCCGGCGCAGATGCTGTCGGTGGCGCCGGAGCGCTTTGGCAGTGTTGGACGGGAACGGGATGGGAGTCGACCCATCAGATCCTGCGCCCGTTCACTCCTGGTGATGCCGAGGCTCGCTACATCGAGCCGGGCACCGAACCGACCATCCCGGCTGTGGGCTTGCCGGTTCCCAACTCGTTTGAGGTGGTAGTCCCCGACGTTCCTCCTGGCGTCTATCGGATCGCCGATGAGGTCTGGGCCGATGGGGAACGGTTGGTTGGGCTCGAGGTCGTCGTCGTCGAGTAGGACGTAGCTCGACCCGGCCGACCAATCGCTACTTGGCCGATGCTTCCTCGAGCTTGGCCAGCTTGCGCTCCTGCACAAGGGCGGCGACCTGGATGCCGGCGAACGCGCCGACTTCGAGGGCGAGGCCGACGAACACGAGCTGCCCAAACGGGCGGGGGTGGCGGACACCGAGCACGGCCAGGCCGAGGGCACCGACGGCATTGGTGGCGGCCACCGTCTTGAGGGCCGGAGCCACCGGTTTGGCGCGTGACATGCCGGCGACGACACCGCCCCAAGCCAGGCTGGCTCCACCGGCGATCCTGACGAGGTGGCGGGGCGTCGAGAGTCGCTTGGCAAGCTTGCGGTCTAGGGCCATGGCGGCGATCCCAACGACGGCGCAGTAGACGGCGTCGGCTTCGAGGGCTCGACGGCCCGGTTGGTTTTTCTTCACAGCGTCCACACCTCATCCCCGACGGCGAATTCCACCGGTGCGGCAACTTCGGGTGCCGCCATCACGAAGCCACGCATGCCCTCACCGAGAAACTCCAGCTCATCCTGGATCTGCTCTCGCAGGGCCATCTCCGGTAAGCCAAGCAGATATGACGTGAACTGGCGACACGGCTTGGCAACCGAGGGACCGACAAGTTCGATGTTCGACCCACTCTCGGTCTGAATCGCGAGGCCTTCTGCGACATCGTCGAGCCGCACCAGGTGGTCGGTCTCAACAATGATGTTCTCGGCGGCGACCCCTTCGGCGGCGCGTTCGCCATACCGCTCCCGCATCAGGTCGTAGTGCGCGGTGAATCCGATCGACAGGGCCCGCGGCGGCTTCTCCCTCACCATTGGATAGGCCACATGGTGCACGTCGAGCAACCACGCCTCGCCGTCCCACCCGGTCATGCCGCCGGCGTCGATGGCCCCCCGCTCGACCGCCGCCAACACCTCGGGCCAGTACATCGTCCCAACCTTCACGTGGCGGCGGTGGACCTGGATCCGGGTGATCCGTCCCAGCAACTCAGACATCGTGGCCTCTTTCTCGCATCACATCGTTGAGAATATCGGGGCGGTCGGTGACGATCCCATCGACGCCCATGTCGAGCAACCGATGCATGTCCTCGGCGGTATTCACCGTCCAGCAGTGGATCTGCGCCCCGGATTCGTGAATGGCGTCGATGTACTTCTGGTCGATTCTCAAGGACCGGTAGTTGAAGGGCACCTGATACGCCTCCACAGGACGCTCGATGGTGCGGCCCCGCCGCGACGCCGTCCACATCGCCGAAACGGCGGACGGCCCCGCCGAGGTCGCCACCGCCCCGGACGTCACCCGCCTGAAGCGGGCGATCCGTCGGTCGACAAACGATCCGATCAGGGTGCGGTCCTGACGACGGTGGTCTCGAATGACCTCGGCCACCGGCCACTCCAAACCCTTGCCCTTGAGGTCGATGTTGATGTGCACGTCGGGAAAGGTGGTGAACAGCTCGTCGAGGCTGGAGATACCAATGCCACTCCCCCGCAGTGGGTAGCCCTCATCGGCCCCGAAGTCCCAGGCCGCGTCGAGGTGGCGGAGGTCCTCGAACAGCCAGTCGGACACCAACCCGGTGCCGTTCGTCGTTCGATCGAGAGTCTTGTCGTGGAACACCACCACAACGCCGTCGCGGCTGATCCGCACATCGGTTTCGAAGTACTGAAAGCCGAGCTCAAATGCCCCCTGGAAGGCATACATCGTGTTCTCGGGCCACAGGACGCGGCTGCCGCGGTGGGCGAAGCGGATGGGATGCTCGAGCGAGAGATACGGATGAATCATTGGGGACTTTGCCGGTAGATCACTCGGTAGTCTGCCACGCTGAACGGACGACGGCCCACTGACCTTCAGCCGGAGACGGACTCGAGGGCGAGATCGGTGAGTTGCTCGGGCAACAGGTCGAACGGAAGCTCGATCTCGACGTCGGGGAATATCCCGGTCCCGCCGTAGTCACGACGCTCCGGGGTCAACCAGCGGGCGATGGTGATCTTGAGGCCACCACCACCGGGAAGCTGGAACGTCTGTTGCACCGTGTTCTTGCCGACCGACGACTCTCCGACCACCACTGCCCGACCGCTCTCCTGGAGCGCCCCGGCAACGACCTCGGACGCCGAGGCGCTGCCCGAGTCGAGCAAGATGATCACCTCGATGTCGGGATCGGTGGCTACGCCCGGACCAGTCACCTCGAACACGTTGTCGAAGGTGGGTCCGTCCGTCTCGAGCACCTCGCCGTCGGCGAGAAACTCGCTGGCGATGTCGATCGCCGCCGACAACGACCCGCCGGGGTTGCCCCGCAGGTCGAGCACGATGGTCTCGGCGCCCGCATCGAGCAGGTCGGACAGCGCCTGGCGGAACTGCTCGGGAGCGGTCTCGGTGAAGACGCTCAGCCGTAGATAACCGACCCCCGGTTCTGTCATCTGGCCGATGGCGACGGGGAACACCACCGACTTGCGTTCGATGGTCAACTCGAAGGTCTCGCCGTCGCGCTCGACCCCGATCGTTACCTCGGTGCCCTCTTCGCCCCGCACCCGAGCGGTGGCCTCATCAAAGGTCATCCCAGCCATCGACTCACCCTCGACGCTCACCATGACATCGCCGGGTCGCAGCCCGGCGTCCTCGGCCGGGCTCTCGGGGATGGTCGAGATCACGACGATCTGGCAGGTAGTCGAGATCAGGTCACACGCCACAACGTCTTCGCCGGTTTCCTCCTGCGCCGAAACGAAGGCGCCGATCCCGCTGACCTCGCCGGTCAGTTCCTCGTCGCGCAGTTCCATGATCTCCGGCGTCAGGTAGGCCGAGAAGGGGTCACCGAGTCCGGCAACCATGCCTGCGATCGCCTCGTTGACGACGACCTCGACCTCTCCGCCGTCGCCTACCTCGACCTGGGCCGCATCACACACCGCGACAAAGGCGACGTCCGGCACGGCGCACACCACGACGTCGCTGGCGTCACCGCTCGCCGGCTCGGCCTCGATGGCGGCAACCGCCGCGGCGGCAAGGGCGTCGAGGTCTACCGGATCAACAAAACGTTCCTCGATCAGCTCGATCGACTCGCAGAGGGCGGTGAAGGGAGGCTCGGCTTCGTCGCACCCGATGACCGCAGCCGATACGCCGCCGCTCGTCGTCGTTGTGGTCGCGGTGCCACCGGTCGTCGTAGTCGTGGCGGTCGTCGCCGTCGTGGTCGTGGTCGTCACCGCCGAGGGATCGAGCGTCGACGAAGCTGGCTGCGGGACGGTGGCGTCCGGGAACATCGTCGTCGACGAGCTGCCGAGCACGGAGCAGCCCGAGGCAAAGACAGCGGCCGCGGCGAGGAGCGCAGCAATACGAAGCGGGTGCGTGGTCGGCATGCGCGCCATTCAACCCCAACACCGGGACTAACCGAAGGGAACGGCCGCTCAGATCACCCGCCCCGACTTGATCACCTTCCAGACGACGTCGTCATCGGGCCGATACGGGAGGTGCAGATGTGATGGCGCATCCAACACGACGGCGTCGGCCACCGCCCCCGGCCCCAGCCATCCCTTGTCCGCTTCGTTGAGTGCCAGCGCTCCGCCCCGGGTGGCGCTCCACACCGCGGCGTCCGGCGCCATGCCCATGTTGAGCGCGGCCAACGCGATGATGAACGGCATGGTCAGCACGCAGCTCGTCCCGGGGTTGGCGTCGGTGGCCAACGCCACCGGGACACCTGCGGCGACAAATCGGGCCGGGTCCGGGTAGGGCAGCCGCATTGTGAACGAAACGCCGGGGAGCAGCACGGCCACGGTCCCCGCCTCCGCCAGCGCAGCGAGATCATCGCGGCGTCGCCTGGTCGAGGTGATCGGCCGATACCGCCCCGACCTCAGCGGCGAGCGCCGCTGGCTCCGGTGTGCACCAACTGGTCGGCGTGCAGCCGTGGTTCGAGTCCGTGGCGTTTGCCGGCCTCGAGGATCAGCCGGGCCTCATCAACGGTGAAGGCACCGTCGTCGCAGAACACATCGCAGAACCGAGCCGACGGGGCACAGGCCGGCAGCATCTCGTCGACGACGAGCTGGACGATATCCGGCCCGTCGTCACGCCACTCGGGCGGGACGACATGGGCGCCGAGGAAGGTGGGGACGATGTCGACGGCGAGTTCGCTATCGAATTGGGCCACGACATCGAGCATGCGCCGCTCGGTGGCGAGGTCGAGCCCGTAGCCCGACTTGACCTCGACGGTGGTGGTCCCCGTGGCGAACATCCTGGTGAGCCTGCGCCGGGCAGAGTCGGCCAGCTCGTCGGCGGTTGACGCCGCTCGGGTGGCGGCGACGGTGGACATGATCCCGCCGCCGGCGGCCATGATCTGCTCGTAGCTCTCCCCGGCCAGCCGGCGGGCGAACTCGTCGGCCCGATCCCCGCCGAACACGACGTGGGTGTGGGCGTCGACAAAACCGGGGAGTACGGCGCGGCCCGCGACATCCAGCTCGGGGACGTCGCCGAGGCCAGCGGATGGCAGATCCGGTTCTCGGGACCCGCCCACACCACCCGGCCATCGCGAATCACCATTGCGGCAGCCGTTGATCAGACCCAACGTCCCGCCTTCGTTGCCGGGTCGTTGGTGGCCAACTCGCCGATGCCGCGCACCAGCAGGTCGCCACCGGAGATCGGATCCTCGGGGCTCACGTCTCCGGGTCCATTGGGATCACCACACCACGTTCGTCGGCGGCGAGTCCTGGCTTCCGGGTACCCGGCGTCGACGTGACGAATCACGCCCGTCCCCGGATCGTTGGTGAGCACCCGCTCGAGCCGCACCGCTCCCTGGGCGGTGCCGTCGGCGACCACCTGGGCGCCGGCGTGGATCGACTTGCCGATGCCCACCCCTCCCCCGTGGTGGACCGCCACCCAGGCGGCACCGGAGGCGGTGTTGAGGAGCGCATTGAGGATCGGCCAGTCGGCGACGGCGTCCGACCCGTCCATCATCGCCTCGGTCTCGCGGTAGGGCGAGGCGACCGAACCCGAGTCGAGGTGGTCGCGCCCGATGACGATCGGCGCCTTGACCTCGCCCGAGGCGACCAGGTCGTTGAAGGCGAGACCGGCCCGGTCCCGCTCGCCGTAGCCCAGCCAGCAGATCCGGGCGGGCAGGCCCTGGAACTCGACCCGCTCCTGCGCCATCTCCAGCCAGCGGGCCAGGGCGCGGTTCTCGGGGAACAGATCGAGCACGGCCCGGTCGGTCGCTGCGATATCGGCGGGATCGCCAGACAGCGCCACCCAGCGGAACGGGCCCAGGCCTTCGCAGAAGAGGTCGCGGATGTAGGCGGGCACGAAACCCGGGTAGGCGAACGCGTCGGCGAAGCCGCCTTCGACCGCCTCACCGCGCAGGTTGTTGCCGTAGTCGAAGACCTCGGCACCCGTTTCGCTGGAAGCCGACCATGGCCTCGCAGTGCACCGCCATCGAGGTGCGCGCCGCCTTGATGTAGCGCCTGCGGATCGGAGGCGCGCAGTTCGAGCGCCTCGTCGAGCGTGTAGCCGTGTGGCACGTAGCCGTTGAGCGGATCGTGCGCCGAGGTCTGGTCGGTGACGATGTCGATCTCGACGCCGCGGCGCAGCAGTTCGGGGAACACGTCGGCGGCGTTGCCCTCGACCCCGACCGAGAGACGCCTTCGTTCGGCCCGGGCGGCAAGCACCCGTGCCACGGCGTCGTCGAGGTCATCGGCGACCTCGTCGAGATAGCGGGTCTCCAGCCGGCGCTGGATCCGCTCGGGATCAACGTCGACGCAAAGCGCCACGCCGTCGTTCATGGTGATCGCCAGCGGCTGGGCACCACCCATCCCGCCGAGTCCGCCGGTCAGGGTCAGCGTGCCGGCCAGCGTTCCGCCGAAGCGCTGCTCGGCGATGGCGGCGAAGGTCTGATAGGTCCCCTGGAGGATGCCCTGGGTGCCGATGTAGATCCACGAGCCGGCGGTCATCTGGCCGTACATCATCAGACCGGCCGCTTCGAGTTCCCAGAAGTGCTCCCAGTTGCCCCAGTCGGGCACCAGCAGGCTGTTGGCGATCAGGACCCGCGGCGCCATCTCGTGGGTGCGGAACCGCCCGACCGGCTTGCCGGACTGCACCAGCAGCGTCTCGTCGTTGTCGAGATCTCGCAGGTTGCGCACGATGGCGTCGAATGCATCCCAGCTCCGCGCCGCCTTGCCCCGGCCGCCGTAGACGACCAACTCATCGGGGTTCTCGGCCACCGCGGGGTCGAGGTTGTTCATCAGGCAGCGCAGTGCTGCCTCCTGGAGCCATCCCTTGGTCGACAGGGTCGACCCGCGCGGGGCCGTCACCGGGCGTGGTCCGGGCAAACGCGACCTCCTTACGTGCTCGCATCGTGGACCCCGGCCCGCCCGAGGTCCACGCGCTGGTTCTAGCTGACGGGTGTACTAGCTGGAGGTTGGCGGAGGCGGAGGCGGAGGCGGGGGCGGCGGCTCACCGCCGGATGACGACGTCGTCCCGGAGCTCTCTGCCGGCGGCGGCGGAGGTGGCGTGGTCGCGGCAGCAGCAGGAGCGGCCGCCGCGGTTTCGGCCGGCGCGGACGCCATTGGACCCCACACGCCCAGGAGTATGCCGACGCCAAGGAAGATCAGCGGGAGTCCGATCACGCTCAGCGTGGTGAGTGGGTAGACCGACCACTGCTGGAGCACCAGCGCCAAGAAGAGCCCGAAGAGCAGACCGAAGATCGCCCCGACGACGGGATGCTTCCACAAGGCGGTGAACAACCCGAGGGCCGAGATGATGATGCCAACGACGGCGACGACCCCGAGCGGCGTCGACAGTGGGTTCCCTTCGAACTTCACGAACACCATGCCGGTGCAGCTACCGCCGTCGGCGTCGTGGAATCCCTTCACCTGATAGATGCCGGCGACACCAACGTCGACCGGGAGTTCGGCCTTCAATTCGTCGAGGCTGTAGGTCCCCGCTGCTTTGCGAATGTCCTCGGTGTTGGCACCGGACCAACTGGCAAAGCGGATGGTGGTTGGCCCGACCACGATGCCGGCCTCGCCGGCGAAGTTGGTGTTGGCAAAAGGAACCTCCCCAGCCCACTCGGCGGTCACGCCGGCCCGATCCGGCACGACGATGGGGTTGTCGGGGGTGTCGTTTTGTGGCCCGTACTCGACGCCGTCGATGAACACGACCCCGGTACAGCCACCCGTCACATCGGCGTTCGCCACCGTGGGGAGCAGCAGCAGCCCGGTGATTGCCGCCGCGGCCAACGCCGCACCGAACCACCGGGTCAGAGGGGTGTTACGCCTCACACGGGTCACGTCGACCTCCTCACAGGTTCCTGTCCGGCAACGCTAGCGGAGGCAACCAGCGACCCGGGGTCATTGCCCGGACGGCGTCGAATCCTGGGCAGTCCGCTGAACCTCCGGCGCCACCGTGTCGTTGACGCCCTTCTTCACCAGCCAGTTGGTCAGCGGCGACGGCATCTCGGCAGGGCGATCACCCCAGTCGTATACGACGGCGGTCTTCGCGGCGAAGTCGTGCAGCGCCCGCTGTTTGGGGTCGAAGATGATCCCAAGCACGCCGATGACCGAGACGATGCTGATCGGCAGAACGAGCACTCGGATCGCAGCATGTCCGGGGGTGATGGGGCTGCCATCGGCACTTACGACCTTGATGCCGAGGACGCTGTAGCCGACGGTCTTGCCGTTGAGGGCAAACCCGAGCCAGAAGTACAGGAACAGCCACAGCACCATCAGGGCGATACCAAACCAGCCGCTCTCCCAGGTCCACTGAATGTCGACGTTGAAGACGGTGTTGATCGCCCAGACGGTGCCGGCGGCGAGAAGCCCAAAGACGGTGATGGATAGAAAGAAGTCGATCAGGTAGGCCAGCAGCCGAGACACCGGACCGGCGTAGTAGCCACTGATCTGGGCACGAGACTTTCGCGCCATCACTCCACCTCGGTTTCGTGGTCGCTGGGAACCAGTTCCGGCGGGCCCAGCGGTTGATCTCCAGCCTTGCGCCCCAAGGCGCGGTCGACGACCCGCATCATCACGGTGTCGAGTCCAACAACCTGGCGGCGGCCGATATCGAGCGTGGACCCGGCCATCTGGCTGGTGCTCTGCGCAACGAGGTCACCGATGTCGGCTCGTTCCATCAGCGCCTTGAGGTCGACCCCGTCGAGCATCTTGTCGATATCGACCCGGTCGACCAGTGCGTTCACGTCGACCCTTTGCAGTAGCGCGTTCACGTCGACCCGCGAAAGCAGCGCATTCACGTTGACTCGGTCCATGAGCGCGTTGACGTCCACCTTGGCCATCAGTTCGGACGGATCAAGCGAATTGACAATGACGGGAACGAAGACGGCGATGATCTTGTTGATCTGGTCCTCGGCCACTTGCCCGACCGCCCCGATCTCGGAATTGCGGTGCTCGAGAGCGGAAGAAGCCGACTTCTTGGCCCAGCGGGCCGGAGGACTGGCGCCAAAGCGACGCAGCACCATGGCCGACACACCGACAAACCCCTGAACGGCCACCGACCCCACCGCAAGGGTGGCGTCGACCGCGCTCGAGGCAATGTCTCGCAACCCCGGCGGGTCCTGGGGAGACGTGCTCCGGGCCGGGGTGGCCGCCAGGCGGTGGTGCTTTGGCACCTCGGTGTAGGGAACCGAACGATCGACCGGACCGGGATCGGAAGTCGAGGTTCCGGCCTTGTCGGGGTCGGGCGGGGGCGTTGCCATCTTGTCGGGATGAGGCGGGGGCGGGGGCGTTGCCACCTTGTCAGAAGCATCGGGCGGTGGGGCCGAACTGGAGTCAGACGACGGTGCGCCTGCGGCGTCGGCGGCCGACGGCGCGTCGGAATCACCCGGAGCGGGGCTCGGCGTGTCTGCCGTCGGCTCGGTCATCGTCCTCTCATCCCTCGTCCTTCCGGGCGTCCGGTATCGTCGGCGGAAACGCAATCACGGCCCACAACCCAAACACAATTGCCGTCATGATGTGCCATAGGCCGTGCAACTGCAAGACGCTGTCCGCTTCACACAGCGGAGCGTCGGTCCGGCCGAGCACATTGGCGAGGCCGGCCACGGCCAGCAGGCCGGCCATGAGGGCGTACCACCGCCACGTCGCCATCCACGGCGGCCGTACTCTCAGCCCGCGACGGATCACCAACACCTCGGCGATGACAGCACCCACCACGACAACCCCCGTGACGACGATGCTGGCCGTCGAGTCGAGTTCGAAGCCGGCGAACACGGCGACGACCAGCACTGCGTAGGTTGTCAGCGTGACCCATGGCTTCCACCCTGCGAGCAGTTGGATGTCGTAGAGGAGGATGAATACGAGCGCGGTCGCGATCGGCGCATCATGTACCAGCTTGGCCCAACCCGGCTGGGGACCGTGGAAGGCGATGCTGCCAATCCCGACGACCATCAGGGTGACGGCGTAGACCACCTGGAGCCAGCGGGTCCGGCGCGGCCCACGCCAGGCCCGCACCATCAGCCAGACACCGATCAGCGCATAGGCTCCGCTGGTGATGGCGTTGACCGGTTGCGCCAGCAGCCCGTCACCGATTTCTTCGCAGTCAGACTCCCCGATCTGAGCCGCGGCGAGTCCGAGCACGCTCCCTCTACTCGGCGTAGAGGGCCTGGATCTCGTCGCCGTAGTGATCGATCACAATGCGGCGCTTCACCTTGAGCGTCGGGGTCAGCATCCCGTTCTCGGTGGAGAAGTCCTCAGGAGCAATCACAAAGGCACGCACCTTTTCGTATCCCTTGACGTCGGCCATGGCCTTGTCGACCTCGTCGCCGATCAACTGGCGCACCCGAGGATCCTCGACGAGGCCTTCGAAGTTTTCGAACTCGACGCCCTCGGCTGCCGCCCACTCTTCGACGGCCGGGGCATCCGGGACGATCACGGCCACGTTGAACGGCTTGTTGTCCCCGTAGACCATGACGTTGGCAATGTAGGCGGACAGACCGATCTTCTCTTCGATGGGTGTCGGCACGACGTACTTGCCGTTCTCGAGCTTGTACTGCTCCTTCACGCGGCCGGTGATGAACAGGAAGCCATCGTCGTCGATGCGACCGAGGTCGCCGCTGCGGAACCCGCCGTCATCGGTGAAGACCTTGGCGTTTTCCTCTGGACGGTTGTGGTAGCCCTGCATGACGTTGTGGCCGTAGATCACGATCTCGCCATCGCGCGGGTCGGCACTGGCCGCGGTGTCGAGGCTGACCGACGTTCCCGGGATCGGCTTGCCGACGGATCCGATCTTGCGGGTTCCAGGCCAGTTGGCCGTCGCAATCGGCGACGTCTCCGAGAGGCCGTACCCTTCGTAGACCGTGACGCCGAGGTTGTCGATGAACTCGGCCACCTCGACCGGAATGGCGGCGCCACCGCTGATGGCATAGGTGAGGTTGCCGCCGAGGCCGGCGCGAATCTTGCTGAAGACGAGCTTGTCGAACAGGTTCTGCTGCATGTCGACGAACCAACTCGACTTGCCCTGCTCGGCCAGGTTGCGCCGCTTCGTGGCGTTGCTCATCGCTTGATCAAAGATCATCTTCTGGGCAGAGCTTCCCTCGGCCATTCGCTTGTTGAGGCCGGTGTAGATGCGCCCGAAGATGGTCGGCACGCTCACCAACATCGTCGGCTTGACCTCGGGCAGATTGGAAGTGATCTCGGCCACGGAGGTGGCGAAGGCGGTCGAGCCACCCATGGCGAAGATGGTGTGCAGTTCGACGGTTTGCCCGAACGCGTGGGCCCACGGGAGGAAGGAGAGGGTCCGGTCGGTGGGATAGATCGGGAAGACGTCGGTGATCGAGCTCACGTTGTAGGCGAGGTTCTTCTGGGAGAGCAGCACGCCCTTTGGCTTGCCGGTCGTCCCCGACGTGTAGACAAAACCGGCGATCTGATCCTCACCTACATCGGATAGACCCACGGGCAACTTCGAGCCGGTTTCCTGGAGGACGGCGAGCGTGCCCCAGTCGTCGGGTGCCGCGCCTTCCATCACAAACAGGTACTCGAGTCCGTCGATGGAGCCGCGCACCGTGTCGAGGCGCTCGGCGACATCGGGAGTTGACACAAATACCGCCCGGGAATCCGAGTCTCCGAGCACAAACGCCCAGTTCTCCGTCGTTTGTGCCTCATACATGGGAACGACGGCCGCTCCCAGTCCATAGGCGGCGTAGGCCACCACGGCCCATTCCTCGCGGTTGTCCGAGATGATGGCCACCTTGTCACCCAAGCCGATGCCGAGACCGGCCAGACCGGAGCGGGTGTTGTCGACCATTTCGCCGAACTCGCCGTATGTGGTCCATTCCCAGCTACCGCCGCGCTTGGTGCCGAACAGCGGACGATCGACGAATTGCTCGATGCTGTTGGTGTAGATGTCGAGCAGGGTGGGGAACTTCGCAGTGAAGTCACTCATGGGTAGGCCTTTCTGGACCAGGCTGTGCGGGCTGGGTCTCCAAGAGCCATGTTAGACAGGGCCGTCGCGGCCCCTCCAAGCAGAAAACCGCCGGGCACGCCCGACGGTCTTCTGTGGTGACAACTCGAAGATCAGCCTTCGTCGGCGGTGTCGTCTGACCCGCTTGCAGCCTTGTCCTTGAGGTCGCCCGCCGCATCCTTGGTCTTGTCCCAGGCGTCGGTGGCGGCTTCCTTGCTCTTCTCGACCATTGGCTTGGCCTTCTCAGACAGATCGCCAGCAACGTCCTTGCCCTTGACCCAAGCCTCGGCAGCGGCTTCCTTGCTCTTTTCGACCATCGGCTTGGCCTTTTCACGCCAAGTCGCCGGCCTGCTCTTTGGCGGTGCCGAACCACTTCTTCAGCGTATCCATCAAAACCATGTGTCTTCTCCAAATCGCGGTTTCTGCGGATGACCATTGTACGCCACACGCTCGGGGGCCCGGGTCACCTCCCGGCGGGTCGGCCGCTCAGTCGGCGTCGAGCCGGCCCGTGGCGATGAGCGCCGCAACGGCCTCGATGTCGGCCCCGATCGGCCGATCGTCGGTCAACGGCGGCACAACCTCGCGGATGGCGGCGAGGGCGGCACCCGTGGCTGCGGCCGGTCGCAGCGGAGCCCGGCATTCGATGCCTTGGGCGGCACAGAGCAATTCGACGGCCAAGACATGCGCCGTATTGGCGATGACGTCGAGCAGCTTGCGCCCGGCTCCCCACCCCATGGAGACGTGGTCCTCTTGCAGGCCCGACGTGGGGATCGACTCAACCGACGCAGGATGCGAGAGCACCCGGTTCTCGGCGACCAACGCCGCTGCCGTGTACTGGGCGAGCATGTAGCCGGAGTTGAGCCCCGGCTCGGCGGCCAGGAACGGCGGCAAACCCCCGGAGCGATCTGGGTCGAGGATCCGGTCGGTGCGGCGCTCCGAGATCGACCCCAGTTCGGTGACGGCGATGGCCATGAAGTCCATGGCAAACGCCAGCGGCTGGCCGTGGAAGTTGCCGCCCGACACGACATCATCGGTCGCGGGAAACACAATCGGGTTGTCGGTCACCGCACCGAGTTCATTGGCGAACACACCGGCGGCAAAGCTGAACGTATCGCGAGCGGCCCCGTGGACCTGGGGAGCGCACCGCAGGCTGTAGGCGTCCTGGACCGCATGAACGAAGTCATCGGCGTGACTGGCCACAATCGAAGACCCATCGATGAGCCTGGCAATCCGCGCCGCCGACGCCACCTGACCGGGATGAGGGCGCAGGGCGTGGATGCGGGGATCGAAAGGTCGGGATGACCCGAGCAGCGCCTCGACGGACATGGCACACGCCAGGTCGGCCACGGAGGCGAGTTGCCGAGCGCGGTGGAGTGCCAGCGTCCCGAGCGACAGCATTCCCTCGGTCCCGTTGAGCAGCGACAAACCCTCCTTGGCCTGCAGCAAGATGGGCTCCAAGCCGTGGGCCGCCAGCATCTCGCTCGCTGGGGCGGTCTCCCCGTTGTGGCGCAGCAGACCCTCGCCGATCAGCGGCAGGGCGAGGTGGGCAAAGGGAGCCAAGTCGCCCGACGCCCCCACCGATCCCTGTCCGGGCACGACCGGGAGCAGGTCGCGCTCGAGGAAATCGATGAGCCGCGCCACGACGGCATACCGAACGCCGGAGTGCCCCTGGGCCAGGGTGCGGGCTCGCAGCAACAGCATGGCGCGCACCACTTCGTCCGGTAGTGGTTGGCCGACGCCGGCGGCGTGGCTGCGCACCAGACCGATCTGCAGTCGCGCCGCCTTCGCCGGGTCGATGTGGGTTGAGGCGAGGGCGCCAAAGCCGGTCGTGATCCCGTAGACGGTGCGGCCCTCGTCGACCACCTCCGCGACGAGTTGACGGGCCGGGGCCATCCGCTCCGGCAGCCCCGAACCGAGCTCCACTGCGGCACGGTTGCCGGCTACCGCTACGACATCGTCGACCGATAGCGGTCCACCATCAACGACAACGGTGCGCATTCACCCCTCACTCTCGTTCGATTGGGTCGCTCCCGACAGAAACGCCAACAGCGTCCCGGCCAGGGCCATCACGGTCAGGTCATCCCGATCGGCGCTTGGATCGACTTCGACGAAGTCGGCGGTGCGCACCTGGGGGTGCCGGCCACAAAGCCGAGCCGCGGTGGCCAACTGCCGCGGCGTCATCCCTCCGGGTCGGGCCCCGGGGCAGCCCGGAGCAAAGGCCCGGTCGAGGACGTCGATATCGAAGTCGACGTGGATCCACTCGCAGGTGGCGGCCAACTCCCCCAGAGCTTGCGATACGACGTGGTCGATGCCCGCTGCGTCGACCTCCGCCATTGTGGTGATCGCGATTCCTTGATCATCGCACCACTCTCGGTAGGGGCGGGAGTTGGCGAAGGAGTGAATGCCGATCTGGTGCACGTGGTCGCCGGGGAGTCCGTCGGTGATCAGGCCGCGAATCGGGGTCCCGTTGCGGGGGCCGGCGTCGAGCAGGCGCACATCGTGATGAGCATCGAAGGTGAGGACGCCGACGTCCGCCAGGTGGTCGCCGGCGAGCCCCGCAACCAGGGGACGGGTGATGGCGTTGTCGCCGCCCACAAAGGCGAAGCGCGAGCCGCGGGGCAGCGCGGCGGCATAGCCGGCGACGACGGCGACCATCTCGTCGAGGTTCAAGTCGGCGAGGGGCCAATCGCCAAGGTCGGCCACGGCCAGCGAGGTCAAGTCCGTTCCCGTTTCGCCGTCGTAGGGCGAAAACCCGGCGATCACTTCACGAAGCCGACCTGGGGTGCGCCACGCCTCGGACGGCGAAATCGATCCGACGGAGGTGGGAAGACCGATGATGGCCACATCCGGCTGGGCCGCGCCGCGGGCGAGCCAATCGGACGCTCGCAACCAGGACGGATCATCAAACAGCATCGGAACAAAGCCTACCGAGCGGGGACCGGGCCGACACTTCGCACCGGCTGCCTCGTACACTTGCGACATGAGTGTTCACCCCGACATCGCCCCACTGGCCTTCCTCGTCGGCACCTGGAAGGGCGAGGGTCGCGGCGAGTACCCGACCATCGCCGACTTCACCTACGGTGAGGAGATCACCATCGTGGCGCCGCCGGACAAACCGTTCCTGGCGTACACCCAGCGCACCTGGGGCACGGGCGCTCACCCCGAGGCCGGTGCCCCCCTCCACACCGAGACCGGCTACTTCCGCGCCGCAGGTCCGGGCCGGGCCGAAGCCGTCGTCGCCATGCCGACCGGCGTCGCCGAGGTGCATGCGGGGACGATCGACGGCACCTCAGTGCGCCTGGCGACCACCACCGTTGCCGCCACCCCAACTGCCAAAGAGGTGCGCTCGGTGGAGCGGAGTCTCGTGGTGGTCGGCGAAGAGCTGCGCTACGAGCTGTGGATGGCCGCCGTCGGGCAGGCCAACCAGATCCACCTCACTGCGACCCTACGCCGCCAAGGCTGACGAGCAGTGACCGGTACGCTGGGTGCCATGAGCGATCACGAACCGGACCCATTCCTCGAAGCCGCCATCGCCGAAGCTCGGCCTCGGTCGCGAAGAAGGTGGGATCCCGATCGGATCGGTACTCGTCGTTGACGGCGAGATCATCGGCCGCGGCCACAACCGGCGGGTGCAGCAGGGCAGCCCCGTGCTCCACGCCGAGATGGATTGCCTCGAGAACGCCGGCCGCCTCCCCGCAGCGACCTATCGCCGCTCGGTGCTGTACTCCACGCTGTCGCCGTGCGACATGTGCAGCGGAGCGGTGCTGCTCTATGAGATCCCCCGGGTCGTCGTCGGGGAGAACGTGACCTTCCGGGGCCCGAGGACTACGTCCGCTCGCGCGGCGTCAACCTCGAGATCCGCGATGACCCCACCTGCCGCTCCCTGATGGAAGACTTCATCGCCGCCAACCCCACCCTCTGGAACGAAGACATCGGCGAGTAATCCCGTTCTTGCGTGGCTGAGGCGCGATTTCTGGTATCTCAGCCACGCAAGAACGGGTTAGAGGGCCTCTTCGATGCGGTCGGATCCGCGTTCCCGCAGTCCGACGCGGACGTCGAGACGTTCCATCTGTTGGGCCAGGTGACGTTCGAAGCCGGCGACCGGATGCTCATCCAGCCACGCCTTGATATCGGCAGCCACCTCAGGCTCGGAGCGGTACTGGATGAGGTCGAACATGCGCCGCAGGTTCTGCTTCGGCATCACGGCCAGGACCTCATCCCACTGCTCCTTGATCCGTTGCCAGGAGGCGGCACCGGTATCCTTGTGCCCGAGCAGCAGTGCCGTGAGCCAGAACGCATCCTGGCTGCGAATGTCGCCAGTCAATACCATTTCCAGGAGCTGTGCCGCAGTGTCCTGCTCGGGTACGGCGGCCGCCGCCCGCAGGAAACGGACCTGGTCCTGCGGCGTGCCGGCGTCATCGCGCAGCCCGAGGAAGCGGACAAAGTCGACGCCGTCACCGTTCCCGGCAACGATGGCAAGCGCCGCGCTCGCCACCTCACCATCAACGGTGTCGGGGGCTGCGAGCGCCTGCTCGAGCACACCCCGTGCCTCGGCCACAGTGTCCTGATCGTCGCCGAGGCCACCACGGGCTCGCAGCATCAGACCGCGCAGTTCCCTCGTCAGGTCGTTCTCCCCCGGCTCCGGGGACCAGCCGAGCCGATCGGCCTGCGGCGCAACCAATGTGCGCACAAACGTCTGCAGCGCAGGCTGCACATCTGATGATGCCACCCGATCGAGTTCCGCCAACCCGGTGAGGGCCACCCGCCAGACCGCGGGCTCGGTCTCTTCGGACAACCCACCCACCAACTCGATGAACTCCGACGCCGGCACCTCACCGGAGAGCACGTAGGCCCAGGTATCACTGACGACCGAGTAGCGCTCCTCGGGCTCCAGCTCACCAAGTCGACCCGCCACGGATTCGAGTAGCTCCGGGGCGTAGCGAACCCGGTAGAACCCTGAGCCGCCGGCGTTGACGAGGGCGTCGTCGCCCGGTTCGATCGTCACCGGTTCCTCGACGATGACCCTGCTCCGTCCGGCGGCCCCGCCGTAGAGCACCGGAACCTTCCAGGTTCCCCCACCTTCGCCCAGGTAGCGGAACTGCTCCTGGCGAAGTGCCCACTGGTCCCCGGCCGCCTCAACCCTGACCTGGGGGAATCCACCCTGGTAGATCCAGCCGTGCATGATCTCGCGCACCGGCTCTCCCGAAGCTTGTTCGAGCGCGTCCCACAGGTCGTCGGTCACCGTGTTGCCGTAGGCATGAGCGGCGAGGTACGACCCGATGCCGCGGCGAAACGTCTCCTCACCGATGTACTGCTCGAGCATCCGCAACACCGACGAGCCCTTCTCGTAGGTGAGGGTGTCGAACATCGCGTTGGCTTCTTCGGGAGACGCCACCGGAAATTCGATGGAGCGAGTGGTGGCCAGCGCGTCGATCTCCATGGCGGCGGCACGATCGGCGGCGGCGCCCAGGAAGATCTTCCAATCGGGCCGGAAGGCCTCCGTGCACTTCATCTCCATGAAGGTGGCGAACGCCTCATTGAGCCAGATGCCGTTCCACCACTTCATCGTGACGAGATCGCCGAACCACATGTGGGCGAGTTCGTGGGCGATGACCCCGGCGACCCGTTCGAGCTCGGTTCGGGTGGCAGTGGTCGGGTCGACCAGGAGCGCCGACTCGCGGTAGGTGATCGCCCCCAGGTTCTCCATCGCTCCCCAGGCGAAATCCGGGATGGCGATCATGTCCACCTTGTCTCCCGGGTAGGGAATGCCGTAGTAGTCGGCGAAGTAGCCGAGGGCATGGGCACCCGCCTCCAACGCAAAGTCGGCAAGGTGAGTCTTTCCCGGCGGGGTGAGAACCCGCAGAGGCACGCCTGAGGCGTCGACCACCTCGGTGGCTTCGAGCTCGCCCACGATGAAGGCAACGAGGTAGGTCGACATCACCATGGTGTCGGCGAACGTGACGGCGACCTTTCCGGGCCCGGCATCGCTACGGGTGACCTCGGGGCCGTTTGAGATGGCGGCATACCCGGCGGGCACGATCAAGGTGACCCCGAAGGTTGCTTTGAGGTCCGGTTCGTCCCAACAGGGGAAGGCGCGACGGGCATCGGTCGCTTCGAATTGGGTGGTGGCGATCACCGCGTCGTTGCCCGCATCGTCCTTGAAGGTCGACCGATAGAAGCCGCGCAGCTGATCGTTCAGCGTGCCGCGGAACAAGACCGTGAGCTCGTAGTCGCCGGGAGCGAGCGTTTCGGGAAAGGTGAGGGTTAGCCGCTCGGCATCCGCATCGAGCGCGATGTCCGTAGCTACGAGCTCGCTGCCCTCGACGGCCCTGATCGCGGCAGCGTCGACCTCGAGTTCCGTGGCATTGAGCACCACGATCGCGGTAGCTTCGACGACCGCAACAGAAATGACCTCGCTCCCGGAGAAGGTGAACTCGGTGAGGTCGGGTTCCAGCGTGAGCCGATAGTGCCGCGGAATCACATTGCGGGGTAGGCGATAGTCGGCTTCAGTGGTCACGCGCAGCTCCTATGAATTGGACAACCGGCAAATGGTAACTGGCGGCGCAATCCGCAGATCTCCCCGGCCGAGCCGCACGGCGAACGCTAAGCGGCGCTGATCAACCGGCCGATAGGTACGACGAACCACGACGACCGATGTCGACGCACCACTAGCCTCGCTTCGGCCCTATCGAGCACCCGTCGCAACGGAGTCGGCAGCAATGCCCCCAGCCACCAAGAAGCAGACCTCGGACCACCCCTGGAGGCGGGCGCTGCTGTGGGGTGTGGGCCTCACGCTGGCGGCACGGCTCCTCGCTCTGGGTTTCGGGTTCCTGCTGTGGCAGGCCGAAGAGGTTCCGCTCGGCCCCGAGCGAGAGGATCAGCTCTACCTCGGATCCGAACCGATGGTCGGCCCGCTGTCGGGGTGGACCCTCGGCGTTTGGCAACGCCACGACACGATGCACTACATCGAGATTGCGCAAGACGGCTACGAAGTCAACCAGCACAACATCGTGTTCCCGCCGCTCTACCCCATGATGATCCGCGCCGGCACCGCGGTCGGGCTCGATCCCCTGGTCGCCTCGCTGCTGATCGCCACCGTCGCCACCGCTCTCGCTCTCGCCGTGCTCTACCGAATGACCGAAGACATCCTTGGGGCCATCGGGGCCCAGCACACCGTCATCTACCAGGTGGTCATCCCGTTCGGGTACATCCTGATCGCCGGATACGCCGAGCCGTTGATGCTGCTACTCACCGTGCTGGCGCTGTACCTGGCGCGCCGGAACCACTGGGCGCTGGCCGGGGTGAGCGCCTTCCTGGCCACGATGACCCGCAGCCATGCGGCGGCCCTCGCCCTCCCGCTGCTCGCCATCGCATGGAGGCGGTTCGATCATCGACCCTGGCGGTCGATCGGGGCTTGGTGGGCGGTCGCCGCGGGGCCGCTTGCCCTCGTCGCCTACCAGGCCTACCTCGTCACTTCCGGGCTTCCCACCGTGTACGAGGTCTACCGCGACCGGTGGCGCTCGGTCGGCGCCCTTCCCGGCTACGACGCCTGGCTATCGGTTCGGCAACTGGTCACCGACGGTTTGCCGGCCGCAAGGATGATGGCACTGGTCGCCCTCGTGGTGGTGATCACCTTGACCGTGGTCGCCTTCCGCAAGCTCCCGGTGGAGTTCGGGCTGTACTCGCTGGCGATGCTGCTCGTCGTCCTGTCGCGCCACGATCAGGCAGGCCGGCCTCTGCTCTCATTCGCCCGTCAAGCCATCGTGATCTTCCCGAGTTGGATGGCCCTCGCCGCCTGGGTGCGCAGCCGCCCGGCCCATCTGATCATCACCTACGGAGCACTCATCCTCAACCTGCTGCTGATGAGCGCGTTCTTCATGTGGGGATTCGCTGAGTAGCGAGCCCTGGTCCGTCAGCTGGCGCGGAACCCGCCGTCGACCTGGAGTTCGGCGCCGGTGACGAAGCGTGACGCTTCCGATGCCAGAAACACCGCAGGTCCGGCGAAGTCCTCCGGGGTCCCCCAGCGACGCATCGGGGTTCTTGCCATCGCCAACTCGTTGGCCTTTTGGTACGCCTGGACGTCCTCGGTCATCTCCGTCGCCACCCAACCCGGCGAGATGACGTTGACCCTGATGCCGTAGCGAGCGAGGCGGACAGCTTCGGCGCGCGCCAACTGGAGGACGCCGCCCTTGCTGGCCGTGTAGTGGGGTGATTGTGGGATGCCGAAGGTGGCAGCCAGGCTGGCGGTGAACACCATCGAGCCACCCGAACCCTGGCGGATCATCTGCTGCGTCGCCGCCTGAGAGGTGAGGAACACTCCGGTGAGGTTGATGTCGACGACCCGGCGCCACTCTGCCAGCGTCATCTCCTCGAACTTCACGGCGCCGGTCGTCCCGGCGTTGGCGAACAGGGAGTCGACCTTGCCGTAGTGATCTACGGTCGCCGCCATTGCGGCCTCGACACTCTCTGGGTCGGAAACGTCGCATTCGACACCGACGGCGTCGGCACCCATGGCCTGCAAATCGCCGGCCGCGGCCGCGTTGCGCTCCGCATGGCGTGACCAGATGGCGACGCCGGCCCCGGCTTCGGCAAGGCCGCGAGCCATCCCGAGTCCGATACCGCGGTTGCCCCCGGTGACGATGGAAACGTGGTCGTTGAGATCGAAGAGGTCCATGGAATCGGAGCGTAGTCGTAGACTTCGGCCCGCGGCCGTGCGACGCCGCTGCCCCCACGACCCCAGCGAACCCACTCAAACATGACCGAATCCGCCATCAGCGCTCGCAACATCACGGTGGTCTTCAAGGACCGCGGGCCGAGGGCGCGCCGCAAGAAGGACCCGGATGCCGGTGCGGTCAAGGCATTGACCAACGTGTCGTTCGACGTCAGGGCCGGCGAAGCCTTCGGCATCGTCGGCTCCAACGGCGCAGGCAAGAGCACCCTGATGAGGGTGATCGGAGAAACCCTCATTCCCGACGCAGGAACCCTGAAGTTGAGCGGCGCCACCTCAACGCTGCTGCAACTCGGTGTCGGCTTCAACCCAGATCTCGACGGGTCCCGCAACATCTACCTGGGCTGCCTCGCCGCCGGAATGCCGAAGAAGCGGGTCAACGAGCTTCACGACGACATCTGGGCCTACTCCGAACTCGGCTCCGCCATCTACCGGCCACTCAACACGTACTCGCGTGGGATGCAGTCGCGCCTGGCGTTTGCGATTGCGACCTTCCTCGACGCCGACATCCTGCTGGTCGATGAGGTGCTTGCCGTGGGCGACGCTGCCTTCAAGCAGAAGAGCCTGCGGACGATGCACGAGCTACTTGAACGTTCGGGCACAATACTGATGGTCTCGCACTCCCTGGGTACCGTCCAAGAGTTCTGCGATCGGGTGATGTGGCTCGATCGCGGCGAGGTCCAGCAGATCGGTGATCCGGCCGCGGTGATCACGGCCTACCGGGAGAAGTACACCCTCGGCGACGCGCAGCTGCTGCGGGAGAGCCGCGCCGAGAGCGACCTGGCAGCTCGCCCCGCCGACGTCCGCGTCCCCCAACCGCTCGATACCGATGCGATGCGAACGGCCCGAACCGGCAGCCCGCCACGTGCCTTTGTGGACTTCGCGCCGCCAATCGCCCCGCACCGCGCTCCCAAGCGAGCCCGCAAACTGATCGAGGTCGGCTGGAAACGGGGACCAGGCGACATCGTCTCGCTGGAGCCGCCGATCTCATGGGGTGGAGGTTCGCCGGATGCCGCCGCCGCCCTCAACGCCTGGGAGCCCGTCGGAGTCCTGCTGGCAGCATACGCCGCCGCACCCGACCGGGGCTGGCTGCAGGCTGCGGGCGCGATCGCGGTCGATTGGGTCGCCTACCACCCACTCCCGGATCACGATCCGGCCTGGGCTCCGGGAGTAGTGGGACTTCGAGCCCATCGGCTCGGTGCACTGATCGACCACCTTGCCGCCGACCCGCTGGCAAGTGATGCCGCACTCAAGAGCCTCACGCCGGCAGCTCAGGTGCACGCGGCAGTTCTGGCCGACGAATCCCGTGTTTCGCTCACCGAGATTGCCGACCTCTACGACGCCGTCGGCTTGATCGACTTGACCACCAGGGTCCCCGAGATTCCCGATGCCGACCAGCTGCGGCTCCTCGGGGAAGCCCGCCTCGACGCGTTTCTCGATGCGTCGTTTGCCAAGGACGGCGTCCACCTCGAACACACCCCGAGCTACCACGCGGCCGTCGTTGAGACGCTGACCCGGCTCATCGACACCGGAGTCGTCGAGGGAACCAAGCCGACCAGGATCCGCAACAAAGCGGAGAAGGCGCTCGCCTGGTTTGTTGTTCCCGATGGGTCGATCGCCGCCTTCGGCGACACCGAAGCAGTGGTTGTCTCCGCCTGGCTCACCGGATCAGACAAGCCATCGCTCGGAGGCATCAAGCGGCGGTGGCGGACCGGGCCGATGCGGGGCGCCGCATCGGCGGGCAAGGGCGGCCGGGTACCCGTTGAACGGGTTATGGCGTTCAATCGCGGCGGCTATGTCGTGCTGCGCTCGCAATGGCCCGACCAGCCTGCTCAGCCGGACGCCGCCTACCTGGCCATGATGGCCGGACGCCACTCCACCCGTCGTAAGCATGCCGACGACCTCTCCGTCATTTGGTACGACCTGGGGAGACCGCTGTTGGTCGACGCAGGGTGCTACAACCGCCCCTTGGATGGGGAGCAGGACGCCGGCGAGCCGTTTCGACGGTTTGTCACGTCGGCAGGCGCCCACAACGGAGTGGAGATCGACGGTGCCCGCCACTTCCCGGGCAAGCCGTACGGCTCGGGAGCGACCCATGCCGGCGAATTGGGCAATCACCGCTACGGCGCCGCCAAAGCCACGTTCGGCGAACTGGTCTACCGCAGACTTGCACTCCTCGATCCGGGACGATGGCTCCTGCTCGTCGACCTCCTGCTCGACCGCAGCAACACCGAACACACCTATCGCAACTGGCTTCACTTCGCCCCGGACCTCGAGGCGGTGGCGGACGACGGCGGATTCTCGGTCACCGGAGACGGCGTCGATCTCCAGGTCCGCTCACTGACCGAGGCCAAACCGATTGGTCCCATGCGCGGCCAGCTCGATCCCACCCCCCAGGGCTGGTACTCCCCTCAGGACGGAGTCATCGAGCCGGCTTGGGGCGTGGGCTTCGAAGCGGCTTCGGCACCGGGCACGATGCTCCCCACCGTGCTCTCGTTGATCGGTCCGGTCCATCCCTTGCTGGTCGAAGCGGGCCGCGGCGTCAATCAGGCTCACCTCGTGTTCGAGGTCGGCGACGAAATCGTCGATGTGACGATCGACCTCAGGACCGAGCAACCCGTCACGCTGCGGTAGCGCGCCGGCCTTGGGGCAATGTGGCGCGTAACATCGGCGCATGTGCCGATCCATCAAGACCCTCCGCAGCTACGACACGCCCGCCCCCACCGGGGACATCGAGGCGGCGGCGCTCCAATACGTCCGCAAGATCAGCGGCTACCGCAAGCCGTCGCAGGCCAACACCGAGGTGTTCGACCGTGCCGTGGTCGAGATCGCGGCCGTCTCGCGCACCCTGCTCGACAACTTGGTGGTTCGCCCGCCGTTGCCCCAGCACCAGGCTGATTCCTGACCGGGTCAGTCGCCGAGGTTCTCGACTTCGCCGGTCTTGACCTCGCCGCTGATGTCCTCGCCGACCAGCATCCGATCAAGGGTGTTGATGAGCAGCGGGGCGGTCAGCGGCCCACTGACCTTGCCGGCGACAATCCCATCACGACCGATGAAGAAGGTCTCCGGCAGACCGAGCACCCCAAAGTGAACCGCGGTTCGCGAGCCGACGTCTTCGACATAGTGGGTCGCCGGCGAGCGGCCGAGATCATCGAGAAACGCCACGGCGCGACCGGGTTGGTCCTGATAGTTGACCCCGACGAACGTCACGCCAAGCTCCTCGTAGGCATCGGCGGCGACCACGAGAGCCTCGTGCTCCTGACGGCAACCCGTGCACCACGATGCCCAGAAATTGACCACAACGATGTCGCCGTCGAGATCGCGCAGCTGAAGGCTCTCGTCCGATTCGAGATAGGGGATGGTGACGTCGGGAGTCGGAGTGCCTATCAGCGGAGAAGCCGTCAGATCGGGATCGACGCCAAAGCGGCTGGCAAACGCGACACCGACTACGACGACCACAACGGCGGCCGCCAGAAGCGCCCAGAACAGCCCCGACCCGGACCGCCGTTGCGACGCCGGCTCTGTCATGCCGCAGCCCGAGCTTCTTCGAGCATGACCTCGGCGGCCTCACGCACCTCGGGCGGCACGTCGTCGAACAACAGCAGCGCCTCCAGCGGACCGATGGCGCCGGCCGGGTCGGCCAGGCCGACGAACCGGACGTTGGCCAGCCACCACTGCGCCTGCGGGTAGCTGGGGCGGCTCTCGAGCGCATTCTCCAGGTAGCTCTGCGCCGTCTCGGCTTCGCCGTTCTCGTAGAGGATCCAGCCCACCCACGCCATCGCCTCGGGATTGGGCTCGCGCTCCAACACCTCCATGAAGTGGTCGACGGCGCGCGAGGTCTCGCCCGTCTCGTAGTAGAGCTGGGCGAGGGCGAGGCGCATTCCAACGATGTCGGGGTTGCGCGCCACCACCTCTTCGAGCTGTGCCGGTGTCACGTTGGAGAGATCGACGGGTCCGGCGGCCAGCGCGTCCTCAACGACTCCCTCGCCGCCGGTTTGGTCCGAGGTGGTCACGATCAGGGCGACGCTGACGACCACCGCACCGGCGACCAGTAGCCCGACACCGGCGGCAACGCGTCGGCGCTTGCTCGGCTGCGGCGGCGCCGCCCCGGCGTCCGCCGTCTCGGTATCTGCAAGGTGATGCTGCTCGTCGGTGAGTTGCTTCGCCTCGGCTTCGTATGAGGCAATCAGCCGTGCTCCCTCGGCCTGGTCGATTTCGCCGGCGGCAACCTGGTCGCCAACTTCGCGCCGATCCCGCTCGACCTGGGCGAGTTGCTCAGCAAGCTGCGCCGCAACGAGCTCAGGGTCGGCGTCCGTGGCGACCGCAATGCCCGCCCCGGCTCGCCGGCGGCGGAGGATGGCATAGGTGCCGACCCCCAGGGCCGCCAAAGGCAAGGCCCAGAGTGCCCAACCCCAACCAGCCAGCGGCGGTGACAACAGGATGCTCTCCCCGTAGCTAGCGGCGAAGAAGTCGTAGATCTCCTGGTCGGTCCACCCGGAAGCAACCTGTTCCTCGATGAGCACTTCGAGGTCACGGGCCACCTGCGACGTGGCACCACCAATCGACTCGCCGTTGCAGAACGGGCAACGAATACGCGATGCGACATGGTCGACACGATCGGCGTCGGTCACCACCGCATCACCACGCGGCCAGAGCCCCACCACGATGATGGCGACCGCCAGCAGCGGCAGGGCGATACGCAGAGTGCGGCGGACCGTATCAGACATCCAGGCCCTCACTCACCCGATCGGGCTTGGCAGCCGGCACATGGCGCTCGGGTTTGCGAGCCAGCAGCGACCACGCTCCACCGGCAACCGTCACGAGCCCGCCGGCCCACAGGAGCCACATCAACGGGAATACAAAGACGTCGAGGGTCACCGCGTCGGCGCCGCCGCCGGCGATGCTGAGGTACACGTCCTCGAAAAGGCCGGTGTGGACCGCAGGAGTCGCCACCGGCTGCGACGAGTTGTTGTAGATGTTGACCCTGGGCTGGAGCGAGGCAACCTCGGTAGAGCAGTCGGCTCGCAGGACCCGCACCGCTACCCCTTGGACGACGCGGTTGGGCTCGGTGCGGTTGACCGGACCGTCGTACACCAGACAGTAGTCATCCACCGCGACTGCCTGCCCCACCTCGAGGCGGACTTCGTTGCGCACCGCCAGCGCGCTGGATGCGGCGATGGCGATCGCCATCAACGCCACCCCAATGTGAGAGAGCTGGCCGCCCCAATACCCGGGGTCGCTGCGCACGATCCGCCACAGACTGGACCCGCCTTCGGGCGTGTCGCGGCCCGCCCGCCACCGGACCCACAGGGCGCGCACGATCACGCTGATGACGAAGGTGCCGAGCACGACCACGATCACAACCCCAACCGACCAGACTCCCGCCACAACGGCAAGCGCTCCGGCAAAAAGACCAACGGTCAGCGGGCTGCGGATCCGCCTCCAAACCACAACGGGGCGGGCCACCCGGTAGGGAGTGACCGGACCGATCCCCATCGCCAGCAGCAGGGCGAAGGCGATGGGAATGGTGGCTCGATCAAAGAACGGCCGGCCCACCGTGACCTCCCTGCCTGCAAACGCTTCGAGGATCAGCGGGTACATCGTTCCGACCAGAACGGTGAAGGCGAACAGGGTCAGCAGCAGGTTGTTGGCGAGAAACACACCCTCGC
>CAWGCJ010000019.1:0-83266 GCA_963821095.1 uncultured Acidimicrobiia bacterium | reverse complement strand
GGCTCGCCAGCGACTCCAGGCGGGGCGCAGATGCCACCAGGTGCGAGCGCCAGGCGAAGAGACCGAACGAGCCGACCAGAACAATGCCGAGGAAGACGAGCAGGGCAGGTCCGACCGGCGATTGGGTGAAGCTGTGGACCGAGAAGATGGTTCCCGAGCGGGTGAGGAAGGTCCCGAAGATGGTCAGCGCAAAGGTCGAGATGATCAGCACGAGGTTCCAGGCCTGGAGCATGCCGCGGCGACGCTGCACCACGGCGGAGTGGAGAAACGCGGTGCCGATCAGCCACGGCAGGATGGCGGCGTTCTCAACCGGATCCCACGCCCAGTACCCGCCCCAGCCGAGCACCTCGTACGACCACCAGCCGCCGAGGATGATGCCGAAGGTGAGGAACGTCCAGGCCACCACCGACCAGCGGTGGGTGCGCTCGAGCCAGACGCTGCCCTGGTCGCCCCGCCACATCGCCGACATGGCAAAGGCATACGGGATCGTGAACCCGACGTACCCCACGTAGAGCATCGGTGGGTGGATCGCCATCAGGATGTGGTTCTGGAGCAACGGGTTGGGTCCCGCCCCTTCGAGTGGTGCCACCGCGGAACCGACCGGCAGCCAACTCGACGCGGCGCAGACCCCCTCGATCACCTCGGTGCAGATCCTGAAGGGATTCGCCGCGGTTGCCATGAGCCCGAACCAGAAGATGGCGACCAACCCAATCACGCCGAGGGCGCCGGCACCGAGCCCATCCCCATTGCCGACCCGGCGAGCGACGAGGTAGCCAAACCCGGCAAGCACGATGCCCCACAACACGATGCTGCCCTCGAGCGCCGCCCAGGCGCTGGCGAGCAGGAAGACGAACGGGGTGGTGGTTGCCGTGTTGTCGGCCACGTACTCAATACTGAAGTCGTGGGCGAGGATCGCCCCTTCCAGCGCCACAAATGCAACAACCGCCCCGACGAGAAGAACCAAGGCATCGCGGCCCAAGCCGGTGGCGTCGAACTCGTTGCGGCGGGCCAGCCGAATGCCGTCGACGGCCAGCTTCACCGCGGCCCCCAGCGCCACCAGGATCCCCAGGTAGCCGATGACGGCGATCATGGCGCCGCCGATTCCTCGTCCAGCTTCTCGTGGTCGTACTCGGTGCCGTCCTCGGTGCGGTATTGCTCGTCGTGCTTGACCAGCATGACGTCCGAGTGGAACTCCGACCCGTTCCAGGTTCCCTCGACGACGACCCCGATGCCCTCCTGGAACAACTGCTGCGGCGCACCGGCGTGGCGGACGATCACGGTCTCGCGTCCGTCGGTGACCTCGAAGCGGACCCCCTCAACCTCCTCGGTGACGCTGCCGGACACGACCTGGCCACCCAGTCGCCGCCGCTCGGTGTCATCGTCATCCGCTGCGATCAACTCGGTTGGGGTGATGAAGTACACGAGGCTGCTCGACAGGTTGATCAGAAGTACAACGAGCACGACCACCAGCAGGCCGGCCGGAACGAGGAAACGCCAATACCGCTTCATGTCAACCCCGTGCCCTCAGCTTGCGGCGCGCCACCTTGATGCGCCACAGCAGCGAGGCGCCGTAGGCAACGACGCCGCCGTAGACCACCACGTAGCCGAAGGTGACCCAACCCCAGTCGCTCATTACGACACCCCGCCGTCGGAGAAGTCGGGGGCAGACACCGCTTCTCCGGCCAGCGGCACATCGGAAGCCGTGTTGCGAGCCTCCAACTCAGCGTCGATGTTGGCCAACTGGACCCGCCGCACCAGCAGCCACACGTAGACGATGGCGAAAGCAGCTAGACCGACCAGCAGCGCGCCGAGCAGCGGGCTGTCGATCTGGGGGTCGCCCGGCCGCAAGATGGTCGGCGGCTGGTGGAGAGCGTTCCACCACACCACCGAGAAGTGAACGATCGGGATCTGAACCACGGCAACGATGCCAAGGATGGCCGAGCGTTGCGCCCTCGCCACGGGATCCGGGATCGAGCGGCGCAAGCCGAGATAGCCGAGATAGATGAAGAACATGATCGCCGTCGTGGTCAGTCGGGCGTCCCAGGTCCACCACACTCCCCACACCGGCTTGCCCCAGATCATGCCGGTGGCGATGGCGAGTCCGAGAAAGACAACGCCGACCTCGGCTGATGAGGCGGCAATGGTGTCCCACTTGAGCGACTTGGTCACGAGGTACGCGATGGTGGCGACCGTGGTCACCGCAAAGGCGCCGTAGGCCACGAGGATGGTCGGCACGTGGATGTACATCATCCGGGTCAGGTCGCCCTGGATGACGTCCGGCGGGCTGAACAGCGCAAAGCCGAGCGCAACCAGGAGCGCTCCGACGGCCGCCAGATCCAGCCATCGCATTGTGTTCGCGTCGCTCGACGCGTTGGTCATTGAGTCTCCTGTAGCGGACGGGCGGTCACGACCCCGGCGATGTAAAGCACCAGGTCGACGATGACCATGAGGAGCAGCCAGCGCAGGATACCGGTGTCGGTGCGCAACCCTTCGACGATTTCGGACGCCGCCAGCAGCAGTGGCACGGCCAGCGGGGCAACGATCAGCGGGATCAGGGCGGGGCCGACGGCCGCGTTCGTGGCGATCGAGCCCGCAATGGTGCCCAACGCGGCCAACCCGGCGGCGGCCAGGGGCAAAACGAGCAGTAGCCAGGGCCAACCGCTCAGGTCGATGTCGTAGAACAGCACAGCGACGGCTCCGACGATCACCTCGAAGACCAACAGCATCAAGGCACTCGCCACCGCCCTGCCGCCGAATACCGCAGCGGGGTCGATCCCGAGCAGAGCAACCAGGTCGCGTTGCGCCGGGGTTTCCACGCTGGTGCGCCGCACCGCGATGAGCACGCCGAAGAGCATGACAACGACCCAGTAGAGTCCAGGCCCGATCTGGCGCAGAAGCGGCACATCGGCACCCACCGCCATCGGCACGAGGATCAGGGCGATCGCTCCGAAGGGAATTGTGATCCACAGCACTTCGCCGGTACGACGCTCCCGTTCGAGGTCGCGCCTGGTCACCGCAGCCATCTGGGTGGGGATGCTGCTCACAGGACGGTCCCCCCGGCGATCTCCAACGAGCGGGACACCATTGGGGCGACCCTGGTCCTGTCGTGGGAGACGACCACCGCGGCGCCGCCCCGAGCCGTGACCCCGGCGGTGATATGGCCGACAAGTTGGACTGCGGCAGCATCGAGCGCGGTGTGGGGCTCATCGAGCAGCAGGAGTTCGGGAGTTCGCATCAGTTCCCTGGCGAACTCTGCCCGGCGTTGCATCCCGAAGGAACACGCCGCCACCCGGCGCTCGGCCGCATCGGCGAGGCCGACCGTCGCCAGCACCTCTTCGACCCGCTGATCGGATTGCCCACCGATCCGCGCCGCAAACTGGAGGTTCTCACGTAGCGTCAGCTCCGGATAGAGAGCCGGGACGTGACCGATCAGGCCGATCTGGGGCCGAACGTCGTAGCGGTCGGGCCCCGTAACCGAAGCACCGAGGACGGTGCCACCACCCTCGGACGGCGCCAGCAGGGTGGCGAGGATCCGCAGCAGGGTGGTCTTGCCCGCTCCGTTGGCCCCGAACAGCCCAACCGCCTCCCCCGGTGCAACGCTCACGTCGACATCGCGCAGAATGGTGGTCGCCCCCATTCGGGCGCCCACCCCGCGCAGATCGATCAGGGGATCGTGAGAGCTCACGGACAGCGAGTGTAGGGGCCGGGAGAAGGCCGCCCGAGTCGGAGACGGATATACCCCCCTGGGTATATGGAATAATGGGGGCCGGCAATGGTTGAAAGACGATACGTTCTTTGAATTGGAGATAACTCAGTGGCAACTGTTGAACTTACAAAAGACAGCTTCGAGTCGACGATCGTCGACAACAACATGGTGCTGGTCGACTTCTGGGCCGACTGGTGCGGACCATGCAAGATGTTTGCTCCGGTCTATGAGACCGTCTCGACGGATCACCCGGACGTCGTCTTCGCCAAGGTCGACACCGAGGCACAGCAGGAGTTGGCGGCCTACTTCAACATCCGCTCGATTCCGACGCTGATGATCTTCCGGGACCAGATCGGCATCTTCTCTCAGCCCGGCGCCCTCCCCGAGCCGGCGCTGCGGGATCTCATCGAGCAGGCGCAAGCGCTGGACATGGATGACGTCCGTCGTCAGATCGCCGAGTCCGAAGAAGGCGAAGGCGAGGTTCACGACCACGACCACGACCACGACCACGACCACAGCGAATCCGACGGACCAATCACCGTCTGATTCCACGGAGCGAGACTTATGAGAAAGACCCCGCCTCTGCGGGGTCTTTCTCATGGACGATCGTTGCGGCTCACCGCATCAGGTCGGCGATGGCGAGTTGCGCCTCCTCGATCCGACTGCGGGCCACCCACACCCGGGTGACTGCGTCCTGGCCGAGGACGGCAGGGTCGGTGATGACGCTCGCCGGGATTTCGAACTCTTGCAGACGGGCCCAGGCGTCGTCGGCGTCTGCCGGGTCGGCGAATTCGGCAATTGGACGGAGCGGGTCGCGCCACCGCATCAGCCGTCGGCCCCACCGGTGAAGTTCCACGCTCCGAGCCGCATCGAAGGCACGTGCGCCATGCCGGGACCAAACTCGGAGTCACCAAAGCGGGCATCGTTGCCGATCCCCGCAACGTTGCCGGGGCTGAGGGCAGCAACAAACGACTGCGTGAACCGCAGGTTCGAGACCGCCCCGGTGATCCGGCCGTTCTCGATCATGAAGGTCCCGTTGCGGGTGAGACCGGTGACGACCAGCGACTTGGGGTCGAGCACCCTGCAGTAGTTGAAGGTGGCCACGTAGATGCCGCGCTCGACCGCCGCGATCATGTCCTCCACAGCTTCGGTGCCCTCCTCGAGGAAAAGGGTGTGAGCAACCGGGCCCCACACGTCGGAGCCCGGCGTGGCATGACCGGTGGAAACCGTGCCCGCCTTGCGGGCCGTCCGCCGATCGTGCGCCAGTGAGCTGGTCACACCACCATCGATGAGAGGCAGCCGCTGTTTTGGCGTCCCCTCGGAATCAAAGGCCACGCCAAGAGCGCGCGGGTCGGCGACATCGTCAATCAGGCTGATGCTCGAATCAAATTGGGCCTCCCCCAACCGGGCGAACGACTGGCCTTCAAGCGCCGCCTTGGCGTTGAAGCCGTACACCGAGAGAAAGACGGCGATCGTCGCTACGCACTCAGGAGCGAGGACCACCTCGTACTCCCCCGGCTTGGTGTCGAACGTGACGGCGCCGTCACGAGCCCGTTGCGCTGCCAGGGCGCCTGTGGTCGCGGCGTCAATCGTTCCCAAACCCACACCGGCTGCGTGACCCGAACCCGAAGAGGTGGGTGTCTGCTGGATGCCGTCGAGAATGGCACGGCTGTACCGGCCCGTGGCCCGGTGGCCGGCGCTGTTGGCGAAGGCGACGTCCACCCCGGCCGTCTCGCAATACCCGGCGGCCGACAGCTCGGGGGCGGCATCGACGAAGGCCTTCACTTGCGCCGCTCGTGCCTCCGGCGAGGCATCGGCGGTGGCCGGATCGAAGTGCTCCAACCGAGGTACCTCAATGGGAGCAACCAAGCCGGGCCAGTCGGGATCAACCGGTTGCACCCGAGCCGCCTCGGTCGTGTCCGCGACGAACCGGTCGAGCGACTCGGCATCCAGGTTCGTCGTTGTCCCCGAAGCGACTCTCCCATCCACCGTCAGGCGCAGCGAGACGGTCGCGCCCTCCTCTCCGACGTTCTGGTGAATGAAGGAGTTGGCGAATCGGGTCAGCGCCGACGTACCGGCGTTGACGGTGACTTCTGCCTCCGCGTCCGAGCCGACGAGGTCGAGAACCTGCGCTGCGATGTTCTGCTCGGCGCTCATCCGCGCACCCCCACTCTCACGTTCGCAAACCTGCCGGGAGCCGCAGGATGCCCGGTGTGGCCGATCTGCATCGGCTGGCCCTTCCCGCAGTTTGGCGTTCCCCAGTACACCATCTCATCCGCAGCGGCGAGCATGTCCAGGCCACCCCAGAATTGGGGAGTGATCCCGGTGTAGGTCGGATTGCGCACCATCCGCCCCAGTTTCCCGTTCTTGACCTCCCATCCGATCTCGCATCCAAATTGGAAGTTGAGCCGCCGATCGTCGATCGACCACGACCGATTGGTGGCCATGTACACACCGTCGCGGGTTTCGGCGATGATCTCGTCGAGCGAGGAGTCGCCGGGGAGCAAGCCGACGTTGGTCATACGCACCATGGGGAGTCGATTGAAGCCGTCACCGCGAACCATCCCGCCCGGGGCAACACCGGCCAGCGCGGCAGAGTCCCGGCCCGACAACACGCCGACCCACCGCCCATCGCGAACAATGTCCACCGACTGGGCCGGGGTGCCTTCGTCATCGAAGCCGAAACTGCCGAGCGAGCCGGCCAAGGTGGCATCGGCTGTGATGTTCATGATCTCAGATCCGTAGCGGTGGGTGTTGAGCTTGTCGAGCTCGAGATGCGACGTGCCGGCAAAGGCAGCCTCCCACCCCAGAATCCGATCGAGTTCGATGGCGTGACCGACCGATTCGTGAATCTGCAACGCCAGTTGTGAACCCTCGAGGATGAGCGACTTCTCCCCCTCTTCCATCTCGGGCGCCGACAACAACGCAGCGGCCTCCTCGGCGATCCGCTGGGCATTTGCCGGGAAGTCCCATCGGCGGATCACCTCGTAGCCGCCGGTTTCGTACTGGCCGAACGACTGCGGATATGACCGGCGCTGGGTCTCAGACTCACCGACGGCCGTCGCGTCGAAGCCACCACCGGACTCGACGAGATGCTGATGAATCCGGTGACCCTGCGAGGACACAAACCACTTGTTCGTGTCGAAGAAGCCGAGGTCGCCGCGCGCCAGCGCAATGCCGGGCACCTCCTGCATCGTGGCGGTGACTCCGATGAGGAGATCGACCTTCTCCGACAGCGGAACGGAGAACGGATCCTCGACATGGGGGGTCTCCCACGTCGCCTGCGTGATGGGCACATCGGCAAGTTCGAGTGGAGCGCCGGGCACCAACCCCGAGGCACGGGCGATCGCAGCCGCCATGGCTCCGGCGTCGCGGGCAGAGCGTTCGGTCAAGTCGGCACTGGCGTAGAAGCCCCACGAAGAGCCGATCAGCGCCCTGACCCCGATCCCTGCCGACTCGGTGTGATCAACTGATTCCACCGCCTGGTTGAGCACATCGATGCTCTCTGTCCTGGTCAGGACGACCCTGGCGTCGGCGTAGGCGGCTCCGGCAGCCAGCGCCCCTTCGACGGCAGCTGCGGCGTACTCGAACAAGGATGACCTCCCATGTGGGCTGAATGAGAGATGCTAGGAGCCTCCGGACACCACCAGGGCCGACCGCAACGGGTGCCCGTTGCGACTATTCGTCGGCCGTGCGCAGGTAGAGGGTGAAGACGCTGTGGCCGTCTGTGTAGGCGTAGGTCAGGTCGCCGCCCATGAGGCGAGCGAGTTGCCGCGAGATGGTGAGGCCGAGCCCAAGCGAGCCGAGCACGGTGTCGCCCCGTCCGCCGACTCGATGGTAGGGAGCGAAGATCTCTTCTCTCTGCTCGAGAGGAATCCCGTCACCGTCGTCGCGCACGACAACCGACGAGTGTGGCCCGGCCACCGTCTCGATCGTCACGTGCTCACCACCGTATCGCAGCGCGTTCGTGATGAGATTGCGCAGGATTTGGCGAACCCGCCCGGGATCACCGAGCACGGAGACTCCGCAATGGATCTCGGTCAGTTCGCGGTGCGGCAGTTCCAGCCGCTCGCAGTCGGCGATTGCGGCTCGGCACTCGTTGTCCAGGTCGACGACCTGCTCCTGGAAGGGCACGTCCCCCATCTCGAGCTTCGCTGCCAACAGCAGGTCCTCAACGAGGATCGATAGGTCGGCGGCTTGGGCTGCGACGATCCCGATCAGACTCTGCGTCTCCTCGGGATCGAAGTCATCCCAGCGGGTCGCCAGCTCTTCACTGAGTCCGAGCACGGCAGCCAATGGCGTTCGTAGCTCGTGGCTGACCGAAGCGATAAATCGATCCTTGTCGTGGACCAGCTTCTGCAGCCTGCGCTCGGCGGCCCGCACCCCGGTGATGTCGAGCAGCGCAACCACGATCCGGCTCAGGTCGTATCGGCCGTCCACCGTCGGGATCGTCCAGCTGATCTTGCACTCGAAGGCCTCGTCTTGGAAGTTGCGACCGACGAACTCCGCCTCGTGGTGGGACCGTCCCTCGAAGATCGTGACGAACTGATCGAAAAACGACTGCGTCACCTCCGGGGTCAGCTCGTCTCGTCGGAACCCAGCCTTGATCGCCTCGACGTTGGGGGCGTTCACGAGGGTCACGCATGCGGGGTTCACCTGGCGGGTGTGGATGGTGAAGATGGCGTCAATACCCTCTTCGGGGTGCTGTGCGAGATAGCGCTTGATGTCGGTGACACCCTGTGCCTTGAGGCCGTCGATCCAGGCGCCGACCTCGGAGAAGTCCTCCTCCCGCAAAGCAACCGGAGCGCGGTTGAAGAGGGTGCGGTAGAGCTGCTCTTCGCCGAGAAGTCGCATCTCCGCCGCCACCGCCTCGCTGCGGTCGCGGATGACCACCGTCACGGCCTGCGGAATTGACGCGGCCGTCATCGGCGACATCGAGAGTTCCACCGGCACCTGACGGCTGGTGCGCGCCCACACAACGACGGGTTCGTTGTCGGCCCAGCGCCGGGCATTGGCGGCCCGCAACGAGCTCTCGAGCCCGTACGCGGCGTATCCGGCAAACAGGTCGATGAACGGGGTGCCCGGACCCGTCAGATCGTCGATTCCGAGGAGCCGCTGAGCAGCGGGATTGGCGTCGACGATGCAGTCGTCCTTGTCCAGGATCAGCAGGGCCTCTCCCGCGGCCATGAAGAAGTCCTGGTAGAGGTATTTGTCAGTTGTGGAAGATGCGGTATGTAGCTCCCGCATGGCTCCCCTTCGTCGAACACATGTGCTCCCCTTCCATCGGCACAGCGAGGGACAAACATGAGCGTGCCGACGGTTCCCACAATCGTCTGCCCGGGTAGATTCATTCCATGGTCTCGTCTCCGCTCGAACTCCCCGACAACCGGCTCGGTCTCGGCCTCGCCGCGCTCGGCCGTCCCGGCTACATCACGCTGCACCACGGCGACGACATCGGACCTGCCGGCAGTCCGCAAGATCTGGCACTCCACGCACACGACGTGATTGGCGCAGCATGGGGTGCCGGAATTCGCTACTTCGATGCCGCCCGCTCCTATGGAAAGGCCGAGGAGTTCCTGGGGCATTGGCTGACGGCGAATGACGTAGAGCCAGACGCCGTCCGGGTGGGTTCGAAGTGGGGCTACACCTACACCGCAGGTTGGCGGGTCGATGCCACCGTCCACGAGGTCAAGGACCACACCATCGATGTTCTGAATCGCCAGATCGGCGAGACCCGCTCGCACCTCGGTCGCTACCTCGATCTGTATCAGATCCACTCGGCCACCGAGGCCAGCGGTGTCCTCGGCAACGCCGCCGTGATCGACCGCTTGGCGGACTTGCGAGACGGTGGATTGGCCATCGGCTTCACTACCAGCGGACCGGATCAGGCCACCGCCATCCGCAGCGCAATAGGCATCGAGCGCGGTGACGAACCCCTCTTTGCCGCGGTGCAGTCGACCTGGAATGTCCTCGAACCTTCGGCCGGTGACGCCCTCGGCGAGGCGGCTGCAGCCGGACTCGACGTGGTCGTCAAGGAAGCAGTCGCCAATGGCCGCCTCACCTCACGCAACCGCACCCTGGCCCGCCAACTCGAGGCCGTCATCCCCGGCTTCAGTGCCGATGCGATTGCCATCGCCGCCGCCCTAGCGCAACCTTGGGCATCGCTGGTGCTCTCGGGGGCTGCCACCGCCGACCAGCTCAGATCGAATGTGCGGGCCGCCGCCGTACCGCCAGAGGCCATCGCCGATCTGCCCCAACTCGCCGAGGACCCCGAAACGTATTGGACAACCCGCGCCGAGCTGCCATGGAACTGACGAGCTCGGATCACGAGCATGTCTGGCCGGGCGAGTTCACCTACTGCCCGCACTGCGCCACGCCACTCGAGCCGGCCCAACGTCATGGCGCTACCAGGCCGACCTGCCCGAAATGCGGGTTCATCCATTGGCGCAACCCCGCCGTCGGTGCGGCCGCCGTCGTCTTCGACGAGGCCGAGTGGATCCTGCTGGTGCGGCGAGCTCCCGGTGCAACCCGGGCAGGCCTTTGGTCCATCCCCGCCGGCTTCGTCGACTACGGCGAGGAGGTACGCGCTGCAGCAAAACGTGAACTGGAGGAGGAAACCGGACTCATCGCCGACGTCGGAGACGTCGTCTGGGTTGCCTCCAACTTCCACGACCCTGGCAAACTCACCGTCGGCATATGGTTTGCCGCCACCGTCATCGGAGGGAGGCTCCAGGCCGGTGACGACGCCGACGATGCTCGCTTCTTCGCCCTCGACGCTCTCCCGCCGCTGGCCTTCGAAACCGACGAGGCATACCTACGATCGGTCGGCGCCCAGTAGCGCCGAGGTTGGTGTCGGATTCCTGGAATCCTTTTTCATCCGGTTCGGCGTCTGCTCCGTAGACCCCCCAAGAAGCATCCTCACAACGACTACTCAGGGAGGTAGAGGGAATGCGACGCATCATGACCACACTGATCGGGCTATCCATGTTGATGGCCGTCATGGCAGCTCCAGCGGCTGCTCAGGAAGCCGACACGAACTGGTGGGGCGACAAGGGCTACGACGACCGCGGAAACCTGGTCGAAGAGTTG
The DNA here is from genome assembly GCA_963821095.1 of uncultured Acidimicrobiia bacterium. Lineage (GTDB taxonomy): Bacteria > Actinomycetota > Acidimicrobiia > Spongiisociales > UBA5794 > CAVPHV01. Next base: position 72,471 of record CAWGCJ010000019.1, on the reverse strand, counting down.
CTTGCCCTCAACGAGAAAACCGGGCGCTACGACATACTGATCGAGGCCGTACTGTTCGCCGATGAGAACGGTGCCGGACTCGTTGACCTGCTGGCGACCACCCCGGATATCACGCTGTTTGCCCCGACGGATCGGGCGTTTGTCAAGCTCGCTCGCAGCCTGACGGGTGACAACTCCATCAAGGAGAGCGAAGCGTTCGGCGCCATCGCCGGCGTGCTCGTCGAAGCCGGCGGAGGCCTCGAAGGTGCCGTCGACCTCCTGGTTGACACGCTCGCCTATCACGTTGCGCCCCAGATCATCAAGCCGTGGCAGCTCTTCTTCCCCCCGTACAAATACGAGATGCTCAACGGTGACGAACTGGTCGCCAAGGGCCTCAGACTGGTCGACGAAGCCGACAACCGTTCACGAGTCAAGCTGTTCCGCAGCAACGTCAAGGCCAGCAATCCGGCCCTGATCCACACGATCAACAACGTGCTAATCCCGTCCAGCCTCGCTGGCTGAGCGACCCTCCAACCCAACACCAGCACGTTGCGGGGCCCCGGGTTCACTCCCCCGGGGCCCCGACCGCGTCACAACCTGTTCTTGCGTACATTCCGGCCGATAGTGGCCGGAATGTACGCAAGAACGGGGTTCTCAGGCTTTGGCGTCGATCAGGGCTTCCTCGAAGGCCTGCAACGTCGTGGCAACGTCCTCATCTGAGTGGGCCGCCGAGGTGAACCACGGTTCAAGTCCGTCGTCGACCGGCATCACTCCACGGGCGATCATGCCCATGATCACCGCTTCGTAGAGATCTGCGTCGTGCCAGGCCGTATGGCGGAAATCGGTTGGGCGATCGTCTGCGAAGAACACGCCGATCATCGACGGGTGGCCTAGGACCTGCACCGGGACACCCTGGGCGGCACAGATGCTGGCAATGCCCTCCATCAACGCGGTCCCCACCTTCTCAACCCGGGCCAGCGGTTCGCCGGTGGAGAGCAAGTCGATTGTGGCGGATGCGGCGGCAACGGCCACGCCATTGCCTGAGTACGTGCCGGCTTGGGTTACCCCGCCTCGAGCCCACGCATCCATGATCTCGCGGCGTCCGCCCACGGCGGCAACGGGGAAGCCATTCCCCATCGACTTGGCAAACGTTCCGATATCTGGGGTGACACCAAATACCTCTTGGGCACCGCCGAGTGCCATCCGGAACCCGGTCTTGACTTCGTCGAAGATCAACACTGAGCCGTATTCGTCGCACAACCGGCGCAGACCCTCCAGGTAACCGGGCTCCGGCATGATGCCAAAACAGTTGCCCATCATCGGCTCGATCAACATGGCGGCAATGGCCGAGCCTTCGCTCTTGAAGAGGCGCTCCATCGCATCGAGGTCGTTGAACGGCACGGTGCGCACCAGGCTGCGAATCGCATCCGGAATTCCCGAGGACGCCTGATGCGGCACCGGCGACCGACGCGAGCCGAGACTCCCGACCGGGGCGCCGGCTGTGGTGAACAGCACGTAGTCGTGGGCGCCGTGGTAGCAGCCTTCGAACTTCACGAAGACCTCTCGGCCGGTCCAGGCTCGGGCCAGCCGAAGGGCGTGCATCGTCGCTTCGGTACCCGTGTTGGTGAACCGCAAGGCTTCGACCCAAGGCACGGCATCGCGCACCTTCTCGGCTGCCTCGATCTCGCCCGCCGTCGTCATTGCGTAGGTGGTTCCCGCGGCCGCGGCCCTCCCGACCGCGGCAGCAACGGTCGGCTCTCCGTGGCCGAGAATGACGGGCCCAAAACCCATCTGGTAGTCGATGTAGCGGTTGCCGTCCATGTCGAAGACGTAGGCGCCCTCACCATGGTCGATCACCAGGGTGTCGTCGTCGCCCCAGTACCGAAAGCCGCTCGAAACCCCGTTGACCAAGGCATCTTTGCCTCGCGCAAACCATTCAGCAGTCTTGTCGCCCTGCAAACCCATCGTTCTCACTCCTCGTCGTACGCCCGACAATGAATCGCCGCAGCATCAAACACTCCGCTTACCAATCGCGCCGTGAGCGAGAAGGCGTATCACCGGGCTCCGGTCGTGATCGATCTACATCTCGGCGGGCGGTGGCCGGTCTCCTGTGCCGTTGCCATTCAGGTTGTGAGTCACCTCTCACCCCTTTCGGCCACCGCGCCAGACGGTACCAGCCCAAGTTGGATGATCGCCACGCCGTACCGCCGAAGCACCGGTAGCGTTCCGCCCCAATGAAGGCGACCCCCCCGACCCGCCGCACCGCGACGTGGCTGGCACCAGCCGGCGTTGTTGCCGTCACCGTATTCCTGCGCATCCCCAGCCTGACCTCACCGGCCAACATCACGTTCGACGAGGGGGTGTATGCCGCATCAGTGCGGGCGATGCGGTCCGGCGCCAAGCCGTTCATCGACATCTTCTCGAGCCAGGGCCCGCTGTTTCTGCCGGTGCTTCGGGTCGCCGACGCCGCCGGGTTCGGGTGGAACCCGGCACCCCGACTGGCGATGCTGGCGGCCGCAGTCGCCACAACCGTTGCGGTGTACCTGTTGGCCCGTGGCTACGCCCCGCCCCTACTTGCGGCCGGATGCGCCGGCCTGGTCGCGGCAAGCGGCACCGTGCTCTACGCCACCGCTCCGATGCAGTCCGACGGCATTGCGCTTGCCTTCGGTGTGCTCGGGATTCTCGCTGCGTTGCGGGCGCCGGCGGCCTGGGCCCCCTGGCTCGCCGGAGCATTGCTCGGCGCCGGCGTCGCCGTCAAGAGCCTCCATGTGATCCCCTGCATCATCGTGGTCGCGGCCATCTTGCTGTCACAGCGCCGATGGATGGGAGCGGCTGCCACGGCCGCCACAAGCGTTGTGGTGGTTCTCGCCGTATCCACTCCGTGGGGATTCGATCGGGTGTGGGACCAGTACGTGGTGTTCCACCTCAACGTTCCCGCTACCGGCGGGGCCGCGGATCGCATCGCCTACGTGACCCGGCGCCTCATTCGATACGACGGCGCGCTCCTGCTTGCCACCGTCGCCGCAGTCGCCGCTGCGCTCACCCGAAGGGAGCCACCCGCGCCGTCACGGCAGGCAAACCCCCGCTGGTTGCCGGCGGTGTGGCTCGCGACCACCGTGGTCGTCCTTGTCGGTGCGGCAACACTCGAACCGGGGTTTACCCGCGCCGTGGCCTTCTTCATCCCGCCGCTGGCTCTGGTTGTGGCCCAACTCCGGCCGGATCCCCGACTCGTCGTCGCCCTCGTTGCCGTCGCCATCCCGCTCCAACTGGTAGGCAATCCTGTGGCCGACACCCAACGGCCGGATGGACTCGACGACCGCGTCATCGAGGTGCTCGACGAAATGCCGGCCGGGGCGATGGTCGTTACGGACGAACCGGGGTTGGCCTGGCAGGCACACCGCGACATGCCCGCCGGATTGACCGATCCTTCCTACGCACGGATCGCCGCCGGCTACCTCACGGCGGACGACCTGGTCGCCGCCCTGCTCCGTCCCGAGGTGTGTGCCTACATGGATTGGAGCGGTCGATTCCGGCCGTTCGCTCGGGAGGTTGGCGACGCGGTGGCCGGCTGGACCATGGAACTCACCGACGGCCGGGGAGGCCGGCTGTTGCTCCGACCCGGGTGCAAATGACTGCTACTGCTGCAGGTTCTTCACGTACCGAGCCACTGCCTTGATCTCCTCGGGGTCGAGGATGCCACCCCAGGCTTCCATCTCATTGCGGCCGTTGGTGACGACATTGATGATCTGACTGCGCGACAGGGTGCTCGCCTGCAGGTTGGCGCCGTAGCCGCCCTCACCGTTGGCCCCGTGACAAACAACACAGTTGGCCGAGAAGATCGCTCGGCCGTTGGGCGGCGGCAATGTAGTGGTGGTCGTCGTTGTTGTAGTGGTGGTCGTCGTCGTTGTCGAAGAGGTGGTCGTCGTGGTCGGAGCCGCGGTGGTCGTGGTCGGAGCCGCCGTCGTGGTAGTGGTCGGCGGCTCGATCGTCGATGTTGTCGTTGTCGTCGAGGTTGTCGATGTCGTCGTCGGCAGGGTGCTCGTTGGGCTCGGCGGATCTTCGAGGGTCGTGGTCGGCGCCAGCGACGAGGGGGAGGCAAGGGTGGTCGGGGCCGCAGCTTGCGTGGTGGCCGCCTGCGCCGCGGTCGTAGAAGGCTCAGCTTGTCCTCCGCCGCACGCGGCCAGCGCAACGGCAATTGCCAGTAGGCAGACGTACCTCCGCATCCAGATCCTGTCGGTCGGCACCGGGCCCGCTTGAGGATATCTCGGTGAGGATTGAAGCGGGGAAGAAGACTCCTCGCCCGCTCCTCCTCCAGAGTCGAGCCGGCGATGCAGAGGGAGTCGCAAACGGATTATCGTTCGCCCCTACGGGGGGTGGAGGGACAGTCTGGTTTGGCACAGGATCTCAAGATCTACATCGGCGGGGAGTGGACCGACGGCACCGGCACTGAGGTCTACCAGTTGCACAGCCCGGCGACCGGCGAGCACATCGCCAACCTCCCGATTGCGTCGAAGGCGGATATCGACCAAGCCGTAGCGGCCGCTCACGCCGCACAGGACGAGTTCCGCCATTGGTCGGCGTTTGAGCGAGCCGAACTGTGCCAACGCATCGCCGCGGCCGTCGCTGCCGAGGTGAACGAGATCGCCCGCATCCAGACGCTCGAGCAGGGCAAGCCCTATCACGCCGAATCACTCGACGACATCGCCGAAGCCAACCAGTACTTCCTCAATGCGGCCGAGGACATCAAGCGTCTCGACGGCAGGGTCATCCCGACCTCGGACCGCAACAAGCGGATGTTCACGTTCCACCGACCGGTGGGAGTCTGGGCGGCAATCACCCCGTGGAACTTCCCGGTGACGATTCCGCTCGAGTACATCGGTCCTGGATTGGCCGCCGGAAACGCCGTCATCGTCAAGCCGCCCGAACTCACCCCGTGGAGCCTGCTCAAACTCGCAGAAGCGTTCGACGTCGCAGGGGTGCCGAAAGGCCTGGTCTCGATCATCCCCGGTGGGGCCACCATCGGCGAGAAGCTGGTCACCCACGACGGGATCGACGCGATCGGGTTCACCGGATCCTCCGCGACCGGAAAACGTATCTTGTCCCAGATGGGCGTGAAGCGCTCAATCATGGAGATGTCGGGCAACGGTCCGACCATCGTCGCCGCCGACGCCAACCTCCCTGCGGCGGCCGAATTGGCCGTCTACGGCGCCTACTACAACGCCGGGCAGGTGTGCTGCGCCACGGAGCGAGTCATCGTCGTCGACGCAGTCCACGACGAGTTCGTCGATCTCGCCAGGCAGGCAGCATCGCAGGTGCGCCTTGGCGATCCGTTCGACGAGGCCACCACCATGGGTCCGCTCAACAACGAACCGACAGCCGCCAAGATGGATCGCCACGTTGCCGACGCCATCGAGCGTGGTGCCGACGTCCTCACCGGTGGCAGCCGGGCCGCCGGCTATCCCACCGATTTGTACTACGACTTCACCCTGATCGATCGGGTGCCCGAAGACAGCCTGGTGTCGCAGGAGGAGACGTTCGGGCCCGTCCTTCCCGTCCTGTCGGCGCACAATGATGAAGAGGCCGTCGCCATCGCCAACCGGACGAGGCTCGGCCTTCAGGCGGCGGTGTTCACCTCGAGTCTGAGCAAGGCGTTCTGGTATGCCGACCGGGTGCGGTCGGGCACCGTCGTCGTCAACGATTCGACCGACTTCTGGGAGACGTTTCAACCATTTGGCGGAGCGGCCGGCACCGATACCGGATGGGGCCGAGGGACCATCGACGACTTCACCGACCAGCAAACCGTTGTGCTCGACCTCAAGAACGTGCAGTAGGAGGGACGCGTGGCTGATACCGCTGTTGGAATCCACGGAGTGACAAAACGCTTCGGCGATGTCGTGGCGGTCGACGACATCGACCTCGAGATCCCCGACGGTGAGTTCTTCTCGCTCCTGGGACCCTCGGGCTGCGGCAAGACGACGACACTGCGCATGGTCGCCGGCCTCGAGTTCCCCACCGAAGGCAGCATCAAGATCTTCAACGAAGAGATGGCGCTGCGACCACCCAACAAGCGACCCGTCAACACGGTCTTCCAGTCCTATGCCCTCTTCCCGCACATGACAATTGCGGAAAACGTCGGCTTCGGGCTAGAGATGCAGAAGGTCCCGACTGCGGAACGTCGCAAGCGGGTCGATGAAGCTCTCGAGTTGGTTCGGCTCGGCAACATGGGTGAGCGTCGGCCCAAGCAACTCTCCGGGGGCCAGCAGCAGCGCATCGCTCTCGCCCGGGCTCTCGTCAATAGACCCAAAGTCCTCTTGCTCGACGAACCGCTCGGTGCGCTGGATCTGAAGCTGCGCCAAACGATGCAACTTGAACTCAAGGACATCCAGAAGGAGGTCGGCATCACCTTCGTGTACGTGACACACGACCAAGAGGAGGCGCTGACGATGTCGGACCGCATCGGCGTCATGAACGAAGGCAAGCTGCTGCAGATCGCGCCATCGGAGGAGATCTACGAGCGCCCGGCCAACCGCTTCGTTGCGGACTTCATCGGCGAGACCAACTTCGTCGTCGGTGAGGTGAGCAGCGAGTCGCATGTACGGCTGACTGATGGAACAGAGGTGAAGGCCCGCACCCACTCTCCCGTTGGAACCAAGGTCACGCTTACTTTGCGCCCGGAGAAGATCGATCTCCTCCACGCCGGCGACCCGGTGCGAGATGGCTTCAATCGGCTCGACGGTCGTGTGGTGACCCGTCTGTACTACGGGGATTCCCTCTTCTACGCGGTCGATTTGGGATACGCCCAAGTGGACGTTCGAGTGGAGAATCGGCCCGGCCTTCGTCGGTTCGATGTCGGGGAAGCCGCCATCGTGTCGTTTGGACCGGATTCGGCGGAGGCGTTGACCGAATGACGACCGAGGTCGACCCGAAGCCTGGCCCAGGGATGGAGGCAAACGCCGAACGAGCCGAATCGCGCCGTGGCTTCCTTCTGGCGCTGCCGACGTACGTCTACCTCATCGTGCTCTTCGCCATCCCGCTGGTACTCGTCGCGGTGTATTCGTTCGCCAGCCGAAGCCGCACCGGCGCCCCCGAACTCGAGAACTGGAACCTCACTTCGGTCAAGAAACTCCTCGACCCGGATTTCCTTCAGATCGCCTGGCGCTCAGTCCTTCTGGCGTTGTTGACCACGATCATCTGTCTGGTCATTGCGTATCCCTTCTCCTACTACATCGCGACCCGGTCGGAACGAACCCGCAACATCCTGCTGGTGCTCGTGATGATCCCGTTTTGGTCGAACTTCCTGGTGCGAACCTACGCCTGGAAGGTTCTGCTCGGAAGCGACGGTTTGGTGACTCGCTTCGGAGAAGCCACCGGCCTCTGGGGTCAGTTGCTGTTCACCATGCCGGCCGTGCTGATCGGGCTCGTCTACGGCTTCCTGCCGTTCATGGTATTGCCGCTGTATGCCGCAATCGAACGGCTCGATTGGAGCCTCGTGGAAGCAGGGCGCGACCTCTACGCCTCGGGATGGAACGCGTTTCGAAAAATCACGCTCCCCCTCTCGCGGCCCGGAATCATTGCCGGTTCGATCCTCGTATTCATCCCAAGCCTCGGCGCCTACGTCACACCCGACATCCTGGGTGGCGCCAAGACCACGCTGCTGGGCAACTACATCGTCAACCAGTTTCTCGCCGCCCGGAACTGGCCACTGGGTTCGGCAGTGTCAATGGCGATCATGATCCTCATGCTCGGCGCCACGATCCTGTACTTCCGCACCGGGGGTAGGACCCTATGACCGCTCACACCAAGAGCAGGTCCGCCCGCCAGCTCGATCGATGGCTTGGGGCTCAGGCCGTCATCGTCTACATCTTCTTCTACGCGCCGCTGGTGGTGCTTGTGATGTTCTCATTCAACGACAGCAATTTCGTGAATCGCTGGGAAGGGTTCACGTTGCACTGGTACTCAGACATGGTCAACGACGAGTCCCTGATGAACTCACTGCGCAATTCGCTGATTGTTGCTGCCATCTCGACCACGATCGCCACGGTGCTCGGGACCATGGCCGCTCTGGCGCTTGAACGCTATCGACGTTGGATCGGTCAGCGACCGTTTGACGCCCTGCTGTACCTACCGGTCATCATCCCGGACGTCACGATGGCCGTGATGCTGCTCATCTTCTTCACCCAGGTCAACGTCACCCTCAGCCTCACCACAATCATCTTGAGCCACATTGCCTTTAACATCTCGTTTGTGGCGATTGTCGTGCGGGCTCGCATATCAAGCCTCGATCCGGCATTGGAAGAGGCCGCTGCCGATCTTTACGCAAACAGGTGGCAAGCATTTCGGAAGGTCACCCTGCCGCTCATCATGCCGGGCGTGCTCGGAGGAGCGCTGCTGGCACTCACCCTGTCGCTCGATGACGTGGTGATCACCAGCTTCGTGCAGGGACCAGGCTCGACGCCTTTGGCCGTCGAAGTGTTCGCCCGTATCAAGCGGGGGGTGACTCCCATCATCAACGCGGTTTCGACCGTGATGTTGGCGGCGTCAATGGTTCTCGTGCTCGTGTCACTGGGTCTCCAGCGACGCGGGAGCGACTCAACAACCGGAGAGTGAGAATGAGGAAACTGGCAGTACTGGTGTTGGCCCTGGCCCTCCTCGCCGCCGCATGCGGTGACGATGACGATACCGGAGCAACGACAACAACCGCTGGAGAGAGCGCCGCCACCACGACGGCCGACAACGGCGGCGACGACAACATGGAAGTCGCCGCCTGCGCACCCGGTCAGGTTGACGGTGACCTGGAGTTGTACAACTGGTCTGAGTACATCGATCCAGAGCTGATCCCGGCTTTTGAAGATGCCTATGGCGTCTCTGTCGTCGAGACCTTCTACGACTCCAACGAGGCGATGCTGGCTCAGGTCGAAGCAGGAGGCGCCGCCTACGACCTGATTGTGCCGTCGGACTACATGGTGTCGATCATGGGCGAGGAAGGGCTGTTGATCCCCCTCAGCCGCGAAGCCATTCCGAACTGGGACAACCTGGATCCGACCTTCCTCGGCTTGCCGTTCGACCCGAGCAACACCTATTCGGCGCCCTACCAATGGGGTACCACCGGGATCGGCTTCAACTACGAGGCGGTTGGCGAGGATTATGAGGAATCGTGGGCATTGATCTTCGAACCGGGTGAGGCCTACTTTGGAAAGATCTCGCTGCTCAACGATGCGCGCGAGGTCATGGGCGCCGCCCTCAAGTACCTCGGGTATTCGGTGAATTCAACCAGCCAGGAAGAACTCGACGAGGCGGTTGAACTGATCAAGGGCATGAAAGACGCACTCGCCAAGTTCGACTCCGATCAGTTCGAGGACGATCTGGTGGCAGGCGAGACGATGGTGGCTCACGGCTATAGCGGGGACTTCTTCTCTGCCTTCGATGACGCCAGCGACGATGACTACGACGCGTATGAAGACTTCGGCTACATCATCCCGCTCGAGGGAGCAGTGGCCTGGGTCGACAACATGGCGATCCCAACCACGGCCGATGCAATCTGCACCGCCCACACCTTCATCGACTTCATACTCGATGCGGAAAATGGTGCAGCAGTGACCAACTTCAACTACTACGCGAGTCCAAATCTGGCAGCTGCAGCCTTCATCGATCCTGAGATTCTGGAAGACACGACGATCTACCCGCCGGAGGATGTCTTCCAGCGACTCGAGTTCATCGCCGATACCGGAGATTTCGAACTGAACTACCAGGACGCCTTCCAGGCGATCAAGAACTAGAGCCGAACACCACCACGAACCGCCCCCGGGACACCACCGGGGGCGGTTCTGCGTCCGCAACTGGCTCGTACCATGGACTCGACTCGAGGAGGGGTCCGGATGCCGTTCACTGAGGAACACGATCACTTTCGAAGGGTGGTGAGGTCGTTCGTCACCCAGGAGATCAACCCCCACGTCGAGGCATGGGAAGCGGCCGGCACGATGCCGCTCCACGACCTCTTCAGGCAGATGGCCGACCTCGGATTCCTGGGACTCGAATACGACCCCGAGTTCGGGGGCCAAGGGGCCGATCACCTCTTCACCGTGGTGCTCGCCGAAGAGTTCGGGCGGGCCGATCACGGCTCGATCGGCATGGCGCTCGGCGTCCAGGTCGATATGGCGACGCCGTCGCTGCACCGCTTTGGGTCCCCTGAGCTGAAGAAGCGGTACCTGGCACCGGCGCTGGCCGGCGACATGGTGGCCGCCATCGCCGTCACCGAACCCGACGCCGGCTCCGACGTCGCCGCCATCCGCACCCGGGCCGAACGCGACGGCGACGAGTGGGTGATCAACGGTTCGAAGATGTACATCACCAACTCGCTGCAAGCCGATTGGCTCTGCCTGCTGGTGCGGACCTCCGATGAGGGTGGCTACGCCGGCATGAGCCAGATCGTCGTGCCGACCGACGCACCCGGCTTCGAAGTCACGTCGAAGCTCGACAAATTGGGAATGCGTGCTTCCGACACGGGGCTGCTCAGCTTCGACGATTGCCGGGTGCCGGTGATCAACACCATCGGCACCGAGGGCATGGGGTTCCAGCAACAGATGGCCCAGTTCGTCGAGGAAAGGATGTGGGCCAACTACTCGTCGGCAACCTCCTTGGAGCGGGCGCTGCAACGCACCGCCGACTACCTCCGGCAACGCATCGTTTTTGGCAAGCCACTCCTCAAGAGCCAGTACATCCAGTTCAAGCTGGCCGAACTCGCCGCGGAAGTCGACATCCTCAAGCACTACAACTACGCATGTGCCGAGGCATACCTGGCAGGCCAGGACACCACCCGGTTCGCCACCATCGCCAAGATCAAGGCGGGCAGGCTCAGCCGTGAGGTCGCCGACTGGTGCGTGCAGTTCCACGGTGGCATCGGCTACATGGAAGACACGTGGACGGCGCGCTTCATGCGCGACACCCGACTCACCGCCATTGGCGGCGGTTCCGACGAAACCATGCTGCAGGTGCTGGCGCGCCTCGACGGGTATTGGGCATAAAGGGGACACCTGGCCCTAGGACACGCCACCCTGCGCCGGAGTAGTGTGGTGACCACGGAACGTTGCCGGGGGGCCGCCGTTCCAATCCATCGGGTGGAGAACTGAGGAGAGGGGTTACCCATGGCACGCCGCTGGCGCCTGGTCGTTCTGTCCGTTCTGTTGCTGATTGCCGTTGTCCCTGCGATCGCCACTGCCGATCACACCACTGACCCGACCACGGTCACCATTGCGGGTTCGCTCCAGGAGGAGTTGGGATGTGCGGGTGATTGGCAACCCGACTGCGCGACCACCCACCTCACCTATGACGCCGACGACGACGTCTGGCAAGGCACCTTCACGATCCCCGCCGGCAACTGGGAGTACAAGGCCGCCCTCAATGACAGCTTCACCGAGAACTATGGTGCAGGCGCCGTTGCCGACGGGCCGAACATCGGTCTGGACCTGGCCGCCGAGACCGAGGTCAAGTTCTACTACGACCACGGGACCCACTGGGTAACCGATAACGAGAACTCCGTAATCGCAACGGCGCCCGGCAGCTTCCAACCCGCCATCGGCTGCCCCGGCGACTGGCAACCCGAATGCCTCCGCTCCTGGCTGCAGGACCCCGACGGCGACGCCCTCTACGAGTTCGCCACCACCGCCATCCCGGCCGGCGACTACGAATTCAAGGTCGCCCTCGACGAAGCCTGGGACACCTCCTACCCGGCCGACAACGTCCCCTTCACCGTGGCAGACGAAGGTGACCTCGTCACCATCACCTTCGACTCAGCCACCACCGACGTTGCGGTGACGGTAGAGGCGCCGCCACCGACCGGACCAACCTCCGTGACGCTGGCGGGTTCGCTCCAGGAGGAGTTGGGATGTGCGGGTGATTGGCAACCCGACTGCGCGACCACCCACCTCACCTATGACGCCGACGACGACGTCTGGCAAGGCACCTTCACGATCCCCGCCGGCAACTGGGAGTACAAAGCCGCCCTCAACAACAGCTGGGACGAGTCGTACCCGGGAGCCAACCTGGTGCTGGACCTGGCTGCAGAGACCACGGTCAAGTTCTACTACTCCCACAACAGCCATTGGGTCACCGACGACGTCAACTCGACCATCGCCACCGCGGCAGGTGACTTCCAGAGCGAAATCGGCTGCCCCGGCGACTGGCAACCTGACTGCCTGCGCTCCTGGCTGCAGGATCCCGACGGCGACGGCACCTACGAGTTCGCCACCACCGCCATCCCGGCCGGCAACTACGAGGCCAAGGTCGCCATCGACGAAGCCTGGGACACCTCCTACCCCGCCGACAACGTCCCCTTCACCGTGGCAGACGACGGCAACCTCGTCACGTTCAGCTATGAAGCTGCCACCAACGAGGTCACCGTTGACGTCGAGACTGGCGGTGGGAGCGGCCTCGAGCCGGGTGACGAGGCACTGGTGCGTCCCGCACTGCGCCACCCGTTCACCGACGAGATCCTCTACTTCGCGATCCCGGATCGCTTCAACAACGGCGACCCCAACAACGACTGCGGCGACTTTGCCGGCACGTGTGTCAACGACGACACCGAGGCCAACGTGCTCACCCACGGCTATCTGGCCAGCGACAGGGGCTACTACCACGGTGGCGACATCGCCGGTCTCCACACCCAGCTGCCCTACCTCGAGAACCTCGGCATCACCGCCGTCTGGGTCGGGCCCATCTATCAGAACCGAACGGTCCAGCCCGACTCGAGCAACCTGTACGGCCACTCCTCCGGCTACCACGGCTACTGGATCACCGACTTCTTCCAAGTCGATCCGCACCTCGGCACCAACGCCGAGTTCCGAGCACTGGTCGACGACGCCCACTCCCGCGGCATCCAGGTGTTCATGGACGTCGTCACGAACCACACGGCCGACGTCATCCAGTTGGAAGGCAACGCCGGCTACCGCAATAAGACCGACTTCCCGTACGTCGACACCAGCGGTGATCCGTTCGATGACTCCGAGTTCGCCTACTACGGACAGTCCCCCTACACCTTCCCGGAGGTCGACGAAGACAGCTTCCCGTATCGGCCGATCGTGCCGGCAGGCGAAGAAGCAACAAAGAACCCGGCCTGGCTCAACGATCCGCTGCTCTATCACAACCGCGGCGATTCCAGCTTCACCGGTGAGAACTCGCTCTACGGGGACTTCTTCGGTCTCGACGATCTCTGGACGGAACGCCAAGAGGTCGTTGACGGGATGATCGACATCTACAAGTACTGGATCGAACAGTTTGGCGTCGACGGCTTCCGGATCGACACCACCAAGCACGTCAACATGGAGTTCTGGCAGAAGTTTGGCCCCGACATCCTTGCCGCGGCAGACGCTGCAGGTATCGGTCACTTCTTTGCATTCGGTGAGGTGTTCGACCAGCAGTACGGGCCTGAGTTCTTGAGCGAGTTCTCCACTCGCGGCCGGCTCCAGTCGACCATCGACTTCACCTTCCAGCTCGCGGCCCGCGATTTTGCCTCACAGGATGGCGCGACGGACACGTTGCGGGAGTTCTTCGAGGCCGACGACTACTACACCGATGCCGACAGCAACGCCTATGCCATGCCCACGTTCGTGGGCAACCACGACATGGGCCGCATCGGGTACTTCCTCCAGCGCGTGGACCAGACGAGCGCGGACGACTCGGAACTCCAAGCGCGCTCCAAGCTGGCGCAGGCCCTGATGTACTTCACGCGCGGTCAACCGGTCATCTACTACGGCGACGAGCAGGGCTTCACCGGCGACGGTGGTGACAAACTGGCCCGCCAGGACATGATGCCGAGCCTGGTGCCTGAGTACAACGACGACGATCTGATTGGGACCAGCGCCACGACCGGCGATGACAACTTCGACCCCACCCATCCGATCTACCAGGCGCTGGCCGACTACGGGACTGTCTATTCGAGTCACCAGGCGCTGCGGACCGGTGCTCAGATCCACCGCCATTCCTCGTCGGGACGCGGGATCTACGCCTTCTCGCGGATCGACCGCGACGAGAAGATCGAGTACCTGGTGGCGTTCAACAACGCCGCGACCGCCGCCCAGGCGACATTCCCAAGCTTCAGCCCGAACATGACGTTCTCACTCGTGATCAGTGAGGGCGGCGCGCCGGCGGCACTGACCGCAGATGCCGGCGGCGAGGTGACCATGGATGTCGCTCCGTTCGGTCTTGCCGTCTATCGGGCGGACGCGCCGATCCCGGCCAACCCCTCGGCTCCCGGCATCACCATCACCAGTCTCACCGATGGCCAAGAGGTGCCCCTCAGTGTCGAGGACCTCGACGGTCACGACGTGGTCGACCGGATCGAAGTCGCCGCCGACGTGAACGGCGCCGGTTTCGCCGAGGTGACGTTTGCCGCCAGCGTCAACGGTGGCGACTACAACCCAATCGGCACGGACGACAACCCGCCCTACCGGGTCTTCTATCCCGTGACCGACCTTCCCGATGGCGCCACGGTTTCGTTCAAGGCGATCGTTGACGACCTCTCCGGCAATCTGAACGCCGACAAGGTCACCGATATCGTCCCGGTCGTGGAAACGCCCGAACCGCCTGTCGGCGGCGGCAACCCGTACGCGGTCATCCACTACCTGCGCGACGACGGCGACTACGGCGACCACACCACCGGTGACTTCAACGACTACTGGGGACTCCACCTGTGGGGAGACATCGAGGAGACCATCGAGTGGACCGCCCCGAAGCCGTTCCTCGGCGAGGACGAGTATGGCCGCTTTGCCTGGGTTGAGCTCAGTCCCGATGCCGCCGAGGTGGGTTTCATCGTGCACCGCGCTCGACGTCAAGGACGGCACCGACGCTGACCGATTCTTCAACCCGGCGAGCAACCCGGAGATCTGGCTCCGCCAGAACGACCCCGGCATCTATGAATCGCAGGCCGCAGCCCAGGGTTACGTGACAATCCGCTACCACCGCGATGATGGCGACTACGGGACGCCCAGCCCGGACTACAACACGTTCTGGGGTCTGCATCTTTGGGGCGACGCCCTCGACCCCGCCGAAGCAACCGACTGGACGGCACCGAAGCCACCCACGGGAATCGACGACTACGGGGCGTACTGGGACATCCAGATCGTCGACTCATCGCTCCCCGTGAACTTCATCATCCATCGCGGCGACGAGAAAGACCCTGGGCCCGACCAGTCGATTGTGCCCGCCGAGGATGCCACCGTGTGGATCCAGTCCGGTGACGAGGAGATCTATGCGTCGCGCGGCGCAGCCGAAGACTTCGCGACCATTCACTACCACCGACCGGATGGCGACTACGGCGACCAAACCAGCGACGATTTCAACGACTTCTGGGGCCTGCACGTATGGGATGGGGCGCTCAACCCCAACCCGGCGTGGACTGACCCGTTGCGCTGGACTGAGCTGGATGTGTTCGGCCCGGTCTTTGAGGTCGAACTGGTGGACGAAGCACCGCAACTCGCACACATCCTGCACCGCGGCGACACCAAGGACCCCGGCCCCGATCAGTTCTTGATGTTCGATCCGTGGGGCTACGAGGTATGGCAACTCTCGGGCGAAAACCCATCCGATCCGACTCAGCCGCACTACGTGCTGCCCATCCTCGGTGAGGGCGCCGCCCCCGGCGACCTCGCCAAGCAACAGGCGTACTGGGTCGGCGAGAATCGGATCGCTTGGGCTCCGGCCGGTGACCCGAACGCCGAGTACCGGTTGTACTACGCACCCGACGGTGGCCTGGTACTCGAAGACGCCACCATCACCGGCGGCGCCTACGTCGAGTTGACGCTGGCGGCGCCGTTCCCGTCCGACGTCGAGGGGTTCCGGCACCTCGCCGGAATGCCGCAGCTTCAGTTCGCGGACGCAGCTGATCTGGCGTTGGTCCCCGAGATCCTGAAGGGCCAGTTGGCCGTGATCGCCACCAAGGGCGGCGGCCGGGTCGACGCCACCGGGCTACAGATCCAGGGGGTGCTCGACGACCTGTATGCCTTCGCCGGTGGGCTCGGAGTGGTCTGGGACGGACGAGTCCCGACGATCAACCTGTGGGCGCCGACGGCAAAGTCGGTGACACTTCATCTGTTCGACGACACCGATGCTGCGACGGTGGCGACGACCTACCCGATGACGCGGGACGACGCCACCGGGGTGTGGAGCCAGACCGGGACCCGGCAGTGGCGAGGCAAGTACTACCTGTACGACGTCGAGGTATACGCGCCGACGACCGGTGCCGTCGAGCACAACCTCGTCACCGATCCGTATTCGTTGTCGCTGGCAGTGAACTCGACGAGGACCCAGATCGTCGACCTCGGCGACCGGTCGCTCGAACCGAGGAAGTGGGACAGGACGCGCAAGCCCCCGATGGCGGCTCCCGAGGACATCACGCTCTACGAGTTGCACATTCGTGACTTCTCAGCGAACGACGAGACGGTCCGCGAAGCCTGGCAGGGCACGTACAAGGCGTTCACCAAGAGGAACAGCGACGGCATGCGGCACCTGGCGGACCTGGCGGGTGCCGGACTCACCCACGTCCACCTGTTGCCGGCGTTCGACATCGCCACTATCAACGAGAACAAGGCCGAGTGGCAATCGCCCGACCCCGCGGTACTCGAGACCTATGCGCCCGACAGCGAGCAGCAGCAGGCGGCGGTGACGGCAACCGAGAACCTCGACGGGTTCAACTGGGGCTACGACCCGTTCCACTACACGACGCCCGAGGGCTCGTACTCGACCAATCCCGACGGACCGACCCGGATCCTCGAGTTCCGCGAGATGGTCCAATCGTTGAACAGGACCGGGCTGCGGGTGGTGATGGATGTGGTCTACAACCACACCAACTCCTCCGGGCAGGCCGACACGTCGGTGCTCGATCGCATCGTCCCCGGTTACTACCACCGACTCGACGCCGACGGTGAGGTGGAGACCTCGACGTGCTGCGCCAACACGGCAACCGAGTACGCCATGATGGAGAAGCTCATGGTCGACTCCGTCGTTACATGGGCTCGGGACTACAAGGTCGACGGGTTCCGCTTCGACCTGATGGGTCACCATTCGCTGGCCAACATGCAAGCGGTGCGCGACGCACTCGACGCCCTGACGATCGCCGATGACGGCGTCGACGGCTCGGCCATCTACCTGTACGGCGAGGGCTGGAACTTCGGCGAGGTCGCCGACGACGCTCGATTCGTCCAGGCGACCCAGCTCAACCTGGGCGGCAGCGGGATCGGCTCGTTCAGCGACCGGCTGCGCGACGCAGTACGCGGTGGCGGACCGTTCGACGGCGGCGATGACCTGGCCAGGCGCCAGGGCTTCATCAACGGCCTGTTCTACGACTACAACACCTACAACTCCGGGGCGGCCGGAGAACTCGACACCCTGCTGCTCAACCAGGACCAGATCCGGGTTGGGCTCGCCGGCAACCTGGCCGACTACGAGTTCATCGACCGCAATGGAAACCTGGTGACCGGGGAACAGGTCGACTACAACGGTCAGCCGGCCGGATACACCGACGATCCGCAGGAGAACATCATCTACGTGTCGGCGCACGACAACCAGACGTTGTTCGACATCAGCCAGTACAAGCACCCGCGGGGTGTCTCGACGGCAGACCGGGCTCGCGCCCAGAACGTCGGTGTCGATGTGACCCTGCTTGCCCAGGGGGTTCCTTTCCTCCATGCCGGCGTCGACCTGCTGCGCTCCAAGTCGATGGATCGTGACTCGTACAACTCGGGTGATTGGTTCAACAAGCTCGACTTCACCTACCAGGACAACAACTGGGGCGTTGGGCTCCCGGTAGCGGGCAAGAACCAGGACAACTGGTACTTGATGCAGCCGTTGCTGGCGGACCCGGCGTTGGTGCCGAGCCCAGCCAACATCGCGGCAACGGCGACCCATACCCGGGAGATGCTGGCGATCCGCGACAGCTCGGATCTGTTCCGGCTCACCACCGCCGAAGAGGTGGAGAGCAGGGTCGGGTTCCACAACACGGGCCCCAATCAGGTCCCCGGGTTGATCGTGATGAGCATCTCGGACACCGTCGGTGACGACCTCGATGACAGGGCAGACGCCGTGTGGTCGCTGATCAACGCCAACGACGAGGCGCAGGCGTTCACGGTCGGCGATCTCGCCGGCGCCGAAGTCGTGCTCCATCGGATTCAGGCAAACTCGGCTGATCCAATCGTGCGGACCGCGACGTTCGACGATGCCACCGGCACGTTCACCGTGCCGGGTCGGACGACGGCCGTGTTCGTCCAACTCGAGCCGGACACGACCCCGCCGACGATCTGGGCCGAGCTGGCCCCGAGGAACGTCGGCCACCACACCGGCTGGTTCCAGGTGTGGTACTCGTGCCGGGACGATCGTGATCCGAATCCGGTGGCGACCGGCGAACTCAACGGGATCCCCGTCGCCTCCGGCACGAGGGTGCATCTCGTGACGCACCCCCACAAGGACTTCCAACGCTGGATCAACGGCAAGCTCTTCGTGTGGGCCCAGGAGTTCGAGCTAACGGTGACCTGCACCGACGCCGCCGGCAATGTTGCGGTCACAACAGTAGAACCGGAGTTCCGCCACCACCCCTGGAAGTAGACCTCCCGCAAGGAGTGCCCTCCCCCGGATTGCCCGGGGGAGGTAGGCGGGCGCCGCTTTGGGAGCGGCGGTCTCCGCCCCCGGGCGCGGGAATTGCGGCCGTGGGCCCGGCTCTGTCACGTGGTCGATCGGACTCGCTCGGCAGCACCACCCGATGCACACCCTCGCAGTGGGCATATCCTGCTCCTTCAGGGTGACCGGGTCGGCCTCGCCGGTTCCTTCACGGAAAGGGGGCGGCGAGCAGGGACCGTCGGCACGCTTACGCGGCTATCGATCGGTTGGCACTAATCCCCCACGTTGTGCGATATGTACCGCATCGGCACGCCCATCCGCGTCGAGTTTCCGGTAGATCGCCATGATGTGGAATTTGACGGTGCTCTTGCCGATCCCGAGTTCGTCGCCGATCTCCTGGTATGAGCGATGGCTGGGGAGCAGGCATAGCACGTCGAGTTCACGTTCGGTCAGCGGTTCGGTGAGGTCGAGGGGTTCGAGGGCAATGGAGCGACTCGGATCGCGATCGATTCCACGCACGTCGCCGGGTGTCGGAGGTCGGAGGTCGAAGCCGGTACGGGCGGCGGCATTGTCAAGGTGTGCTCCCAGCGCCGGTCGCTCATCGAGGAATCGCTGGCGGTGTCCAGATACCAGTGCGAGCCGCATTGCTCCGGCCAGCGCGTCGAGCGCCTGCTCATCGTCGCGCCGCTCGGCAGCCGACAGGGCGGTGAGGATTCCGAGTTGTATCCGGTTCCGCATGCTCACCACCGGCCGCGTCGGGTCTGGCTCCAGGAGGACGGTCGCGTCTTCGCCCGAGGCGATGAGCAGTCTGCCCAACAGGAGGTTTTCCCGGATTCCCACTTCGCGGGTTGCGAGCCGTTGGCGCCAGTCGGGGATGGCAGCCTCAGCGGCATCGAGGGCGCCGGCCAGCGCTGCCTGTCTCGCTTGTTCGTATCGGATCCGTTGCGCGAAATGGCCGGTGACCGTCTTGCCCGACGGCATCACGAACGCCTCGGCCAGATCGTCGTCCGCGCCGGAGCGGTCCCCGAGCGTCCACCGCAGGCGGCTTCTGGCGATCCGAGTCGATACGTGGGTCGCGACTTCGTCGAGTCGATCAGCAAGTTCGATCGCCGTCTCGGCTTCGGGTAGCCCTTGGGCCGAGTCGCCTCGCTCCCATCTGAGCCAGGCTCGAGCCAGAAAGGCATACGTTGAGTGCACGGACGGTCCTCCCGCCAGGCCACGGTTGAGGTCGAGCGCGCGGGCTGGAGTAGAGATCGGCTTCCTGAAGGCGGCCCTCGCCCAGAGCGGCCAGTGCCGACAGGCCGAGGCCCTTGATGCTGGCAACCTCGGGGGTAGCGTGGGACAACTGGAAATCTGTGTATCTCATCATCAGCGGTTCCGCCTCGGTGAAGCGATCGAGCCAGATCAGTCCCTCGGCGACCGAGAAGTCGAGAATGCCGTAGGTGGTCGGCGTCAGCTCTGTGAACGCAACGACGCCCTCGGGATCGCCGGATCGGCGAGCCAGCGTGCAGGCGAAGATCGCTATGAAGTCTTCCCGACCGTCGAACGGGAGCGGAAACCCGGGCCAGTCCCATCCCTGATCGCCGCCCGATGCGTCGGTCTTCCGGGCGAGATCGAGGACCCGCGCCAACGCATCGTCCAGCGATCCGAGATCAGACTTGCCGAGAAGAAACATCGCATGGGTCACCAAGGCAGCGATCCGAAGCGACGGTTCGTCGAGCTCCTCGTCGATTGCGCGTGCAAGGGTCACGATGGTCCTGAACTGGCCGAAGCGTTCGAGGTCTCGACTCGCCGCTACGAGCCAATCAACGGCAAGATCGAGTTCACCAGCGGCTGTGGCAAGGTTGATCGCCTCGGTTGAGTAGCCGTGGTCGGCGTACCAGTGTGCTGCCCGCCGCTGCATCGTCGGGATGTCGTTCGCTCGCGTCCGCCGCAGTTCTATTTCGAGCAATTCGCGGAAGAGTTGATGGCACTGATACCACTCGCCGCCATCTCCGGTCCGCACGACGAACAGCCCGTCACGAGCGAGCTCTTCGAGGATCGCCGCGCCGTCGCTGCGACCCGTGATGGCATTGCATGTCTCTGCGTGCAGACGGTCCAGGATCGACGTCTCGAGCAGAAAGCGCCAAATCTCCAGCCGGATGCCGGCCACCACTTGTTCCCTCAGCAGCTCGAGTACTTCTGTTCGGTCGCCGCTGAACCTCGAGAGGAATACCTCGGGGTCGTCCGCGTCGGCCGCTATGGCCAGCGCCAGCCGGAATCCGGCCATCCATCCGCCGATCCTCCCTGTGAAGGCAGACAGCACGCCCTCTGAGACCGGGCATTGCAGCGTGGACGCGGCCAAGCGTGACGCCTCATCCAACGTCAATCGCAGATCGTCAATCCGCACCTCGCTGACCTCGCCGGCAATGCGCAGGCGGCCAAGGCGAATGCTCGGATCGTGCCGTCCGAGCAACACGATGTGGACGGTGTCCGGTACCTCAGCGATCAGCCGTTCCAGCGACGCAGCCGTGTCTGCATCCTCGATCAGGTGAACATCGTCGAGGACGATCAGGGTTTTCTCGCCCGCCTGTTCCAACGTTGCGAGCACATCGTCGACGACGCCCTCGATGTCCGAGACTTCGCGGTGGATCGCGGACTCCTGCCCTACGGCTTCGTCGAGTGTGTCGTGCACACCCGCGCGCAGGTGACCCCACAGGCGCCCCGCATCGTTGTCGCGCACGTCGACCGACAGCCACACCTGAGCAACATCAGGGTGGAATCCCATCCAATCTGCGACCAACCACGTCTTGCCGAAGCCCGCCGGTCCGCAGATCAGCGAGATACGCCGAGCCATGCCGTCGTCGAGTTGGCGAATCAGCCGACTGCGGCTGATCTGCGTGGCAGCTATGTTCGGCTGACGGAGCTTTGATCTCACAATCGGCATGCCGAAAGCCTACCGTCGCGCGAATTCGCGACTCCCTCGCACACACCCGATCTGGGCAGGTCCCTGCCGGAAAGCGACGCAACAGACCGAGAGGACACCGCCGTCCGATGACAACCACGCCCATCCGAGTGGGCGCGGCGTCGATCTCGCTGCGCAGGCTTGGAGCCTCACCGACTGCGTCGCGTCGGCAACCGCTGCTGCAGAGGACACGACGGAGGGTTAGCCGGGTAGCTGACATCGCCGCCCGACAGGGATCAGGCCACGATCGAGATGCCGGCGCCCAGGACCTTGGCGCCGAGGACGACGAACAGCACCGACATCACGGTGGCGTTGTTGTCGATGAGCCAATCCTTCATCTCGGTGAGGCCGTGTTGGGCCTTCGATCCGAGGATCAGGTTGAGGATCACCGGGGCGGCCACGGTCAGCGAGGCGATCAGCACGAAGACGACCATCACGATGATCTCATCGCCCGTGCTCAGCCCAGCGCCGCCAATGGTCGCGGCCGCAGCGATGGTCAACCCGAGGTTCTTCGGGTTCACTGCCGATAGCAGCACGCCGACACCGAACGCCTTGTCGACCGTGAAGTCATCGATCGATGCCATCCATCCGGGAGTCGTAGCCTGCTCCCCCTTCTTCGGTCGGCTCAGCCATTGCTTCACCCCGAGCACGAGGAACAGCGCGCCGATGGCAATCTTGATCCACCCACTGGCGGTCGACGGAGCACCATCGGACGACGAGACACCCAAGGCGAGCACGATCATGCCGGCACCGAGGAGGCCGATGAGCCAACCGGCGAGGAAGGCGAGGCTGTTCTTCTTGGCCGCCTTCGAAAAGAGCATCAGGATGACGGCGATGATCGGGACCGGACTGATCGCCACCCCAACCGCCTGGCCGAGGATGGCACCGATTGCTTC
Organism: uncultured Acidimicrobiia bacterium; assembly: GCA_963821095.1. GTDB lineage: Bacteria > Actinomycetota > Acidimicrobiia > Spongiisociales > UBA5794 > CAVPHV01. The sequence goes on along the minus strand of CAWGCJ010000019.1, from coordinate 50,052 downwards.
TCCCATGTTCACTCAACTCACTCTCTGCTTGTGGTGGTTCTTGGTTGTGTTGCCGTATCGGTTCACCGAGGCGACGACGGCACGGACTGGAGTCAAGTGCTCAGCGAACGTATGACCGGCGCAGACCCGGTGTGCGGGCCGGTCAACTCCCTGACCTATTTCGCTTTCACCATGCCGGGCATCTCCCAGGTCTGGTCGACGAGAGGCTGACCGGGGACATAGATCCGCATCACGATCCACCATTTGCCCTTGGGTGTCGGCAGCCAGTTGACTTCCTTCTCCTTGCCGGGTGATTCGTGCTGCATATACAGCGTCAGGCTGCCGTCGTCTGCCATTTTGTAGTTCTGCTGGTTGCTGCCGATGGCATACCGATTGATGGGATTGGCAGTGAAATTGTTGGTCATGTCGTACATGGAGAGCGACCAGAAACCGCTCTTCTTGACCGGGGGTAGCGCGCCCGCTTCAAAATGGATCGTGTAGTTGTTCGCCCCATCGAGTTTGTCGCCGTCGGTGTCGACATGGGTGTTCATGTACACAGCATCACTGGGGTCGTTGGAGATGAGGCCCTCCATGCACTGGATGGCACCCATGGTGGTGAAGTCGTTGAAATAGCCGGCGCTGCCCATCGTGGGGGGCGGATAGGCAAACCCGTTGACGATCCTGCCGAAGCCGCCGGCAGCACCAATCTCGAGGAGCATCTGCCAGCCATCCTCGGCCGCCCGGGCCAGGCCTTTCTGGGTGGCCGCGTCCATCTTGGTCACATCCTGCCCGGGACCAACGCCGATGGTCTTGAACATGTCCGACCCTGATCTTCGTAGAGGAGCCATATCTCGCGAATTCGACCCGCCCGTAGCATGAAGACGTGGGTAGCCCTGGTGTCTACTTGCCCGTGACGGATACTCCCGCTCATGCGGCCTTCAAAAACGACCCTGCTATCGGCTTCGTCAAGTTCCCGGGTCGGAACGAACCGCATCGTGCCCGCCGTCAGCCGGTCCAAGTGTGCACAGAACCCGAGAACTGCATCTGCACCCTGGTATTGGCCCGACAGGCCCGTTCCCCCGGGCACGTGTAGCACAACTTCATCGTCCAGAGCATCGACCGTCGGTAGCGTGTCCCCAAGAAGGATCCGACGCACTCGCTTCGTGATACTTGATCCCGATCTAGTTGACATCCGCCCTCCAAGTCTTCTCCCCGATCCTCGGTCGGCTTGCTCAACAATCGCTCACAACATGCTCACCAACCGATAGGCTCCTTGGCAGGGAGTGCCAGTGGATTTCAGGATCCTCGGACAACTCGAGGCCGTCGATAACGGTGAACCCGTTGCGTTGGGCTCCCCTCAACAGCGGGCTCTGCTTGCGCGGCTCCTGATCTCCGCCAACGAGGTGGTGGCCACCGACCGGCTGATCGAGGATCTATGGCGGGGTGAACCTCCCGACACCGCTCGGCACACACTGCACGTGTACATCTCCCGGCTCCGCAAGGTCATCGATGCCGACCACACCAGGCTGCAGCACGAAGGACAGGGATACCGACTCACCGTTGCCCCGGATGAGTTTGATGCGATACGATTCGAGCGCGTAGCGGCCGACGGTCGCGGCGCCCTAGCTCGGGATGACCCTGCGACAGCCGCCACATTGCTGCAAGAAGCCCTGAGCGCCTGGAGGGGGGCTGCACTGACAGACGTTGCCGAGGAGGCATACGCTCGCGCTGAAGCAACACGGCTCGAAGACCTTCGGCTGGCCACCATCGAGCAACGCCTGTGGGCGGACCTCGAGCTTGGCCGACACGATGAGGTCGTCGAGGAACTTGGCGACCTTGTAGCCCAATACCCGTTGCGCGAGATCTTGTGGGAACAGCTCATGCTGGCGCTGTATCGGTGCGGCCGGCAAGCGGAGGCACTCCGGGTCTACCAGACCGCACGATCAAATCTGGCCGGCGAACTCGGGATCGAACCAGGACCCGCCCTGCGTCGCCTCGAACAACAGATCCTCTCCCAGGACCCGGAGTTGGAGCAGGCCCCTCGCCCGGAGACCGACACCATTCCAAGCGAACTCCCGCTACAACGCACCAGCTTCGTCGGCCGAGAGCGGGAATTGGCGCAGGCGGCAGTGCTGTTGCGCCGCTCTCGTCTGCTGACATTGACCGGGGCTCCCGGATCCGGCAAGACCCGTCTGGCCCTCCGCCTGGCTGCAGGGGCCGGGAGCGAGTACCCGCACGGAACCTTCTTCGTGCCGTTGGCAGCAGTCAGCGATCCCAAACACTTGGACGCTGCCGTGGCCCGGGCGCTGGGATTGGGAGAGGTCAAGGACGAACCGGCGCTGGTTGGGATCCAGACCTACCTTCGCAAACGTCGCGTGCTACTCGTTGTCGACAACTTCGAGCATATCCTCGGGGCCGCACCCCAAGTCGGCGGGTTGCTCGATACCGCGCCGGACCTCACGATCCTCGTGACCAGCCGATCTTCGCTTGGATTATCCGGAGAGCAAGAATACGCGGTGCCACCCCTCGAGCTTCCTCGATTGCAGGACGAGTCGAATCTCGAGGAGCTTGGTGCCTGCGACTCAGTGCACCTGTTCGTGACCCGTGCCCAATCAACCGACCCCGACTTCCAGCTAACTCCGGACAACGCCGATGCGATCGGGCAAATGACTATTCGCCTCGAGGGACTTCCGCTCGCAATTGAGCTGGCTGCGGCCCGGATAAAGGCGCTGACCCCACGGGAGCTGGTCGAGAGGCTCGAACGGCGGCTCTCAGTCCTCACCGAGGGCCCGACCGATTCCGCGAGCCGTCATCGCACAATGCGCGATTGCATCGCCTGGAGCTACGAACTCCTTTCGCCGGGAGAGCAGGAGACCTTCTGCCGCCTCGGGGTGTTGCTGGACGGGTTCACGCTGGAGGCTGCCGGGGCCGTGACCGGCCTCGCCGAGTCAGAGACTCTGCATCGGGTCAGCTCGCTTCTCGACAAGAGCCTTCTGTACCGGCCGGTTCATGTCGGACCGGCTCGGTATGCGATGCTCGAGATGATCCGCGAGTTCGCTGTTGAACAGCTGGCCGAAACCGGCGACGGCCGGCAGGTAGCAGAGCTCCACGCTCACTATTTCCTGCGGCTCGCTGAGCATGTGGAACCACAGCTCACCAGCGATCCGGGTGGAGTCTCTGCCAAAACGCTTGCTCCAGAAGTGGGGAACATCCGTAGGGCGGTTGCCTTCTTCCTCGAGGCCGGAGATCCCGATCTGGGCCTGGGCCTGGCCGCCAGCATCTGGCGGTTCTGGCAGAGCTCGGATCAGCTCGTTGAGGGCCGGGAGTGGTTGGACCAGCTGTTGGCACATCCGGGGGCCACCGCATCGCCGAGAGCAGAAGGGCTGGCCGCGGCAGCCGGTCTTGCCTACTGGCAGGCTGACTATGACGGTGCTCTTGCCTACTACGGAGAGGCTCTCGCTATCCACAGAGAAGCAGGCGACCGATCCAACGAAGCGGACACATTGTGCAACATGAGCCTCACCGCTCTCTGGAAAAAGGATGTGGATGCGGGGGAACAGCTCGCGAGGGAGGCCTCGGCGATCTACGCGGAAGTCGGGTCGCAGAAAAACGCCGGCCTACTCCTGATGGCTCGGGCAAGCGTGCTCTATCGGAAGCACGAATATGCGGCTGCCCGCCAGCTTTGGCTGGAATGCCTCGAGCTAGCGCGCGAGTCCGGGGATCAGGCGCTGGCGCTTACACAACTCGTCGGACTCGCGGCCATGACATTTCTGCTCGGTGATCTACCGGGGGCTATGGAGATCGCGCTAGGTGGCATCGATGAAGCCCTCGAGGCACAGAACATCCACATGGTGGTGTGGATGCTCGATCTTGTGGCAACCTTCGGGGTGCCCGTCTCCCCCAAAGCGGCCGTCCGTTTGGCCGGCGCTACAGATTCGCTGCGCCGCGAAGGCGGGGGCGGCATGGTGGTCGAATCTCTCGAGTTCGATGACGCCAGATCGGCAGCCGCCGATGTACTGAGCCCGACGGAGATCGCACGGGCGTGGGCCGACGGCAAGGCCATGAGTCTGGAGGAATCAGTCGCCGAGGCACACGAACTCGGCAAAGTCGTGGCATCGCCCCAACAGGCCGATACCGGTGTTGAGCAATCAGTGAGCGATCGTTGACAGGTCTGGCGCACGCTCTCGATAGTCGCCCGCCGGAGAAGGGAATTGGCCATGAGTACAGAGACGGCACCCCAACTGAATTCAGAACTGGCCGAATCCGCGAGTAGCGGACCGACCAAGCGGCGCGGCGTCTTTATCATCGCCATGGCAGTATTGGCGGTGGCGATCGTGACCGGCCTCGCATGGTTTGCGATGCGAGACAGCGGAGAACGTCCCAACCTCCTCGCCAACGGCGACTTCGAGACCGGCGACCTTACGGGTTGGACAGTCGAGACCTTCGGATACTCCGGAGGCTACTGGGGTGGGTGGTTCGTGTATCAGGATGGTCTCGCGCCGCCTACAGACAACGACAGGAAGTACTCCTACAACGTCTTTGAAGTGTTCGAACCTCCGCAAGGTCAGTACGCGGCCGTGACCGACGGGAACGGCGAGGGAGTGCAGGTTCTCTACCGAGACATAGATGTCGACGATCCTTCTCTTCTCCGGGCCACAGTCTTCTACAGAACCGAGTTCTCCCCCAGCTACGCCATCGCCGGCAGCCGGATCATCGTTTCCGACGACCTCACTACCTCACAGGTGAACCAGCAATACCGCATAGACCTCGTCGATCCAGAAGCACCACTCCTGTCCATAGACGACGGTGACATACTGGCGACCGTATTCCGCACATTGAAGGACGATCCCGTCCAATTGGAACCAACGGCGTTGAGCGTCGACCTGTCGCCGTGGGTAGGTCAGACCATCCGACTCCGTTGCGTCGAGGTCGACACTCGAGGACCCTTCTTCGCAGGACTCGACGATGTCCGCGTCGAGCGCCGCTAGCGCTCTAGCTGCGTTGACGACTTGGTCACCGCACATTCGCAAAGGGCCTGATCGAGTTCCATGACCTCGGTGCACCACACTTCGATCGGGAACCTTCAGAATCCGCCGACCAAAACGGCCAACTCCGAGGCAGTCCTGCAGACGCCGTCCCGACATAGATAGCGAAACTCGTGGCGCTTCGTCGATGCCCGTACTCAGCGACCATGGATCGAGAGGAAGAAGAGAGTCGTGGACCGAACGGATCGATTGCTACAGCAGATAACTATGCCCGTTTCGCTCACGAGCGACCTGGGTTTTCCCCGGTGAGCACACCGCTTAGTCGGGGATAGTTACAAATCAAAGCGGAGGGGTATCGGCGATTGCACTGATTCGCTGAAATGCTCTGTGCAATAGACGTTTTCGGCGATCAACGGTTGTCGTCATTTGTGGCGGTTCTTCATCGTCTCGCGGACCAAATGCGGACCAGAGTGCGGATCCACCACCGAACCTCCCAGCAGATGGGCACAGTAGGCCCGGCGGCTAGATAGACGAATCGAGAAACCCCGCGGACATAGCGGCGGCGAACGCCCCGCCGAAGATGGCAATCGACGTCCACAACGGCGGCACACGACGTGCAAGCGCCGCTACCACCCCGGTCCACACGAGACCGCTGACTACCCCGAATACAACGACCCACAGCCAAGAATCGAACGTTGAACTCATCATGTCTGACAGCGATCTGAAACCATCAGGACCGTCGACGACCGTGACAGCAGATCTCCACAGCAGAATCACGCCCCATGTCGAAACAACAGCTCCGACTGCTGCAATGGACAACGGGGACGTCTGCGGCCAACGACGAACAGAGAGCTAAAACCCGCGAGCAGAGTGATGACTCCAACGAGCCTTACGTCCGATGTACTCATGAAGGCCATCACCCAACGAATGCTAGGTGCAATGCGTGCGTACGGTGCTCATCCCGGACGCTGCCTGAAATGCTCACCATCGAACGCGATTCGCTGATCTCGACCGGATCACTTGCCATCGGTGCCGGCACGTTTGAAGCGACGTCTGCTTGGTTTGGTCTCCAGCATCCTCGCTGCGTCTCTGACACACTCTTCGCATATGGCGACATCGTTCGGTCCAGCGATCACCCGCAACTTGGGCGCACCGCTCTTTCCACAGAAGGAGCATTTGGGCGGAAGTTCGTACGACATCATCCTCGCAGACCGTCATCAGATGGCTGAGACCTCGACCGGCTTAGCCTATCCGAGCCAGCGTCGTCAGGGCCCAGCTCGACTACCGAGCGCGCACATCGACCCGCACGCATCAGTGCCGTTCGGGTGCACCGCGAGAATTGGGCGATATCGCCCATATTTGATGATCGGCTCGCCGACCGGAGCGGAGCGGACGCGGGATTTGAGTATGTCCGGTTCGGCGGCCGTATACGACGGCTTTCACACCTTGAAGTCCCTGCTCAGGTACCTGATTGGATGCCCGATTGCTCGTGTTGCCCCGAATACCGGCTCCTCCGCAAGCAGGATCGCCCCGGTCCACCAAACCCCGGCGGGATGGGGTTCGCCGGGTTTCAGCCGCCCGCGAAGTCCAATGCCTCGTCGAGATAGGGTCCCCATTCCTCGGCGGCGGTGATCTCCACCCACTCCTTGAAGACCTTTCCTGCCGGAGCAACCGGAACGCCCTTTCCCGCTTCGAGGATCCCAGCGACGCGCTCGGCTGGGAGCTTGACGACCATGCCGTCGGATTCGTGACCGGGCATTGCCACGAACGCTTTGCCGGCGCGAACACACCGGAAGCCGAACATCGTGCCTTCCTCGAGGCGACCGTCCGCCTGGAGCGGGGCCACTTCATCCCAGAATCGATCACTCATCGGTGTTTCCTCCACTTAGCTCGAATCGGTGAGGGCCTGTCGTGGTGGCTTTGTGAGTTGCGTTGGGCGTCCACATCAACGGGCCTGCGAGCCACTAATCGCCATCGGAGGCGAGGCTGCGTATGACTGCGGCTTCGACCTCCGATGCGATGCCGTTATTGGGCTCGGGGATCTCCAACGTGCCGTCGGCCACCTCGCGCTCGATCGCCTCGCGCAGGGCGGCCAGGCCTCTGCCGAGTCGGGATCCCAGGAGCCTGCGGCCGACGAGGTCGTTGACGAAGCGCGACAGCCATGGCCCGCGAGCTCGGCTGCATGTGATCGTTACGACGGTGGAATCGCCCCTGGGTTCAAGGCTGATCTCGTCGAAGATCCTCGCCCCGGGGATCGGTGTTGTGTCCTCGGTGACCATACGCTTCAGCGGTTGCAGGGCGAGAACGGTCTGCGTCGTTTCGGGACTCCTGCCGTGGTAGCACGTGAAGACCGATCCTTCGGCGATGCGTCCCTCCTGCCGTTGACTCGGTTCCTGGCGATCCAGCCCGAAGAGGATCGAACGATATGTCGGCTGGAGGAGCAAGTCCCACACGACGCCCAGAGGGACGGGAAGCTCATCCTCGACCTGGACGAGTACGTCGCCCGGCGAGACCCGGAAGCGCGTACCTTTCCGATCCCGTTCCCAGACTGGGTGCATGTCCTGGATCCACAAGGCGAGCGCATCTAGATCGGGATACGTCTCGGTGTGCCGAGTGAGGTTGGCGGTGAATCCATCCATTCCGAGCGCCTCTACCGCCGCCGCGGTGTAGGCCGTGTAGGCGCGGATGCCGGTGACGTCGGTGATGTGGTTCTTGAGGAGCCGGAAGAGCTCGTTCACTGCCGAACCCACCAGCTCATCCGTTCCCCGGAGCGGGCTGATCGAAAACGTGCCGTAGTGGACGAGAAATTTGAGGTCGAGTGTCGAGATGTTGGCACACGCGTTGCACTGACATGTGGTGTTGAGCACCATCTGCTCGATAGCCCGACGGAAGGCGACGTAGGTGTCCTCGATCATCTCGACGAGCGTCTGCCCGCCCTGCGCCAGGCCGGCGAGGCTGTAGCTGAATACGGCGTCACCGCGAAGCCCTGCAACGCGCAGAGGCGGCAGACTGCGATCGATGAGCAGCTCCATCAGCGAACTCAACACCTCCTGGGCGTGCTCAAGCTCCGATGACGTGAGGTATCGGGTATAGCCGCTGATATCAGCGATGAGCAGATGGCCCGAGGTCGTGCGCGACATGTCCGATCCGATGGTCTCGAAGTCGGCTTAGCGTACAGCGCTCGAGAAACGTGGTTGACACTTTCACCGAGGGCCTCGCGGGTGGCATGGCAGCGGCCGGCCCACAACTCGGCGATCGCCTGCCGCACGGCGAACGAGTCGAAGTCCGGCGTCAGTGCTGCGGTCACCTGTGCGTGTTGAGCTGCTGTCATGCTGTTCCTCTCACCTGCCGAGAGGAATCAACCTGCACGAACCCGTGCAGTCACCACGCACCGTGGCGAGAAGCCGACCAGCAGGGCGTCACCAGGTAGCGCTGGAGGTGCCGTTCCAGGGCGGTCGGCGATAGGTGCGTTCCTGCTCGGTATCGAGCGATCTGGTCAGGTCGGGTCGCTGAAGCGGACGCGTTCTTTGAGCCAGGTAGCGGTCCAGGTTTCATCGACGTCGCTGGCTGCGATAGCGAGCATGGCCGCTTCGGATTGATCGATGTCGGGTGGGTCGGGTTCCCAGGCGCCGTCGTTGAGGTCGATGAACAACAGCAGCGCCGCCCAGGCAGCCCGCTTGTTTCCGTCAGGGAGCGGATGATTCCAAGCCAGCCGGCAAACCAGCACCGCTGCCTTGTCATAGAGGTCGGGGTAGAACTCGATATCACCGAACCCGGCTTGAGGAGCGTGCAACGCCGAGTCGGCCAGCTCGGATCGGGACGCTTTGGCGAGAGTATCGGCGTCGACGCCGGTGACCTGTTCGGCCAGCCAGAAGTACTCGGCCAGCGTGATGTAGCGAGTCACTCGGCGAGGCGCTCTAAGAGTTCCCGGTCGCGGTCGAGGAGTCGCTTGGCGCGGCTGGTGAAGTCTTCGTCTTGGCGGACTCGCCCGATTTCAGCCTTGAGGGCATCGACGATCAGCGCGTTGACGCTGGTGCCTTGGACGCGGGCGACGGCCTCGGCATCGTCAGCGAGGTCCTCGGGGAGACGGACAGTGGTCTGCTTAGTCATGCCCTCATGATATCGCGATATCGAGATTGCGCAACCACCCATAGCGACGACCGACCCGCACATTATCGAGCGCCCACCACCGCCCTCGAACCGGCACTCGGCGCTAGCCATCCGTTATCTGGGAACCACAGTCGGTGGCCGACCCGGTAGACCATGGCAGTGCTTGTACTTGAGTCCAGATCCACAGGGACAGCGGTCATTGCGACCGATCTTCGGACCGTCGTCCCGACGCTGTGTGGCCAGCTTCGATGCCAATTCGACTCGTTGCGTCAGTGTCTGAAGCTCGGCCTCCCAGCGACGGAGTCTGGCACTCCTACTGCGAAGCCTCTCCTCTGCTGACGCCACTGTCTGTTCCCGGCTCGCAACTTCAGCGTCTCGTTTGGCCAGCTCCTCTCTTGATCGTTGCGCCAACACCGGAGAATCCTCTGCCGAGGTCTTGGCCACACTTGCCAGCTCACGGTTGATCAGAGCGACGATGGCCCGACCCATCGAGATCCCTACGGCGCCGCAGTAGCGTTTCCACGTCGACCACTTCGCCGGCGACACCGGCAAACGCACCATGTGAAACCGCTCATCCCCGTTGAGCTCGGCGAGTAGCCGACGGTCAAGGTTTGCCAGCGCACCGCGATCGAGATGCATCATGTCCTCCGGTGTCTACGTGTATACATCGGCAACTGTGTTGCACGTGCGTGTGTGGTTGGAGGGGGTATGGCGCGAATCGCGATCGCGATCTCGGATGCGCTATCGACGTGTGACCTAGTTAGCGGTTTTTGCTCTGACATGGTGTTCCTCCCAGGAAGGTTGCCTACGTGGCTCATCATGAGGAACGACCCTGTCATCAGAATCTCATTCGGTTGTTCGGACATCGGCCCGGGGCATACCTCGCCCACGTCAGCAGCCACAACAGAGCCACCCACGCCCTCGCGGAGGGGCTTTCCGGCTCAGGTACGCACATATCGACGTTGTCGCAACTCTTCGCGAAATGCGGAATGAGCTTCCCCCGTTTCTCCGGACACGTAGTGTGTGGGGCCTGAGGGTCCTGCCGGAGAGGAGAGGCTATGGCTGGACGGTTCTCGCCGGAGTTTCGGCGGAGGGCGGTGGAGTTGGCTCGGGAGCGGATGAAACCGATGCCGGAGATCGCGGCGGATCTTGGGGTTTCGGAGTCGAGTCTGTGGCGGTGGATGAAGCAGGCTGATGTTGATGAGGGCGCGAAGCCGGGGTTGACTTCCGAGGAGCGGGAGGAGCTGGCGCGGTTGCGGCGAGAGAATCGGGTGCTCAAGATGGAGCGTGATTTGCTCTCTCGAGCCGCAGCCTTCTTCGCCTCGGAGAATGTCCGGCCGAAGTGATCTTTCGGTTTATGGATGCGCAGAAGGCTGAATTCCCGATCAGGTTCATGGCGAAGTGTTTTGGGGTGTCGACCAGCGGGTTCTATGAGTGGCGGTATCGCCAGTCGCACCCCTGTCGCCGCCAGGTCGAGGACGCCGCCCTGACGGAGACGATCACCGAGATCTGGCAGCAGTCCCGCGGTACCTATGGAAGTCCCAGGGTGTGGGCCGAGCTACGTCTCGGTGAGAACATCCAGGTGAGTCGCAAGCGGGTGGAACGGTTGATGCGGCAGGCCGGTATTGAGGGTGTGTATCGGCGTCGCCGGCGTGGTTGCACCCGCCGTGACCCTGCAGCGATCCCGTCTGATGATCTGGTCAACCGCCAGTTCACCGTCACCGAACCTGACCGGTTGTGGGTTGCTGATATCACCGAGCATCCCACCAAAGAAGGCAAGGTGTATCTAGCGGTCGTCGTCGACGCCTGGTCACGGCGGGTGGTGGGATGGTCGATCGCCGATCATCTCCGTAGCGAACTCGTGGTCGATGCGTTGGACATGGCCATCTGGCGGCGCCGCCCCGAACCCGGCTCCGGTCTGATCCACCATGCCGATCACGGCACGCAATACACCTCTTGGGCGTTCGGGCAACGGCTCCGCAAAGCCGGACTACTCGGGTCGATGGGCACCGTCGGTGACGCCTTGGATAACGCCGTTGCTGAGTCGTTCTTCGGAACCCTCCAACTCGAACTCCTCGACCGCCGCCGGTGGACAACACGCAAAGAGCTCGCTCAAGCGATCTTCGAATACATCGAAGCCTTCTACAACCGGCGCCGCCGACACTCAGCGCTCGGGAACCTATCCCCAATCGAATACGAACACCGCCACAGCCCCCTCACGGCCGTGGCATGACCACCAACCAAAACAGTCCGGGAAACCGGGGGAACCTCAGTTCGGGGCCACGATGACCGTAAGCGAGTAGGCGGAATCGTGGCCAGAGCAGGTTGGATCGAAGACCGAGGCGAGCGGAGGCTCCGGTGGCGTGCCCGGTACCGGGGTCCCGATGGGCTGGTGCGTTCAAGGAGCTTCGCAACCAAGGTTCGTGCCCAACGGTGGCTGACCGACCAGCAAAGCAAGATCGATCAGGCAGCTTGGGTCAACCCGGATCTTGGGCGGATCGCATGGGCCGACTACTCCGACCAGCTGCTGGCCGGCCGGACTCACGTCGCTGCCCGCACCGTCGAGACCGATGCCGTCGCCACGAGCGTGCCGCCGAGCTGATCGGCGACGTGCAGCTCATCGGCCTGACTCCCGAGCTGTTGCGCAAGGTGACCGCACAACTCGCCGGCCGCTACGCACCGGAGACTGTTGCGCGGACGATGCGTTGGGTCCGACTCACACTCAACCAGGCGGTCCGGGACCGTCGCCTCACCGCGTCACCCGCCGACGGAGTACGACTACCTCGGCGTCACCCAACCGAGATGCGCCTCCTCGATCCCACCGAGGTTGCCGCACTCGCAAACGCACTCCCCGACCGGTACTCATCTCTAGCGATCACAGCGGCCTATACCGGCATGCGCTGGGGTGAACTCGCTGGGCTACAGCCGGGTGACCTCGACCTGCCACGCCGCCGGCTTGCCGTACGACGAACCCTCGTCGAGGCAACCGGGCATACTCCACAGCTCGGTCCACCCAAGTCGAAGGCCTCCGAACGCTCTATCGCGCCCCCCACTTCGTCGCCGAGACCCTCACTCGGCATCTCGAGGCCTACCCGCCTGTCGACAACATGGTGTGGACCACCGAACAAGGTGCGCTGCTCCGCCGAGGTTCTTTCGGGCGCATATGGCGGGAAGCCGTGGCCGACTCCGTCGGGCCACCATGCCGGATCCACGATCTGCGCCACACCCTCGCCGCCTGGCTGATCGCAGACGGTGAGCACCTAAAGGCAATCCAGACCCGACTTGGACACGGCTCCATCGCAGTCACCATGGACCGGTACGGGCATCTGATGGACGGACTCGACGGCCAAATCGCCATCCACCTCGACGCTAGAGCACGATCTGCCGCGCCCCGAGCGCGCCCCGAGCGCAATCGGGAGCCTCCCGGCATCGGACTCTAGACGCGCAGAAACCCTTGCCGCGCAAGGGTTTCCAGCGTTGTAGCCCCGACCGGATTTGAACCGGCGTTACCGCCTTGAGAGGGCGGGGGCCACCTACTCGATTCGCAAACGCAGGTCGCGGATCGAAACTAGGCCGGCCCGCCGGCTTCGATGCCGGGAGCCTCTGGGGCGAACTCTTTGAAGTTCTCCTTGAACAGACCGGCAAGCTCCGCCGCTTTGGCGTCGTAGGCGGCGGGATCACTCCAGGTGGAACGTGGGGTGAGCAGTTCCGTCGGGATGCCGGGGCACTCGGTGGGCACGGCGAATCCAAAGACCGGATCGGTCACGAACCCGGCATCGTCGAGCGCACCGGAAAGTGCGGCTCGGATGACGGCCCGCGAGTAGGCGATCTTGAAGCGTTCGCCCACGCCGTAGGGACCACCGGTCCAGCCCGTGTTGATCAACCACACCGAGGCACCATGCTCGGCCATCTTCTCGCCGAGCAGGTCGGCGTACACGCTCGGGTGCAGCGGCATGAACGGCGCACCAAAGCACGCCGAGAACGTGGCCTTGGGTTCCTTGACCCCGCGCTCGGTGCCGGCCACCTTCGCGGTGTAGCCCGAGATGAAGTGGTACTTGGCCTGCACCGGCGTCAGCTTCGCAATCGGAGGCAACACACCAAAGGCGTCCGCCGTCAGCATGAAGATGTGGTTCGGGTGACCGGCCATTTCACCGGGGGCAACGTTGTCGAGGTGGGTGATCGGGTAGGCGCCCCGGGTGTTCTCGGTGTTGGCCACGTTGAGGTCGATCCGCCGCGTTTGGGGGTCCATCGTGACGTTCTCGAGCACGGTGCCGAAGCGACGCGTCGTCTGGTAGATCTCCGGCTCAGCCTCGTCGGACAGTCGGATCATCTTGGCGTAGCAGCCACCCTCGAAGTTGAAGATGCCCTCGTCGCTCCAACCGAGTTCGTCGTCACCGACGATGGCACGATCGGTATCTGTCGCCAGGGTGGTCTTGCCGGTTCCGGAGAGTCCAAAGAACACCGCGCTGTCGCCGTCATTGCCGACGTTGGCCGACGAGTGCAAACTGAGTACACCCTGGAGGGGCAGCAGGTAATTCATGACGGTGAAGATCGACTTCTTGATCTCGCCGGCGTAACTGGTGCCTCCAATGACGACCATCTTCTTCTCGAGGTTGAGGAGAATGAAGGCCTCGCTGTGCGTGCCCTCCAGGGCTGGATCGGCCTCGAAGTCGGGGCAGTGGATCACGGTGTAGTCGGGTTCGAAGTCGGCCAGGACCTCGTCATCGAACTCCCGGATGAACATCGTGCGGGCGAACAGATTGTGCCAGGCGTGCTCGGTGATGACCCGGACCTTGATCCGGTAGTTGGGGTCGGCGCCGGCGTAGCAGTCCTGAACGAAGACCTCCTTGTTCTGGAGGTAAGACCGCAGGCCGTAGTGCACCTTCTCGAAGTCGGTCGGCGAGAACGGCCGGTTGATCTTGCCCCACCAAATCCGGTCCTGGCTGGAGCCTTCACGAACGACGAACTTGTCGTCGGCGGAACGGCCGGTGTACTTGCCGGTGCTGACCACGAAGGGTCCGAGGTGCCCAACTTCGCCTTCGCCGCGGACAATGGCTGCCTCGTATAGCGCCGGGGTGGAGAGGTTGTGATGGATAGTGCCAACGTTGGCAAGGTCTACATGGGAGAGATCGACCATGGTGCGTCCCCTTACTTGTTCGGCGGTGTTCACCTCACGCTAGTCGTGGGCACAAGCGTCTCAATCGGCAAACAAGAGGCGGGCCACAGCCGTGACCCGCCTCATCGTTCTTGGTCGTTTGGAAAGCGCTAGCGGTAGCGCCAGACGATGCGACCCTTGGTGGGATCGTACGTTGACACTTCCAGTTCAACACGATCACCTGGAATGATGCGAATCAGTCGTCCCCGGCGCATCTTGCCTGAGGCGCGAGCGGTCACGTCATGCCCGGTATCGAGCTTCACCTTGAAGGTGGCGTTGCGCAGGGTTTCAACAACGACACCCTGTGCGCGAAATACATCGTCCGACGAAGCCATGGCTCCCCTACCGACGCCTTGGCTGCGCTTCGTTGACTCGGAGCTGACGCCCGTCCATATCGGAGCCGTCGAGCTCTTCAATAGCGCGACGCGCTTCGTCGTCATTACTCATTTCAACAAAACCGAATCCGCGGGAACGCCCCGTGTCCCGGTCGGTGATGACCGCAGCGGAATCAACCGCACCGTACTCACCAAAGAGCCTCTCCAGATCGCCCTCAGTGGAACGGAAGGGAAGGTTTCCGACATATATATTCATTCGAGCCTCATGGCCTTTCTCTGTGCGATGTGCCGGCCGCCACCGGTCCATCGACTCTCATACACTCGGCCTCTAGCTCAATGACATGGACGGGAGAAGGGGCCTGCACCGCCTGCTGCGGCTGGCCATACGATAGTCGCGCTCGACCGGACCGCGTTCCGAACGAGGTTTCCCACCGAACCGCAGGCAGGGCTGGCCGGTACGCCGCAGAATGCCGTTGAAGTTCCACCACTTGCGGTGCCGATACCAACAGTGAGTAGCAAGGGGCCACACTGTGAGTCAGTGGGACGAACGGATCAGAGATGGACTCGCCGCTTCACGGCGGGTTGATGTCGTCCGTGAGGCAACCGAGACCCAATACAGCGGCTGGGAGCCCGGCACGATCGTGCCGCTCGAGTCGCTCCTCGATGGGCAGGCCGTCATCATGTTGCGCCGGTTCGTCCGGATGGCCAAGCAGGCAAGGGTCACCCCACCGAAGCAGGCGTACCGCGAAGGCCACCGGGTGGTGAAGCACTCGACCAAGTCGTGGACCCGCAAGATCCAATGCTGGGAACTCGGCAACGAGCACTCCTGGGTGCTGCTGCTGCCGGATGCCAGACTTGCTCTCGAAGTCGACCCCGACGTCTACTACCGAACCACCGGATCACCCGAATCTGCTGAGCAGATTGTCGCCGGGGTCAATGCTCCCCGACCCTACGGACTCTCCGCCGGTGACGTCGCGGCCTTTCTGCTCAACGCCTGCCGACTGCACGACATGGACTGGTGAGTCCCGGAACCGGTTACCATCGCGCGCCTCATGTCCGGTTCCCCCTTCCGCAACGTTGCATTGATCGCGCACGTAGACCATGGCAAGACCACGCTGGTCGACGCGATGCTCGGTGCCACCGGCGTCTTCGCCTCCCACGAGACGCGGGTCGATCGCGTCATGGACAGCAACGACCAGGAGCGGGAACGAGGCATCACGATTCTCGCCAAGGCGGCCTCCGTTGAATGGAAGGGCACCAGGATCAACCTGGTGGACACTCCGGGCCACGCCGACTTCGGAGGTGAAGTCGAACGGGCGCTCGCCATGGTTGATGGGGTATTGCTGCTCGTCGACGCCGCCGAAGGGCCGATGCCGCAAACCCGGTACGTCCTGTCCAAGGCGCTGGATCTGCACATCCCGGCCGTGGTCGTCATCAACAAGGTCGACCGGTCCGACGCCAGGGTGGAAGAGGTCGTCAACGAGATCTACCAGTTGTTCTTTGACCTCGACGCCGCCGACCACCACATAGAGTTCCCCATCATCTCGTCGATCGCCCGCCAGGGCCGCGCCGTTGCGGGCGTCGGCATGCCTGATGAGAACAGCGATCTCTCACCGCTGCTCGACGCCATCGTCGAAACGATCCCTCCGCCGTCGGGCAATTCCGACGCCCCGCTCCAGGCGATCGTCACCAACCTCGACGCCTCCGACTACCTGGGCAGATTGGCGATCGGCCGTGTCGTCGAGGGCACCTTGCGCGCCGGCGAGCGGGTCGCCCTTTGCCACTCCAATGAGGAAGAGCCCCCGCTGCGGCGCAAGCTCACTCACCTCCTAGGCTTCGAGGGATTGGCGCGGACCGAGGTAGCCGAACGAACCGCCGGCGACCTGTTCGTTGTCGCCGGGTTCCCCGAGGTCGAGATCGGCGACACCCTCGCCGACCCGGTTGATCCCCAGCCGCTGCCCCGACTCGTGGTTGACGAACCGGTGCTGCGGATGACCTTTGGCGTCAACACGTCGCCGCTCAATGGACGCGACGGCAAGTTCCTCACCTCCCGCCAGATCAAGGAAAGGCTCGACCGCGAGGTGCTCGGCAACGTGTCGATCCGCATCGGCGCCACTTCGTCGCCCGAGGTGATCGAAGTGGCCGGCCGCGGCGAGCTACAGCTTGCGGTATTGATCGAATCGATGCGCCGCGAAGGGTTCGAGCTCCAAGTGAGCCGGCCCGAGGTCATCATCCGTGAGGTCGACGGCAAACCCCACGAACCGGTCGAGCGTGCCGTAGTCGACGTGCCCGACGAGCACGTCGGAACGGTGACCCAGGCCGTTGCCCCCCGCAAGGGAAAGGTCACCGACCTGCGGCCTGGAGACGCTGGACGGACCATCGTCACCGTCACGGCACCTGCCCGCGGGCTACTTGGGTTCCGTTCACTGCTCATGACCGCGACGCGAGGCACTGCTCTGGTTCACCAACACCATGCCGGTTGGATGCCGTGGGCGGGTGAACTACCCCACCGTACCGGCGGGGCGATGACCGCCGATCGGATCGGAGTGGCGACCGCCTTCGCTCTCGACAACCTCCAAAAACGCGCCGAGCTCTTCATCGGACCCGGAGTAGATGTCTACGAGGGCATGGTGATCGGCGAGGCCAGCCGACCCGAAGAGATGTACGTCAACGCCACCAAGGGCAAGCAGCTCACCAACATCCGCACCCACCAAGCGGACGAGGCCATCAAGCTCAAGCCGCCGCGCGAACTCACGCTGGAGACGGCGATCGAATGGATCGCCGAAGACGAACTGGTTGAGGTCACCCCGACCGCCATCAGGGTCCGCAAGCGTCACCTCACGGAAAGCGCCCGCAAGCAGGCCAAGAAACGTCAGTAGCGCGGTCATCTTCTAAGTCCGATGGCTCCGTACTCTCTCGACGAGGCAGGACGCAATGAACCGGATCAAACAAGTCGCCGAGCGCGCTCTCGACATCGTGCAAGAGCGCGTTACCGGCACAACGGTTGGGCTGTTCGCGCACGCTCCGTATCCGCTGGCGAACTCGATGCTGTACCGCGGCGATCCCGGGCTCTTCGGGCCTGATTCGGTGACCTGGCCCGTGATCGGCGATGCTGCGGCGTTTGTCGGCGGGATTCGTGCCCTCATTGTGCAGGCCGCCCACGCTGAGGTCGTCGCCGGCGTCTCGGACCATTCCCGCTATCGGGTCGATCCGCTGGGTCGACTGTCGCGCACCTCTGCCTACGTCACCGCAACCGCCTACGGCGCCATGCCTGAGGTAGATGAGGCGGTCGGCATTGTCCGCACCATGCATCGCCGCGTCACCGGGGTGTCACACCGAGGCCGGCCGTACTCCGCCGATACGCCTGAGATGGCAGCCTGGGTGCACAACGCCCTGACCGACTCGTTCCTCGTCGCCTATCAAGTGTTCGGCCCACAGCGACTCACCGCGGCCGAGGCCGACCGCTTCGTGACCGAGCAAAGGGCCGTAGGCGCGCTGCTCGACGCCGACCCGATGCCCGAAACGGCGCCGGCGCTGGCCGGTTGGCTCGAGCATCATCCCGATGTGATGCCGTCGCCGGGGATGGAGGAGACCGTGGCGTTCCTGAAGAAGCCGCCGTTGCCGCTCATCGTTCGCTTCGCCTACCGGCTGCTCTTTCTGGCAGCGGCCGCCACCATCACACCCCGGCTGCGGCGCACCTTGGGCATCCGAAGAATCCCCGGCGCCATCACTATCGGCCGACTGATGACGTGGTTCCTGCGCTGGTCGCTCGGGTCGTCGCCGTCGTGGCATCTGGCGCTGCTCCGAGTCGACGCTCCCATCCCCGGGGGCCTCTTCCGGCGGCTCCCGCCGATCGAGTCGTAGACCCGTTCTTGCGTAGATTCCGGCCAGTATTGGCCGGAATCTACGCAAGAACGGGGAGTGCTACCAGCGGTGGTGGACGTGGGGGCGGGCGTAGGTGTCGTACACCTCGGCAACCTGCTCCATGGTCTCGGCGGGAAGTGGGACCAAATCCACCGCAGCGGCGTTGTCGGCGACCTGGTCCGGGTTCTTGCCGCCGGGGATGACGGTGGAGACAGCCTCGTGTGACAGGATCCACGCCAACGCCAACTGCGCCGGTGTCGTTCCGTCGGGCACGAGAGGACGCAGCTCCTCCATGGCTTCGAGCCCAACATCGAATGGAAGGCCGGAGAAGGTCTCACCGACATCAAACGCCGCGCCCGTGCGGTTGTACTGCCGATGGTCGTCGGCACCAAACTCGGACTCTGGGGACATTTTGCCCGTGAGCAACCCGCTGGCCAGCGGCACCCGGGCAATCACACCGACATTGCGGGCGGCAGCTTCGCGAAAGAACAGCTCGGCGGGGCGGTGCCGAAGCATGTTGAAGATGATCTGCACCGTCGCCACGCCGGGATACTCGATAGCCTTGAGTGCCTCTTCGACCCGCTCGACGCTCACGCCGTAGTGCCTGATCTTGCCGCGCTCGACCATGTCGTCGAGGGCAGCGAACAGCTCAGGCCGGTAGTAGACGTCGGTCGGCGGGCAATGGAGCTGCACCAGATCGAGCGTCTCCATTTCCAGGTACACCCGGCTGCGATCGATGAAGGCCTCGATGCTCTCC
Source organism: uncultured Acidimicrobiia bacterium (assembly GCA_963821095.1). Classification (GTDB taxonomy): domain Bacteria; phylum Actinomycetota; class Acidimicrobiia; order Spongiisociales; family UBA5794; genus CAVPHV01. The sequence continues at coordinate 30,867 of CAWGCJ010000019.1, read as the reverse complement.
GGTGTGTAGCCGTCGGCCGTGTGCGGATTGAGGCGACGTCCCGCTTTGGTCGCCACAATCATTCTGAACTCGGGCCGCTCCCGACGGAGCCGCGCGATCAGTTGCTCGCTTCGACCGTTGCCGTAGACGTCGGCCGTGTCGTAGAAGGTGATGCCGTGGTCAACGGCTTCGCTGAGCGCCGCCATGGCATCGTCATCGGAAACCGAACCCCAATCAGCCCCGATGGCCCAGGCTCCAAAGCCAACCGCGGAGATCTCGTAGCCGGTTCGCCCCAATGTGCGGTACTGCATGTTCACTCAATTCGATCGACAGATGGTGCTCGGCCCGCAGTGACATCTTGGCGCGCCGAGACCCGCTCCACCTCAGGGGGATGTGCCGCTCGCGCCACCGGTCCGGCGGCGCGAGGGCAAGGGCCGAGCCGGAACTCGCCTACTCCCCTGCCGGGGCCTCGTCCGCGGCGTCCACGGACGTGCCGCCGTTGCCCTCTTCGGAGGGAGCCGACTCGATCATCCCGCGCTCTTTCATCTTCGACACGACCTTGTCGCTGATCTCGGCCATCTTGTCGGGGTCATCGACCTTGCGACCGATCGTCGTGTCGAGCTTGTCGCGAACCTGGGCTTCCGACAGCCCGCTCCACTCGGCCTTCTTGGCTTGAACCAGCTTCGCGACGCCGGCCACGATGCCGGCCAACACGGCCAGCTTGAACAACTTCTTCATGAGGCTCCTTCGATTGCGGTGAGCCCAAGTCTATGCCATGAGGCAAGTGCTACCGCCGGAGCAGCGTCACATGATCATTCGAGGATCACCGATGGGGACTCTGCAGCAACGACCCGCCGAACCGCTACCGAAATTCGGGTGTGTGCCATGCTTGACGACACCATGAAATTCCGCCCACTCATCCCCACCATCACCCTGTTCATCATCATCCCGGCGGCGTGTGGAGGCTCGAGTTCGTCGACCACTGCCACCGGCCTCACCACCGCAACGACGGAGACCCTCAGCGGCTCCACGACGCAGGCCACGGCAACGACCTCAGTCGCGATCACGACACCCACCGCTGCCGAAGTGCCACCCGAGGGCATCGACGTCGCATTCGAGACCAGCGACGGAGTCACCCTCGAGGGGCGCCGTTTCGGCAACGGAGAGGACTTCGTCGTCCTGGCGCACATGCTCCCCGCCTCGATGGAGTCGTGGTTCGACTTTGCGGCGGTCCTTGCCGACGAGGGCTATTCGGCGATCGCCTTCAACTTTCGCGGCTACGGAAACTCGGAAGGCGAAGGCTTTTCCGTCTCGACCGACGTGACCGCGGCCTTTGACTACGCGATCGACTCCGGAGCCGCTCGGGTGTTCGGTATCGGCGCCTCGATGGGCGGTACCGGGGTCTTGACCGCAACCGCGAACCGTGAGTTCGCCGGCGCTGCTTCGTTGTCGGCCCCGGCTGTCTTCGAGGGGTCCGACGCAGTCGGCGGCGTTGCGGTCGCAACCGCTCCCGTGTTGCTGATTGCCGCCGAGGGCGATGCGCCCTATCCCGCAAACGCTGAGACGATTCGCTCAGTGCGGCCCGACGCCGAGGTGCTCATCCTGACAGGCAGCCGGCACGGCACAAATCTGTTCATCGACCACGGAGAAGAGTTGGAGACGGTACTCCTCGAGTTTCTTGCGGGCAAAGACTGAGGCGACATCGACCGCATCTCGTTCGGTAGGGTCACCGAGGAACTGATGCGTCACCTCGAGCAGAGCCAATGACCAACACCATGTTTGCTTTCGAGCAGAGCCCCGTCACCGTGGCACCACAGGTTCGGCAGCTCTTCCTCCGAACTTGGAGCCACATTGCCGCGCCGGGGACGTGGTGGACCGGGCCGGAGCGAATCGCCATCGCCCACCTCGCCCGAGCCAACCGCCGGGGGTCGGAAGACCGAGATCCGCTGCTCCCCGCCGCGGCCAACGACGCCGTGGCGCGGCTGGCGGCGACACCGGCGACCACAACACGGGTGTGGGTCGACGCCGTCGTCGACGGGATCGGCCTGGGGCGCTACATCGAGTTGGTCGGAATCGTCTCGGAGGTCGTCGCCATCGACACGGTGACCCGACTGTTGGGATGTGATCTCGAGTCGCTGCCCACACCGCTACCCGGGACGCCATCACACGATCCGGTGCCTGCGGCGGTGAAGAAGCGGAGCGCCTGGGTCGCCATGGCAAGCCCCCCGATCCCGCCAAACGTGCTGGCCGCCGTGCCGGCCGCGCAACGGACCATGATCGACCTCACCGAAGCCCTCTACATGACGGGGCCTGAGATGGCAGATCCGAACATCACCAAGGACGGGCTGCACCGCACCCAGATCGAATTGGTGGCCACCACGACGTCACTCGCCAATGAGTGCTTCTACTGAACGCTCTCGCACGCCCGGATGCTCAGTTGGAGCGCCACCGAAACCAACCATGGTCTCGAATTGGCCGCCATCGCGACTCCAGGCACCGATCCCGGCCTGGCCGCCGGGCGGGAGCTCATCGACCTCGGATTATCGTCGGTCGGCACAGCCTCAAATGGCAGCGCCGTTGCAGCCGTCGCTGCTGTGCTGGGCCCGCAGCCTGCGCTCAAGGCGGCGTGCGTTGCCGGTGCCTTTGAGATCTACAACCGGGTCGTTGACGCCACCGGGCTGCCCACCGGCCCGGCGATGCGTCGCGACCTCGCGTCGATCATCGACGTGCTTGGCCTCGACGGCTTCCCGCACGCCGGCCACTGACCGAACCGCCCTTTGGCCCTTGCGGAAACGGAGCCTCTCGCCTGAGAGTGAATAGGGAGTCCCCATGACACCGCAACTCGATCTCAGCCGAAGCGACACGATCCCCACCGAGTACTGGCACCTGCGCACAGACGGGCGCGTGCAATGCGACGTCTGTCCTAGAGCGTGCAAGCTGCGAGATGGCCAGCGCGGTGTGTGCTTCGTACGCGGCAGGTGCAACGATCGGGTCGTGCTCGCCACGTACGGTCGGTCGAGCGGCTTCTGCATCGATCCAATCGAGAAGAAGCCGCTCAATCACTTCTACCCCGGCACGGCCGTGCTCTCATTCGGTACGGCAGGCTGCAATCTGGCGTGCCGCTTCTGCCAGAACTGGGACATCAGCAAGTCAAAGGAGATCGACACGTTGGCGGACGCGGCGTCACCGGAGCGCATCGCCACCGTTGCCGAAAGCCTGGGATGTACGAGCGTTGCATTCACCTACAACGATCCGGTCGTCTTCCTCGAATACGCAATTGACACTGCGATTGCCTGCCGAGAGCGAGGAATCAAGACCGTTGCCGTCACAGCCGGCTATGTGAACCCAGCCCCACGCGCCGCTCTGTTCAACCATCTCGATGCCGCCAACATCGATCTGAAGGCGTTCAACGAACAGTTCTATCGACACTTGGCTGCCGGATCACTGCAGCCGGTGCTGGAGACCATCGAGTACGCCCATTGCGAGACGGACACCTGGGTGGAACTGACCACGCTCCTCATCCCCGGCCACAACGATGGTGATGCCGAACTGACCGCATTGGCCACTTGGGTTGCGGAGCATCTGGGTCCGGACATCCCGCTTCACTTCACGGCGTTCCACCCCGATTTCAGGATGCTCGATACCCCGGCCACTCCCGTCGACACCCTGCGGCGGGCGCGCACCATTGCCGCCGACCACGGGCTCCGCTATGTGTACGTTGGGAATGTGCACGATCGGGCCGGTTCAAGCACCCGGTGCCCGGCCTGTGGTGAGCTGGTCGTCGAACGCGACTGGTACACAATCGCCGGGTATCGGCTTGACGACACCGGTCGCTGCGACGGGTGCGGGCACCAGATCGCCGGCAGATTCTCAGGACCGGCTGGTTCGTGGGGACCGCGTCGACGTCCAATTCGGATGACGGAAGCTCGACCGTGACCAGCGTCCGCCTGCCGGCCGTTGCCGGCAGCTTCTACCCAGCCGACGCCGCGGAGTTGGCCGCCAGCGTGGACCTCATGGTCCATGAAGCTCGCGTGCCGAGCCGGGTGGAGCCGCTCGGCGCGATGATCGTTCCCCATGCCGGATACGTGTACTCCGGCCCGGTCGCCGCCACGGCCTACCGACGCCTGCTCGATCAGGGTCGCACGGTGAGAACGGCCGTAGTGCTCGGCCCCAATCACACGGTGCCGCTCGACAAGATTGCGCTCAGCGGGTTCGATGCATGGCGGACTCCCCTCGGCGAGGTACCGGTCGACGTCGAGTTGCGCGAAAGACTCGTCGCCGCCCGCGCCGCAGTTGTCGCCGACGATCCCCATCTGCGCGAGCACGCCATCGAGGTCCAGCTTCCCTTTCTCCAGCGCATCCTCACCGACGGATGGAAGCTGCTGCCTGCCGTGGTGGGGCACGTCCCGTTTGTTCGGGGCGGAGCCTTCCTCGATCGCTGCTGGGGTGAGGAGGACTTGGTGGTGGTCAGCTCCGACCTGAGTCACTACTTGCCGTATGAGGAGGCCCGACGTCGCGATCGCGCCACAGTCGATGCGATCGTCGCCGGCGATCCTGCTGCCATTCACCCCGATCAAGCCTGCGGCGCTTCGCCGGTGCGGTCCCTGTTGGCCGCCACGGCTACCGCTTCAATGAGCCCCGAAACACTGGACCTTCGCAACTCAGGCGACACCGCAGGGCCACGAAACCGCGTGGTCGGGTACGCCGCCATCGCCTACCACTCCGCCTTGCCTTCCTTCGACCGTTTGTAGCGACGGCCGCCGTCGCGTTCGGAGGCACGCCGCGCCCGCACGTCGGAACGCAACGACTCGTTGGCAAGCTCCTTGTGGAGCTTCTGGTAACTAGCGAGACGAGCGTCGTCGAGTTCCCCAGCCTCCACCGCGGCGAGGACGCCACAGCCGGGTTCGTTGCCGTGACCGCAGTCCCGGAACTTGCATGCCGCGGCGAACTCCTCGATGTCGGAGAAGGCCAACGCAATGCCGTCGCCGCCCTCCCACAGGCCGAGACCGCGCAAACCCGGGGTGTCGATCAACACCCCACCCATCGGCAGCGGGATCAGCTCGCGAGATGTGGTGGTGTGGCGACCCTTGGCATCGCTTTCACGAGTCTCCGCGGTGATCTGACGTTCCTCTCCGAGCAGACGGTTCACCAGCGACGACTTTCCGGCACCAGATTCCCCGACCAGCACCACGGTCGTACCCGATCCGATATGACGTTCGATGGCGTCGATCCCGTGGCCCGTGGCGTTGCTGACCGCGATGACGTCGACTCCCGGCGCAATCGCCTGCACATCGGCGACAACCGATGTGACCCCGGGCCCATCGCCGCCGCCGGTGACGAGATCGGTCTTGGTCAGCACGACAACGGGCGTCGCCCCGCTGTCCCAGGCCATCACCAGCGTCCGCTCGAGACGGCGCAGCTTGGGATCGCGGTCAAGTCCGTGGACGACAAACACCAGGTCGACGTTGGAAGCCAGGACCTGCCGTTCGTCCCCGAGAGCAGTGAGCCGCGCAATGGTGGACCGCCGAGGCAGGATGGCGTCGAGCATCCAACTCCCGTCTGGCTCGGCGAGGACGGCAATCCAGTCACCGGTTGCCGGCGGACCGGGAGCGGAGGCGGGGTGGGTCGCGACGCGGCCGGAGTGACAGCGAATGACGCTCGACGCGGTGGCAGCAAGAACACCTCCCCGATCGACTCGGATGACACGCGCCGGCACATGATCGGCCCCAGCAACGGCCGCAAAGTCGGCGGCTAGGGATGTGTTCCATCCGTAGGCGGTGGGTCCCGGCATCGGCGTTCGATGCTCAGGTTGGGCGGTGTTGGCTGAATGCACCAGAGAACACTCCTGGAGCTCGGGGGAGCTCCCTTCTCTCCGGTCGGCGCCTTCTACAAGGCACGAACACCAGACGTCGGGAGCACCCGGAATGAAGTGACAGACACGCGCAGCGTTGGCGCTGCAACTGCTTTGGCTTCCACAGGTCCTCCTCTCCGGGGTCGGCGACCAGTCGAAGCAACGATATCAGGTGGCGGCTCGATGGGGACCTCGAGCCGTGTCAGATCTCTCTCCACACCCCGCACTCGATGCGTAGCCTCGTGGGGAGCTACTCAGGAGGTGTGTCAATGGCCGCCGATCGCCGCGACCCGTATTCGGCCTTCAACTTCATTGTGGAATTCGACGGAATCGCCGTCGCCGCATTCAGCGAAGTGTCAGGGTTGTCCTTCGAGATCGAACCCATCGAGTATCGCGAGGGCAGCGACGTCGTGCCGACGGTGCGCAAGCTCCCCGGTTTGGTCAAGTACGCCAACGTCACTCTCAAGCGAGGCATCACGGGTGATCGAGCGTTCTGGGAGTGGATCATCCAAGCGATGAGCGGAACGGTGCAGCGACGAACCGGCTCGATCGTGATCCTCAACGAATCACGGGAGCCTGCGGTTCGCTACCTGATCAGGGAAGCGTGGCCGTGCCGGTATGAAGGTCCCGAACTGAATGCAGGGTCAAGCGAGGTGGCCATCGAGACCATCGAAGTCTGCCACGAAGGCCTCGAGTTGGTGGACTGATGACCGAGCGACCTCCGCTCGACACACCAAAACCCGGCGTGGTGCTCGACGTCGACTACACGAAAGGAGCGTTCGAACTCGTCCTGGTCAACGTCGGCGATCACGTCGCCCACGATGTCTCGGTTGAGTTCTCCCGACCGTTGATGGGAGCCCGCAACCTTCGTGTCTCGGAGCTGCCGTTCTTTCGCCGAGTCGGCGTCCTACGTCCCGGCCGGGAAGTCCGCGTCTTCCTCGACTCGGCAACCGATCTCTTCAGACGTCGCAAGAGCAACACGTTCCGAGCCTCCGTCACGTGGCGTGACGGAGGTGGGCAGGCCCATCAGGCCCAGTATCGGCATGATCTCGACGCATACCGCAACTTCCCCGAAGTGATCATTCCCTAGGGCCTTCGGGGGACAGGGGATGGGGACGCCTGCGACCGAGACGGACCCACCGGGATCCAGAGCGTTCGCGGCACTCAGCGACGGGCGGTGGCATAGGCTGCAGGCATGAGAGTTGCCGTCTTCTCCAGCAAACCGTACGACGAACGCTTCCTGGGCGAGGCCGCCGCCGACGCCGGCCTCGACGTCGAGTTCTTCGAGGCCCACCTCGATGTGCGTTCTGCGGGCTTGGCACGCGGCTACAACGCCGTCTGCGCCTTCGTCAACGATGATCTAGGGGCTCCCGTGTTGGAGCAGTTGGCCGAACTCGGCGTCCGGATCGTCGCCCTTCGCTCGGCGGGGTTCAACCACGTCGACCTCGACGCGGCGCGTCGCCTCGACCTCACCGTGGTTCGAGTTCCCGCCTACTCGCCGACGTCGGTGGCCGAACACACCGTGGCGCTGATTCTTGCTCTCAACCGCAAGATCTATCGATCGTACAACCGGGTACGGGAGGCGAACTTCGCCCTCGAAGGGCTACTCGGCTTCGACCTCGCCAGCCGGACCGTCGGCGTGATCGGGACCGGCCGGATCGGCCTGGCCGTTGCCACCATTCTGCGCGGATTCGGATGCAACGTGCTCGGCCACGACCGATTCCCGAACCCAGACGCAGCAGAGGTTGGATTGGTGTACGTCGACATCGACGAACTGGTCGCTCGATCCGACATCATCACCCTCCACGCTCCGCTGACCCCCGAGACCTACCACATGGTCAATACCGACGCGATCGGCGCGATGAAAGATGGCGTCATGCTGATCAACACCAGTCGAGGGGGGCTGATCGACACTGCCGCAGTGATCGACGGCCTCAAGAGGGGCAAGATCGGCAGTCTCGGCCTCGACGTCTACGAAGAGGAGGAGGACCTGTTCTTCGACGACCTTTCCAACCAAGTCCTCCAGGATGACCTCTTCTCTCGCCTGCTCACCTTTCCAAATGTGCTGATCACGGGTCACCAGGCCTTCTTCACCGAAGAGGCCCTCGAGGCGATCGCAGCCACGACGATCGGCAACCTCGTGGCCTATGCAGCCGGGGAGCGCTCGGGGAACGAGCTCTAGGAGACCTGTTCCGAATCGGCCATCTCGAGCCCAAGATCGAGGTAGGTGTGCGCCACCAAAGCTTCGTCGGGCAGCTGATCCCGCAAAGCGGCAACGAGGTCGCGGGTCGCGATCACCCGCCCGCTCCCTGGGGACAGGGCGTCGTGCCAGTAGATGAACTCGGCGACCACGGCCGGGTCGGCGACCAGCACGGAGGCGGACAGGATATCCCAGAGCAAGTTCACGTCCGCCCGCAACAATCCGGCATCGAGCGTCGTTTCCGGCGGTGGCAACGCATCGACCACTGCGGCCACGGTCGAGTAGCGGAGCTGTTCGAGCACATCAAGGTCCCCGCCATCGAACACTTCGGCCTCAGCTGCCGCCGGATCGGGATCCCAGGTTCGCAACAGATCGTCGAGGCCACGGGGATCGGCCATCCAGGCGTCGGCACCGAGAGCCGAAGCCCGCTCACCACTGTGCCCGAACCCCCGCCCGCCGGCCACCACCGGGACGCCGGCATCGTGGGCGGCCTCAATGCTGGCCCGGGCGCCGCGCAAGTTCGAACTCAACGAGCACGCCAGGACGAGGGCTCGGGGCTGCTCGTCGGCAAGGAACGCACCCAGATCTCCAGATGGAACGCTTGACCCGAGGAATGTCACCCGCCATCCAAGCGAGGTGAGGTACGCCGAGACCATCCGAGCCGGCAGAGAGTGGGAGTCGCCCTCGGCGCTGGCGACCACAATGTGTGGGGCTTCGGCGTCCAAGTCGAACGATCCGGCAAGCAAACCGACAACGGTCTCCGTGGTGCTCGAGGCGGCATGCTCTTCAGCGATCCGATAGTCGGCCTGCTGCCAGCGCGTCCCCACCTCGCGCTGGACGGCACCGAGGTAGTCGAAGAGAACCGCGTCGAATGAGACGCCTTCGTCCATCAATTCCCGGACGAGCCTGTACGCGGTGCCCGGATCGCCACCAACCAAGGCGGCGTGAAGTGCCAGGCGAATATGTGCGTATGGATCGGCGACGTTCACCGGACCTCCTCGACGCCAGATGGGACGATCGCAACAGCGTAGCGCTCGACCGTCCCCCAATCCTGTTCGTGCGTGCACGGATCGCGAGGATCTCTCGCTTCCCGGGGCGATCCGCCGCTACGCTCGGCGCAGCTGACCTCACCAGGAGCGCCAATGAAAAGACTCACGATCTTCGCCGCCTTTGCCCTGGCTGCGGTACTGCCGATGGCGTCGGCGCTCGCCGCCCCGTCCGACGCCGCCGACTTCGCCGCAGACTGCAACGCCGACGGCAGGATCGACGTGACAGGAACGGATCGTTATGTCGGAGGTGCCGGCGCCCTCGTCGGCGATTGCAGCGTAGTGCTCGACCCCGGCGCCATACTCGTCCTGCGGGGACTGGAGCTCACGGGGTCCGGGAATCTCGTCGCAATCAGCAGTCCCGAGGAAACGACGATCCGGGTCGTCGACAGCGTCATCGATGTTGCCGGCTTCCTCGAGTTGACGGCCGGGTGCTGCGCCGGAGATGAAGGCGTGCCCGAGCAGGACGGAACGGTGGTGGTCAAGCGCAGCACTCTGCGCGCCGCCGGCATTCTGCTGTCGGCATCGTTCGACTGGCCCAATGGCCGAGTGCTGGTGCGCTCGTCGCACCTCGAAGCCCTCGGTTCCGGCATCACCGTAGAGGCGTCCGATGTCGCTGGTCTGGACGGAACCGCTCGGGTCGTCGAGAGCACCCTGCGAGCTGCTGGCCCGGTGGCCATCTCGACCGGATCGCTCGGCCGTACGATCGTCAAGGTCAACAGCTTCTTCGCCCCGACCGTCACGATTGAAACCGGTACCGGTGGGGTGTGCCGTTCGGTCGGCAACACCCCCGCCGTCCCGTGCAGCTGAACGCTGCTCACCTCCGCGCCTTCTAGTGTTCGAGCCCTGCGACTGAGGAGGGTTCGATGACACCACTGCGCGATCCGAACGGCACCGTTGAGCGATTGGCAACCGGATTCCTCTTCACCGAGGGCCCGGTCTGGGACCACCGCGGCGGCGAGCTGGTCTTCTCGGACATCCCCGGCGACGTTCGCTCTCGCTGGAACCCCACAACAGGAATCAGGGACGATCGCCGACCTTCGTTCAAGAGCAATGGGCTCACCTACGACGCCGCCGGCAACCTCCTGGTTTGTCATCACGCCATCTCAACAGTGGTTCGGGAGGCTCCCGACGGCAGCCAGGAGACCATCGCCAGCCACTTCGACGGCGCCGAACTCAACAGCCCCAACGACATCGTGGTGCGATCGGATGGGGCGATCTACTTCACCGACCCCTACTACGGACGGCGCGATGGCCACCACGGCGTCGTCCGCCCGCAAGAACTCGACTGGCAGGGTGTATTTCGAATCGATCCAGACGGGTCGCTCAACTTGGTGGTGCCCCGAGATCTCTTCGAGACCCCCAACGGTCTTTGCTTCAGCCTCGGTGAGCAACACCTCTACATCAACGACACCACCAACGGCCTGATCCGCCGCTTCGACGTTGCGGCCAACGGCTCACTCGGCAACGAACAACTCTTCGCCACCGGAGTCAAGTCCGATGAGGTCGCCGGCAAACCCGACGGCATGAAGTGCGACGAACTGGGCAACATCTGGGTGACCGGCCCAGGGGGCGTCTGGGTCTTCGACCCCGCCGGCGAACGCATTGACTTCATCGCGGTGCCGGAGAAGGTAGGCAACCTCACATTCGGAGGACCCGACTGGAAGACCCTGTTCATCACCGCCTCAACATCGCTCTACAGCATCGAGGTCGATGTCCGACCGCGCCGCGAGCCGTACATGGATTAGGAGACCGGGCCGGCTGGTCAGGAAGCAGCCAAGGCGTCGCTCAATCCCGCGACACGCTCGGGGACGATGGCGAACCAGGCCCACTTCCCTCGCTGCTCTCGGGTGAGGAACCCGGCATCGGCCAGGATCGAGAGGTGATGACTGACCGTCGGTTGGCTGCGGCCGACCGGAGCAACCAGGTCACAGGCACACATCTCTCCGTTGGCAGCGTTGGCGATCAGGCTCAACAACCGGAGTCGGGTCGGATCGGCCAAGACCTTGAAGGCGGATGCCAGATCCTCGGCCTCGGTGGAGTCGATCGGCTCGGCCAGCACCGGATCACAACAGGGCTGGATGGTTGGGTCCATGGGACGCAGTGTATCAGACATATTGACGTCCGTCGATACGACTGATAGGCTCCGACATATCGAACTTCATCGATACGACGCAGGGAGCCGCCATGTCCGACACCACCGACCCGACCACCCTCGAGGATGTCCGAGACCGCTATGCCGCTGCGGCCGCCGACGCAGCACGCAGCTGCTGTAGCACCGACTGCTGCACAGATGGAGCTCAAGACTTCGCCACGACCCTCTATTCGGCCGAGGACATTGCGACCCTCCCGACCAAGGCAGCCGCCGCCAGCCTCGGCTGCGGCAACCCGGCGGCCGTAGCCGAACTGGGGGAGGGCGAAACGGTGCTCGACCTCGGTTCCGGGGGAGGAATCGATGTGCTGCTCTCGGCCACGCGGGTCGGACCGACCGGGTTCGTCTACGGCCTCGACATGACCGACGAGATGCTCGACCTCGCCCGCAAGAACCAGGCCGAGGCCGGCGCCGCCAACGTCGAGTTCCTCAAGGGCGTCATCGAAGACGTCCCGATGGCGGACAACACCGTCGACGTGGTGATCTCGAACTGTGTGATCAACCTGTCACTCGACAAGCCAAAGGTGCTGTCCGAGATGGCCAGGGTCCTGCGGCCGGGCGGCCGCATCGGTATCACCGATGTCGTGGCCGAGAATCACCTTTCGTCGCAGGATCGACGCAAGCGCGGTGAATGGGTTGGATGTATTGCCGGCGCCCTTTCGTTCGAGGAGTACGAGCAAGGCCTGAGCGCGGCAGGCTTCGTGGACATCTCGCTGACGACCACTCACGAAGTCGCCGACGGAATGCAGTCCGCCGTCATCAGAGCGACGCTGGGCTAGTGCTCAGCCGGCGGGCATCAGCAGCAGGTTCTGCACGGCGCGGCCGACCGGTCCGCCCACGTCGAACAGTTCGGCGTCCGACAAGCCGGTGCCGTCCGGCTGCCAATGCGACCTCACCTTGGAGCAGAACCACTCCCCGACCGGTTCGCGGTGGAGCGACACCTCCAGATCCGGATTCAAGAACACAACCCGGTCGAGGTACTCGTTGTAGCTGGCGCCGTTGCCGCAATCGGCCAATGGCATGATGCGTTGGAACGGAGAAGGCTGCTCGTCGGTCAGGATCGGTACCTTGGTGCGCATCCACACCGTGGTTGGGCCACCTTCGCCGAGTGACTCGGCCGGGTCGTAGCGAACATCGACGGACGACAACAACCACTCGAGGCCGTGCGTAGAAGACCGGATCGGAAACTCGCCGGCGACGGCGGTAGCGAAGTCGGGAACCACGACCGGCGCCGTGGCGAACTCAAATTCGTCAAGGCGGCGCAGGTGCATCGCAAATGCCCGGGCATACACCCGATCCTCGTCGAGTATCTCCGCCTCACTGAAGGTAACCGATCGGCCCGGCCGCCGTATCTCGGCTTGGACTCGAAAGCCCGCCATTGGGATGGGCCGCATCAGCTCAACGGTGATCCGGGCGAGGCGCTCATTGGGAACAAGACGCTCCAGGGCTCTCACCAGCAGCGCCGTCGGTGGGCCGGCGTGACACGAGTTGGCATCCCACGGCCCTCGGGCGAACCCGGTGGGATGGAACCACCCTCCATTGCTGGTCGTGAAGTAGGCATCGGTCACGGAACGTGAGCGTACCCGAAGATATTCTCGATTGACCGTCGAATCTCTCGAGGCCGCGGCGTCTCTCCCATTGGAACCTCAGTCAACCAGGAGGACCCAGTATGAGACGCTTTGCACTTCTCACCGCCGTAGCCCTGATCTTCGGCTTGATGACGGCCACCGCGGTGAGCGCCGACCCCGGCGACGGCAACCAGAACGGAAACGGCCCGGCAACCGGGCAGGAGCAGGAACGCGAGCAAGAGCGCGAGCAGGGCGGCGGCGACCAAGCCACCGGACCGAACGGCCCCAACGGCCCATCCGACGACGCCACCGGACCGAACGGCCCCAACGGCCCATCCGACGACGCCACCGGACCGAACGGCCCCAACGGCCCATCCGACGACGCCACCGGACCGAACGGCCCCAACGGCCCATCCGACGGCGACGCCGACGACCCCGCGCAGGAGCGCGAACAGGAACGCAAGCGCATTCGCGAACACGCCGAAGAATGCGAAGACCCCTCCGCCGAATGCGAACAAGACCAGACCCGCAAACAGCGTCGTGAACAGATGCGCCAGCAGTTGTGGCAGCATCTCGGAGATGGAGACTGTTGGGCCGACGCCGAGAGCATGCACGTGGCACTCCGCTACATGTGGCAGTCCCTCTACCGAAACCCCGAGGCGAACACGTTCCTCGCGTAGGGAGCATCGGGATGGTCGGGGGTGAGTGACTACCCAGAACTGGACGAGATCATGGACGGCATCCGAATCGGCAATGAAGCGGCCTTCGCCACGGCATACCACCAGACTGCCAATGTGCTGGCTTCCTTCGCCAACGGCATGGTGCGGGACCAACGTTTCGCCGAGGATGCCGTCCAGCAAGCCTTTCTCGAACTGGTTCAGGCCGCACCCAAGATCAAGGGTGATGGTCGGTCGCTACGAGCCTGGCTGTTCCGCAGCATTCGGTTCACGTGCCTCGACGAGATTCGTCGTCGAGCCCGTCGGCCGGAAGATCCCACGGCAACCATGCCTGAGGTCGGTGTCGAGTCGTCCCCGCACGGCACGATCGACACCGACCCGGTTCTGGCCGATGCCATGGCGCAGTTGACTCCCCGCCAGCAGACCCTGTTGGTGCTACGCCATGTCGTCGGCCTCGACGGTGAGGAAGCGGCGACCGTTGTCGGCAGCAATCGCACCGCGGTATACGCCGCGACTGCCCGCGCCGAACGCCGGCTGCGCAACCTTCTTGCAGAGTCGGAGGATGGGCAATGACACCAACCAACGACCCAATGCAGAGATTGGCCGCCTACCGCACCGAGATCGACGAGGGGGTCCGGGAGCGCCATCTCGCCCAGATGGGCGAGGCGCTGCGGGCTGCGCCGACCACCGCAGTCCCGACCCGCCTCGGCTTCCGCCGCCGCTTCGCCACCGCGCTTGCCACCCTCACCATCGTGGTGGTTCCGGTAGGGGCGGCGGTGGCAGCCGAGAGTTCGGTCCCGGGCGAGGGCCTCTATCCCGTCAAACAGGTCACGGAACGCATGCGCGGCTGGGTCGACCATGACCTCGCCGCAACACACCGCGTCGAAGAACTCGAGGTACTGCTCGACCGCAACGCAGACGACGAACTCATCGCGGATACCGCGGATCGAGCCGTCGTGGCAGTGACAGTGCTCGATGATCCGGGAGAGCTCGGTCCCCGTTTGGATCAAGCCCAGAACCGGATTCGATTGCGTACTCGGCAGCGAATCAGGGGCGGGTTCGGATCCTCATCCGACTCGAGCGGCCCCGTCATCGGTCCCGGGCCTGTCATCGGCCCCGGCCCCGGAGCCGGCAATCCCGACTCCACCGGGTCGGACGGCGCTCCCGGCTCGGGCCCAGGCGAGCCTCCCGAGGACGCCGACCTCGATCGGATCCGTGATCGAGATCGTGATCGTGACGGCAACACCGGCCCCGACGAGGACCCGCCGGGCAACGGCGACGGACCAGGCTCACCGAGCACAGATCCTCCACAGTCCGGTGATGGCAGCGGCGGCGGCGACCAGGGCAACGGCAGCCAAGGCAGCGCCGTCGGCCAAGGTGACGGATCCGGCTCGGGCGACGGCCAGGGCCAGGGAAGGCCCTGACGCCCCCACCTTCGGTGACCTCGCGCTAGCGTCCGGCTCATGACCGAACCGAAGACTCCGCAGCAACTCTTCGCCCTCCTCGATGATCTCGGAATCGAGACAGAGACCGTTTCACACCCGCCGGTGTTCACCGTCGAACAGGCCAAAGAACTGCGCGGGACACTGCCGGGAGCACACAGCAAGAACCTCTTTCTCCGCAACAAGAAGTCGCAGATGTTCTTGCTGGTCGCGCTCGAGGACCGCGCCATCAACCTCAAGGGTCTCGGTGATCAGCTTGGGATTGGCCGCCTTTCGTTCGGCAGCCCGGACCGTCTGATGACGTACCTCGGGGTCATTCCCGGCGCCGTTTCACCGTTTGCAGTCATCAACGACGACACCGCCGAGGTTCGGGTGTTCCTCGACCGCGGGTTGCTCGACGGTGATCGTCTCAATTTCCACCCGCTCGACAACGCCCAGACGACCGGCATCGACACTGACGACCTCGTCCGCTTCCTCGAGGCAACCGGCCACGCACCGGAGATCGTCGACCTCGTCTAGAAGCCCCTGCCAACGTGGCCAGGGTGCGAGAAATCGCGGCGCTTCTACTACGCCACAACAGAAAGGCAGCGCCACGGGCTTGGGTCCTTTTCCCCTTGCCGCAATCAATGTCGCGCCGCACGGTGGGAGCAACAGTTCGCTCACGGAACCCACCGCCTCACCAAAGGGGACCCCATGGCACGCGCTGCATCGACCATGACCTCGAAGCCCGTCGCTACCGCCACGCAGGAAATGCTCGTGCTGGCGATGCTCTCCTACCGGGCCTACCACAGCCTTCGCCCCGGCGAGGTCCAACTCGCCCGACTCCATGGCGCCGTCGAGGACGGCCTCGCCACACTCGAGGCGCTCGGCGAGAACTGGGAACTCGTATGGGGACCGGCCGCCTATCGGGCCCCGTTCACCACATTCGACGAGAACGTCATGTACCTAGCACGCGACCGCCGTATCCCCGATCGCTATGCCGTCGTCGTTCGCGGCACCAACCCCGTGTCGGCATCCGATTGGCTCCTCGGCGACCTGTGGACCGGCGTCCTGTCACCGTGGGAGTTCGGTCCACCAGCCGAGCGCAGGGGCGCCGCCATCTCGCTCAGCACCGCACTTGGACTCAACGTCCTGCTCCACATGCACGCCACGGGCCCCCGCCCCGGGCCGGTTGCGCGCATCTGGCGCCTGGCCGACGAGGACATTGGCGACACCGTGCGACGCACCACTCGGTTCATCCTGCGACCGTTTGGCGGCCTGGCGGCCGAGGCGCTGCGCCGGTTGCGATTCAGGCTCAGGGCCGACCTGCGCGAACTCAAGCACCTGCGCGAACAGGCGGTGAGTCGTGACCCGGAAAAGCGGGTCGATGCTCTCCTTGCACTCCACAACTCAACAACGGCTCGGAGGATCCGCCGGCGCCTGGTCGACGCCGAAGGCCGGCTCGACGACAACGCCCACCGCGAGTTGCTGCGGCTGATGGAAGGCACCTTCAGGCTCCGCACCAGGCTGGCGCCGGGCGCCACCCTGCTCCAATTCCTCAAAGCCGCGGTCGCCGAAGCCTCCGGCCCCGTCGAAGTGGTGGTGACCGGTCACAGCAAGGGCGGGGCGCTTGCTCCCACCCTGGCGTTGGCGTTGGCACAGTGCCAAGGCTCTGAGGATGTCCGCCGCTCGGCACGCTGGGACCCTGAGGAGCGAGCCACCGTCCACTGCTACGCCTATGCGGGACCCGCGGCGGGCAACGCGGCCTTTGCCGATCTCTCCGACCGGGTCATCGGCGCCAACTGTCACCGAATCGCCAACGCCCTCGACATGGTGCCGCACGCTTGGATGACGCGACCATCCCCGCGAGCCAAGGGTCTCTTCATCGATGACCTGCCCGACCTGTATCCGGCACCGGTGCATCGGATTCGGAGCCTCGACCTGCTCGCCAAGACGGTTATCAACGACGTGGCTCCTCTCGACTACCGGCACATCGGCAAGCACGTGACGATCCTCAAGGGCGAGGTCGACCCAGAACGGAGGCTCTACTTCGAACAGGCGGCCTATCAGCACATGGAGGCCTATCTCGAAATGCTTGATCTCGACGATATGGGCTTGGTCGATTTCGTCAGCCCGTTGCGCTGAGGCGGGGAGGCGACGGCCTCAGCCGAGAACGGCATCCAACTGAGCTTGCCATGACTCGCCTGCCACGGCAGGTAGCAGGCCGACGACATGCGGTGCGTCGGCCTGGATCCACACCACCGGGATTTCGTGAGCCTGAGCCTCGGCCACGATTTGGGCGGTACCGCCCTCGCCGCGAGACGGAAGGCCGTCCCATACCGCGACCAGCAGATCGGCACGTACCAACATCTCTCGACCGGCGGCGACATAGGCGGCATTGCGCTCGTCCGGCGTCGATCCGGCTTCACCGACGACGGCCACTTCTCTTGCTTCGGCCACCAGCCTCCGGAAGGCCACAATCGACTTCGCCGACGAGAAGTCCCGCTCATAGTCATCACTGGGAAGAGGCAGCGGACAGGTGAGTTCGGCGCCGACGGCGATGGCTTCCTCGGCAACCAGCCGGTCGGTGCCTTCCGCGAGTGGTGACACCACTTCGATCTGGCGCACCCCACCAAGCGTCGGCTCGGCGATGCGCCGCATTACCTCACCGACGCGTTCGCGCAATCCCGGCGGCTCCTCGAGCCAGCGATGCCCGGTGACACCAATCGAGATCCGCAGACCGTCCACCTACCCGTTATACCGCAATCCGGGCGGATTGACCCCTCCTCAGTCGCCTCGGTCGGCGCTATGTTGATCGGGTGGGTCATGTGACGTTCGTCCATGGAATCGGCAACAAGCTCCCACCCGACGCCTTGCTTGACGCTTGGGAGCGCTCACTCGCCGATGCCGGGGGGTTGGATCTGGGCACGCGCGGCATCACGTCATCAATGGTCTACTGGGCCGATGTCATGTATCCGGAGCCTGAGGAGGCATCGCTGGAGAGCACCAGCGACCTCCCACAACTCGGGGCCGGCGTCGACGTTTCATTCCGCGACGGTGGTTCGCCCGATGAGCAGGATTGGGCCAACCGCTTTGCTACGTCACTCGGGATGGACGATGAAAGCGACGACATCGGCGACCCGGGCCCCTCCGCCGACGACGATCTCGAGCGGGTCCCGCTGCCGCGAGGGCTCAAGAACCGCCTGATGCGGACGCTGCTGCGCGATGTGCACCACTATCTGTTCGACAGCTCACACCGCCCCCGTCCCGACGTCGAGTATGCGGTCCAGAGCGAGATCCGCAATCGAATGGTCATGGCGCTTCAGCAGGGAGCCGAGGCCGAGGGGCCCCACGTCGTTGTCAGCCATTCGATGGGCACCGTCATCGCCTACGACTGCCTCAAGCGGGTGGGCGACTGCCCATCGGTCGACGCCCTGGTGACCGTCGGCAGCCCGTTGGGACGTGACGAGATTCCCGACGAACTCCAACCGGGATGGACTCGCAACGATGGCTACCCCTCCGAGCGTTTGAGCGGCGAGTGGATCAATGTCTACGACCGGCTCGATCCCGTCGTCGGCATGTCTCCCCACCTCAAGTACACCTATCGCAAGGCTGGACTCGAGCAGGTGGTCGATCTCAACGAACAGAACTGGGGCACGTGGCGACACGACATCGCCAAGTACCTCCACGGACCCAAGTTGCGCGCCACGTTGGCCGCGTTGCTCGACGAAGCCGACTGAGGCGCGGCAGTGACCTGGGACCCAGCCGCCTTCAACTACGACCTCGCCGCTGCGGTGGAGAGCTACAACGGACCCGAGGCGGCCAGGCTGTGCGACGAGCTGCTCGACCACCTGCGGTCAACGGATCAGGCGTACCCGGCCCGCGAGGCCATGCGGGTGCTACGCCAGCTGCGGCGCAAACGGTTCTTCCGCACCATGACGGTCGTCGCCGAGGGACTCCTGCAATCAGGCCAGCAAGCCCCCTTCGTGCGCTGCGAGTATGCCCAGGCTCTGATCGAGCTCGGGATGCCATCGGCCGCCGAGCCACTCCTCAACGATGTGCTGCGCGGAGCGCCGACCCCACAAGAACTGCTCGAGGCCCAGGGGCTGCTCGGGCGCGCCGCCAAGCAGATGCTGGTGATCTCCGGGGAGACCAGTGGACCCCACCGCACTACACAATTCATCGACGCGATTACCCCCTATGCCGGCGCCTACGAGGGCGATCCCGAAGGGTGCGCCTGGCACGGAATCAATGCGGCAGCCCTCGTGATGCGGGCCGAGCGCGAAGGCATCCGAATCGGAGGCTTCCCCGATCCCGCCATCGTGGCAACGGAGGTACTCGCCGCTGCCGAGACGCACCTCGAGGACCCGTACCGACCCGCCGACCCGTGGGACGCCGCCCTCGCCACGGAAGCCTGTCTGGTTCTCGGACGTCACGACGCCGCGGTCCTGTGGGCGCAGCGCTACACCGCCGACCCCCAGGCCGACGCCTTCGAACTCGCCAGCACCCTGCGCCAGTTCATCGAGGTGTGGCAACTCGACAGCGCCTCGGAACCGGGCAGGCGCATCCTGCCGATGCTGCGGGCCCAGATGCTGCAACGCTCGGAGGGGGTCCGGCTCGAATTGGCCCCCGCCGACGTTGCCGCCGACAGCGCCATGCCCGACTCAGCGTTCGAGAAGGTCCTCGGCGGAACCGGAATGGTGACCCACTCGTGGTACCAGCGCGGTATGGCACGCAGCCGCGCCGTGGCCCACATCGCCCATTCGAGTGGCCGCCCCGTCGGCACCGGCTTTCTGGTCGAACGCGGCGACCTGATCGGCAGCGGCGACACAACCGCCGTCCTGGTCACCAATAGCCACGTCATCGCCGACGACCCCAGCACCGATGACACGCTGACTCCCGACCAGGCCGAGATCACCTTCCAGGTCCTCGCCGATGACGGGGGCGCAGCACCGACGTTCCACCCCCATCGGATTCTGTGGTCCTCACCGCCCCGGCAACTCGACACCACCGTCATCGCGCTGGCCGAACCGGTCGCATCCCTCGAGCCGTGTGGTGTGACCAAGGCACGCCCCCGCCTCGACGGGAAGCAGCGGGTCTACGTCATCGGCCACCCGCAGGGTCGCGAGTTGTCCTACTCGATCGACGACAACGTGCTGCTCGACTACGACGACCGGGTACTCCACTACCGGGCGCCGACCGAACACGGCAGTTCGGGTAGCCCGGTATTCAACCGGGATTGGGACGTCATTGGCGTCCATCACGCCGGACGAACCGACATGCCTCGGCTCAAGGGGCAGGACGGAACCTATCCCGCCAACGAGGGGATTTGGATCGAGGCGGTTCGCAAGGCGATGGCGGGCACGACCTAGATCCACGGTCTTCCGCTCTTGCGGAGCGGTGCGGGTCAGTCCTGCCCTTTCTGACCCCAGACGCACCTGATGGGTCCTCGCAGGGGGGATTGCGAGGACCCATCAGGTCTTGCGGAGCGGGCGAACCGCCTGGGAGGGAAACCCAACGGTCTGCTGTTGCCCTACTTGTCCTTCTTGACCTTCTTCGGCTTCTTCGGCTTCTTTTCCTTCTTGACCTTGGGAGCCTTGTCCTTCTTCGGCTTCTTCGGTCCGTCGTCGTCGTCGTCGAACTCGTCGTCGTCATCGCCGTCGTCCGGGTCATCAGTCTTGGGCGGCTTCACCTTTGGAGCCTTGACCTTGGGCGGCTTGACCTTGGCGACTTCCCGCATGATCCAGCCCTTGGGGACATCGAGGTCATGCGGAGAGAGGTTCCTGGCAACCGCCGAAACCATGCTGCCGTGATTCTGCTGGCCGTTCGGGCCGGTTCCGTCTTGGACGATGCAGCCGGCCGGCAACACGACGCCGTCGCCGAGGGGTGATCCATCGACGAAGATCGTGAGTTCCCCGGTTGCCTCGTCCCGCTCGTAGCTCACACCCTCGCAAGGATCGGTCTCACCATCGCCGATGGTGACGATCACCACGGCGTTCTCGTCGTCCCACACCGGCGTGACGACCGGTCGAATCACCTCCGGGGACTCGTCGTCGCCAATGTCGCCCTCGACCGCCACAGCGGTGCCGGCGACCATGACAAAAAGCACGGTCCAGATTCCAAATACAGCGAAGCGTTTCCTCATTGTCCGGTTCCCCTATCGCAAGAGATGTGCGTGACGCCTACGTGATCGTTACCGCTGGGACCGGCCCTGTTGCTACGGGCTGGCCACTACTCCGGCAAAGATGCCGCGTAGGCGCCGCAGCGATCGATGTTCGCGGCCCGACAATAATCTGTCCTTGGCTCCACCTAACCTGCCAACGATGACGTGGCCGGGACCTGTTGAGCTGGGGCGCGGGGTGGTGGTGCGTGCCGGCGACGCCGTACCCGCTGCCTGGAGTGACGTGCCGGTGGCGAGGATCGACGCCGACACTCTCGCAGATGCCGAACGGCTCGACATCCTCGTCCAGGATCTGCACCGTAACTGGGTCAGCCGCACCCCTGGAGTGGTGGAGTGGGACGCCGCCGACGACGCGCTGGCCGGCCCAGAGACGTACGATGACCCTCCCTGGCGATTGGGTGCTGGGTTCCTCTTCCCGCTCGAACGGCTTCGTTTCCTCTGTTTCTCCAATAACTATGACGCCCGCAACGGCGAACCCAAGTGGTGGTGGACCGTGAAGGCAGCCCGGCTCGGCGCCACCGCTGATGGCCCCGGCGACGCGCAACTCTCGGATGGCAAAGCCGTCTGGATCGACGGTGGGCCCCGTCAGCCCTTGCCGGAGCTCGACCTCCCCGTCGTCCATGGCGAGACGATCGACGCCGGAGCCACCACACTCATCGGCCCGTCGGTCGATGCCGGCGACGACGGCTTGGCACCAGATCAGGCCGAGGCCGTTGCCCATCCAACGGGGGCAGCTCGCATCATCGCCCCCGCCGGCTCAGGCAAGACCCGGACGCTGGCCGCCCGGCTCCGCCACCTGAGAGATGACCGCCGGGTCGAATCCCAATTCCTGACCGCGGTCGCCTACAACGCCCGAGCCGCCGCCGAGCTCCGCGAGCGCCTCGACGCCGAGCGGTCCATGGTGCGCACCATCCACTCGTTGGGTTGGGCCATCTTGGGTGAGGCACGCCCCGGGCTCGACTTGATCGACGAGATGGCGGTACGAAACCTGCTCGGTGGCCTGATCTCCGTCCCGCGCCGAGCCAACGCCGACCCGATGGGTCCCTACCTCGAAGCACTCGAACAGGTGCGGTCGGGCTTGATGGACCCCGAGAAGGTGGAGAGCGGTCGCGACGACGTGCCCGGCTTCTCTTCGGTCTTCGAGGCCTATCGCGCTCGCCTCTACGACAGCAGCTCCGTCGATCATGGGGAGCAGGTCTACGGGGCCATCGAGGTGCTCCTCACCGACCCCGACCTGCGGCGCCGCTGGCAGCATCGATGCCGTCATCTCCTCGTCGACGAGTTCCAAGACCTCACCTCGGCGTATCTGCTCCTGTTGCGGCTGGTCGCCTCACCACAACTCCAAGTGTTCGGCGTTGGCGACGACGACCAGGTGATCTACGGCTACGCCGGCGCCGACCCCGGATTCCTCATCGACTTCGAGCTCTACTTCCCCGGTGCCGGCCACCACGCACTCGAGGTCAACTACCGATGCCCGCAGCCGGTCGTCGCCGCCGCCGGCCATCTGCTCTCATACAACCGCCGACGCATCGACAAGACCATCCGCGCCGCAGCTGGAGACGACGACGCGGGAGCTCTCGACGTGCAGCAGGTCGCGGGGCCGGAGCTGGCGGCGGCATGCCGGGACCAAATCGAGCTGTGGATGAACGCTGGAGCTGAACCGGCATCTATTGCCGTCCTGGCCCGAGTGAACGCCTCGCTGATTCCCGTGAAAGCTGCGCTGAGCGACGGCCAGATACCAAGCAACGACCTACTGAACGCACAATCATTGCGCCGCACGACTCTGCGCGCCCTATTCGCCTGGCTGCGCATCGCCCAGCGCCCGGAACGGATCGAACGCAACGATGCGCTCGAGGCGATTCGGCGACCGTCGCGTGGCCTGACCCGGCTCTCACGCGAGCTGATCCGGCGCCGCACCACCTCGTTGGAGGAGCTCATCGGGCTCGGCATGCAGCTCGACGGCAAACAAGCCGCCCGTTGGGACGACTTCGTCGCCGACATCACGGTGGCAGCCGAGGCTGCCTCTGCCGGCGAGGCCCCGAAACTGCTGGCGGTGCTGATCGACCGGATAGGGCTTGGCTCCTCGGCCAGGACCCTCGATTCGGGGCGCGGCAATGCCTCTCGCTCCAGCCATCTCGACGATCTTGTCGCCGTGCAAAGGGCCGCCGCAATCCACCCCACCCTCGACGACTTCGTTGTTTGGCTGCGTACTGCGACGGATCGACCATCGACACAGGGCGGCGTGACTCTGTCGTCGGTGCACCGGGTCAAAGGGATGGAGTGGGACCACGTCATCGTGTTCGGGGCCGATCGTGGTGCGATGCCTCACGATCTAGCAACCGACCTCGAGGAGGAGCGCCGAGTCTTCCACGTTGCGCTCACCAGGGCCCGAGAGCAGGCAGTAGTGCTGGTTGACGCCGCTCGCCCCTCGCCGTTCCTTGCCGAACTCGATGGCTCGGCCTCGCACGAACCGGAGCCGCCACCGCCGCCAAAGCGTTGGAGGAAGCCACCCCGGCTCAAGCCCGCTCCCCTCGTCGGCGACTATGTGACCCTGGCGGGCGGATTCGCCGGCACCGTTTCGAGCGTGGGGCGGGGTCTGGTAACCGTGGTGCTCGATACCGGCGCCGAACTCGAAGTTCCCGTCGCCGATGTCGGAACTGCGACAAGCGCAGGCCCGTCATCGCCCGCACTGGTCGAAGCCCTGAAGGCGTGGCGGCTCGACGCTTCAAAGCGCCTCGGGGTGCCCGCCTATGTCATCCTCCACGATCGCACCATTGAGGAGATCGCCGCCGCTCGCCCTGAGACGGAACGGGATCTGATCAACATTTCCGGCATCGGCGCCCGCAAGCTCGAGGACTACGGCGACGACATCCTCGAGATCGTCGCCGCGCTTCAGGAGTGAGGCCCCTCATTCGGATCCAAGCAGCAGTTCCCGGATGCGGTCGAGATGGTTGGCTTGCGCCAGTTTGAGCGCTTCCTCAACGGTCAACCCGAGCAGTTCGATCGGGATCTCGCCTCGGATCGAGCCGTCTCGGAATCGTTCGATGAACTCGTCCACGGTGAGGTGCCGGCGCTCGAACAGCAAGCTGTCGATCTTCACCCCCATCTCCCGGGCGATTCTGGCCAAGCGGGGATCAGAGATGGCACCGACCTCGTCGGCCCAACGTAGGCCCACCACCTGACGGATCCGGGCCACCAAATCATCGATGTGGGTGATGATGTACTGGGCCCGTCGCCCGAGGCGTCCGGCCACCGCCAGCCGCCCGGCAGCTCCTCCGCCGACCAGGCTGAGCACCACGGTCGGGATGATGCCTCCGATCCAGAACGCCGGATTGTGGATCAGACCATCGAGGTCGACCACCGCCTTGATGAAGCCCACGGGATCGGCGAACAGCAACTGCCACGCCTGACCAAGCCGGGACCAGCTGCGTCGAAACGCGTGGTGGTCCCACACGCCCTGGATGGTCAGACCGCCCAGCGCCTTGATCGGCGCCCACAGCCCGTCGCGTAGACCTTCGAGCATCTCGACGGGGATCGGATCGTCCCGCTCTCCGACGAGGCGACGCATCAAGACCGTCCACCACCTCCAGCAGCCGACCAAGGAGACCGGCATCGGCCAGGACCACCAGGGCCACCTGCTGGTCCGCCGGCGCAAGACGGTCAAGCCCAACCAGGGCCGCGGCAGCGGCCTCGTCCGACTCTGTCGCCATCTCGGCGCAACGGGTGATGAATGGAATAGCCGCTTCCGCTGGGGCCAGCCGAGTGACCGCGTCGGCGATCTCGACGAATCGTTCGCCGAACTCGGCATTCGCAAGGCGCCACAGGGTGTCGCCGGCGCCCAGCCTCGCGATCGTCTCGAACAAATGCAGCTCCTCGTCGAGGTCGAGATTGCCGCCGCGAATTCCGTCAAGCTCGTGGAACCAGCGGTAGAGCTCGTCGTCATTGAGCCGCTCGATCACTGCATTGAACTCGGGAGGGTCGAGCGACCCGAGGATGCGCTCGATCTCGAGCAGCTCAAGGCGGGAGACATCTCCAAAGAAGGACTCGTTGAGCAGCGATCGAATCTCGTCGGTCGCCCCGATCACGATGGCGAGGTCGAAGTGAGCGCTCGGGGCGGTCGACCGCCAACTCGTGCGTGAGGTAGGCAATCATCGAGTCGAATTCGGCTGCCGCCTCGTCGGCCCCCGGCGCGCCGGCGAGCGCGATCAGACCTCGCTGGATACGTAGCTCTTCGATTGCCAACTCGGCGAGACGCCGCTCGAGTGCAACGATCGCCGCTGCGGCCCCTTCGGCTTCCGACTCCCACCAATACGCGAGGTCGGCGGCAACGTGCTCCTTCTCGGCTCGAATCCTGTTCAGCTGATCGAGAAGAAGGTCCTCGAGATTCCAGCCGAAGTCGAATCCCGCGTCCCAGACTGCGCCCGGCCGATCTGGGTTGGGGCAGGCGAGACCGAGTGCCTCCAGCGTGATCTCCGCCTGATCGAGATCGTCGGCGCGACGAAACAAGTCGGCGGCTGCCGCCGCGGACCAGCCGGCAGCCTCGGCCGTGCCACCGAGATGCGGGGGTATCCGACCTACCGGTTGCATGTCTCGGGCCACCAACGTGGGAACCCTGTCGAGGTCGGCCGCCACACTGCGCATCACATCGGCCAGCGACCGCATCGCCTTCGTATCCCAGCGAACCAACAACCTCGGACCCTCCCTTGCGGGCTACCGACATATCGTTAAACAATGTTATACTGCATCAGACGGCGAGGAGCAAGGGGGCCGTTCGATGTCGATGACGAGCACGAACCGACGGGGACCCTCGCCGCGCCGCCTCGACACCCGGCCCGAAGACAACCCATCGTGGTTGGGCAGTTGTACCACTGGTGGCGTACCATTTGGCTCGGGCATCCACCACCATCAGGGGGAAGGCGGAGTGAACCGGATCTGGCTCGGCGCTGGGCGTCGCTGCGGCCCTCCTCATTGCACTCGTCGTCGCGCTCGCCACCGGCGGCGACAGCACCTCCACACCACCGCCGCCGTGGCCATCGCCACCACCACCACGACCGCGGCTCCCGACGACGACTACCGCCGCGCCGACCACGACAACGACACACGCCACCGACCACAACAACACACGGAAGCGCCCTCGACGACCACCACCCTGTCGCTGGAGGAGCGAGAAGCCGAAGTTCTGGAGTTGGTGACGGAACTCGAACTCAGCATGTATAGGGCCGTCTGCGACGGCGATTCAGAGGAAATCGCTGATCTCGTCGGCGCCGAACTGCTCTACGACGACTCTGGTAGCCACTTCGCTCGAACCCGAAGCAGTCTTCATCGAGCGAGCCCACGCCAGACGACATACAAGGTGGAGCTCTACGAAATCAAGCTCGATAGACCCGACTGTCTTGTCGTAGCACGTCACCGAAGACGGGACCGCCTTTCGGGTCGATGGCAGCGAGGAGGACTTGATCTTGGTTCTGTGGCCGTTCGAAGACGCTGAGCTTGGCTGGCGGCTCGCGGACCGATACGGGGGCGGCACGCCCGAAAGTTCGTGGCTGCCGGAGTGTGACCTCCAAAACCGAGAGTGGCGCCCATGAGACAAGCTACGGCCATTCTCACCATTTGCCTCGCAATCCTGGTCAACGCCGCACCCACGGCTACGGCAGATGAGATCGCCCACTGCTGGTACGAGATCGGATGCCTTCGGCGTCCAAAGGGTCCACTGCCGCCTCGCCGGCGGTGACACGGTCGTCTACAGCGATCGGGGCGAGGTGCCGGGGCCGCTGTATCCAGCCGTGGGTGACGATGGCACCGGGGTTTGTTGGTATCAACGTTCGGTCTATACCGGGTGGGAGTCGTTCGGAATCGACGGGACCCGCAACCTGCTCTACTTCAACCCCGATGGGATACCCGGAGGACCGTTTATCGCAGAGTCCTGGTTCGAGCGATGTGAGGGTGAACCGTGGGAGATCGAAATCGTCTTCGACCTGGTCTGGGAACTGATGGAGTCATTCGACTTCGTCGAACCCGACCCCGAATTTAATCCCGCCATAGGGGTCACCGGACTCCCCACGTACATCGCGGCACAACCACCTGACCCGGTCATCGAAACCATCGTCTCTCCCGTCACCGGGCGCGTCGTCGACGTTGAGTTCGTGGTGACCAGCGTCTCGATCGAATGGGGCGACGGCGCAGAAACCGAAGTCACACCCGACCTCTTCCGAGAGCTGGTCGGCTACCCCAACGGCGACATCACCCACAGCTACGAAACCAGCCAGTTTGTCGATCCCGTCGTGTCCTACAACTGGCGGGTGCGCTTCAGGGTCGATCAAGGCGCTTGGCAACCCGTCAACGGAGTCAAACCCACCACATGGACCGATCCCTACCGGGTCGACGAAATCGTCGGTAGGGTCACGGGGTGATCGGATCACACAAATGACCCACGACCCGGCCCAAGCCGTCGCCGAGTCGGTGCTCCCCGAGGATGAGCGGCTTCGATTCCTCGAACTGTGCCGCGCTCGACCGGCAAATCAACTCCACAAAGACGCCACCAGAGTCGAGGCCCATCTCCGAGTCATCGAGCTCGGAGCGAGGACGTCGCCGATCCTGAACATTGAGCTGGCTCGATCCATCGCCGGCACCCTCACCACGCTGATCGCCGACGCCGACAACTACACCTTCCAGGAGCGGCGTCTGCTCTCTGGTGCCATCGAGTACTTCGTGGCGAAGGGTGACTTCGCCGACGACTATGCCGATCCCTCCGGCCTAGAAGACGACGCCCGCGTCACCCGAGCGGTCTGTCGCTTCCTCGACCGAAGCGACCTCGCAGCAGGCTGGTAGCCCCGCTCGGAGCAAGGAATCTGAACCGCGCCGACAACCCCAGACGCGAACGAACGGCGGTGCGCCCCTGGAAACCTTCCCCGCCGCACCGCCGTCGTCGTTAGATCACTTGGAGGTAGACCTCCAATACTTGATCCTCTCATCCATCGCTTCCACCGGCAAGGGGCACAAAGACCCAAAAGTGGCCCCTGAAATGGGACTTCAGGAATCATCGACCCGCGATGGCGACTCCATCGAGCGGGATCTCGAACGGTTCGCCGGGCGCCACGTCCTGAACCGAGATCGTCAGCAGCACCACGACGGATGAGATGACGTCGTCGGCCTCGACCTCGTTGCCGACCCGCCGAATCACTTCGACCGCTCCCCGGGAGTGACCCAACGCCGGTTCGTGAGGAACCTCGGCGAGGAACGGCCGCGCCGCGCCCTCCGACACGAGCTGCGTCGCCGGATCGTCTTCACCGCCGGCGGTGTCGAGCAGAACCACCACTGCTTCGACCCGGGCCCGCACCGTGTCGGAGCCCACAACATGCCAGTCGACGACGCCAACATTGGCGTCGAACGCAATTCGGTCAACCACGATTGCTGCGTCGCCGTAGTCGATGCCAAACCGCACCGCTTCGGTCGTCTCGAATGGCAGTCCCTCGGTCGTGTACTCGAGCTCCTGGTCATAGGTGACTCGCGGTGTGGCCGGCGTAAGGAGTAGCGTTGCGGCCTGATCCGGTGGAACGGCTCCGGCGGAGAACCGCACCGTAACGACCCCGAGCGAACGTGGATTGGAGAATTCCGCGGTCGCGGCCACGGGAGCTGCCCCGCCCGTCACAATCCATTCCCCGCCCTTGAAGGTCTCCGCGGCGGCGGGATCCACATCGCTGCGCACCATCGTGGTCAGCACTACGTAGAGGTCAGATCCCTGCACGTACATCAGTTCAGGGCGGATACCCAATCCATCGCCGACCTCGACGTATCCAACCGAATACCCCTCGGCGACCGCCTCCGGCGCTCCTGTGGTCGTGGTGGTGACGGCAGCCTCAACCTCGACATCAGCGTCACCGGTCAGCCACAACCAGCCTCCGGCGAGCAGCACGCCGGTCGCCAGCCCAATCGCGGCAAAGCGAATAGCCCGCCCGATGCCACCCCCGTCGCCGCTCCGATGCGGCGCATCCTCGTCGAATGGGGACTCGAGCAGTTCACGCCAAACGTCGTCGGTCATCCGCCGGCTCCCGGCGTGACCAAGACGACCTCGGCAGCAGGCAGCCACACGAACCCACGTGCCCGCAGCAGCAGCGGACCAGAGCGATCCTCGCCTCCCAAGCGGAGGTTGAAGCGAGGCCTGCCCTCGGCCTCCCGTACCGCACTGCGCCACTCGGGACCGACGCCTCCGATCGTGAGGCTCTCACGGTTGAGGGCGTCATCGCTCACGACCTCGACTTGGACGATGACCTGCTCACCCTGATCAACCACCGAGATGAGCGACACGACGACCCCCGGTGCCACCTCGACGCGCGGTGCCCCCGCAGATAGCTCGAACTCGACATCAATCGGCACGGGAATGCGGTACTCGTCGATCCGGACCGCCTCGATCGAATCCAACTGGAAGTCCTCGCCGACCTCAAATCTGGCGCCACGGGCGCTCGGACTGCTGGCCGCTCCGGCGATGTCACCACCGGCCGTCACCAGTGACCACCGCACCGGATAGATGGGGTCCAGGTCGGCAGGATCCGCCGGAACAAAGCCACTCTGCGGCGAGACAAACTCCCAAGCAGGTTCGACATCGGCGAGCGGTGCCAGCGTCGCAAGGTCATAGCGAAATACCACTTCGCTGCCCTCTCGCGACAGGCCTTCCGGGATCATCACTGCGGGGCCAACAACGGTTTCGGCGGCATCGACCCACACGCGCCTTTCGAGGGTGGTCGAAGTCTCAGCCGCCGCTGGCACGGTTGTCGTCACAGCGGAGTCCGAGTCGCCCACCAGCGCCTCGATTCCGACAATGCCTCCGGCGCCGATCAGTAGCCCTACAGCCAGGCCAACCCATGCACTTCGATTCACCCCGCGAGGCTAGTGGGAGGTGCAACTACCGGGTACCCGCGGTCGGGGTCTGGCCACGTACGCGACCGGCCAGATCGTCCCAACAGCCCTACACTCGCGCCCAGATGGCGACCACGACGGCACCCACCAACGTGTCGCGCTCTTCTTATTGGCGTGAGCTGTGGGAGAGGCGTGACTTCACAGCTGCCTTGGCGCGCAGCAGCCTTGCCAGCCACATTGCGGGCACCACACTGGGCCGAGTGTGGTGGTTCATCAACCCCCTGATCATGGCCGGGGTCTACTTCTTGGTTTTTGGAGTCATTATCAAGGGGACGTCACGTTCGA
Organism: uncultured Acidimicrobiia bacterium; assembly: GCA_963821095.1. GTDB lineage: Bacteria > Actinomycetota > Acidimicrobiia > Spongiisociales > UBA5794 > CAVPHV01. Next base: position 594 of record CAWGCJ010000019.1, on the reverse strand, counting down.
ACGCGAACTACCTGGCGTACCTCATCGTCGGCATATTGGTGTTCCGATTCCTCAGCGTTGGGCTGACGGGGTCTGCGGCGATCATCATCGGCAATGCAAAACTCATCGCAAACGTGCGCTTTCCCCGAATGGTCCTGCCCCTTGCAGCTGTGATGGACTCAATGGTCACGTTCATTCCCTCACTATTTGTCCTCTATCTGCTCGTCAGCCCGATTTCGTGCCTGCAAGCGGCAAGCAACCCGACCATCACCTGCGTTGTCCCGACCTATCGCATTGCGCTGCTACCCGTAGCGATCGTCATCATCTTCTTCTTCACCCTGGGCATCGGAGCGTTCGTGGCGCGAATCGTCGTTCCCAATCGGGACGCTAGGAACCTGATTCCTCACCTGACCCGAATGTGGTTGTTGCTCTCCCCAGTTCTCTGGGGAGTCGAACGAATTGAAACCCTGCCAGAGCCTCTCCAGGTCGCCATGCTCTTGAACCCCATGTACTCCATTCTGTCCATCTTCCGAACGGCCTTGATCAACGACCCATTCGAACCGATGATGGTTGCCGTCGCCGCCGCCTGGGCCGCATTCATGCTGGTCTTTGGAG